>CAWAUC010000023.1:0-190154 GCA_963785045.1 uncultured delta proteobacterium | reverse complement strand
GCGATTTTCGCGCCCGTTTAAGCGTCACACAAATATAAGGTTTTGAGGCCCCCGGTGTCATTTGAACCGGAGTTCCAACTCGGCTCCGTTCAGCCACGAAAGGGATTGGGGCAATTGGTGCCAGGCCACGTTGCGCAGGATCGGATTATGGGCCGTGCCGCGGGAAAGTGACGGTAAGCTCTCTGGCGGCGGAAAGCTGACCCGGGCCTTGCCCTTGACGAAGAGCCGATAGATCTTGGCGGCGTCACAGGCTTCAAATCCCCGTAGCTTCCTGGCCAAAAGGCTGTAGAGCGTATCGGCGATCATGGTCATGACCACGTCAAAGTGCACCTTCACCAGGATGGGGGAGGATAGCGCATTGAGGTTGAAGAACTTGACGGCCTCGGCGATCACATTCTCCACCCGCCAGCGACGGGCATAGTTGCCCACGAGCAGCTCGGTGGGGGTGGCGAAGTCATTGGAGATGAGAAAGGCAGGCTTTTCACGCCCATTGCCGCGGATGATTACCTGCCGCAGCTCCCCCTGGTAATCGGGCAGCGTGATGGTCGATTCATGGACGATCGGGTTGGGGTACTTTCGCTTGCCGTGGGGGATATGGATACGCTGCCAAGGGGAGAGCGCCTCCAGGCACTCGACCATGGATTTTCCCCGGCGCCGCAGAGTGATGAAGTGAACCCCGGCGCGGTTTAGCTCCGAGAGATTGGCATAGCTGGTGAACTTGGAGTCGAAGACGAAGGTGGGTTTAAGCCCCCGCTGCTGCTTTCTCCAGAAGGAGAGAAAAGCCAGGACCTGCTCGCTGGCCTCGTCGCGTTGGATGTCGGCTGCAGTGTAAAGGATGAGCTTGGAGGCGGCATCCTGGGCAAACAAGGCCAGCGCCCCCTTCATGGCCTTGTTGCGGGAGCCGGCCCAGTGGTTCTCCAGAACCGATTGCTCCCCGTAGTGGGGGATGGTGTGGAAGTCCAGATTGATCAGATCCGCCTCATAGAGCCGCAGCCGGGCGGCCTGTTTGACGAAGCTCTGCTGCAGACGCAACAGGTGGACCGCATCCAGGCGGTAGGAGTAGGTGGACATCGCCGTGCACTTGGGCAACACATTGAGACCGGCAAAAAGACCCAGGCCCGGATCGAAGGCATGCTCGGTGAGATGCGCGTAGCGCTCGGTGCCGATCAGCTTGAGGGCGAGAAAGGATAAAAAATAGCTCAGGGCGGGGATCGTTTTTGTGCCGGGCAAGCCGGCCTCCTCCACGACCTTGGGCAGGTTGAGCTGGTCGATGAAGGGGGCAAACAACAACACGCCGGCGGCCTCCGACTCCCAGGAACTCTTGGGCATCTCGGCAAGCTCAAGCTTCTCTGCCACGGCCGGCACCTGACACCCTTAACCGTCAGCCCGAGCTTCAGGCGGCTTCTTCGGGGCAGTCTGGGGAAGCCCTCTTCGGCCAGCACCCGCTCGATGGTGCGCACCGAGATTTCAACCCCTTCTTCGGACAAGAGGGCAGTGATCTCTCCGGCCGACAGCCGCTGCTCACGCCAGTTGCAGATTTTGGCCTTGAGCGCGGAGTCGAGTCGGCGGCGGTTGGCCTTGCCCTCGGGGACGGGTTCGGAGAAGTCGATCTTCTGGTAGGTGAACAGGTGCCGGAGCAGGTGCACATAGGATAGGGAGTAGCCGAAACGCTCGGCGATGATACGGGCGGGCAGCCGTTCGACAAAGGAGGCTCGCAGGGCCTCATAGCGGCGCTGCCATTCGTGGACGGGCCGGAGGAAGAAGCTCTCATCGCGCATATCGAGCTTATACGCTTTGGCGGTTATGATGTCAATATCTAAATTATTAAAATGCCAGCGAGGCGCGTGGGCAAAAAGGTTGGCGCAGTATTGAAAACCTTGTAGAGCCCATATTATATGAGCTCCAACGGGAATCAGCGCCAGGCTGCCGCTGGCGATTGAATCTTGCAGAAGGGATTTAAACAGCCGGATAGTTGGAATATAAACGTCATTTGATATAAGGTCTACGGATACGGCGGGTTGTGAACCTATTGAAATCATATCATTTTTAGTTTTTCGGGAGATTTACTGGCCACTGTGACGGTCAAAATCGAATCGCGCGAAAATCGCTGTTTATTAAATATTTTCTAAGCAAATCTAAAAAAATTAATGTATATTTGTTGGCGGATAAATGCAAGGGGGGCATAATAGAAGCGATTCAAAAAAAACTTCCTGGAATTAGCAAGGACATAAATTTTTTGAAAGCTCTGGTCTACAGCGGATCGATGAATCTAATAATTGATGGTCTTAATGAGGCTGACGCTGACACAAGGGCAAAAATTTCGACCTTTCTAACTGGTAATAAGAAATGTAATTCTCTAATTGCAACACAATCAATATCCTGGGAACCTCCGTCACATGCGATAGTTTATGAATTTCTGCCAATTTCTTTTAGTGAAATTGGAACATTTATGAAGTCAAGATTGAAGACTTTTGATGATTTAGAAATAAGTGAAAACGAATATGACTCCGCGGTTGATTCTTGGCTATCGCATAATTATCGTGTTTATGAATCAGAACAAATCTCAGATTATTTAATTAAAACGATTTTTAATTTAATGGATTTGACTACAGCTTCACAATTAATTAGCCAAAAAATCTCTCCCAACCTCTTCAGTTTGCAACAGCAACAATTTAAGCTTGCAAAGAGCTATTATGAAGAGACGCATGCTGATTACCCATTTCCATTAAAAAGATTTTCTGAATATGTATTTAATATGAAATTAGAGCAACAATATGAGTTAAATGATGATTTTAACGAAGAATTATTTGCATTAAAAAAATATAAGATGGTGTTGAAGCGTACTAAAGCTGTTGGAGATAATAGTTCCAAAACTATATGGTATTTTAGGCATGAAAAGATAATGGATTATTTTATAAGTATTACATTTGTAGATAACGAGGAGAGGCAAAAGGCGCTAATGAAAGATCAACGTTTTAGAGAAGTATACCTAATGTTAGCCTATTCGTTGAGTGACGAAAAGGCAAATCAGCTTGAAAGGGATTTGTTAGATTATGCTGTTGAGGAAAAAGACCATAATCTGCACGACGAGTATTACAAGAACCTTAAACTTCGAAAAGCCTTTTTAAATTGAAGGAAAGCCCAAACAATTCGAATTTGAACGAATTTGCGATTTGCTTTCTTAACTTTTTTCCTATAAACATTTGTATCCACAACAGCCTTTCAATACAAATCGATACCGGCTAATATTAGCTTGATATGGCCATTATAAGCGGTGGAGTGCCCGGCGAATGGAATGATGATCTGATAGATGCGGAAATTATGTTAAGAATTAAACTTTGTTATATTATATGAAAATATGACGTGGAAAGCGAGCTTAAATTTGGGCCGGACCTTGAAGGTTTGGGCAAAAAAGATGCGAAGATGAGGTCTGCTGCTGTTTGGGGCGTTGGGCTCCTATACGCATGATCAAGCGAAAAAGCCTCTTGGGGAAAACTCCTGAGAGCGGTCTCGGTTTTTTTCCACCAGGAAAAAGCGGATCTCGATGCATAGATCACACTTGTTGGCGTGGATTCAAGGTATCAGCCGCGGCGCGCCGAAGTTCGCTCGCGCCGTCGGCTCCATGCCGTGTTAGGTGGGTTGAAAAAATTTTTGCGAATATTTTACACAAGATAGAGTGTTGGACGGCTGGATCCTACTCCCGAGTGCCTATCCTGCCCTGACACCGTTTGGCACGGGACGCTCAGGGGTGGCCAGCGCCGGCAGGACCCCATCGGCGTAGCCAATGTCGAACAGCATGCCTTCCGACACTTCGCTGGCCATCCGCCGGGGCTCGAGATTGACCACGAACAGGGCCTGACGACCAACGAGCTCCTGGGGCTTCGACCGCTCGGCCTTCATGCCCGCCAGAATCGTGCGCCGGTGATCGCCGAAGTCGACCGTCAGACGGAGTAGCTTGGCGGACTTGGGTACGTCGTCGACGGCGACGATGGTGCCGACTCGAATGTCGAGCTTCTCCAGATCCGCTACGGAAATGGTGGGCTTCAGGGGTGCTGGCTTGAATTCGTCCACAAGGCTCCTCGGCTTAGCTCGGCAGCCCTTGACTGCCTGACAAGTGTCCATCCATAAACGGCGTCTTTCGGTCCATGCCAGCGTTCTCGCTCTTCGCAATCCTCGGCGTAGCCTCACTACGCCTGCGGTTGCGAAATCGCTGCGGCCTTGGCCTGAACCGAAATCCACCATTTCTGGATGGACACTAACAAGTGATTATGTGGTTTCCGGCGTTCTCTATAGAGGCGAAAGAATATGCGTGCTCTTAAAGGGCTCAACGCTCAGTGCTCGGGAACTTCTAACCCCTTTTAGTGGTTGGGATGACTGGCAATTCGATTACACTACTTGGGAAGGCGTTGACAAGAATTTTTTAGATGGTGGCCATCCATAGATGGCGTCCTTCGGCCGATGCCGGCGTTGTGCGGCTTTTGTAAATGCGTTTTAGGTCTGAACATAGAAGGCTGGGAAGCTGGGAGGCTAGGATGCTGGGAAGCTTGAAGCAGAACCGTTTCTGCCTTTTTTAGCCTCCTGGCATCCCAGCCTCATGGCCTCCAGCCGATAGTCACCTTGGCTAACAGCCGGTTTTGAGCGATGGCAGAACCACAATGAGATACACCCATACCGTATGAAGCGAAATCGTCAAAGAGGCAAAAAGGCCGCTTGATTTCAGAGCCGAATAGGTGTTTCATGTTTGGATGGTTTCGTAGAAAAACCAATTTCGGCGTTGCGCTTCATCCCGCTGTCGCTGCGGCGTAATTTGAGTAAGCCTCATTAAAATTTGTAGAAGTGGAGAATATGACAGACAAGACCATCGGCATATTGGGCGGTATGGGCCCGGAGGCCACGCTGGATCTCTTCGGCAAGATCATCGCCAACACGCCGGCCGCGAAGGACCAGGACCACCTGCGGGTGGTCATCGACTCCAATCCCCGGGTGCCGGACCGCACCGCCGCCATCCTGCGCGGCGGCGAGTCGCCCGTGCCCGTGATGGCCGCCGGGGTGGAGGCCCTGCAGCGGGCGGGAGCGGATTTCGTGGTCATCCCCTGCGTGTCGGCCCACTTTTTCCTGGAGGAGTTGAGGGGCAGGGTCGGTCTGCCGGTAGTCTCCATGTTCGACGTTACCGCCGAGCACATCCGCCGGGAGCACCCCAGCTTCACGGTGGTCGGGCTTTTGGGCACGAGCGGGACCGTCGCCGGCGGCCGCTTCCAGGCCCGGCTGGCGCAGGACCGGATCGAGACGCTCGCGCCGGGCCCCGACGACCAGAAGCGGGTCATGGCTGCGATTTACGACATCAAGAACGCGGGGGCCGTGCGCAGCCGCTCGGTGATCGGCAACGATTTGCGGGAGGTGGCCGGACGGCTCGTCGCCGCCGGGGCGCAGGGCATCGTCCTGGGCTGCACAGAAATCCCGCTGGTTCTGAAGGCCGGGGATCTGGACGTACCGGTGTTCGACACCCTGACGCTTCTGGCCCGGGCGGCCATCGTCGCCGCCGGGCGCACACCCCTTTGACAGGGTGTTGAAAAACGGCGTCTAAGGCCGTGGTCCGGCGTTGTGCAGCTTTTGCAAATGGGTATTATGTCCGAAGATAGAAGGCTGAGAAGATGGGAAGCTGGGAAGCTTTGAGCAAGATCTTTTCTGCCTTTTCGAAATCGAAAACTGGCGGACTCGTAAAAAGTCATTACAATCTATGGCTTTGTAAAAAGCCCAAGTTCAAGGCGCGCGCCCTAACGACCACCCGCCGCGCGGGTGGCTTGGATTTTCGGCCGGCAGCCGAAAAGACAAAAGCACGCCAGTGCTGGCAGCGTTACGTTTGCGCAAGCAAACAATTTCGCGGAGTGAGGCGTACTTAAAGTACGCCGCAGCGACTGCGGGATGAAGCGGAACGCCGAAATTGGGTTTTTTACGAAGCCATCGAAATCTAAGGAGGATTGAATTATGAACCTATCACGCTTTCCGCGCCGCCGCTATGCCGACGGCCCCACACCGTTGCAACCCTTGGCGCGCCTGACCCAGACCCTGGGGGTGCGAACCTCTTCATCAAACGCGACGATCAGCTGGGGTTCGCCGCCGGCGGGAACAAGATCCGCAAGCTGGAGTTCGTGGTGGCGGACGCCCTGGCCCAGGGCGCGGATTATCTCGTCACCTGCGGCGCCGTGCAGTCCAACCACTGCCGCCTGACGCTGGCCGCGGCCGTGCGGGAGGGACTCAAGTGCGGGCTGGTCCTGGAGGAGCGTGTGCCGGGCAGCTTCAAGCCCCAGGCGAGCGGCAACAACTTTCTGTACCGTCTCATGGGAGTGGACCGAATCCAGGTGGTCCCCGGCGGATCCGACATGCCGCAGGCAATGCAGGCCATGGCCGATGCGGCGAAGGCGCAGGGCAGGCGGCCGTACATCATTCCCGGGGGAGCGTCCAACCCGCTGGGGGCGCTGGGGTATGCCGCCTGCGCTCAGGAGATTATCTCCCAGGCCTTCGACATGGGGCTGCGGATCGACCGGGTGGTATGCGCAAGCGGCAGTGCGGGCACCCATGCCGGCCTTCTGACGGGCTTCTGGGGAACCCGCAGCCGCATTCCGGTCGTCGGGATCAACGTGAGCCGAACCAAGACCCAGCAGGAAGAGCTCGTCTTCCGGCTGACGAAGGAGACCGCTGCCCTGGCCGGTATGGACGGCGACGTGCCGCGGGATGCCGTGCTCTGCTTCGGGGATTACGTGGGCGCAGGCTATTCCATCCCGACCCCCGGCATGGTCGAGGCGGTGAAACTTCTGGCGCGCACCGAAGCGGTTCTGCTCGACCCGGTGTACACGGGCAAGGCCATGGCCGGGCTGATCGACCTGGTGCGCAAAGGGTTTTTTAAGAAAACGGAGAACGTGCTGTTCGTGCACACGGGCGGCTCACCCGCACTGTATGCGTATCTGGATAGTTTTTGGGAACCGAGTTGAGCGATACGTTAACAGGATGTTGAAAAACGGCGTCTGGCGCCGTGATCCGGCGTTGTGCGGCTTTTGTAAATGCGGTTTATGTCCGAACATAGAAGGGTGGGAAGCTGGGAGGCTATGATGCTGGGAAGCTTGAAGCAGAACCGTTTCTGCCTTTTTTTAGCCTCCTGGCATCCCAGCCTCCTGGCCTCCAGCCGATAGTCGCATTGGCTGACGGCCCGATGCTTGTTTTTCAACACCCTGTTGAGCTCACAGAAGCTTTATTACCGCCAGCGTGACGTCGTCCTCCTGCCGGGATTCACCGCGGTAGGCATTAACCGCTTCGATCACGGCTGACTGGATGCCACCCGCCGGCGCTGCCGCATGCTCCCGGATGACGTCCCTGAGCCGAGCGCTGCCGAAAAACTCGCCGGAAGGGTCGCGGGTTTCGGTGATGCCGTCGGTGCCGATGACGACGACTGTCCCCGGCTCCCATCCCGCCTGAGCTGTATTCCTTGTAATCGGCATCCGCGACCACCCCGAGCGCCATCCCGTCGCCCCCGAGTTCGGAAAAAGCCCCGGTGGCAGGGTTGAACACGCAGGCCGGCTCATGGCCCGCCCGCACCCAGCGCAGGGTTTTTTCAGCCGGGTCGATCTCGAGAAAGAACAGGCTCATGAATTGCGAGGTGGGAGTACTGTCCCGGGTCAGATGTCGGTTTATATCCCGCACCAGACCGGCCGGGCTGCTGAAGCCCTGCGCCGCGGATAGCATGAAGGCTCTGTGCTGCGGCCATGAAGAGCGCCGCGTCGATGCCGTGCCCGGACACGTCCGCCACCACGATGCCCCAACGGCCTGCGGGCAGCCGCAGGTAATCGTAGTAGTCCCCGCCGATTTCGTAGCAGTAGATGCTGGTTCCGGAAAGGTCCACCCCCGCGACCTCCGGCGGGCCTGCCGGCAGCAGGGTGCGCTGCACTTCCTCGGCCATCTTCAGCGCGTCGAGCAGTTGCAGGCGGTGGCGCAGGCCTTCGATCATGGAGTTCGTGTGGCCGGCGATCAGGCCGAACTCATCGCGCGTGGCGACCGGCACCATCCGGCTCAAATCCCCCCGGCTCACGCGTTCCAATACGCCGGTTTCGTTTGCAAACAGCAGCTTGAGGTTGCGGGAATAGGAGACGATCAGGTTGACTGAAAGGCCGAGCAGCACGGCCATGATGAAGAGAATCTCGGTGGTGACCGACAGGATGGCCGCCTCTGTCGCCGCCGGGTCGGTGCCGACCTGGGTCAGCCAGCTCATGTCACGGGCAATGACGGCGAGATTGACGGCGGAGACGCAGATCACGGCGGCCACGGCCACCAGGGAAAAGCGCCGCGTCATGGAAAAAAGGCGATTCTGGGGCGGCAGGACGGCTGGCTGCGCGAGGGCCGCCAGAATGACCGTGCGTTCACGGGCAAGAGCCATGTCCAGGGCGATGAAAAACCCGTATATGACCGTCCCGGAGATCAGGTTGAAGGCGCTGTGCAGAGGAAACCCGAAAAGGACGAAGTTGAGCACCGCGCCGATCACCCCCGCCCCCAGGCTCAGAGACAAATCGAACAGAAACTGCCGCTTGGGTTGCGACACTTCATCGGCCGATGTCACCACGCGTTTTTCCAGCAGACGCCGCAGCCAGAAGATCGCCGCATACGCCGTTAGGATGATGGCCCCCAAGGTCACGGGGGGCAGCTGCGCCATGAACGGTCAGATCTGCCCTCCGTAAACGGTCAGCAGGACGACGGCCAGCAGGTAGTGAGTGGCGATACGCATGGAAGGCGCCTTTCGATTTGAGGTGGAACTTCGGCCCTCGAGAAAAGGTTGTATGATCGCTACTATAGAAGGCGAGCCGGCCTGTGTCAAACCAAGCGTGCCGGAGGGGAGATTGTTTTTGACAAAGGCGTGAGGCCGAAGCTATATAGTCCTTTTTACCGGGTGCTGAATAATCGCGCCTTGCGCCGTGATCCGACCGTGGACGGCTTTGGTAAATGCGTTTTAGGCCCGAAGATAGAAGGCTGGGAAGCTTGAAGCAAAACCTTTTCTGCCTTTTTTTAGCCTCCTGGCGTTCCAGCCTCCGAGCCTCAAGCCAATAGTCGCCTTGGCCGACGGACGCGGGTTTGTTTTTTAACGGCCTGTTAGGCGGCCGCATACCGCCGGCGCCGCCAGGGCCGGCACTCGAAGGGCATCGTCAGGCATGAAATACTTTCTGTGTGTGCTGGGAATGGTCCTGATCGTCGAAGGGCTTCCGTATTTTGCGGTTCCTGAAAAAATGAAAGCCTGGGTCATGAAACTGGCGGGAGTCCCCGAGGGCAGCCTGCGCAAGATCGGCCTGGTGCTCATGGGTGTCGGGCTTTTTCTGGTGTTCCTGGGCCGGCCGTGAGGGCCGCCTGTGTACTCTCTTTCAGATTACGTCTACGACCTGCCGGCTGAATTGATCGCCCAGGGCCCTGCCGCTCAGCGCGACCACGCGCGACTTTTGCGGCTTGAGCGCGGGACGGGGCGGCTCTCCCATCATCGGTTCGACGCGATCGTTCGGTTCCTTGCCCCGGGGGATGTGCTCGTGCTGAACGACACCGCCGTGGTCAAAGCCCGTCTGCTGGGCCGGAAAGAAAGCGGCGGGAAGGCCGAGGTCTTCCTGCTCGATTATGCCGGCGGGGTGCGGGACGGGAGGCGCTTTACCTGCGAGTGTCTCATCAAATCCTCAAAACCCGTCCGGGCAGGAACGCTGATCCATTTCGGGCAAGGGCTGACGGGCCGGGTCGCCGCCCTGGGCGAGGGTGCTTGCCGGGTGGAGTTTTGCGGCGACGAGGATTTCGACATCCTGCTCGAGCGCATGGGCCACGTGCCCCTGCCGCCTTACATCCGGCGTGCGGATGAACCCGGGGACCGCACGGCCTATCAGACGGTCTATGCCGCCGCCCGGGGAGCCGTCGCCGCGCCCACCGCCGGCCTGCATTTCACCCGGGAGCTTCTCGAGAAGCTCCGGGCGCAACACATCGGGGTCGCGCCGATCACGCTGCACGTCGGTTACGGAACCTTTGCGCCGGTGCGTGCCGAGGATATCCGCGAGCACCGCATGCATGCCGAGCGCTACTGCATCCCGGAGGCGAGCGCTGCGGCCATAAATGCCGCGCGCGCCGGCGGGGGGAGGGTCGTCGCCGTCGGCACCACGGCCGTGCGCACCCTGGAGTTCGCAGCCGACGCGCACGGCAATGTTCCCGCCGGCAGCGGGATCTGCGACCTTTTTATCTACCCCGGCTTTCGCTTCAAGGCGGTCGATGCCATGATCACCAACTTCCATCTGCCGAAATCGAGCCTGCTGATGCTGGTCGCCGCCTTTGCCGGCCGGGAGAACATCCTGAAGGCGTACCGCGAGGCGGTAAGCGAGCGTTACCGGTTTTTCAGCTACGGGGATGCGATGCTGATTGAGTAACGAGCAACGAGTAACGAGCAACGAGGAACAAGGAACGAGCAACAAGTGGGGAGAAGCGAGCAACGAGTAGAGGGCGTGTTCAATTTCAAAGTCCTCAAGCAATCGATAGCGGCCCGCGCCCGGGCAGGGGTCTTGCAGACCGCGCACGGCCCCGTTGAAACTCCGGTGTTCATGCCGGTCGGGACCCTGGGTTCGGTGAAGTCGCTGACACCCGAGGAGCTCGTCGCGGCCGGGGCGCAGATCATTCTGGGGAACACCTACCACCTCTATCTGCGGCCGGGCTGCGAGGTGATCCGCCGCTTCGAAGGGCTGCACCGCTTCATGAACTGGCGCCGGCCCATTCTGACCGACAGCGGCGGGTTTCAGGTGTTCTCCCTGGCCAAGCTTGCCAAGATCACTTCCGAGGGAGTGGCCTTCCAGTCCCACATCGACGGCTCCAGCCACCACCTCACGCCGGAGAAGGCGATCGACATCCAGCTGGGCCTTAACTCGGACATCATGATGTGTCTCGACCAATGCATCCGTTACCCGGCCGCCCGGCCGGACGTGCAGCGGGCCGAGGAAACCACCTGCGAATGGGCCCGGCGCTGCCAGGCGGCCTGGCGGGCCGTCGGGGACGTGCCGAACGCCCTCTTCGGCATTGTCCAGGGCGGGATGTTCGAGGACCTGCGCCAGCGGTCCGCCGCGCGGCTGCAGGAGCTTGATTTCAGCGGGTATGCCCTGGGCGGGCTGAGCGTCGGCGAGCCGCAGGCGCTCATGCTGGAGATGGCGGACTTCACCCTGCCGCTGCTTCCGGCTGAAAAGCCGAAATACATCATGGGGGTCGGAACCCCCGAGGACCTGATCGAATTGATCGGCCTGGGGGCCGACATGTTCGACTGCGTCATGCCGACCCGCAATGCCCGCAACGGGCAGCTCTTCACGCGGCAGGGCACCCTCACCATCACCCATGCCTGTTATCGCGCAGACACCGCACCGCCCGATGACACCTGTGGCTGCTATACCTGCCGGAACTATTCCCGGGCGTACCTGCGCCACCTCTATCTTTCCCGGGAACTGTTGGCCTACCGTTTGAACAGCATCCACAACGTTTACTTCTTCGTGAACTTCGTCGGCCGCATCCGCAAAGCCATCCTGGAGGGTGAATTCGAGGAGTTTAAAAAGCGGTTTTATGAAAGCCGGGAAATCTGATATGAGTGTGCTCGAAGCTCGAAGCTCGATGCTGGAAGCTGGAAGGCAACTCCGAACCAAGACAAGGAGCCTCGTCATGAAAGAAAAAGTTCAGGAGGCGATCGACAAGATCCGGCCCATGCTGCAGCGGGACGGGGGTGACGTGGAGCTGGTAGGCGTCAGCGACGGGATCGTTACGGTGCGCCTGAAGGGCGCCTGCGCCGGGTGCCATATGTCGCAGATGACGCTCAAGAACGGGATCGAAAAGTTTCTGAAAAAGGAAATTCCGGGAATTGTCGCGGTGCAGGCCGCCCGTTAGCCTAGTGTCCTCCATAAACGGCGTCTTTCGGCCCATGCCGGCGTTCTCGCTCTTCGCAATCCTCGGCGTAGTCTCACTTTGCCTGCGGTTGCGAAATCGCTGCGGCCTTGGCCTGAACCGAAATCCACCATTTCTGGATGGACCTATCATAGTTGATGAACTCGTAAAAAGTCATCAAAGCTTCTTTGAAATTTTAGAACGCGAGAGAGGGACCTTATGAAAATTTTAAAGATCGACCACCTGGGGATTGCCGTGAAGAGCATCGAGGCCGGCAAGAATTTCTGGACGCAGGCGTTGGGCCTGCCTTGCGAGGGCACCGAAACCGTCGCGGAACAGAAAGTGACCACGGCCTTCTTCCCGGTCGGGGAGAGTGAGGTCGAACTGCTGGAGTCCACCATGGCGGACGGCCCGATTGCCAAATACCTGGAAAAGAAGGGCGAGGGGATCCAGCATGTCGCCTTCCGGGTGGCCAACCTCGAGGAGGCCCTGGCCGAGCTCAAGGCCAAGGGCATCCAGCTGATCGACGAAAAGCCCCGCCGGGGAGCCGGCGGCGCCAAGATCGCCTTCCTCCACCCCAAATCCACCAGCGGTGTTCTGGTGGAGTTATGCGAGAGATAACCCGCTCAAAGCTCTGAGCGTGCCGCTTCGAGCTTCCTGACAAGGAGGAGAACCTATGGCTCAGCATCCTGAATATGCGCAGTGGAAAGAACTTGCCGCCAAGGAGCTGCGGGGGAAATCCCCGGAGTCTCTGGTCTGGAAGACGCCGGAGGGCATCCCGGTCAAACCGCTTTATACGGCCGAAGACCTGGAGACACTCGAGCATCTCAACAACCTCCCGGGGCTGCCGCCTTACGTGCGTGGGCCGCGGGCCACGATGTACGTCCACCGGCCCTGGACCATCCGCCAGTATGCCGGCTTTTCCACGGCCCGGGACTCCAACGCCTTCTACCGCCGCAACCTGGCCGCCGGCCAGAAGGGACTTTCGGTGGCTTTCGATCTGGCGACTCACCGGGGCTACGACTCCGACCATCCCCGCGTTGCCGGCGATGTCGGCAAAGCCGGGGTCGCGGTGGACAGTGTCGAGGACATGAAAATCCTCTTCGACCGGATCCCATTGGACAAAATGTCGGTGTCCATGACCATGAACGGCGCGGTGCTGCCGGTGCTGGCGGGCTACATCGTGGCCGCCGAGGAGCAGGGCGTCAGCCGGGAGAAACTGACCGGCACCATCCAGAACGACATCCTGAAAGAGTACCTGACCCGCAACACCTATATCTACCCGCCCGAGCCGTCCATGCGGATCGTCTCGGACATCATTGCCTACTGCTCCACGCACATGCCCAAATACAACACGATCAGCATCAGCGGCTACCACATGATGGAGGCCGGCGCCAACTCGGTGCTGCAGTGCGCCTTCACCCTGGCCGACGGGTTGGAGTACGTGCAGGCGGCGCTCAAGGCCGGGCTCGGCATCGATCAGTTCGCACCGCGGCTTTCCTTCTTCTTCGGCATCGGCATGAATTTCTTCATGGACATCGCCATGCTGCGGGCGGCGCGGTTTCTGTGGCATGCGCTCATGCGCCGGTTCGATCCCAAGGACCCGCAGTCGAGCATGCTGCGCACCCACTGCCAGACCTCGGGCTGGAGCCTGGCGGCCCAGGACCCTTACAACAACATTATCCGAACGACGCTGGAGTGCCTCTCGGCGGTGCTGGGCGGCACCCAGTCGCTGCACACCAACTCCTTCGACGAAGCCGTCGGGCTGCCCACGGACTTCTCCGCGCGCATCGCGCGCAACACCCAGTTCATCGTCCAGGAGGAGTCGCAGGTTTGCCAGGGCGGTGGACCCCCTGGGCGGATCCTACTACGTGGAGGCCCTGACCGACGGGATCATCCGCGAATCCATGAAGATCATCCAGGAGGTGGAGGGACTCGGGCGGCATGGCCAAAGCCATCGAGACCGGTATGCCCAAGATGCGGATCGAAGAGTCCGCCGCCCGCCGCCAGGCCCGGATCGACCAGGGGCTGGATGTGATCGTCGGCGTGAACAAGTACCAGACCACGGAAGACGTTAGCCTGGATATCCTGGAAGTGCCGGCGAGCGTGCGCGATGAGCAGGTCGCCCGGCTGAAAGAGATCAAGGCCCGGCGCGATACGGCCGCCGTTCAGCAGGCCCTGGCGGCGCTCACCCGGGGCGCGGAGAACAGCGAAAATCTGCTCGAGCTTGTCATTCAGGCCATGCGCCTGCGGGCGACCGTCGGGGAGGTTTCGGATGCGATGGAAAAAGCCTTCGGCCGGTACGTGGCCACGACCCAGTGCATCTCCGGTGTCTACTCGGCCGAGTTCGGCGACAGCGAGATCATCACCTCCATCCGCAAGCGGACCGATCAGTTCAAGGAGCGCGAAGGCCGGCGGCCGCGAATCCTGGTGGCGAAAATGGGTCAGGACGGCCACGACCGGGGAATGAAGGTCATCGCCAGCGGGTTTGCCGACCTGGGGTTCGACGTGGATATCGGCCCGATGTTCCAGACTCCGGACGAGGCCGCCCGCATGGCCGTGGAAAACGACGTGCACGTCGTCGGCGTGTCCTCCCTGGCGGCGGGTCACAAGACGCTCGTCCCCGAGCTGGCCAAGGCCCTGCGGCAGGAAGGCGGCGATGAGATCCTGGTGGTCGTGGGCGGGATCATCCCGCCCAAGGACTACGACCTGCTCCACGCGGCCGGCGCGGCCTGCGTCTTCGGCCCCGGCACGCCCGTGACCGAATCGGCCAACCAGGTGCTCAATGCCCTTGAGAAGGGGAAGTAACGAGCAACGAGTAACGAGTAACGAGCAACGAGTGATGAGTGATGAGAAAGGCGGAGGGGGGCGGGCTTTGCGCAGCGAGCGTTCGACATGAAGCAGCTTGACCTGCAAACGTACATCGCCGGCGTCCTCGCCGGCGATCGGCGGATGCTGTCCAAGACCATCACGCTGATCGAAAGCGCGCTTGCCGTTCACCAGGCGGCGGCGCGGGAGATCCTTGCGGCACTGCTGCCAAAGACCGGTGGTGCCGTGCGCCTGGGGATCACCGGTGTACCGGGCGTGGGCAAGAGCACCTTCATCGAAAGCTTCGGCATGATGCTGGTCGGCCAAGGGCACCGGGTGGCCGTGCTCGCCGTCGACCCCAGCAGCGCCCGCAGCGGCGGCAGCGTCATGGCCGACAAGACCCGCATGGAGCGGCTCTCCATCCAGCCGAACTCCTTCATTCGGCCCTCCCCCTCCGGCGGCACCCTGGGCGGGGTGGCCCGCAAAACCCGCGAAACCATGCTGGCCTGCGAGGCCGCCGGGTATGATGTCATCATCGTGGAGACGGTGGGGGTGGGGCAGTCGGAAACCACCGTGGCCTCCATGGTGGATTTTTTCCTGGTGCTCATGCTGGCCGGCGCCGGTGACGAGCTGCAGGGTATGAAGCGGGGCATCCTGGAACTCGCCGACGCCCTGGCCATCAACAAGGCGGACGGTGAAAATGTCGCCCGGGCCCGGAAGGCGGCTAAGATCTACGAAATGGCCCTGCACCTGCTGCAGCCGTCTTCGCCCGGGTGGACGCCGCTGGTGCTCATCTGCAGCGCCGTGAAGTTGACCGGTATCGAAGCGATCTGGAACACCGTCCGCGAGCACCGGGAAAAGCTCTCCGGTTCCGGCGAACTGGCCGCCAAGCGCAAGGCTCAGGCGGTCGCCTGGATGTGGTCGCTCATCGACGAGGGCCTCACGGAGCGTTTCGCCCGCCACCCGGACGTGAAAAAACAGCTTCCGCGTATCATGCGCGAGGTGGAGCGGGGCAACCTCGCGCCGACGACCGCAGCCGAGAAACTTCTTTTTTCCCTTGACAACACCATGTAAGTCCAGAGATATTCAAATCTTTATTATGATGGTGGCCAAGCCGCTCGGCCGCCATCGGTCAAACTGTATCCGCAAAAAGCCATCCGCATCGATGGCTTTGTAAAGAGGCCAAGTTCAAGGCGCGCGAGGCGCGTGGCGTGAGGCGTACTTCCTGTACGCCGCAGCGACAACGCGCTGAAGCGCAACGCCGAAATTGGACTATTTACCAAGCCATCCAAGGAAAGGAACGGGAGCATGGGCATTACCGAAGATAAAATCAAGGATCTCAAGGCCCGCGAAGCCAGGCTTCTCAAGCTGGGCGGCGAGAAGTCCGTGGCCCAACACAAGGCGAAAGGCAAGCTTACCGCGCGGGAGCGCCTGGAACTCCTGTTTGACAAAGGGACCTTTCGCGAACTCGACATGTTCGTCACCCATCGCTGCGTCAACTACGGAATGGATAAGGTCGAGATCCCCTCCGACGGGGTCATCACCGGCCATGGGCTGGTCGACGGCCGACCCGTGTTCGCCTTTTCGCAGGATTTCACCTCCCGGGCCGGCAGCCTCGGGGAGATGCACGCCAAGAAGATCTGCAAGGCCATGGACCTGGCCCTCAAGGCCGGGGTGCCGTTTGTCGGCCTGAACGACTCCGGCGGCGCCCGGATTCAGGAGGCCGTCGACGCCCTGTCCGGCTACGGTCAGATCTTCTTCCGCAACTCCGCCTGTTCGGGGGTCATCCCGCAGATTTCGGCCATCATGGGGCCGACGGCGGGGGGGGCGGTCTACTCGCCGGCCATGACGGACTTCATCTTCATGGTCAAGAACACGAGCTACATGTTCATCACCGGCCCGGAGGTCATCAAGGCCGTCACCGGCGAGGAGATCAGCTTCGAGGACCTCGGCGGAGCCAAGGCCCACAACGAGAAAAGCGGGGTGGCGCATTTCGCGTGCGAGAGCGATGCCGACTGCATCGCGCAGATCCGGCGGCTGCTCTCCTATCTGCCCGCCAACAACATGGAGGATCCGCCCGCGGCGGTGACGGGGGATGACCCGCGCCGCACCGCCCCGGCCCTGGACGCCATCATCCCGGACAATCCCAACAAGGCCTACGACATGAAGGACGTGATCCGGGCCATCGTCGACAACGGCGAGTTCTTCGAACCCCACCGGCATTTTGCCCAGAACATGATCGTCTGCCTCGCGCGGCTGAACGGACGTGTCCTCGGCATCATTGCCAACCAACCCAAGGCGATGGCGGGCTGTCTGGACATCAATGCCTCGGACAAGGCCACGCGCTTCATTCGCTTCTGTGACGCTTTCAACATCCCCCTGCTCACCATCGCCGACGTGCCCGGCTACCTGCCGGGCAGCAATCAGGAGTGGGGCGGCATCATCCGCCACGGGGCGAAGCTGCTCTGGTGCTACTCCGAGGCCACGGTGCCGAAGCTCCTGCTGGTGACCCGCAAGGACTACGGCGGGTCCTACCTCGCCATGTGCTCCCGCGACCTGGGCGCCGACATGGCCTTTGCCTGGCCGACGGCCGAAATCGCGGTCATGGGGGCCGAGGGGGCCGCCAACATCATCCACCGCAAGGAGATCACCGAGGCGGCCGACCCGGGCGCCAAGCGCAAGGAGAAGATCGCGGAGTACGAGAACCTCTTCTCGAACCCTTACGTTGCCGCCAGCCGCGGCTATATCGATGCGGTCATCGTGCCGAGCGAAACCCGGCCGCGGCTGGTCGATGCGCTCGAAGCCATGTGCGCCAAGCGCGAACTGCGGCCGCCCAAGAAGCACGGCAACATTCCCATGTAGAAAGCGGGCAAGGAGCCCGCTTTCTAATCTGGGAAAGATGGTAACCACTCAGGTGATAGACTGAAGGCCGATAGGCTGAAGGAAAAGACATGCGTGATCATTGTTGCCTTTCAGCCTAAAAACCTGAGCATGCAGCCTGCGAGTCTGAGCTGCAAAGCCGAACGGATTGCGAGGAGCCTATGACCGATCGCCAAAAGAAATTCGCCGCCGCCATCGCTGCGGTGATGCAGTATGTGCAGGAGGAGGAGCCGGCTGCGCTGCAGTTCGCCTCTCCGGCTGCGGCGTCCGCAGCCCCGGCCGGGCCGAAACTCTGGGCCCTCAACGGCCGCCAGACCCAGATGCAGCTGCGCAACCTGATGCAACTGCGTTCCCTCGGGCGCATGGGATGAAACCAACGGCGGGTGCCGGCACGCCGTCCGCCGCGAACCGGGATTCGGCCGTCCACGTTTGAAACGAGCTTGACAAGGAGAAACCCACGATGAGCCAAGACAATGCCGTCAAAAAGACCGCCCTGAATTACGACCGGAACCGGCCGAAGGCCGAAAATCCACTCAAGATCGAGGACCTTTCCCTGCGCGACGGCCACCAGTCCCTTTTTGCCACCCGCGGCCGGACCGAGGACATGCTCCCGGTGGCCGAGATGATGGACCAGGTCGGCTTCTGGGCCATGGAAGTCTGGGGCGGGGCCACCTTCGACACCATGCACCGCTTTCTGAACGAAGATCCGTGGCAACGCATCCGCACCCTGAAAAAATACATCAAGAAGACCCCCTTCTCGATGCTGCTGCGCGGCCAGAACCTGGTGGGCTACCGCAACTACGCCGATGACGTGGCCAAGGTCTTCGTCGAGCGCGCGGCCGCCAACGGCATGGACGTCTTCCGCACGTTCGACGCTCTGAACGACTACCGCAACTTCGAAGTCGTCGTCCCGGCGATCAAGGCGGCCGGCAAGCATTTCCAGGGCTGCATATGCTACACCCTGACCGAACCGCGCCTGGGCGGCGAGGTCTACAACATCGACTACTACGTGAAGAAGGCCAAGGAGCTCGAGGCCATGGGTGCGGACACCATCTGCATCAAGGACATGGCCGGCCTGATCGCGCCCTACGACGCCTACGAGCTGATCGTGGCCCTCAAGAAGGCCGTGAAAGCGCCCATCCACCTGCACAGCCATTTCACCTCGGGCATGTCCGCACTTTCCATGCTCAAGGCCGTCGAGGCCGGGGTGGACATCATCGACACCGTGATGGCGCCGTATGCCTACCGCACCGCGCATGCGGCCATTGAGCCCATGGTCATGACCCTGCTCGGGACCAACCGCGACACGGGCTTCGACATCAAGCTGCTCGCCTCCATCAACGAGGTGCTCGAGAAGGAAGTCATGCCCAAGTACAAGCACCTGCTCGACGACACCAAGATGGCGATCATCGACATCAACGTGCTGCTGCACCAGACTCCGGGCGGCATGCTCTCGAACCTGGTGAACCAGTTGAAGCAGATGGACGCCGTCGACCGCGTCGACGAGGTGTTCGCGGAGCTGCCGCGGGTGCGCAAGGACCTCGGCCAGATCCCGCTCGTCACCCCGACCAGCCAGATCGTGGGCGTGCAGGCGGTGAACAACGTCCTGTTCGACACGAAGGGCGAACGCTACACGAGGATTACCGACCAGGTCAAGGACATCTGCTACGGCCTGTACGGCAAGACTGCCGTCCCCATCAACTCTGAGGTGCTGAAGAAGGCGCTCAAAGGGTATCCCCGCGGCGAGAAGCCCATCACCGCCCGGGCGGCCTCGGTGCTCGAGCCGGAAATGGAAAAGGCCAAGGAAGCGACCAAGGGCCTGGCCAAGGACATCGACGACGTCCTGGTCTATGCCCTCTACCCGGTCACGGGCCTCAAGTTCCTGAAGTGGAAGTACGGCAAGGAGGCGCCGCCGCCCGAGACCAAGCCCATCACCCTGGAGGAGGTCCGCCGGAAGGACGAGCTGGTGCAGAAGGCCAAGGCCGGCCTGTTGATCGAGAAGCCGCAGAAGAAGGCGCCGCCCATGAGCGAGAGCGCCCGCAAGTTCAATGTGTTCGTGGACGGGGAGTACTTCGAGGTCGGCGTCGAATCCCTCGGCGGTGCGCCCGTGGTGAACACCGTGCGGCCCATGGCGGCCCCGATGCCCGTCAATGCGCCGGCGCCGGCGGCCCCCGCCCCTGTCGCGGCTCCGGCCCCGGAAGCCCCCCGACGGCCGCCTCTCCGAAAGCGGCCGCGGGCGCCGCGAAGGGGGCCCCGCTCAGCGCCCCCATGCCGGGTATGATCGTCAAGTACGTGAAAAACGTCGGCGAGAAGGTCAGCGAAGGCGAGACCGTCGTGGTGCTCGAGGCCATGAAGATGGAAAACGCCCTGCCGTCACCGACGAACGGCACCGTCAAAGCCATCAACTTCAGCAGCGGCGACTCGGTGAAGAAGGGGGATGTGCTGGCGATTGTAGGGTGAATCGGCTCAGAGCTTGCGGCTGAAAAGCTTGACGCAACGAAATACCCAACCGTAAAACCCTTTCGTCGGAGACGATATGAAAATCCATGAATACCAGGCCAAGGAGCTTTTCAAGAAACACCGCATCCCCGTTCCTTTAGGCGGGGTGGCCTTCAGTGTCGCTGAGGCCCGGAAGGTCGCCGGCACGCTGGGCGGTTGGCCCGTGGTGGTGAAGGCCCAGATCCATGCCGGGGGCCGGGGCAAGGGCGGCGGGGTGAAGCTTGCCCGTTCGGCGGACGAGGTGGAAAAGCTGGCCAACGACATCATCGGCATGCAGCTGGTCACTCACCAGACCGGGCCGGAAGGCCGCCGGGTGAAAAAGGTTTTGGTGGAACAGGGGCTGAACATCCAGAAGGAGCTTTATCTGAGCATCATCCCGGACCGGGTCACCGCCAAGATCGTGATCATGGCGAGCGAAGCCGGCGGCATGGACATCGAGGAAGTGGCCGCTCAGAGCCCCGAGAAACTCATCAAGGTCTACATCCACCCGCTGCTCGGCATCCAGCCCTACCACTGCCGGCAGCTCGCCTACGGCCTCAACCTGGCCCCGGCGACCATTAAGGCTTTCATCCCCATGGTTCAGAGCCTCTTCCGGCTCTTCGTGGACTACGACTGCTCGCTGCTGGAGATCAACCCGCTGGTCGTCACGGCCGCTGAGAACGTCATCGCCCTGGACGCCAAGATCAATTTCGACGACAACGCCCTGTTCCGGCACCCGGATATTCTCGAATACCGCGACATCGACGAGGAAGACCCTCTGGAGGTCGAAGCCTCCAAGTTCAACTTGAACTACATCAGCCTCGAAGGCAACGTCGGCAACATGGTAAACGGGGCGGGGCTGGCCATGGCCACCATGGACCTCATCAAGCAGGCTGGGGCCGAGCCCGCGAACTTTCTGGACGTGGGCGGCGGGGCCAGCGCCGAAATGGTGGAAAACGGCTTCCGCATCATCCTGAGCGACCCGAACGTGAAGGGCATCCTGATTAACATCTTCGGCGGCATCCTGCGCTGCGACACCCTGGCGACGGGGGTGGTCGAGGCGGCCCGCAAGACCGGGATCAGGGTGCCGGTGGTGGTGCGCATGGAAGGGACCAACGTCGAAGCGGGCCGGCGCATTCTGGCCGAGTCGGGTCTGAGCCTGATCGCGGCCGCTGACCTCAAGGATGCCGCCCGCAAGGTGGCTGAAATCGTTAGGTAAGGTGTCTGGGTATTTGGTTCTTTGGGTGTTTGGCTGAACAACCGAATACCAAAACACCTAAACACCAGTTTCGGAAGGAAACAGCCGTGAGCATCTTCGTCAATAAGGATACACGGGTGGTCGTGCAGGGCATCACCGGCAAAGAGGGCCAGTTTCACAGCCGTCAATGCCTTGCCTACGGAACCCGGGTCGTGGCCGGGGTCACCCCGGGCAAAGCGGGGCAGAGCGTGGACGCTATCCCGGTCTTCAACACGGTGGCCGACGCGGTCCGCCAGACCGGCGCGGACTGCAGCCTGATCTTAGTGCCTCCGCCGTTTGCCGCCGACGCGATCCTGGAGGCGGCGGATGCGGGCATCCGCCTCGTGGTGGCGATCACCGAAGGCGTCCCGGTGCTGGACATGCTGAAAGTCAAGAACTACCTCGAGGGCAAGCCCGTACGGCTGATCGGGCCCAACTGCCCGGGTATCATCACGCCCGGCGAGGCCAAGATCGGCATCATGCCCGGTTCGATCCACACGCCCGGCGGGCCGATCGGCGTGGTGTCGCGCTCCGGCACCCTGACCTACGAGGTGGTGCACCAACTGACCCAGCAGGGGATCGGCCAGACCACCTGCGTCGGTATCGGCGGCGATCCGGTAAACGGCACCGACTTCGTGGACTGCCTGGCGGCGTTCGAAAAAGACCCGGACACCCGCGGGGTCGTCATGGTGGGCGAGATCGGCGGCAGCGCCGAGGAGACGGCCGCGGCGTTCATCCAGACGCACATGACCAAGCCCGTGATCGGCTTTATTGCCGGGCTCACCGCTCCTCCCGGCCGGCGCATGGGACACGCCGGCGCCATCATCAGCGGAGGCAGCGGTACCGCCCTGGCCAAGATCGCGGCCATGAAAGCCGCCGGCATCCACGTGTGCGAGAACCTGGGTGAGTTGGGGGAGCTGTGCAAGAAGGTCTTTAAATAGTGTCCATCCATAAAGGCATCTTTCGGTCCATGCCGGCGTTCTCGCTCTTTGCAATCCCCGACGTAGTCTCACTACGCCTGCGGTTGCAAAATCGCTGCGGCCTTGGCCTGAACCGAAATCCATCATTTCTGGATGGACACTAAATAGGTCTTTGGGTGACTATGCACGAAATGGGCATCGCACTGGAAATCATCGACATCGCCACGGCCTCGATCCCCCCGGAGGCGCGCTCCGCCAAGGTGGAGCGGGTCAACCTGAAGATCGGCAAACTTTCGGCGGTGGTGCCCGACAGCCTGAGATTCTGCTTCGATATCGTTGCAAAAGACACCCCGCTGGCGGGCGCAGAGCTCGCCATCGAGGAAACGCCGGTGGTCGCCCGCTGCAAGGACTGCGGTGCGCGCTGGACTATCGCAGAGCCGGTGTTCACCTGTCAGGCCTGCGAGAGCGGCTCCCTTGAGATTCTTTCCGGGCGTGAGCTCGACATCGTTTCGATTGAAATCGCACAAGAGGATGAGCATGGAGACGGTCAACGATAAGCGCCGCGCGCGCGAGATCAAGGTGGTGGAGCGTGTTCTCAACGTGAACGCGCGCATGGCGGAGGAAAACCGCCGGCGGTTTGCAGAAAAGGGAATCTTTGTCCTCAACGTGATGAGTTCCCCGGGCTCCGGCAAGACCGCCACGCTTCAGAAGACGCTCGAACGCCTCATGCCGGAGATCAAGGTGGCCGTCATCGTCGGGGACGTCAGCACCACCCACGATGCGGACCGCCTATCCGTTACCGGCGCACCGGTCGTCCAGGTGAACACCGACGCCTTCGGCGGCGACTGCCATCTGGCCGCCCACGTGATCGAAAAGGCCGCGGACGAAATCGATCTCGATGCGATCACGCTCTTGATCATCGAAAACGTGGGCAACCTCGTGTGTCCGGCGGAGTTCGACATCGGCGAGAACGCCCGCGTGGTGGTCCTGAGCGTGACCGAAGGCGAGGACAAGCCGGTGAAATACCCCACCATGTTTCGGTTGTGCGATGCGGCGCTGCTGAACAAGATCGACCTTCTCCCCCACCTGGATTACGATAAGGACAAGGCCCTCGGCTACATTCGCCAGGTGCACCCGGGCATGCCGGTGTTCGAGATGTCCGCCCGCACCGGCGAGGGGCTTGACGCCTGGATCGAGTGGTTGAAGGGGAAGATGAGATCGACGCGGGAAGCGCGGGGCTGAAAGCCCGGTTGCGGCTTAACACGGGTGTTGAAAAACGGTGCCTCAGCCTGTGATCCGGCGTTGTGTGGCTTTTGTAAATGCGTTTTATGTCCGAAGCTAGAAGGCTGGGAAGCTGGGGGAAGCTTGAAGCAAAACCTTTCCTGTCTTTTTTAGCCTCCTGGCGTTCCAGCCTCCAAGCCTCCAGCCAACAGTCGCCTTGACTGAAGGGCAAATGGGATCGCGCATGTCTTTTCCTTCAGCCTATCCACCTGAGGTGTAACCCTGCCTTCATCCTCGCGCCTCGCACCTCGCGCTTTTCCAAAACGGCGACATCTGCCTCAGCTGCGCGATGACCGGCGGCAGCTTTTCCAGGACGAAATCGATCTCCTCGCGCGTGGTGGTGCGGCTCAGGCTGAAGCGGATGGATCCGTGCGCGGCGGTGAAAGGAACCCCCATGGCTCTCAGCACATGCGAGGGCTCGAGGGAGCCCGAGGTGCAGGCGGAGCCCGACGAGGCACAGATCCCGTACTCGTTCAGCATGAGCAGGATGGCTTCCCCTTCTATGTATTCGAAGGCGATGCTCGTCGTGTTGGGCAGCCGATTCGTGCGGTCGCCGTTCACGAAGGTGCTGGGCACCTGCGCCAGAATTTCGTTTTCGAGCCTGTCCCGGAGTTCGCCCACGGCCGTGTAGGTTCCGGATTCCAGGTGCTTTTTTGCCAGCTCGGCGGCCTTGCCCAATCCGACGATGGCGGCGGTGTTCTCCGTGCCCCCGCGCCGGCCCTTTTCCTGATGGCCGCCGATCAGAAACGGTGCAAACTTGGTCCCCTTGCGGATGTAGAGTGCGCCGATGCCCTTGGGGGCGTGGATCTTGTGCCCGGAGAGCGACAGCATGTCCACCCCGGTCCGGCTCAGGTCGATGGGGATTTTGCCCACGGTCTGCACCGCATCGGTGTGGAAAACGATCCCGCGCTCTTTGACCCTGCGTGAAACTTCTTCGATCGGAAAAAGAACCCCGGTCTCGTTGTTGCCCCACATCAGGCTGACGATGGCCGTGTCGTCGGTGAGGTTTTCATACAGGGTGTCCAGGTCGAGCCGTCCCTGCCGGTCCACCGGCACGAAGGTCGTCCGGTAGCCTTTCTTGGAGAGGGACTCGAACAGGTTTTTGATCGCCGCGTGTTCCACCCGTGAGGTGACGATGTGCTTCTTGGCGGGGTAGGACTCGATGGCCGCCCGGATCGCCGTGCTGTCGCTTTCGGTGCCGCAGCTGGTGAAAACGATTTCATCGGCGGTCGCCCCGAGCAGCCGGGCGAGACTTTCCCGCGCCTCCTTGATCCTGGCAGCAACCCCGCCGCCGAACGAATGCATGCTGGAGGGGTTCCCGTAGAGCTCGGAATAGAAAGGAATCATGGCCTGCAGGACTTCCGGATCCACCTGGGTGGTGGCGTTGTTGTCCAGGTAAATGACCTTCATCACTGTACCTCCTCCACCACGAGCTCCGGGCTCACCAGTTCGCGCAGCTTGGATTCAACGTAGTGCTTGAGCGTGATGTGCGATTTGTTGCAGGCCGCACAGTTGCCGCCCAGCCGCACCATCACCCGGTCGCCGTTCACGTCCACGAGCTCGAGCCGGCCGGCGTCCTTTTTGAGGCTCGGGTTGATTTCCCGCTCGATGCTTTCCTCGATCAACCGGATCTTCTGGATGTTGGTCAGCACCTTCGGCTTGATGGGGACCAGGCGCGTCGTGCCCAGAACCGAGTCGATGATCCCCTGGATGCGCTCATGGCACTTTCCACAGCCTCCCCCTGCCTTGGTGTAGTCGGTGACATCCTCGATGGTCCTGAGATGGTTTTCGCGCACCGCGCGCTCGATCTCCCGGTCCGTGACCCCGAAGCACTCGCAAACGATCTCGCCTTCGACGATCTTGTCGGGTTCTCGCAGGTAGCAGGCGATGGCTTTTTCCAGGGCCTCGCGGCCCATCACCGAGCAGTGCATCTTCTCCTTCGGCAGCCCCCCCAGGTAGTTGGCGATGTCATCGTTGGTGATCTTGGACACCTCGTCCAGGCTCTTGCCGATCACCATCTCGGTCAGGGCCGATGAGGATGCGATGGCGCTGGCACAGCCGAACGTCTGAAACTTGGCATCTTTGATCCGGCCGCCCTCATCGAGCTTGAAGTAAAAGGTCAGCGCGTCGCCGCAGGAAATGGAGCCGACCTCGCCCACCCCGTCGGCGTCCTCGATGACTCCCACATTGCGGGGATTCAGAAAATGATCCTTGACCTTGTCCGTATATTCCCACATGGTTGCCTCCCGGATGGGTGTGGTGTTACGTCGAATGGTAATCATTGTGTGGAAAAGGTAAATAGCGTGAAGCGGGCGGCCGGTTCTGGATGGGCACGAGTTGACTCGCGCCCATGGATGGAGGGGCGGCGGGCCTCCGGCCGGCACTCTCTTGCTTTTGCTGGGGACGTCGGTTACTATCGAAGCCGCAAGCAACCGGGCTTGCATCAACGCAAGGCGAGGACCCCATGCAACCTTCCGTCAGGCGCGCCGTTTTCGCCGGAAGCTGGTACCCCGCTCGGGCCTCTGAGTGCGAGCGGGAGATCAAGGCCTTCATCGAGCCGGGCCACATCCCGCCGTCACGCATCCCGACCCCCGTGGGGGGCGTCGTGCCCCATGCCGGCTGGTTTTTCTCGGGCCGCATCGCCTGCAACGTGATCCACTGCCTCACGCAAGCCGGGCCGACGGTGCCGGATGTGATCGTGCTGTTCGGCATGCACCTGCACCGGGGGGCAGCCAACGTCATGATGCCCAAGGGGGGATGGGAGACCCCGTTCGGGGTCATCCCGGTCCAGGAGGAGCTGGCCGCGGCGATCGCCCGGCAATTTGCCTTCCGTCAGGAGACGCCCGTCAGCTTCACTGAGGACAACACCATCGAGCTGCAGCTGCCGTTCGTCAAGTATTTCTTTCCGGAGGCGGCCATCGTGGCCATGGGGGTTCCGCCCACCCGTGATTCGCTTGCGATCGGCAGCGCCGTGGTGGACGCCGCCCGGCAGCTCGGCCTCTCGCTCAAGGTCATCGGATCGACCGACCTAACGCATTACGGCGTTAATTACGGTCTGGTGAGCCACGGGACCGGTCCGGAGGCTGTTGCCTGGGTGCGGCAGGAGAACGATCGCCGCGTCATCGAGGCCATGCTGAGCCTGGACCCGGAACGCGTGATCGAGGAGGGCCTGAAAAACCAGAACGCCTGCTGCCCGGGGGCAGCCGCAACCGCCATTCAGGCCGGCCGGCGCTTGGGGGCGACGGCGGCCGAGTCGATTACCTATGCGACCAGCTACGACCGCAGCCCGGGGGACAGTTTTGTCGGCTACGTTGGAATCGTATTTTAGCGCTGCACATTTGAGAAACGAAATCGGGGCGGCTAACTCCCCGGCGTTTGTCGATTCCTGCTTCCGGGCGATCGTGACGTTCTCAGGAGTGGTGAGTGCAACAACCCGCCATGAGACTACCACCACCAATTAATGCCGCATTCGTCCGTATCGCCCGTCACTGTGACCCGCAGGAAGTTCGAAATCACCCCTTTGATATCCCGGTATCTGTTCTCCTCCAGAGCGACGCAGGCCAGCACACCGAAACCAATTCATCCGGGTTAACGCCGCATACCGCGATGTGTGCACCGAGCTTTTCGGCATCGGCCGAAAACATCTGGGTGCCGGTGAGTTCGAGGGACGCCGGTTCGTCGTCCGTCTGTGGACGACAGCCGCCCCGATTCCATTAGGTTAGTGTTTTCCATGATTTTTCAAAATAAATCAAGAAAAAAGTGACTCTGTCCCCCGGGGCCGTCCCGGTTTGCACCCGGCCGGCATATCTGCTATGATTTCCACGATAAAGCAACCATGATGGCCGTTACCCTCTTAGGGTGCCAGCTCGCCCTCTCCGCGGGAGAATAGGCGGCCGGCCGTTTTTCCAACCTTCCGACAGAAAGCGATTCGGCTGAGATGAACATCTGCATCGTGGGAACCGGTTACGTGGGCCTCGTGACGGCCGCCTGTCTGGCGGAGACGGGCAATCACATCGTGTGTGTCGACAGCAACCCCGAAATCATCAACGGACTCAAGGACGGTAGGGTTCAAATCTTCGAGCCGGGGCTTGAGGCGCTGGTCACGCGCAACGCGCTCGAGGGGCGACTGCAGTTCTCCGTGGACCTGGAGGAGGCCATGGAAAATGCCCTGTTCATCTTCAACTGCGTCGGCACCCCACCCCAGGACGACGGCGCGTGCGACCTGTCGCAGGTGCGGGAAGTCGCACGGCAGATCGGTGAGCGCATCACGGAGTACAAGATCATCGTCAACAAGTCCACCGTGCCGGTCGGCACGGCCGACGAGGTCCACCGCATCGTGCGGGCGGAGGTCGCCCGGCGAGGCCTGTCCTTTGAGTTCGACGTCGTTTCGAACCCCGAATTTCTCAAAGAAGGGGATGCGGTCAACGATTTCATGAAACCGGACCGCATCATCGTCGGCACCGACAACGTGCGTACCGCCAAGCTGCTCGAGGCGCTCTACGCGCCTTTCGCCCGCAGCCGCGACAAGATGGTCGTGATGAGCCACCGCAGCGCGGAAATGACCAAGTACGCGGCCAACTGCATGCTGGCCACGAAGATTTCTTTTATGAACGAAATCGCCAATATCTGCGAGCGGGTCGGCGCCGATGTGAGTGCGGTGCGCCGCGGGATCGGGGCCGATCACCGCATCGGGCACCACTTCATCTACCCCGGGGTCGGCTACGGCGGGTCGTGTTTCCCCAAGGACGTCAAGGCGCTCGTCACCACGGCGCGCCGGAGCGGTTACGACCCGGAGCTGATCGCCGCCGTGGACGCGGTCAACCGCCGCCAGAAAACCGTGCTGGCGGAAAAAATCGAGGCCTTTTTCAGCGGGCAGGGCGGGCTTTCCGGCAAGGTGCTGGCCCTGTGGGGGCTGGCGTTCAAGGCCAACACCGACGACATCCGCGAGGCCGCCTCCCTCGAACTGATCCGGGTCCTGACTGCCGCGGGGATGCGAGTGAACGCCTTCGATCCGGTCGCCGCCGGCCGGGCGAGGGTGCTGCTGGCGGACAACGGGCTTGTGCAGATCAGTGAACACCAGTACGACGCCCTGGAAGGGGCCGACGCGCTGGCGGTGGTGACGGACTGGAATCAATTCCGCAACCCGGACTTCGGACGGGTCAAGCGGCTGCTGAAAGCCGCGGTCATTTTCGACGGCCGCAACCTTTACAACCCGGATATCGTGGCCGGCCAGGGGCTTGCCTACGTCAGCATCGGCCGCGCTCGGGTGAACCCGGAGATGCGGCAAGCCGCCAACCGGGAAAACGAACACGGATAGACCTTGGTGGTCAGAAGTGGTTTCAAAACCCCGGATCACGCCCGAGGGCAAGGCGCAGGCCGATTCGAATGCGCAGCGACCACGGTTGGTTGTGAGCATTTCGAGAGGCCTGCAATCCCGCCTGGCGGGACCATCGGGTGTCAGACGGGGTTATGAAACCACTTATAGGAATGCGGGGCGGCGCGCGACGTTGCTGAGGGGCATCACATGGTCCGGGTGGCGATGGGAGTCACGGTGGTTCTGACCGTCGGCCTGGCGGCTTTTCTGGGCGGGGGAAACTATTTTCTCTGCCAGCAGGATGGCGCTGCGCTCGGCTCGGCCGACGTGGTCGTGGTGCTGGCAGGCCCACCGGATGAGGACCGGGAGCGGGTCGCCGCCGGCGCGGCACTCGCCCACGCCGACCGCCAGCGTTTCATGCTGCTGCCGCTGCGCCACCGGGCCCTGACGTGGCCCTGGTTTGTGCGGCACTATCACATCGAGGACCCCATCCCCGTTGAACGGGTCCTCTTCGGCCGCGGCCAGGACCCCAAACACCGCCATGCGTTCGACCTGGGCGGCACATTCGCCGAGGCTGAAAACACCGTTGACGTCATGCGCGAGCGCGGGTTCGTCTCGGCCATCGTTGTAAGCTCCTGCTACCACATCCGCCGCGCCCGCCTCGCCTTCGAGCGCGCCAACAAGGAGCCCGGCCTTACGTTTGATTTTCATGCCATCGATATCGAGGGCGTGGAGCCAAACGGCCCGTGGTGGCTGGATGGCGGGTATGCCATGAAGGTGGCCGGCGAGTACCTGAAGCTTGCGGGGGGGTATTTGTTCTACAATTAGCAAGGCTGTTGAAAAACGGCGCCTCGCGCCATGATCCGGCGTTGAGCGGCTTTTGTAAATGCGGTTTATGTCGAAGCTAGAAGGCTAGGAAGTTGGGAGGCTGGGAAGCTTGAAGCAAAACCTTTCCTGCCTTTTTGAGCCTCCTGGCATTCCAGCCTCCGAGCCTCCAGCCTGTCGTCATCTTCCTCACGCCTTTTTCTGCCCGCCTTGCTTCTTTGCGATCTTCGCCCATGTGTCGCGCAGGGTCACCGAGCGGTTGAAAACGAGGTGGTCCGGCCGGCAGTCCCGGGCGTCCGCGCAGAAGTAACCCAAGCGTTCGAACTGAAAGCGGTCGCCGGGGGAGGCCGCCGCGAGGCTTGGTTCGAGCTTGCAGCCCGTCAGCACCTCCAGCGATCTCGGATTGAGATGATCGGTGAAGTGCCGGCCGCCCTCGGCCTCGTCCGGGTTTTCTTGGGTGAAGAGGTGGTCGTATAGGCGCACCTCGGCGGCGGCCGCGTGCAGGGCGGAAACCCAATGCAGGGTCCCCTGCACCTTGCGGCCGTCCGGCGCATCCCCGCCGCGGGTCTGCGGATCGTAGGTGCAGCGCAGTTCCGCCACCTCGCCGGTGGCGGGGTCTTTCACGACCTCGACGCAGGTGATGAAGTAGGCGTAGCGCAGGCGCACCTCGCGGCCCGGCGCCAGCCGGAAAAACTTCTTGGGCGGCTCCTCCATGAAGTCCTCGCGCTCGATAAAGATCTCGCGGCTGAAGGGCACCCGGCGCTTGCCCATGCCCGCGTCCTCGGGGTTGTTGACCGCCTCGAGCTCCTCCACCTGCCCTTCCGGGTAGTTCACGATCGTCACCTTGAGCGGCCGCAGGACCGCCATGACCCGGGGGGTGCGCTTGTTCAGGTCCTCTCTCAGGCAGTACTCCATCAGGCCGATGTCCACCGTGCTGGCGGCCTTGGCGACCCCGATGCGGTCGCAGAAGTTGCGGATTGCCTCCGGCGTGTAACCGCGGCGGCGGTAGCCGGAGATGGTGGGCATGCGCGGGTCGTCCCATCCGGAGACAAACCCTTTGTCCACCAGTTCGATGAGTTTGCGCTTGGAGAGCACCGTGTAGTTCAGGCTGAGGCGGGCAAACTCGATCTGCTGCGGGCGGCAGGGAGTCTTGAGCGTTTCCAGAACCCATTCGTAGAGTTCGCGGTTGTTCTCGAACTCCAGCGTGCAGATGGAGTGGGTCATGCCCTCGATGGCATCCGACAGGCAGTGGGTGAAATCGTACATCGGGTAGATGCACCACGTGTGTCCGGTGCGGTAGTGGTCCACGTGCTTGATGCGGTAGATCGTGGGATCGCGCATCACGATGTTCGGCGCGGCCATGTCAATCTTGGCCCGCAGCACGCAGGCCCCGTCCTCGAACTCCCCGGCCCGCATGCGCTGGAACAGGTCCAGATTCTCCGCAATGCTGCGGTCACGGTAGGGGCTGTTCCGGCCGGGGGTGGTCAGGGTGCCGCGGTATTCGCGGATCTCATCTGCGCTCAGATGGTCCACGTAGGCCTTACCGGCCTTGATCAGCTGGACGGCAAAGCCGTAAAGCCTCTCGAAGTAGTCGGAGGCAAAGAACAGCCGGTCCTGCCAGTCGAACCCCATCCAGCGCACGTCCTGCTGGATGGAGGCGACAAATTCCATGGATTCTTTGGCCGGGTCGGTGTCGTCGAAGCGCAGGTGGCACACGCCCCCGAAATCCCGGGCCAGCCCGAAGTTGAGGCAGATGCTCTTGGCATGTCCGATGTGAAGGTACCCGTTCGGCTCCGGCGGGAAGCGGGTGACCACCCGGCCGTCGTTCTTGCCGGCGACAAGGTCGGCCGCAACGATCTGTCTGATAAAATTAGTGGGGGCGCTGGCTTCCGCAGGTTTGGTGTCCGGTGTGGTCATGGTTCGGCAGTCCTCGAATTCTTAAATTCGCCGCTGCCCGCTATCCGGGCGGCGGGCGCGACGTTTACCACAGCCCAAATTGAGCGATTCTGTCGATTCACATCGAGGCCCGCTGGGGTCTGCCGTGCGCAGGGGCCGCCGCAAAAAACACATAGGCTTCGTCAACGCCCCCGGGGTTTCGATAACCCCCTCGCAGGCAGCGGCGGCAGTCTCTGTCATGCGGCGCTGGGTTCCGGGGCTTTCTTAGGGCTATCTGAGCGGCCCTGCTGCCGTTGAGACGGCCGGGGAAAAGATTGCGGCGGCCCCTGCGCACGGCAGACCCCAGCGGGCCATTCCGCCAAGACCAAGATTAGAACCGCTCAACTCAGGGACAGATTAGAATGAGAATTTTTAAAAATCAATCGGTTGCTAAAAAAAAGGCTGGCGGTATTCCGCCAGCCCCTCCGGGTCGTGTTGGCTGAGGGACTAGGATTCGAACCTAGGTTAACGGGGCCAGAACCCTATTTTTCGAATTCCCCTCGAATTCCCTGTAATAAATAACATATTGATTTTAGGCTATAAAATTGTTTATCAATGATTTTTAGGGTTCCCCCGGTTTCCCAAAAAAAGTGGTACAGGAGTGGTACTGGGATTTGTGATTTTATACCCTTGGAGGCTTCTAATGTCAAATGAAGGTTGGCTGTCCACATCGTACGTGGGGGTTCGGTATCGTGAGCATCCGACAAGAAAATTTAACGGGAAGCCTGATCGATATTATGTGATCCGGTACAGGCGCGGAAATAATCTCGTTGGCGAAGGGGCCGGCTGGAACTCCGATGGGGTGACAGGACAAAAGGCCCATATTATGAGAGCGGAAATCATTCAGAATATACGCGAGGGGAAGCAGCCCCAATCCCTTGCCGAAAAAAGGATGCTCCAGGAAGAAAAGCGAAGGAATGAAGAACTAAAAAAGCTGAAGGAAAAAAAGGAAGCCATCACCTTTCAGATGGCGGCGGACGCCTATTTTGAATGGGGACAATCGAACAAGAAGGATTGGAAAAATGATGTGAGCCGGTATGAAAATCATCTGCTGAAGGAGCTCTCGGCCCTGAGGCTAAAAGACATAAGCTCACTTCGGTTGGAAAAATTGAAAAGCGAGCTTCAGAAAAAAGACCTGGCGCCGAAGACCATCAACCATTGCCTTACCCTTATTCGGACAATTTACCGCAAGGCCTCAATGTGGGATTTGTATTCAGGCCAAATACCGACCAACAAGCTGGCTTTTCCAAAAAGCGACAACCGGAGGCTCAGGTTTTTAAGCCAAGATGAAGCCAAGAAACTCCTTCTTGAGCTCAGAAATATTTCACCCATCGTACACGACCAGGCGTTGCTGTCCTTGCACACGGGTTTGCGCTTTGGGGAAATAGCCAACTTGTGCTGGCCGGACATAGACCTGGAGAACGGAATAATCCAGGTCAGAGACCCAAAATCCGGTGAATCGAGGCAAGCTTATATTACCCCTGCCATAAAAGAAGTTTTCCTGAATCTCAACAGATTTAAAACCAGATCACAAATTTTTGTCTTTGCCGACGCATCCGGTAAAAAACAGCCGCATGTGTCTAACACGTTCTATCGGGTTGTCCGGAAACTAAAACTCAATGAGGCCATTTCCGATCGCCGGCATAAAGTTTGTTTTCACAGCCTGAGACACACCTTCGCCAGTTGGCTTGCGATAAGGGGGACCCCATTGATTGTGATAAAAGAGCTGATGGGGCACAAAAGCATTTCCATGACAGAGCGATATTCTCATCTTGTGCCAAACATGAAAAGGAAAGCGGTAGAAGATCTTTTTAAACCTGAACCGGATTGAGGGCAGGGGATTGGCGGGTAAATTCTATCCTATCCAGTTTCGATGCGGGCCTTATCGAAGCTTTCGGTAGCCTCGGCGAAGGCCAAGAAGGCGCCGCTCACGCAGGGGGACACTTCATCGAACTGGATGCCGAGGGCAAGAGTCCTGCTTCCGTTCACAACCAGTTCCCGGGTCCGCACGATCTGACCCGCGATGCTCATCGTCAGCGCCTCGTTTGAAATCGCAACTCGAACCTGCTGGCGCTCGGGATCTTTGGCCAGGCAGGAGAGCTTCTCCGGGGGACCGGCACCGTTGGTCTCGGGGACGAACGAGACTCCGGAGATGGACAGATCGCGGGCGGACCCGTTAAGAACAATGGCATGCCCGGATAGGCCGTCTGGATGAATCTCGACGGTCATGCTGACCTGCATAGCATAGCGCTGCCCGCGGCGGATCTTCCCGCTTGGGGAATCGGCTCCTGTCTCCGAACGGATCTGCAGCAGTTTCAGAATCCCGAGTTCCACCTTCGGGAATTTTTTGCAGAGCTGGATCAGCCGCCGTCGGGGGACCGCGATCATTTCGGTGCCGCTGACAGTTTCGATGATGCTCTGAGAGGTGCAAATCTCGGTGAATGGGAAGACGTCCCCAAAGACATGGTTCGGCCCGAGCAGCCGGCTGGCCTTTTGCTGAGGCCGCTGTTTATTGAACCTCGGTTTTTGCCCAATCAGCTGATAGTTGGACTCTTTTAATTCCCCTGCAAGCACGAACCAAAGATGCGTTTCCGGCTCTCCGATGTTGCGGATGGTTTTTCCGGATGCAAATCGATTGCAGCTGAACTGCGAAAAAAGGGCCATCAGCTCAGGGGGTGAAAGAGACTGTAAAAACCTGTTGACCGGACTCTCATCGTGTGAATGGACACTGACGGCGGACAGGAAGCGCAGGAGAGTTTCACGGGACGGCCTTTCAAGTCGCCATTCCAGCATCTTGGCGACCACGGCGTGCAGCAGCTGTCCCTTGTCAAGGAAGATTTCAGAGGCCGTATTGTAGTGCTGGGCGGCCGACGGTCCCTCCCCCTTGGCGGCCAGGAAATCCGCGAACAGCTTCAGCAACCCGGGATGCTCCGGAAACTCCTTCACAACGCTTCCGAACGTCTCAACCGAATCAATCGCAATGGAGCCGTCAAGGATATGCTCAAGGATCGTTTTAGACATTATGCGATCGCAGGCCGATAGTCAGCCTTTCGGATAGACAACGTATTTAGAAATCTGCTGGGTTGGCCCAGGAAAATATGTATCGGTTTTACCTTTTCTATTTATCGGCATATTAGGCGATTCACGTTAGCCGGCATTAGCCCTGCTTAACTTTTTTCAATTTTTCCCGATAATACTTATGGGTTCTCAAGGAATTTTTTATTGAAACTTGTTTGACGAAATCCATTTTTTGGGCAATGATATATGAGCAGCTATCGTAACCTATAGAAATAGGGATGGGTTTAATCCATTCGGGTTGAATTCATCGAAGCTTGCTTCGATGCGATGATGCATTCCGCCAAAGAAATAGCTCACAACTTGCTGCGGGGTAATTCATTAAGACGTAAATTCAGGTGAAATTCGATGGTTGTCATGCACCCGAAGATTTGTCTTTCAAACACCAAAGGATTTACGCTCATCGAAATTATGGCCACTTTGGTTATCATCAGCGTTATATCCTCGGTGGGGGTTCAAAAATACGATGAGATCACTCATACCGCCAACCAACGAGTCTTGGAGGTTGCGTTCAGTGACCTCAATTCACGCGAGTTGTTGACATGGGCGATGGTCAAGATTTCGGACGAAGGCTGGCAGTCGGATGAAGCCCTCTTTGCCAGGCTTGATACCAGGCTTGGAGAGGGCTGCAGCTGGTCTTCGGGTCCAGGCATAACCGGGGGAACGATAAGTATGCAGTCATCATCTATGTCGTTGACCAGAACGCCCTCGACCATCAGCACGTCGGGGAAATGGGAACCCAGATAAAGGTTTCGAACAAATGCATGTGAACCATTTGCTGCGGCAATCAGGAGGGTTGCATAAACTCAGTGACGTAGATCGGGCAACGCGCCGCATACGCCATGGATTCAACCCGGCTTGCGGCCGCCATTGACAAACGGCCGGTAGAGCGGGTCGCCGATAAGCACCATCCGCCAAGACAGCCACGGGGTGCTCGCGGCATAGCATTCCGCCAGGGTCAGGGACCCTTCCACCAGCAGCCCGAAAAAAACCTCCGGCACGGGAAAGGCTTGGACGTAGGGTTCATCCACCGGCCCGATGACGGCCGCGGCCCCCTCCTCCAGCAAGCTCTTGCACCAGAACTGGCTGCCCTTCTGTTTCAGGTTCGCGCACTCGCTGCTCGTGATGTGGTGGGCGATAGCCACCGGCCTCCAGGTGAAGGCGTCCACGTACTTCCCCAGACTGTACCAGCCGCAATACATTGCGGCATCCGGGCAATCGCCTGGTTGAAAGAACCTCTTGGTGGAATCGTCCTTGACCGGCATCCGGCCGCTCGCCGCAACCCGTCGCGCCGCCCGGTGGATCGAGGCATCGTAGAATTCGTAGCCAACGACGTGAGTTTCACCCCGATGGAAATCCAGGTGGCAAACCTGATCAAGCAGGGAAAGGGAAACCAGGAGATAGCGGACCTTTTAAATCTCTCTCGCCGAACTGTCGAGGTGCACCGTTACAACATCCGCAAGAAGATCGGCTTGGGAAAAACCTCGGTAAATCTCAAGACGTACTTGATGACGATGGACTAATTGCGTCGTGGCCTTCGGGGAATAAAGAAAGATACAGATTTATTTGGCGCTGCCAGATGCTCTTTGAGCCTCTATCGTCATTTTATCGATTTCTTTTTGGGCCTCGCGGAAAGCTTCATCCAATTCCCTTTGTTTTTCTACGTCGATTATCTTTTTAGATGTTCCCTCGGATTTAATGACCCCTTCTCTTTGAAGGACCCTGTAACCGAGAGGAAATCGTTTTTTGGCTGAAACAGATGGGATGCCGGTGATTTCATCGGCATTGATAAAAAACTCGCCAAAACCGATTGAGTCGCGGCGAACAATGGAAAGTCCCTTGCTGCCGCCACGGATGACATGGTAGTTCCCAATAAATAGCAATGCGACAATACCAAGAAGCGCAATGGCGATTATAAATGGCCTTTTATGTGCTCTCTTTTTAGAACGTTGATGAGACAGAGGCATGAACGATCCGGTTTCAGGTTCTAACTTATTACTGCGGTTGCGCTTCGTTTTACGCTCTATGGAATCATCGTAAATCGGCTTGAATTCTAAAGGGTTGGGAGAATCAATCTGTTCCTCAATTTTAAACGGGTTATTGCATTTTTTGCACTTAGCGAGTCGCCCGAGCATCTCGGGTTTTATGCGGTATCGCTGGTTGCATTCTTTATTTGGGCAAACCGCAATCACGTTTTCACCAACCGCTGTCGTGACCTTGGCCCGAACATTTCAGAAAAATTTTCAGAATCGGCATTATGCTGAAAGAGACCGGGGAACCGGGCCAGTTTGTCACCGAAACGTCCCTTTCGAGAGGCTGGGGCGATTCTGAAAAATCTTCACCCGGCGAGCGAGCCGATCCGGCTGAAACCGCCTCGACTCCTAAAGTGTCCGGGTTGGTGCCTTAGTCCGATTTGCAGTATCTTATCACTGCCCTTTAAAACTTGCCAGACCAAAACCCGAGACCGGAAGGATTTATTTCTTTTGTATCCGCCTGTCAGATCCCATAGAGAAATGTGCGGTAAATTTAAAAGGGAGTCAGCTCTTTCTATTGATATCCGCACCTCCCCATAATATATTATCGGCAACGTTAAACCTAAAAGGGCTCAATCCTTAACGCATCCATAATCGCCGAAATACATAATTCACCCTATTACAATTACCGGCCTCTTCAAGTAAGATGTAGATGTTCTTCCCATGTGATTTCCGACTATCGTTGCTCGACGAGCTGTAAATCATGGAATCGAATTTAAATGGCTAACGTATCGGAATCCTACAATCTTTATGCTCTCAGGCCGGACCTCGCCAAAGAGTGGCACCCCACCCGAAACGGCAGCCTGGGCCCTAAGGATGTGACGCCCGGCTCTGACAAGAAAGTCTGGTGGCTTTGCGAACACGGCCACTGGTGGCGTGCATCCGTGCGCTGCCGAGTCCGCGGCATGCGCTGCTCATACTGCCTGAGTCTGAAAAAATACGGGGAGCAGCGGATGGTGGATGCAAAGCCGGAGCTTTTGAAGGAGTGGCACCCCTCCAGGAATGTGGGTCTGAAGGCCAATACGGTTTCCGTCCATCAAAAGGAGAGAATGTGGTGGATCTGCGCTCAAGGACATGAGTGGCAAGCTACCATTCGATCCCGGCTGAGGGGGAAACCCTGCCCATTTTGCTTCAAGGTAGAGCCCCGGGCCCACTCCGCCGGGGAACAACCGACGAGTGCCCGGAACGCAAGCGGCCATCCGTCCTTGTCAGCCTCTCGGAACCTTCCAGCTTTCAGCAACGGCCAAAGTTTCTTACATGCCGGGGCGGAACTGAGAAAGAGCATACGCTATGGACATTCAGAAACCGTGATGGTCGAAAAGCCCCAAACGGAGATACTCAACTACGCGCAGTTGAAAAACTTCAGCAGCGAAGGGATGATGCTTTTCTGCGATGTTCCCATGCGCCCGGGTGAATTCATCAAGGTCCGCTTCAATCAGTCGCTTCACACCTCGATTCCGAAAATAGTACCCGGGAAAGTCGTATGGTGCCGGGACCTTGAAGATGATGAGGAGGAAATCTCGCGCTTCGGTGTAGGCCTCCGTTTGACGGGAGATCGATAGGTCATCCGGGCCCCTTTTAGTCCAAAAAAAGAGCACCAAGCACAATCCACATTGCCTGGAGCTACTTGGGGCGGCGGAAGAACTACACCGGGATGCATTTCTGGGCCCGGGCCTGCTTCGTTTCAACGGGCGGTGCCGATGAGGCGCCGATCCGTGCGTACATTGGGACGCATTGCGCAGCGAAGAACGGCAATGGCTGAAATTAAGGGGATCGTTTGAAGGGGTTTCGGGCGGCAACGGCTATCAGCACCAGCCCGAAGGATATTAACCTCAGCGGCTGCGAATCAACAAAGAGGGCGCTGCCCACCATAGCAAGCGTAGAAAAAATTAGGATCAAGAATTTCATCTCTTTAACAGCATGAACAGTGTTGATAACCGGGATTTAGGATTCCCGAGCGACCGTAGGGGCCGGTCGCTCGGGTGCTGCGGAGGTGATGCATGAGACGAAGGGGTGGGCTTGGCACCCCATCTGTTTGTCCTTTTATCATTGGGGAAATAGGCGGGGAAATAGGGTCAACCCTGTATTTTACGCTACGGTGGGCTTTATGGGGATCCTGACGGAATGTCCGATATGGAAGCCGGCGGCAGGCGGCTAAGACCCTGCGGCATAGCCTGAAAACCGCCTTAGAAGTGCCAGGACATGTCGTAAGACGCGGTCCTCGATGAGAACTTTCGGATCTTTTTTCGCTGCATCTTCCCAATTCGCATCATTGCCCGAAAAAGTACCAAGATCTTCTGGAGTTCGACCCATTGCTTTGGCATATGCTATACCGCCCACAACCAAGTAAACGAGATGGGACTCAGCGGTGTTCCATCTTTTCCCTATTATCACCATAAAATGGGGTGATAATTGATTTGCCCACCTGCTGACCGCAAGCCGGCCGCTAAAGTCCTCATCCTTTTAAGCCGATACTATGCAAATGAGTACTGTCGTCGGACTTTCGAAATGCCCTGAGATTTTTCCGGAGATTTCGAAAATTGTTTCGAGGCAGCCCAGGAGGATCTTCTGTTGGGAAGGGCTGTTGGTCTGAAACCAATTGTGGATCCCAAGGGGCGTATCTCAAGTGCATGGACGAGGCACTCGCAGAGGCCGCTCTGCATTTTGTAACGGTCTGGCCATAGGTGCTCAACCGGTCAACATTCAAGGTGCGCCGTTTTTAGCTCGATTTATGGAAAAACCGGAGAAAAATATCGACAGGCGGCAAGGCAGGGAGAGGCGTTGGCACAGAAGGCCGCGGTTGAAATTTCTTCTGCTTGGTGGTCGCCGAACGTCTACCCGCAGGGGGGGCGATAAAAGAAAGTTTATTTATGTGGATCAATACAGCCCCAGGCTTGTGTTCGGCATCATCCTGCTGCTGATCCTTAGCATCTCCGATGGCCTTTTCACGCTTCACTTGATAGACCTCGGTGCAATCGAAGAAAACCCGGCCATGGCCTACTTCCTGAGCTCGGGGGCCTGGCCATTCATGACCGCAAAGTATCTCCTTACCTGCTTTGGAATCGTGGTTCTCCTCGTATTCCACAATTTTTATTCCAGCCTCCTGCGCATCCCAGTAATAACCTTCATCCCCGCTTTGATCGCCATCTTCCTGATCGTCCTATTCTGGCAGCTATTTCTCCATACTGTGACGAATTAGTCAGCAAATGTAACCTCATCCAGAGTACGATCGTCAAGAGCGGAGACTCCGCGCTCTTGGCTGTAATAGCGAACCTACTCGGTTAGCTCCCGACTCAGGTCGGAGCCGCAACCGAATGAGTGCAGGTAGAGCTAATTGGAGAGTGATCATTCCAAATCTTCTCCAAAACCTGGTAATGGTTTTAAAGTTTTGACCTCATATTGCCGATAACCTCTAGTATGAAAAATAATGCAAACGGTTCTTGGCATGTTAAGAAAAATGATGAAACCATAGGCATCTTTGGGGCAGACTCTTCCCTCGTCGCGGTTTTGCCTAGAAAGAAAACCGGTGTCGATACGCGGATAGCAGAAGCATACCTTTTGGTTGCTGCGCCCCAACTCTTCGAGGTCTGCAGTAAAATCCATTCAATTCTTGAAAACAACCTCGTCGTTACCGCTGAAGGTTGGAAGATAAACTGCTCCGATTTAAAATTATCGCTCCGGGATGCCATCATGAGAGCCAAAGGATATCACAAGAGCCCCGATGAGCCCTAAATCGCTTATGAGATCTTACGTGAAACGGCTTGTGATATTGATTAGCCTCTGCCTGTCATGGCTGATCCTTTCTGCACGGTAGCCTGCCACAACCCTTGCCTTTAATCTGTGCCTCATCTTTTTTTGTCCCCAACAGGTCGCAAAACCGCCGCAGATGGGTATCGTGCGTCGAATAAAATTCGGCGCCGAAAAATTACCCGCGCTCCCGCAGTCCGCGACTTTTTCCCAGAAAATTCTATGCGTCCCAGCTCTCATCCGAGAATACGGGTTGAAGTAATTTACTATCGAAACTTATGAAGAAAATGTAATAAATTCCGCTTAAAATAAGTAGCCATAGAGAGGTCTGTCTGCCGCTTGGGGTGATTCATCTCGGGGAAGGATCTTTTCCGAACCTTACCGGGAGCCGCCGAGGGGAGGTGTTGATAACTATTTATCTATATGTTTCGGACAGTTGTAATATACATGGCGGACTGTTTTGGTGCGACATGTTGATCTGCACGCCCACAATGATTCAGGTTGCCTTGTGCGGGGCAATGAGGGGCAGGGGCGGGAACGAAATTTGCTTCGATTCGGTGAGGGCGAATCGCCCATGGATTTGTTCAATGGACAACTCCCGGCTCCCGAACCCGCAACCATGTACCTTCCCGCAACGGGTTTGATCGGACTTGCTACGTATGGCAGGAAAAAGGAAAGAAGGTATTAGGTTCCACCACACGGGGTTCTTCGATATCGGGATCAAGGGCAGTCAAAAGGTCATCAAGGACAAAAGACTGCTGATCCAGGTTTTCTTCCCGCCGCTGAAGTACGGACTTCCGTTGCTCTTCGCAGCGGCCATCCTGGTGCCGGACACCGTTCCGGAGTACTTGTCAGCCGCAGCTGCTGGCTTTGTCGGCAGCATCCTCATCACCCGGTTGATGAGGTGGCAGTGGGTAAACAGCGTCCTGCGGATTGCGTTCTACTTGATGGTGCCGATGGTGTTGACCCTGGGGCGCATCGAACCGGCTATATGGGTCACTCAGGGCATGCTGGACTTGTATGACTATGCCTATGGAGCGCTCGCTCTCTTCACGGTGTTGACCCTCAAATTCACGCGGCGCAAAAGGGGTTTCAAGGCCACTCCCATGGATTTCCTGGTCTTGCTTATAGCACTCATTGTGCTGGCCCTGTCGACCAGTTTCTTGGGCGGCTCGCAGATGGGCTACGTTGCGGTCAAGCTGATCGTGCTATACTTCGGATTGGAGGTGCTGATCGGCGAGCTGCGCGGAGAACTTCGCAAAATCGCGATAGGGATGCTCACGGCCCTGGTGCTGCTGGCGGTAAGGGGGGTGTCGGGTTAGAAAGAAATGCGTCTTCTGGCAGGTTCGTTTTTGCCGCGGAACGTTGTCCACCGCCTTCGATTAAGTCTCCTCCGTTTCTCCACTTTTGGCCTCCTCAGCCTTGGACCTGTCGCGGTGAAGGCACTTATGCTGCCGCTCAGTTGAAATAGTCCAACTCTACGACTGCCCTCGATTAAAGCCCGCCATTTAAAGACAGACGCCACTTAGGGATCTGCTCAATCCACCATAGTGCCAGCTGCAACAATTGGTGGTCCAACTCCTCGCCGTTCCATCTCAGCATGTAAACTTTAGAAAAGGTGATTTCTCGAGAGCGATTCAATCCGCGTTTGGCAGCCGCTCATTTGTAAACGGAAACACTATCAGGGCATACAGATATCCAATGGTCTCACTGACAACCGTTCGGAACCCCTCACTATACGACCACCACCTATCCGCATCATAATCCTCTGGGGCGGCAGCGATAACCCCTATCGAAAACTTCTCTCCCAGGGCTTCTTTGAACAGGTATAAACTTCTGCGAGCATGGGCATCCGATGAGATCAAGTTGAATCTTGTCAGGTCTGCATGGTTTTCATCGAGCCACTTTTTTAAAGACAGCGCAGACGCATACGTCCTGTCTTTTCGCATTGGAGGGGCGGATACGGCGACAATATCCTCCCGCCCTGTAAGCTTTATGAGTGTCGCGCGTCCTATCTCTGCGTACGTTTTATAGTCCGACAGAGATGAGCCACGTTCCAACGGACCACCGGTAACTATAACCAGCTTGTTATTTTTCCTCATAATGTAGTCAGAAGCTATTTTCATTCCGTGGTCCGGAATCCAGCCTTCGATGACCAGGGTCTGAGCCTCAATTGGTGCATTGGAGGCCAAAAACCGAATATAGTCTTCGCGTAGAGATACCCGGATAACCCGATCGCACAGAGCACGCCTGCTAATGCCCACAAATATTTTCGTGTGGAAGGCTTCATCTCAAGGCTGCCGCTTCCGAATTACCTTGACCATCAGGTCGCTATGGGCATTCAAGGGATATCATTAAAAATTTGTACGTTACGACACTGCCACAATACCATGAATCACTTACGCAATCCAATTGGGCGAGGAGCGATTGGCGGGGGTGGCACGGGGAAGTTCAACCGCCCCGCCGCAAGCGGCGGGATGGCTACGAAGGTTTTTTCAGATTCTACTGCAGCCGGCTGTGAGGAATTAGACCCGGGCAGGAAAAAAATTAAGGGCCAGTGCCTCTGAGCTTCACTGCCGGCAAGCACTATGCCTTGGCCTTTGTCGCATAGTTCCCGGGTGTAACCCGGTCGCGGGTTTTAAGCGATGAGATAGGAGTCTTCAGGCTCAATAGCCTTTGTGCGCTTATTTTTGCGGACGCTTCTTCACCTCAACATAGACAGGAGCACCCTTTCTCTTTGAGCCGGAGAATGCAAACCAGATTACAACCAAATAAAGCGTAATGAATAGCGTTACCCAGGACATAATCCGTGCCTCGCGCTTTTGAAATTCTCGGTAAAAAGGCGCATGTGCCTATATGTTGCGAACATCGCCGACTGGTCTCAGTTGTTCATTGCAGTTTTGGATAGTCTACTTAGGTAGGTACTGCCGACCCCGAGCCACTTGGCAGCCTCGGTCTTTGTTCTGGAGCGACTGATCACGTACTCCAGGTAGCGCGCCTTCATCAGGTCCTGCATGCCCTGCCACGGGATATGGTTTTCATACAGCCATGCGCAGCACGCATCGATCGGGTCCGTATCATCTGGGTCCGCGGGCGCTGGAAGCTGAGGCTGTTGCAGATCAATCGTGACATCGGCCTGGCTGCGCCAGATCGATTCCATGGCATCACACAGCTTCAGCGCCTTCACCATCGGCGGCATGATACGGGCATAAACTTCAACGTTTTGATTCTGGATAATCACCACCCCTTCGCGTTTCACGGCATTGGACATATTGACACCCATCTGCTGAGTGGCATGCACCTCTCCGTTTTGAAACGCGGATTCCAACATCTCCAGGAGCAGTGTTTTTAACTCCGCAATCATTTGCATTGTTTCCTCCTTAACGCTTGGAGTCAGGCCTGTCGGTCCGTGGCGGCACACCAGCCTCCAAGGCCCGACAAGCCTAATGTTTGAAAAGGCTCGCGACAAACTGCGTCTGCGGAGTTAGAGCCATCCCGCCGTCACTGAACGTGCCGAGCGGACACACCCGGTAGGGCTTCCGCTGCTGCTGGAGCCGTTGGCGGATTTCCGTCGCTGACAACTGCATCCTTCAGCTCGAGGACCCCCGCCGGGTCGACGATGAGACCATTGGCGACCCCGTCGGCATCCCCGGCTCCCCCGTCCGTCAGGGTCAAGGTTACCGAGAAACGGTCTGCTGCGAATTTCGCATAGGCCGAGAAGTCGTACCAGGTTCCGGCAATCGGGTCATACTTGTACCATTTGCTGGAAGCCGGTGCGGCTTGAGAAAAATAAATTCTCACCACCGCCGGGTCGCCGGGATTGGTGACAGCGATTCTAAAGTTGACCAGGCCAAAGGGCATGCTGCCTGGTTTAGCGGAAGCAGTCGACCCGGGCTGCTGAGGGTCTTCGGCTTCCACCGCCTCGATGGCCAGCGCCGTGGGGCAGCCCTTGATGCTGACGCCGAGCTCAACTCCGCTGCCCGGAATCTTGACCGACTTGATGTCCGGCTGCCGAGAATCTCTCACCCCGTCCTTATCCAAGTCAGCCCTGCGCTCCACCTCCTGGGCATCGGGGATGCCGTTGGCGTTGAGGTCCGCATCCGTTGTCCCGGTCGAGAAATACCCGTAGTCGGACCATTCCGAGATATCGCCATCGCTGTCAATGAACTGTGCCCGCCAGAAATAGGCTGTACCCTCTTCGAGCACCAATTTCGGCACGGTCAGGCTGGTCAGGCTATTAGTGGACTGCACGTCGAGAACGCAGGTGCTGTCATCGTCCCGGAACACCTGCCAATGGGTTTCGGCATGGCTTTCCCCGGGGTCCGGGTGCTGGAAGGCACCGGTCTTGAGTACAGGCTGGACAGTCACGATCTTATCGTTCGTGGGCGAGACCGGCACCGGAGCAGCGGGCAGCTGCTTTGCTGCCTGGACTCCGCCGCTTGCACCTGAGCCCTCAGCGGGCAAGGTTCCCCCACTGGTACTGCCGCTGGGAAGCGGGGTCGCAGTCGCTGGCGTTGTCGCTCCAGCTCCGGAGACCGGGGTGGTTGCAGTCGCGCCGGTTGCGGGAGTCGCAGCCGCCAGCGTCCCGGCGCTGGTGCCTCCACTTGCCGCGGCAACCTGGGTCGTTCCCGCGGTCTGGAACAGCACATCCACCCAGTAGTTGCTGGAAGACCAGGTCGCGTTCGGGAATCCAGACGCACCATACCGGTACACGCCGTTGCCGCCCTCCTCCCCGTTGGCCAGGGCGCGCAGGGGGGATGTGCTGGTAGTTGCGGCAAAGTAGCCCGTATTGAAGGCGTAGTGTCCGGTGTTCGTGTGATAGGAGATCACGTAGGTCGTATTGGCGCTCACGGCAACCGGGCTCGAGAAGACAGCCTGCTGCCAGCCGGACGCCGTTTCATTCGAAAAAACCACACTGGCCAGCAGCTTGCCGCTGCGGTCCCATAGATTCCCCACGTGCTGCCCCGTGTTGGCTGAACTTTTATAGAAGCGCACTCCCGTAACAGACCCGCTCACATCGGCCCTGAACTTCATGCCCAACTCCACGGCTTGGGAATCGGATGCGGACGCGGTGCCCGGTGTTGTGGATGTGGTCCAGAGGCTGTAGGTCGAAGCCGTGGGCGCAGGCGGGGGCGTAGGGGCGGGGTAGGCGGCGGGGTAGGTGGGGTAGGCGGAGTTTGCTGGCCGGTCTTAAAGACCACATCCACCCAGTAGTTGCTGGAAGACCAGGTCGCGTTCGGGAATCCAGACGCACCATACCGGTACACGCCGTTGCCGCCCTCCTCCCCGTTGGCCAGGGCACGCAGGGGGGATTTGCTGGTGGTTGTGGCAAAGTAGCCCGTATTGAAGGCGTAGTGTCCGGTGTTCGTGTGATAGGAGATCACGTAGGTCGTATTGGCGCTCACGGCAACCGGGCTCGAGAAGACAGCCTGCTGCCAGCCGGACGCCGTTTCATTCGAAAAAACCACACTGGCCAGCAGCTTGCCGCTGCGGTCCCATAGATTCCCCACGTGCTGCCCCGTGTTGGCTGAACTTTTATAGAAGCGCACTCCCGTAACAGACCCGCTCACATCGGCCCTGAACTTCATGCCCAACTCCACGGCTTGGGAATCGGATGCGGACGCGGTGCCCGGCGTTGTGGATGTGGTCCAGAGGCTGTAGGTACCCTGAGCCTGGCTCGTTGACTGAACGGTCACCGTGGCCGTGTCGGTGGCCGATAGGCCTCCACGGTCCGTCACTTTCAATTCGAACACAAGCGCCATGCTGCCCGTAGTGATGCTCGGTGCCGTGAAGCTCGCCTGCTGGCTCTGGGCGCCGGTGAGCGTCACGGTTGTCCCGCTCACCTGCCGCCACTGATAGGCCGCGATGCCGTCATCGGGGTCTGAACCACTTCCCTGCAGGACCACCGTTGCCCCGGCGTTGACCGCCTGGTCGGCACCGGCGTTGGCCGTGGGAGCCGCGTTCGGGGGGGTGTTCTGGGTGATAGTCACAGTCTTGGCACCCGACCAGACCGATTCCAATCCCCGGCTGTCGCGCGCCTGGGCTTTTACGGCATACTGCCCGGCCGCGGTCCAGCTGTGCGACTGGCTGGCGGCTCCATAACTGGAGAGGACACCTCCGCCCCAGTCATACCGGTACTGCAAGCTGTCGCCGTTGGGGTCGGTGGCCGAGGTGCTGAAGCTGGTGGATGTGTTCACCAGGGCGCTCGCGGGGCCTGAAGGTACGGCCGGCGCGGAGGGGGCCCCGTTTGCCGCGGGGACGGAATAGCTCACCTCGTTGGAATAGCCGCTCTCGTTGCCGGCGGCGTCGTAGGCGGTGGCCGCGAAATAATAGGTCTGCCCGTCCGTCAGCCCGGTCACGGTGTAGCTGGTGGCTTTGTGAACATCGGTATGAACCGTGTAGTTGCCGCTGGCTGTGCCGTAATGAATCCTGTAGCCCGCCAGATCGCTCTCCGTGTTGGGGTCCCAGGCGAGGGTGGCTTGGGCGGCCAAGGCATTGGATGCGATGAGGCCGATCAAAACACAAACAACGATTTCAAAACCCAGGCTTAAAATTCTGCGGATCGATTTGGAAGCAATCATGGTGGTCCTCCCATGGCGCATCTGTCCTTCAGCACCAGAAAATTGCATGTGTCTGAATTTGGGCATGGCCCGGCTCAATCGGTTAGCGGAAGCAAACCGAGAAAACCTTTACGTTTCGCTGTGTTCGGGAGTGGAGCTTAGGGCGGGTTTAGCAAAGAGAGGAACAAGTGCACACCAGGCGAGAATAAATAAATGGTGGGGCGGGAAGCTGAGAAGTTTGGAACGATTTCTGAGAAGGATGAATTTCAGGGACGTGGCGTCAAAATACTCAACAAACATGCCTCTCAACCTCCGGAATCGAAGTGTTCGAGGAAAGGCCCCCGCTCGATTTCGAGGGTTTTCCTCTTCGACGCCTACGAGGTTAGCTGAAGGGCTAGGGCCGATGAGATTACCCCTCGCCAGATGGCGATGCACCCCAAAAACTTGGGTCCCCCGCTCCCGATAATTCTTCGGGATTCGGTTCAGTATGGGTTGATTCTATCCCCCATGACTTTTTTTGTCAAGCAACATTGAATTATTTTTTTGTAACCTTTCTGACGCACGCCGAACATTAACCCGGTGTTGAAAAAAATTACGCCTTGCGCCGTGACCCGCCATTGTGCCGCTTTTGTGAATGCCCACATATCAACGCATGCGCTGCGCTTTTCAAAACACCGCGCGCCTTGACTGACAGCCTGATGCATGTTTTCAGAACCCTGCTATAAGCCAGCGGCTTTCCATGGAGGCATCAGCAGGTGAACGGGTAGAAGTGGTAGAAGCAGTACCCGCCGGGGTCGCCGTAGGCGAGCTCGGTGTCGATCAGGCACTGGCCGATCGCCGCCCTGGAAACCGCCGCATAGTCCGGGCGCTGCTCCTCGGCCGTTTTGCAGATCATGCAGATCGGCTGGTGGTCGTAGACGGAAAGAATGCGCTGGTCTTTCCGGCCGAGCTTCTGATGGCAACGATCGCATTGGGTAGCACAGGAGAGTTTCGTTTCCCAGCTTTCGGTCATGGGGGGCCTCCTCAGAGTCTGTTGAGTCTGTTGAGTCTATTGAGTCTGTTGAGTCCATTGAGTCCATTGAGTTTGTTGAGTCTGTTGAGTTTGTGGGAGCAGGGGCAAAGGGGCTCGCCTACTTTTTCTTTAAAAGGTCACGCACCACTTCCTTCATTATCTCGAAGAGGTTGCCGCCTCGGTTGCGTGCGATCCGGTGCGCCTCCTCGACGATCCGGGCCGTCTGCGTCATCAGGTCGGCTTCTGCCGGCAGCGGAAGTTTCTGCTTTTCATATTGCCAACGCAGAATCTTCGCCGCCAGCTTTTCTTCCTGGTTCCGGATAAAGCCCATGGCACCTGTCACCATTCACTTTTTGATGGACTCGCAATAACTCGTCCAGATTGATGGCTTTGCAAAGAGGCCAAGTTCAAGGCGCGCGGCCTAACGGCCACCCGCTACGGGGGTGGCTTGGATTTTCGGCCAACGGCCGAAAAGACAAAAGCACGTCAGTGCTGGCAACGTTACGTTTGCGAAAGCAAACATCCGCGTGGAGTGAGGTGTGCTTCCTGTACGCCGCAGCGACAACGCGCTGAAGCGCAACGCCGAAATTGGACTATTTACGAAGCCATCATCACTTTTCACATATCTGCCAGATAAGCCGCTCCAGAATCAATCTCGCATCGAGGGCCGAGGACTTCAGCTGGCTGTCGGTCTGGCTCAGCCGCTCGATCGCCCGCAGCAGTTCCTCCCGCGAGAACTCGTCGGATTTTTTGATGAGCTGATACACCGGAAACGCGTTGGCCGGGTTCTTGGCGAGCACCAGGTCGGTGGCCGGGTTGGCTTTCGCCTTCTTCTTTTTCGCACCCTCGGCCGGCGGTTCCGCAAGATCGCTTTCCCAGCCTTCCAGAAGGGCCAGCAGCTCGCGGTCGTGCTGAACCACGGCGGGCATGACATTTTTCTGAAACTGCGCATAGGAGCATCCGCGGCGCCAGACCGCCCCGGACGGGCTCTGCGTGAAACCCTTGGCCACCAAGAGCTTGCGCACCTGGTTGACGATCGCCGACAGGGCCTGCAGCGGGTGCATGCCGCCTTCCAGCAGGGATCTCAGGAAGAAGAAGGCCCGGTCCCGGTCCCGATCCGCCACGGCGTTGGTAAACTCGTAGATGGGGTCTTTCTTCGAGCGGGTGAGGGCGGCCTGCACGTCCTCGGCCGTGATGTCGGCGCGGCCGCCCACGTAGTCGGCGAGAATCTCGAGGTTGTGCGCGAAGGTGCCGAGATTGAAGCCCGTCATCTCGCACAGGGCCTGGAAGGCGGGCCGGTTCATGGACTTGCCCCGGGGGGCAAGGATGCTCTGCATGTGCTCGGCGAGCACCGCGTCCTGAACGTCCCGGTCGGCCTTGCGCTCACCCTTGGGAACGGAGCAGTCGATGATCACGCCTTCTGCGCCCAGGCTCTTATACAAGCTGCGGCGGCGGTCGACCGCATCGGTGGTGATGAGCAGGTGATTCCCACGGGGAAAGCCTTTCGCGATGGCCCGCTCCAGCATGCCGGCTGTGTCCGCCGCCGCCGGCACCGCCCGATGGTTCGCAGCGCAGTGCGCCAGGAGTGCGTCGATCCAGCCCTCATCCTCCCCGGGAGCGAAGCCCGCCGGCAGGTTGCCGCGCCGGCCCGGACCGGCCATGTCCGCAAGGCTCTGACCGAGCTGGCCCAGCGCGCTGAGAAAACAGCGCGCCGCCTTGGCCATGTCGCCATCGGTGTGGGCCGTGTGGGCCTGTTCGAGCAGCCGGGACGCATCCTCCTTTGTGTGGAAGATGCGGGCGTCCTTCAGGGCCACCACCTTGGTCCCGGGCATGAGCGCAAAGGTGTTCACGGCCGCGAGAACCTCGCCGATGTCGGAGGACGCGCCGTCGAACGGTTCATAGTTCAGGCTGTCCTGGGGCGCCGGCAGGAAGTGCCGCAGAACCTCATCGAAAACGCTGGCGACCAGGAGGTCCTCGCCGTAGATCAGGTAGACGGGCGGGCCGCCGCCTGCGGGTGGGTCGAGGCCCTTGAGATGGGAGGCGAGTTGCTGGTAGCTGATCTCAGCCATAGCGGATCATCCCGGCATCTTGCGGAAGATCACGTGGAAGGCAAAGATCGTCACCCCCACGGTGATGGCGCTGTCGGCGATGTTGAAGGCGGGCCAGTGCAGGGCGCCGATGTAGACATCGATGAAGTCGATCACCACCCCGAAGCGCAGCCGGTCCACGAGGTTGCCGATGGCCCCGCCGCAAATGAGGGCAAACCCGAAGGCCAGCCACCTCTGCTGAACCGGGGTCTGCAAGTAGAACCACAGGATCACCGCGACGGCCACCAGGGAGACCAGGATGAAAACCACGCCCCGGGCCTGCGGGCCCATGGTCGCCAGGAACCCGAAGGCGCCGCCGGGATTATGCACGTGGGTCAGGTCGAGCAGGCCCGGAACGACCGGGATGGCGGCGCCCAGCGGCACGTGCGCGAGGATCAGCATTTTGGTGAACAGGTCCAGCCCCAGCACGCTGCCGGCGACGATTACCAGGAATATGATTTTTCGGGAGACCACAGTTACGCCGCCCCCATCTTGGCAAGCGCATCCCGGCAGCGCGCGCAAATGGTCGGGTGCTCGGGGATTTCGCCGACGGAGGTTTCATGCACCCAGCAGCGCTCGCATTTTTTCCCGACGGCCGCTTGAACCCGAATCTTCAGACCCTCGACCTCGGCGCTTTCCCAGGCATCGTCGAGCGCGGCGTCCTGGCGCAGTTCCGCCGCCGAGACGATCAGAACCGAGCGCAGGTCGGCGGCATCGGGTGCGAGCATGGCGTAAAGCTCCGCCCCCACCGACAGGGTCACCGACGCATCCAGCGCATGCCCGATCCGTTTCTGCACCCGCGCCTCCTCCAGGGCCTTGGTCACCTCGCCGCGCACCTGCAGCAGGCGCTCCCAGCGCACGGCCAGAGGCTCGTCCCTCAGGCCGGCGTCCGCATCGGGCAGGCGGGTCATGTGAATGCTGGCGGCCTTTCCCGGCTCGGCCGGCATGTGCTGCCAGATCTCCTCGGCCGTGAACGGCAGGATCGGCGCCATCAGCCGGGCCAGCGTTCCGACCAACGTGTGCAGGGCGGTTTGGGCGCTGCGGCGCGCGACCGACCGGGCCGGCGAGGTGTAGAGCCGGTCCTTCAGAATGTCGAGATAGAAGGCCGAAAGATCCAGCGTGCAGAAGTTGTACAGCGCATGGTAGATGGTGTGGTACTCGTAGACCTCATAGGCCCGGCGCGCCTTGTCCACCAGGATCTGGAGCTTGTGCAAGGCGAAGCGGTCGATGGCGAGCATCTGGCCGGCGGGCAGCGCGTCCGCCGCCGGGTCGAAGTCGTAGAGGTTGCCGAGCATGAACCGGCTGGTATTGCGGATGCGGCGATAGGCGTCGCTCAGCTGGGACAGGATGGCGTCCGAGATGCGGACGTCCTCCCGGTAGTCCGAGGCGGAAACCCACAGGCGCAGGATCTCCGCGCCGTACTTGTCGATCACCGTCTTGGGGGCGATGACGTTGCCGATGGACTTGGACATCTTGCTTGCCCGTCGGCGTCCACCACGAAGCCGTGGGTCAACACCGCCCGGTAGGGCGCCTGTCCGTGGGTCCCCACGGCGGTCAAAAGCGAGCTGTGGAACCAGCCGCGGTGCTGGTCGCTGCCCTCGAGGTAGAGATCGGCCGGCCAGCGCAAGTCCTGGCGCGCCTCAAGCACGGCGGCGTGGCTCACCCCGGAGTCGAACCACACGTCCAGGATGTCGGTCTCTTTGACGAAACTGGCGTTGCCGCATTTTTCGCAGTGTGCACCCGGCGGCAGGATCTCGTCCGCGGTGCGCTCAAACCAGACGTCGGCGCCGTGTTCGGCGAACATCCGGTAGACGCGGTCCATGATCTGATCGTTCAGCAGGAGCGCCTCGCATTTGTCGCAATAAAATACCGCGATCGGCACCCCCCAGGCCCGCTGCCGGGAGACGCACCAGTCCGGGCGGTTCTCGATCATCCCGTAGATGCGCTCGCGCCCCCAGTGGGGGATCCACTGGACCCGGTCGATCTCCTCCAGGGACTTTTTGCCGCAGTCCGGTCTTGTCCATGGAGATGAACCACTGCGGGGTGGCCCGGAAAATCACCGGCTGCTTGCAGCGCCAGCAGTGGGGATAGGAATGCTCGAAGCGCCCCTCGTGCACAGCAGGGACCCGTTTTCCCGGAGCCGGGCGCTGATGGACGTGTTGGCTTCGAAGACAAACTGGCCGCCGAAAAACTCCACCTCCGAAGTGAAGCGGCCCCGGTCGTCCACCGGCGAGTAGGCCTCCAGGCCGTACTCCAGCCCGACTTCGTGGTCCTCGCGGCCGTGGCCGGGGGCCGTGTGGACGCAGCCCGTGCCGGCGTCGAGCGTCACGTGGCGGCCCAGCACGATCAGCGAATCGCGGTCGTACAGCGGGTGCCGGCAGCGTTTGCGCTCGAGCTTTTTCGGATCGAGGCGGGTCAGGATGGAAAAATCGCGGACGCCGAAGCGGGCCATGCAGGCATCGACCAGATCGCGGGCCATGATGTAGACCCCGTCCGCACCGGTGTCCACGGCCGCGTACTCGAAGTCCGGGTGCAGCGCGATGGCAAGGTTCGCCGGAAGCGTCCAGGGGGTGGTGGTCCAGATGACCACATAGACCTTTTTCCCGGCCAGCACCGGGTATTCCGCGGCGAGGTCGTCCTGCAGGGGAAACTTCACGAAGATGGATGCCGTCGCATCGTCCTGGTATTCGATTTCGGCCTCGGCCAGGGCGGTCTGGCAGGTGAAGCACCAGTAGATGGGCTTCTTGCTGCGCATCAGGCCGCCGTTCAAGCCGAACTTCATGCACTCCCGGGCGATCACGGCCTCGTAAGCGTAGTTCATGGTGAGGTAGGGATTGGCCCAGTCCCCCATGACCCCCAGCCGTTTGAACTCCTCGCGCTGGATGTCGATGAAGCGTTCGGCATAGGCGCGGCAGAGCCGGCGCACCTGCGAGCGGGAGAGCTCCTTCTTCTTTTCGCCCAGCTCCTTGTCCACGTTGTGCTCGATCGGCAGCCCGTGGCAATCCCAGCCCGGGACGTAGACGGCGTCGAAACCGGCCATCTGCCGCGAGCGCACGATGATGTCCTTCAGGATCTTATTGAGCGCGGTGCCGATGTGGATGTGCCCGTTGGCATAGGGCGGACCGTCATGCAGGATGAACGGCTCTCGGCCTTTGGACGTCTTCCGGATCTGCTCGAACAGCCGGTTCTCCTCCCACTGCTGCAACTGCTCCGGTTCGCGCCGGGCCAGATTCGCTTTCATCGGAAACGCCGTCGAGGGCAGGTTCAGGGTCTGCTTGTAATCCATTACATCCTCCCGGATCGGGTTGGTTTAAAAAGCAACTGATAGGTGCTTGGACCCTTCGTTCCTCACAAGGGTTGCCCATCCTCGTTGGCGATCTCCGTCAGGTAGCGGCCGTAGTCGTTTTTGGCCAACTCGGCGGCCAGCATGAGCAGTTGGGTGCGGTCGATGTACCCGAGGCGGTAGGCGATCTCCTCGATGCAGGAGATCTTCAGCCCCTGGCGGTCCTGGATGACCTGGACATAGCTGGCCGCCTGCTGAAGGGCTTCGTGGGTGCCGGTGTCGAGCCATGCAAACCCGCGGCCCAGGGGTTCCACCCGCAGGTCCCCGCGGCGCAGGTAGGCCAAGTTCACATCGGTGATCTCGATCTCGCCCCGGGCGGAGGGTTTGAGGTTCGCGGCGATGTCGATCACGTCGTTGTCGAAGAAATAAAGGCCCGGCACGGCGTAGTTCGATTTGGGCTTCTGGGGTTTCTCCTCGATGCCGATCACCTGGCGGTTGGCGTCGAACTCCACCACCCCGTAACGTTCGGGGTCCCTGACCGGGTAGCCGAAGATGAGCCCGCCCCGCGTCAGTTTGACGGCCTCGCGCAGGATCGCAGCCAGGCCCGGGCCGTAGAAGATGTTGTCACCCAGGATCAGGCACACCGTGTCCGTGCCGATGAACTCCCGGCCGATGATGAACGCCTGGGCCAGGCCTTCGGGCCGCGGCTGTTCCTTGTAGGTAAACGATATCCCCAGGCGCGAGCCGTCGCCCAGCAGCCGCCGAAAAAACGGCAGGTCGATGGGGGTGGAGATGACGAGGATCTCGCGGATGCCCGCCAGCATCAGCACGGAGATCGGGTAGTAGATCATCGGCTTGTCGTAGACGGGCAGAAGCTGCTTGCTGACGCCCAGCGTGATCGGATAAAGCCTCGTGCCGGAACCGCCGGCCAGAATGATGCCCTTCATCGCAGTCGTTGTCCTCTCGCCTTCGCGCGCGTGCCCCGAACGGCCGGTCGCGCCGGTTCTCCTCCGCCGCCGCCGTGGGAGGGTCAGTGGAATTGTTTTTAAAAACCGAGATCGGCCAACAGGTCGGTGAAACCCAGGCTGCGGAATTTCATGCGCAGGAATTCCGTTATGGTGGGCTGATATGCTTTCACCTTGAGGTACATACCGGCCTCACTGGGGGTGCGGCCGCCCTTTCTCAGATTGCAGCTCTTGCAGGCGGCGACACAGTTTTCGAAAGTGGTCTTTCCGCCGCGCGACCTCGGGATGATGTGGTCGATGGACAGCCTGTCTTTCTGGCCGCCGCAGTAGGCGCACCGATAGCCGTCCCGCACCAGGACATTGCGCTTGGTGAACGCAACACCGGCGCGGTAGATGGTCCGGATCAGCTTGACCAGCCGCATGACGGCCGGTATGCGCAACTCAGCGCCGCTGGCATTGTGCACGGTCGCCCGCGAATCCTTGATGACCTCCACTTTGCCTTTCGCCATCAGGCATACGGCCCGCTTCCAGTGCACCAGGTTGAGAAAGGTGTAGTCTGCATTCAGCAGGACACACATGCTCATGGACCCGCTCCAGTGGGAAAGTCAGCCGGCTGCCGAAAAGCCGTTGCCGCGCTCCGCACCGATTCCGCCGCCCTGAAAGAGGGGCGCCGCCGGATAGAATCTGCCAATCTAACTAGTGCCCGTCCATAAACGGCGTCTTTCGGCCCATGCCGGCGTTCTCGCTCTTCGCAATCCTCGGCGTAGCCGCACTACGCCTGCGGTTGCCAAATCGCTGCGGCCTTGGCCTGAACCGAAATCCACCATTTCTGGATGGACACTAACTACCCTATTCCCGCGACAAAATCAATAGACTCCTCGACTGCCGCACCCCGATGCGCGGGCCGGCAGCGGAAAAAACCCGGAGCCGCTCTTGAAAAATGGTTAGTGCTCAGGTAGAAAAGGTACAAGGTACAGGCCACGGTGAAGCGAGTGCCTAAAGTGCGCTAAATTGCATAGAGTGCCTAAAATTTAAAAAATGTAGTTTAACCGCCGACGGACGCAGACTGACGCAGACATTTTCTTCCGCCGACCGGGCGGAGGAAAACCCGAGTCGTTACGTTCCATGCTTGATCACTTCAGGTTCTTAGCGCCGTTTTACGACCGCCTGATGGGCCCGCCGGACCCGCTGCGATTGATGGACCTGATGAAGCTCCCAGCCGCCGGTTGGCTCCTGGACGCCGGCGGCGGCACCGGCCGCGTGTCGCTGTCCCTGCGCCGGCTGGTCGGGAATGTGGTGGTGAGCGATATCTCTCCGCACATGCTGGCCAGGGCCGGCGCAAAAGCGCTGCCGGCGGTGAGGGCCCGTGTTGAGCAGCTGCCTTTCGGCGACGGCACGTTCGACCGGATCCTGGTCGTCGACGCCTTGCACCACTTCACCCGTCAATGGGCCGCCATCGGGGATCTCGTCCGCGTCCTCAAACCCGGCGGAAGGCTGCTCATCGAAGAATTCGACCTGAACCGGACCGCGGTCAAGCTGATCGCCCTGGCCGAGAAAGCCAGCCTGATGCGCAGCCGCTTCTTTCGGCCCCAGGAAATCTGCGACATGCTGGCCGGTTACGGTCTCACGGTCCGGATCCACGCGGACAGGCGGCTGACGACTTGGATCATCGCCGACAAAACACGCTGACTTTTTATGAGTTCTTCAATCATGACGATTGCCGGTTCATGGGTTAATTTTTTTCGGCGCCGCCCTTCACCCGGAATCTTGCGTTCGGCACGCAATGCACGCTCCATGCGGGTGCTGGTTCTGCTATTGCTCCCGTGGGCGTTGGGGTCGTGCTCGCTTTTGCGGATGCGGCACACGACCGATTACAGCTACCCGGTCGTAAGGAGCCTTGCACCCCTTCAGGACCGGCTGCAGGCGGCGGACGCCGCCTCGCCGAATGTGCTGCTGGTCGACCTCGGACAGGTCAACGCTCCCGGTTTCGAGGCCCCCTTCTGGCGGGTCGTTTACAGGCCCTTTCAGCCCGGCTTGCAACGGATTCTCATCATCGCCGGCGTGCAAGGCAACGGGGCGGCCGGGGTGGAGGTCGCGCTGGGGCTGGTGCGGGAGCTTGCCACCCCTTCCGCGGACGGCGCGCTCTACGACGCGGACATCCTGCCCCTGGTCAACCCGTGGGGCTGGGTCCACGGTGTCGGCGCAAGCCCCAACGGGGTCGACATCGAGTGGGACTTTGCGAGTTTTACCTGTCCCGAATCCCGGACCATTCGGCGGTTTCTGAGGGAGAAACGCTACGATCTCGTCATCGACCTCCGCGAGGACCCGGAGGCGAGCGGCTTTTACATCTGGCAGTATGGACTGGACTCAGCCGCCGTATCCGAACGGATTGTCGGCGACCTGCGCGCGAAAGGCTACCCCATCGAAACGGGTATCCGCAAAGTGCTGCTCAAACCACATGATGGCATCATCGCCGCCCCCATGTGGGGGCTGAGACTGATGAAACTCTTCGATCAACTCACGCTGTCCGGTTACCTCCGCCAGAACACAAGTTCCGTCGTTTACTCGGTAGTGACACCGAGCGTGCTGCCGCTCGAAGACCGCATCGTTATGCAGCGCATCGCGCTGGCAACACTCATCTCGGAATACCTGACCCCACCCGGCTCGCCGCCACCGGCGCAGCCCGGCTCGTAAGGAGCACTCGCCATGCCGACCGTTGAGCCGTTGCAGAAGATTACAGTCATTATCCGGGCCGGTGCGGCCCCCGGCGCCATGAACCTGCCGCTTGCCCATCCGGAACTCACCTTCATATGCGGCATCGGTACCGGCGGCATGACGCCCTTCGAATATCTGCTGGCCGGCCGCGCGCCGGGGGATGAGATCTGCTTTCACGTCAGGCGGCCCGACATGGAGCACTTTTTCGAACACTTGGCCCTGGCGTTCTCCGCACCTTTCAAGGACCGGGACGAGGTGCATTTTCAGGTCGGGCTCACCGGCATCGAGCCGGCAGACCCCCGCGAGATCGTCCGTACCATGGCCGAGCTGACAGCCCACGCGGGATCCGGCGGCTGCGACTGCGGGTGCGGGTGCGGATGACCGAAAACCGATGGATCCGCGGGGATGTATGCTATAAACGCCGGGCGTGTACGACGGAAAGGGTGACGAAGCCCTGTTTGTTACTCAGGTCGAGGGGTTTCAAGGGTAGAGATACCAGGGTTCAGGGTCCAGGCAATCCCCTCGGGCGGGCGCCATCGTTCTCCCTGAACCCTGCAACCTGTAACCTGCAACCCGTAACCTGAGCAGTTACCCCAGTTATCGACTAAAGGAGGTTTTTGACATGAAGAAGAAATTGACCCGTTTCGACCTGCAGCAGATGAAGGAAAAAGGCGAGAAGGCCGTGTGGATGACGGCCTACGATTTCACCACGGCCGAGCTCGCCGAAAAAGCCGGCATGGACATGCTGCTCGTGGGCGACAGCCTCGGTATGGCCGTTTACGGCTACCCGGGAACCATCCCCGTGACCCTTGAGCAAAGCATGTACCACACCGAGGCCGTGCGTCGCGGCGCGCCCAACACCTTCGTGATCGGCGACATGCCTTTCGGCTCCTACCACGGCAGCGTCAACGACGCTGTTCAGAACGCGGTGCAGTACCACAAGAAATGCGGGGTGGACTGCATCAAGCTCGAGGGCGGCACCCGAGTGGCCCACATCATCCGGGCCATCGCCGACAGCGGCATGCTCGTGATGGGCCACGTCGGGTTGACCCCTCAGAGCACCGGGGCCCTCGGCGGGTTCAAGGCCCAGGGCCGCACCGCCGAGGCGGCGCTCGCCATCCTGCAGGACGCGCAGGCGGTCTACGAGGCTGGCGCCTTTTCCATGCTCGTGGAGGCCGTCCCGCCCGAGGTCACCCAGATCGTCGCCCAGGAGCTGCCCATCCCTATCTACGGCATCGGCGCGGGGGTCGACTGCGACGGCCAGGTCATGATCGTCTCGGACATCCTCGGCATCTTCCAGGCCTTCACTCCCAAGTTCGTCAAGAAGTACGCCAATCTCGGCGCCGAGATGTCGAAAGTCTTCGAGGCCTACATCCAGGACGTCCGCACGGGCAAATTCCCGGCCGAGGAGCACACCTACCGCATGATCGACGGCGAGCTCAAGAAGCTGGCGGCCCTGCGAAGGAAGCAGCGGTCCAAGACGAAAAAGGGATAAATCGTCACATGACTCTGGTACAGCGAAAAGTGCTCAGGGGTCTCATGATGGTTGTTTGGTGCTGCGCAGCGGCCGGGTGCAGCATATTCGGCGGCGGCAGGGCTCCGGGTTCAGATGTCCCTCAGCCCAGCGCGCCGCCCTGCCCCGAGCCGGCGGTGGATGCGCGGACCTGGCGGGAATACAGCGTCCTGATCCCGGAGGGTCTGTTCTTTATCCGCCTGCCGGCTGGTTGGATGCACACCCCTTCTCACGCGGGGTTCTATCCCCGGGGAGCGGGCGCGGATGGACCCTATTGGTCGACCTACTGGGCCCGGCAGAACGACTATTTCCACCAGTGGGTCCAGCCAACCGGCCGTCCGACCCTGAAGGACTCGGCGCCAGACGACCCGGGCGCACACATCCTGGACTACAGTGCCTGCGAGGAAGATTTTTCCGGAACAATGGCGCTTTTCGAAACACAGGCCTATGCGATACCGATCGACCTGCAAGCAGCCGAGGTGCGGCTCTACGCTGCCTCCATGATGCTCCAGGTCAAGGCTGGGGGATGGCTGGTGGTCAGCGGTGTTTTTGAGACCAGACGAGGGCAGGAGGAATTTCTCATGGCGCTTCGCACGGCTCACCTGGCACGCGAATGAGCTCCGAATGATCGCAGACAACAACCGGGGGAAGTTGTATTGTCTGACGAACTAATATAATTATTTGCTTTAATCCAAGAGCCATTCGCTTGGCGAGGGTCAACTCCGTATGCCCACTTCAAAAAACGACTTAGCGCATCTAACGCTACTGGGGGGCACATCACAGCCCGGCAAAACGCTGGAGACGTTCCCCAACCACCATCCGCAGCGGCGTTACACCGTCACGCTCAGCACCGATGAATTTACCTGCCTGTGTCCGGCCACAGGCCAACCGGACTTCGCCTCGATTACCATTCAATACATTCCCGACCAATGGATCCTGGAGTCCAAGTCGCTCAAGCTGTATCTGTGGTCATTTCGCAACGAAGGCGTCTTTCACGAGCACCTGATCAACACCATCTGCGATGACATGGTGAAGCGGCTTGCTCCGCATTGGATCGAAGTGACCGGAGTTTTCGGCGACCGCGGTGGAATCGGCATCACCGTCGTGGCCAGGCATGAAAAGAGGCCGCGGCGCAAGTCCAAGATTTAGCCGCAGGCTGCGTGTGTCCCGCGTCGATCCTGTGACCGCCATGGTTCGACGGCCAGCAGGTGCCATGTTTTTTTAACCCGGGGTGTTTGCCATGGGCCACTGTCGTTTCCTTCCGCTCGTCGCCGCCGTTTTTGTTACCGGCCTGATCGTCTCGAACATCATTGCCGTTAAGCTGGCAGCGTTTGGAACGCTGCCGCTGGCCGGGCCTTTGTTCCTGCCGGCGGCCGTGATCATTTTTCCCATCTCCTACATCTTCGGCGATGTGCTGACCGAAGTGTACGGCTTTGCCCGCGCACGGCAGGTCATCTGGATCGGCTTCGGGTGCAACCTGCTGGCCGTGCTGGCGATCTGGGTCGGCGGCCGGCTGCCCGCCGCGCCGTTCTGGAACGCGACCCTGTACGACTCACCCACGGCCGCCCAAACAGCGTACGAAGCGATTCTGGGCTTCACCCCGCGATTGCTGATCGCATCCTTTATTGCCTATCTGGCCGGCGAGTTTCTCAACTCCTTTGTCCTGGCCAAGTTAAAAATCGCCACGGCCGGCAAATGGCTCTGGGTGCGTACTACGTTATCCACCCTCGTGGGCCAGTTGGCGGACTCCGGGCTCTTCATCAGCATCGCTTTTGCGGGGATAGTTCCAGAGGCAGCCCTCGGCCGGTTGATCCTCACGCAATGGCTTTTTAAATCCGCTTACGAAGTCATTGCCACCCCCCTGACCTACGTGGTGGTCAATTTTCTCAAGCGCACCGAGCAACAAGACTACTATGACCGCGACACAAACTTTAAACCATGGGTGTTTGACTAGAACGTTTTTAGCTCGACCCCTACACTCCACTCAAGCCCCATAATAGGAGGAGGCGATGATTACCGTCAGAGACATCATGACCACCCCCGTGATCACGGTCACCCCGGACATGAATATCGCCGGAGCGGCCAAGATATTGCTCGATAACCGGGTGAACGGCGCACCCGTCGTCGACGACAAGGGCCGCCTGGTGGGCATCCTGTGCCAGAGCGACCTGATCGCCCAGCAGAAGAAGCTGCCGATCCCGACGCTTTTCACTTTTCTCGACAGCGTCATCCAGTTGAGCTCTACCAAGCAGATCGAAAAGCAGATCCGTAAAATCGCCGCCCTCACGGTGGCCGACGCCATGACGCCCGAGCCGGTGGCCGTGCACCCGGACACCGGAGTAGAAACCATTGCGGCCCTCATGGTGGACAAGAATTTTCACACGTTGCCGGTCGTCGAGAATTCTCGTCTGGTGGGAATCATCGGCAAGGAGGATGTGCTGCGCACCCTCCTGCCCAACCTCCAGGGCAATTAAAGAGACGTCATTTTCCAATGCGTGACGTTCGAAGGGCCACCCCCGGGGTGCCGCCTCGGCCGCCTGCGAGCATGCCCTTGATCATCTTGTTGAAAGCATGCTAATGTGGCACGGATGAATTCCTCAGGAGGAGCGACCCATGAACCCACTGAGAACGCGGGCCGAAGATATGCGTGCCGGGTGCCGGCTGCGGCCGGCCGCATTGGTTTTGATGACAGCGCTGACGGTTTTTTCCCAGACCCTCCCGTCGGACGTCCAGGCGGCCGGCGGGGTCGAAGCCCCGAGTATCCTCGTAACCGGCAGGGGTGAAGTTTCGGCGGCTCCGGACCGCGCCGCCGTCAATCTGGGCGCGGTGGCGGAAGCCAAACAGGCGATGGAGGCCCAGAAACAGCTCAACCAGATCATGCAACGGGTCGTCAAGGACATCAAGGCCATGGGCATTGCGGATGAAAAGATCCGTACCGACAGGCTCTCCCTCTACCCGGTGTATTCGAATCCCGGCCGCAAAACGGATCAGGAGCCCAATGCCCCCCGCATCGTCGGCTACCGCGCCGCCAATACCGTCCGGGTGCAGGTGGATGATCTCGATCGGGTCGGCAGCGTGATCGACGCCGGCATCACCGCGGGTGCCAACCAACTCGCCAATCTTTCCTTCGAGCTGCGGGACGATGGCAACTACCGCCAGCAAGCCCTGAAACTCGCGGCCCAGGAGGCCCGTGTCAAGGCCGAGGCCATTGCCGCCGCGATGAATCTCCAACTGGGGGAGGTTGTCGAAATCCGTGAGGAAGGGGCGCGCATGCCCTATCCCACCGAGCGCACGTACGCGGCAGCGGCATCCGCCGGGACTCCGATCCAGCCCGGGCAGATCGAAGTCAGCGCCGGGGTGAACATCCGCTTCAAATTAAACCCGCCCAAACCGTAAACCGGAGGCGCAGGACATATCATGGCACCTGCAAGGGACATAACGCCGGCATCGGCCGATGAGGACGACTATGACGCAGCTGGGGATACCCCGGACAGCTGCCCTCAGCCGGTCATTATTAATGAGGTGCAGTTGATCCTCGCCGAGAAGCGTACATCGCTGGCGACCATGCGCACGGGCATCGCGGTATGCGCGATCCCGCTCTCGCTGACCGGGCTGTTGATCGCCACGTCGAAATACTACACGATTGACAACGTTCTGTCGTTGTTCATACCCTTCGGGCTGCTGAACGCCGCCCTGCTCTGCCTGGGGGCTTACTTGATCGTGCGCTCCATGAAAAAGCTCCTGCACCAGGACCGGATGATCCGCGACATCAAGCGCAAGCACAGTGCCATCGCCGAATTCCTCGATTAGGGAACCGCACAATGAAACTATCCTGGGATTTTCCGTATCCGTCCCGGCGCATGCCCGTTCTGGCGCGCAACGTGGTGGCGACCTCCCAGCCGCTGGCCGCCCAGGCCGGCCTCCGGATGCTGCTGAAGGGCGGTAATGCCGCGGATGCCGCCATCGCGGCCGCCATCACCCTGACCGTGGTGGAGCCGACCAGCAACGGCATCGGCAGCGACGCGTTCGCCATCGTCTGGGACGGGGAAAAGCTCCTCGGCCTGAACAGCTCCGGCCGTTCCCCCCGTGCCTGGACGCGGCAGCGCTTCGCCGGCCTCGAGAGCATGCCCACCTATGGCTGGGACACGGTCACCGTGCCGGGGGCCGTGCAGGCCTGGGTCAGTCTCTCAAAGCGGCTCGGCAAGCTCCCCTTCGCGGATCTCTTCGAACCGGCCATTGCCTACGCCGAGCACGGCTACCCGGTCTCACCCATCACGTCCTGGCGCTGGCAGGATGCCCGGGTGCGCTACCCGAATTTTGCGGAAATCAACCGGACCTTCTTTCCGGGCGGCCGCGCCCCACAGCCCGGAGAAACGTTCTGCTGCCCGGAGCAGGCCAAGACCCTGGCGGCCATCGCGGACAGCCGCGGGACGGCGTTTTACAGCGGCCGGCTGGCCGAAGCAATTGCCGCCTGTGCAGCGGCCGAGGGCGGAGCCATGACGCTGGCGGACCTCGAATCCCACCGCGCCGACTGGGTGGAGCCGGTTGCGGTCGACTATCGCGGCGCCCGACTGCACGAGATCCCGCCGAACGGTCAGGGGATCGCCGCCCTCATCGCACTGGGCGTGCTGCATCATTTTGAGCCGGGCCGCTTCCCGGCGGACTCCGCCGACAGCATCCACCTGCAGGTCGAGGCCATGAAAAGCGCCTTTGCCGAGGTGTTCCGGCATGTCGCCGACGCCGAGCACATGCGGGTAAAACCCGCCGGCCTGCTGCACGCCGAACTGCTCGCCGCCAAAGCCGCGCAGATCCGCATGGACCGATGCGGCCGGCCGCTCGCACGGGTCCCGGCCGGCGGCGGCACGGTGTATCTAACGGCCGCCGATGCGTCCGGGATGATGGTCTCCTTCATCCAGTCGAACTACCTGGGCTTCGGCTCGGGCGTGGTCATCCCCGGGACCGGCATCGCCATGCAAAACCGCGGCGCCGGCTTCGTGCTCGAGGAAGGGCACCCCAACTGTGTGGCCGGGGGCAAACGCCCGTTTCACACCATCATCCCCGGCTTCGTGACCGTCGCTGGAAAGCCCCTCATGAGTTTCGGCGTCATGGGCGCCCACATGCAGCCCCAGGGTCACGTGCAGATGATGGTGCGAATGTTCGACCACGGCCAGAACCCCCAGACCGCCTGCGATGCCCCGCGCTGGCATGTCGCGCCGGACTTGAGCCTGGCGCTTGAGCCGGGATTTGCGCCCGGCGTCATCGAAGAACTCAACCACCGGGGCCATCGGGTCATCACGGACGCGCCCACCTCCCTTTTCGGAGGCGGGCAGCTGATTTACCGGCTGGAGGATGGCTATGTCGCCGCATCCGACCCGCGCAAGGATGGACAGGCGGTCGGGTATTGAACCCGAAATTGGAATGGACAAATCTCAGAAAAGGCTTCTGCAACCCAGAGAGTGCAATTCGTCACGAAAGGAGAACGTGGAATGAAAAAAGTGCTAGTGGCCTACACGAGCAGGACCGGAAACACAGAGAAAATGGCGCAGTGGGTTGCCGAGGGAATCCGCTTCGCGGGCCACGCGGCGGACGTGAAAAAAATCTCCGACCTCAAGGATGAAAAGGGGCTGCAGGGATACGACGGCTGCGTCCTCGGCTGCCCGACCTATCACCGGGACATGACCGCCGGCATGAAAACCTTCCTGTTCATTGCCGAAAAGGCCAATCTGCTCGGCAAGATGGGCGGGGCGTTCGGCTCTTACACCCACAGCGGTGAATCGTCCCAGATGATCTACGACACCATGCAGCACGTGTTCAAAATGGACATGGTCAGCCTCGGCCCATTGCATCTGAAGGAGCAGGTCATCGGCACCTCGGATGGCCAGAAGGCCTGCCAGCAGTACGGCAAGGCCATCGGCCAGATGCTCAAGTAGCGCGAGGCGGCGTTGCACCACTCTTTTTCTGCCCTTGCATGACTCCGGCGACCCGGGGGATCGACTCCCCCGGCTCCAGTTGACAATCCACTCCTCTCAAAATATGGTTGGTGCTTTGTGTCCAACAGGATTCAGCGATCGTTCAGGAGGTTCTGAGATGCCAACGTTGGGTTTCATCGGCGCCGGCCCCGTCGGCACCACCTTCGGGGTGAGGCTGTCCGAAAAAGGCTACACGGTGGCCGCCGTCTCCGACGTCCGCCCGGAATCGGCCGAACGCTTCGCCGAGCGGATACCCGGCTGCAGGGTGGTGACGGAGAACCAGGCCGTGGCGGATGCCGCCGAGGTGGTCTTCATTACCACCGCCGACGACTTCATCGCCCAGGTTTGCTCCGGGCTGAAGTGGCGAAAGGGGCAGATCGCCGTTCACTGCAGCGGCGCGAGCACGGTCCAGTCCCTGGAGGCGGCTCGGCAGCAGGGTGCCCGTGTGGGGTCGATCCACCCCTGCCAGAGTTTCTCAGGAATCGACCAGGCCATCGCCAACCTGCCCGGCTCCACGTTCGGCATCGAAGCCGAAGAGCCGGCCAAATCCGTGCTGACGGGGATGGCCCGGGCGTTGAGGGGCGATATCGTCTACCTCAGCTCCGAGGACAAGGTGCTCTACCACGCGGCGGCCGCCATCGCCTGCAACTATTTTACCACCCTCGTCAAGTTGGCAACCGACCTGTGGGGCAACTTCGGCAGAACCTCAGCTGACGGCATCAAGGCCTACCTGCCGCTGCTGCGGGGAACCCTCGCCAACATCGAAGCGGTCGGGTTCCCCAAGTGCCTCACCGGCCCCATCGCCCGGGGCGACGTGGCCACCATCCGCCGCCACTTGGCAGCGCTCGCGAAGGCCGCACCGCAGATGCTTCCCCTGTACCGGGAACTCGGCCTGTTCACCATACCCATCGCGCAGGACAAGGGCACGCTCGCCGCGGGCCAGGCAGAGGAGTTGCAGACCCTTCTGAAAGGCGGAGGAGATTGACACCATGTTGACCGATTTCAAAGAGCGCCTCGCCCGGGGCGATGCCTTCATCGGGGCGTTCGTCTGCCTGCCCTGCCCGGAATCCGCCGAACTCCTCGCCGAGATCGGCTATGACTGGCTCGTCCTCGACACCGAGCACGGCCCTTACGGGGTCCTGGAGGCCCAACGGGCGGTGCAGGCGGTGGGAGGCCGCTGCCCCTGCGTGGTGCGGGTGCCGGCAAACGATGACGTGTGGATCAAGAAAGCGCTGGATATCGGCGCGGCCGGGGTGCTGGTGCCCCTGGTCAACACGGCCGCGGTGGCCGTCCAGGTCGTGCGCGCCTGCAAGTACGCCCCTGCGGGCACCCGCGGCATGGGGCTCGCCCGGGCTCACCGCTATGGGGCCGGATTCGAGGACTACGTGGCGCGGGCCAACGACAATCTCGCCGTGATCGTCCAGGCCGAGCACATCGAGGCGGTCGAGAACATCGAGGCCATCGTGCGCGTGCCCGGGATCGATGCGATATTTGTCGGCCCCTATGACCTATCGGCCAGCATGGGCAAGCCGGGCCACGTCTCCGACCCCGCTGTGCAGGCCGCGATCCGCCGGGTGCGGGACGCCGCGATCCAGGCCGGGGTGAGGCTCGGGATCTATTGCTCGGATGGCCGGGCGGCCAGGGGTTTTGTGCAGCAGGGCTACCGCCTGATCGGCATGAGCACCGACCTCAACTTTCTCGCCAAGGCTGCAGGCGATGCCCTGGCGGCCGCCAAGTCGAACACGTAGCCGGTGTTGAAAAGCAAGCGTCAGGCTGTGAGCCAAAGCGACTGTGGGCTGGAGGCTTGGAGGCTGGAACGCTAGGAGGTTAAAAAAAGGCATAAAAGGTTTTGCTTCAAGCTTCCCAGCTTCCTAGCTCCCTAGCTTCCCAGCCTTCTATCTTCGGACATACAAAGCATTTACAAAAGCCGCACAACGCCGGATCACGGCCTGATGCGCGGTTTTTCAACAGCCTGGCAAAGGTTTTCAGGCAACGATGAGCAACCCGATTCTGGACAAGATGAAAAAGGGGGTCTATTATCCCGGCCATCACCTGGGTGAGCGCGACGACCTCGCCGAGCTTGTGGTCCAAGGGCATATCGAACGTATGGACGCCTCGTTTCTGTGCGGCCCCGACAGCGAACCGGCCTACTGCCTCACGGCCTCCGGATGTCGACTGAAAAGGGCAAAGACCCGAAAGGCGCTCCCCCGTGGAACTGAGCGGTAGCCCCGCCGAACGAACCACTGCGGCAACGGATGTGCTTCTCGGACTGACTGCCGCCGGCGGCATTCTCTGGCTGCACTGGTTCCAGCCCGTCCCTTCCTGGAGGATCCAGATCTGGTCATGGTCTTTCGGCCTCATCGCCCTATCGGCGGCGCTGGGGGCCATCAGCCACGGGCTGGCTCTTACGCCAACGCTGCTCCGGCGGCTGTGGGCTGCTTTGACGCTGGCGCTGGGCCTGGCCGTGTCGCTCTTCGTTGTCGGCGTGGTGCACGACCTTTATGGCATGCAGGCGGCCCGGCGCTTTTTGCCGGTAATGCTCCTGGTCGGTGTGGGCGTTTTTCTGGTGAGTCGAAAGTGGGCAGGCCTTTTCATCGTCTTTATTGTGTTCGAGGGCGCAGCCCTGGCCACGGCATTGGCGGCCTATATGAAACTGGCGGCAGCCGGCGCGCTCGACGGGGCGGGCCTGATGGCGGCCGGCGTCCTGGTGAGCATGGCCGCAGCGGCAGCCCAAGCCGTCCGGTGCCTGCACCTCACATTCATCTGGGAGTTCGATCACAACGGCATTTTTCACCTGCTGCAGACGGCGGGGCTCATGCTCCTGTGCCAGGGCATCGCCGAAGGGAGATGACCGGTGAATCTTGAGCGTATCACCGATGAACTGGTGCGGGAGACTCGCAGCGCCTGCGGTTCGGGCCGCCCGTGTCCCACGTTTACAACCCGCTCGTTTATGCCCGGCAGCCCTACCGCGAATACCTGCGCCGCTTCGGGAAACGCCCCCGGCCGATCGTGCTGGTCGGAATGAACCCCGGCCCGTGGGGCATGGCCCAGACCGGCGTGCCGTTCGGGGAGGTCCAAGCGGTTCGCGACTGGATGGGGATCACGGCCGCAGTCGGAGCACCCGACCGGCTGCACCCCAAGCGGCCGGTTTCCGGTTTCGCCTGCAGCCGCCGCGAAGTGAGCGGACAGCGGCTCTGGGGCTGGGCCCAAAAAAACTTCGGCACGCCTGACGTTTTTTTCACGCGGTTTTTCGTGGCCAATTATTGCCCCTTGATGTTCATCAAAGAAAACGGGGGCAATCTGACACCCGATAAACTCAAAACACCGGAAGCCCGCCCGCTTTTCGCGGCCTGCGACCGTGCCCTAAACCGGACCGTCGGCTATTTCGCGCCGGAACAGGTCGTTGGCATCGGGCGCTTTGCCGCCGCCCGCGCCCGCATCGCCTTGGCGGGCCAGGGCCTCGCGGTCGGCGCGATCACGCACCCGAGCCCGGCCAACCCGCAGGCCAACCGCGGCTGGGAGGCCCGGGTGGCCAAAGAATTCCGTGACCTGGGAATCGCGGTTTAGCCGGCCATGCGCATCGACTCGTTCCGATCACGGCGGTGTGCTTCTTGGGGGCTTCTGGCCATCGGACTTCTGGCCGCAGCCCTGATCGCCGGGTGTGCCGGCAACCGCGCGGCCTTGCGGAGCCCGGAGCGGATGTCCGCGAACATCGACGCCCTGCGGCATGCGCTTGCCGCGCTCGGCCCGGGAATTGACGGGGCCGAGGCCGGCCTGGTGGCGGAAACAGCCGTCACGTATTCCAGCCGGCTGGCCGAGGAGTACCGGGTCGTGCCTCCGGCCCGCCTTCACAACCTGCTGATCCAAGTTGGCATAAGGGAGCGGGGGCTCTGCTATCAATGGACCGAGGATTTGATGAAGCGCCTGCAGACCCTCAACCTCCGGACCTATCAGCTGCACTGGGGGGTGGCCCACAAGGGCAGCAACCTGCAGGAGCATAACAGTGTCGTCATCACCGCCAAGGACCAGCCGTTTGCAACAGGCCTGCTGCTGGACCCCTGGCGCTACTCGGGGGACCTTTATTGGGCGGTGGTCACCACCGACAGCTACCCCTGGCAGGAGCTGCCTGCGAGCGAATGGTGATGGCTTTGTAAATAGGCCAATTTCGGCGTTGCGCCTCAGCGCGTTGTCGCTGCGGCGTACAGGAAGTACGCCTCACTCCACACACCTCGCGCGCCTTGAACTTGGCCTCTTTACAAAGCCATCGATTCGGGTAGCTTTTTAGAAGTTCGTCAAGGCCCGAAGGGTGTTCACCTGATCGAACAAGGAACTGGACATGCCTAAAACGTCGAAAGAACTGTTTGCCATGGTCGCGGATGCCGCCGTCCGTCTGCGGGGTGTCGCGAATGTAACGCCGGTCATGACGTCGCGCACCCTCAACGAGCGCCTCAACGCCGAGCTGTTCTTGAAATGCGAAAATTTCCAGCGCATCGGCGCCTTCAAGTTCCGGGGGGCTTACAACGCCATGTCGCGCCTGTCGGCCGAAGAGCGGGCGCGCGGGGTGCTCACCTTTTCCTCCGGCAATCACGCCCAGGCGGTCGCCCTCACGGGCAGGCTGCTGGGGATCAAAACCACCGTTGTCATGCCCTGCGACGCGCCGGCCATCAAGCGCGAAGCCACCCAGGCCTATGGGGCGACGGTCATCTCCTATGACCCGCAGGAGAGAAGCCGCGAAGCGATCGCGCGCGAGCTCCAGCAGCAGCAGGGATTCACGCTGATCCCTCCCTACGACCACATCGACGTGGTGGCCGGCCAGGGCACGGCCGCCTTCGAACTCGGTGAACAGGCCGGCCGGCTCGACATGCTCCTGGCACCCTGCGGCGGGGGAGGGCTCCTGAGCGGCTGCGCCATTGCCGCCAAAGGGATGAACCCCGGCTGCACCGTGATCGGGGTCGAGCCCGAGCTGGCTGACGACGCCACGCGCTCGTTCTATTCCAAAACGCTGCAGACGGTCAAAAACCCGCCGACCATCGCCGACGGCACCCGCACGCCCAGTCTGGGCAGCATCACCTTTCCCCTGGTGCTCGAGTACGTAGATGCCATGAAAACGGTCTCGGAAGACGCCATCAAGGAGGCGGTGCGCCTGCTCTTCTTCCGCATGAAGCTCGTGGTGGAACCTTCCGGCGTGCTGGGGCTGGCGGCCCTGCTGAGCGGAAAGGCCCAGGCCAAAGGCCGCGTCGGCATCATCCTCAGCGGCGGCAACATCGACGGGCCGACCATGCAGCAGATCCTTGCCGGCTAAGGCATCCAGCCCGGCCGGAACTCACTGTAAGCCCATGCGAGGCGTCGATGAAGATCTACACGGGCGGCGGGGACCGCGGGAAGACCAGCCTGTTCAGCGGTGAACGGGTGGGCAAGGACAACGACCGGATCGAAGCCTTTGGCGACCTGGATGAGCTCAACGCGATCCTCGGCGCCCTGGCCGCCGATCTGCCTGAAGCGCCGCCCGACCTGCGGGCGGACCTGCTGGCCATCCAGTGCGACTTGTTCCGCATCGGCGCGTGGCTGGCGACCACCCCCGGAGCGCCGGCGGCAGAATCCCTTCCGCCGCTCGACCCCGCCAGAAGCGCCTGGCTCGAAGGTGCGATCGACCGCATGGAGGAGGACCTCCCGCCGCTCAAGGCCTTCATCCTGCCCGGGGGGCATTCGACGGCCGCATGGGCCCATGTGGCCCGCACCGTCTGCCGGCGGGCGGAGCGGCGGGTCGTGCGTCTGGCAGGGAATTCGCCGCCGGGAGAAGCCGCGGCGCCCCTCGGCCGGGCCATGATCTATCTCAACCGGCTCTCGGATTACCTGTTTGTTTTCGCCCGGCACTGCAACCGCCGGCTCGGCATCACCGAGACCTCATGGAACGCGTGAGCCGCGGTCTGCGGCCAGGCCCGTTCGCCGCACGGATCCTGAACCGCCGCTGGCTTTCATCCACGACTTTCGAGCTGACCCTGGAACGACCGGCAGGTTTTGACTTCCAGCCGGGGCAGCGGGTCCGCCTGCGGAGCGGGTCCAACGAGCGCGAATACTCGATCGCCGCCGCACCCGGCGATCCGCACCTCGTGCTCTGCATCCGCCGGGTCGCCGGCGGCGAGGTGTCCGCGTGGCTTTCCATGGCCGACACCGGCACCGAGCTGCGCGGCAGCGGGCCGCACGGCTATTTCACATTCACGCCCTCGCCGCGGCCGGCCATTTTCGCCGCCACCGGCACGGGAGTCGCACCGTTCGTCTCCATGGTCAGGGCCGGGACGAAGGGTTTCACGCTGCTCCACGGGGTCAAACGCGCTGAGGACCTTTTTTACCGCGAGCTGCTCACCGCGTCGGCCCGACGCTACATGGCCTGTCTGTCGCAGGAGACCCCTGCCGATCCGGATGTTTTTGCGGGGCGGCTCACCCGGCACCTCGAACGACAAGTTCCGCCGGGGGCCTGCGATTTCTACCTCTGCGGCCGCGGGGAAATGATCCGCGACGTCACCTGGCTGGTCGACGAGCGGTTTCCCGGCTCACGGGTGTATTCGGAAATTTTTTATTGAAATCTGAGTTGAGCGATACGTATTTTGGTTTTTACGGAAGGGCCCGCTGGGGTCTGTATGTGAATCGACAGAATCGCTCAATTTAGGTGAAACCAAACGGGGGGTTTCCGATGAATTTCAAGACCGTCACGAAGCATTCCATTATCGTGGATCCCAGGCAGGCGACCCAGACGAAATCAGTCCCCGTCGAAGTCCGCCAGGACCCGCTCACCGGGAGGACCTCCCGTATCTGCCATTTCGGGCGGCTCACGTGGCAGAAGCCCGATCTCGACAAACTCGTGGCCGGCACCGAGGCCGCCTGCCCCTTTTGCCCGGACAAGGTGCTGGCGGCCACCCCCCTGTTTCCGAAAGACATCATCCCGGACGGACGCTTGACGCGGGAGGACGCGGTTCTTTTTCCCAACCTCGCCCCCTATGACGGTCTGGGCGCCGTCGCCACCTTGGGCCGCCGCCATTTTATCCCCATGGCGGAAATCGAACCACAGCACATCCGTCGGGGGTTTTTGCTGGCGTTCGATTTCTTCCGCCGGGTGCGCGAGCTGAACCACCCGGAATCGGTTTATCACCTGATCAGCTGGAACTATATGCCGCCTTCGGGAAGCTCCTTGATTCACCCCCACCTCCAGGTGTTCGCCACGTCTACGGCCCCGAATGAGCTGCGCCAGGAGTTGACTGCCGCAGAGACCTATCTGGATCGGCACGGCAGCAACTATTGGGATGACCTGGTACAAGCCGAGAGGGCGCAGGGAGAGCGCTACCTCGGAAAAACCGGCCGGATCTCCTGGCTGGCCGGCTTCGCACCCTTCGGGGTCGCCGGAGATGTGATCGGCGTCGCGGCGGACTGCCGCACCACGCTGGACTTGTCCGAGTCCGACCTGACCGACCTCGCCTTCGGCCTCACCCGGGCCATGGCCGCCTACGACCGGATGGGGCTTTACAGTTTCAACGTCTGCATCTTTCCCGGGGCCGAGCCGGATCGCTTTGCGCGCCTGCATGTGGTCTTCTCGCCCCGCATCTATTATAATCCGGTCCTGCACACCCCGGACGCCACTGCCCTGCGCACGCTCTACGGCGAGAGCATTTGCGCAGTGTTCCCGGAGGAGATCGCCGGCATGCTGCGACCCCATTTCACCGTTCAGGATGGGCCATGACGATCGAAAAATTCGAAATCATCGGCAGCGCCGGCCAGAGGCTCTCGGCCCGCCTGGATCTGCCGGCCGACGGCGAGCCTGTCGCCTATGCCCTCCTCGCCCACTGTTTCACCTGCTCCAAGGACGTGAAGGCCCTCTATCACATCGCCCGGGCCCTCACCCGACAACGGATCGGCGTGCTGCGCTTGGACTTCACCGGCCTGGGTGAAAGCGGCGGCGATTTCGCCGACACGAGCCTGGCCACCAACGTGCAGGACCTGCTGGCCGCCGCCGAGTCCCTGGCCACGCGCAGCGAGGCCCCCAAGCTGCTCATCGGGCATTCGTTCGGCGGTGCCGCCGTCATCGCGGCTGCCACCGCGATGGACGGGTGCAAAGCGGTGGTGACCATCGCGGCCCCGGCCGACCCCCGCCACGTGGCGCGGACATTGGGGCCCGCTGCGCAGACCATCGCGGCGCGCGGGGAGGCCACCATGGAGATCGCAGGCCGCACCTTCACCCTGCGCAAGCGATTTCTGGATGACCTGCGCGGCCTCGACCCGGAGGACCTCCTGGCCAACCTGAACCGGGCGCTCCTGGTCATGCACTCCCCGCGGGACGAGGTGGTCGGCATCGAGAACGCCTCCCGGATCTTCCAGGCGGCGCGCCACCCCAAGAGCTTCGTGTCACTGGACTCGGCCGACCACCTGCTGTCCGACCCCGCGGATGCCCGTTATGCCGGCTCCGTCATCGCCGCGTGGGCCATGCGCTACATCGCCCCGCTGGCGGAGGCCGCTGCGCCGGAAACCGGCTGAAACGATCTGCCTGCTGAAGAAGTGAGGTACCATGCAACGCTTCTGGGTTTTCTTCCTGACGGTGGGGGCCGCGTTCGGGCTGGGAATGGGGTGTGCCGGCCCGCGCGCCGGCGCGGTCGACGGGAAACTGGCACTCTGCCCGAACTCTCCCAACTGTGTCTGCTCCCAGGACGCACGCCCGGCCCATTCGATTGCGCCCCTCACCTACACCGGGCCGTGGCCGGCCGCCCGCCAGACGCTTCTGGCGGTGATCCGGTCCATGCCCCGCAGCCGCGTGGTCGCGGAGCAGGCCGACTACATCCACGTTGAGTTCGCTTCGGCCGTCTTCGGGTTCGTGGACGACGTTGAATTCCTGGACGATGCGACCGCCCACCTCATCCAGGTGCGCTCCGCCGCTCGGGTGGGGTATTCCGACCTGGGAGTGAACCGGCGACGGGTGGAGGATATTCGCACAAAGTTCATGGCGGGTGAACAGGGTGTTGAAAATCCGCGCCGCACGCCGTGATCCGGCGGTGAGCGGCTTTTGTAAAGGAGATGACCCGATGCCCTCGCACAACCCTACCAGCGATTTTTCCGGCCTCGATCGCCCGGAGGTCCTTGCGGTTCTCTTCCACCCCCGCCCCGAGCCCGGCGCCTCGGGGAGGGCCTCTTCCGAGGCGCAAGCGAGCACCCCCGGCACAACCGACGTCCTGATCCCCGTGGCTGAGGCCGCGGTCGTGGCCGCGCGTTTTCACCTGGCCGGCCCAACCGCTGCGAGCATCCTTTTCTTCCACGGCAACGGAGAAATCGTGGCCGACTATGACGACCTCGGCCCCCTGTATACCCGCATGGGGATCAACTTCCTGGCCGCCGACTACCGCGGCTACGGCCGCTCCACCGGCAGGCCCACCGTGACCGCCATGATGCATGACTGCCATGCGGTTCTCGCGTTCGTGGGCGAGTGGCTCGCGGGCCACGGCTTCAGCGGCCCCCTGTTCGTGATGGGCCGCTCGCTGGGAAGCGCCTCGGCGCTCGAACTGGCCGCGGCCCACCCGGACCGGCTATCCGGCCTGATCGTCGAAAGCGGCTTCGCCTTTGCCGGACCGCTGCTGCAACTGTTGGGCGTCGAGCCGGCGGAGGTGGGTTTCCGGGAGGACGCCGGCTTCCGCCACATCGCCAAGATCGCCCGCTGGCTGAAGCCGTTGCTGATCATCCACGCCGAGTTCGACCACCTCATCCCCTTCTCCGAGGGCCTGGCACTTTTCGACGCCTGCCCCTCGCCCCAAAAGCACCTCCTGAAAATCCCCGGTGCCGACCACAACAGCATCTTCATGGCCGGACTGAACGAGTACCTGGCCGCGATCCGGGAGATGGTGTTTCCCTCCGGTGGCCGCCGCAGCGGCTGAGCTTGGTTCCCCAACCCGTGGTTTTCCCTCAAGGTTCGACCCCATCCGGCCGATAGTATTCCAGAGCGGCCGCGCGGCCACATGGCCGGGTCCGCCCGAACCACCGGCTCCGGCGCCGGGGGTAGAGTCTGTCCGAATTTACCAACTGGACCTGTATCAGCATGGGAACGGTTCGCACCAAGCAATTGAAATTGGGGATGGTCCTGGCCGATGACGTGCGGGACGTCAAGGGCCGTCTGCTCCTGACCAAGGGCAAACCGATCGGCCCCGAGCAGATCCGGATTTTCAAGATCTGGGGAATCCCCCAGGTGCAGATCGTCGGCGCCCAGGGGGAAACCGAGGCCCCGGCTGCTCCGCCCATAGACCCTCCCCGACTGGAGGAAGCCCGCAAGGAAACCGAATTCGCTTTTCGCTACACGGACCGCGAGCACCCGGTCATGCGCGAGATCTTCAGCCTGGCGGTCAGCCACCGGGCCGCCGCCCCGCCCCGGGCGGCGAGCGGCTTGCCGATGGGAGGCCCCGCTGCCGGACCGGCGCCAAAGGATGGGGATTTCCTCCAGAAGTTCATTGAAAAGGACATCGTCTTGCCGGAGATCCCTTCCATTGTTTTCGAGCTGAACGAAGTCATCGCCAACCCCCTGTCCTCCACCGACCAGATGGCCCAGGTCATCAACAGGAGTCCGAGCCTGACCGCCTTGCTGCTGAAGATCGTCAACTCCTCCTTTTACGGCCTGCCCTCGGCGGTAGATCGCGTCTCGCTCGCGGTCACCCTGATCGGCACCCGCGAACTGTCGGCCCTGGCGCTGGGCATCAGCATCATGTCTATATTCCGGAAGATCCCGAGCCGGCTGTTGAGCATGCCCTTGTTCCTGCAGCACAGCCTGGCGTGCGGCATCATCTCGCGGCTGCTGGCCGCCCAAAAGAACATGCGGCAGACGGAGCAGATGTTCACGGCGGGGCTGCTGCACGACTTCGGCCGCCTGGTCACCTTCATTTATTTCCCGGACGAGGCCCTCGCCGTCATGCAGCACGCTGCCACAACATCCGTTTGTCTGCATGCCGCGGAAACGGATCTGTTCGGCTGCCACCATGGCCACATCGGCCAATACCTTTTGAACCAGTGGCGGCTGCCCTTGATCCTGGAAAACAACGTCTGCTTCCATCACGACCCCATGAATGCCCCGGACCCGGCCGCGGCCGCTCTCGTGCACGTGGCGGACCTGCTGGCGAACGCGCTGGGGGTCGGCACCAGCGGCGAACGCTTTGTCCCGCCCCTCGACCCAAGGGCCTGGGAGGCCACGGGGCTTCCGGTCGGCTGTCTTGAAATGGTCATCACCCAGGCGGTCAACCAGTTCAACACCCTGGAGATCCTGCTACAGGCATAGGTGCCATGGTCAACGAATTCGCCAAAGACCCCGAGAAGCTTCTCACCCGCATCGAGCGCCTGGAAGACAACCGGCGGTTCGTCCAGAACGTGCTTGAAATGGCGATCTCGCTGGTGGACTTCCAGGAAAACATCGTCAGCAGCTTCGGACCTGAAAACATACTGGAAGAGGCGGAGAAACGGATCCGATATCTGATCCCCTTCGAAGCCAATGCCCTGTACCTGGTCAACGAGGACAGCTCCGACCACCAACTCGCGGTCTGCAACCCGCCGGAGTCGCGGGAGCTCATCGCCGCCGAAGTCGAGGACCTGATCGAAAAGGGATTCTTCGCCTGGGCCATCCGTGAACGCAGGGGCATCACGATCGCTTCGCGCAACCGCACCAAGCGTTTCGTGATGCACGTCATCGCCACCCAGTCGCGCATTCGCGGCATGTTCATCGGACAGCTGGACGGCGCGCGCCAGCAGATCCCGGACACCTCCCTCACCCTGCTGTCGATCATCCTGCTCAACACGGCCAACGCCCTGGAGAGCCTGGAATTTTACCGCCTGCTGCGACACCAGAAGGCCATCCTCGAAAAAAAAGTAGAGGAACGGACACAGGCCCTGGCCGAATCCGAACGGCAGATGCAGCAGGTGTTGAAGCTGCAGTCCATCGGCACCTTGGCCGGCGGCATCGCGCACGATTTCAATAACATCCTGTTCCCCATCATCGGTTACACCGAACTCGCCATGGACGATATCCCGGCGGAGAGCCCGGCCCGCAAGAGCCTGGAGGAAGTCCTCAAGGCCGCCAGCCGGGCCAAGGAGCTCATCCAGCAGATCCTCATTTTCAGTCGGCGCAACGGTAGTGAGCGCAAACCGATCCGGGTGCCCATCATCATCCGCGAGGCCCTGAAGCTGCTGCGCGCTTCCATCCCCACGACGATCGACATCATCGCCGACTTGGAGGAGAACTGCAGCCTCATCATGGGCAACCCGACCCAAGTGCACCAGGTGGTCGTGAACCTTTGCACCAATGCCTACCAGGCGATGCATGAGTCGGGCGGCGAGATCCATGTGCGCCTCAGTGAGGAAAGCATCGGCTACGAGGAGATGGTTCAGCGCATCGGAATCAAGATGGGCCCCCACCTGCACCTTGTCGTGGAGGACAATGGCCTTGGCATGGACGCCACGGTGTTGGAACGGATCTTCGAGCCCTACTACACCACCAAGGAGCCCGGCAAGGGGACCGGCCTCGGGCTTTCCGTCATCCACGGGATCGTGAAAAACCACGGCGGGTTCATCACCGTGGAAAGCCGGCCCGGCCAGGGCAGCTCGTTCCACGTCTATCTGCCGACCATCGACGAAATGGAGCAGGCCATCGAGGTGGAAAACCGCGTCGCGGAAACCGGCAGCGGGGAGCGCATCCTGCTGGTGGACGACGAGGAACCGATCGTCGCCATGGAGAAACAGATGCTGGAGAAGCTCGGCTACCAGGTGACCGCCTGCGCCAGCAGCAGCGAGGCCTGGACGGTCTTCTCCGCGCGCCCGGACCAGTTCGACCTGATGATCACCGACATGACCATGCCCCACATGGCCGGCGACTGGCTGTCGGAGAAGATCCTGGACATCCGCCCCAATCTGCCGGTGATCCTGTGCACCGGCCACAGCGACATGATCGACGAAAACAAGGCCGCCGCACTGGGCATCCGGAAGTTCGTCATGAAGCCGGTCGAGAAAAACGAGCTGGCCCGGGCGATCCGCAGCGCCCTGGAGTCCGGCCCGACCGGGTCAAGCCGACCGGCCCCGGCCATAGCCGCCTCGTGACGTCGCACGTGCCGTTCACTAGTGCCCATCCATAAACGGCGTCCTTCGGTCCATGCCGGCGTTCTCGCTCTTCGCAATCCTCGGCAAAGTCTCACTAGGCCTGCGGTTTCGAACTCGCTGCGGCCTTGGCCTGAACCGAAATCCACCATTTCTGGATGGGCACTCACTAAACGCGTCTTGTGCAGGTTGAGTCCGATCCGGTATTGACCGTACGGCGATTTTCACCTATTTCTATCCACATAAACGCCCCTTGACCGTGATGGCCTTGTAAAAGGTCCTCCGAATCGAGCACAGGAAGCCTGCAACCCATGGCCACACACACCCATCATTTTGTCGAGTCTTACACGGGCCTCGTCGGTTTCGGGCTGGATCGGAAAACCGACGAGAGCACTGTGATCTGCCACCTCCAGAAATTTTCCGACGATGCCCTGATGGCCGCCCTCATCACGCGCATGACCGACGCGGAACTGGCCGAAACCTTCGACCTCATCACCCGCCTGCTGCGCCGGCACCTGAAGGAAGACGAATACCACCGTCTGTTTTTAAAAGACGCCTGACCCAACTTCGAGCCCAAGACATCGGGAAGGGGATGGTCATGCTGACCGAGAGGCACCTCGAAAATTACGCCGACGTCCTGTGGTGGGGCCTCAGCACCGCCCGCCGGCAGCGGTTCCGGAAAAATGACGTCGTCCAGATCCGGTTTCACGCAGCCGCCGTGCGGCTGATGGAAATTCTTTACCGGAAGCTGCTCGAGAAGGGGCTGAACCCTGTGCCCCGCCTCAGCCCGACGCCGGACATGGAGCACAGTTTCTACCGGATTTCAGGAAACCGCCAGCTCGTCTTCATGCCGCCCGGGGAAGAGCGGTTCGTCGACAACCTGAGCGGCAGCATCTTCCTGAATGCGCCGGAATCGCTGACCCACCTGCGAGCGGCCGACCCTCGGAAAATCGGCCGGGCGAGCCTGGCCCACCAGCCCTTCCGCGCCGTTCTCGAACGACGCGAGGCGCAGGGCGCTTACAGCTGGACGCTCTGCATGCTGCCGACCGCGGAGCTTGCACGCCAGGCCGGCCTCGACCTTCAGGCCTACTCACGCCAGGTAGTGCGGGCCTGTTTCTTGGACGCGGCTGCGCCGGTATCCTCATGGCAGGAAATCCACCGCCGGGCAGGGGTTATCAAACGCTGGCTGGACGGAATGCCGGTCGACCGGTTCCGGGTCGAATCAGACGGCACCGACCTGGAGCTCTCCCTGGGCGTAAAGCGCAGGTGGGCCGGCATCTCCGGCCGCAACATCCCCAGCTTCGAGCTCTTCGTGAGCCCGGACTGGCGGGGCACCCGGGGCGTGTTTTATGCGGACCAGCCGTCCTTCCGCACCGGGAACACCGTGCGCCAGGTGCGCCTGGAGTTCCGGAACGGCCGGCTGACCCGGGCTACCGCAAAGGAAGGCGAAGACTTTTTGAAGAAACAACTGGCTTTGGACCCCGGCGCGAACCGGGTGGGGGAATTTTCACTCACGGACAGGCGCTTTTCCCGGATCGACCGCTTCATGGCCAACACCCTGTTCGACGAAAACTTTGGCGGCGCCTACGGCAACTGCCACATTGCGTTAGGCTCCTCCTACAGCAACACCTATGCCGGGGACCCGCGCCGGCTCACGGCAACCCTCAAGGACAAATTCGGCTTCAACAACTCCGCCCTGCACTGGGACTTCATCAACACGGAGAAAAAGCGCGTGACCGCCACCTTGGCAGACGGATCCCGGGTGGTCGTTTACGAAAACGGGGAGTTCAGTCGTTTTTAGCTCCGCAGGTCGCGGAGCTAAAAATCCATGCAGAGCAGAATGCGAAAGCATTCTGCTCTCTGAGACCTGGGCCGTTGCAGCCGCGCAGCGCCGGAGCGCTTACGCCGCGGCCTCGGAGGCGCTGAATGCGCACGTGAGATTCTTTACGGAATCCACCAACTGCTGGAGGGGAAAGGGCTTGGCGAGAACCATGTCGAAGTCGGACCCTTTCATGAGCCAGGGGGTGCCGGACATACCGATAATGGGGACCCGGTGGCGGGATGAATCGCGGATATGCTGCAGCACACCCAACCCGCTCACCTCCGGCATGATGACATCGGTGATGACCATGTCAAAATCGCCGCCGTCAAACTTCTTAATGCCTTCTTTTCCGTCTGTCGCCGTATTCACCCTGTGACCGTGGCGGCTCAACGCGGCTTCGATGAGACTTAGGATCCCCTTCTCATCTTCGATGACCAAGATCGAACTCATAGATCCTCTCCAACCCGGGGTTTCCGTGACGACGAGAAAAAGGCAAAGCCCAACGGATATTTCGGCCTTATAGAGGCATCGCCAGGCAGTGTCAAGCAGCGAAATCCGATGTAAAAAGAGAAACGATTGGAAGTTATGAACAAAATTTATCTCATTGAAAACAAAGGTATTTATTTGATACCCACGCGTCGCCTGCTGAGGCTCGGCGCATTGGCCCGGTCACACTAAATACATTATGATTTCATATAGATAAATAAATCGTTGACCAGTTGTGCACAACCAAGCGGGGTGAAATTAGCTCGTGAAATCTAATTTTATCGCCGCTTTTTGGTAAAAAAGCGGCGAAGGAACGAAAAAAAGCCGTCGTCCCGGAGGAGTGACGGCGGCGCCGCCCTCAGATCCCTCAAACCTTGTATTTCCCGAAATCTTCCGACGACAGTTTATCGAGGTAATCCGCCCACTTTTTGCCCTCTTCACTCGTGTCCGCGACCTCCACACTCCCGTCGCGAAGTTTGGAATGTTGAATGACCGCATCATCCACATAGATCGGCGCCTGGAAACGCAACGCCAGGGCAATCGCATCGCTCGGGCGGGCGTCTATGTCAAAGCTCCTGTCCTTGGCCACGAAGTATATCCGGGCGAAAAAAGTGTTGTCGCGCAGGTCGCAGACTTCGACCTTTGAGATCGAAATCTCGAGCGATTCACTGAAGTTCTTGAACAGATCATGCGTCATGGGCCGCTCGTATTTTATGTTTTGAAGGGCCGAGGCGATCGAGGTGGCTTCGAGGAGACCTATCCAGATGGGAACCGCCTGTTCACCATCCTCGGTTTTGAGGATGATGATGGGTGTGTTCGACGTCGGGTCCATGGTCAAACCGGTGATGTTGACCTTACGCAGCATGGCATGCATCTCCTTTCGGCCCTCCGGCGGCCAGTCCGGCATTTTCAGGCGCCCCCCACAGCGAATGGGCCAGCGCTTTTTCGATGCGAACCCGCACCAACGTCCCGGCAGAGGCCGTGTCAAAGGTGGCAGAACCGCCGCTGAGGTTAAAATTGACGATCTTGTTGCCCGGGGTGCGACCGGTCCACTGCACGGCGGAGCCCTCGGCCGCGGACCCGGCGGCCTGTTTCTTGCTCGCGCCCTCCGCCAGGATTTCCTGGACAGACCCGACCAGGGCCGCGTTTTTCTTGTACGTGAAGGTTTCCTGCAACTGGAGAAGCGCGTGAAGCCGTTCCCGCTTTAGATGGGCCGGGACCTTTTCGGGCAACTGGGCGGCGGGCGCAGACGGCCGGTCGGAGTACATGAAGGCGAACAGCCCGTCGAATTCCACCTCGCGGACGAGGTCCAGGGTGTCTTTGAAATCGGCGTCCGTCTCCCCGGGAAAACCGACAATCATGTCGGAGGTGATGGCAATTTCGGGGCAAGTATCCCGTAGTTTGAATACATTGTCAAGGTAGTGCTCCCGGGTGTAGCTGCGATTCATGCGCTCCAAAAGCCGATTCGAACCGGACTGCACCGGCAGGTGGATGTGGGGGCAGAGCTTATCGATCCGGACAAAGGATTGCATGAGATCCCGGGTCAAGTCCTTGGGATGGGACGTGGTGAAGCGGATCCGCAACAGACCGTCGACCTCGCTCACCCGGGCCAACAGCTCCGAAAAGGAGCACAGCCCCTCCTTCGTTCCATAGCTATTGACGTTCTGCCCCAGGAGCGTCACCTCGCGCTTGCCGGCGGCGACCAGGTCCGAGACCTCCTGGACAATGCTCTCCGGCGCCCGGCTCACCTCCCGGCCCCGCACATGGGGTACCACGCAGTAGGAGCAGAAATTGTCGCAGCCGCGCATGATGGTGACAAAACGCGACACGCCCGGGCCGCCCCCGGCCGGCGACGCCTCATCCAGCGCTTCGATGCCCGTGGTCAGCTCGAGGTCCACCACCCGGCAACGCTCGGCTTCGACCTTGAGCACATGGGCGGGCAGCCGCTGGAGCGCCCGAGTCCCGAGGACGATGTCCACGTGGGGGGCGCGTTTGAAAATCCGCTTGCCTTCCTGCTGGGCAACACACCCGGCCACCCCGACGATGAGGCCCGGCCGCTGGTGCTTGAGAGCTTCCAGACGACCGAGGATGCTGAACGCCTTCTGCTCGGCTTTGTCCCGCACCGAACAGGTGTTCACGATGATCAGATCCGCATCTTCGTCTGACAGCGCCGGGGTGTAGCCCAAGGATGCCAAGGTCATGGCCATGTGCTCGGAATCGTACACATTCATCTGGCAGCCAATGGTGTGGATATATAGGCGCTTGGACGACATGGTATCTTCTGGCCAACCTCGATGATCAGAAAGGCAAATCCGGACCGCCGGGCAGGGGCTGGATGCACATGGTTTCCTGAAGGCCCTGCATGAACGCCTCTACCTCCGCCTCGCACCCGGGGGCTACGTACAAGCCTACCACTCCTTGCGACGCCTCGACCGTGAGCATAAACGCGATACCATCGCAGGCTTCGAGCAGAAACCGCAGTAAGGCAATATCATTGCGCCGGACCCGAAAATAGCGTTGCGTGGACTTCAGAAATACCTCATCCGAATCAAACCGGTCCGCGCCGGTTCGCCGGCGTGTATGCTCCGGACCCATCGGCAAACGGGTCCATCGGACGAACTGAATTCAGTATAACCATATCACCTGCATTTTCAACCCAAAATCGTTCCAGCAAGCACCCGCATTTTTCGATTGAGCGCATGCACGATATCGGTTATAAGGACTGCCCATGCAAAAAATCTGGCACCTCATGGATGCGGACGCCGACGCGGCTCGCGCCCTAACCCTCGCCCTGTGCTGTCATCCGGTTGTCGCGACCGTTTTGGCCAACCGCCGTTTGGACTCGCCGGAGAAGGCGCAGGCGTTTCTCACCGCCTCACTCTCCCAACTGCGGCCTCCCACAAGTTTGAAGGACCTGGACAAAGCCGTGCAGCGAATTGCCCGGGCCATCACAGCCCAGGAAAACATTCTGCTGTTCGGCGACTACGACGTGGACGGCACGACCGCCACCTCCGTCCTGCTCGAGTTCCTGAAAACCTGCGGGGCCCGCGTCTCCTGGTACATACCCCATCGGTTGAGGGAGGGCTACGGGCTTAAGCCCCGCCACATCGCAGAGATCGCCGTGCCGCGTCAGGCTTCGCTGATGATCACCGTGGATTGCGGATCGGCAAGCCACGCCGCGGTGGATGCGGCCCGCGCCGCCGGGATCGACGTGATCATCACCGATCACCACAACCTGCAAGACAGGCTTCCGGAGGCGGTGGCGGTCGTCAACCCCAAGCGGCACGACTGCCCATCCGGCCTGGAGCACCTGGCCGGCGTCGGCGTGGCCTTCTGCCTGGTTATCGCCCTGCGCAAGCATCTGCGCGACAACCGCTTCTGGGAGAGCCGCAGCGAGCCCAACCTGCGCTCGCTCTGCGACCTGGTCGCGCTCGGCACCATCGCCGACATGGTCCCCCTGCTCGATGACAACCGCATCCTGGCCAAGGCCGGACTCGAGCTGATCAGCAGCGCGCGCCGACCGGGCCTGGCCGCGCTGATCGAGGCCTGCGGGATTTCCAATCGACCGGCAGAAGCCGAGGACGTGGCCTTTCGGATCGGCCCGCGCCTCAACGCCGCCGGCCGGATCGACCACGCCGGCCTGTCCGTAGAGCTGCTGACCACCGACCGCATGGACACCGCCCGCGAGATCGCCCAGAGGCTCAACACCCTGAACGCCAGCCGGCAGGAGCTTGAAAAGGGGATCCTGGCGGACATTGACACGATTCTCCAGCGGCAGCCGGAAATGCTCGAACGGCGGACCCTGGTCCTCGCGCAACCGGGTTGGCACGAGGGCGTGATCGGGGTCGTGGCCTCCCGGGTGCTGGAACGCTACTATCGACCGGTAGTCCTGATCGCCTTCAAGGGAGATGAGGGGCGCGGCTCCGCCCGGGGCATTCCGGGCATCGACCTGCACGCCTGCCTTACGGCCTGCGGCGCACACTTGGAGGACCTGGGCGGGCATGCCCTGGCCGCAGGCCTGCGGGTCAGGACCGATTGCCTCCCGGCCTTTCAGCAGGCGTTCGAGGAAGCCGTCCGCAGCCTCAGCTCACCGGAGGTTTTCATTCCCCGCATCGCGATCGATGCCGTGCTCAACTTCGATGAGATCTCCGAGAACCTGGTGGATCAGCTGGAGTCCCTGATGCCCTACGGGTCCGGGAACCCCGAACCGTTGTTCATGGCACCGGACGTGGCGGTCGTCTCCTCCACCTGGGTCGGGAACAACCACCGCCGGATGACGCTGCACCAGCCGAGCAGGGGTGCCGGGGTGTGCCTGCGGGCCATCCAGTTCAACGCCGACCCCGGTTCGGCCGCGCAGACCCGCTTTGCGCGCATGGCTTTCAAGTTGCGCTGGAACCGCTGGAACGGCAGCCGGACCGTGCAGCTGGTGGTCGAACAGGTGGCGGCGGTATAGCCGATGGGGTGGCTTTTTAAAGTTACTTCTCAGGCAGAGAGGGTACAGGATTCGGTGAAGCCAGTGCCTATGGTTCGTGAGCGCGAAGCGATAGCATTTTTTTTCCTTTTTTTCCTTGAAATCCATCCGGTTTGCCGTTAGTATGCTCTGGATTGACACGACAAAATTTGCTTTCGGGCATGTCCAGCAAAGGAATAGAGTCATATGGGTAAGGTTTTTCGACCGAGCACGCGGGAATCGTCGATCCTCTCCAAGATCGAGTCCACCAAGGAACACAAGCGACGCCTGGCCATCAGCAGTATCCGGGACTGCCTCGACCCCCTGGCCAGCGCCATTGCCATGAAGTTGATCGAGGCCGGTCTGGTGGAAACGACGAACAAGAACTCGCTCGAGGAGCAGATCAAGGGCTGCCTCGAGAAGCTCACCCGTGCGAGCGACTTCGACATCGACTACCAGGTCGCTCCGGTTCGCAACATCGTCCCCGACTACAACGTCGTCAGCCTGTACGTGACGGCCTTCATCATCGAAAGTGTCCTCAGCCACAAGGACACGGTCGACATCTACGGCTCAGACGAGGAGATCTACCTTACCGTGAACCAGCAGGTGAGGAAGCACCTGCCGGTGTGATGCCCTCCCCGTTCATGCCGCAACTGGTGAACGGGCCGTTCGAGGACCCCGGACTCTTCATCCCCTTTCCCTTCTCCCGGCGCGCGCTGCTCTTCGACCTCGGCGACACCTCCCGGCTGCCGCCGAAGGATCTGCTCAAGATATCCCACGTCTTCGTGACCCACACCCACATGGATCATTTCATCGGCTTCGACCGGCTGCTGCGGTGTTTTCTCGGCCGTGAAAAAGAGTTCTTTCTCTTCGGCCCGGCCGGCTTCATCCGGAACGTGGAAGGGAAACTCGCGGGATACTCATGGGATCTCGTGCAGCGCTTCACAAACCGGTTCTGCCTGCACGTGACCGAAGTCCACCCGGAGCATCTCCTCAGCCGCTCCTACCTGTGCCGGCAGCGCTTTGCGCCGGAGGCGGAAATCGTCTCGCGACCCTTTGAGGGTCTCCTGCACACCGAGCCGGCCTTCGATGTGTCGGCCGTGCTGCTCCGGCACAGCATCCCCTGTCTGGCGTTTGCGCTCACCGAACGCTTTCACGTGAACATCCTGAAAACGGGTCTGGCAACGTTAGGTCTCCGGCCCGGGCCCTGGCTGACACGGTTTAAGAGCGCACTTTACGGCACGGCCGCCCCGGATGCCGTGGTGGAGACGGACGGGTCGCCCGCGCAGCGCTTTGCTCTCGGCGAGTTGAGGGAGCAGATTGCCCGCATCACGCCCGGCCAGAAGATTGTCTACGTCACCGATGTCGGCGACACCCCGTTCAACCGCGCCGCTATCGTGGAGTTTGCCCAAGGCGCAAACATCCTGTTCATCGAAGCGGCATTTCTCCACAGCGAGAACGAACTGGCCGCCGCCAAGCACCACCTCACCGCCCGCCAGGCCGGGCAGATCGCAGCCCTGGCGCACGCCAAGCACTTCACCCTTTTTCACTTCTCGCCCCGCTATGAAGGCCGAGCCGAGGCGCTTCTGGCCGAGGCCCAGCAGGCGTATGAGGAGACAGCGAGCGGGCCGACCGGGCCATAGCCCTATTTTCAAGCCTACTCGAATATCCGCCGGATTCGGAATTGACTATCGGTGCGGCGAGGCTGTCAGCAACATCCGGGTAGCGGCAATCGACTTTCTTAGGATATATCCCGGAGACACCATCCGTCCGAGTTCCTTCCAGCCAAGATGATATCCACACTTTTCTGGAGCTCTCTTTGCCTGCGATTACCTGACGAACACCATTCATAGCCTTGACAAAATGCTGGAGCCGATCTTGACTTAAGTCATTTGGAACGGTCGAAACTCCTCCTACACTCGGCCTGTAAGGCTTGGCGGTATGTTAAAAATCAAGCCGGGTTTGTCATTCCCATCAGGATTCTCCATTCACCCGTTCAAGCGGAGGTATCAAAATGAAAGAGCAGCTACCTGCCATTGAAACACTTTCTCCGTGGTGGCGTCGCAGCGTGGTGTTGGTTTTTGTGTGCGGGATGGCCGTCTTAATCTTCATGTCGGTCCAAGCCTACCGATATGCCCCTCCTATCCCGGATAGCGTGGTCGACTCCGCCGGTAAGGTCATCTTTAGCAGACCGGATATCGAAGCGGGTCAGCAAGTATTTTTGAAATACGCTTTGATGCAAAACGGCTCAATTTGGGGCCATGGCTCCTATTTGGGTCCGGATTTTTCTGCGGCGTACCTGCATGGGCTTGGGATCGATACCGGCAATGCCATTGCCAGGCAGGAATTCAATGCCGATATATCGGCACTGAACGAAGATCAGCGGTCGGTGATTGCGGCCCGGGTCGCGAAGCTTCTCAAGGAAAATCGCTACGACCCCGCCTCGCATCAATTGAAGTTCCTGGATGCCGAAAAAGCCTCCTATCAACGCCAGCGCGGGGTCTGGTCCGAATATTTCCTCCACCCGACGAACAGCGCGGGGCTCCCGAGCAAATACATCCACGACCCTGAGGAGATTCGTCAATTGACGGCCTTTTTCGCCTGGACGGCCTGGGCCAGTGTCGCCAACCGCCCGGACAAACCTTATTCGTACACCAACAACTTCCCCTATGACCCGATGGTCGGAAACCGCCTGACCGCCGATGCCCTTCTCTGGAGCGCCCTGAGTGTGGCCATGCTGCTGGCCGGGTTGGCACTGGTGTTGTTTACCTTCGGCCGGTTCGACTATCTGGGCTGGAAGGGCGAAGCCCGGGAGGTTCACCCCCACTTGCTGACCGGGGGAGTCACGGCCGGCCAGAAAGCAATTGTCAAGTACTTTGCCGTCGTGGCGCTGCTCTTCCTGGCACAGGTCACGATCGGTGGCGCACTGGCGCACTATCGTGCAGAGCCCGGAAATTTTTACGGCATCGATCTGGCCCAGTACCTGCCGAGCAATATCCTGCGCACGTGGCACCTTCAGCTGGCCCTCTTCTGGATCGCCACCGCCTACATCGCCGGCGGCCTGTTGCTGGCTTCTTCGGTGGGTCAAAAGGAGCCCCGCGGGCAGGCGGTGGGCATTCACATGCTGTTCTGGGCGCTGGTCGTGCTGGTTGTCGGCAGCCTGCTGGGTGAGCTGCTCGGCATTCACCAGGTCTTCGGCCAACTCTGGTCCTGGTTCGGCCATCAGGGCTGGGAATTCCTTGAACTCGGGCGGTTTTGGCAGATCATCCTGGTGATCGGGTTCAGCTTCTGGATATGGCTGCTGTACCGGACCATTGCACCGGCCATCAAGGACCCTGAGCGCAAAGAAGTCGCACTGCTGTTCATGGGGGGTGCCGCCGCCATTCCCCTTTTCTACCTGCCAGCCTTCTTTTTCAGCAGCAGCACCAATTTTACGGTCGTGGATACATGGCGCTTCTGGATCATCCACCTGTGGGTGGAGGGCTTTTTCGAGTTGTTTGTGACGGTGCTGGTGGCGGTTACCTTTTATCAGTTGGGTGTCGTCCGGCGCACCAACGTGGTGCGGGTCATTTACATGGACGCCATCCTCTTTCTGGCCGGCGGCATCATCGGAACGGCACACCACTGGTATTGGACGGGACAGGCCAACTTCACGATGGCTTTGGCAGCCATGTTTTCAGCGCTCGAAGTGGTCCCGCTCACCCTTTTGACGCTGGACGCCTGGGACTTCATGAAGTTGACCGGAACCAAGGGGGCAAGCGGTCAGCCCCAAAAAGGCATCCCCCACAAATGGGCATTCTATTTTCTCATGGCCGTTGGCTTCTGGAATTTTGTGGGTGCCGGCATCTTCGGATTCTTGATCAACATGCCGGCGGTCAGCTACTTTGAAGCAGGCACCGTATTGACGTTAAACCACGGCCATGCCGCCTTGTTGGGCGCTTTCGGCATGTTGGCCATGGCACTGGTGGTGCTGGGTCTGCGCCACGTGCTGACGGATGAGCAGTGGGTGGTGCCGGAAAAGTTCATCAAGGTCTCTTTTTGGGGATTGAACGTCGGCCTGGCGCTGATGGTGATCACCAACTTGTTCCCAGTGGGGATTCTGCAGATCTGGGATGTCCTCGGAAATGGTTACTGGCATGCACGGAGTCTTGAATTCATTGGGCAGGACCGGATTCGACTGCTCGAATGGGCCAGCATGCCCTCGCACGTGATCTTGATTGTCATAGGTGTGGTACCGATGGTGGTCGCTTCCGGACTGACCTACCTGAAGATAAGGAAGGCTTGATAAAATGGAGGTACCGAACATTATATTCGGGACTGATTGTTTCAACGTCAGGAGCCAATCCGGTAACGCTCGCGCATCAGCCGGGAAATATGACGGATCTGGCCGAAAGCCTTTTCAACCGTCTTTTCGCGATCCGGGTTGACCAGGCAGCAGGTCGCCGGCGACAGGAGGCTGCGGGACAACAACAGATCAAAATCAATGCCTTTCTCCCGGAGCACGCGCCACACCTTTTCGAGCTGGGAAACAAGACTTTGAAAATTCTCCTTTTCGAAGGCTTCGACCCCGGTCGGGACGATCCCCCACACGATGGTTCCGCCGCGATCCAAAAACTTCCGAATGGATGTCGCATAGGCGGAGAAAATCTCGGCATTGGTGTAAATGTCCAAGGATAGGACATCGAGGTCGAGTCCCAACAGAAAGTCCCAATCCGGGTTTCCGCACAGGTGAATCCCACGTGGCCGTTCCACCATTGCGAAAAACTGATCCAGGTCGGTCTTGGCCTTTATATCGCCATACCCCGCCAGGGCGGAAAACAGAAACTGCAGTCCCGGCTCGTCCACGAACATGAACGCGTTGGCGTTGCGCTCCTTAAGCTTCTGCAGTTGAACGTTGATGCGCCGGGCCATGAACTCCAGCATGAACGGGCGCACCGTGTCGTTGAATAAAATCGGCCGTTCGCCCTCGTCCAGGACATTGAACCCGAAGCCGATGGGGCCTTCGAGCTGCCCTCGAATGGCCGGCCGGTCTCTGAGATCCAGGGCCAGAAACTGCCGATAGACGACCTCATAAAAATAGGCTCCGGCTTTCTGGCGACCGTCACAGCCGGCCATGATTACAAAGCGCTTGATGGTGCCGGATTTCACAGCCGCCACCACCTTGTCCGCCAGTGCCAGCACCTGGTGGCGCGCGAACCCGCCGACAATCGTGCCAGTCTCAATCTCGGTCGGCGGCGGCCAGGGCCTTCATCATGAAGTCGTTGATGTCAGCCTTGTGGAATCCCAGAACCGCGGCATGATCGGTCTCCTTCATGATTTCAGCCCGTCCATCCAAAATGTAAAACCACCGCATCAAAAGGGGCCGTGTGCTCGCTTAGCCCCTGCCCCGCATCGAAGGCGAAAAGCGTAATGTTGCCGATGTCTTTTTTGATCAGCATCTTGAGGGTCAACTTGACCGCGTCGTGTTCCATTCTCAAATCTTGAATTGCGTTCATAACCAGACTCCCTTTTTACGATGGCGATGGCTGGACAAGCTCACAGATGCCACTCGGCGGCCCACGCACCATCGGGCGTTAGCGAGCAATCTCCACTTGTTGACGGAACTCACTGTCGTCCAATCGCAAAAGGATCTGACCTGCCCTAACTTGATCGCCCTGATCGACACTCATCACGAGGACGCGGCCTGGAATCTTGGTGCTGACGATGGTCTGCACTTTGGCTTCGAGCGTTCCAGTTCCCATGACTTCTGCGACTATTTCTCCTTGCACCACTTGGAAACCTTTAACAGGAATCGGGCGGATTCGAAGTCAATAGAATCCGGCCATCACCAAGACTGCAACCAGTAACCATTTCCCTTGTTTGGACAGGAAATGACTGATTCTTTCTTTTAAAACCGTGTCTGTCACGGTCATGCTGAAATTCCTCTCTTGAATATAGGCCAAGCCTTATCGACGTACCTGTTCACGTCGAACCTGCCTCCGGTAACATTTCGAATGACCGCGTAGAAGCTGTCTGAGAAAACAATCTGGGGGATCACATGGTTTTCGGCAAGCAGGCGGACATGCCTCTGCATCAGCCGTTTCAGCCGTTCGGGTGCTTTTTTTGATTCTTTCCGAACCGCTGCCACGTTGCCGAGGAGTTTGATGCGTAACTGATCCAAAATAGCATCCAGCACCCCGTCCTTGCTTTTATAGTGCCGGTAAAACGCCGAAGGGACGATTCCGACCCGCTCCGCGATGCCAGCAATACTCAGGGAATTGACGCCCTCAGCGGCAATCAGGCCGATAGCTGCCTCTGTAATTTGCTCCTGCCTTTTTTCCGTATTGACCTTGGCTTCTTGTCAAGGGGAAATCCAGGGATAGCTTGATCTGAAAAATCGATTTAACACTAAAGATGTGCGGGGGGTTCTTTTAAAAATCGAATCCGAGATGAAAAAGCACCTATGCCATTTTGCTTACTCGGCATAAGTGCTTGATTTATTTTATGGTGCCTGGGGTCGGAGTCGAACCGGCATACCACATTGTGGTGGAGGATTTTGAGTCATTCGCAGCGGCAGGGGGCCTTCCCATCCGCGCGGTCTTACTCCGTCTAAGCCACCTGTTTGGCTATATCATATTTGACATATGCACTCTCCTCTGCTAAACACTTCGAGTATCGATCGGGGTAGCAAACGCCCTGCTGGACTGCCTTGGAATGCGAGGGGCTGGAATCACCCGCCATCCCTTATTTTTTAGTCCATACGATACGCAACATCCTGAAGGGGCGTTGGCTGTCACATCTTTGACCATATCCGGGCCATGTCACCATTGAACCAACCCACTGAAGAACCGCTTATCGCCCCGCGCCCTTGGTGCCGGGACCGCCGCGGCCGGGGCTATTCCTTCAATGAATTTTTGAAGCTGATCGAATCGTTCCACGGTTACCCGGCGCCGGGAGTGCTGATCGGCGCCAAAATGGTCGACATCGCCATGCGCCGCATGCCGGCCGGGGTTCTGTTCGACGTCGTCTGCGAATCTTCGAAGTGCCTCCCCGACGCGGTTCAGCTGCTGACGCCCTGCACCCTCGGCAACGGCTGGCTGCGGGTGCAGCCGCTGGGTCGCTACGCCCTCACGCTGTTCGGCAAGCGCAACGGCCGGGGGATCCGGGTCTTTTTGGGAATTGGATATGCCATGCTTGACATGGCTGCTCTTGATGAAAAATGCCGGCCTCGTCCGACTGCGGGATCGATCGGGCCCACATGAGAGGCGGGTAAAGACAAACCTGCACGTGGAGAGGAAACAATGGCCGAGAACACCTTCACACTCAATCAGCGCACGGTCGCATTCAAGCCGGGCCAGACCATCCTGGAGGCGGCTGCGGCCGCCGGCGTCCGCATCCCGACGCTATGCTACCTCAGAGGGACCACGCCCACCGGTGCGTGTCGCATGTGCCTGGTGGAAATCACCGGGGCGCGGAGCCTGATGACATCCTGCAGCACCCCGGCGGCCGCCAACATGGTGGTACAAACAGAGTCCCCCCGGGTGGTTAAAGCGCGCAAGCTGATCCTGGAGCTGCTGCTGGCCTCCGGCGAACATGATTGCCTGCTCTGCCCTTCCTGCGGAGATTGCCAACTGCAGGATCTCGCCTTCCAGTACCAGGTGTCTCCGGAGCGATTCAACCGCCCGACGGATTTTCGAACAATCGAAGTCAATCCGCTGATCGTTCGCGACTTTTCACGATGCATCCTCTGCGGCCGGTGCGTTCAGGCATGCAACGAGGTTCAAGTCAACCGCGCCATTTCCTTCGGCTACCGCGGGAAAGAGGCCATGATCGTCGCCGCCGGGGATGGGCCGCTAAAAGACAGCGATTGCGTCTTTTGCGGCGAGTGCGTACAGGCTTGCCCCACCGGCGCCTTATCGGAAGCAAAGGCCCGGACGACTTGGCGGCCATGGAAAGAGAGACAACGCATCCGGACCACGTGCCCCTATTGCGGGGTGGGATGCCAGCAATGGCTCCATGTGCAGGAAGGCAAAATCGTTAAGGTGACGGGTGTCATGGGCGCCGAGCCCAACAAGGGCCGCCTCTGCGTGAAGGGCCGCTTCGGTTATGATTTCATCTACTCGGAGGAACGGCTCAAAACCCCCCTTATCAAAGAGAACGGCGAGTTCAGGGAAGCCTCTTGGGACGAAGCACTAGATTTTGTGGCTTCTAAATTCAAGCAGATCATCGCCGAAAGCGGTCCCCATGCGCTGGCCGGTGTGAGCTGCGCCCGCAGCATCAACGAGGATTCTTACCAGATGCAGAAACTCTTTCGCGCGGTGATCGGCACCAACAACATCGATCACTGCGCGCGTACCTGACACGCCCCGACGGTCGCCGGTCTGGCGGCTGCTTTCGGCTCGGGTGCCATGACGAACTCCTTCAGTGAATTCGCGCGCGCCAAAATGTTCATGATCATCGGCTCCAACATGGTGGAAGCCCACCCCGTGGCAGCCACTTTTGTGAAAAACGCTGTGATGAACGGTGCCCAGCTCATCGTGGTGGACCCCCGCCGGCATGCGCTGGTGGACCTGGCGACACTGCATGTACCCATCCGCGTGGGCTCGGACATCGCCCTGCTCAACGCGCTCATGCACGTGTTGATCGCGGAGAACCTGTACGACCGTGCGTTCGTCAACTCCTGCACCATCGATTTCGATAAGTTAGCGGAGATGGTCCGCACCTATCCTCCCGAGCGCGCCGCCGCCATCTGCGGCATCAGCGCCGATATGATCCGGGACCTCGCCCGGCGGATCGCCTCGGTCAAGCCCATGATGCTCTGCTACACCCTGGGCATTACGGAGCACACCTGCGGGAAACACAACGTGCAGGCCGTCGCCAACCTGCAGATGCTGCTCGGAAACCTCGGCATGGAGTGTGGGGGCGTCAATCCGCTGCGGGGGCAGAACAACGTCCAGGGCGCCTGCGACATGGGGGCCCTGCCCAACGTGTTCCCGGGCTATCAGCCTGTGACCGATGCCCACCTTCGGACCAAGTTTGCCAAAGCGTGGGGGGTGGCAAGCCTCCCCGACTCACCAGGTCTCATGATCCCGCAGATGATGGAAGGCCTCGCCACCGGCAAGGTCCGCGCGTTCTATGTGTTCGGCGAAAACCTGGCCAACACCGAACCGGACATCCGCAAGGTGGAGCACGAACTCGCCGCGGCCGAATTCCTGGTGGCCCAGGACATCTTTCCCAACGAGACCACGCGCTTTGCCCACGTCGTGCTGCCGGCTGCGGCCTGGAGCGAGAACGACGGCACCTTCACCAACAGCGAGCGCCGCGTCAGCCGTGTACGGACCGCCAGTCTGCCGCCCGGCCTGGCGAAACCCAACTGGTGGATCTTCAAGGAACTCGCCCGGCGCTTCGGCCATGCCTGGACCGCCGACAGCGCCCAGGCCATCTGGGACGACGAGATCTCGGTGCTGGCGCCGCAGATGTGCGGGATCAAGTATCACCGCCTGGAGGGTGACGGCTTGCAGTGGCCCTGTCCCGACGAAAGCCACGAGGGAACCTGCTTCCTGCACAAGGACGGCCAGTTCACCTGCGGGCTGGGGATCTTCACCCCCGTGGAGTGGACCCCGCCGGCCGAAGAGGCCTGCGCGGACTATCCGCTCGTGCTGAGCACCGGCCGGCGCCTGACCCACTACCACACCCGCACCCAGACCGGCCGCTGCGAGGGCCTGAACGACATCCTCGGCGAAGAGACGGCCGACATCTCACCCCACGACGCGGCGGAGCTGAACATCCGCGACGGCGAGATGATCCGCGTGCGCTCCCGCCGCGGAGAGGTCCGGATCAAGGCCCGGGTCACCGGGCGGGTCCCCCGGGGGCTGGTGTGGATGTCGTTTCATTTCCGGGAGACCTGCGCCAACTGGCTCACAAACCCGGCCTTCGATCCGTCGACCCTGACCGCGGAATACAAGGCCTGCGCGGTTCGCATCGAGCGGCTCGTTGCGGGTTGACGTTCCCGCCGGTGGCCTCTATTTATTTGCGATCGGAGCCCACCGGCAATTTATAACCCCTCAAAGGAGGATGCGATCGTGATCAACACCCAAATCTTTATGAATGACGTTCAACTGGCCAAAGAACTGCTGGATAATGCGCAAAACGGCAATGGGAAATTAAGCAACTCCGACATTGTCTTCGGTCTCAGGAATATTCTCAAAATGAAGTATTATCCTGTGGCCGTGAAGTTTTTTTACAAAGAAAAGGAACTGGAGGATTTCAAGTCCAATGTTGCCTACAAAGCCGCCCTGCACCCCTATACCTTTTGTCACTATGTTGCGGCGTCCAGGCAACGGGGCGACATCCTGTTGGGAACCAAGGAAAAGCTCGGGTGCTCGAATGCCAAATATGTATTTGGCTGGAAAGAACTGGACGAAGGAGAAATAAAGAGCCATCTGAAGTACACCAAAAGCCGGGAACAGGCCGAGAAATTCGTCAAGACCAAGAAACGGATGCCGGAGGGCCTGCTCGCCTTTGCGACGGCCCCTCTTCACCTTTCCCCTTACGAGCCGGATGTGATACACGGAATGTCCGATACGCTTCAGTCCTATCATTTGGCGAACGACTGGTGTGCGGCCTTTGATACCCACCCTTTTGAAATGGTCATGACGATGAACTCATCCATTTGTCACGGCTGCGTTCAATGCTACGTGACCCACAAGCCCAATGTGACCCAAATGTGCAGCAGCAGCAAAACCGCTGGGAAAACGGAACAAAGCGAAATCAACTGGATATGGCCCCAAGGTCAGCTTGAACCCACTTTTCACTGGACCCTGGATCGTATCGTTCGAGACGGCGGCGTGTCGTTTCCGCGCACAGGCGAAACCTATCCAGGATTTGATATCTGTAAACTCTGCAGCTTTATAGCCTTCAAAAACCCCAAGAATTAAAAGGCGGTCAGACCATGCTGAATGCCATCGTCACCCTCGAAGCGCCTCAAAATGAAACCATCTTGGCCTACGGGCCGGGCAGCCCGGAGCGCCGCGCGATATCTGACGCGTTGAACGAGCTCCGGGGCAAGGAAATCGAAATCCCTCTGATCATCGGCGGCCGCGAAGTCCGAACCGGGCGGACCGCGGCCTGTATCGTGCCCCACGACCACCGCCATCGGCTGGCCGTCTACCACTTGGCGGGGCCGAAGGAAACCGCCATGGCGGCCGAGGCGGCGGCCGAAGCGGCAAGGGCTTGGGCCGCCATGGCTTGGGCGGACCGTCTGGCGATCTTCCTTAAAGCCGCCGACCTCATCGCCGGCCCGCAGCGCATGCGGATGAACGCGGCCACCATGCTGGGCCAGGGCAAGAACGTCTACCAGGCCGAGATCGAAGCCGCCTGCGAGAGTGCTGATTTCCTGCGGTTCTACTGCTGGAACGCGGCCCGCCTGTTCGGCCTGCAGCCCATTTCCTCCGCCGGCGTCTGGAACCAGATGGAGTACCGGCCGCTGGAGGGGTTCGTCTTCGCGATTTCGCCCTTCAACTTTACCGCGCTGGGCGTCAACCTGGCCGGCGCCCCGGCCCTGCTCGGCAACACGGTGATCTGGAAGCCGGCCTCCTCCGCGGTCTACTCGGCCTATCACCTGATGCAGATCTTTCATGAGGCCGGGCTACCGGACGGCGTCATCAATTTCTTGCCGGGGCCCGGCAGCCAGCTGGGGCCGATCCTGCTGAAGCACCCGGAGCTGGCCGGGGTGCATTTCACCGGATCCACGGCGGTCTTCCGGGAGATCTGGAAAACGGTCGGCACCCACATCGACCACTACCGCAGCTACCCCCGGCTGGTGGGGGAAACCGGCGGCAAGGATTTTGTCTTCGCCCATCCCTCCGCCGACCCACAGGCCGTGGCAGTGGCCCTGGTGCGCGGCGCCTTCGAATACCAGGGCCAGAAGTGCTCGGCGGCATCCCGGGCCTACATCCCCAAATCCCTCTGGACGCCTTTGAGAGAGCTGCTACTGGCAATGACCGGCAGCATCCGGGTGGGGCCTCCGGAAGATTTTTCCAACTTCGTCAACGCCGTCATCGACAAGGCCGCCTTCGACAAGATCGTCGCTTACATCGAGTTCGCGCGCACATCTTCGGACGCCGAGATCATTGCCGGGGGTACCTATGACGATCGCACGGGATATTTCATCCACCCGACGGTCATCCTGGCCGCAAAACCCGATTTCAAAACCATGGTGGAGGAGATTTTCGGGCCGGTTCTCACGCTGTTCGTCTACGACGACGACCGCTACGAGGAGACCTTGCAAGTGTGCGACCGGACCTCGCCCTACGCCTTGACCGGCTCCATTTTCGCCCGGGACCGGCAGGCCGTCGTGACCGCCAAACGCATGCTGGTGAACGCCGCCGGCAACTTCTACATCAACGACAAGCCCACCGGTGCCATGATCGGCCAGCAGCCCTTCGGCGGCGGCCGGGCCTCGGGGACCAACGACAAGGCCGGCACCCTGCTCAACCTGCTGCGCTGGGTCAGCCCGCGCACGATCAAGGAGACGTTTATCCCTGCATCTGATTACCGCTACCCGTTCATGGAATCCGAATGATCGGCCAAAGAGGAGGGTGGATGAAAAAGATTCGACTGCGTGTGAATGGAACCTGGCGTGAGTTGGTCGTGGATACGGGAACCATACTGCTGGATCTGCTGCGGGAGGAACTACGGCTGACCGGCGCCAAACAATCCTGCGACCGGAAGGGTCAATGCGGCGCCTGCACGGTGGTGGTGGACGGCAAGGCCATGCGGTCGTGCCTGGCCCGGGTGGTCGATCTGGACGGTGCCGACATCATCACGGTGGAGGGGCTGGGAACACCGGATAACCCCCATCTGATCCAGGAGGCCTTCGTTCTGGCCGGGGCGATCCAATGCGGCTTCTGCACCCCCGGGATGATCATGGCCGCCAAGGCGCTGCTGGACGCAACCCCGGACCCCACAGTCGAAGAGATCAAACACGCCCTTCGCCGGAACCTGTGCCGCTGTACCGGCTACAAGAAGATCATCGAAGCCGTGCAGCTGGCCGGCCGGTTTCTACGCGGCGAGACCACCCCCGCGGCCGTAAGACCCCAACCGGTGCAGGGCATCATGGGAGTCTCCCACCCGCGTCCTTCCGCCATGGCCAAGGCCTGCGGCACCGCGTATTTCACGGCCGACTACCGGATCAAGGGGGCGCTCGAGCTGGCCGTGCTGCGCAGCACGGTTCCCCACGCACGCATCGTCTCCATCGACGCTTCGCGCGCCGCGAAGATGCCGGGGGTGGCCGGGGTGCTGACCGCAGCCGACATCAAGGGCACCAACATCCTGAAGTATCTCGTGGCGGATCGTCCCGTGCTTTGCAGGGACAAGGTCCGGTATATCGGGGACCCTATTCTGGCGGTGGCGGCGGACAGTCGGGAGCAGGCAGAGGCTGCGCTGGAAACGGTGCAGGTTCAACTCGAACCGCTGCCGGCCCTGAGCGATCCGGAAGCCGCGATGGCCCCCACGGCGGTTCAGCTCCACGCGGAGTTTCCCAACGTGTGTTTTGACCAGCCGCAGATCAAGGGCAACGCGGAAGAGGCCCTGCAGCGCTCGGCGGCGGTGATCGAGGCCCGGTTCAAGACCCAGATCAACCACCAGGCCCCGCTGGAGCCCGAAGCCACGATCGCCTACTGGGAGAAGGACGACACGGGAGGCGAAGACCAGCTGGTGATCATCGGCCGCAGCATCAACATCCACCACCATCTGGGCATGCTGCAGAGCGCTCTCGGCTGGGAGAACATGCGCTACGTCGAGGCCTTCTCCGGCGGCCAGTTCGGCATCAAAATCGACGTCATTTCCGAGGGCATCGCCGGAGCGGCCGCCATCCATTTCAAACGACCGGTCCGCTACATCCCCAGCCTGGCCGAAAGCCTGCTGATGACCTCCAAGCGCCATGCCTTCGACATGCAGGTGAAGCTGGCAGCGGACCGCCAGGCAACCTCACCGCCTACTGCAACGACTTTCTGGTGGACAACGGCGCCTACCACTCCATCGGCCACGTGGTGATCAACCGCGCCCTGCTCATGCTCTCCGGCTCATACCACATCCCCAACATCCAGGCCCGGGGCAGACAGGTGTACACCAACAACCCCTGGGGCAGCGCCGCCCGGGGGGCGGGGCCGCCCCAGGCCAACTTCGCGCTGGAGTGCGCCATGGACATGCTCGCCGACAAGCTGGGCATGGATCCCTTTGAGTTCCGGCTGCAGAACTCCTTGAAGCCGGGCCAGAGCAAGTCCACGGGCCGGGTGGTGCAGGAGTGGCCCTTCCCCGAGCTCATGGAGGCCATGCGCCCGCACTACCAGCGCGCCGTCAAGGAAGCAGCGGCCGGCCAGGACGGCAAGGTGAAGCGCGGCGTGGGCCTGGGCACCGGGGCCTTCGGAATCGGAGGCCCGGGCGATGCGTCGGTAGCCGCCGTGGAGCTCGACCCCGATGGCGGCATCAGTGTCTTCGCCGCCGCCGCCGACCCGGGCGAGGGCAACGACTCCATGCTGAGCCAGCTCACGGCCGAGTTCATGGGAATCCCGCTGGACCGCGTGCGGCTGCACACCCGGGACACCGACGACACCGCCGCCAGCGGGCCGGCCGCGGGCAGCCGGGTCACCTATATGATCGGAAACGCGCTGGTCAACGCCCTGGAGCAGCTGAAAGCGGCCATGCAGGCGACCGGGGCCAAAACCTCAAAAGAGCTCGAGGCCGCCGGCAAACCCAACCGCTATGTGGGCCGCAAGAAGAACGACGAGGTCGGTCCCCTGGACCCCAAAACCGGTCAAGGCCCCTCCTTCGAATCGCAGGTGCATGCCGTGCAGATGGTCGAGCTGGAGGTGGATACCGAAAGCGGCAAGGTCAAGATCCTCAAGATGACCACGGCGGTGGACGCCGGCCCGGTCATCAATCCGCAGAACCTGACCGGCCAGTTGGAAGGCGGCATGGACATGGGGGTGGGCTTCGCCCTGCGGGAGGAATACGTGGCCGGCAAGACCAAGGACTGGAAGACCTTCAAATTCCCCAACATGCGGGACACGTTCGATATGGAGATCATCATCCGGGAGACGCCGCGGCCGAAGGGGCCGCTGGGTGCCACCGGGGTGGGCGAGATGTGCATGGTGCCCACCGCGCCGGCGGTGATCAACGCCATCAAAAACGCAACCGGCGTGTGGATCTGCGAGTTGCCGGCCACCCCTGAGAAGATCACAGGCGGCGCTGGCGGCCGCCCGATAGCTCGACGATGGGCCCCCCGCCGGAACAGGGCAAGGACGCCGGCCGCTGCGTGCGCCTGATCGCAGGCCGCGAAGTCGCTTTCGACGGCGAAGGGTTCTTCGACGACTTTGAGGATTGGTCGGAGGAGGTATTCGAGGCCTTAGCCTACGAAAGCGGTATTTCACCGCTAACCGACCGGCACCGACAGGTGGTCCGCTTCCTGCGCGAGTTCTACGCCTACAATGGCCGGGCCCCGCTGAACAATGAGCTCCGGAAGGGGACCGGGATGAGCCTGCTGGAGCTGAACCGCCTCTTCCCGGAGGGTCTCAAGCAGGGCGCCCGACGGCTGGCGGGGCTGCCCAACCCCAAAACCTGCAACTGAAACCGGCCGATCACGGATGAGAGCACCATGATCTATCTCGACAATGCCGCCACCTCCTTTCCCAAGCCGGCCGAATGCCTGCGGCGCGCCTTGGAGCGCTACCTGCAGATGGGGGCTTCCCCCGGCCGGGGCGGCTACGACCTGGCCGTTGAAGCGGAGGCCGCGGTCTCGGCGGTGCGCCGGAAGCTGTGCCGCTTTTTCGGGGCCGATGAGGACCATCGGATCTGTTTCGCCTACAACGCCACCGATGCCCTCAACACCCTGATTCAGGGCTTGCTTCAGCCGGGCGACCACGTGGTCAGTTCCCGGCTGGAGCACAACTCCGTGCTGCGCCCGCTGCACCACCTTCAGCGACAAGGACGAATCAGTTTCGACCTGGCGCCGTTCACCCCGGACGGCTTCATCGAACCCGCAACGATCGCAGCCGCTATAAAACCGGCCACAAAATTAGTGATCCTGACCCACGCCTCCAACGTGCTCGGCACGGTGCAGGCTGCCAAAGAGATTGGAGCTGTCTGTCGGGCACGGGGCGTCCCCCTCGTCCTGGATGTTTCCCAGAGTGCCGGCGTGGTCCCGATCAAAGTCAAAGACTGGGGCGTGCAGGGGGTCGCCTTCACGGGCCACAAGTCGCTGCTCGGGCCGACCGGCATCGGCGGGCTGATGCTCGGCCCCGAACTCAATCCGGAATCAACCCGTTTTGGGGGAACGGGCGTCGATTCCAAAAACCCCTACCATACCCAGGAGTATCCGTACCGCCTGGAAGCGGGCACCATCAACCTTCTGGGGATCCTGGGTCTGGAGGCAAGCCTTGAATATGTAGAGCAAATCTATCCCTCATCATATGAGCGGGAAATGTCGCTTCTAAAAAAACTCAGGGAAGGTCTGAATGCACTGCCGCGCGTGCGGATTTATGGTTGTGACAACCTTGACGATCATTTACCCGTTTTGACCTGCACCGTGGCGGGCCGTAACGCCGAAGATGTCGGGGCCATCCTGGACGGTGATTTCGGCATTGCCGTGCGGGCGGGTCTGCATTGCGCACCGTTCGTCCACCGGGATCTGGGAACATTGGAGAAGGGAGCCGTGCGTTTCAGCCTTGGGCCCTTTACCACAGAAGGCGAAATTGATGCGGCGGTTACAGCGGTGGCTGCCATGGCCCGATGACTTCGACCCGACGCTTTCTTCCGATCGATCGTCATGGTGTAGGTTCACAACCCGCTGGGACCGATTGGCCTTTTGCACGCCCCTCCACGCTTCACTGAACTCTCCTCCCTGAAATCCGGCCGGCATTTGGCCTACGTCCGCGCGCTCGCCCCTGTTCACTCTCATTGGTCGGGAACGCAGGATTGAACTAAAAAATCGTCCATTGTCCCTGCTGAAATATTCACACTTTTGATCAGCGCGAAGACATGTCGTCCAACCTTAAGATTCAGCTCAGTCTTAGCCTTGGGTGTGACGCGGGCGATGAGGGTGAAGCCCGCATTTAACTTCACGTCCACTAAGAAATCATTGGTCATGTCCAGCCCTACGATGATTGCCTTCAATATATTCTGAACGCTGATATTCAAGGGGGGCTCGAGCGCAATCGCCACATCGCGCGCACGTATGCGAACCCGGACGGCTTCTCCCGCAGCACAATTCATCAAGGGCACCTTGAGCCGGGCTGCTGGCCCCTGCAACAGGGTCAAGCCGGCAAGCGCATCGTGGTCTTTAACGACCATCGACACCACCGAAAAAGCCTCCTGCCTGCCGATGACATCTTGAAATTCAGGCCGTTGAATGACCTCGGGCATTTTCCCGGCAAGCACTGATTTGCCGCAATTCATAAGGACCATGTCGTCCGCAAGTTGCAGAACCTCGTCGATCGAATGGGTCACGTAAAGGATGGGAATCGAAAGAGCGTGGGGAAGCTTTCCGATAAATGGCATGACCTCCGATTTGCGCGCCTGATCAAGTGATGCCAGAGGCTCGTCCATTAGAAGCAACCGTGGACTCGTGAGCAGCGCCCGACCGATGGCCACGCGCTGCTTTTCCCCGCCGGAAAGCGTGGCGGGCTTGCGTGACAGAAGGTGGAGTATGCCAAGAAGCTCCACCACCTGGTCAAAGCCAATAAGGCGGTCTTTTGGAGCAAGCAGTTTCATTCCATAAGTCAAATTGCGACGCACGGTCATGTGGGGGAACAAACGCCCATCTTGAAAAATGTAACCGATCCTACGCTTTTCAGGCGGCAGGTTGGTTCTTTTCGCCGAATCAAACAGCGAAAACCCGTTGAGCCGAACGTATCCTTCATCGGGGCAGCTTAGACCGGCAACCATGTCGACGACCGAGGTCTTGCCCGCGCCGGAGCGGCCGAAAAGAACCGTGACGGCCGCTCGGTCTGATCGGAATGATGCGTCCACAACGAATTCGCCCTGCCTTTTGTTTACTCCGACCTCAAGCACGTTTCACCTTTGGGTTAACTTCCTGAGACGCTGTGCGAAGGTTTCGGATATCACCAGGGCCATGAGTGCGATAATTACTGCGATAATGCAAAGCCGCGCTGCCCCGGATTCCCCGCCAGGAACCTGAGTCAACGTATAGAGGGCCAGTGGAAGAGTGCGGGTTTGCCCCGGAATATTGGATACAAACGTTATCGTCGCCCCAAATTCTCCCAGGCTGCGAGCGAAACCCAATACCGCCCCTGACAGCACCCCCGGCAGTATCAGCGGCAGTGTCACCGTAAAAAATACCCGCACAGGTCCCGCTCCAAGGGTGCGAGCCGCTGTTTCCAAACCCGTGTCAACATGCTCAAGTGAAAGACGTACTGCCCGCACAAGAAGCGGGAAGGCCATCACCGCGGATGCAAGAGCGGCCCCTTTCCAATTAAAAGCAAAAGTGACACCGAACGTTTCAAACAGGAAGGCACCGAGAGCCCCTCTTTTTCCCATCAGCACCAGTAAACCATATCCGACCACAACCGGGGGTAGGACCAGGGGCAGGTGAATGAGCCCATCCAGAAGGGTTTTTCCGGGGAATCTTTTGCGCGCTAACAACCACGCCATCAGCACGCCGGGTGGCAGGCTGGAGAGGACAGCCCATGCTGCCACCCAGAGGCTGAGACGGATCGCTTCGACCTCCCATTGGGTGAGATGGAAAAGTCCCACTACCGCACGGTAAATCCGAATTTCTCAAATACGGCCTTGGCTTCTTTTGTTTTTAAAAAATCAAGGAAGCGTGCTGCGGCCGGAATCGCCTTCCCTTCAATCAGGGCCGCTGGATACGTGATGGGTGGGTGAAGATCCTCAGGAAAAATACCCGCCACCCTGACTTTGGGTGAAATGGCCGCATCCGTGGCATACACGATACCAAGAGGCGTCTCACCACGCTCTACCAGGGCCAAAGCGGCCCTGACGCTATCTGCGCGGGCAATCTTGGCGGCAACGCTGTCCCACACTCCTAGTCTCTGCAAGGCCGCCTTTGCATATTTGCCTGCCGGAACATGATCCGGGTCACCGGTGGCCAAGAGTCCACCTTTAAGCAAGCCGACAAGATCAAAGCCTGCTTTGGGAGTCACTGAAATGGAACTGTCGGCAGGGGTGATCAGGACCAGGCGATTGCCCAAAAGATCAAAACGGCTTGCGGTGACAAGTAATTTTCGCTTTTCCAGATAATCCATCCATTCCACATCGGCGGATAAAAATACGTTCGCTGGGGCACCTTTTTCGATCTGCTTGGCAAGGGTTGACGAAGAGGCAAAAGAGCACTGCACTCTGACATTTTCCTTTTGCTCAAACGATTTCCCCAATGCGGTCAACGCATTTGTCACAGAAGCTGCCGCAAAGACGGTCACCTCTTCTGCAGCAGCCGAAGCACCGGGTAGCCCAGATAGCATCAAGACAAACAGCATCCAGGCAGCAGATGGGCGCAATTTTATACTGGAGATCATAATTGGCGTCCCTTTTCTCGGAAGCAAGATATGCTATTATTAGCATATCCTGGATGAACATCACCATCCTCCACCTGTCACGATCAAAGAAGGAGCCGCGACCTCTCTTTATGTCAGAGTGCAAAAAGTGAATTTTAGATGCAATATGGGTGATCCCGTTTAATCGATCCGGATGATTATTACCTTTTCATCCTCGGCCCCTTTGTCACCGAGGCCGAAATCGATCACAACTTCTTCAGCCTACTTCTTACTTTTGGCACATTCTTCCGAATATGTCAAATTTGACATATCGCTTTCAACGTTTTCTTGATATGGCTACGGTTCTCTGAGACCGGATCTGCAAAGATCGCTCAAAGGGCGGTCATGCCAAGAGTGGTGCACGGCGAGATTTCTACTCCCCCAGGCGAGCGTGGGCCAATGCCTCGAACCAGCGCACCACGTCGGTATGGTCCAAGCCCTTGCCCAGTGAGGACTGTGCGGCCGCCCACAGCTCGCGGCAGGAGCTGCAGAACAGGGCCGGGACCTCCATCTCGCGAGCCAGGTTGATCGCGGTGTTCAGATCCTTGACCATTAGATCCAGGGAAAAGCCCGAGGAAAAGGACCTCGATAAGACGTATTTTTCTATTTTGTTCTCTGTGCTGTTGTTACGGCCGGTGGAGGCGTTGAGAATGTCATTCATAACCTTGGGATCCACTCCGAAACGACGCCCGACCAACAAGACTTCGGCCGCCGCAATAAACCCGGCCGCCGACAGCATGTTGTTCAGCGCTTTCACCGCGTGGCCCGAGCCCAGCGGGCCGCTGAAGAAAATACGCTCCCCCATCGCCTCAAAAACCGGCCGGCAACGCTCCAGCACTTCCTGGCTGCCCCCCGCCATGATGGCCAGGGTGCCGTCACGGGCCTTGGAAACGCCTCCTGAAACAGGCGCGTCCATCATGTGGACGCCCTTCGAGGTCAACACCTGGCCCAATTCTCGGGTGGCCAGGGGCGCCGAGGAACTCATGTCCACCAGGATGGATCCGGGTGCCATGCAGCCTGCCACGCCGTCCTCGTCGCCCGACCCCAGAACGACCGTCTGAACCGCCCGGCTGTCGGGCAGCATCGTGATGATCAGATCAGCCCAACGAGCCACTTCCGCTGGGCGTTCGCTTCCCCCAGCCTTGTGTTCAGCGATAAATTGCTCCTTCACCCGGCGGTCGAGGTCATAGACCTTCAAGGCAAATCCGGCCGCGGCCAGCCGGCCCGCCATCGGATAGCCCATTTTGCCCAGTCCTATAAAACCAATTTGCTGCGGCATTCGCATGCGTGCTCCTGTTACTTGGTCTCGTTGAAAACCTCGCGCGCCAGGCGAAAGCTGTCGATCGCTGCCGGGACCCCGCAGTAAATGGCGCTCTGAAGCAGAACTTCCATAATTTCTTCCTTGCTGCACCCATTGTTGAGGGCACCTTTCAGGTGCAGCTTCACTTCATGGGGCCGGTTCAAGGCCGTGAGCATCGCCAGATTAATCAGGCTCCGCATCTTGCGACTAAGCCCTGACCTCGACCAGACCGCTCCCCAGCAATACTCCGTCACCAATTCCTGCAAGGGGCGGTTAAAGTCGTCCGACATCGCGATGGACTTGTCGACATATTCCGCCCCCAACACCTCGCGACGGATCCGCAGACCCGCCTCATACCGTTCTTCGCTCATTTGCTTTCTCCCTCCGTTTTCGTATTTTTTCGCTTCTTAGTTACAATGCTCCAATGGCAACAAGAGCACGCCTTACCTCCTCAATACCGTCCGGTGGCAGAGGTGCCTGGGGCAACAAGGGGGCACCCACGGGATACCCCTGAAGCTCGAGGCCCCCCTTAATGCAAGCAGCAAGATTAAACTTGGCGAAGGCCTGGTTCAGCGCCCACAGACGTCGTTGCAGATCCATCGCCGCCTCCCAAGACCCGCGCCGGCAAAGATCATAGAGCTCGACGCTCTGCCGTGGCGCAACGCAGGCCGGGCCGGCCATCCAGCCCACGCCGCCGATCAGCATCACACACGCCGGAATGTGCGCGGAGGCGGAAAAAACTTTCATCCGTTCTCCCATCCGGTTGATGATCGTGAGCAACCGTCCCGTATTGGAGGAGGCATCCTTGATGTAGCCGATGTTCGATACATGGCTCAACCGGTCGATGACGGGCAGGCTCAAATCCGAGCGCTGGAAGTTCGGGTTCGTGTAGAGCACCAATGGAACCGACACGGCTTCGGCAATCGAACGAAAGTAGGCAAACACGCCCTCGTCGGATATGGGGAAATAGGACTCGAGAATGGCAAGGATCCCGCTGCAGCCGAGACGTTCGAATTCGCCCGCTTGCGCGACGGCATCCGCGGTGGTGGTTGAAGCCACGCCTGCAATCACCGGAACTCGACCGCGCGCCGACTGGACGACAATTTCCACAATACGCCGGCGTTGCGGCCAGGAAAGATAAGCGAACTCGCCGGTCGACCCCAGGGGAGTCAGGCCATGCACGCCCGCCTCTATGAGATCCTCGCACAGACGCGCAAGAACGTCCGCTTTTACTTCTCCGGAGGCGTCAATGGGTGAGACGAGATACGGAAAGACGCCGTGAAACGCCATCTCAGTCACGGTTGACCTCGCTTTTCGATCGACGGCCGCGCGGGTTCGATAGGCCCGGCCCCCATGGATCCGCCGCCTTTGGTTATGGGTTCAAACTGCCAGACATTCTCACCGCCGGGGCCGAGATGGACTTGAAGGTGTCCCTGCCACTGCGCATCGTTCTGCGCGGGAAAGTCTTCCCTGAAATGGGACCCCCGACTCTCACGGCGCATTAATGCGGCTTCGAGGATGAGTGTGGCCACTCGGGCCGCGGAACGCAGCTCGATCAGATCGAGCAATTCTTTATCGTTCAGTTCGGATTTGGGTGATGGCGCAGAGGCTTCCTCCTGAATGCCCTTCACGGCGCCCAGCGCCCGAATGAGCCCTTTCTCTTCCCTGATTATCCCTCCGTCCTCCCACATTATCTTTCTGAGGCGGTCTTTGAGTTCACCTGCGATCGGCGTGCCGCTGGACCGGCTGCGGGCCCTTTCACGCAGCGCCTTCAAGAGGGCCTGACAGTCGCCGCCGCCCCGGCTATTTGCCCAAGCAGCCGCTGCGCTCCCTGCTCTGGCCCCAAAGACGAGCGCTTCGCTCAATGCGTTTCCCCCCATCCGGTTGGCTCCGTGCACCCCTCCCGCCGCCTCACCAGCCGCGAAGAGTCCCGGCACCGAAGTGGCCCCCGTGGCATCAATTCGCGCTCCCCCCATGCTGTGATGGGCTGCGGGCGCGACGCGCAGGGGCTGTTTTTCTGCCCCATAGCGCTCCGAGAGCAGGCCTCTGAAGGAAGCAGCGAAAGGGTCGACCCGCCAGTCTTCTTCGGACAGGTTGCGCAGATCCAGCCAGACGTTCTTACAATTCCGGTAAATCTCTTTGAAAAGCGCCTGCGAAAGAAGGTCTCTGGCCCTCTCGCCCGCCGGACGTTCCGTAATCCTGTATTTTGCCAGGACATCTTCCTGGTCGTCATTGAAGAGTCGGCCGCGGTCAGCCAGCTTGGGAGGAACCACGAGGGGTGTCGAACCAGAAACAGATAAGCAAAGCGGATAAAACTGGTTGAATTCCATGTCCTGAAGAATGGCCCCGGCCTCAAAAGCCAACCGGTAACCCTCACCGAGAATCCGTTTCGGGTTATCGGTACGCAGGTAGAGCGCGGAGGCTCCGCCGGCCGCCATGACCACGGCCCCGGCCGCGAGGGCAACCCAATTGCCCGAGGACTTCTCATAAGCGCTCAGTCCGGCGGCGCCATTGTCGGCAAGAACGTCCGTGACCAACAGGTTTCCCCAAAAATGAGTGCCAAGCGCCTCATTTCGAATCAAAAGGCATCGGACGATCTCCTCACCGAGCACGGGAGGGCGTCCCTTGGCGAAGAGATACCCATTTTTAAAATCGGCATGAATCCCCCAGCGCATGAGTTCATCCAGCCTGGAAGGGGCCTCTGCGACGAGGATCTCGGCGAGCTCGCGCGCATTCAGCCCCCGGCCGGCGGTGAGGGTGTTCTGAAGATGGGTGTCGCTTTTTTCCGCGCCGGCGCTGCCGGCCATTACGCCGGCACTGAACCCGGTACAAGTGGATTTGCCTGGTTTTCCCTTCGATACGACGCAGACCGAACGGCCTGCCGTGCGCGCCGATATGGCTGCGCGCAGCCCGGCTGCCCCGCTTCCAATCACGATCACATCGAAGGAGAGCTGTCTCATTGGATTTTCGGGATCCCCTTTGGGCCTGGAGCAGCCTCCGCCGGCTTCCCGCACGTCGCACCTTCGACGTCCGCCGTCATGGCGCCCCGCTCGAGAGTCCACGTCTCAGTAGGAATATCCTTGAGCAGGCTGCGGTTGGATTCCGTTATGAGGATGCAGAGTTCAGGCCGCGCCGCATGCAGGCGTTTCAGGGACTCGGTATACTGTGCGGCCAACACCGGCGCCAGTCCCTGGAACGGCTCGTCAAGAAGCACCAATCGAGTGCCGACCATCAGCGCACGTCCCAGCACGGCCATCTTGGCCTGCCCGCCCGAGAGCACCGCCCCCGAACGGCCCAGCAGCGGCTTTAACTCCGGGACAATGGACAGAACCTCTTCAAGGCGCCTATCGATGACACTCTTGGTCATGCGCATCACTTCGCACGGAAAGCGCAGGTTCTCCTCGACGGTGAAGGAGGGAAACAGCACCCGGTCCTCGGGGGCATAGCCGATGCCAAGCCGCGGCCGATCGTGGGGCGAAACCCGCGAGAGGTCCTGGCCATCCAATAGCACGCGGCCATCCGCACTAAGGGGGACGAACCCCATGATAATACGCAACAGGGTGGTCTTGCCGGCACCGTTGCGGCCGACAATGCCCACCGTCGCGCTTCGAGAAATCGGAGCGGTTATCTCCCGCAGAACCGATACGCCAGCGATTCTTGCCGAGACGTTACTCAAATTCAGCACGTCAGGTCTCCTATCACGTTACGAATGACTTCCGGGTCTTCAAGCACCTGCTTCGGCGGGCCATCAGCGGCTATTTTCCCTGATATCCATGCGGCAATCCGTGTGGCGTAGCGCTCCACGATCTCGAAGTCGTGTTCAACAAAGATGCTGGTGACCTTGCGCTCGGAGAGGGCTTGCATCAGGGTCTCCATCAGGTCGTGTTTTTCGTCGCTGGAAACACCGCTGGTCGGTTCATCCATGATCAACAAGCGCGGGTTCAGCACGAGCGCCATGGCCACATCAAGAAGCTTGCGCTGCCCCTCCGGCAACAGGATGGCTTTCATGTGCGAGCGTTGCGCCAGCTGAATCAACTCGAGCGTCTCGTCGACGCTGGCCACATCCACGCTCCGGTCGATCGGTGTGAACAGGCCCATTTTCCGACGCCGGGCCGATGCTGCGACCAGCAAGCATTCGCGCACCGTGTGGTCAGTGAAGATTTGCGGAATTTGAAACGAGCGCGCGACACCCTTGCGGGTGATCTGCCGCGGGCTCAGCCCGGTAATGTCCTTGCCATCGAAATAGACCTGGCCCGCGGAAGGTTTCAAATATCCCGTACAGATATTGACGAAGGTCGTTTTGCCGGCCCCGTTCTGCCCGACGATGGCGAGGCGCTCGCCCTCGGCGAGCTCGAAATCGATCCCGTCGGCTGCCGTAACGCCTCCAAAAGAAAGGGTTAGGCCGACGGTCTTCAACAGTGGCTGGCTCATCTTGCTTATCCCCTTTCACCGCCTGGGCCGTGTGGTTGCAAAATCAACCTAAGTCTTGATCGGAAAAACTTTGGAACGGCTTTGTTCTCGTGGGCGCGACAATGGGCTTGCGAAATCGCCTCAGAATGCCGAAAAGTCCTTCTGGAGCCATGAATATGATCAGAATCAGCACGACCCCAAGGGTGAGTTGCCAGGCGCCCGTGAGCAGCGCTGCGGCGTAGAGCTTGACGAACTCAAAAATGAAGGCCCCGAGGAAGGCGCCGATCGCGTGACCCGTGCCACCCAGGATAGCGATGAAAACAAGCTCGCCCGATCGAACCCAATAGCCCATTTCCGGGGTCACCAAACCTTGGCCAAGCGCAAAAAGGCTCCCGCCCAAGCCTACCAGGAAACCTGAAAAGAGGTAGCCGATCCAAAAAACACGCTTGGCGGAGATCCCCAAATATTCGAGACGCGTCTCATTGGTCTTGATCGCCGACAGGGCCTGACCCGGCGCTGACGTAAAGTAGCGTTGGACCAGAAAACCGCAGACAAGGGCGGCAGCCAACGCCACGTAAAGCAGGACGGTCTCGAAATCATCTCGTTCGAGCTCAACGCCGGCGAGCAGCGGCCGGACAAAGGCCAAACCGTCGGTGCCTCCCGTGATCGTAGTGAACTTGCTGATGACCGAGTAGAGCACCATCGACAAGGCCAGATTGAGCATGCCGAAAAAAATCTCCCGGTACCGGACGATAAACAACCCCAACACCGCGCTGAGAAGGGTGGCGGCGGCGGTCCCCAAGCCGACCAGCAGCAAGCCGTCGAGATGATACGCGCGGGCCAGAAACACCACTGCGTAGCCGGCCGCACAGGAATACATGGCGTGGCCGAAAGACACCTGGCCGGCACGGATCAGCACGATGACGCCCAGAACGGCAAGACCGGTGCAGAGGGAAAATATCACCGGCGTTTTCAGCCACGGAAACACATGAGAAATGATGGCGGCCAACAAGGCGAGAACCAGGGTAACCAGGCGAATGGCCATCACACTCTCCTCATGCTGGTCGAGGCGAAAAGACCCTGAGGCCGGACCAGCAGGACAACGATCATGATCAGATAGGGGGTCAGCACGGCCAGTTCCGGCATCAGGTAGACGGCGAAGGATCGGCTGAGACCAATCAGGCATGCCGCCAAAGCGGCCCCGCCCAGCTGGCCGAGACCGGCAATGGCGATGACGGCAAACGACTGGACGATCATGTCGGCACCGACCCCCGGCACCAGCGCGGTATTAGGTGAGGCGAGGGCTCCCCCCAGCGCGCCCAATGTGGCCCCGATGACGAACGTCAAAAGCGACACGAGCTTGGCATTGACCCCCATCGCCGTCGCGACTTCCCGATGAAACGTCATCGCGATGACTTCACGACCCAGCCAGGTCTTCGTCAGGAAGTAACGCAGCCCGAAGTAGGCCACCGCGGCCACCACCGGCAGCACGATCATCTGGTAGTTTGTGTAAGTGACGCCCATGATGTCCGTGTTGCCGAACTGGTTCATCACATTGGAGACAAAATACGGCTGAGTGCCCCAGACCAGCCTCTGCACGTCCTCGAGGATCATGAACGCGGCGAAGGTGACCAGCAGTTGCAGGACATGATCTTTGCCGAGAAGTCGGCGCAGCAGGCCAAGCTCCAGGGCAGTTCCCAAAAGCGGCCCGACCAGGATGGCCGCCAGGAGCAGCGCCGGCAGATAGAGCGCGGGCGACAGGCCAAACTTGGCGATGGAAAGGCCAAGCGTGGCCGCAACATAGCCCCCTATGGCATACAGGCTGCCGTGGGCCATGTTCAGAATCCCCATGACCCCGAATATGAGCGTGAGGCCAAGAGCGACCAGAAACAACAACGCAGCGGCAGAAATCCCGTCGAGCGTTGCCAGCATGAACATCTCTGTGGTCATTAAGGCACCCTCCGTTCGCGCTGAAACCATCCTCCGCGCCCTGCCCTGCATGCAGGGAGGGCGCGGAGGACCTGCTATTTACTATACTTGTAGGTCTTGATCGAGCTGCTGCTGAGGATCGATGGGGTGAGCGTTTTGACCCACTCCGGTGATTTTTTGCCCACCGGCGGCGTGACCAACTCGGCCGGGATTATCATCATGTTGTCCCAAACGGCGAAGGGGTATTCTGCCACCCTCTTCGTCGTGCCAAGCATTTGAGCTTCCAGGCCTTGCCCATCCTCGCGGATCTTGATGGGGCGGCCAAATCCGCGGAATTCAAGACCCCTCGTGGCCAGGGCGACTTGCTCGATGCTCGGCCATTTCCCGCCGTTGGCCTTGATCGCCTTCTCATAGGCTGCCTTCAGAGCACTGAGGGCCTGCGCCATATGATAGCACGGGTAGATCGGATAGGCGCCGGTCTTGGCCTTGAATTTCTTGATGAAGGCCACATGGTCCGGATCGTTCTTGGTTTCGGGATGCAGGAAATAGTGGTCGCCGCGGCCCCCCCCAATGACGCCATCCGGCACGACAGATCCCAGCCGCTCCAGCGAGCTTTCAAGCAGCGGCATAACGAAGGTGGATTGCTTCATCAGGCCGCGCTGCGCTGCCTGGCGCACGAAGGTATCCAGATCCCCGCCCCAGGAAGTGCTGAGGATGACATCCGGTTTGAGCGCCTGCAGGCGGCTGATTTCGGCCGAGAAATCGCTGGAGCCGAATTTGGGAAACATTTCCGCCACGACTTTTACATCGGGCTTCAGGGCTTTGAGGGTATTCGAGAAGATTTCCCAGGAGTCGCGGCCCCAGGCGTAATCCTGGTTTACCACGGCAATGGTTTTGAAGTTGGGCTTGGTCTTGAGAAGATACACAACGGTTGCAACCATCTCGGTTGTGGCATTGGCTTGGCTGCGAAAAACATATTCGAACTTATTGTTTTCCAGGATCTTTTCTGTTCCGCAATCCCACATGTCGTCAAGGATTTTCAGATCTTCGGCGACGGGAGCGAGGACGGTACAACTGCCGCTGGATATCGAAGCCAGCATGACTCGTACTCCCATCTCCTGATTGACGCGACGGAACTCCGATGTGAGGCCACTGCTGCCAACGCCCTCGTCAATATAAGTCGGAACGATCTTCACGCCGTCGATGCCACCCTTGGCGTTCATGTCATCAATCAGAATATCGGCGGCATTTTTGCCGGGGACCCCAAAGACGGAAGCCGGGCCGGTCAGAAAAGTGGTGATCCCGACCTTCAGTTCAGCGGGCTTCTCCTGGGCAAGGGCGACCCCCGCGCAGAGGACGAGGACGGCGACTGCGTTTGCGACGATTCCAATTCCCCATTTTTTCCTTTTCATAATTCCCTCCTGTCATGTGGCGTTGGACTGCTGTTGGACTTCGATTTAGTACGATCGCTCGTAGATGGTCATGATATCCTTTTCGGTCAGCTTTCTCGGACCGTTGGTGAGCAGGCGCTGCTGATTGGCCACGACCGACTTTGCAAAGGGTTCGATCAACTTCCGATCCATGTTGATCGCGCTAAGCTTGTGGGGGATCTCGATGTAGTCCACGAGCTTGCGCATTTCTTCAACGGCCTGTTGCGCGGCCTGCCGCGGGCTCATGTTCTCCGTTTTAACTCCCATCGCCTGAGCCATGCGGGCAAATTTAGGCAGGTCGGCCATGGCGAAGTAATCCATGACCTCAAGGAAGGTGAGCATGCAGCCCACGCCGTGGGGAACATGGTATTCCGAGCCGATGGGATAGGCCAGGGCGTGCGAGGAGCTTGCGCCGGCGACATTCAAAACGATGCCGGCCAGCATGCTTCCGTAAGCCATCTGGTAGCGGGCCGGAATGTTCTGGCCGTCGGCGAAGGCCGCCGGCAGATTCTCGTAGATGATGCGCACCGCTTCCAGCGCAAAAAGGTCCGAAAGCGGCGAGGCTTTAACCGCAACGTATCCTTCGACCGCGTGGATGAAGGCATCGGCTCCGGTGGAAGCTGTCACCGCAGGCGGCATGGAGACCGTCAGCTCCGGATCGACCAGCGCGAGATCCGCGATGAGGTGATTGCTGACCGCACCCAGCTTGGTCTTGGCCTCGCGGTTATCGAAAATCGCGTATTTGCTCGCTTCGGAGCCGGTGCCAGCCGTGGTCGGGATAAGGATGGTGGGAAGCCCTCTTCCGGGAACCTTGTCGATGCCCAGGTAATCCCGAAGGTTTCCCCCGTGTTTTAGCAGGACGGCGAGCATCTTGGCGACGTCAAGGGAGCTTCCCCCGCCAACGCCCACCACGGCCTGGCCGGAGAGCCCCGAAGCCTCCTTGAATGCGTGCTCCACGTTTTCAAGAGAAGGCTCCTTTTCCACCTTGCCAAAGACGCCACATGCGATTCCGCTTTTTTCAAGGATTCCGGTGACCCGGTCGAGAATGCCCACCCCGGCTACCCCTTCGTCCGTGACGACCATCACTTTGGTGGCCCCAAGCGATCGCGCCCGCTTGCCCAGCTCTTCAATGACCCCCAAGCCGAGGAGGACCTCCGGTGCAGCCAAATTAAAGCTTTTGATTGCATTGATCATGATTTCTTCTCCTATTCGTATCGCTGCAAATTATCCAAGTCTTCTTCCGGGACATCGAACACCGTCCCCAGCTCCGGAAGCGGTCTTTCGGTGAAGCACTCCGGCAGGCGATGATGGACGCGGGTAAAGCCGGCCAGTTCATTGAACCGGTACTCATCCTTCAGGGTTTCCACGCTCATTTTTTCAAACCAACTCTGATTCAGGTCCGATCCGAACCGGGCGTTTATCAGATCGAGCAGCAGGTCAAGCCGGGGGCCGAGCGCCCCAATGGTAAACAGGCAAAGGCCCGTGCAGTCCAAAATGGGGAGAAGTTTCTGCATCTTCAACGACAGGGCGGCTTGCCCCTTGGGATCTCTGTGGTCCACCGGAGACCTGGCGGTGGGGCCGGCCGTATGATCCGCTCCCATCGCCGAGGTGGCATACGTGACCCCCATCCCCTTGATGGCCCGGGGGTCGTAGGCGGCCATCGCCTGCCCCTTCGCCACCGGAACGTTGCGAATCCCGAACACCCTGCCGGTGACAACGGCACCGTTTCCGATCACCCGCCCGAGAACAGTCCCCTGGCGGGCTTCTTCCAGGACCCTTGCGGCCGCGTCTCCGTCGCCGAACCCGACAACGCCCGCTTCCATGGCCACGCCGAGCGCGGCTCCCGCCTCGATGGTATCCAATCCGATGTCATTGCACAAAAAGTTGAGGCGCGCGATGACGTCCAGGTCTGCTATCCCCAGGTTGGATCCGAGCAGGCCGATGGATTCGTACTCGATGGGGGAAACGATGGTTTTCCCCTGGACGTCGGCATAAACGTTGGAACATCCGATCACACAGCCAGGCATGCAGGCATGCGTGATTCTCCCTTCCCCACTGCGCTGCCGGATACGCGCGGTGAGAGTTTCCGCCCCGATTTCCTCAGCCCCCTCGAACCGTCCCTGGCTGAAATTTCGCACGGGAAGTCCGGAAAGGGCGTTGACCGCAGCCACCATGGCCGCCGTACCGAATTCGCGGTAAGCCTTGCTGCTGGGCGCCTCTTTCAGCAACAGCGTGTAGGCCTTGCGGGCCGTCTTGAATTTTTCCGGATCCGCAATAGGAACGCTTCCCTTTCCCTCGATGATGAGGGCCTTGATCTTCTTTGATCCCATCAGGGCCCCAAGCCCCCCGCGGCCGCTGAACCGGCCGGGCTTGCCCTCCTTGTCAATCGTGGCGACGGCCGCGGCGCAATAGAGTTTCTCACCGGCAGGGCCGATGCAGGTGATGGCGGCATCGGGAAATTCCGCCAGGATCTTTTCGCAGAAGGCATAGGTCCCCATCCCCACATAAGGCTCTGCCGGCAGAAAACTGCACCCCTGCGGGGTGATCCTCAGCAAATACCACTGGTCATCCCGAGGAAGCCCTTCAATGATGACGGCCTTGATCCCCAGCCGGGCCAGCCGGTCGGCGGAGACACCGCCCGCATTGCTCTCTTTGATGGTTCCGGTCAGGGGGCTTTTGCCGCCGATGGAGACCCTGCCGGAACTGGACAACCCCGTTCCCGCGAGCAGGCCGGTGGCGATGATCAGCTTGTTGTGTTTTCCCAAAGGTTCACAGGCGGGCGGGACTTCATCCAACAGAAGCTTGGCGATCAAGCTGCGCCCACCGACCTGCAGATATTTTTCCGGCACAGGTTCACTTGCAGCCGTCAGCCGGCTGACATCGACTCTCAAAAATGTTTCCATAGTCCACCTTCTGCTATTCGGGGACGATCACGGCCCGCGTGACCGTCCGGTTTTCGGCCTGCTCCAGGGCCTCTTGGACGTGTTCGAGCCCGAAGGTCTTGTCGGTTAACCGCTCATAATCCACCTTCCGGAAGGTGCGCCGGAGAAACTCCAGGGCCTTGAGCAGATACCAGGGATGGTACCGGACGACGCCGATGACGGTGATGGACTTGCGCGTGATCCAGCCGGGTGCCAGCGGCACCTCAAAGGCCTTGTCCACACTGATATTGCCGATGGAAATAAGCCGGCCACAGGTTCGCAGCAATTGGATCCCTTGGACGAATGCGGCCGGGGCGCCGGCGACCTCGAGCACCACATCTGCCCCGGAACCCCGGGTGATCTCTAGTACCTTTTTGGGTAGAGCCTCCCCGGGAAGGGATCCCAAATCAAGGGTATGGTCCGCTCCGAAGGCCTTCGCAATCTCAAGGCGTGACTGGATGCCGTCCAGCACGGTGACGATCGCTCCCTTTTCTTTTGCCACCGCCGTCGCATACAGCCCAAGCCCCCCCGCCCCCTGGATAACCAGATGTTCGCCCGAGCACAGGCCGGCCTTCTCCAAACCGAAAATGACCTGCGAAAGACCGCAGTTGGCTCCGGCGACGATACTGCTGGGAAGCTCCTCCGGGACCTTATAGAAGAACTGTCCCGGCTGGATATAGTAGTGGGTGGCGAAGGTCCCCGTGAAATGGGGAGATGTGTCCGGGGACTGAGACCACCACCGATAGGCGTTCTGACACATGTTCAGGTCCCCGCGGGCGCAGGCGGGACATTTGAGGCAGGTGAGAAAATACGGTGCCACCACCCGGTCGCCCGATTTTATGGGATTTCCCGCGTAATCAGTCTCGACGCCTTCCCCCAGGTTTTCTACCTGCGCGATCATTTCATGCCCCATAACGGCATTCTTGATCAGCGGGTGCGCCCAGCGCCAGATGTGCAACTCGCTGCCGCAAAGATTGCTCCGGAGCACGCGGGTCAGAACGGCTCCCTTTTCCACTGAGGGCAAAGGATATTCCTTGATTTGGATCTGTTTCGGGCCGACTAGAGCTGCCAATCGTCCTTTCATCGCGTTCCATCCTTTCCTGTTGTGGTGAAGGAGGCTGATCGTCCTTGAGAACAAAGCAGATGCATGCCCGTCAGCATTCAGCCCCCACTTAGTATCCGATTGATGCCTCTTCCTTTCCGCTCTTCGGGCCGCCTCACGATTTTCTCTGCGGGCGCGGGCTGCGCGCTCAGGCCTTCGTCGCCCGCCGGACAATGGCATTCATGTCGCGCTCCGTTTCAAGCCGTTTCACCGCGCCGACCAGGCCCTCGATGGCTTCCTCCGGAATGGCCAGCTTGGCTGCATGGTGAAACTTGATGGTGAGTTCATCGAAACTCAGCGGGTTTTCGGGATCCCCCTTGGGTTTGGAGAGAAAGGCCTTGTGCTCGCTTCCGTCCTGCATCAGGATGCGCAGCCGTGCACCGAAACCGATGCGCGGGTCGAGGCGGGTTTCGATCTTGTGCCGCAACCGAACCAGTCGCGGGTCGTTGACCTTCTCATCCGTGAACTTCTCCAACGTCACGCTGCCCTCGGCCAACGCCAGGGCCGCCAGGAACCAGACGCTGAACTTGCCCTCCACGCCGGTCCTGGGCTCCTTGATCGTCGCCGCGGTGGATGCCACCGGGCCTATTTCCAGTTCGATCTTTTGGACTGCTTCGATATCAAGTTTTAGCCGGGTCCCAATCTCCTCCAGGAGATTCATTGTTGAATGTGTTCACGCTCAGGTGGGGTAGGGCTTGATGCTCAGGTCCATCACATACCAATGAGCGCCAAGCCGATCCAGCACGATCTTTTCATTCGCGTTTTCCGTAAGAACGTCCAACAACCCGAGTTCGCCCTCGATGATGGTTTTAGAGGACGTAAAGCCGCCTTGCGCCAGAAAGCCGGACATCACCCCTTCCAGAGAGACTTTCCCGGCGTGGAAGGGCTTGGTCATCGTGCCGAAGACTTGGCGCAGACCGCTCGCCTGGGTGCCGCAGATCCCGAAGGCATTGACGATCTGATCCACATTCAGCTTCAACAGTTTAGCAACCCCGGCAGTGGCGCCGAACGTCCCGGCCGTGGCCGTGGTGTGCCACCCGCGCTGGTAATGGTAGTCGCCCAGGCCCAGGCCGACGCGAATGGCGACGTCGATTCCCAGGATCATGGCCGCCAAAAAATCCTCGCCGCTCAGGCGGTTGCGCTCGGCCACGGCGAGGATCGCCGGAATGCAGGCCGCCGATGCATGAATGACCGTCTCGTCGTGGTAGTCGTCGAAATCGAGCGCGTGCCCGATGACCCCGTTGGCCAGGGATGCTGAAGCGCAATCCGTGCGGATGTTCGAGCCAATGATGCTGGCCTCGGGCCGGCCGCCGAAGGATTGACAGTAGTGCGTAATGATGGGCGCAATCGGGTCGGTGGTTCCGGCGAGGGTCACTCCCAGCCAGTCCATGAAACATTCCTTGGCTTTCTGAATCACGGGGCCGGGCATGTCCTGGTAGCGGGTCGCAACCACGAATTCGGCTAATTCTTTTGTAATTTCCATAAGCGCAGTCACCGCAATCGATCCGGTCTATCGAATCGCCGGTGCACATCCTCCTTTCGTTTCAAAAGTGAAAGCGCGTGGTCTGTCCTATCGAACGAATCCACAAAGGGTCCCCGCGCGTTGACTAGGCCCTGCGGTATTGCATTCTGCCTTCCCGATAAAGGTCGTTGCCGCGCACATCGCCGACGACGATGGCGGGGAACTCCTCCACTTCCAGCTTGCGGATGGCCTCGGCGCCCAAATCCTCATAGGCCACGATTTCGACGTGTTTGATCGTTTTGGATATCAGGGCTCCGGCGCCTCCGGTGGCGGCGAAATAGACCGCCCGGTAGCGCTTCATGGCCGCGACCACCGCATTCCCCCGGGCGCCCTTGCCGATCATGCCCTTGAGGCCTTTTTCGATGAGCAGCGGGGCGTACGGATCCATACGGTAGCTCGTGGTGGGGCCGGCCGCCCCGATCGGCAGGCCGGGTGGCGGCGGAGTCGGTCCCACGTAATAAATAATTTGTCCGGACAGGTCCATCGGGAGCGTGCGGTTTTCACGAATCAGTTCCACGAGACGTTGGTGAGCCGCATCGCGCGCGGAGTAGATGACCCCGCTGATCAGAACCCGGTCGCCGACCACGAGTTTTTCGACCGTATCGTCGGAAAGAGGGGGGTGGATGTTTATGCTGCTCTGCATCGGTTGGTTCCTCGCTGGTCTAAACAGTGCCCATCCATAAACGGCGTCTTTCGGCCCATGCCGGCGTTCTCGCTCTTCGCCATCCTCGGCGTAGCCTCACTACGCCTGCGGTTGCGAAATCGCTGCGGCCTTGGCCTGAACCGCAATCCACCATTTCTGGACGGACACTATATAATGCACTCTTTGTGTCGGCCGCTGTGGCATTGCAGGTTGACCGCCACGGGAATGCTGGCGATATGGGTCGGATAGGTTTCGATATGCACGTCCAGAGCCGTGACCCGTCCGCCCAGCCCCTGGGGGCCGATCCCTAAGCTGTTGACCGCTTCGAGGATCTCCGTCTCCAATTGGGCGATCCCAGGGTTCGAATGGCGTTGGCCAATCGGCCGCAGGAGCGATTTTTTGGACAGAATGGCCGCTTTTTCCATCGTCCCTCCGATACCGATCCCGACCACCACCGGCGGACACGAATTGGGACCGGCCGCATCGACCCGTTCCACCACGAATTTCTTGATCCCCTCGATGCCGTGCGATGGTGGAAACAAGGCGACCTGGCTCATGTTTTCGCTTCCGAAACCCTTGGCCACCAGCGCCACCCGGATGTGATCTCCGGGAACAATGTCCGTGTGAATGACAGCCGGCGTATTGTCGCCGAAATTCTTCCGGGTCAGCGGATCCAGAGTCGAGGCGCGCAGGTGTCCGTCCCGATAGCCCTGGCGCACCCCTTCATTGACGGCGCTTTCGAGGTCCCCGTGCGTCAGGTGGACGTCCTGGCCGATTTCCAGAAAAACCACGACCATGCCGGTGTCCTGACACAAGGGAATCCCTTCTGTCCGGGCGATTTCCGCATTGCGGATCAGCTGTCGAAAGACATCCTGGCCGACCGGGGATTCCTCGATGGCAAGCGATGTTTCCAACGCCGCCACGACATCGGCACCGAGCAGCGTATTGGCTTCGATGCAGAGTCGGCGGACGACGTGCGTGATTTCGTCAACGGGAATTTCGCGAACCCCCATAGGTCCCCCCTTTTTCACGTCCGATGCCCCCCATCATTTTCGTCGACACACGCCGCGTCGATTCCGGCCGGCTGCATTTGCTTCAATCAGTTGAAACCTAAATTGAGCGATTCTGTCGATTCACATCGAGGCCCGCTGGGGTCTGCCGTGCGCAGGGGCCGCCGCAAAAAACACCCAGGCTTTGCCAACGCCCCCGGGGTTTCGATAACCCCCTCAAAGGCAGCGGTGAGAGTCTCTGTCGTTAGCCGCTGTCTTCCGGGGCTTTCTGGTACTATCTGAACGGCCCTGCTGCCGTTGAGGCGGCCTGGGAAAAGATTGCGGCGGCCCCTGCGCACGGCAGACCCCAGCGGACCTACCCGCAAAATCCAAAATCAGTATCGTTCACCTCAGGTGAAACCATCGTTAAAACGCTCCCTCCTTGGCCAACCCGATGAAGTGCGCCACGTCAATATCTTTGGGGCACACATGCGAACAGGCCTTGGAGGTGTGGCAGCGGTAGACCCCCTCGTCACTGTACAGGAGCTTGAGGCGCTCCTGCGTGGCATCTTCCCGGGGATCCATGATCCGCACCACGCTCGCCAGGACCGCGTTGGGTCCCAGAAATCCCTTGTGCGAACTGATGCAGGCCGTGGCGCAGCAAAAGCAGTTGATGCAGCGCGTGGCTTCCACGTACCCCTCAAGCAGGCGCGGGGAAATTTTGTACTCCCCTCCCGGGTTCGGGTTTGGGGCCGGGCGGATCATGTAGGGCCGGACCCGGTGCACCCGCTCGTAGGCTTTTTCCAGATCGACGATCAGGTCCCGCACCACCGGGGCAATGGTAATCGGCTCGATGACAAAGGTGGTGGTGCCGAACTCTCCGACGGCATTTTCGACCAGCAGTTCGCAGGCCAGCATCGGCCGGCCGTTGATCTTCACCGAACAGGATCCGCACTGGGCGTGCTCGCAGGACGAGTTCCAGGCCAGGGTCGGATCCAGTTCATTGTTGATTTTCCGAAACAGGTCCGTAAACCGCAATATTCGTCCGGCCTCGATCCGGTAGACCTGTCGCCAGGACTTCCGGGTATCCGGGTCAAAGCGTGCGATCTCCAGTGTCAGGGAATAGCTTTCTTGCATCGTATCTCTCCGTATCGTGCGCTCCGCGGGATCCACGAACGCTAGTATTTCCGCTCGATCACGCCGAACCTCTCGAAATGCTCCCCCCGGGCCTTGTAAAGGCTCATGTCCACGTCTCGCTTTTCGAAGCGGAGCCTGCCGTATTCGGGCATGTAGGCCAGGGTGTGGAAATTAAACGCGTCCTTGCGCTCCGGGAAGTCCACCCGGGCATGGCCGCCCCGCGACTCCCGCCGCTCACGCGCGCCCTGGGCGATGACCATGGCCACACAGAGCAGGTTTTCGAGCTCCCAGCGCTGGACCAATTCCTGGTTCATCTGCAGGCTGGTGCCGTTCAGCGCGGCGCGGTCGCTGCGCGCCTTGAAGTCGGCCAGGGCCTGGATCGCCGCGTTCAAGCCTTCCTCGGTTCGGAAGACCCCCACCTGCTCGGTCATCAGGCGCCGCATGTCCTCGCGGATCTGCTCCAGGTTTTCTTTCTGACGCTGCCCCAGATATCCGGCAAAGCGGAAGAAAGTTTTTTCGCCGGCCTCTTTCGGCAAATCCGGGCGCCCCTCGTCCATATGGGCGAGCACCCGATCCCCCACGAACCGGCCCATGGTGATCAACTCCAGGATGGAATTGGTCCCCAGTCGGTTGAAGCCATGGAAACTGGCGCAGGCGCATTCCCCTGCGGCGTAGAGCCCGTGGATGATCTGGTCGGGGGCCTTCTGAACTTCCCCGAAGACATTGGTCGGTATCCCGCCCATCTGGTAGTGGTTGCTGGGCCGAACCGGGCACAGATCCACCCGCGGGTTCAGGTTCATGAAGCGTTTGAAGAAGCCGCTGACCTCGGGGATCTGGACATCGTGCACATAGTCCGAGAGATGGCGCAGGTCGATCCAGACATGCTCGATGTGGTGATCGGGATTGAGTATCCCGCGTCCTTCACGGATTTCCGTCTCGATGGCCCGGGCCACCAGGTCCCGTGGAGCCAGCTCCTTCATTTTAGGCGCGTACTTGACCATGAAGGGTTCCAGGTCCTTGTTTCTCAGGATGCCGCCCACCGATCGCAAGGTCTCGCTGGCGAGAATCCCGGGGCCGACGATGCCCGTGGGATGAAACTGCACCGCTTCCATGTCCATCAGCGGCAGACCGGCCTGAAGCACCACGGCATGGGCATCTCCGGTGTTCTGCCGGCAGTTGGTGGTCACGCGGAAGACCTGCCCGCAGCCGCCGGTGGCCAGCACGATGGCCGCGGCCGACACGGCCACGAACTGCCCGGGTTTTTCCATGAAAAGCACCGCGCCCAGGCAGCGGTCCTCCCGAATCAGCAGTTCGGTCAGGATCGTCTGGTTCAGGAAGCTCACGCCGCCTTTCAGGGCCTCTCCCCAGGCATTGTCCATGATGCCTTTTCCGGTCCGATCGGCCTCGAAGACAGCCCGAAACGCCGATGCTTCTCCGAAGCGCACCGTGTGGCCCCCGAAGGTTCTCTTGCTCAGCCGTCCCTCTTCGTCCCGGGTGAAGTGCATTCCCCTGTTTTCCAGCCAGACGATTTCCTCCCAGGCCGCAGCGACGATCTTCTGGACGACATCCTGGTCCGCCATGCAATCGGAACCCTTCCAGGTATCAAACATGTGGTAGATCGGTTTGTCGACGGCGTCTTTGGGGTCTACCGCGGCAAGGCCCCCCTGGGCCGTGCTGGTGTGAGACTTTTGGGGATGTGAGACTTTCGTCACTGCAAGGATATGGGTCCCGGGGCGCTTTTCCAGGATGTGGGCGGCGCATCGTAGACCGGCGCCCCCGGCCCCGATGATGAGCACGTCGCAGTGGATCGTGGAAGACAACTTGAACTTTTTTTCCATCTGGCAGTCTCCAGCGTATCGGCAGATCTTTACGATTTGACCCGGGCTCAGATCGATAAAATCAGTTTTAGGCCGGTCCAGGCGCCGAGCATCATGGCGGCGATAATCGCCGCCATGCCGACCCTGCGCAGCTCTTTCGAGCCGGCGTAGTCATTCAGGATCGAGATCAGACCGTAGCCGCCATGGAAGAGGGCGGACGCCAAAAGGGCCATATCCACCAGTTTGATCCACAGATTCTGCATTCGCAGCATCACCTGGCCGGCGTCCTTGGCGACCTGGGGGCTCAGGTGCATGAACAAAAAATGGGCCGGCAGCATCACCAGAAGAAAGGCGCCGCTGATCCGTTGCAGCTTCCAACTGGACCGGTGAGCCGTGTCCCCGATGCGGGCATAGAGGCCATAGGCCGCCAACAATGCGGCCGCTGCCGTCATCAGCCAGAAGAACACTGCGGATACGGTCTGGTTGCCCATCAGCATGAGCACGGCCAGGATTCCTGCGTAGAGAATGCACAGGCCGGCCACCCATTTCAGCAGCACATCGTCGTCCCGCAAGCGGAAGCTCTCGTACAGAATCAGCCGCCCGCCGTTCAACGCATGGAATATGACCGGTATGGCCAGCGCCCACTCGATGAACGCCAACACCGGCAGGTCGTATAGCTTCATCTTGTCGGCATATCCCCCGGCCGACATGAGAAAGGACAGGGTGTAGATATGGAACCAGACGAAGATCACGAGCAATACCCCGGAAAGCCGGTGGGCCCAACTGACGACAAACGACAGCCCCCGGTTACGGGCGCAGCGGGCCAGCGGAGGCACAATGGCCAGAAGCCTGAAAAAGCCGGTATCGATTCCATTTCCGGAATTGCGATCCATCATCTGATTCCTCTTTCCATCACGCCTTCACCTGATATTTTTTTGACCGGCACGCGCCGTACCCGCTTGAAGGGGGCTGGCTCCGTGGACCCCTTCGCTTTTTCCTGCGCAGCGAGATAGCCCATGAACTTGTTGACGGCCTCGTCGATGTGATTGCGCACCACCGCTTCGAGCTTGGCCGGATCGGTTTTCTTGTTTTTGAAAAGCCCCAGTATGCCCTCATGCGTCCGGTAGGATTTTTTGAAGTCCTCCTGATAATATTGGTAGGCCAGCCGATACCACATGATCTGCATCCGAAGCATTTTCAACAGGTTGATCAGCAGTTGGTTGCCGCAGCTACCGATGAAAATTTCATGAAAGAGAATATGCTGCTTCCAGTAATTTTTCGTGTCTTCGTTTTCGGCGGCGATTTTCATTCGAGCGAGCACGCGCTCCATCATCTCGAGCGTACCGGCGCTCATGTTCGCGTAGGCCTGTTTGGCGGCGAGCCCCTCGAGCACCGACCGGACCGGGAAATGCTCCTCAATATCCCGCGGCAAGATGCGTTTGACAAAAGTGCCTTTGCGCGGGACAACCTCCACCAGGCCCCTCTTCTCGAGCACCCGAAAGGATTCCCGAATGGGGGTCCGGCTGATGCCGAACTGCTGCTGCAGGTCGACTTCGATCAACTGGTCTCCCACCTTGAGAATCCCTTCCAGAATGGCCTCGGTCAGCGTCTCGGAAAGCTTTTCCACCAGCCCGGTCGGCTTGAACGCAAGGGTGCTGAGCTTGGATGTGAGCTTTTCCATTTCCTCAATTCTCCTTCCAACCGGGCCCCCGGCCTTCCATCAGGCCCCTCGTTGGGATCCGGTATCGTACAATTTCCGGATGGTGATGGCTCCCGGATCACAGGACTGAAGACAAAGCTCGCACAGAATACATTCATCCAGGTTTTTTTCCACCACCGCCGGCCGGTCGCCGCTCTTCTGAAAAATGCTCACGGGGCAGACCCGGACACATCCCCCGCAGCGGGCGATGCCGACGCAGGCGGCCATATCCACATCCACAGCAATGAATTCGCTGGGTGAACTCATGGGGCGCAACCTCCTCTCACAACCGTGATGACTCCATAAAAACCCCGATTTCGGCGTTGCATTCGAAATCGTCGACCCGCTGGCGGTCTGCGAGGGTTTCGCCTAACCGAGCGATGCCCCCAGCCGGATGATCCTCCGGGAACGCTCCACCACGGGGGTGTCGATGAACTTGCCGTCCAGTTGCAGCGCCCCGATTCCCTCGGCTTCACTTTTCTCGAAAGCCTCCACCACCCGGCGGGCATATTGAACCTCTTCGGCGGTGGGTGCGAAAATCTCGTTGCAAGGCCCGACTTGGTTGGGATGGATGCAAAGCTTACCCTGAAAACCGAGTTGCTTGGCCCGGCGAGCATCCGCCTTGAGGCCATCCAGATCCTTCAGGTCGATCATAAAGGGGGTGTCGAGCGGCGGCTCCAGCCCGGCCGCCCGGCAGGCCACCGCGATCCGGGACCGGGGGTAGTGCAACTCCGCGCCGTCTCGGCCGACGTCGATCCCCATGTCCAGGCTAAAATCGGCCGCACCGAATGCCGCTAAACACGCGCGGGCCGGCTCGAGTGCGGTGGACATTATCCGGAAAATGTTTTGCACCCCCCGCGCCGATTCGATGAGCGCCACCACGCCCAGCGATCCCGGTTGCAGGCCAGCGTGACGTTCGCAGCCCAGCAGGCGTTCGTGGATCTCGCGGATATGTTCACTGGATTCGACTTTGGGCAGCATGATGCTCGCCAGTGATGCGACCACGATCGATTGAAGATCGTTCCGGTTGTGTCCGCTGCCCAGTGCATTGACGCGCACCATGAGCCTGCGCGCCGCGTGCTCGACGACCTTCTTCCGCGCGGCCTCCCGTGCTTCGCCTTTCAGCGTCTGGGCTACGGCATCCTCCAAGTCGATGACCACCACATCCGCACCCACGCCCAAGGCCTTATCGACGCGGTCGGGCCGTGTGGCCGGCACAAAGAGTGCTGTTCGTAGCGGGCCCATCGGTTTCATGGCATTCCTCATAGATACTGTCTGGCAATATCGACGATCTCAGAAAAGGACTCGGCCACGTGGATGCCGGCTTTTCGAAACATCTCGATTTTGCTCTTCGTGGTGCCCCGATTCCCCTCGACAATCGTGGCGGCATGGCCGAAACGAACGCCCGGCATGTTGTCGACAAATCGGCCGGCGATGAACCCGATGATCGGGATCGACAGCTTCTCGGCCATGACCAATTCCGAAAGTTTTTCCTCGACGACCCCGCCGGGCTCGCTGAAAAGCACCACAGCCTTGGTTTCCGGATCCCGCTCAAACAGGGGAATCAAATCCAGAAAATTGGAGCCCACCACCGGGTCTCCGCCAATGCCGATGCAGGTGCTCTGCCCGATGCCCCGCGTGGTCAGCAGGTTGGCGATTTCGGTGGTCATGCCACCGCTGCGAGAGGCAATGCCCACCGGCCCGGGCATGTAGGCTTTGCGAACATCGGCCGCCGGCCCGCCGGCCATCCCCAGCCTGACCTTTCCCGGGGAGATCAGCCCCAGCGTATTGGGGCCGATGACCCTGGCATTCAGGGCTTTTGCCACTTCCAGGAATTCAATCGTGTCCTTGCGCGGCACCCGTTCGGATACCACCACCGCCAAGGCAATCCCGTTATCCAGGGCCTCGATCACCGCACCCTTGACCAAGGCCGGCGGCACCGATATCACCGCCGCTTCAGCCGGATGGTCCCGCAGCGCCTGGCGGACCGTGTCGTACACCGGAACGCCGTGAACGCGCTGGCCCCCCTTGCCCGGAGTGATGCCGGCAACGACGTTCGTTCCATAGTCGATCATGTCTTTGGTGAAGGAGGTTGCTTCCCTTCCGGTGATGCCTTGCACAATCACCCGAGTATGTTCATCGGCTAAAATGGCCACTGCCTGCCCCCTCTCGATGGCGGTGATGAAAAATGGCTGCCCCCGTCTGACAACCCGATGGCGGCGCTGCCGGCCTCGCGACATGCCCCCCACCTGCCCGTGGCGGCGGCGCGTTCGAACCGGCCAGCGCCTTGCCCGCGGATAGGATCCGCGGTTGTGCAGCCATTTCCAGCGATCAGTGGATGCTCGCTACGGCGATCCTGGCGGCTTCGTCGATGGAAACCGTTCGATCCTGAACCGGGACTCCATATTTCGACAATATTTTTTGACCTTCCTCCTCCCACGCCCCGGGGACCCGAAAAACGGCCACCGTTTGGGCCGGGTTTTTGCCGGACTCGAGAATACCTTTGACAATCCCACGGGCCATCAGATCGACCCGGGTGTTGCTGACCACGTTCATGATGACGGCAATTTTATCCACCCCCGGCTTGGATAGAATCAGCCGGGTCAGTTCCTTGACCTTCAGCACGGATGGATTGCCGCCGACTTCGCAATAGTTGGCGGGGCGCCCGCCATGGGCGCGAATGGCATCGAAGGCGGTCAACGAAGCCCCGCCGCCGCCGATGATCAGACCCAGGTTGCCGTCAAACTCGATCACCCGCCCGGCCACACCCCGGTGGTCCAGGTTGTCGATGGTGGAAGCCTGCCGTTCAAAATCGGACATGCGCCGCTCGCCTTCTACCCGGCCGGCGTCCTTTTCCATGGCCGCGACGTCGGCATGCCGGGACACCGCGTCGTCGTCGACTTCCAGATGGCAATCCAAGGCGACCAGGCGTCCGTCGTCCATCAGCCCGAGCGGATTGATTTCAACCACCGTGGCATCATAGTCCAGAAAGACCTCCGCGATCGCGGATAACACGGCCGACAACCCAAGAAGTAATTTTCCGGAGACCCCTGCGTCGGCGACGATCTCCCGCGCCCGGTGGAGCGGCAGGCGGGAGTGAACCGTGAAATGCTCCTTGCGGACCCGGGCCGGCTGGCGCTGCGCCAATTCCTCTATATCCACTCCCCCCTCGGCCGAAAAAATAGCCACGGGCGCTTTGGCCACGGTGTCGTAGGTGATCCCCATGAAGAACTCCTGCTTCACGGCTTTCTTTTCTTCCATGTAGACGGCTTTCGGGATGAATCCCCGGATGTTGCTCTTCAGCAAATGCGAGACCTTTTGCCGGGCCTCTTCAGCCTGCGCGGCTTCGAGGATGCCTCCGGCCTTTCCGCGTCCGCCGATCGGGATTTGGGCCTTGAGCATGACGGGCCCATCGATCGTCCGGGGTTCGCCCTGGCCGACCAACCTGCCGACCGGCAGCGAAATACGGTACTTTTCCAATATGCGTTTGGATTCGTGTTCCAGCAGCCTCATCGCCGTCTCCTAAAAAAACATGCTGAGTTCAATCAACTGCCTCCTCCGGCCTCACCTGCTCAGAAGGGTCGACACATCGGGGGCGCTTTCCAAGTCCATGACCCGTTGGCAGAGCGCCTCGGCCCAGTCGTCCGTGATCAGCCCCCGGGTGAGCGACTTGAACTTTCCAAGCACTTCGGATTCGCTCAGAGGGTTTTCAGGATCCCCCTTCGGGTAGTCGGTGGCCCCCGTCAGACGTTCACCCGAACGCATGCGGATTTCCACCCGCGCCGGCCATTTGCGCGGATACGCGGCACTCAGTTCCGGATCGGCTTGAATCTTGATTTTTTGGACCATCCGCATCATCTCGGGATCCCGAATCCGCTCGGCCGTAAAATCCGCCACGGTGGCATGCCCGAACCGCAGCGCCGAGGCCACACAAAACGGCAGGTTGAATTTGGCCAAATAGGGTGTCGTGGCCTCGATGTTCATCAGCAGGTCCAGGCTGCCCTGGTAAACCGAGACGCTGACGCTTTTCACGTCTTCCGGAACGAGACAGGCTCCCCGGGTGGCCTGCAGCACCGCATCAATGGCAGAGTGCGTGTGGCCGCACGAGGCGTGGTATTTAAGGGAATTGCGTTCGAAATAAAACTCTTTGCCCAGGCCCGCCAGGCATTTGGCCCCGTCAAAATCGCTCGACGTGGCCTTGAAAAATCCTTTTTCCCCTTCCAGAATCCGGCGCGCGCCCGTGAATCCCCTCTGGGCCAAGAGGGCTGAAAGCAGCCCATTCAGAGCCGCTTTTCCCGGATGCAGCTGCTTGCTCATGGCATTGTCGGTCAAAAACTCCCAAAGACCGCTGGCCTGCGTCCCCGCCGAGCCAAAAGCAGAGATCGTCTGCTCCTCATCCAATCCGAGCAGCCGGGCGGCACCGGCGGCGGCCCCAAACGTTCCGCACGTGGCCGTGGTGTGCCAGAAGCGGTAGTGACTCGGGCCGGCGCCGAGCGCCACCCGGATGGCCGCCTCGTAGCCCACGGCGATGGCCAGCAACAGGTCGGCGCCGCTGGATTTCTCACGTTCGGCCAACGCAAAGACCGCCGGTATGACCGCGGCCGCCGGATGCAAAATGGACTCGCGATGCAGATCGTCCATCTCCATCACGTGGGAAGAAGCCCCATTGGCCAGCGCCGCCAGAAGGCAGTTGCCATAGGATTGGCTTGCAATGATGGTGGATTCCGGAATGCCCCCCAAATCATGAATGACGCCCAGGATGATCTGGACCGGTTTTTCACCTTTCCCGGCGATCGCCGATCCGAGCCAGTCCAGGAAATATATTTTGAGTTTGCTCACCTGGGATGGGGAGAGATCACGGTAGGACAGACGCGCCAGAAATGCTCCAAGCTGGCCGGAAATGGTGGGTTCGAACATGCTCAAGAGTCTCCTCCGTTAGGACCATGGGTGTTCGCGGGCGATCACCCCCTCGCGTCGCAGCGCCGTCGTCGGATACGAGCCGACCTTCCTAATCGTCATTATGTCGACAATACACAGTCGAATATTACCTGTCAAGCCGAATCGGTCGTGACGGCGGAATGAGGCGATCGAAGGATGGCGTTGCAACGCCCGCCGGCGGCGGCAGGTGAGCCGCACGGTCGCGGCTGACGTTTGGATCAGCGCGGCTTGCGCTCCGCCAGGCTCGTAAACAGGGGGACCAGCAGAAAACCGGCGCACGTGAGCAGAACCGCATCCCAGCCGCCGTGCTTGAACGCAAACCCGGTGCCGGTGATCCCCACCCATCCCCCGCAATAGAAAAACAGCATGTAAAGGGCATTGGCCCGCCCCTGCCCGCTCGCCAGCTTGCGGTTGAGACAGCCCACGGCCGCCGAGTGCACCGCGAAAAAGCCGGCGCATGCGCATAGAAGCCCGCCAATGACGGCCGAGAGTGAGGGGAATCGAAAAAACACCAGAGAGGCGCCCATGACGATGGCGCCGCCCAGCAAAGTATTTCCGTTCCCGAACCGGTTGCTGAACTTGCCGGCCAAGGGCCCCATGAAAATGCCGATCACATAAACCACGTAGAGCGAGGTGCTCAGCTCGGTTGAATAATGGAACGGGGGTCCGTTCAATCGGAAGGGGAGGTAGTTGAAGATCGAGGAGAAAACGCCGAAGCTGCCGGCCGCGCAGCAGTAGATCCGCAGCAGATCCGGGCGGGCCAGCAGGGATCGGTACGTGTGAGGCGCACGCGTCTGGGTGTCGCCCGCTGGCGCTCGGGGTAATTGACGAAACGCGTAGATGGCGGCCGCGAGCACCATCGCCGCGGCGGACAAAAAGGCATAGCGCCAGTGCAGCGGCGGATGAAGCCAGCCGCCCAGCAGCCGGCCGCCCAGCCCGCCGATAACGCTGGCCGACACGTAAGATCCCATCACCACATTCAGGCGATCCATGGGAAGGGTCTTGGACAGGAAAGCGGCCAGGCAGGTAGTCAACGCGGGGATGAAGAGTCCCTGCAGAAAGCGAGCGGCGATGAGGGTCCACAGATGGTGCGAGAGGGCGCAAATCAGACCGCAGCCGGCAACGCAGACGCCGCCGAGCAGGATGATCCGGTGGATCGGCAGCCGGTCAGCCAAGAGGCCGAAAGGCAGATTGGAGCAGGCCATGCCGAGGATGACGGCCGACACGGTCAAGGAAACTACGACCAGGCCGGCCGAAAATTCGTGTTGCAGCACCGGCAAGACGGGTTGGGTGATATAGATGTTCGTGAACGCGGCCGACACCAGGGTGAAAACGGTTATTTGAAGGCGCACATAAGAAGGGGAGGTCATTTGTGGTCAGACGATTTATCGAATCGACAATGCTATTTTTAACGGCCTGTTAAAGCGAAAAACAGGTTTTCACCTCGACACCCAAACGTCCGGCAAATCGTCGGGCAGTGCTTTCACGCCAAGGGCGGTGGTGGAGAGGGCAGCTCTCCGCGCTCCAGGGCTTCCCGGGCGGCCTTTACCGGTATGCCCGCCTCACATGGCACACCCACCTGACACAACCCACACCCATATCCCTCGAACTTGTAGGTCTTTTTCACATACTCTCTGGAGCGCGCCAAGTGCTGCCGGCACTTTTCCTTATCGTGGCCGGTTTTGGTAATAGCGCGGACCGGGCAACGATCAATACATTTGCCGCAGGTTCCATCGGCGAAAAACAGACAATAGGCACGGTGGTCAGAATAAGGCCGGGGAGTCGGTTTAATCGATATCTTGGCCACGACCGACCCGACGCGCATGGCTTTGCCCTTAGCGGTGATGAGCCCGTCGCACAGACCGAACGTGCCTAAGCCGGCCGCATGGGCGGCATGGCGTTCTGACCAGCAAGAGGCATAGGAGAAACGTTCCGATTTGACGATGGTCCAGTTGGGAGCCAGCATCGGAGCGATGGCCGCATGCCCGGCCTGCTTAAGGCTGTCGGCCACGTGGCGACGCAAGGCGACGTTGAACTCCTCGCCAAAGACCCTGATCCGGGCCCATTCTTCGGATGGATACTTCTTGGCCCTGCGGTTGGCTTTGCGGACCGCCGCTCGCTGGGGCAAGACCCATGAAATAACGGTTAATTCTTCGGCGCCGGCCGGGTCCGCCGGGCAGTGCTGGGCGAAGACTTCCCAGGGGGTCCAGTGGAAGGGCCCAACATATTCCTTGTACTGCTGCCAAATTTGATCCGCACCGGAGGCGAATCCAACCAAGACATCCTCCCATGCAGGTTGCTCAGGTTGGTTTCGCATCGTGTTCTGGTCTGACGTGACAATGAAGTCGCGAATCAAACCGCGTATCCAGTCCCCTGAAATTTTGGCGCTGTCTTTCACTTACTACCTCCTGTCGCCTAAAGTGAGCGATTCTCTCGATTCGCATCGCTCACCCCAGGCAGAACTATGACATCTGGCCCATCGGGTCACTCCATTTCCAATCGATTCCAGCCCGTCGGCATGCATCGCGGCGGCTGATCGCAGGCCATGCCGCTCAGGCAGCCGCCAGTTTCGAGCATAGGGCGGCGATGACGTTGCAGGCACCCTCGCGGCCGCGAATGAAGCGCGGGTCTTTGAATCCCGGGCGCCAGGTAAGCGAGGACAGGTCGTCGGAGACCACAAGGAGTGCGGCCACTTCGACGCCGCGGAAGCCGCCGACGGTAAAAAGCGCCGAGCATTCCATCTCCACCGCCAGCACGCCGTCGCGCTGGTGGCGGGCAACCGCCTCGCGGGTCTCGCGGAAAACGGCATCCGTCGTCCAGACCGTCCCCGAGCGGGGGCAAACCCCTGCGGCCGCGCAGGACTCGATCAGCTGGCGCCGCAAGGGCTCGGACGGGCAGGCGGCGGAAACCCCGGAGGCATAGTGCGGGGACGTCCCCTCGTCGATGACGGCCGCCGTCGGGACCACGAGCTCGCCCATGGTCAGCCCGGGCGACACGGCGCCGCACCAGCCGATAAACAGGATCGTCCGGGCGCCCCAGGCGATGAGGGTTTCGGCCACCATGGTGGCGTAGGGCGCGCCGACCACCGGCCCGGCAAGGCAGACATCGGGTTCGCGGCCGGCGGCCGTGTAAAGACGGCTGATGTAAAGCCGCCGGTGCTCCGATGCATCAAAACCCAGCCCACGCCGGAGGCCGTCCACATCCGGCTCCGTTGCCGCCAGCACCGCCACGGGGGCCAGATGCGGGGAATGCTTTCCCCGCATGGGCTGGATAATGGCATCCCGGGGGTCCACGACGCTGTCGGACGTACGGCGCTGCGCCACCGCTATTGCGGCGTGGCCAGCCGGATCAGGTCGTCCTTGATCTCGTCCAGCAAGTCGTACAGCCACATGACGTCCTCGATCGAGAGCCGGCCGGCTTTCACCGGGGCGCCGTCGGTGCCATCCTTCTTCTTAAGAACGCGCGGGCCGATCTGCAGCTTGGCCTCGCCGTCGCCGTACTTGTTGATGGAAAGCACCAGACCGGTGTCTTCGCTTTTCCATTTTTTCAGGACCTTGTCCTTTTCAGGATCGTATGCCATGCCACCCTCCCCAGTTCAGTCCGTTGAGTCTGATTGAGTCCGTTGAGTCTGTTGAGTCATTGGGGTGAGCCTGTCCGCACTGCTCCGGCGAACCCGGGCAACCGGGTCGACGCAATGGACGCGACAGACTCAATAGACGCCATGACTCATGACCCGGCGGTGAGTTTCGAAAAATCGGCGAAAAGCTCGAAGAGCCCGGCCACCTGAGCGAGCAGCGACAGCCGATTGCGACGGACGCTCAGATCCTCCGCCATGACCATGACGTCGTCGAAGAATGCATCCACCGAAGCGCGCAGCGTGGCTACCCGGGCCAGCGCCTGGTCGTGGAGGCCCAGGCGCAGGTCCTCCTGCACCTGGGAGTGAACGGCTCGAAATGCCTCCAGCAGTGCGGCTTCCGACGGGTGGGAGAGCAACCCCTCGTCGAGCGCCCCCGCTGTGAAGTCCTCAGCCCGGCGGATGATGTTGACCACGCGCTTGAACGACACCGCGATGGGCTCGAAATCCGGTTTGCTCTTGAGCTGCTGCAGCGCCCGCACGCGGCTCCAGACGGCGGGAACACTTTCGGCCGGGACACCGAGCACCGCGGCGACCGTATCTTTGGCGAAGCCCTCCTCCACCAGGATGGAGGTCATCCGGCCTTCCAGGAAGCCCTGGATCTTGGCGGCGGTCTCCGGCGGTGTGCCTGCCCCGCCGTCGAAAAGGCTCAGGCTTTTCTGTACCACAGTCGACAGGGGGAATGCCAGCCCCCGGCTGCGCATGATCTGGATCACGCCGATGCCCTGTCGGCGAAGGGCATAGGGGTCGGCGGCGCCCGTGGGGGCCAACCCGGCCCGGAAGCAGCCGCAGATGGTATCCATCTTGTCAGCGATGGCAAGCACCGCCCCGGCCATGGTCTCCGGCAGCGCCCCGCCCGAATAGGTCGGCCGGTAGTGCTCTTCGATGGCGCTCGCCACCGCCGCGGGTTCCCCCTGGGCCTTGGCATAGACCCGCCCCATAATTCCCTGCAGTTTGGGAAACTCGCCTACCATCTGGCTCACCAGGTCGGCCTTGCACAGCCAGGCTGCACGTTCCACCTGCCCGCCGAGCTCCGGGCCCCCGCCCAGCTGTTCGGCCACAAAACGGGCCAGCTCCCGCACGCGCCGGACCTTGTCATAAATCGACCCCAGCTGGGCCTGGAAGAGGACACTTTTCAGCTTCTCCACCATGGCCTCCAGCGAGGTTTCCCGGTCGCTCCGGAAGAAAAATTTCGCATCCTCCAATCGGGCCCGCAACACCCGCTCGTGGCCCCGGACCACCACCGCCATGTCCTGCACGGGCGTGTTGTTGACCGCAATAAAATGCGGCAGGAGTCTGCCGCCGATGTCCACGACGGCGAAATACTTCTGGTGCTCGCGCATGGCGGTGATGAGCACCTCGGCGGGAAGCTCCAGGAAGGCGTCGGCAAACCGCCCGACGGCGATGGCCGGGTACTCCACCAGATGGGTCACGGTCCCGAGCAGTTCCTCGTCCGGCAGGATCTGCCCGCCTACGGAGGCGGCCGCCTGGGCGGCGCCCTCGGCGATCAGGCGCCGGCGCTCGGCCGGGTCCACGACCACGAGCCCCGAACGCAGGGCCTCCGCATAGGCGGCAGGTTCGGCGACCTTGATCGGACGCGGGTGCATGAAGCGGTGCCCGAACGTCGTGCGCCCGCTGCGGATGCCGCCCAGCGTAAAACCGATGGGACGGCTGCCATAGAGGACGAGCAGCGAGCGGATCGGCCGCGCAAAGGAAATGTTCAAATCCGCCCAGCGCATGCGCTTGGGAAAGGGGATGGCCAAGATGAGCTCCGGCAGGATCGTTTTTAGCAAAGCGGCGGTGGCCCGTCCGGGGTCGGTCACGCGGGCGCTGAGGTACTCCCCCTTCGGGGTCGCGGCGATGCCGAGCCGATTCACGGGCAGGCCGAGCTTTTCGGCGAACTTGACGGCGGCCGTGGTGGGCCGGCCGTCGCTGTCGTAGCCCGCCTTCCGCGGCGGCCCGAGCACCTCGCTGGTCAGACGCTTCTGCCGGGTCGCCAGCTCCGCTACGGTGACCGACAACCGGCGCGGGGTGCCGTAAGTCCGGATGCGGCCGTGTCCAATCCGGGCATCGGCCAGCTTCTGCGCCAGCATCGATGCCAGCGCCGCCAGCGCCGGCTCGATGTACCCGGCGGGATTTCCTCGGTTCCGATTTCAAGCAACAACGTTTTCATTCCTATCCCTCATTGATATCTGCCAAGAGTCAGTCGATGCCTGCCTGCGGTAGGGCCTGCCGCCCTCAGATCTTCTTCACCAGCGGAAACCCCATGGCCTCCCGCTGGTCCAGGTAGGCCTCCGCGCACGGCCCGGGCCAGGTTGCGGATGCGGCGCGATGTAGCCGGTCCGTTCGGTGACGCTGATGGCCCCGCGGGCATCCAGCAGATTGAAGGTGTGGGAGCATTTCAGGCAATACTCATAGGCCGGCAGCACCAGCCCGTGCGGCGATGACCCGCTTGGATTCGGCCTCGTAGCGGTCGAAAAGGCCGAACAGCATGTCGACGTCGGCCTGCTCGAAATTGTAGGTGGACTGCTCCACCTCCTGCTGGTGGTGCACATCGCCATATCTGACCCTCTCGTTCCACTTGCAGGTCGTAGACGTTGTCGACGCCCTGCAGGTACATGGCGATCCGCTCCAGACCGTAAGTCAGCTCCACCGACATGGGCGACAGCTCGATGCTGCCGGCCATCTGGAAATAGGTGAACTGGGTGATTTCCATGCCGTCCAGCCAGACTTCCCACCCCAGGCCGGAGGCCCCCAGGGTGGGGGATTCCCAGTCGTCCTCCACAAAGCGGATGTCGTGCTCCAGCGGTTCGATGCCGAGGGCCTTGATAGCTCTGCAGATAGAGCTGCTGGACGTCCGGCGGCGAGGGCTTCAAGCATGACCTGATACTGGTAGTAGTGCTGCAGCCGGTTGGGGTTTTCGCCGTAGCGGCCGTCCGTGGGGCGCCGCGAAGGCTGGACATAGGCCACCTTCCAGGGCTCCGGCCCGAGCGACTTCAGAAGGGTTGCGGGATGGAAGGTCCCGGCGCCGACCTCCAGGTCGTAGGGCTGAATGACCAGGCAGCCTTTGCGCGCCCAAAAGGCCTGGAGGGACATGATGAGGTCCTGAAAATACATGACGGTGCTCCTTCAGCAGGCAGGGGATTCACTGAAATTCAAGGCTTACGTGATTAGAGCATTTTCGTGCAAATGCCAAGTGAAAAGTTGCGGGCGCCGGCGGCGCCCGCAACTTCGGATAAACGACCCGGTCTTCCAACCGTCGATAGGCTTCTACCTTTTTACAACGCCGTCAATCCAATGTCTTTTCGATCCGCAATCCGTCCCGCGCCACGCAGGCGTCCAGCAGGCGGGCCCCTGGCCGTTGACCGAGAATCTTCTGCCAGCGCGGCCGCAAGCGCCCGACGGCATCGGCCTCACCGAGGGCCCACAGGCAGCCCCCACTACCGGCACCGGTGAAACGCGCCCCGCACCCGGCACGGCGGGCGGCCGCGACCAGTTTGCGGCCGATGTCATCCAGCACCTCCGGCGTCAGGTGGCACCGCACGGCCGTCTCACGGTTCATGCCGTCGGCGGCAGCAGTGTAGTCGCCGCGCTTCAAGGCGTCCACGAACCGGTGCGTCCAGCGCACGATCTCCTCCCAGGGCTGCCGGGTGCGACCGGAGACGAACTGCCGCACCCAGCGGCCGTTGATGTCGCGGGATTCGTGGGGGATCCCGCAGTAGGCCACCAGCAGGCGCTCCTCGAGCTCGGCGTAACGGCGGCGGGGCACGACGCTCTGCCGCTGGAAGATCGACGGGCGAGGCAGTGCGATCCAACGCCAGGCGTTGACGCCCCCGTAAACAGCGGCCAGCTGGTCCTGGTAGCCGCAGGGAACGCCGGCGACACTTTCTTCTACCGCATGGGCCAGCAATCCGATGGCGCGGGCGCGGATCTCGGCCGGCGGGCCCTGGCGCCGCCGGGCTTCCGAAAGTGCGGCCGCCAGGGCGACGGCGGCGACCGACGAGCCGCCCAGGGCGCTGCGCGGCGGCGATTCGGACTGAATGGCGATCTGCAGCCCTGAGGCCCGGAAAACGTCTGCCATGGCGAACATCAACCCCATCGGATGGTCATAGGGGGCCTGACCTGCAGCGTAGTCGGCCGCCTTGAACCCGCGCGAGGTGATCCGGATGCGGCCCCTGGCGTAAGGCGTGAGGCTGACGGTCGTGCGCATCTCCAGGGCGATGCTCAGCGTACACGGGGCCAGATGCTGCAGCGGGTAGGAAAAGGTCCGGATGTCGAGGGTCCCACCCATGTCGACCCGGCACGGCGCGGAGGTGGTCACCGGCCGGGATTCGAGCACCTTCTGCCAGTTGAACGGCGGCCGCTGACAAAATGATGAAAGCACACTCGGTCTCACGACTCTTTTCTCCCGCATCCTGGATAGTGTCCTATGCGCGGCCCTGCAGACGGGCTTCCGAGCGGCTCGCCTCTCTTTATTTGGGGGAGCGGCATCCGTTCGCGATCGATCGTGGCGGCAAGCCACCTCACCGGAAAATCTGGTTCCTTGCTGGAAAATTTTCACGAAATGTTCGCACTACGGAGATGCCAGCTCCCCGCGCAGTTGGCGCAACACCCTCAGGCTGCGCGGCTGCCGGCCGAGGTGGTAGGGCACGAAGCTCTCCAGAAACTCCTGGCTTTCGTGAAGGGCCCGGGGACTGAACTTGATCCGGGCCGCCCGGGTCAGGTCCCCGTCGGCGACCCACAGCAACTGCTTGATGGTCCCCTTGGAAAGGCGATGCCCCTCCGCGGTCGAGGGAAGGCATCCGAGGCAGGCGATGCCGCCCTGGGGGATCCCGATCCCCAGCGTCTCCGGGCGGATGCTGTCCAGGTCCCGCCGGCAGACGACACACCGCGTCAGATTGGGGCTGTGCCCGGAGATCCTCAGCAATCGCATCTGGAACAGGACGCTCAAGGCGGCCGCAGGCGGGCCGCTCGCCGCCAGGGCGTCGAGCACGTGCCGCAGCAGCAAAAACAGCTCGGCGCTTTCGACACGCTCCTCCATCCAGTCGTTGACGAGCTCCGACCAGTAGCTGGCGTAGGCCGTTTTGGTTGGAGCCTCACGTATTTCCGGATGCGGGTGTCGCAGCGTTGCCTCCTGCAGCACCGGCAGACCGCTCTTCCGGCCGACACTGCCGACGATGTCCAGCTCCGTGAAAAGTTCCAGCAGGCCGGCAAATCGCCGGGTGCTCTTCTTGGCGGCCTTGGCCATCAGGGAGACCTTGCCGAGGGTGAGCGAGAAGAAGGTCACAATGAGGTCATAGTCGCCGTATTCCGTGCGTCGGATCAGGATGGCAGGCGTGGAAAATTGCAACATCGGAACTCACGACCGGGCAGGCCGCCAGGCACCGCAGGAAGCCCGCCGCGGCATTGGTCACGGCAGGTGGAGATTCACCACTTCGCCGCGCTTGCCCGGCACGTGGACCGGTTTGTTGTTGAGGTTGAGTTTGATCCCGCCCGCGTTTCCGATCAGAAGGTTGAACATGGAGCGGGCTTCAAGTTTCAGATGCTCTCCGGCCTTAAGGTTGTATTCGGCCGGGATCCCCTGATCGGTCACAACCTTGAGCCAGGTGTTCTCCGTGGCGGACACCGTCAGGATGTTCGGCGGGGCGGCCGGCGGTGCCGGTTTCAGGGACGGGGGCAGCGCCGACCGATTCTGGGCGCTGTCGGCTGGCGGCGCCGGTTTCAAGGACGCCGACGGCACCGGCTGATTCTGGGCGCCGTCGGCCGGCGGCGTTTCCGGGACGACCGCACCGGGTGCGGCGGCGGTCGGAGCGCTTTCGATAGGCGGCCGGTTCAACCACTGCGAGGTGAAGATCGATCCGACGATCAGAATGAGCAGCAGCGCCAGGGCGGCGGTCAGTTTCCAGCGCATGCTGGAGCGGCCCCGCTCCGGTTGCCGTCCGGCATCCTCCATCTTCCGGGTCATCGTCCGGTGCGCGTCGTAGCGCCGCACCGCTTCGTCGCCGTCCGCGCCGACGGCTCTGGCGTAAGCGCGGAGGAATCCTTTGAGAAAAACCTCCGGCGGCAACCCCTGTGGGTCTTCCCGGTCGATGGCTTCCAGATTCCGTACCGCGATTCGGGTTTCTTCCGCAATCTGATCCAGGCTGATCCGTTTTTCAACGCGGATGGCATGCAGATACTGGCCGAAAGATGCCTGCTCTGATGAAGATTCCATTACCGTGTCACCATCCCGTCACGCCCGATGGCCGTTGCCGGGGCGACCCACCGCCGGCGGCGGCCCGTGCGAGGCGGCCTACTTGGCATCCATGATTTTGACAAGCGAGCGCCGGCGCAGCTCCGTGATCCAGGTCTTGATTTTGCCGTCGACAACTTCCCGGTACAGGGTCTCCTGGATCTCCGGCTCCACTTCGGAGAGCGGCCGCCCCGGCGCATCCACGATTTGCTGCACGAAAACCACCTGATAGCCGAACTCCGACTCCACGATCGGCGACACGGCGCCGGCCGGCATGGTTTTTACCACTTCCCGCAGTTCAGGGGTGAGTTCCTCGGCCCGGAACAAGCCCAGATCGGACCCCTGGAAACCGCCGGCCCCGGCACCATTTGAGCGGGCAAGGTCTTCAAACGACCGACCCTGTTTTAGTTCGGCCAGTGCGGCCTTCAGACGGGCCTGGGCCTCCTGCCGCTCGCCTGCACTCGCGTTGCGCGGCAACTTCGCAAACAGGTTCCACAAATGGTATTTCCTGCTCCCGCCGAACTTGGCGAGGTTCTTTTCGTAGTAAGCCTTGATCTCATCCTTTGTGATCACCACCCGGGAGGTCACCTCGCGATTGACCAGCTTGGTCCGTTGCAGCATGCCCTTGATGTCGTTGCGGTAATCCGCCATGCTCATTCCCCGGCTGGCGAGCATGGCGCGGATGTTTTCGTCCGTAACGGAGTTCATCCGCTTGATATGCGCAATTTGCTGGTCGATCTCCTCTTCGCTGACGGAGATCTTGTAGCGCTTGACTTCCTGGTCGGTAAGCTTGTTTTCGATGAGCGTGTCCAGCACGTCTTTGCGCAGCCGCGCAATGGCCTGGCGCTGCATCTCGGGAGAGAACCCCTCCTCCTTGGTTTTTTCCAGATACGGCCGCATGGTCGTCTCGACGTCCTGCTGGGTGATGATGTCGTCGTTCACCACCGCCACGATGCGGTCGACGATACTGGTTTCCGCCGCCCGGGCCGACAACGGTGCGAACAGGCCGCCGGCCAGCGCACCGAACAGGGTGATCAGGAAAAACAGCCTTGGACTATTTATGAAGCCATCACGCATGGCGAACCTCATCTTGCGGGGCAGATCGCAGCCGCTGAATTGCGCGGGTGATAGCCCCCGCTCCGCGGGCTATCACCCGAATCAACCAGGCCTCTGCCGTCCTTGCTTTACCTGCTGCCGCCGGGTGCAGCGCCTGGTTCAGGCCCCTGCAGCCGGGCCCATGCCTCCCGGTTGACCTCCACCGGATATTTTTCTTTCAACCGGGCAATCCAAGGGCCGAAGGCATCCTCGATCTTCTGTCGCTGCAGCTCGGCGACGATGGTCTCCTTCAATTTCTGGAACTTCTCATCCGTGTCGGCACCCGCCGCCTTGCCGCGGAAGTGCTGATTGTAGTAGTCCGCCACCTCCTCAGCGCTGATGACGATCTTTCCCCGCAATTCCGCGTCCATGAGTTTTTCCATGAGAAGCCTCGACCTGAGGCGGTGTTTCCACGCCTCGAAGCTCACGGCGGATTCGACGAGGGTCTGTTCAAACACCCCCGGGGGGTAGTCGGACTTGACGGCGGCGACGGCGGCATCGAGCTCGGCATCGGAGACGGCGAGGCCCAACTCACCTGCACGCTTGGCCATCACAAGCTCCGTGCCCATTTCCTCCAACAGCTGCTTGCGGGCTTCCTTGATCTCCTCCGGGTTCTGCGCAACGCTGCCGGGATAGGCCGCCTGGGCCAACTCAAAGGCCTTCAGAAACTCCCGGGCGGTGACCTTGCGCTCACCGACCCGGATCAGGTAGTCCTCGGTGTGCTCGGAACCGGACGGGCCGCATCCCAGCAGGCTGACCAGTCCCAAAAACAGCGCGATCAAGCCCATGGCCCGAGGAATGACTCCCGCCCGATCCCATAGACTCCGGGGAGCTTGGCGAAAGCTGGTCCGGCCGGCGACGATCCCGTATAAGATTTTAATTTTCTTGACTATTAACACGTTGATAGATGTCTTGCAAGAGGTTTTTGGCCTGGGCCAGTTGTCCGACGGTGCCCGACTGAGTCAGTCGGATCTTGAGCACGTGGTCGGGGGTGAGCTCAAAGCGGTCCGGCTCGCTGAGAATCAGGTCCACCAGGGCGGAGGGGGCCTTCGGGTGGGCCTCGGAAAACTTCAGCACCAGGCGCTGGTCCTTCAGGTCCAACCGCGACACACCGGCGTGGCGGGCCAGTACCTTGAGCATGATTTTAAACAGCAGGTGGGTCCCCTCCTCGGGCAGTGGCCCGTAGCGGTCGTTCACTTCTGTGCGAATGTCTGCAATGTCCTGGAGCTGCTCGGCGCGGGCCAGGCGGCGGTAAAGCGCCATGCGCTGGTCAATGTCCGGCACATAGCGCTCGGACAGGAATGCCGACAATGGGATGTTGACTTCGGGATCCAGCGGGTGCGCTACCGGCTCGCCCTTCAAATCCGCGACGGCCTCCTCCATGAGCTTGAGAAACATGTCATAGCCGACGGCCGCGATGTGTCCCGACTGGGAGGCGCCCAGGATCGTCCCGCCGCCGCGGATCTCCAGATCGTTCATGGCGATCTGGAAACCGGCCCCCAGGTCGCTATGCTCCATGAGAACCTTCAGCCGCTTGCGGGCGTCGGCAGACAGCAGGCTCTCGTCCGGGATGAGCAGGTAGGCATAGGCCTGCTCGTCCGCCCGGCCCACCCGGCCTCGCAGCTGGTACATCTGGGACAGCCCGAAGCAGTCCGCCCGGTCGACGATCATCGTGTTGGCGGAGGGAATGTCGAGGCCGGACTCGATGATGGTGGTACAGACCAGCATGTCGATGTCCCGATTCAGAAAACGGACCATGACCCGCTCCAGTTCGTCTTCCGCCATGCGCCCGTGGGCCACATCGAGCCGGACCTCGGGGACCAACTCCTTGAGCGTGCCGGCCATCGCATGGATGCTGTGAATGTTGTTGTGGACGAAGAAGATCTGGCCCTGCCGCCGCAGCTCGCGGCGGATGGCCTCGGCCACCACGTTCTGGTCGAACTCGCAGATAAAGGTGATGATCGACTTGCGGTATTCAGGCGGGGTCTGGATCAGACTGATGTCCCGGACTCCCGCGAGCGACAGGTGCAGTGTTCTTGGAATCGGTGTGGCGGTCAGGGCGAGCACGTCGACCGAGGCACGCAGGCTCTTGAGCTTTTCCTTGTGCCGGACCCCGAAGCGCTGTTCCTCGTCGAGCACGAGCAACCCCAGGTCCTTGAACGCCACATCCTTTTGAATCAGCCGGTGGGTCCCGACGACGATGTCGATCGCGCCTGATTTCAAGCCCGCGAGGATGGCCTGCTGCTCCGCGCGGGAACGAAAACGGCTCAGGCAGGCAACGTTCACCGGGTAGCGCTGAAACCGGCTGCGGAAGGTGGCAAAGTGCTGCTCTGCGAGGATCGTGGTCGGAACCAGAACCGCCGCCTGCTTGCCGCTATTGACCGCCAGGAAGGACGCCCTCAGCGCCACCTCGGTCTTGCCGTAGCCGACGTCGCCGCATACGAGGCGATCCATGGGGACGGTCTGCTGCATGTCGCCCAGCACGTCGTCGATCGCCTTGAGCTGGTCCGGCGTTTCTTCGTAGGCAAAGCCGGTCTCGAAATCCCGGAAATAACCGTCCACGGCGGGAAATGCGAAGCCGCCGGCCACCTTGCGCTGGGCGTAGAGCCGGAGCAGCTCGCCCGCGATCTTTTCCGCAGAGCGTTTGACGCGAGCCTTCACCCTTTCCCAGGACTTGCCCCCCAGCTTGTCCAGCGCCGGCCCATGCCCTTCGACCCCCATGTATTTCTGGATCATGCCCATTCGGTCAACCGGCAGGTAGAGCTTGTCGCCGCCGTGATAGTGCAGGACGAGGAAGTCGTTCCGAACCCCCTCGACCGTCAGCTTCTGAAGCCCATCGTACTGGCCGATGCCGTGCTCGTCGTGCACGACCAGGTCGCCCTGTTTGAGCTCCTGAAGGTTCAGGAGCTGGGTGCGGGCCTTCGCGGCGGGCTTGGCCCGGCGCAGGTGCCGGACGCCGAAAATCTCCTCATCGCTCAGCACGGCCAGGCGCTCGGCCGGCCACACGAAACCCGAGGAGACGCGGCCGAGGCAGATGAACGCCGCGCCGGGCTCGGCGGCGGATGCCGGGAACCCCTCCGTTAGAGGGAAGTGCAGGCCATATGGCTCGAGCAGGGCCGCCAGCCGCTGTGCCTGGGACTTGGTCTGACATGTGATCAGCACGCGCTGCCCCTGGGCGCGCCGGGCGCGAATCCACTCCGCCAGCGGCAGAAAAAGCTCCTGCCTTTCGCGCGGCTGGCGCAGGGCGGCGGTCAGTTCGCTGTTGGCCTCAACGGCGGCATGCTCGACCCGGGCCGGCGACCGGGCGGATTCCGGCTCGGCCTTGACCACGTCGAGCAGTTTGAACGAGATGGGGCCCTGTCGGTCCAGGATGCCGCGCGCCTCATCCCAGGTGAGGCAGATCGTCTCGGGGGAAACACACAGCGTGCGGGCGTCGCGGGAGGCGGCGTAGGTGGCCTGCGCCTGCTCCTCGAACTCGCGGGCCGCCTTCTCCACGAGATCGGGGTCGGCGATGAGAAAGCGCGTGTCCGGGGGCAGGTAGTCGAAAAAATGGTCAAGCCGCGGGTACACCAGGGGCAGCACGCTCTCGATGCCCGGAAACCCCTCCTGGTTGGAGAGGTGTGTCACGATCTTGCGCACATGGGTCGCCGGCAGATTGAGCTCCGCGGCCTGAAGTCGAATGCGGTGGATGATGTCGGCCAGCGCCTCCGGGTTCAGGATCGCCTCCCGCGCGGGCAACAGAACGGCTTCGGCGACAGAACCGATGCGACGTTGATCGGTGGCCGAGAAAAAGCGCAGGGAGTCCACCCGGTCCCCGAACAGCTCGATGCGCAGGGGGTCTGCATACAGCGGCGAGAACACGTCCACGATGCCGCCCCGCACGCAGAAATCACCCGGCTCCTCGACGATGGCCGTGCGCAGGTAGCCGCCCGCGATCAGCTTGGCAATCAGGCGGTCGCGGTCGATCTCCTCCCCTTCCAGAATCAGCTCGGCATACCGGTTGATCGCCTGCTTCGGGACAACCTGCTGGAGCAACGCCTGCACGGGCGCGACGACGACGGCCGGCGCCGCGTTCATCAGCAGTTGATAAAGGACGCGGATGCGCTCGGATGCCGTTTCATTGTGATAGGACAGAAACTTGAACGGCAGCAGGTGATAGGGCGGGAAATACAGCACCGGAAAACGCGCCGGCCGGCCGAAAAACAACAGATCCTCCACCAAGCGCCGGGCCTCTTCGACCGACGGCGACACCACCAGCATGGGCATCGGCCGGCGGGACTGGGCCCTGGCAATCACATAAGCGCGCGCGCTGCCGCTCAGCCCGCAGCATTCGAAGGCACCGGCGTGCCCCGCGAGGAGCTCGGTCAGTGTGACAGGGTCAATTGCCTCTTGATTTTGATTCATAAACGCAGTAGAAAAAAGTCGCGCCGACGCAGCTCAATCGGCACGGCGGTGGATTCGCCAACGTTAAGCCACCCTAGCTCAACCAGGCAGAGCAACGCATTCGTAATGCGTAGGTTATCGGTTCGATTCCGATGGGTGGCTCCAACTCTTCAAGTAGGGCACTAAAAACAAGCATCGGGCCCTCCGCCCAAACGTGCAGCGCTTTTGACAACGCCGCATTTTCACTCAGATGAAAGCATCGGCGAACAGCGCGCCGCAGCCTCCACCGCGTGGCGACCTGCACCCTCCTCCCGGGCGCCGCAGAAAAGAAGCCCGCGTGCGGCAGTCTGCTCATAAATATTTAGGATATGCCGAAACCGACTGCAAAGCAACCCTGTTGTCCGTCATCGGGCAGCCTCACCGGCCCCGGGGCGCCTGGGGTCGGGCGCCCGGCGCCAAGCGGCGTGACGTCACGGCCTGGGGCACTCACGGTGCGGGGATAGGGCGCATTGACGCCTTCAGTTTAATCAGTTGAAAAATCAATAGAATCTTCACCTCAGGCTTGACATGCCCATCGTTTCCGGATAGGCTGTTCTCATCGCCGAACGCCACGTACGGCGATCTATGTCAACTAGTAAGGAGGGGCATCGGCAGCAGACCATGAGAGATATGGAAGACGTGGAACTGAAGAAAGAGATGGACGAGATCATGCGCAGTGTCGAAAGCGTGATGAAACGAATCGAGGCCGTCCTCCCATCCCAGAAAAAAGAACCCCCCGAACACGCGGAAGAATGAACGGATTCACCTCGTCCCCCGGATCAGCCGGCCCCTTCGGAGAGGCCGGACGGTTTTCGACCAGACCGCATTCCGGTCAGCGGGCCGACCGGTGACGCGCGCTTTCAGGACCTCGGCCTTCAGGAGGCGCTATGGCAGTGACCAAGGACGATATCGTCGCGCGGATTCATGAAGTGGGTTTTACCAAGAAGCAGTCCGTGGACCTCGTTGAGACCTTGATCGAAATCATCAAAAGCAATCTGGAACGAGGCGAAAATGTCCTCGTTTCAGGATTCGGCAAATTCTGCGTGAAGGCAAAAAAAGAGCGGCGGGGCCGCAACCCTGCCACCGGTGATGACCTGATTCTGCGCGGCCGGCGGGTGATCACGTTCAAGTGCTCCGGCAAACTGCGCGGCAAAATCAACGGCGGGGCACCCTGACCCGAAAGGTCCACGATTCGTTCGGCCCGGCATCCGGTTAAAGCGGGATGCCGTACACTTTGATTTTGCTCAGCAGCGACGGGTGGCTGATTTCAAGCAAACGTGCGGCCTGGGTGCGGTTGCCGCTGGTCTCCTGAAGCGCGCGGGTGATTAGCCGCCGTTCGATCTCGCGCTGGGCAATTTTCAAGGAAAACCCCTCGAGCACCTCCCCCCGGTTGCCTCCCCGGCCCCGCGCACTGATCTCCGCCGGCAGGTGCTCCGGCATCAGGACGGACTCCTCGGTCAGGAGCACCGCGCGTTCGATCACGTTTTCGAGTTCCCGCACGTTGCCCGGCCATCCGTAACCGAGCAAAATCCCCATGGCAGACGGGCTCAGATCCGTCACTTCCTTGCCCATCTTCGCGTTGAAGCGCGCGAGGAAATGGCGGCAGAGGTGCGGGATGTCTTCCGGCCGTTGCCGGAGCGGGGGCAGCAGGATGGTGAGCACGTTGAGGCGGTAGAACAGGTCCTCGCGGAACAGGCCTTTTTTCACCTCTTCCTCGAGATTTTTGGCCGTAGCGGCGATGATCCGCACATTGACCCGCGTGGCCTTGGAATCGCCCACCGGCCGGATCTCGCTCTCCTGCAGCACGCGCAACAGTTTGACCTGCAGGGACAGGGGCAACTCCCCTATTTCGTCCAGGAATACCGTGCCGCCGTCCGCCTCCTGAAAGAGGCCTTTCTTGTTGCGGTCAGCACCCGTGAAGGCCCCCTTTTTGTAGCCGAACAGCTCGCTTTCGAGCAGATTTTCAGGAATCCCCCCGCAATTGATAGGCACCAGCGGCATCCGCGACCGCTCGCCCTCGTAATGAATGCCCCGGGCGATCAACTCCTTGCCGGTTCCGCTTTCCCCCAGGATAAGGACGGTGGTCGAGTAGCGGGAGGCCTTTTGCGCCAACTGGAACACCGGAACCATGGCGCTGCTTCGGGCGACCATGTTTCCGAACCGGAAATCCTTCTCGATCTCCTGGATGCGGGCCTTAAGCCGCCGGTTCTCCTGCTTCAAACTTTCCCGCTCCTCGGCCTTCTTGAGGGTCAGCAGCACCTCGTCGGGCTTGAACGGTTTGGAGATGTAATCGTAGGCTCCCAGCTTCATGGCATCGATGGCAGCATCGATGCTGCCATAGGCGGACATCATGATGACGGTGCTCTGGGCGAGCCGCGCTCCCGCGGATCGCAGAAAATCCATGCCGCTCATGACCGGCATCTTGATATCACAGAGAATGAAATCGTAGCGCTCCCGCTCGATCTGCTGCAGCCCCGTCTGGCCTTCGCTCGCCGTGTCCACGGTGTAGCCGGCCCTTTTCAGCACGGCCGACAGCATGTGGCACATGTTGGCTTCGTCGTCGATGACCAGGATCTTTTGCCGGACGTTGTCGGATTCCATCGCGTCTGATTCCCTAGTGTCATGTAGGTCTTGTGGCCAAGGCTGAGTCATCGCACGAGTCGTCAATTGCAAGACCGCCGGCCTGGCAAGACGTTTTGGATACTTCTGAGCGGTCGCCCTCCATCACTGGAAGTGACACCGTCATGACCGTCCCGTGGCCGGTCTTGCTCTCAACCCGCATTCGCCCCCCGACGCTTTCGACAATCATGAAGCTGACCGAAAGGCCCAGCCCCGTACCCTTACCGGGCGCCTTGGTGGTGAAAAAGGGGTCAAAAATGTTAGGCAGGTTCTCTTCGTCAATGCCCGGCCCGTCGTCGCTGAAGCAGACATCCAGCCAGGTTTTGCCGCTTTCCGGGGCGGCCGGTTCCGCCCGCGAATTTTCAGTGGTGACGATCAGCTCTCCCAGGCTCCCGGTCTCTTTGGAAGCAATGGCGTCCGCCGCGTTGATGATCAGGTTCAGGAACACCTGCCGCAGTTGGTTGGGGTCCACGACGATTTTCTCCTGCGTTGCGTCGAGCACCATCGCAAACCGAACATGCGACATGAACGGCTGGACTTTCAAGACCTGAGCCATGTCGTCCAGCAGGGCATGGACCGAAACCGTCCGCGGCCCGCCGTGGGAAGGCCGCGAAATTTCGAGCAGTTGGTGAATGATGGTGCTGATGCGTTCGATCTCTTTTTGAGCCCGATCCAGGTACTCGACCCGCTCCTCCACCGGCAGGTCCGGCCTCAGCAGTTCGAGATAGCCGGTCACGATGCCGATGGGGTTTCCGATTTCGTGCGCGATGCCGGCTGACAGACGCCCCACCGAGGCCAGCTTCTCGGCCCGGATCATCTCCGTCTGGGCCTTTTTCAATTCAGCGTTGGCCGACTCCAGGGAAGCCACCGTCGCGCGCAGTTTTTCTTTTTCCGCCGAAAGCCGTCGCAGAAGGCTGTTCAAGGCGGTCGAGAGCCGCTGCAGTTCGTTGTCCTCCTTACGGACTGCAAAGACGATCCCGTCGTCCTCCTTGTAGTCTTCGGCGCGCTGGGCCAAACGCGAGAGCGGCTGGAGATACAGCTTGAACACGCGGTAGATGCCGAGGAACGCCAGGATGCCGGTATTGAGAAAGATGTAGAGGAATAATATCTGCTGGGAGCTTCGCAGCGACTGGTAGATGCCCCCCATCGGAAGCACTATGCTGTATGCGGCCAGCACATTCCCGTTCGCCTGAAGGGGTGCGGAGATGACCAGTTGCTTTTTTTGCCACCAGAAAAGGCCGAAGATGCTGCCCATGAAATTGACACTGCCCTGCCCGCTTGCAAACGCCTGCTGGGTGATGTCGACAAGCTCACGCTGGGACGCGCAGCGCTTGTCGCCGAAACTGCTCTGCTGCGGGTTTCGGCCCAGGAGCAAAAGGCACTCGACCCCGGCCTCGTGCAGGGTTCCGGCGAGCCTGGCCTTGGCGAACGGGGCGCGGTCGTCCTGCGCCAACAGGCTGGGCAACAGGTGATCGCCGAGCACGCGCGAAATGGTCTGTCCTTTGGAGATTTCGGCCCGGATAAGGTTATGCTGGGCCGTCATCATCGTGACGAGGTTGATCGAAAACATCCCGATCAACAGAGACAGGGTGATGTTGATCGCAATCTTGGTTTTTAGGCCCCGGGCTCCCATCTCAGTGCAAGACCGTTCATTAAACTGAAATCATTTAATAATTTATTGACAGCCATCCGCCCCTCATGATGCCCCGGGCCTCTCCCCTCAAGGCCCGGCCGTCGGCGGCAGCTGAGCGTACTAAGCGAAGCAATTCTGATGCCAAATCCTCACCTCGACCCAGTGTTCCTTATGGTCGTCAACAAGAGGGATGGTCTTATCGTGTTGCTCAATGCCATCCACGGTGACGCGCATCTCCCCTTTCCCGGCAGGTGTTTGCAGGACCGCGATGTGGTAGACCGTCTCCCGATAGCGGTAATGCATCTTGAACCCCTCCCAATCCGCTGGGAGGCACGGTGTCATACGCAGTTTATCCACTTCAAGGCTCAGCCCCAGGAGGGACTCCACGATCAGCCGGTACATCCAGGCGGCCGAGCCCGTGTACCATGTCCAGCCGCCACGGCCGGTATGCGGCGCAACCGCATAAACGTCGGCGGCAATGACGTAAGGTTCCACTTTATAGGCGGCCGTCTCCTCGGCCGATCTTGCATGGTTCACCGGGTTGATCATGGTAAAGAGCTCCCACGCGCGCCGGTTGTCCCCCAAGCGCGCGAAGGCCATTGCCGCCCAGATGGCCGCATGTGTGTACTGCCCGCCATTTTCCCTCACGCCGGGAGCGTACCCTTTGATGTAGCCGGGATTCAGCGCCGAGGTGTCGAAGGGCGGATCCAGAAGTTGGATCAGCCCGTGTTCGCGGCGAACGAGGCGCTCATCCACGGCTTCCATGGCCATGCGCGAACGTTCATGATCTCCCGCACCCGAAAGAACAGACCAGCTCTGCGCGATCGAATCAATTTGGCATTCGGGGTTAGCTGACGATCCCAGCGGCGAGCCGTCGTCGAAATAGGCGCGGCGGTACCACTCTCCGTCCCAGCCATGTTCCTCGAGATTCCGGCGCAGGTGAGCCGCCTCCCTCTGGCAGCGTTCGACAAAGGATATGTCACCCCGTGCGGTTGCCACCTCGGTGAAGCGCATGAGCACTTCATGCAGGAAAAATCCCAACCAGACGCTTTCGCCGCTGCCGTGCTCGCCCACCAGGTTCATGCCGTCGTTCCAGTCGCCGGAGCCGATGAGCGGCAGGCCGTGTTCACCGAACGTGAGGCTGTTCAGGATGGCTCGGACACAGTGTTCGTAAAGACTCGCCGCCTCTTCAGAGCGCCCGGGCAGATCGTAATAAGAGTCTTCGTCCGCGTTTACCGGGCGGCCCTGGAGGAAGTGGACGGGCTCATCCAACACGCCGGTGTCCCCGGTGGTCAGGACATAGCGGCAGGTCGCAAGCGGCAGCCAGAGGTAATCGTCCGAACAGTGGGTACGCACACCCCGGCCCGTGGGAGGATGCCACCAATGCTGAACATCTCCTTCCGGGAATTGACGGGCCGCGCACAGGAGCAGATGCTCGCGCACGAGCTGCGGCCTGGCGTGGATGAGTGCCATCACGTCCTGCAACTGATCGCGGAAACCGAAGGCGCCCCCCGACTGGTAGGTTGCGCTGCGCGCCCAAAGACGGCACGCCAGAGTTTGGTACAGCAGCCAGCCGTTGGCCAGCACGTTGAGGGACGGGTCGGGTGTTTCCACATTGACCGCGCCGAGGGTGTGCTTCCAGTGCTGCCACACGCTATCGAGGGCGCCGCGCGCTGCGGTTGATCCTCGAAAGCGATTGACCAGGTTCCTGGCATCGTCGGCGTCGCGCCCGACGCCGAGCCTGAAGACGATCTCACGCTCTTGCCCGGCGGCCAGATCGAAGCTCACCTGGATCGCGGCGCAGGGATCCAAGGCGGCCCCCACCTTGCCGGAAAGGCGCGTGCGCGTCATCGCGGCCGGAGCTGCGCAGCGTACCGTTGCGTCCCAGGAATTCCGTCCGATCGCCGCTGACGGTGCGCGTCGTATCGTCCACGTCGAAAAACGCCGTCCGGTCGCGGAACTCCGTGTTGTAGGGGTTGCGCGCGAAGAGCGCGCCGCTCTTCGGGTCAATTTCGGTGATCACGTGCATGGCTCGATTTCGGCCGCAGGTCGCCCAGCACCCATTCCACATATCCGGTCGCGGAGAGCCGGCGGGACCGGCCCGAGTCGTTACGCACTTTGAGCACCGTAAACTTGATCGCTGCGTCCAAAGCCACGTAAACCCACAGCTCGGAGCGGATGCCGCGCTCGGTGTGCTCGAAGACGCTGTAGCCGAATCCGTGCCGGGTGACGTAAGGCGTAGCCCCGCGGCAGGGCAGCGGTGTGGGCGACCAGAAGTGGCCGCGCTCTTCATCACGGAGGTAAAATGCCTCTCCGCTCGAATCGCTCACGGGGTCGTTCCCCCAGGGAGTGAGGCGGAACTCGTGGGCATTCTCGCTCCAGGTGTAGGCAAGGCCGCTCTCCGAGATGACGGTCCCGAAGTGCGGGTTGGCCAGCACATTCACCCACGGCGCCGGCGTCAGCTGCCCATGCGCGGTGGTAATAACATACTCGCGCCCATCCGGCGTGAATCCGCCCATTCCGTTGTAGAACGTCAGATCGTGGCGGGGCAACGGGACGACCGCCAGGGGTTCGGAGCGGTGGGTTCGGGTCGGGGTAAGCAGGGGCAGGCTTGCTTCCATCCGGCTGCGACCGTTGATCTGGTCCGCCAGCGACCCCCGGCTGTCGGTGATGATGGCGCGAGCGACCGTTTGGATCAGGATGCGGTCCTCCTCCGCTATCTGATCCGCAGGTCTTACGAAAATACCGCCGGGTCGATCGGTCACGTTGGCTTCGATGCCTGCGGCAATGAGCCCCATGATCTGGTCGTGGAGGAGTTGGCGGTAACCGGCGTGATCTTCGTTCCAGATCACCAGGTCCACCGCCAGCCCTTTTAGACGCCAGTACGCGTGGGCTTGCACGAGTTGGCGCACCAGGTCGATATTGGCCGGATCTTCAATCTGCAGCAGCACAATCGGCAGATCGCCGGAGATGGCGTATCCCCAGAGACCGGATTGCCCCCGGCGGTTCTTGATGAGCACGCTTGCGTCGGCTCGCAGCGATGCATTGGCGTAGATGATCGAACTGGCAAGGCGCCCATAAAGTTGCGCATCGGCCTCTGAGGCATTGAACTGGCGCAGCAGCACCTGGCCATGCGTCCATGCCAGATCGAAGACGCGATCCGCAAGACGCCGATCCTGGTATTTTTCCACCAGGCTCAAGGCTGCATCACGGGTCTCCCCGATGCCGGAGACCATGTTTATCGTTGCCGATTCTTCCGGATCCAGGGTTATCCGGTAGCGGATGGCGACGATCGGATCGAGCACGGAGCCCTCGCTGCCCGAGAGCGCCTCCGTGAAAAAACCGGCACTCCCGCTCATCGCCTGTGGATCGGCGACGGTGTTTCCGCGGCCGATGAACTGCATGCGATCGGTCTCATAGGAGACGTCTCCGATCGTCGCCCCATGCACGGCCATCAGGTGCAACATCCAGGGCGCCTGCTCGCCCTGGGAGCGGGGCCGGCGCGTGCAGAGGATTGCTCGCTGCCGGCGGATGATCTCGGTCTGCACAAAGAGATTGCTGAACGCCGGATGCAGTGCGTCCGCGGCAGGCGGCGCCAGAACCACTTCCGCGTAACTGGTAACGTCTATCGATCGGCGCGTCCGTGCGCGGTTGGTGATGCGGACGCGGCGCAGCTCGATGTCATCCTCGGGCGAAACAGCGATTTCGGTATGGGTGTCATAGTCGTGGTCGCGGCCGCGAAACTCGGCTCGCCCTTCCGAGAAGATCGCCTCAAAACGCTTCGATCGTTTGAGCGTCGGCTGATATGCGGTTGACCAGAACTCGCTGCTGGCCACGTCGCGGATGTAGCAGAACGTGCCCCAGTTGTCGCAGGTGCGGTCTTCGCGCCAACGGGTGACGGCGAGGTCCTTCCAGCGGCTGTACCCGCCGCCGGCATTGGTGATCATCACGTGGTATCTGCCGTTCGAGAGCAACTGCACTTCCGGGTTCGGCGTGTCGGGGCTGCTGAAAACGCGGATCGGCGTCTCCGGAGCGCTGGAAGCCATATGGTGCTCGGAGAGCTCGGTGGTGTGCGCATAGAACGCTGTCGCCTTGGGGATTCGCTCCTGGAGCAACAGCATGGTCGCCTGGAACAAAGGATCCGACTCGAATCGCTTCTGCATCGGGCGGTCCAGGAGCAGATGGGCCAAAGACAGCAGACTCATGCCCTGGTGATGGGCCATGAAGGACCGCACCACGGCGCTCGATTTGTCCGCGCGGCAGACGCGACGGAGTGTAGTCGATCGCTTCGTAGAAGCCATACCGGGCTTCAAAGCCTTCGGCAGCGAGTCGCTCGAGGTTCAGACACGCCTCCTCAGGCGCCACCATCAGCGCCAGCGCCGAGGCATAGGGCGCAATCACCAGGTCCTCGGCGAGCCCGCGTTTGAGCCCCAGGCCGGGTACACCAAAGGCGCGGTACTGGTAGTTGAGATGCACATCGATGGCATTGTAACCACATTCCGAAATGCCCCACGGCACGGCGCGCTTTTTTCCATATTCGATCTGCCTGGCCACAGCCGCCTTACAGGTCTGGTCGAGCAGCGTGTGTTCGTAGGTCGGCATCACCAGGAGCGGCATCAGGTATTCGAACATCGAACCGCTCCACGAAAGGAGGATCGGTTCTCCACCGGCGGTAGTGAGCAGACGTCCCAGGGCGAACCAGCTCTCCTGCGGCAGTTGTCCCTGCGCAATCGCTACGAAACTGGAAAACCTCGCTTCCGAAGCCAGAAGATCGTAGTAACTGGAGTCCCGCCGGCGTTCACCGACATTGTAGCCGATAGCCAGCAGATGACGCGTCTCGTCAAACAGGAAGTCATATTCCATCCGGGCGAGTGCGTCGCATTGCAGGGCAAGCCGTTTGATAGCCGCAATCCTTGTTCTGGGCGTGCTGGCTGGCCGCCGCGATGAGGCGTTGCAGTTCACCAAGCCATGCACTCTCCGCCGACGTGGCATCAGCGGTGCAGTCGCTGCTCGATCGCCGGCGGAAGTTTTGCCTCCAGTGTCGCCAGTTCGCGCAGTGTTGGGATCTCGTCGAGATCGGGAAAGTCCTCCGGGCTATTCTGAGAAGACAAGAGCTCTGTCCACGGAGCGAGAAAGGTCAGCTCATCGAGGGCATCTCGACATTGCCCGGCGAAGGCGCGGGCCCACCACCTCATCTGGCTCTCGGGGTCGGCATCGAGAGCTTCGACGCCGGCGACCACTCCGCAGCGGACGTTGCCAGCTGATCAAGGCACAGCCGCGAAGCCACGAGCGTGGTGGGCTGGGAACGGGTCGCGGACTCCAGATCCTGCTGAAGTTGAGCGAGCTCGACCGGAGCGTATCCTCTCCGGAGCGGCGGCCGCAGCGTCCATGACAATCCTGAGAGTGTCGCTTAAGCCCTCAAAGAATCGCTGTTCCCAGGATCTTGTGATCGGCAAGTGCCGAGCAGACCCGGCCGCAATGTCAGCAGATGGCCCGCGAGGTTCCCGCTGTCCACCGACGAAATGTAGAGGGGCGGCAGTGGTTTCAGAGATTGGGTGTCGTACCAGTTGTAGAAGTGGCCTTGGTGTCGTTCCAGGCCTTCCATGGTATGGAATGCCTTCGCCGTTCGTTCGATGAGTTTTCCGGCCGAAATGTAGCCGAAGTCGTACGCGGACAAATTCGCCAGCAACGCAAGTCCCATGTTGGTAGGCGACGTGCGATGCGCGACCACGGCAACGGGATGCTCCTGATAGTTATCAGGCGGCAGCCAATGATCTTCCGGGCCGACGAACGTCTCGAAGAACGCCCAGGTTTTCCGGGAAAGCTTCCGCAGAAAGAGGGTCTGATCCGCTGTCAGCCTTTCTCGGCGGCGAGCGAGCGGCCGACTGATCCACCAGGCGATAGCGGGGGAGGCAAACCAGAGGCCCAGTATGGGGCCAGCCACAGCCAGCGCGGCCGGTTTGGATAGCAGCGAGCGTGATCCCTGCGGCAGCGGCAACGAACGGGCCGATCCACATGGTTCGACACGAGCCGACGAGGTCCGTGCGGCTAGTGCGATCCGAGTCGCCCGACGGATTCCATTGGAGCAGTCGCTTATGCGTGATCAGCATTCGCCAGGCGGTGCGCACCATCGCATCCAGGCTGAAAAACGCTTCGTATGGCAGGCATACGAGCGTGAAGGCAGCCTGAACGAAGTGCCGGCCGGCCGAGCGCACTGCGGCCGCGAGGTGCTGCCCCAGAGTCACATCGACTGGCTTCTGGAGCACATTCAGGGCCGAGGCTATCAAAGAAGGAATCAGGATGATACCGATCACCGCCAGGGTCCAGAACCAGGCCGATGGCAACACGGTCCAGCCCAACAGCAGCAGGAGTGTCAACGCCGCGGCTCGTCAGACTGCGCCGCAGGTTGTCGAAAATCTTCCAGCGGGACAGCATCGAGAGCGGATTCTTCTGCAAGCGCGCATCGGGGCCGGGAACACCCGGCAACAGCCAGCGCGCAATCTGCCAATCGCCGCGAATCCAACGATGCCGGCGGCTCACATCCGCGCTGTAGCGAGATGGGTATTCCTCGTACAACTGCACGTCGCTCAACAGCCCGGCCCGGGCGTAACAGCCTTCCAGAAGATCGTGGCTGAGAATCCGGTTGTCGGGGAAACGCCCGCCCAACGCCCGTTCGAATGCATCAACCTCATAGATGCCCTTGCCGATGAACGAGCCTTCACCGAACAGGTCCTGGTAAACATCGGAAACGGCGCGCGTATACGGATCGATGCCGAGCTCACTGGCGCACATGCGCGCATACCGCGACCGGTTCGTGCCGGACAGGCTCACCGCCACCCGTGGCTGAAGAATGCCGTACCCCGCAACGACACGCTGCCGGTCTTCGTCGTAGCGCGCACGATTGAGTGGGTGCGCCATGGCGCCCACAAACTGCCACGCCGAATCGCGTGCCAGTTGCGTATCGGTATCCAGGGTGATCACGTACTTTACGTTCGATAAGACCGCGGTTTCACCGACGATGAGCGCGAAGCGATCACGTCGATCCGCCGCGCAGAAGCCCATTCAAATCCGCAAGCTTGCCGCGCTTGCGCTCGTACCCCATCCAGATCCGGTCGCTGCGGATTCCAGCGGCGCGGACGATGAAAGAGGAAGAAAATATCGCCTGTCTGCGACTCCGGTACTTTTCGTTCAGCTCTTCGATTCTCTGCTGGGCCAGCCGCAACAGCGGTTCGTCCTCCGGCAGCGTTTCTTCGATGGCGTCGCGAAAATCAGTGAGCAGACCGAAGTGGAGGTGGTCATCCCGATTTGCCAGGAAGCGGACTTCCAGTGCCTCGATCAGGTCCTCGATGTTTTGAGTGCTCGTGAGCATCGTCGGGACCACCACCAGAGTTCGCAATTCCGGCGGGATCCCTTTGGAGAAGTCCATGCGCGGCAGCGGGCGCGGCGTCGCCAGCAACGTGGCCAGCCAGTTCACCAGGGCTACCGCCAGATGACTGGCGCACAGAAGCGAGAGCAGTCCGACCAGCCCGAGTGCCCAACCCTGCAACCCGCCGGCATACGCCTTCGCCGCGAAGCACCCGGCGAAAATCGCCGTCATCAGCAGGATGGTGCCGCCATACAGCAGCAAAGGAAACCGGCGGCTGACTTTGCGTAAAACCTCAGCAGACGATAAGCGCACCTCCGCCATTCGTTCGAGCTGCGCCAATCCCTCGTCGATCAGGTAGAACCCGACGTGCGCCGTGCGGTCGTCGCCGCCTTTCCGAGCAGCGCCCTCATGCGCCAGCTGGATCGCTTTGCGCGCCACCTCGCTCTCGGAGTGCGGACTGCTCTTCGCCGTCTTCTCCACGACGTGGCGGTAGCGATCACGGGTGGCAAAATCCATCTTGCCGTAGACGTCGCCAGGATCCTCAGCCAGGGTCTGCTCGACAATGCTCATCGTCTCGACGAACTCGCGCCAGTCCATCGCGCCCAGGAAACGGAGGCTGCCGATGCTGTTGCTCATCGAGACCTGGTCGGCCGCCTGTTGTTGGTTCTCCGAGCGCACCAACTGCTCGATGGTCAGGCCGGACTCGGACAGTCGCTGTTCAATCCAGGTGAGCGGCAGTGCCAGAGCGGGACCCTGTCCCTGCAAGCGGCGCGTGAGCTCCGCAACAAACGAGCTCACCATCGGGGGGTTCGACCGCGCCATGTCGGCGATCGCCAGAATCAGGCTCTTTGGGTCCTTCGCGGCGATCTCCGTCATCTGGTCGGCCCAATAGTCGGCGCGGTTTCGGTCGATCCTGTCGGCGGCGATCCGGGCGGCAACCCGCCGAAGATTCTCGATCAGGGCCAGGCGCAGCATGATGGGGATGGCCCAAAGTTCGCCCAATTTCAGGGTGGTCACCGACTGGTAGGCGGCTACGAAACTGCTGAGGTTTTCCGGATCCACCCGGCCATCGCCGTGCGAGATCGTCTCCAGGGCGATGTCATACACCCGCGGAAGCCCGGCCGATGGGCCGTTCAGCAAGCGTGGCAGCTCACGGCTATAACCCTTTCGGCAAGTGCCGCCTGGCCGTGCGAATCTGTTCCTCGATCACATAGAAGTTGTCGAGCAGCCATTCCCCGGCCGGTGTAATCCGGCGGTCCGCCTTGACGTCCTCTGTCAGCAGGTTGTGGACTTCAAGCAGGAGGCTTTCATTCTCGGCCAGCCGCGCCAGAAGGCGGTCCCGAGGGCGTCCAGGCTTCAACTGGTGCACACCCGCAAGGATCTTGCCATGCTGCTCCATCTGATCGGCACTGAACAGTTCCGCTCGAAGGGGCAGTTCATCGCCGGCATACTTCTGTGCCGGGTCGCTTCCGCCGAGGCGCGCCCACACACGGAAGAAAAATCCGCGAACCGTCTTGCCGCTCACCTCCATTTTGGATGTCTCCCCTTAGACATATTTTATTCCCAAACCATACGTCCAGGATGAACCCAACCCGCACAACAACTTGCGCCATTGGATCACGGCCGGGAAAGCGCAAGGCCCGGCACCACGTTCGCGCCCGTCCGAAAGTATTTGGAATGTTGAACCAGGCCGGGGTGCATAATTCGCTTCAAGATACATTCCGCGCTTGCCGCATTTATGCATGCACGCCGGATACTGGTAGCCTGTTCGATCGTCTTTTATGGTGACGGGGAAACCCTGCTTGACTCGCATGGCGTGGCAATTTTCCCTTCTGTTTTCACGTAGGATCCTTAAAGAATGCCGTCACCCGATTTCGATTAGACCTCTCGCGTGTATGCGTGGAACTGCCGAGGAGAACCGAAACCCAATGGAGAAGTGGAGAGAACGGGGGCACCCCCCTCTTTTTTTAAGGGGGGCGCCGACGTCAGCGTGGGAATTTAGGCCGTCTTTACGTTGGCTGCAGACTTGCCCTTGGGGCCGTCTTGAACATCAAAGCTAACTGCTTGGCCTTCTTGCAGGCTTTTGAAGCCGCTATCCTGGATTGCACTGAAATGCACGAACACGTCGCCTCCGGTTTCGGCTTCAATAAAGCCGAAGCCTTTGCTGTCATTGAACCATTTTACTTTTCCTTGCATCGTCGCTTCATCCTCCTTTCTTAGATTTTTTAAAGGCGGATTATAACGACAGCATAAAAAAACCACCGCACTTTGAAGAGTGTGGTGGTCAATCCCTACACTGCAAAATGTTTGGTAATCCAACCTTCGCGGCCATCGGTTCCCGCAGGGGATTTTCCAAGGTCGCAACTCCACTAAGATAGGCACGTTAAGCTATAATGTCAATAAAATTGTTTAACAGCGGTTAGAACAATTGCCAAGTTCGCGTTCATGGTGCATTTGTGGGCATTTTCGCCGGCACCCGCTGGGCCTTCAGAAAGGCCGCCAACTGCTCGTAAGGCTGAGCCCCCACGAGGGCTTCTGCGTTCAGGCGAAACGTCGGAACCGCGGTGATACCAAGCTGCTGGGACCGCAGCCAATCCTGATCTACGGCCGCCTTGAAAGTCTTGCTGGAAAGGACCTCATATAGGTCATCCCCCATCAACCCCACCGATTCGGCCGCCGCCGCCAAGGTTTCGATATCGTGCAGGTTCTTCCCATCCACGAAATAGGCCCGGAACACGGCGTTATGGAATGCGTCCGCTTTCCCGCGGGACTCCGCCCATTTTGCCGCTTCCTGCGCACGGCGCGAGTTGAAGCTCATGCGGCGCTCACCGAATGGCAGCCCCAGCCCGCGTGCGGTCTGCTCGAGCCGTTGCAGCATCTCCGGAATGTTGATGCGCCGTCCAGCGAACAAGTGCTCGAGCGTGACCCCTTCGGCCGGGATCTCCGGGTGCAGCGGAAAAGCCGTCCAGTGCAGATCGATCCGGAACTCCTGTTTCAGTCTTTCAATACCCCCGGTAATGAAGTAGCACCAGGGTCAGATGAAATCCGAGAAAATCTCCAGGATGTGAATATGATTTCTTTCCATTTCTGAAATCCTTTCCAAACCGGAAAGTGTAGGGGGAGGCCTGTCTCAAACGCAGAGGCTTGTAGCCAACCGGCTGAGAGTGCCTTTCTCGCAGCGCACACAGCCAGATTTTTCCGCGCTGACCTCCATCGGGCTGTTGAAAAACGGCGCCTTGCGCCGTGATCCTGCGTTGCGCGGCTTTTGTAAATGCGGGTTATGCCCGAAGATAGAAGGCTGGGAAGCCGGGAAGCTTCAAGCAAAACCTTTTCTGCCTTTTTTTTAGCCTCCTGGCGTTCCAGCCTCCGAACCTCCAGCCAATACTCGCCTTGGCTGACGGCCCGATGATTGTTTTTCAACACCCTGATAGGGGGGCAAAACCTAACCCTGTCCGGTTTCGTCGCAGACTTTATCGAAGTTGCCGGTTCCCTCCGCAAAGGCCAAGAAGGCGCCGCGCACGCGGGGGGATACGTCGTCGAACTGGATGCCGAGGGAGAGCGCTCGGTTGCCGTTCACCATCAATTCTCGGGTCCGCACGATCTGACCCGGGATGCTCATCGACAGCGCCTCGCTTGAAATCGCAACCCGAACCCGCTGGTGGTCAGGATCTTTGACCAGAGAGGCAAGATTTGCAGGAAGACCGTTGCCGTTAGTCTCGGGGATAAACGAGACTCCGGAAATGGACAGGTCGCGGGCGGAACCCTTGAGAACGACCACGGCTTTGGGGACCCCGGCCGGATGAATCTCGACGGTCATGTTGACCTGGCATGGCATGTCGTTCCCCGCGGCGGGCCTTGCCGAATGGGGAGTCAACCCTGATCTCCGACCAAACCTTGAGCAGTTTCAAGATCCCCACCTCCACTTTCGGGAATTTTTTGCAGACCTGAATCAGCCGCCGTCGAGGGATCGCAATCACTTCAGTGCCGCTGACAGTTTCGATGACGCTTTGAGAGACGCAATTCTCAGTGACCGGAAGGAAATCGATGGCAGCCGAACTGCGAAAAAAGGGCCTTCAGTTCTGCGGGCCAAAGCGACTGTAAAAACTTGTTGGTCGGACTCTCATCGTGCGGATGGACACCGACGGAGGACAAGAAGCGCAGGAGCGTTTTGCGGGACGGCCGATCAAAACGCCATTCAAGCATCTTGGCGGTCACGGCGTGCAGCAGCTGGCCCACGCCAAGGAAGATTTCAGAGGCCTTATGGTAGTGCTGAGCGGCGGGCTCACCATTCCCCATGGCGGCCAGAAGATCCGCGAACAGCTTCAGCAGCTCGGGATCCTCCGGAAACTCCTTTACGACACTTTCGAGCTCCTCAACCGAATCGCTCGCAATGGGGCCTTCACGGATTTGCTCAAGGATCGCCTTGGACATGGTGCAATCTCCGGCCGCTAGCCCGCCAGTCGGCTGGACAGCGTTTTTGGAGGACGGCTGGGTCGACCCCAGAAAAATATGTATCGGTTTTGACTGCCCAGGTCAATGTATCGGCACGTCAGGCGATTCACTTTAGCTTCAGTACGCATAGGGTTCGGCCTTCCTGAACTCAAACATGAATGGAATTTGAGGCTCTTTGATTGGAACAATTTTATCCGGAACCAAAACATAGGCATCACTGACGGCGGATAGAAACAGTCCCGGCGTATGCAGGCCCGGTTCCGGAAGTTTCTGCGACAATCGCTTCAGGCTCCCGTATAGTTCAACCCATTGACCGTCGGCAATTCCGTTCAATGGGTCATATTCGACCCTGAACCCCATCGCCACAGCATCCGCCAGACAACAGAAAACCGCAACTCTCATCAACGCAAACTGCCCTGCTTCATCAAGCGCCCGGCTTTTCATGACTGTTCCCTTCACCACATAAGCCATGGTTGTCTTCTCAGATGCCGGTCGTTCACCCATCTGATAGAGTTCGCCAAGGTTTATTCTTATGTATTCACGATCATTCAGTACCAGACGCGGCTTTTCTATGGGTTGATCCACGCCGCCCAAACCTGCCGAAAACCCTTTGATATAAGAGATGCTTCCGGACATTCCCATGGTCAGGATCCGCAAAAAGAGAAGGAAAACAAGGATCCGGGAAAGGTTAGACCGCCGGTGAGGGTTGAAGGCAGCTGCCGTGCCGGTGAAAAAAAGGACGACAGCGGTTGCGCCGGTCAACCACTTGAACTTGGGATTTAAAAAACGCCAATAGTCGCCTGCCAGGACTAGTATGCCGACATAGACCGCTATGGCCTGCAGTATCAACCCCTCGACTACCGCACCGATCTTCTGCATGACATCACCTGATCATCAGGCCCAAAAGAGCCGACAACGCGTAGACGACCACGGTGGGCACAATGATAAAAGCCAGGACGACCGGCAGTTTGAAGACGGAACCATACATAAAGACAAGCTTGATATCGACCATCGGCCCGATGGCCACGAAGGCGAGGCGCGCCACGGCCGGGAAGGTGGAAAATGCCGCAGCTACAAAAGCATCTGCTTCAGAGCACACCGACAGCAAGATGGCCAGAAGCATCATCGCCCCAACCGCCAGGAACATGTTATCCTGAAAAAGCAATAACGCCTCCTGGGGCAAGAAGCCTTTGAGCAGACCCACGATGATGCCCGCCAAAACGAGGAATTTCCCCATATCCATGAACTCAGAGGCGGTGTGCAGGAAAACCCTTATAAATCTAGACTGTTGGCGTATTCCAGCACAGGCACCGGCATCATGCATCATCTCAGGGCTGCTTTCGTGGCAGCAGTGTTTATCCGCAGAAGCATCGGTTGAAGGTTCGTGGCCGCGAAGCGTAATCCTCTCTTTTTCCCTGATAAGCTGAGCCGGCTGGATGCCGGACATGGCCCACCCGAGACCACAGGCACATACGGCGACTATGCTGGCCCGCCCCAGAACCATCCAGATGTTGCCCTGAAAGGCGATATAGGTAGCTGCTAAAACCAGGGGATTTATTACCGGAGCGGAAAGCATATAGGTTATGGCAATATGCGCAGGAACATCTTTTTTTAATAACCGCCTGACGATTGAAACGACGCCGCAGTCGCAGGTAGGGATCAGCATCCCTGCAAATAAACCGACTAAAACCCCCGGCAGCTTTCGCTGGGGCAGATACGTTTCGATTTTATCCACCGGCAGATAGACTTCGAAAAGGGCGGATATCAGGGAACCCAGCAACAAAAATGGAGAGGCCTCAAGGAAGACGGCGATAACCGTCGAAACTAAGATTTGCAGATTCTGGTCCATCTCACCACGGCCTTCGCCCTGTCGTCCGCCAGCTTCTATCCGTTCGTCGCCCTGCTCAGATAGGCCTTGACCAGTTCCCGCGCGATGGGGCCTGCGGCACTCGCGCCGTGTTCCCCGTTTTCCACCACCACGGCGATCGCTATTTTCGGAGCGTCAAACGGTGCGTAGCAGACGAACCAGGCATGCGGCCGGAGATGGGGCGGCGTGTAGTCACTACCGCTATCCTTGCGCCCTACGACCTGAGAGGTGCCGGTTTTTCCGGCAACCTCTATATCTTTTAAATGGGCCTGATGGGCCGTCCCATGTTCACCGTTAACGGCCCCCCAAAGGCCCTGCTGCACTATTTTGAGGTTGCGGGGGCTGACCGGCAACCGGTCAACTTCATCGGGAGTTGCCTGCAAGACGACATCCCCCTCCATGGTTTCCACCCGGCTGAGGAGGGTCGGGCGATAGCGGACACCGCCGTTGGCGACGGCCGCCGTCAGCATCGCCATCTGCAGCGGCGTCACAAGGACATAGCCCTGGCCGATGGACACCGAGAGGGTCTCGCCTTCCTGCCAGGGAACGCCGAAACGCTGCTTCTTCCAGGCAGAGGACGGGATCAGCCCGCGCGCCTCATGGTCCAGTTCCACACCCGTGCGCGCCCCCAAGCCGAAGCTTTTTGCATACCACGCCAGCCGGTCGATGCCAAGACGCAGACCGGTTCGGTAAAAAAAGACATCGCAGGACTCGGTTAAGGCCCGCCGAACATCGATGCGGCCGTGACCTTCCTTTTTCCAGCAGCGGTAATCCCTGCCAGCGAACAGCAAAGACCCCTCGCAGTCGAAAGTGGTGGTCTCGTCGATCACCTTTTCCTCCAGGCCCGCGAGCGCGGTGACAATTTTAAAAGTGGAGCCGGGCGGGTACTCGCCTTGGATAGCCTTGTTTTCCAGCGGGCGGAAAGGGTTCGATATCAAGGATTCCCAGACATCCGGACTGATGCCGCTGATGAAGGAGTTTTGATTGAACGAGGGCGAACTCGCCATCGCCAGGATTTGCCCGGTCGTCGGCTCGACTGCGACGGCCGCTCCGGCGACGCCCTCCAGGAGTTCCTCGGCCCGTTGCTGCAGCTGGAGATCCAGTGTCAGATGCACGTTGCATCCGGGCTTTGGGGAGACCGTCTGCAACACCCGCATGATCTGTCCGTTCGCGTTGACCTCCACCTGTCGGCCGCCGGGCTGACCCCGCAAGAGGCTTTCCTGCGTGCGTTCCAGCCCGAATTTGCCGACGTAATCGCCGCTGCGCAGGTTGGGGTAGTCGCCGCGTTTCAACTCATCCAGGCTGATCTCGCCGAGATAGCCGATCACGTTGGAAGCATTCGACCCGTAGAGGTAGTTGCGCCGCAGCCGCACCTGGACGGACACGCCAGGCAGGTCCACCTTGCGGGCTTCGACTGCCGCCAGAACATCCCGCCCGATATCCTGTTTGAGCAGAACCGGTCTGAACGCGGCCAAGCCCCGGCTGTCCTTCACCTTTGCTTCAAGGTCTTGGGCGGACACCTTCATGTCGACCGCCAGGTCGTTGAGCACCTGTCCGACGTTACCGGCGTCCTTGGGAATGAAAACGATGTCGAAGGAAGGTCTGTTCTCCGCCAGTTTCGTCCCGTAACGGTCCAGGATCAGACCCCGGGGCGGGTCCACCGTCTGGATCCGGATACTGTTGTTCATGGACAACCGGTAGTAGTCTTCCCCCTCGACCACCTGCAGGTACACCAGCCGCACCAGCAGGCCGACAAAGATCGTCAGCACACCGAGCGTCATCCCGACGAGGCGCTTTTTATACCAGTCGTTGTCTACCGATTTGACGAAATGCTTCATGCAAGTGCATTCTCGAATTGAACAGGATTTTTAAGGATACAGCCGAGCGAACGGATGACTGAGCAGGTGGATAACTGGCGAGGGTATAGACGAAACGCTCAGTGAGGATTCGCAAAAGGCAGAGGTTCGACAAAGTCGTCCCGCAGGGTCTCATAGCGGTGCGGCTGTTCATGAGTGGGTCGAAGAAAGAAGCTCTCATCACGCATGAAAAGCTTATAGCTTATGGCGGTTACAATGTAAAAATATATTGGAGTCACTTAACCGTCATTGAATATAAGGCCCATAAATGCAGATTTACTCAGTTCACCATAGGGATACTGTAACGTTTTTTAACCCCGACATACAGCCCGCCTCTTTCTATCTTTATCTCACCATGTTTGAACAGCTTATAGAGAATTTTATGAACCTTCTGTCTATTAAAACCGGTCAGGTGTTTCACAGTCTTGGGATCAAGACCTTCTTCGGAATTTTGGACTATAACCAAAACACATAGACGTCCCGGCATCTTCCCACACGTTGTTTTTGCTATGGGTTGAGCCGCAAATTTTTTCTTGATGACTTTCTGAACCGTGGACGCCTTCTCTGCGATAGTTGTTGAGTCTATCTGCGGTCTGTTGGATAGGTCGGCAAGTTTATGGTTGCGTTTGAGGAGCCCTTGCCCGTTTTTCATTTCATCCTCCTTGCAGGATTTTCTGCACATGCGGTCCCAATTCGGCTCTGTCCCATTCAGCGTCATTCGATTTTTTTCGTATCCGGCATGCTTTCCGGCCCCTTATCAGAACTATTCATTTCCTTTTTGAAATCTCGTATAGCCTTGCCAAGCGAGTTTCCCAATTCCGGCAGCTTGCCCGGCCCAAAAATAATCATCACGATGACCAGAATAATCAAGAGATGCAATGGTTCGAACAGGCCAGTAAACATTTTACCCCCCTCTCTTGGTCTTAATAGTTTGAAGCATTGAGCTCGGACGTTCCTTGTTTTGCCACCCCTTCATGCCGATTTTGAAAAATTTTCATGAAATGGCCGAGATAAGTTAGATTGCAACCACCGGCAGTCATTAGACCTCCACGTGTTTTAACCCAGTGCCATAGCAAACAACTCCATTGGCAGAAAAGGGTTTGGACCACTTGACCTCCACGAGCGATATGGAGCGAAATCCCTCCTCTATTTTCCCAGGCAAACGCTCAGGCGTGCGGCTGGTTGTCCTGACAAGCAAGATGGTCCCCTCTTTAAAGCAGGTCTGCAATTCAGCGTATAGGCCGGAGTCACCGTAATTCTGCATTCTGCCGTCAAACGTGCCGTCGGGACTATGACTGGTAAAAAACGTGCAGACAATCGATTGGTCTGTTTTATGGCGGTTGCTGCTTCGCTTTTCCATGACTCGCCTCCTTTTCAGAAATTGCCGGCCGGCGTGGGCAGCTCAATTGCCCATCCAACACATATTTTCACCGGGTCCTTGCATATTGTTTTTTCCACCTTTCGCATTGGTTGCAGTTGAGACAGTCAGGTGGCTGTGAATTTCGTGCGTGGACTCACCTGTTTTGTTTGAAATCATTATAAACCCGGAAGATGACGTGAACCTTTCCTGAACATTACATTTTTGATAGGTTTGAGGAGGCAGGGAAGGAGAGAACGATGCAGCGGGGCCTGATGGTTCGCGGTGCAACAACAGTTAACAAGCTGATATAATTTATATTATTTATACGACCAACTGATTTATGCGGGCGGACAGGAAGGTCTTGGTGATTTGCTTAAGTGATTTTGATAACATATCCGACTCCGCGGATGGTATGAATCAATTTTAGGTGAAAATCCTTGTCAATTTTGTTTCGAAGGCGACAAACCAGCACATCCACCACATTGGTCTGCGGGTCAAAATGGTAATTCCAGATATGCTCCATAATCATGGTCTTGGAAACCACTCGCCCCGGTTGGCGCATGAGGTACTCTATCAGTCTGAATTCTCGGGGCTGGAGTTCAATTTTCTGCCCGGCTCGAACGACCTCTCGCTTGATAAGATCTATCGAGAGATCGCCAACCGTCAGGCGGGTGGGTTCAGTCGCCTGGGTGGATCGCCTAATCAGGGCCTGGACCCGTGCCAGAAGTTCCGCAAACGTAAAAGGTTTAACCATATAATCATCGCTGCCGGTCTGCAGACCCCGAACGCGGTCTTCGACGGAACGTTTAGCGCTGAGAATGATCACGGGCGTTGCGATCTTCGCTTTCCTCATCTCTGCTATGATGGACAGGCCATCCAAACCTGGCAGCATGACATCAATAATGGCTGCATCGTAGGGCTCTGTTTGAGCCAGGAACAGCCCCTCTTTGCCATTGCTGGCATGATCGACGGCAAAGCCTGACTGCTCCAACCCTTTAATGACGAAGGAGGATATTTTGGCATCATCTTCAACAACTAAAAGCCGCATGGTTGTGCTCCTCCAAAGGTTTGCCATTTCAGCGGCATCAGGCAGCTTGCTTTTTCGCAGGCCATGAATAACCCCCTCCCGGTTTGGAACCGGTTTGTTCTGGGGCACCTTCCTTAAGAAGGCTTTGTCCGGACGAACGTATGCATTATTTTGCAAATCTCATCTTCAACCTGATGTTTTTCATAATTGGGAAATTTTCTTGATGTTGCGGGTAGGGTTTTCCCAACGGGTGGCAGAATATCCCACACCCCAAAAGATTCCTGTCAGGCTCTCCTCCGGCAGGTGAGAAAAACCCCATATCTTGGGGGTTTTTATTCTTGACATACTACCCCCATTATTCCATAAACTATCCGGTAGCAAGCCTGGCGGCCGAGGTCCCGGGAAACATTTGCAAAAAGCAGAGTGGTTGGAGCAACCGTAATTCATCACGAAAGGAGAACGTCATGAAAAAGAAAGGGTTGGCTGTTCTTTTGGCAGTCGGTATCGGGTTGATGGTCGCCGGACCGGGGTTCGCGGCCGACAAGCCGGTCAAAATCGGCTTCGTCTACATCATGTCCGGCCCCTTTGCCACCTACGGGCAGTTTGCCAAGCAGGGCGCGGAGCTTGCCATCGATGAGATCAACAAGGCCGGCGGCATCAACGGCCGAAAAGTGGAGGCGTTCTTCGAGGACAGCACCGGCAAGCCGGATGTCGGCATTCGCATGGTCCGCAAACTGGTGTACGAAAACGGCGTCGACGTAGTCATGGGCCTCGACTCGAGCGGTGTGGCCGCAGCCGTCGCACCCGTTATGCCCGAGCTCAAAACGCCTCTGATCATCACCCACGCCGCGACCCCGGATGTCACCGGGTCCAAGTGCAACCGGTACACCTTCAGGATTTCGCTCAACGTCAACCAGAACCTGGCCATGGCGGCCGCCATAGCAGCCGACCTCAAGGCCAAAACCTGGACGACCGCAGGGCCGGACTATTCCTTCGGGCACCAGTCATGGGAATACTTCCAGAATTATCTCTCCAAGAAGAAACCGGATGCGATCTTCCTGCCGGCCTCTGATGTGGCATTTTCGCCGACGGCAACAACGGACTTCTCCGCCTTCATCACCAAGGTCATGAATTCCAAGGCCGACGGGGTGCTGGTCTCGCTGTGGGGCGGCAATCTCATCGATTTCGTGCGACAGGCCGGAGACATGGGCTTCTTCGACGGGAAGCGGGAAGTGCTCATGACCTTGGGCGCCGCTACCGAAGTGCTCTATGCGCTGAAAGAAAAAATGCCGGAAGGAATCTGGGTGGGCACCCGCTATTGGTTCCAAGCCAACGACACGCCGCTCAACAAGGCGTTTGTCGCCGCCTACCTCAAGCGTTTCAGCGTCTATCCGTCCTACAACGCCCACGGCGCCTACGGCTCGGTCAAAACCTATGCCGCGGCCGCGGCCAAGGCCAAATCCGTGGACAAGGAGAAGATCGTCTCCGCGCTCGAGGGGCTTTCCATCGAACTGCCGGTCGGCAAAATCACCATCCGTGCGGAAGACCACCAGGCAGTGACCGACGGCGTCTGGGGAAAGACGGCGGCCGACCCCAAGATGCCCATCCGCATCCTGAAGCCCATCAAAGCCTTTGCCGGCAAAGATATCACCCCGCCGGCGTCGGAATCCGGATGCAGCATGAAGTAGAAGCCGGTTCGCACGTGTTCACGCGGTCATGCGGGCCGCGCGCTTGAGGCCTTGAAAGCTGGTCGGCACGGCAGCCTCGCGCCTGCCAGCTTTCAGGCCTCGACAAGTTCAGGAGGTTTCTTGGACGGTTTCCTGGCCAATGTTCTCAACGGCCTTTCCTGGGGCATGCTCCTGTTTCTCATCTCGATGGGGCTCACCACCGTCTTCGGGGTGATGGGCGTGCTCAACTTCGCGCATGGTTCGCTCTTCATGCTGGGCGCCTATTTTTGCATGCAGTTCGTGCGCTGGGTGGGCTCGTTCTGGGTCGGGCTGCTGGTCGGCCCTCTAATCGTTGCCGCCCTCTCGATCGCAATTGAGCGGTTTTTATTGAGACCGCTGTATGGCCGGGACGTCAGTTATCAGTTGCTGCTCACCTTCGGGGTCATGCTTTTTCTGGACGACGGCGTAAGGCTCATCTGGGGATCGGCCTACCATCTGGTCAACCCACCCGATATGCTCTCGGGGGTGATTCCTCTCTTTTCCCAGACCTATCCTGTTTATCGCCTCTTTCTCGTGCTTCTCGGGCCGCTGGTGGGAATTGCGCTGTGGGCATTCTTCACCTTTACGCGCTGGGGCAAGATTCTGAGAGCCGCCGCAATGGACCGGCAGATGGCCGAGATTGTCGGCGTGCGGGTGCGGGTCCTCTTCACGGCGGTTTTTGCTTTCGGCGCCTGGCTGGCCGCGCTCGGTGGCGCCCTGGCCGCCCCTCACCAGAGTGTCGGACCGGCCATGGGTGAGACGATCATCATCGAGAGCTTCATCGTGGTGGTGATCGGCGGGATGGGGAGCTTTCCCGGTGCCTTCGTGGGAGCGCTGATCCTCGGGCTGATGAATTCCTTCGGCACGACCCTGGTCCCGGATCTGCAGATGGCGCTTCCCTACATTCTGCTGGCTGCAGTCCTGCTGACCCGGCCCCGCGGCATCTTCGGGCGGGAGGTCTGAAATGAGCATGCTCCTGCGCAGGCAGATGATCTTGAGCGGGATTATTTTTGCCGCCCTGGTGGCCGCCCCGTTTGTGCTGCCCATGTACTGGGTCATGGTCCTTACCGAAATCCTGACCATGAGCCTGTTCGCCCTGAGCTTCAACCTCTTGTTCGGGTACACCGGCCTGCTCTCCTTCGGCCAGGCCGGTTTCTTCGGCGCCGGCGGCTACTTCGCAGTCCTGACACTGATCCACGGCCCCCCATCCTTGTGGGCCGCACTGGCCGCCGGCCTCTTGGGTGCGGCGCTGCTCGCCCTCGTCATCGGCTGGTTCTGTGTGCGGCTGGATGAAATCTACTTTGCCATCCTCAGCTTGGGGTTCGGGATGATGCTTTTCACGGTGGCGCACAACTGGCGCGCCGTAACCGGCGGCAGCGACGGGCTGGGCGGCTTCACCATTCCCGAGATGAGCCTGCTGGGCCTTCAGGTGAACCTGTTCAACCCCAAAAACTTCTACTGGCTGGTGCTCTGCGTGGTAGTGCTGGGGGTGCTGCTCCTGCGGCGGGTCGTGCAGTCGCCCTTCGGGCTGCTGCTCAAGGCCACCCGGGAAAACAGCAACCGGGTGTCGTTCGTCGGCGCCAACGTGCGAGCGGTCCGCCTTTTTGCCTTCGTGCTGGCCGGGGCTTTGGCCGGCGTCGGCGGGGCGCTGTATGCCCTCTTCAACCGCATCGCTTCGCCCGAGATGCTGCACTGGTCGTTCTCCGGGAAGGCGGTCCTCATGACCATTCTAGGCGGTTCCGGGGTGTTCCTCGGCCCTGCCGCGGGAGCCGCCATATTCTACATTCTGGAGCATGTGATCACGGCTTACACCACCAACTGGATGCTCTTTCTCGGGGCGATCCTGGTCGTGCTGGTGCTGGCCTTCCCCAAAGGGGTCCTCGGCAGCGTGCTCGGCCTCTTTGCCCATCGGCGCAAGGGGCCCAACCCATGAAGGAGTCGGTCCTCCTCGAGGTGCGGAAAGTGAGTCGGAGCTTCGGAAAGTTCCAGGCCCTCAGAGATGTGTCGCTCAGGATCCAGCCCGGCCGGCTCTGCGCTCTCATCGGGCCCAACGGCGCCGGAAAGACCACTTTTTACAACGTGGTCTCCGGCCGCTACCGCCCGACCTCCGGGCGGGTTTTCTTCGAGGGGCGCGACGTCACCCGAGCACCGGCGCACCGGTTGGTGGGAATGGGATTGCTGCGCTCGTTTCAGATCACCAATATCTTCCCGGCGCTCACGGTCCTCGAAAACGTGCTGGTGCCGCTCGTGATCCACCACGGCAGCGGCTTTTCTTGCTTCGGTGCGATCGGAAAGCGCCGGGACTGGGTCGAGGAGGCCGAGCAGATACTGTCCCGGGTGGGCCTTACCGGGCAGTCCCACCGGGTGGTTTCCACGCTGGCCTACGGGGACAAGCGGCTGATCGAGATCGCCATCGTGCTGGCGCGCCGGCCCCGGCTGGTCCTGCTCGACGAACCCACGGCCGGCATGAACCCCGAGGAAACCGAGCGCATGATTCGTCTGATCCGGGATCTGTCCGAGCGCTCCGACACGACCTTTTTCATCACCGAGCACGACATGAAAGTGGTCTTTTCGGTGGCCGAAAAAATCTTTGTGCTGAACCAGGGGGGAATGCTGGCCGAGGGAACCCCCGCCGAGATCCGGGCCAACCCCGAAGTGAAGCGGGCCTACCTGGGGGGCAGTCTCGATGCTGCAGGTATCTGATATCCACGTATATTACGGTGACAGCCACGTGCTCCAGGGTGTGTCCCTCGCGGTGCGGCCCGGGGAGATCGTCTGCCTTTTAGGCAGGAACGGGGCGGGAAAATCCACCACGCTGCGCGGGACTCTCGGGTTGAACCCGCCGAAGTCCGGCCGGATTTTTTTCAAAGGGGATGACGTCACCGGGCTGCCGGTTTATGAAAAAGCCCGCCGGGGGATCGCCTTCGTTCCCGAGGAGCGGCGCATTTTCGCAGGCCTCACGGTCCACGAGAATCTTGAAGTGGCCATCCTGCCGGCTCGCAAAGGGCAAACCCCCTGGGATCCCGGCCGGATCTACCGGACCTTCCCGCTTCTGGCCCGTCTGAAGGCCCGCAAAGGCGGCAACCTCTCCGGCGGCGAGCAGCAGATGCTCGCCATCGCCCGGGCTTTGGCCGGCAATCCTCTGATGCTCCTGCTGGATGAACCGTGCGAGGGGCTTGCGCCGGTGATCGTGGAGGAGCTTGCCAGGGTCATCGCCGGGTTGAAATCGGACATGCCGATTCTTCTCGCCGAGCAAAACGCCCGCTTTGCGCTTTCGATCGCCGACCGGGGATATGTCATCGACAAGGGAATCATCTGCTACGAGGGCACCCGGGCGGACCTGCTGGGCGACCAGGAAATCCAGTCTCGGTATCTTTCAGTATAGTGTCTATTCATAAACGGCGTCTTTCGGCCCATGCAGGCGTTCTCGCTCTTCGCAATCCTCGGCTTAGTCTCACAACGCCTGCGGCTGCGAAATCGCTGCGGCCTTGGCCTGAACCGAAATCCACCATTTCTGAAGGGACACCCGTCTAACATCAGGACGCCCTTTTTTACCGCGAATTCCTCATCTGCCCCTATGGCTATCCCTCATCAAGAATGTTTCAGCCTTGCCGCTGCTGGCTTGACCATGAAAACCCCAACAATGATCACCACTAAGAAAAAGGCGAGAAAAAACAGGAAAGAGTTTAGACGCTTCTTCCTTCTTGACCCAACTCCTTTGAATCTTGATTAAACTCACCGTTCGGACAGGATACCCTTCCGCCCGAAGGCGTAAGTTGAAGTTGTATCCGGAAAACGCCATCGGCGAATCAGCCTATCCGGTTCCGTTCCAAAAATGGTTTTTCATCCGTGGTTGCTTGATTTTTCCTTAATGATTGTTAGGGTAGAACTAAGCTTGGGCGATGAGCACCAAGCTGCTTATAAACCAAATTCCTTACAAGGAGATCGATATTCATGAAAAAGATGCCCAAAAGAGACACAACCGGAAAATGTGAGGGAGAATGCCGAGACCGGGTCCGCGAAGGTGAGGAAGAACGTCAGAAAGGCAACGCCTCGCAAGCCTACAGTGAACCAAACCCCAACAGCCCTTCTTGGACCAAGAGTCGTAAAGAACAACCGGGAGTGTGGGGAGGACGGGTATAATCTTAATGAAGCGCTGAATGACCTTTGCCCTTGATCCGGCAGCGGTCTTTAGCCCAGCAGACAAAAGGGAGGGGGTTTTCCCCTCCTTTTTTCATTTTCACTGACGACGTTTTCAAACCGAAAAGTCGCTGAAATTTAAGGATCAAATTCCGGTAGTTCGGTATGTGGATGGCGAAGAGCTCGTCTCGTTTTGGGCGATTGGTATGAGTGTTATGGCTTAAGTGGGGCAAGAACAGCCCATTGGTAGCCATCAGGATCTATGATGAAGGCCTCTATTCCGAAAGACTCCCGAACCGGCGCGCGGAGCCACGATACCCCGTTTTCCCTGAGGCGTGCTGCGAATTCATCCATGTTGGCGGTCGTGAAGTGGGGAATCATGCCGATCCCCTTGGGTTCGCCCTTCTTCTCGAATTCCCAAGGATGCGTACTCAGTGCAACGCCGAAGCTTCCGGCCCGCAGCATTGCAAAATTGGCCGTGCTGTAGTTTAGCTGCATTCCAAGGACGTCTCGATAAAATTGCACGGAGCGCGGCAGGTCCGCAACCGTCAAAAGCACGTGGTGCATTCCTGTGACAGCCCCGGGCGGGGGAGCCTTTGATTGGCTGGACTCAGCGAGCGCAGCGCAACCGCCCAGGGATAGGGCAAGCACTGCCACGCCGATGAACACTAACGGGCTTAAAAGAAGACGCATAGGGAGCACCCGTGAAACGTGCGGCGGCCGGAGAGATGTACGCTTGGATTCAGCAGGGTGTTGAAAAACAAGCATCAGGCCGTCAGCCAAGGCGTGCGGTATTTTGGAAAGCGCAGCATATTCAGTGATATGTGAGCATTTGCAATAGCCGCACAACGCCGGATCACGGCCTGAGGCGCGGTTTTTCAACACCCTGTTAGGTCTGCTTCGGCGCGACAGTTGCAACTGCACCCGTCCTGCTTTGGTTTCACCTGCATAAGGCTATTTCCTGAAATTATCTGATAGAATAATCGCATCAGCAGGGGCTTTCAAGGTGGGGCCATTTTTTATTTAGGCATCGGCTGCCCAAAAAAATTAGTTGAGCCCCTTGGCTGCGTGTATTGCGACTTTGTCAGCCACAAACTGGATCTTTACATACTTATCGGAAGTCCCCCAGGTACAGCTTTTCATGCCCATCGCCGAATCGCAGATGGGATTAGAGCCCAGAAGCTTCTCGACCTCCTGAAAACTCATACCCACTTTGATCTTATCGTAGTTTTCCTGTGTCAGGCTGCTGCAAGCAATCAACTGCAGACATAGGGTTAGGATCAGCGCCACGGTGGAAACGGATCTTGACCTCGACATGAAACCTCCTTTTGCATGAATGGTGTTGCCGGCACGTATTTCTAAAAATGCTGCACGTTTTGTCGTGTAGCCGGTTCGGATCGGGATTAACAATAAAACAGCCTTGGCCGGCTTGTCGAGGGGAGAACAGAAGCAGGAACAGTGGTTGCTCCGGCGCATGGGTGTTACGAGCTTGGGTTTAACTGACGAAAGATGCAATTTTGAGAGAGGTTACCTTGATCGCCGATATACGTACCTTAATGTGGGTTACTATTTCAAATGGATAACCCCAATCGCTGGCAGAAAAAACTACTATGGCGGGGAATGCTGTCACCAGCCCATCATTATTGAGAGGCAGGTTTAGTGTGATATTTCCAACGTCGTATTGTACCGCTGGCTCGCTCGGCCGTTGCTGAAACGCGACACTGGAAACCGCCGGCACCAATACAGGGTTAGGCGGCCGCCAACTGGGCCGCGAATGAACTATTCGCTGATCCACCGTGTGGCTTCGGTGAGTTCGCTATTGTGAAACACGCGTACATGTCCCGGCATCGCGAAGCCGAAAACCTGGACGGCTCCCCGGATCCAATCCAAGTCTGAAACGACGGCCATCCTTTCCCAGCCCTTAAGATGTTTTAGGCCCAATTTAGTATCCTTCCACATCGCGCTGACCTCGAATCCGGAGAAGTCTTTGCCAAGATGATAGAGGAACCGAACCTTGCGGTACCGGGAGAATAGCGCCTCCACTGCCGGAATGATGACCGACTCGTAATCGTTGGCGGTTACCGTCCCCTTCGCAGTGAACCCGAGGACGTTGTCCGGTAGATTGGAAATCTTCTCGATCATTTCGGGAGCTCCTGTGCATGTTTCGAAAGTTTTCGGCCCTCATAAGGCCGCATAACGTATTGGTGAACGACCAGCACGGTGTTCGATAGTGTCCATCCAGAAATGGTGGATTAAGGTTTGACAGAATTTACACCCACTTCTTGCCAAGCTGTTCCAAGCCAGCCTTTCCGCTTCTGACGAGGGAGTTGAAAGGCTCAAGTGGGAATTCGACCGTAAGTAGCATTTTCATGTGATGATCTCCTTTTGTTGCGGCATTTGAAGGCAGTGTCGCACAGGGATTAGATCGTGGGTGGGTTGGTTTTTTAGAAGCTACGGCTTTCGCACAACGTGACCGGAAGTCTAAGAACGGCGTCAGAGGCTGTCAATGTGGGGTTAATTCTTATTTTTACCTTCAAAACTCACCCGAAAATGGAGATCTCTGCGCTCGCCGACCTTACAACAAGTCATAAACCCACACGAATCCAAAGGCGGCACTGGGAGTAGACTGCGAGCCCATGTCGAATCTTTGGTGGGGTCAGCATGTTGAGGGTTTGGCAGAAGAAATACGCCGCTTGCGGAAATTTCAGATTTGACTCAGATTGGCAGGACTTTCGGGTTAACCAAGTCTTGATTTCGCCATTATCTCAGAACCGGGATTTCTACGATACGTCGGATGGTGTCACCACCTGCTAAAAGACATGAACCCTTCAAGACCCGAGGCTTCGGCGCAAGGTCTGGCACACCTGCTGCGGAGGACTGCGCGGGTTTTTCGGCGTGACCACATAAATGGTGATGAACGATGACAACCCTGCGGGGCACGATGGCCCCCGGCAGACATCGAGGGCTGGCTCCGGTCCTGCCTTTTGTTATGGCTTTTTCATCATTGTTTAAAATATCATAAAACGAGGGAAAGAACAGCATCAAGAAGGTCGTGGGATTGCCGCCGGCACCTGTGCCGGGAATGAATATCTGATTCGGTCTACCCCTGAAGCGACATCCGGATCGGGCCACAGAGTGCTCCGGTCTTATCTCGTCCTGGGTGATTTCCATTGAGTGGCTTGATGTCGGGCCGGCTGGCAGGTTGTTTCGCACCTGAATCAGAAACCCTATCTCGTTCTGCTTTCATTACCACCATTCCGCAATTTTTTGCGCCGGCCCGGCCAAGTCAGATCGACTTTTCCCACCCTTGCCCGAAATCCGCCAGCGGTCTTATCTCCTGCACTTCGAACGCCAGCGCCGCATAAATCATTTTGGCGGCAGCCTCTCCGGCATGCGACTGCAATCTTAGCCTTAATTGTATCGAGTTTTTCGCCGGCGGTCGAACAATCAGTCATCTTGACGTAAATCCTCACACCTTTCCACTCGGACAGCGTCTTTCCAGGCTCCATGATCATAAAAACAGCGTTAGGATTCTCCTGCAGATTGAATAAAGTGCGATTCTTGGTCAGCCCCATGATGATCGTCTTTTCATCCATCATGTAGGGCGAACCGAAATAAGCTGAATTGACCTTCCCGTCTTTGCTGGCGGTGCTGAGTGTGCCCAGCCGCGGCTGCTTGTTGAAATAGTCCATGAGTTTGGAAGACATCGGAATCTCCTTTCGTCAAAATATGGGTTGAAGAACGTTATCGATAAGCTTCAAAACATGTGATTTCAGCGAGGTTCGTCCGAGATCGCGCCATAGTATCCGTCGCGGGATATCCTAAGGGCGACAAGGCAACAACCCGAACATGCTTCGGAACGCCGAGAACTGATTTCACCTCATCCTCGCTGAAGGCTCCTATCCAACAGGTTTCAAGGCCAAGTTCATAGGCCTGATGCAGCATGTATCTTGGGCCCTGCCGTACAAACTACCATTTTGGTATTGAGCTTACGCCTTCTTCAACGCAATCCCAGCCTTGCTTTTCCGCACTGTGAATTTGTCGTTTGATCCTGGCCCGGGTCTTTATCCAGATTTTTTCAGCCTGACCGTGCCCTTCTTGACCATGAAGACGCCAACAAGAATCACCACTGCCGCAATGGCTATCTGAAAATTGAGCTGTTCGTCGAGCACGACCCATCCTAAAAAGAGCGCGATAATGGGATTGATATACGCATAGGTGGAGACCAGGGACAAAGGCAATTTGGCGATGCAATAGATGTATGAGGTGTATCCGACGATAGAGCCCATGATTATCAGGTAGGCAAGGGAAAGCACCCCATTGATCTCGAAATTCAGGCGAGGAAGCTCTCCAATCGAAATCCCTATCACGCTCAAGAATATCCCAGCGATCAGCATTTGAACAGAAGCGCCCATCAGCGGGTGAACATCTACCTTGGCGTATTTCGAGTATAGCGAACCTATCGACCAGAAAATGACCGCTCCCAATATCGCCAACATGCCTGCCAGATTCTTTGGATCGGCCAGATATTTGATGTCTTCGCCAAAAATCAGCCATACACCAACTAAGCCCATTACCAGGCCGGCCAGGATGGTCGCATTCAACTTCGGACCCTTCGGCAATAGAGATTCCAATCCAACCATGAAGAAGGGCACAGTTGTAATCAAGAGGGCGGTCAATCCGCTCGGAATCCATTGCTCCGCCCACACCACCAATCCGTTTGCAATCCCCAACAAGGATAGACCTACCACCGCCAGATGAACAAGATCTTTGGCCTTCGGCAGCGGTTTGCCCCGCCATTTCAGAAAAGCGATGAAAAAAGTGCCGGCTATGACAAATCGAATGCCGGCAAACAGCATCGGTGGAAGGTGTCCGACTCCGATCCGGATGGCCAGGTACGTCGTGCCCCAAAATACGCACACGTTTAACCAGGCAATAATCGCCTTAGTGTTTTCGCTTAACATTCTCAGACGGCCACACGATAAAAAAGCGGGAGAGAATCTCGCCCGCAACCAGCTCTTTCGAGATTATGATGCTGCCTCCCTTACCAACAACGACTTGTTTGGTCTTGTCGGCTTTTCCACCGCCGCGACCATCTTTGATAGGCGGTATTTTCCCCTCGGCGATCAGAGCGCTCATGCAGGCAGTCTTGAGCTGGGTGGAGGTGCTGAGTCAAGCATCGTACGATCTCTCTCCTGTCGGACAATTTCAACGTTCGGTCCCCAAACCTTGAAGATTCTCTATCATGAGTCATATTTCTCACAATTCCGTTGTGTTAGATGACATCAATCTTCAAGATTAGAAGCTGTCTTGTCAATTCTGGACACCCTTTCCTGATTATTTAAATTTAGGATAACCCGTCCTTTTGCGAATCGGATCTGATTCAGCAAGGCTCTTGCCGCAAGTCTAATCCGCCGGCATGGGCCCTCTCATTCTACCATCAAAAACGAATACCGGTTCATCGTCTGCTTGTAATCTGTCAGCACCTCTATCGGAAAATCCAATTTCCGGACAGTGGCAAAGACATCTACCCCGAGCCCTTCTGGGCACGGTCGGGAGAGCTGCAGGTTTTTACAGTCGCTTCGGCTGCCGGGACATTCTTCACACAGCCGGCACTCGTCCATGAACAAAAGGAACGCTTTCTGATGTCCCGCCAGAAACGTAGCTTTTTCGAGTTTCAATAGCTTGGCGTTGGTTCTCTGGCTGTACCCTTTCCGGTCTTCAGGCTTGTTGAGTTTTTTCTGAAAGTGGATGACAGCGATATGTTCATATTCGCCGAAAAATTCACGGCATTCGGCTACCGATGGCACCGACGGCGGGCAGGATCCCTTCTTGCCATAACTGGAGCAGCCGTACATACACTTGAACCTCGGCCACTGGGACACCACCACATCCTTCCCTGAAATCCATTTGAAATCGTCATAGCCGTTCTCGCGGATAATCGATTCGATTTTAGCACGGTCCATCTCAGTCGCCCTCCGTTAACCGTAGTTCATTTTTCCGCAATTTCCATCCGAGAGACTACCACGCTTTTAGCCTGCAGGCCACTTCTTCAACAAGGATTTTCCGCGCGTCCCGATCCAGGACGCAACTAACCCCAACCGCCTGCGCCTTGGGCCTGGCAAGAAAAGGAGCGAATGTATGAAGACGCGTATCACCTTGGCTATGGTCATCATTGGAATTGTCCTCTGTTCAACTGTTGTTGCCTATTATCCCGTGCTGATCGTGCGTGAGTGCCCACACTGCAAGGCACATGTCGTTCAGGAGGAGACGGTATCGGGCAATACCATAGGCGTCGATTCTCTATACCGACGGAAAGCGGGAAGCCAAGATGCTGCCTGACCATCCGTGGCTGGTGAAATGTCCTGTGTCAGGCTGTTTTGGGTCGATGAAGCCAAGGAGGTGGACATTGGCTTCGATGCTGCAGAGGGAAAGCCAAAGGTCTTGGCTCCATCAGAAAAGGAACTGCTGGACTTTCTGGCCGGGCCAGACTTGCCCAAGAACAAGGAGATTTACCTGCGCCAGCACGCATGGTGGGCCGCTAACGATGTCTGGCGCTGGCTTCCGAATCCTAAGCCGGCTTTTTCCAAGGAACAAGTGCAGAACCTAAAGGCCTTGTCCAAGATGCTGGATGAGACGGAGCCGAATCAGCGAATCCTGAAGGCCGAGATCGCACGAGAGCGTGGGTTATTTCGACGAGTGCCTGATGCTGCTGTCGTATCAATTCGACAAGGATTATGAGGGTGCTGTTGGCTTCATCAAGAAGCTGGCCGAGGAGAAGGTTCGTGCGGTGAAACCTTTTGAGCTGGCCAAATGAACATAGCCAGCAGTGCAGGAATCCATTTTTGAAAAGTGGCACCTGACCGCACTATACCCGAGATTGGAGCCACGTGGGCGATTGTTCTCAAAATACCAACTGGTTAGAAAATATCAATTTAATCAAAATGGAGTATGTGATACAATTATCAGATAAAGTTTTTGCCAAAAATATCGGCAACAATCGGAGAACCTTTTAATGAAAAACGAAACGCAAATCCTTCGCCGCCAAGTTGAGGATCTTCAAACTGAGGTCTTACGGCTACAGCAGGAACTAAAAGCTTCCCAACAGAGAAGCGCTCATTTTCAAGAAGAAGATGCTCATCTTGTTTCTGGGACTGCAACAGCATTTGGTGAGAGCGAGGAGCGTCTGCGCATCGCAAACGAAGCCGCCCGGATAGGCACCTATATAACAAACCTTGAGGCCGACAAGGTATACTGGTCGCCGGAGTTGTGCAATATCTTAGGAGTGCCGCCAGGAACTGAGAGAACCAATGAGGAGGCGTTTAAAGTCGTACATGATGACGACTTGGAGCGCGTTTTAGCTGTAGGCCGGCTCGGATTGGACCCTGAAGGGGATGGTTGCTTTTGCTCCGAGCACAGAGTTGTTCGCCCCGACGGTCAGGTGAGATGGATCTTGTGGAGGGGCCGCACCATATTTCGCGAGACGGACTCCGGCAGAATCCCTTCGAAGAGAATTGGGGCCTGCGTCGACATCACCGAGCGTAAGCAGGCCGAAGAGGCACTCAGTCAAAGTGAAGAAAAATTTAGACTAGCCTTTAGCACGAGCCCCGACTCAATAAACTTTAACAGATTTTCTGATGGTGTGTATATCGATATAAATGAGGGTTTTACAAAATTGACGGGCTACACGCGAGAAGATGTCATAGGGAAAAGCTCAATTGATCTTAATATTTGGTATGACTTGAAGGATAGAAAAAGATTAGTCAAATCCTTGCAGAAAGAAGGGTATGTTGGGAATTTAGAGGCAAAATTCAGGCGAAAGGACGGTCAGGTTGGCGTTGGGCTGATGTCGGCTCGTGTTTTACGGTTAGATCAAGAAGATGTGATCCTTTCAATTACGCGCGATATTACAGAGCGTAAGCAAGTGGAGGATGCACTACGCGAAAGCGAGGATAAATACAACCAATTAGTCGAATCTTTGCCAGATGCCATCCTGGTATGGTCCGGCGACCACATAATTTATGCAAATCCGGCTGCCCTAAGATTGTTCAAGGCTAACTACGCAGGCGACCTTATTGGAAAACGATATTTAGATTTGGTGCATCCTGATGACAGACCTGAATCAGTTGAGCGAATAAAGAAAAGCAAAAATGAAAAATGGATTGCTCCTCGTCGTGAACACCGAATGATAACAGAAGATGGCAAGGTGATATATGTGGAATCTACGGGTGTGCCAATTCAGATTCAAGGACAAGTTCTACATTTAGGGATTTTCAGCAACATAAGCAAGCGCAAGCGCGCGGAGGAGGAATTGCGTTTAGACGATCAACGCATGGAGGCTTTGCTGCAGTTGAATCAAATGACCCATGCGTCAATGCAAGAAATTGCCTCTTTCGCAATGGAAGAAGCAGTGCGGCTGACTCAGAGCCGGATCGGGTATCTCGCCTTCGCGAACGAAGACGAAAGTGTACTCACCATGTATGCTTGGTCGCGTAGCGCCATGAAAGAGTGCGCCATTGAACAAAAACCACTGGTTTACCAGGTCGCAACCACCGGTCTTTGGGGAGAAACGGTCAGGCAACGCAAAGCCATCATCACAAACGATTACCAAGCTCCCATCCCCTTGAAAAAAGGGTTCCCGAAAGGCCACGTCAACGTCGAACGCCACCTGGGGGTCCCGATCTTCGACAACGACCGCATCGTCATTGTGGCCGGGGTCGGCGACAAGGGATCAGATTATAACGAACGCGATATAAAACAGCTTGAACTTCTTATGTCAGGAATGTGGCGCATCGTCCAAAAGAAGCAAGCAGAGGACGCATTGCGGCACAGCGAGGCCCGGTTTCGCACAGCATTTGAAAACGCCTCGGTTGGTATAACTCTTGTCAGTATTGACGGCATCTACTTAGAAGTCAATGAGGCCTTTGCGCGTATTATCGGCTACAGCCCTGAGGATCTCATTGGCAAGTCGGTGGTAAATTTCACTCATCCAGACGATCTGGATCGCCGATCTGGTTTTCTTAGCGACCTGATCTCAGGCCGGGTCTCTTCTGGCGAACAGAAACGCCGGTTAATTCACCGCAATGGATCGTATGTCTGGATCCTCATCGGGGCAAGCGTCCAGCGCAACTCGGATGGGAATCCCATGTACTTTATCTCCTTGGTTCAGGACATTACCGCGCGCAAGCTGTCAGATGAAAAACTCAGGGAAACCGAAAAGAAATACAGAGAGCTTGCAGAATCCCTGCCTCAAGTAATATTTGAGATCGATTTAAATGGCACTCTGAAGTATGTGAACAAAACTGCTCATCAACTCTTCGGTTATACCCCAGAGGAAATTGCGAATGGCTTTAACGTGCTGAATGTGTTCATTCCTGAAGATAGAGAGCGCGTTGCCCTTAATATCATGCGCAATGTCCAAGGCGAGAAGATAGGCCGACAAGACTACACCGCCGTTAGAAAAGATGGGACTAAATTTCCGGTAGGTGCCCATGCCAGCCCAGTAATGAGCGGGCAGACGGCCACGGGAATCAGAGGAATCCTGATTGATTTAACTGCGACGCAACAAGCCAAAGAGGAAAAAAAGAAACTCGAAATTCAACTTCAACAAGCGCAAAAAATGGAGGCCATCGGTTCTTTGGCAGGTGGCATAGCCCACGATTTTAATAATATTCTTTCGGCAATAATTGGGTATACCGAGCTTGCCATGCTAAATGAGGATGCAGAACACTGCAAGGTTGAGCTGAAAGAGGCTTTGATAGCTGCTAATCGGGCAAAAGATCTCGTTAAACAGATCCTTGCGTTCAGCAGGCAGACTGATGAAGAGCGAATGCCTGTAAGAGTTGCTCTGGTCGCCAAAGAGGCTGTAAAATTTCTAAGGGCTACTATACCGGCAACGATTGAAATCAAAACCCGCCTTGATGAAAAGTCCGGGGCTGTCTTAGCAAATTCAGTTGAACTCCACCAGATCATCATGAATTTGTGCACGAATGCCCAGCATGCTATCGGTGAGCAGCCCGGTCTTTTGGAAGTTGAGGTGCAAAATACTGAAATCGACCTGGATCAGAAAAACGAAGTAATTGACTTGGAGATAGGGTCATATGTTAGAACTTTCCGTTAGGGATACCGGATATGGAATGAGTCCTGATACAATAAAAAGAATTTTTGACCCCTATTTCACGACCAAAGAAAAAGGAGTGGGCACTGGATTGGGGTTTGGCGGTCGTCCATGGGATTGTCAAGAAGTATGGCGGCGCAATTAAGGTTGAAAGTGATTGGGAAAGGGCACGACTTTTCATATTTATCTGCCGAAAGTCGATATCGCTGCTCCAATCAAGACGGAGCAGCCTAAAACACCAATGGGGAGGCTCCGAGCGAATCCTGTTTGTGGATGACGAAAAAATGTTAGTGGATATCGGACAACAGACGCTTCAACGTTTAGGGTACGATGTCGTTTCTCGAACAAGCCCAATAGAGGCGCTTGAACTGTTCAAGGCCAAACCGAAGGAATTTTGACCTGGTGATTACAGACCAGACAATGCCAAACATGACAGGAGATGTGCTTGCTAAAGAATTGATTCGCATACGACCAGATCTCCCTGTTATTATCTGCACCGGCTACAGCCAGACGATAGACCAGGAGCGAGCTAAGCGAATAGGCATCAAGGCGTTTGTCATGAAGCCAGTATTGATAAATGAGATTGCCGCCGCGATTCGACAAGCGCTTACTCCTGAATAGTTTTTGCCGCACGGCTATGTACCTAAACTTTTTCACAGATTCATCCGATAAGCTTAAGGGTGTAAGCTTCGAATATGGACACCCTCAAAGCGATTAAAGAGAAGTACCAGTTGCTCGGCGGCATTCTTGACGAGCGAGGACGGCGGATATGGGCCGCCGTAGAAGCCCGCTCCCACCCCCATGGGGGCATCACACTCGTTGCCAAAGCCACCGGATTGTCGAGAACCACCATTCATGCCGGATCGAAGGACTTGGAAAGAGGCCAAAGCGTTGCAAAGCCGACAGGCCGAGTACGCCAGCGCGGAGCGGGGCGCAAGCCGCTGACGTATCACGCCCCGGACATTGTGCAAGCGCTGGATGCCTTGGTGGAACCTTCGAGCCGGGGAGACCCTGAGTCGCTGCTGCGTTGGACCTGTAAAAGCACACGGCGTTTGGCACAAGAGCTTCAGCGACAGGGGTACAACATTGGAGATCGTAAAGTCGCCGACCTGTTGCACCAACTCAAGTATAGCCTTCAGGCGAATGCCAAGACGCTGGAGGGCAGGCAGCACCCGGACCGCAATGCGCAGTTTGAATACATCAACATGCTTGCCAAGCGCTTTTATCGTCGTGGCCAACCGGTGATATCGGTGGACACCAAGAAAAAAGAGTTGGTGGGCGAGTTCAAAAATGCGGGGCGAGAGTGGCAGCCGCAGGGGCAGCCGGAAGAGACTCGGGTGCATGATTTCTTGGACAAGGATTTGGGCAAGGCCATTCCCTACGGGGTATACGATCTGAGCGATAACAGCGGCTGGGTCAGTGTGGGGATGGACCACGACACAGCGGAGTTTGCCATCGACAGTATCCTGTCCTGGTGGAAGCATATGGGGAGCAAAAGTTATCCGCACGCCGAGGAGTTGTTGATTATGGCCGACGCCGGAGGCAGCAACGGAAGCCGGTCGCGGTTGTGGAAAATTGGGGTTCAGCGTTTGGCCGACACAACCGGTCTGCGCATCCACGTCAGCCACTTTCCTCCTGGAACCAGCAAATGGAACAAAATTGAGCATCGGATGTTTGCCTTCATCACTCAGAACTGGCGTGGCCGACCGTTGGTGAGCTTTGAAACGATCATCAACTTGATCGGAAGCACCACAACCACCTCCGGGCTTCGAATCAAAGCCAAGCTGAACCGGAAAAAGTATGCTCTCGGTGTAAAAGTCTCCAAGGCAGATTTGGCCAAAGTTAGCCTGAAGCCGTCCGCCTTTCATGGAGATTGGAACTATTCTATACTTCCAAATATAATAGGTTCTCAAGGAATCTTTTATGGAAAATTGGTTGGCGAAATCCATCCTTCTTGGCGCTGTCATATTCGCCGCCGTCGTAGTTTGCAGAATAGCACTGGATTTAATAAAGCGTAAATCCAAATGATATTGGATGGTTGTCATGCATCTGAAAAATTTCATCTCTAACACCAAAGGATTTACGCTTATCGAAATTATGGCCACTTTGGTTATCATCAGCGTTCTATCCTCGGTGGGGGTTCAAAAATACGATCTGATCTCTGATACGGCCAGCCAAAGAGTCTTGGAGGTTGCGTTCAGGGAACTCAATTCACGCGAGTTGTTGACATGGGCGATGGTCAAGATTTCGGATGAAGGCTGGCAATCAGATGAAGCCCTGTTTGCCCGGCTCGATACCAGACTTGGAGAGGGCTACAGCTGGACTTCAGGTCCAGACCTAACCGGGGGAACGATAAGCATGCAGTCATCATCCATGTCGTTGACCAGAACGCCCTCAACCATCGGCACGTCCGGGAAATGGGAAATCAGGTGAAGTTTCCCCAAGAAATACATGAACCATGGGCTACGGCAATCAGGAAGGTTCTGGACTGAGATGAAAGATACGCAGGCGATAAATTCGATCGCAGGCAAGATTGAAAACTTGCCAACACTTCCAGGGATTGCCATCAAACTGCTGCAGGCGGTACAAAAAAAAGAGCCGAACGTCAGCGAAATCGGTGAGATCATTTCCAAAGACGTCGCTCTAACTGCCAAAATATTAAAACTTGTAAACTCCTCATTTTACGGTTTGTCCTCAAGAATCACAACCGTTGACCACGCCATTAAGCTTCTGGGGCTCAATACCGTTAAGAATTTGGCATTGGGCTTCAGCCTCATCACCGGCTTCCAGAAAAAAGGTGTCAAAGCAATCGATTACAGCCGGTTCTGGAAAGATTCTCTTGTGGGTGCCATCGCCGCGCGACTTTTGGCTAAAAAGATCCAGCCCGCTCTATGCGATGATGCGTTTTTCATGGGGCTTTTGCAGAATATCGGGTCGTTAGCTATGGCCTGTTGCCTGCCAGAACAATACAGCGTGGTTTTATCCGAGGGAATTAAGGATGGCAGGAAATGGCATCAGGCAGAAAACCAGTTTCTTGGCTTCAACCATATGGAGGTGGGCGAGTACCTGATAAAGTCGTGGGGGCTGCCTGAAGTCTTTTTATGTCCCGATCGGCTATCACCACTGTCCACAGAAAATTTCCGGTAATAGTTCAGAGTGTCAAACTCGCGTGAAATTGCTCCACCTTTCGGCTCTTTTCATCGACATGTTTAATGCACCCGACCTGATCCTACCCCTCGGAACCATTGACCATTTTGCCGACGAGCATCGGTTTTAGAGGTAAATTTGATCCCGCGGCTCTTGCAAAAGAAGTTCAGCTTCAAGCGCAGGATGTTTTACCAATTTTTGATATTCAATTTAAGGATGATAGGGATTATGCGGATCTGCTTGACAAAGCCAAAGCCGAGATGGCCAAGTTGTCGGCTGGAAATGATCGCCGAGCTTCTTGAAAAAAACAAAGAGATCGAATTTCTCCGGGAACAGACGACTATAGACAGCCTGACTTCCATTCACAACTACAAAGGGTTTTGTGAGTCTTTAAGTCGAGATTTGAGCCGAGCTAAAAGATACAACAGGCCCTTATCCTTGATTTTTGCTGATATTGATCATTTCAAATTGGTCAATGATACCTTCGGGCATCTTGCGGGTGATTGTGCTCTAAAGGCGGTAGCTATTTGCCTCAAGAAGGGGCTGAGGGAGGCTGACTACCTTGCTCGATATGGTGGCGAAGAGTTTGCCATAATCCTCCCAGAAACCAATATCGAAAGCGCTTTCCTGGTAGCGGAAAGGCTTAGAGAAAAAATTAAGTCGCAACACATTGTCTATAAGGACAAAATCATTTCATTGACCATGAGCTTTGGCGTGGGATCCATGCCTTCAAATCAAGATCTCTCATCAGACAGCCTTATTAAAATGGCTGATGATGCCCTGTACAAAGCCAAAAGACAGGGGAGAAATCGCTGCTGCATGTTAGACCGGGGGGAAGATGAACGTAGCTGAAAAGAGAAAATACCCGAGAGTCCAGATACACAGCCTCATATCTTACGTTTGTTTAGATGAAGACGGGAGGCCAATCAAGCATCTGATGGGCACCGCACTTGACATCAGCCAAGGAGGTCTACTCTTGGAGACGACACAGCAGATTGAGCCGGGAAATGGTATTGTAATCACGGCCGATGAACAGGATCAGATCGTCGAGATAAAAGGGAAAGCCGTTTATTGCCGTGAGACCGGATCTGGAAAATTTTGTGTTGGCATAAGTTTTCAAGGCACACCTGAGGAAAACATCCAGTTTGCTCAACACATGGTTCGTGCCAATTATTATCGCAGACGCTCTGTCCAATCCAAACAGCCTCAGCTATCTCAGGTAGGGTCTTGATGTGAATCACCGATACCGGGGAATACTCGACTTACTTAAAGGGTAAATAGGAGCGCTAAAATAGTGTAATACTATTATATTACAGATAGTTATATGATAATTTAGCATATTTTCCTGTATAGTGCAGACGTAAATCTGAAGATGAGATGAGGCTTTGCAATGGCGCAAAAGGTTGCGATTAAGAAGACATTGGGGAAAAAGGAGCGGTGGATCTACGGCGAGCTTCTTTTAAAAAGATATGCCATCAGCCATGTTCTGCTTGAAACCTCAGTGGATCAAGGCCTACCGGTGCTCGATAAAAGTTCTGAGAGCTTCGTTTATGAAGATGGAATTCCGGAATCCGTCGAGCTTTGCAACTGCACTGATATTTCGGGATATTATCATTGGCACCTTCGCAAGCCCGCACTGATTCATACAGATCGGAGGGCGTTATGATAACAAACAAAGTGGTGGTGAAATTCAAAGACAATTCTATAGCGAAGGGTCAAACCAATAATTTTTTACCGAACAAGACCTGTTTTCATCTGCTACAATTAGAAGGCGAACAAATTGAAGTTCATATAGAAGATTTGAAGGCAATCTTTTTCGTTAAAAATTATGATGGTTCTAAAGATCATAAAAAAACATATAATGAAAAAGTACCTGGTGGAGGCCGAAGAATTCAAGTGAAGTTTTTGGATGGTGAGACAATCGAAGGCTACACAACCGGATATTCGCCTGATCGTCCGGGTTTTTACATCGTCCCTTCAGACCTCAAAGGAAATAATGAACGGATATTTGTTGTAAAGACAGCTACTGAAAAAGTTGAATTGCTATAGAATCCCAGTGTAAGACTATAGAGTTCTTAGAGGCACGGCCTCTTAATGTTATGGTATGAAAAAAACCATACCATGTTTGCATCCAAGCTCTTTTGCGTTGTTTGATATGACCATTCAATGGAGCCAAATTACAATGATTATTGAATGCATAAATTGTTCGAGAAAATTCAATTTGAATGAAAATATTTTGGAACCAGGTGGATCGAAGGTAAGATGCACAAAGTGCGGACAAATTTTCCGTGCTTTCCCAATATTCCTTGACAGGGATGAACAATCCTTACCAACAGATGATGAAATGAATACCAAAGAGGTTAACAACCATAAAACTGACACGCTTACGACCGAACAAAGAACGAATCATAGAGTCAAAGTATCAGTCCCTGCATCATGCATTTCGACTGATGCCGATGGAAACTCTTTAGATTTAAGCATAGGCACTATCACAGAAGTTAGCCAACATAGCCTATCAATTGAACTATTCTGCAGCTCTTCTTTTGATTTTGCATGGATTTCCTTTATCGCCTTCGCTGACAAAGAGATTCAAATAAGGGGAAAAGTTGTTCACAGAAAAACAAATCCACTTGGCAAAAAAAAGATTGAATTATCCCTGCTTGGAACACCAAAAGAAATTGCCGATTTTATATCGCAGCTTGTGAGATGCCATCATTATACTGTCAGTTCTGCTCAAAATTCATGAAAATTCTCAATATCTGAGAACTGTTGAACCACAACTATCGTGATCAAACTGACAAGGCCTCTATTTCTATGACAAAGCACGCTATGCGCGAGAAAGAAAAGTCGATCCTTGATTCTGTGGCTGATTCTGTGGCGAACGGCTCATTCAGCAATGAGACTGACAAGAGATCAGGGAGGGACCGCAGAAAGGATTTTGACCGCAGAAGCGCGGTTGATCGTAGAAGAAGCAGCGGTAGGCGACGCCGCAAAGAGGCATAAGTAAAGCAGGGTGAAAATTTTCAACCCCGCTGTATCGGTTGCCCTTTCAGTTCACCCTACTACCTTCTTAAGCGAGATCTATGCCTTTGTCTTTCTGACAGTGAACTTGTCGCTTGCTTTTGGTCCTGAGGCTTTCAACCAGTTCTTTCGAAATAATGATGCTTCCTACCTCTCCAGCAGGATTGAGATAAAGCAGCCTCCTCCTCCACCGCCGCCGCTACTGCTACCCGTGCTGCCGCCACCCGATCCACCGTTATTGCTTGAACCTCCGCCCCCAGCCGCGCCTTGAATTGCGAGGCCTGAGTCTGGATCCATCATCAAGGAGGAAACGTCGACCGCCTCGAAATCCGTACCTTTTACCTGAGCCAGTTCGCCTACGAGCATGTCATTGTCCCAGCGGGAATCCGGCGCTCCGGATATGTACCATGCCGAGCCGTTGTCCGCCAGAATCAGACCGTAGGTCTTCATGGCCTGCAGGATGACTTGGACCGGAGTGAAAATGGTGAGATATCGAATCTGGCTTTCAGGCGAAAGCGCTGTCCCATTGGTGGGAACTAAGCCGCCGTGAGATTTGAGGCTTCGTGGCGAGCAGGCCAGACATAGTCGCTACGGGTCTGGGGTGTTGTAAAGCGCAGCGCATGCATGATTTTGCCGGCAGCCACCTCGTCGTAGCGAACCAACC
>CAWAUC010000022.1:0-126030 GCA_963785045.1 uncultured delta proteobacterium | reverse complement strand
GAAAAAGATGGTAATTTGATGGGATTTAGACAAGAACAGCGAGGGAGAAATGATGGAGCCCCCTCGCGTTCTTTGGCCAGACCGTAGTAGGGGGCTCCTGCCACAATAACCATAAATGGCAGGAGCAATGATACCACCCGACATCCTCAAGCGCAAATCGTTATTTTCCCTTCTTTACCGGATTGATCTGGACCTGGCCGAGCAGACACGCGCCCGGCACTGCCCTTTTGCGGGGGACCCTTGCATTGTGCCAACTACCTGCGAAAGCCGCGGGGAGGTCCCCCTGATCTTCGAGAGGCTTTCGAGGTTCGCTTCAGCCTGTGCTGCGGCCGTGAAGGTTGCCGGCGTCGAGTGTTGCCGCCATCGGTGCGTTTCTGGGGGCGGCGGGTGTACTGGGCGCCTGTGGTGCTGTTAATCAGTGCCCTCCGCCAGGGGCGGCATCCGGAGGCTACCCTGGAACGGCTCAAGGCACTTTGCGGGGTCTGGCGGTCAACCCTCAAGCGGTGGCAACGCTATTTTCGCGATCTTTTCCCACAGTCTATCAGCTTTCGGCGCCTGTCCGGGCGTCTGATGCCGCCGATCGGATCGGATTCGTTGCCCAAAGCCCTGCTGGAGCGGTTTTGCCAAACGGGTATTGAACCCGAAACGGCGCTGGTAACCTGCCTGCGAACGCTTGCCCTGGGCCCGTGATGGCCACGATCGCCGAAGTCGGCGCCACCGGTCGGCACTTCACGCAAAAGTTGGGCGGCTGTCAACGGCGAACAAATCCGCTACATGGATCCGAGCATCGGTTCGACCCTGTTTTGCCTTCATGCAGGAGGCCAGTGGATGCGAACCGAAAGGAGGATCCGATGAAAGACCCACACGTGCCGATGTGGCAACGCTGGGCACAGTTCCGGTTCGCGGTGATCGGCGAACTGTTGTCCTGCCCGCCGCAAAAAGGGCAATTGCAAACGGCCATCGACCGGCTGGCCCGAAAACACTATCGACACCCCACCGATGCCAACCGGCGGCTCTGCGTTGGCGCATCGACCATCGAGCGCTGGTATTACAAAGCCAGATCGGCGGCGGACCCCATCGCCGCCCTGGGCCGAAAGATCCGCTCCGATGCCGGCATCCGTTGGTCCATCTCCGAATCTTTGTTGGCCGAACTCAAAGCGCAGTACGACGTCCATCGCCGCTGGAACGTCCAACTGCACTACGACAATCTGGCGGCCCTGGCCCGGGAGCAACCTCAGCTGGGGACCGTGCCCAGCTACAAAACCGTGCTGCGCTGCATGCGCGACAACGGCTGGCTGCAACGCCACCAACCGGCACAGCCCAGCGACGGACAACGACGCGCCGCCCAGCGGCTTGAAAACCGTGAAGTGCGCAGCTTTGAAGTCTCCCATGTCCACGGCCTGTGGCACCTGGATTTTCATCAGGCGAAAATCGGCCTTCTGGATCCATCCGGACAGTGGCACCGGCCGATCGCTCTGGCCATCCTCGATGACCGTTCCCGGCTGTGCTGTCACCTGCAGTTGTACCTGGCCGAAACCGCCGAATGCCTGGTCCACGGCTTAACTCAGGCGTTCATGAAGCGCGGGCTGCCACGGGCATTGATGACCGACAACGGCGCTGCCATGCTCGCCGAGGAAACCCGTCGGGGCTTGCGACGATTGGCCATCGAACACAAAACGACGTTACCCTACGCGCCTTATCAAAACGGAAAGCAAGAAGTCTTCTGGGGCCAGTTGGAAAGCCGCCTGCTGGAGCTTTTGCGAGGCCTCGACAACTTGACGCTATCCTTTGTCAACCAGGCGGCCCAGGCCTGGGTCGAACAAGACTACCATCGCCGACACCATCGTGAAATCAAAACCACCCCGTTGCAGTGCATGCTCAGCGGTCCCGATGTCTCCCGACCGACGCCGGAGAGCAACTTTCTGCGCCTGGCCTTCACCCGTCGGATCACCAGAACCCCACGTCGCAGCGATGCCACCGTCGTGGTTGACCAGATCCGCTACGAACTGCCGGTTCGCTTTGGACACCTGCGCCAGGTTGTCTTACGGGCATCCGGCTGGGACAAACGCCGGATGATCCTGGTCGATCCGGATACCGACGCCCCCCTGGCCCGCCTGCTGCCCCAAGACAAAACAAAGAATGCTTCCGGCATACGACGGGCCATCCAACCGGACAACACGGATGAACCGGCGATTCTTTCATCCCGGGACCGCCTTCCGGCCCTGCTGCGTAAATGGCTCGCCGATTACGCCGCCACCGGATTGCCTCCGGCCTATCTGCCCAAGGAGGAAACAGCCCATGAATAACACCGATATCCGCAGCCTGTACGGCCTCAAGTACAACCCCTTCCTGCCCGATGTGCCCCCCGAATCGCTGTTTGCCATACCCGGGACCCAACGCTTTGCACTGCGCGTGCAGTCCCTGGCGACACAGGGCGGCTTTGCGCTGATCACCGGTGACCCGGGATTGGGAAAAAGCAAAACCCTGCAACAGATCGCCCATCGACTCGAACAGATCCCCGACCTGACCGTCGGGGTGATGCAACGCCCCCAGAGCAAGTTGGGGGACTTTTACCGAGAGCTGGGCGAATTGTTCAATGTCAGCTTAACGCCGGCCAATCGCTACGGCGGCTTCAAAGCTCTGCGAAACCGCTGGAAAAACCACTGTCAATCGACATCGTTGCGACCCGTGCTGCTCATCGACGAGGCCCAGCAGGTCTCTGCCGACTGCCTGACCGAACTGCGCCTGCTGCAAAGCCATCACTTCGACTCACAAAATCTGCTGTTTACCATCCTGTGTGGTGACAACCGTCTGCCCGAGCGGTTCAGATCCGCCGAACTGTTGCCCCTGGGAAGCCGGATCGGTCCACGACTGGTGCTCTTGCCGCTTTCTCCCGAACAATTGCATGACTATCTGAATTTTGCCCTCGATCAGGCCGGCAATGCCCAGCTCATGACCGATGAGTTGATACATACCCTGGCTGCTCATGCCGCCAACAATCTGCGCGTGCTCAACCAGATGGCTGCCGAACTGCTCGCTGCAGCCGCTGAACAAAACCTGCCGCGCATTGACGAGTCCCTTTCTTCGAGTTGTTCACCCAAACAACCTCAAAAACCCGACGGGTCAAATCCTCACAGCCTTCCGTCACAGCATAAGCCGGCTACACTTCACAACTTCAATCGGGGGCGCCTTTGGCGCCCCTTCATCTCTCCCTCATTTATCCTGTCTTATCATCCCTTATTTTGCTTGATCGGCAGTCCCTCAATTATCGAGTCCACTCTCAGATAGACCGACAGTCATGTGGCCTTTGAATCGACCTTCTTGGATCTCGGTGATATGCTCAACTTTGGCTCGGAAACTGCCGGATGGTTCGCTGTAATTCCTTGGCAACATCAGCTTGACACTAATCTCTTGACCGATCTCGATCAGGGTCAAAAGTTTTGAATCCGGTCTCACAAGAACCCCGACCCCTTCATTGGATATGTCTCGGACCTTGAGTTGGTAAATAGGGTTGCCGGGGAATTTTATTTCCACCATCGGGTTGGATAGGTTCCTTGATCTGGGCCTGCTTCTCTCTTCTGGGTGCTGGCTTAGTTTCGAACTATCGCTTGGCATTTATATGTCCCAGTTGTAGTGCAACAAAGTGATCAGTCGATTATATCGACATCTGCCTGATTTTACAAACTGAAATTGGCCTGCCATTTTGCCCCTTGCGCATTCATTGTCACTCGGGGTGTACATGAAATCGGGTCCATTCCAGAATACGTGATTGAGCATGGTCTACCTCGTAAGTTCGTATAGCGAGGTCCAACCATCACTGTTACGGCGGTCTTACGATCCTGGCGGGAAACTGAGAAACGTCGTCACGGCAGCCCCGAGATGTACGTCCGAAAGCACTGGCACGCGGTGGTCACGGAATTAGACGGCAATATGAAGATTTATTTTGAAAGTCAGCCGTGCGGGGGTAGGGGAGGGGTCGATATGGTGGTTGTTCAGCATTCGTGAGCCAGAGAAGGGTTCCTTATCAGCTCTTCCTGTGTGTGAATCTGTGTGTGAAAAACTTTCCAAAATCTGCTAAAACGTGGACCAGTGTCGAAAATTTGACAAAGCCGAATCGAACAATTTCAGTAAGTTAAGTCTTTTGAGGAAGTTAGGAAACTCGGGGGTTTGGCCTGAAAATCCCCGTGTCGGCAGTTCGATTCTGTCCCTCGGCACCACGTTTTCTCAATCACGAAGAGGGGCTATCCGTTGCGCCGGGTAGCCCTTTTTCGTTGAGAGCAACGATTGTGCCTGAAATTGTGCCCAAACACGAATCGAGGCAGTCTGATGCCTTATCGGATGGCCGAACCATTCTTGCCATCCATGAGGAATTTTTTCTGACGATGCTTGACAGGACTGGAATGAACCCCTAAGCTTTCAACAAAGGGCGGGGAAACGCGTGATTCCAGGAAGAGGGTTGGAGCGGTTGCAAAAAGGCTGGGCGATGCTCTTCCCGGCTTCAAACAACTCAACCTTATCCGCTTCCTGAAAATTTTATTACTGTAATGCCCGGGCGATTCCTCTTTTTTGGGGGCGCCCGTTTCGTTTAGAAGTGGTTTCATAACATCGTCTGACACCCGATGGCGGTGCTGCCGGCCTCCTGCAATGCTTACTACCTGCCGTGGTGGCGTCGCGGCTGAATCGGCCGGCGCTTTGCCCGCGGGCGCGATTCTATGTTTTGAAACCACTTCTGGTGTGATTCCATCCGTAGCGGGGTTTTTGAATATGTCGTCAAATAAGCGCAACGCGTCCATGAAGCATGAAGAGGCAATAGAGAACCCCGACGACGAACTCGAGGTGATTGTCGGCTGCGACAAGTCGAAGGTCGAGTGCATCTGCCCAAAATGTGGCAAAAAGCACATCATGAACTTTCATTGGATCGGCAGGGGTACTCCACGGAAATACTGTCAAAACTGCCGCGACAACATATAGGAGCGGCCCCTCCACCGATCGGAGAACGCGATATCCTTCTTATTCCAATTGGTTTTCAACTTGTGGCTCAATGTGAAGAAAGGGGACATGCATGAATAAGGCAGATCTGATCAACGAGGTGGCGAACGTCGTCAGCACCAAGACGGAAGCGCAGGCGGCGGTGGATTGCGTTTTTCAGTCGATCGTTGACACCTTGAAAAAGGGTGATGTGGTCACCCTAGTGGGATTTGGGACTTTCAAGGTGGTCAAGCGCAAAGCGCGGTTAGGCCGCAACCCACAGACCGGCGCAGAAATTAAAATCAGCGCCTCCAACGCCCCCAAGTTTGTGCCGGGAAAAGCTCTCAAGGATAGCGTGAATGAGATTGATTAGGCCCGTTTCCTTTTTAAAGAATCGCTCTTAACAGGCTTCATTGCTTGGATGGGGTCAGGGTTTTTTTCAGGGGCTCATAATATGCGTCGGTAATCGGGGCAAATGCCTTCACTTCAAGCGCCTTCAACTCCGGGTCCTCGGGTTTGAGCTCGAGCAGGGCATTGACGATCAGACGCTTCTTATCTTCCGAAAACTTTCTCTTCATGGAAAAGGCCCATCCCGGCAGCCACGCCCCATAGCCCATGACGCGGATGGAACCCGGCTGGATGTACTTATCCGCCAGGCGCAAAGCGGATTCCCGAACGAAGCCCGCCTCCACTTCGCCTATGCTGACCGCAATGATTACGTTTTCCTGCTTGTTATCCGCGGCGGTTTCGATGTGGCAGTCAGTGTCCAAGTCTATTCCTATTTCCGCCAAGGCAATTTTCTAGGAGAGATAGCCCCCTGCCGATTGTCAACCTGCTCTTGCCTGGGCAAAAGATGGGTCAAGTATGGGAACCAGACACCATAGCAATGCGAAGTCCGGACCTCAAAAGGTGTTTATTTGTCTGCTGATTATAAATCCAACTCATCGTAATTAGTCATAGTTTCTATTTTTAAAATGGCTGGAATGGAAATTGCGTGGCCATCTTTTCAGCTGCCCTCTTCGGGCTTTTAAATTTCTAATTTTTCACTTGTGGTGTGGTTATGGATGATGAAATCAAGAAACCAACAGGGATTGATCTGTTGGTAAGAGAATGTCGCATTAAATTCCGCATTCCCGAAAATCTCAACCACTATTCAGCAATGAATTTTCGGGAGGCTGAAAAAAAGTTTGTTAAACTTTGTTTTAATGGCCGACAACTGAGGGAGCAGGACAAACAACGGTATATATAACGCTAATCAAATTTATGTGCCATGGTTTGAATGACACCTGCGTTGAGCGAAGCAATAGCTTTCAAAAAAAACGGCTAATTTCATTTGGGAAGCCAGGTGAACCAAGATCAAATCGTAACGTTGTTTGCGATACCAGTTCTCTAAGTCTGCACGCTTCTACAGGCATGAAACCAGGATAGCCAGGAGGGCGAAATGATATGCGAGGTCTGTAATGGGAAAGGGTACGTCATAGAAAAAGGTAGAGAACAGGCATGCAGCGAATGTCAGGGCCGAGGTGAATATGACATCGCGAATATAGACAATCCTCAAAACCCGGAAGATCGGACTCCGTTAATCTTCCAGTCATTGACTTGATGAGGTAGCAGGAGGCCTGCAGCGAATAGGCTGTGGGCCTATCTTTTATAAAAACGCAAAAGCGGTCAGCCGGGTTCATAGCGGAGGAAGCTTTCAGCAGCTATCACTGTCCCGTTAACCCCTTTTCCGTGAGAAGAGGCAAAAAACCCAAACGCGGGTGACCCCGGACGTCTGTCTCAGGATTGCCCGTCTTCCACTATCAGGTTCTTGAGTTCGTCCGTGTCATCCGCCCGCGCCGGGAACTTTTCCGCCAGCACATCCGAAACCTGCGCAACGGCCCGGCAGATGCTTTCCGCCGGCCGCCCGGCGAGGATCCCCTCCACGATCATGTCGACAACGCCTTTCCAGTACCCTTCAGGGATCCTGGCGTTGATGCCCCGGTCGCTCAGCACCCAAACCTTGCGTTCGAACACCGACACGTAAATGAGCACTCCGGTCTCTTCGCGCGTCCGGTAAATTCCTTTCTGGTAGAATTGGATTTCAGCGGCCTCCTTCACCTGCGCTTCCATTTCCCGGGCTGAAAGGAAAAGGCGCTTCAAGGGAAGCAGGTGTCTGGCGGCGGTCTGAAAGACGAGAAACAGAGGGATCAGCAGCCCCAGAAAAACCCACAGGTTGGACGGACCAGCCCAGAAACGCCCTCCGAGCAAGGGGGTTAGGGCGATGGCGGCGGGCAAGGCGAAAACCGCTGCGGCATGCAGGTCGGCCACGGGATAATGGCCGCTCGACCCCTCTACAAGGACCATGATCTCGCCGCGCGTGCGGCTTTCCGCCAAGCGGATACAGGATTCGATTTTCTGCCGCTCCGCCTCGGGCAGAAAGCGTTCCACCAGCTTTTTCATCTGTTCTCCTGCTACCAGCTGCCGGAGGCGCCGCCGCCGCCGAACCCGCCGCCGCCCCCGGAAAAACCTCCGCCGCCTGAGAATCCACCCCCGCCGGTAAAGAAACCACCGCCGGGGGGAAACCCGCCGCCCCATCCTCCGGGGCGCCTGCCGTTACGCCCCATGCTCGCGGGGGGCGCCAGGCCGCCCATCAGCGAAAGCACAAAACCGGAAACCAGGCCGCCGGCCGCCAGAGCAATCAGCGCCACCATTCCCGGTGCAAACGCCATGTGGCCCAGAAACGGCATGAGAAACCCACCGCCGACCGTGCCCAGGGCCCTGCTGACTCGGCCTAGGGAAAACACCAGGAAAATGAAAAGGATCAGAAAGGGAGCGGCATCGCTCAGCGTCTCCGGCTCGAGGCCGCCCGCGCCCCTGCGCTTATCCGCCTTGAACTCGCCCCTCACGGAGCCGATCATGGCCTGCACGCCGTTCACCACCCCCCGATCGAAGTGCCCTGCCCGGAATTCCGGGAGGATAACCTCACGGATGATGCGCCCCGCTGTGAGATCGGTGAGCCGCCCCTCGAGCCCGTAGCCTACCTCGATCCGGACTTTGCGGTCCGCCCGGGCGACCAGCAGGATGGCCCCGTTGTCGAGACCCTTGTGCCCGATCTTCCACTGCTCGGCCACCCGCATGGAAAAATCTTCCAGGGAATCGCCCTCCAACGACGGGACGGTGAGCACCACGATCTGGGTGGAATCCTTCTGTTCGAAATCCTTCAGCAGAAGATCCAATTGGTTGACAACGCCGGTGGAAAGCAACCCGGCGTAGTCGTTTACCCGCCCCCGCAGCGGCGGAATATCCAGGGCGAGCGCGGCCTGGAGCAAGAGCACCAGCGATGCGATAGCCGCAGCTGCAGCGGCGCACACGCTCCGCGATCTGTTCAATCTCGCCAACATTTTGCTTGCCATTTAGAATTTGACCTTGGGTGCCACCTGGGCGCCTTCTTCGGCTTTGAAGTATTCCTTGCGCTTCAAGTGCAGCAAAAAGCTGTTAGTTAGGCTATTGGGGAAGGTGCGGATCAATCCGTTGAATTCCTCGGCCGCCTGGTTATATCTCTGCCGGGCCACGTTGATCCGGTTTTCCGTGCCTTCGAGCTGGTTCTGCAGGTCCTTGAAGTTTTCGTTGGCCTTCAGGTCGGGGTATTGCTCGGCCACCACCAGCAGACGCGAAAGAGCCGAAGACAGCTGGCCCTGGCTCTGCTGCAGTTTTTGCAGCGCCGCCGGGTCGCTCAGGTCATCGGCGGACAGCGTGACCGCGGTGGCTTTGGCGCGGGCATTGATCACCGCTTCCAGGGTATCCTTCTCATGGGACGCATAGCCCTTGACGGTTTCCACCAGGTTGGGAATCAGGTCCATGCGCCGCTGAAGCGTGGCCTCCACGTCCCCCCAAGCCTTGAAGACCTTTTCTTCCTGCTGCTGCATGGTATTGTAGCCGCAGCTGGTGAGCGTCATCACCGCTGCCACCATCATCGCCGATAAAAGCAACCCCTTTCTCATGTAGACCTCCATCTCCAAGTTAAGAACCAGACATTCGCACGCCCACGTTTGACGACCACACCTTCATCCCGATCATTCGGTTCGCCAAAATAAGTTCAAAATAAACAGCTTTCCGCGGACACGCAACCTTTCATATGCTATGCTGATTCGGAAAGCGTGACGAGTGGCCTACTGAGCAGCCCTCTCAATGAAGGTTGCCGGCAAGATCGCAAACCGCGGTCGCACCCGCTTCATCGCCAAATTTCTGCGGTACGATGCGGCCGGCCGGGAAGTCGGCCGCGCCATCGGGGTGGTCGTCAAAAACCAGATCCCTTTTTGGTGAGTGTCCATCCAGAAATGGTGGATTTCGGTTCAGGCCAAGGCCGCAGCGATTTCGCAACCGCAGGCGTAGTGAGACTACGTCGAGGATTGCGAAGAGCGAGAACGCCGTCATGTGCCGAAAGACGCCGTTTATGGATGGACAGTGAAGGTCGGGGAGCGGTAAAATCGTCGCGGAGGAGCAACGGCCGTGTGGCGCCAATCGACACATCGTAGAATTTTGAAAGACATGCGGCAGGCAGATGTCGGCCGCAGAGCGGGCCATCGCCAGGCGTGGCTGACAGCTCCCTGGGTCGTGATGGTTCTGGCTTGCTGGCTGGTGGGGGCGGCCTCAGCCTGGGCGTTGACCGTAACGCCGGGTGAGACCGTCACGGTTGATGGGATCCTGACCCTGTCCCGGGGTGAAGACGACCGCAAACTGGAAGTCGTCTACCCGGCCCTTCGGCTCCGCAAGCCGCTGCTGGTGGATGACGGCAGCGGTAATTTTTGCGAGGTCACTCTGCTGAAGCTCCGAATGAATCGGCAGCAGGAGAGTCTTTTCAGACGCCTGAAAGGCAGGCAAGTCAGGGTTTCGGGCAAAATTCACTATTTTGAGTTCGGTCCGAACAGGTTTCCCAATCCGGCGCAGTTTGAGGTGTTCATGATGGCCCCCCGGTAAAGGGAGCAACGCTCATCGTAGTCGACCCGCGCCGGGAAAAGATCGCCGAATTCGCCCAAAAATGGCTGCGCCTTGCCCGCAGGTGTGCTGCGGGGTCTTGAAGCCACTTCTATGCACTATGACGTCGATTCGCCAGTCCTGTTCGCCGATCCTCTGCGACGTAAGCATGCAATTTGCGGCGGTCTGCATCCGCCTTGCGGCGATTGAATAAAAGGATGTTGCCTGCCCCACTTTTTATTTGCTTTGTGATTTCATGTGGCAGATTCGGTCGAATGGAAAACACCTTCTCGATCAACTCTGCACGGATGGAAATAATTAAAGATTGCATATGCGCTAAGTCGTCCAATAAGTGGGACATTTTCGCAAGCGGGGGGGCGACGTTTTTGAATTCAGCACTCTTTGTTTCTAATAAGATTTCTTCAAAAATCTCCTGCAATTTAAGTAAGTTGTCTGAATTTATCATACCGGCCGCCCTTATTTAAAGATTTTTTGAGACCCACGATACTAAAATACGGCAACAACCCTGCCGGTTTCAGCAACCTGCAAGAATCCTTTGGCTGCCTTTATGAATTGAAATAATGACCCACCCTCGCATCCCTTCGGTTGCGAATACTCGGAATCTTAAAAAGAGTGGCCTTTTTAATATGCAAAAATTATGCAGTGACATAATGGGAGCATTGATTTGTTTAACCGTTTGAAATCAAATAGAATAGAAAAATGATTTCCAACAGGATCGATATGGGTATTGGGAAAATAAATGACTTTTTTTAGGTATATTTTTTCATATCTAAAATTTTCTTCTCAATCAGAATATGACCAGAAGATCGGATCTATCTGAGATAACCCAAAAAGGAGCCCGCGAAAAACTCGCGGGCTCCTTTTTGGGATGAATCGGCCTCATATTTTACGAGGCAGTTTTTCGCTTCTTAGTGCCACCTATGTCCATCAAAATGTCTGAACCCGGCGACGGCGAAATCGCCATTGTAGTTGATGACCGCCCAGGCCGTATGCGTTCTCAGATCGATACCGTACGCGCCGAGTCCGCACCCAGGCTTCCAGGGGCCGAGGATGAATTTCTTGGTGCCGCCGGGGGAGTTCATCTCCACGGCGTTGACCCAGTCTCCGTTCTCATCCTTGGTTGCAAGGCCAAAGAGGCCTTTCCCGAATTGGATGGGGAGCAATCTGTGATCATAGCTCATCGAGAGCGTGTACATATCTGTCTGTTCGCTGCCGAGGTCGGCCATGCCCCACAGAGTGAGAATGTCGCTGACGGGATCGTGATTCCTATTTCGCGTCCCGGCATTCTTGGGCGTCCAGCCGGTATTGACGGCCTTTTCGGTTGCCTTACGGTAGTTCGTCCTGACGGTGCTGCCGTTTTTGCCGTAGAGGATGGTCATCGAGGTGCCCATGAAGCCGGATTCCATGGTCTTGGCGACGGTCGTGTTGTCGGTCATGTCGTAGTCTGCTCCTTGAGCAACGAGGTTCTCCTTGCCGTTCAGGCTGTAGCCCTGAGTGGACCGCTTGACGAAGTGGAGGGCGGGTGTAGTTCCGAGGGGAAAGTTGACGAGGTCGACGTTAGAGTCAGGGAATTTAGCGTCTGACTGCCAGTTGCCGTGGTCGTCGGCATAGTAGTCGATGGTCACGCGCGGACCGTCAACGGTAAAGATGTAATAGCCGATCCGGGCAAGGTTCTGTTCGGCAGGCACATCATTGAGGGAGGCGGGTGTCTTTGGGTGTGGAACTTGGGGCTGTTAGAAGCAGTGATATTGAAGAGGCCATCCTTGATTTTAAATCGAATTTTAATAGAAACTTCATCAAGAATCCAAACTGGCATGAGAAGCATAAGACTTTAAGTTGAAAAGGGTACTTTGCTGACCCGCCTCAAGGGAACCAGGAAGCCCGAACCTTGAACATTCCGTTCAAGGTCGGGCTTTTTTAATTAGGTTGTACTCTTGCCGGTGTTTATATCTGTTGGTTCCGCAAATGCTTCCCCATGGATGATTGAATCAACTTAAAATAAAAAAACTAACGGTGACCTTACTCGGGTCTAACAACCCCATGTTACGCTCGGAGTTAAGTGAGCTAACAATTCGTGTTTGTTACTCAGGGATCGCTATCATAAAAGAAAGGAGGTGCTATTTAGACATTCCCGGGAGCGGCACGCAACTAAACAGAATCGTTGACCAATAATCTAGTTAAAAAAAGGAGAAAAAAATGAGAAGTGGACAAGTTATGAAAGTTAGGTTTGCCCTGATATTGGTTATCACATTCACTCTCAGTCTGATTGGGGCTGGTCCGATTTTCGCTAAGGACTATCATAAATACCATCATTCGGACAAATCATGGTCCTTCGGAATTATATCGGATACTCAGTGGACGAAACCTGACGATAACTATAACCCCAATACGGTTGCAGCCTGGATCATCAAACAAATTGATCAGGAATTTATTGAAGCCGGTGTTGACCTTGTGATAGCCGTAGGTGATACGGTTGATACTGGTCTTACTAATAACATTTATACCCGCGCGCTGTACGCCCAGGACCTGTATAACGCTGGAATCGGCTTTTATCCACTTCGCGGAAATCATGAGGCTGTTAGTGGTGCCAACCCGGACTCAGCCGCTGCAATGCAGTATGCCTTCCCTCAGATCGGCACCGGTGTTAATAATGATACACCTTACGATATTACTACCGCTTTGATTCCACCTGTCGACTTGGTTAATAACGCTCCTGCAGTCGCAACAGGTCAACCTTTTGTAGTGGGTACGCATTTTAGCAAACCCGTTTGGGTTAACCACAAGGAAAAAAGTCTTTCCTATTCATTCCAGTATAAGAATGCCACCTTCATGCTGCTCGACCAGTTTGATGTAGATGGCAACTATACTAACAGCACAATTCCAGAGCAGATGTACTGGATTGACAAGACTCTCTCCCAACGCCCGGCCAAAAGCCATGCATTCGTTTTTGTCCATAAGAATATTCTGGGACGGAACCACAAGGACAACATGTTCGGCGGGAATATCGTCCCGGCCGACACGGCCGCTGGCAAAGACCCCGGTGATGGTGATGGCATGGATATCTCCAAGTTGACAGATGACGAAAAAGCTGATCTGAATGCCAAAATTTATGCCGAGAACGAGTTTATTGCCTGTGTGCAGGCTAACAAGGTTCCCGCGGTTATCTCCGGACATGACCACAATCACTATTATTCGCTGGTCACCAGCCCCGATGGCAAGAGCCAAGTCTATCAGCTCATCACTCAGTCCGACAGCTCAAAATTCTATACACCTAGTGCTCCGTACTCAAGGAACGATGAAGAAATTGACCAAGATCTCTACCGGATCGGCTACTACATCTTCACGGTGGATGAGAAAGATGTGACCATAGACTATTATGCTGATACAACGGTAAAAAACCCCACCAAGGAAGGTGACGCCAACTACGGACTTAATGGTGGTGGCTTTAACTTTAAGAAAATTTCTACCATCTCTTACAAAATGCCGTAAGCATGTACCGCAGTATATTTTGTGAACTAGGAAGGCTCGACATTGAAGTCGAGCCTTCCGTTGTTTGCTTGTGTATAGGTGTCATTATATACTGAAAACGGGCCTATCGTTTGCCTGAGGCTGGGGTAGCGTGGCGAGGTAGACCATATCCGATGTCCGGCCGTCAAGAGATGCATGCGGTGGGTTATGTCCATGGCCCAGGCCTGGTTGGCAGCCGTGATCTGTCGATTGCGAAGCGAGTACGCAACACCTTGTGGTTCGGGAGCGGCGTGCTGGTGCAGGGGCGCCGGTAGGGGGCCTGAGCGTGATCTTGCCGGAGGGAGAGGGCTGTTTTAGGGAAGGGCTGTATTCGTCGAAGCCGTATTACGTCAATTGCAGGATGCGGGCGGTTTGCAGCTGTTTTCTTTGATCTTTATTCTGCATGGCGGAAGATTTTACCCTCAATCAGGTAGATCACCTCTTCAGCAATGTTGGTGGAGTGATCTCCGAGCCGCTCCAGGTGGCGGGAGATCAGCAGGAGATTGACGTAGTATCCGACGCGTTCGGGCAATTCTCGAATGGCCCGTTTGATCTTGTCGTAGGCGTCTTGCTTGATCCGGTCCACCTCGTCATCCATGGTGATTACTTTGTAGGCCAGATCCAAGTCCAGTCGCACCAAAGCGTCGATACTCATCTTCAGCATCTGGATCGCTTTGCCGCTCATCACCGAGTAATCGAAGGTGAAGGGGGGCCTGGGACGCATGGCAATAGCTTCAATGCGCTGGGCGATGTTGACGGCCTCATCGCCGATGCGCTCGAGCTCGTTGTTGATTTTGATCACGGCGATAATGAAACGCAGGTCGACTGCCACCGGCTGGTGCAAGGCCAGAGCCTTCAAGCACTCCTCCTCGATCTCGACCTCCATCTCGTCGACCTCGTAATCGGTCGTGATGATGCGCTGCGCAATCCCGGCGTCAATCTGATCGACGGCCTGGGCCGCCAGGCGGACCCGGTCCTCAACCAGGGAGCTCAGTGTGAGAATGCGCTTATTGATGTTTTCCAGCTCCCTGCGGAATTGCTTGGTCATAGACTCGCCCCTCAGTTCCTTTTGAGACATAACGGCCGACAGATAAAAAACGAGTGACCGGCTCCCAGCAATGTGGGTTTTTCCGAGGTTATCCGAAACGACCCGTCACATAATCTTGAGTGCGCTTATGTTTCGGATTGGTAAAAATGGTTTCGGTCTCGGAAAACTCGATCAGTTCACCGAGGTACATGAGTCCGGTATAGTCGCCGATACGCGCCGCCTGTTGCAGGTTGTGGGTGACCATGACCACACAGAAGTCATTCCTCAGTTCTCGGACCAATTCGTCAATCTGGTCCGTCGAGATGGGATCCAGCGCCGAAGCGGGCTCGTCAAGCAGCAGAATTTCAGGGCGAATGGCAATGGCTCGGGCGATACACAAGCGCTGTTGTTGCCCGCCGGACAGACCCAGTCCGCTCTTGTGCAGTTGATCTTTAACCTCATTCCACAGTGCGGCTTTCTGCAACGCGGTTTCTACCGAAAGGTCCAATTCATCCTTCGACATTTTTTGGTAGAGCCGCATGGGGAAAGCGATGTTTTCATAAATCGACATAGGAAAAGGGGTCGGTCTTTGGAACACCATGCCCACCTTGGTGCGCAGGAAGGCAATATTTCCCTTCGCTTCTAAAATATCACGACCATCCAAGTGCACCTGCCCCTCGGCGCGCTGGCCGGGGTAAAGATCGTAAATGCGGTTGAGCACCCTCAAGAGCGTGGATTTCCCGCATCCGGAAGGACCAATCAAGGATGTGACACGCCGATCCAGAATATCGAGGTTGATGCTTTTGAGGGCCTGCACCCCGTCGTAGTAGAAGCTGAGGTTGCGGATCTCAATTTTGGTTGCCGGCGTTTGTTGATCGTCGTTCATCGGGAACTCCTGGAAACGATGCTGCGCGCAATCACGTTGAGGAAAAGCACACTGAAGGTTATCAAAAGGGCACCGGCCCAGGCAAGGTTCTGCCAGTCTTTGTAAGGGCTCATGGCGAATTGGAAAATCACCACCGGCAAACTGGCCATCGGCGCATTCATATTGGTCGTCACGAACTGGTTGTTCAGCGAGGTGAAAAGCAACGGAGCCGTCTCTCCACTGATGCGGGCCACTGCCAGCAGGATGCCGGTCAGTATGCCGGGTCTGGCCGCTCGCCATCCGATGCTGACGATCATCCGCCAATAGGGGCACCCGAGCGCAACCGCCGCCTCGCGCAGCGTGTCCGGGATCAGGCGCATCATGTCCTCGGTCATCCGCACAATGACCGGCAAAGCAATCAACGCCAGCGAGGCGGCCCCCGCCCATCCCGAAAAGTGGCCCGCCGGAATGACCATGACACTGTAAATGAACAATCCGATAATGATCGACGGTGCGCTGAGCAGGGTGTCGTTGAGAAAGCGCACGACATCTCCCAACCGCGACCTTCGGCCGTACTCGGCGAGATAGGTGCCTGCCAATACGGCGATGGGGGTGGCAGATAGAATGGCGATCAAGGTCATGACCGCACTGCCGAGGATCGCGTTTGAGAGTCCGCCGTTGCTCCCCGGGGCCGGTGTGCCCTTGGTGAAAAGATTGGTCGAAAAGGCCGCGGCACCGGCGAAGACGAGCTTGCCGAGGATCAACGCCAGAGCTCCCACCGCGATCACGGTCGCCACCAGGAAAAGCCCGGTCATCACCCGGTTGATGATGTTGCGGCGAAGCGCCAGGCGGGGATCGGGTATCATGCGGCTACCTTGACCTCTATCCGGCGCAGCAGGAAACGCGCCAGAAACAAGACTGCAAAGGTGATTATAAAAAGGATCAATCCAAGGGCCAAAAGGGACGAAAGATAAATGTCGCCGACAGCCTCGGTGAATTCGTTCGCCAAAGTGGCTGAAATGGTTGTTCCGGGTGCGAACAAGGACACGGCGATGCGATGGGCGTTGCCGATCACGAACGTCACCGCCATGGTTTCACCCAGGGCACGGCCCAATCCGAGCATGATCCCGCCCAGCAGCCCGGTACGGGCATATGGGATCAAGACGTGAAGGCAGACCTCCCAGGTATTGGCACCGATTCCATAGGCGGCGTCGCGCAGCATGGGCGGCGTGGTCGCAAACACCTGTCGGCTCACCGAAGCGACGAATGGCAGGATCATGACGCCCAGGATCAGCCCGGCGGTCAGCATCCCGATGCCAAAGGGCGGTCCTTGAAAAAGCGCGCCGAAGACCGGCAGCGGTCCGATCCATTTGATAAGCACCGGCTGCACGCGGGTGGCCATGATCGGCGCCAGCACGAACAATCCCCACATCCCATATATGATACTGGGGATGGCCGCGAGAAGCTCCACGGTCACCGTCAGGATGGGTCGCAATTGATAGGGGCACAACTCATTGATGAACAGAGCAACCCCGAGTGCAAGTGGAACCCCGACAAGCATGGCGATGAGTGAACTGATGAGGGTCCCGCAGACGGGTGCCAGGGCACCGAATTTTTCTGTGACCGGATTCCATGAAGTGCTGATCAGGAAGGCCGCACCGAATTTTTGCAGCGCCGGCAGGCTGTCGATGAATAAAACAACAAAAATCCCCGCCAGAAGAAGCATGACGATAATAGCGGACATCCTCGTGAGCCAAACAAAGAAAAGCTCCGAGCCTGCGCCTCGGGTTACCCTGCCCGTTTTTCTCGCTTCCCCTTGCATTGCTTGGGTCATCGGTGCCGTTTTCAACCCGACTTCGGTGCTGATGGAACTCATGGTTTGATTCGAGAAAGGGATCATGGGCGATAGAACCGCCCACGATCCCTTCAAGCAAAACTTCTACATAATGCTGAGGGGCTTCCCGTCAGCGCCCTTGATCTCCTTGGACCACATGGCCTCTATCATCTTTACCACGTTTTGAGGCATGGGAACATAGTCAAGATCCTCCGCCATCTTGGCGCCATTGGAATAGGCCCACTTGAAAAATTTCAGTGCATCTGCAGCCCGGTCGGGATGCTCCTGGCTTTTGTGCATCAAAATAAAGCTCGCTCCGGTGATAGGCCAGCTGTCCTTGCCCGGTTGATCCGTCAGGACCAGGTAGAAACCGGCGGCTTTGGCCCAATCGGCGTTGGCCGCAGCCGACTGGAAAGTTTTGCTTTCGGGTTTTACGAAATGGCCGTCGCGGTTGCTCATCAGGGTATAGGTCAGGTGGTTCTGAAGCGCGTAAGCATATTCTACGTAGCCGATGGAGTTGGCAGTCTGGCCGGTAAAGTTGGCAACCCCCTCGTTGCCCTTGCCGCCGACACCGACCGGCCATTCAACCGAGGTGTTGAATCCAACCTTCTCGGCCCAGGCCTTGCTCACCTTGGAAAGGTAGTTGGTGAACAAGAATGTCGTACCCGAGCCATCCGAGCGGTGCACTACGGCAATCGCCTCGGCCGGAAGCTTCAAGCCGGGGTTAAGCCTGGCGACCGCCGGGTCATTCCATTGCTTGATCTTGCCGATATAAATATCGGCCAATAAGGGACCCGTGATTTTCATCTCGCCCGGCTTGATCCCCTTGATGTTGACGACGGGGACCACGCCGCCCATGATCATCGGCCATTGCACCAGGCCTTCTTTGGACAGTTCGTCCTCTTTAAGAGGCATGTCGGAAGCGCCGAAATCAACCGTCTTGGCCTTGATCTGCTTGATGCCGCCGCCCGACCCGATGGATTGATAGTTGAGGCTTAATCCGGTGCTTGCTTTATAGGCTTCGGCCCATTTCCCGTAAACCGGGTAAGGGAAAGTAGCACCCGCCCCCGTGATTTCGGCAGCCATTGCAAGGCCGCCCACCATCAGAAGACCCATCGCAATCACACATACTGATCTAACTATTCTCGACATCGATGTAACCATGATTCCTCCTTGTCATTCCTGTTGGTTATGCCCGTCTCCGGCGGGCCGTTTGCGTGTTGCTTCATTTTACACGCCAAGTACACTTTGAAACCGCTAAAATATTCTGATGCCAAAATCCTCCTTTCGTTACCGGTTGAAATTCGAACACCGAAGGCCGTGGGGGAAAGAAATGCAAAGGTAAATTACGCGGTCTTCCCAAGGGCTCAGGAAATTGTGGATTCAAACGGTAGCTGGATAATCTGGCGGGAAGGTTAGGATCGTGTCAGGCTAAGGTTAGAAATTGTTTAGAAGTGGTTTCAAAAACGGCTCATTAAGACCCTGCGGGTCTGTTATCGTGGCGGCAACGAATCGTGATGCAGGCAGAAAGGGCTTGAAGTCAATAACTAGTTGAAAAATCGCAAAATTAGATGAACGGCACCCTCGACGGGCTGCTTGCATTAGTTCCTTACCGCCAACCGTTCCTCTCTCTTTAATAAAACCTCGTGCGTTCCATCGGGAAAAACAGTTAAGACAAGGCCCACACCGGGGGAATAGAACTTATTGATCGGATTGGCCAAACTTGCTGGGTTCAAAGGAGACAACTCCTGGGTGTGCAAATAAGGGCCATGCGCTCCCTTGGGTAATCTGGTATTTTTCCCCAGCAACGGCAACCTATCCACCATACCAATTATCCGGACTACGTTTTCGACCTTGCCAAGGAAAAATTGTAAACGAAAGGCTTTGCCCTGATGCTTTTCGGCATCAGCATACATGGCGATTCCTGGCATAGCCCCATTGTCTTCAGCGCTCCATGACCCGGTTCCACTGACAAGGACATCCTGATCGAAATATTGAGTCGTCTCTCCAAAGTTCCATACATTCCCTTCTCGATCCTGCGCGTACCAGTGAAGTGTACTCTGCTTAAGTGCCCCTTCCTTGGTCTTGGTCATGGTCCAAACGCCTCTGCAAGTGACTCCGAGGATTTTCTTCTCTTGATTGGTAACATCGAAAAAGGTTCTTAGGTTGGACTCATTGCCCTCTGGGGATACTTTCCTGTAGGATAACAGCAGGCCCGGTTTGAGCGGAAAATACTTGTTGCCATAGACCCTTTTGAATGCATGCTCGAAATATTTATGATTTATTTCAGGATCATATGCGCTTTCGCCCAGTTCGCCACAAACTCCCGTGCGCGCGTTGAATTGCTCGCTGCATAAATTAAGCTGGGAATTCATATTTATTTCAGCAATGGCGAGGCACTCCTGCCTTTCATATCCACTGAGAATATTGTGGCAAGTTCCTATTGATAGCCAGTGCCCTTCGCTTGCCGCGTTTTTGCAGGCCTCGAGCGCCGCTCGGGACGTTTGGGCACAGACTGGGGCTTTGGGGTCCCATGAATATCCGTCATCGGCTGCGCTTGCTGGGCCGCCTGCCAAATTTATAGTAGCCGTCAGAAGAACCAAGAAAGCTACTTGAGTAGAACATCGCTGTTGCCCGGTCATATGGGGTTACCCCTGAAGACGTATTTGATTACAACACCCCTAATTTTTACAAACTATCGTAGAACCCAGAAGATCGCAACTCGAATTTTTCTTTCATAAAAATCGATGGGGTCTTGAGTTGGCGCATCATAGCCCTTATTTTACCGCCCAATGGACTGTTCTGCCGGAAACAAACGCTTGCTTTCCCTGGATGCGATGCGGGGATTGATCATGGTGCTGATGGCACTGGATCATGCCTCTTTTTTTATCGCGAAAACCCATTCCCATGAATTTTGGGGAGCCGCAATGCCTCGGTACGACAGCGCCATGCCATTCCTTTTGCGGGCGGTGACCCATCTGTGCGCTCCCGGGTTTTTCCTGCTGATGGGCGTCGGCATGGCGCTTTTCGTCGCGGCACGCACAACGGAAGGATGGGGCAACTGGAGGGTTGCCCGTTTTTTCTTGATCCGCGGGTTCCTGCTGATCGCCTTTCAGCAGTTCCTGGAAAACCCTGCCTGGTCCCTGGGAGCGCTCGGCACCGCAACCGGGGCCTTTACCTCCAGGGGGGGGCCGATACCTGGAGGCGGCGGCTCCGCTGAGGTCTATCTGGGTGTTTTGTACGGGCTGGGGAGCACCATGCTGGTCTGGGGTCTTTTATTCCGATTGCCGACGTTCGCTGTCATTGCTCTCAGCCTTGCGGCGATTGGTTTGACGCAGGCTGTGGTTTTCGAATTCGCTGACCCGCAGGCACTGTATCCCCCCTTGCTGCGAATGCTTCTCATCCCAGGACACACCGGCGTATGGATGGTATTCTATCCGACGATACCGTGGCTGGGGATTACCGGATTGGGGATGGTTCTGGGCCGCCTGCTTCAAGGCCACCATGCCAAGGCTGCGCGTGGCTTATGGCTATGGGGCGCCGCTGCGCTCGTGCTTTTTGTCAGCATTCGTATGCTCGATGGGTTCGGCAACTTCCACCGGGCAGCGCCGGGATGGATCGGGTTTTTCAACTTGACCAAGTATCCACCCAGCCTGAGTTTTCTGCTGCTGACGACGGGGATTAATCTGCTGCTTTTGCGGTCGTGGATGTGGTTTGACCGACGGACCCCTTCCAGGGGGCGGACCATGGCTGTATTCGGCAGTTCGGCGCTGTTTTTCTATATCACGCACCTATACCTTTACGCCCTTATGGGATGGGTGTTTCCGCATGGAGTGGGGCTGGCTCAAATGGTTCTCTCCTGGGTTGCGGGCCTGTTGATCCTCTACCCGCTGTGCAGCTGGTGGGGGCGGTTCAAACATGGGCGCCCGTCCGGTTCCGTGTGGCGCCTGTTGTGAGGGAAACAGATGAGCGCCACAGAGCTCACCGCATGGAGGCGCGTTATCCAACCAACGAGTGACTTCCAATGAAGTTGTATGTTTTACTGTGGGAGCGGCATCTTGCCGCGATGGTATCGTGGCTGGAATCCACTCCCACAAGTGCGACACTTCATAACCGATAGGATGGCGCTGTGCGCCATAAACTGCTTTTTACGATTTCATCACAGGTATCTAAAATGATTTCAATATACGGTTAGTCTGCCGTATCCTTTTCGTGGTTGCTAACGTGAGCGAAGCCATGATAGTATGCAGAAAAATTCGGCCCGCTGCGAACGGATGCCGCAATTTTCATGTGCGGGCCGGCAAACCCACAGGAGGTCGTATGAAACGTCTTTTGCGTTGCCTTGCCGCAGTTCTCCTTATATTCGGTGTATTCCTCATCCCTGCACCGTCATCGGCCGTCTCGGCAGAATCACCGGTCTCCGTGGAAAGCATCCTCTTTGCCCAGAGCGTCGAATCCAGGGAGCCGGTCGGCGTAGCCAAGGAATTCGAAGCCTTCGTTACTAAGGTCTACTGCTGGACCAAGCTGTCAGCCAAGACCCCGCCGGTAACTGTCAAGCATGTCTGGTACAACGCCGGCAAGAAGCTCCTCGAAGTGCCTTTGACGATAAACTATCCCTCGGGGCGCTACTGGAGTGTAAAGAATGTCACCCCCGGCGATTGGACGGTTGAAGTCGTGGGCGAAAACGGTGAGGTGTTCGGATCGGGAAGTTTCAAGGTGAAGTAACGGTTGCATCATTGTGATGCAATTTTGCATTTCAGCCCGCTTCAAAGGGGCTGCCTGCACCCACCCGCTCTGCGGGTGGCGACCTCACTTGCTTTTGCATCGTTGCTGATTATATTCATGTCATTGGCAATGGACCACCCAACTTCAACAACTATAGATCAACCTTAAGTGGCTTGTGCCAACGGTAGGTTATGCTAAGTATAAGGAAGGTTAGAGGTGGCCTTTGCAGGATGTCTCTCGAATATACGTGCATCTTTTAGGCCGTTTTGCCTCAACTGAGGTGGGTGGTCCTAAAATAACGGTATTCTAAGAAACATCATTTTACGAGGCAGACCACGAGTGGTTCTGCCTTTTTGATTTCTGTGGGGAATCTGCGCCAAATGGTCTAAAGAGAAAGTTGCATGGACTCCTGCGGAATACCAACCCCCTAATTTCCGGGATAAACGCCGAACGGAGGTTAAAGGAATGGGACTCGTTTCTGGAGCGGTTAAAAAACCCCGTCCTTTAAGGCGAAGAGGCTCATTATATTTGAATGGAAAGGAGATGAAACCTTACATTCAGGGGGCCTTGGATGGCTTATGTGCCATATACAGTATCGTCAACGCAGCTCGGATTATTTCTGATATCGGAGAGGAAGAATCCAAGGAGCTGTTCAAGCAAATTCTTGTTTACCTGGAAACTAGGGAAGATCTCAGCAGGGTGCTGACGGAAGGAATTGGCCTGAACACCGTAGGCAGTATTCTCCGGGATGTCGCTAATGGTAAAATGCACGACCGAAACATGCCATTTAAACATTGCCCCGAAGCATCCCTGGATGAATTCTGGTCTGAAATGATAGCTTTTCTTGCTGGCGGCAGCAAGAGAGCCATTCTTATCGGTCTGGGAGGCCGCATGTGGGATCATTGGTCCATTGTACATGCGATTAGCGACAGGCAGATCTATTTTTTCGATTCCTACAAGCTCAAGACCTTAACGCGAAGTCGTTGCACGACGATTCGGCCCACTGCAGCTCGCCCGCATTTGCTGTGTCCTACGCACACGTATTTTCTATCTTAGCCTTCTTCGATACTGGAGATTTCAATAATGCTTGAGAAAGACTCGCTCCGGATTCTTGAAAAAGCGGTTGCCAAGCTTGAAAGGGGATTCGAATCGCTGCCGGATATCGATCAGCAGTTCGATTTTAAGAGGATAGAAGACGTGATGATGCAGGTTGCTGAGATCATGCAGAATAATTATCCGTACTTCCACCCGTACTATGCCGGGCAAATGCTCAAGCCTCCTCATCCAATCGCCCGCATTGCCTATATGCTTTCGCTTTGGATCAACCCCAATAACCATGCCTTCGACGGCGGTCGTGCGAGTTCCTTGCTTGAGAAAGAAGCTGTTGCTGAGATCGCAGCGCTTTTCGGTTGGAGTCGCTTTTTAGGGCATCTAACGGGTGGCGGCACCATGGCCAACATGGAGGCGTTATGGATATCCGGCAAACAGATGGGAGCAGGAAAGAAGGTTGTCGCCTCCGAGCAAGCCCATTACACTCACAAACGGCTATCCGATGTGCTGGGCCTGCCCTTTCAATCAGTTTCTTGTGATGATCGAGCAAGAATGGATGTCCGTGCGCTAAAAGAACAGCTTACCGAGGGAGATGTCGGAACCGTTGTCGCAACACTCGGCACAACCGGTACGGGATCGGTAGATCCGCTGCCGAAAATCCTTGAACTGAGGGAGCAGTACTGCTTTCGTTTGCATGTTGATGCTGCCTATGGCGGTTATTTCAAGCTGATCGAAGGCCTGAATCCAGACACCCAAAAGGCCTTTGACAGCTTGAATGAAGCCGATTCCATCGCAATCGATCCACACAAGCACGGCCTGCAGCCGTATGGCTGCGGCTGCATACTCTTCCGCGATCCCGAGGTGGGTAAATACTACAAGCATGAGTCTCCATACACCTATTTTACCTCTTCCGAACTTCATCTCGGGGAAATCAGCTTAGAGTGTTCGCGGCCGGGATCGTCGGCGGTCGCTCTCTGGGCGACTCAGAAATTATTGCCGTTGGTTTCCGGGGGAGAGTTCTCACAGGGTCTGCGCAAGGCACGCGAGGCAGCCCTGTCTTTATATGATAAAATCCGCTTAGATCAGCGGTTCAGGACGATTTTTCCGCCGGAATTGGATATTCTTGTTTGGGCCCCGGATGGTCAAGCTGCAAGCCAGATATCGGAGCGTTCGGAAAAAATATTTCGTTTTGCGGCAGAGAAAAACTTGCACTTAGCAACCTTCAAGTATCCGTCTTCGTTGCTCCTTAAAATTTGGCCCGATGTGGATTTTGATCGGTCGGATGTGGTTTGCTTGCGGTCCTGTCTGATGAAACCGGAGCATTATGACTGGGTCGATACCATCTGGGGAATAATCGACGAAATCGCTAATATTGCAATTGAATGACAAGCAGATGCTTCCATGCCCGGGATGCTTTCGGGAAATGTGCGCGTGGAACCTCTTACGCAGTACCGACCCCATTGCGTATTCTGCCGGGACCTGCCATGAACATGAAGGGGTTGCGGAATTGGCCGCAACCCCTTTTATCTTCCCAACAACCATTTTTTCACGCCGATCACGGGCCTGATTCGGCATGAGCTTATTTTAACTAGTAGTTGGGGAAGATATCATCCCTTTGCACGCTCCAGTTTTTCCTTCTTGCCGTCATGATCGATTTCCAGTGTGAAGGACTTGCCTTCGTCGTCCCAGATCCGATAGACCTTCCAGTCCTTCTCCCCCGACCCGTTACCAGCGACGTGAAAAATAAACCGGTCCGCTTCAGCCGGTTTTACCGTAAGCGTCAGCGTTTTATCGGCTATGGTTATCGTTTTTTTCTCGCCGGTCACATTGATCACTACTTTTTCATGATTCGCCGGGTTCTGCCAGGTTCCGCCAAGGTTCGCAATATCATGTCCCCCCTCCGAAGCTCCGCAGCCCCCAATGACCAAAATAACGGCGGCAAGTGCCAACAGACATAGATGGTTCAATTTCACGGTGTGCATTTTCAATCTCCCTGTCTATTTTGGTTGACGGCCAAAGCTCTCGTTCAGCTGGACGAGAGAAGGTTAGAAATCATAAATATAATTCACAAGGTGAACTGAATTTATCAAATGGTTTCTCATATAATAAAACAAAAGTCAACAAGAAAATTAAACGCTCGAAAATGCTTCTGGTTGTAGGGTGCTGGTGCAGATCGATTATGGCAGCCAGACCCACGGCGAGCCCTTCGTCAACCATGTGAGATTCTGGGGCATCATGCCCAGTGTTGTCTTCGCGGAGATGCCCCGGACATTGGGGTTGCGGAACGGCTCAACTGGAAGCTCACGGAGCAGGAACAGTGCTCGGTTTACAAATTTCCGAAAAAGCATTACCAAGGAAACTCGCCGTACAGGTATCTCCCATTTTGAGGTCTCCATGAAGATTCTGATGATATCCAAAGAGTACCCACCTTACATTTATGGAGGTGCAGGTGTCCATGTGGACTATCTCTGCCGCGAACTGGCACGGTTGGGTGGGACCGAGCATCGACTGCAGGTGCTGTGTTTCGGCAACCAGCAAGAGGCCGGCACTAATTTCGCCGTGACAGGAATTGCCGAAATGTCGGAACTCTTCTGCGGGGAGCAAACCAATAAAAAGGTGATAGACGTTTTGGGACGCAATATCGCCATGGCCGGTCAGGCCTCAGATGCCGACATCGTGCACTGCCACACGTGGTATAGCTATCTGGCCGGCTGTCTGGTCAAACAGTTTATGGACATCCCCATGCTCTTCACCGTCCATTCCCTGGAGCCGAAGCGCCCGTGGAAGCGGGAGCAGATCGGCAGCGGCTACAATGTCAGCAGTTGGTTGGAAAAAACCGCTATGCAGAACGCCGATGGGATCATAGCAGTGTCGCAGGGCATGCAAAACGACATCGTGCACATTTACGATGTGGCTCCGGAGAAAATTCGAGTGATCCACAACGGCATCGATGCCGCATATTACCGGAAGATGTTCAACCCGGAAATCCTTGTCAGTTTCGGGATCAACCCTCTCAAACCGTACGTGCTTTTTGTGGGTCGCATCACACGGCAAAAGGGGATTATTCACCTGGTCCAGGCGTTGCCGTACATCGAAGCCGGGGTGCAGATCGTATTGTGCGCCGGCGCACCGGATACGGAAGCGCTTGCGCATGAGATGAGCGCTGAAGTCGAACGCGCCCGGGCAAGCACCGCCAATGAAATTATCTGGATTCCCGAAATGGTGCCTCCGGAACGCCTGGTTGTGCTCTACAGCCATGCGGAGCTCTTCGTCTGCCCCTCGATTTACGAGCCCTTTGGAATTACCAACTTGGAAGCCATGGCCTGCAACATTCCGGTGGTCGCGGCGGCCGTGGGGGGCATCCCCGAAGTGGTGCTTCACGGTCAAACCGGGACCCTGGTTCCCTTCGAGCCGGTCAGCGACGCCAATCCGGAGCCCCGGAAACCGGAACAGTATGCCTGCGACCTTGCCGCGGCGATCAATGAACTGCTGCGCGCACCGCAGAGGCGGCAGGCCATGGGAGCCGAGGCCCGGAGACGGGTTGAAGCGCACTTCGGCTGGGAGGCAATTGCCCGGCAGACGGTGCAGTACTACGAAGAATTGCGAAGGGCGTGGTCACAGCGTCACAAGTTGAAAGGTGCTTAGCGATGGGTCTTTCCGTCTCCAAGGACTTGCTGGCAACGTATCGGCTTCAGCTGAGCGCTAAGCTCCCATTTGAACGAGTAGGCGATTTGCTCCCTTACCTGCGCGGCCTGGGCATCAGCCATCTTTACCTCTCGCCGTGCCTTAAGGCGGCGTCCGGCAGCACTCACGGATACGACGTGGTGGACCCTGCGCAAGTGAACCCTGAACTGGGGGAAGTGAAGGATTTGAGCGGCTTTGCGAGGCGGCGGCGGAGATCGGGATGGGGCTGGTGCTGGACATTGTGCCCAACCACATGGCCGCCGCGGGCCGGCAGAACCCCTGGTGGTGGGATGTCCTGGCCAAAGGCCTATCCAGCCGCTACGCCGGCTTCTTCGACATCCGCTGGGACCATCCCGACCCCGGCCTGCGCGGCAAGGTCCTGCTGCCTATCCTGGGAGAGGAGCTGGAGCGCTGTCTGGCGGCGCGGCAGGTTCAGATCCGCAAGCGGGGCGGCGAGTTTGTCGTGGCCTACTTCGAGCACGAGGTGCCGGCGTCCCGGGCATCGCTGGACGACCTTCTGCAGGAGACTGGGAATCCGGCCGGTGGTGTTGCGGATGCGGCTATTGAGGCGGTCAACGCCGACCCAGTCCGCCTGCAGCGGTTTCTCGACCGACAGCATTACCGGCTGGGCTTCTGGCGCCGTGCCAACCGCGAGCTGAACTATCGCCGGTTTTTCGACATCCACCGGCTGGCCGGAGTCTGTGTGGAAAAAGAGGAGGTGTTCGCCGCCACCCACGAGCTCGTGCTGCGCTGGGTCGCCGAGGGGCGGGTGGACGGGCTGCGGGTCGACCACCCGGACGGGCTGCGAGACCCCGCCGGCTACCTCAGGCGCCTCAGGGCATCGGCGCCCCGCGCCTGGGTGGTGGTCGAGAAGATCCTGGAGCCCGGCGAGACGCTGCGCCGCGAGTGGCCGGTGGCGGGAACCACCGGCTACGACTTCTTGAACGTGCTGGGCGGGCTTTTTATCGACTCCCGCGCCGAGCGCCATCTCACGGAGCTCTACCGTGACTTCACGGGGGAGTCGGTCGACTGCGAGGAAATAGTGCGGGCCGCCAAGCGGCAGGTTTTAGAGCAGCTCTTCGTCGGCGAAGTGACCCACCTGACGGAGCTGCTGGCGGGGGCGGTCCAAGAACCGAAAAGCCGGACGGGTACGCTGCGCCGGGCGCTGGCCGAGCTCATTGCTTGTTTTCCCGTCTACCGGACCTACATTCGTCCTGAGGCCGGAGGCGGAGCTGCCGAAGACCGGGCCGTCGTCCATCGGGCCATTGCAGAGGCCGCTGGCCGGGCGGCCGAGGTCGACCCCGGCGTGTGGTGTACGATCGAGGATATCCTGCTGCTGCGTCGGACCGGGGACGTGGCGAGCGACTTCGTGCTGCGTTTCCAGCAGCTGACCGGACCGGCCATGGCCAAGGGGGTGGAGGACACTGTTTTCTATCGTTTCAACCGGCTGGTCGCCCTCAACGAGGTCGGCGGGGACCCCGCCGTGTTCGGCACCTCGTTGGATGCCTTCCACGCCTTCTGCCGTCGCATCCAGGCGGAGTGGCCGCAGACCCAGTTGGCCAGCGCCACCCACGACACCAAGCGCGGTGAGGACACCCGGCTGAGGATCGGTTTGCTGTCGGAGATGCCGGGGCGCTGGGCCGAAGCCGTCCGGCGCTGGTCGCGCATGAATGCCCGCTTCCGCCGCAACGGCTTTCCCGACGCAAACACGGAATACTTTTTGTATCAGACCCTTGTGGGTGCTTGGCCCATCGGGTGCGACCGCTTGGTGTCCGCCATGCTGAAGGCGGCCAAAGAAGCCAAGGTGCATACCTCGTGGACGGACCCGGATCCGGTTTTCGAGGAAACGCTGCAGGCGTTTGTCATGGAGGTGATGGGGCATGCGGACTTCACGGTGGACCTGTCGGCCTTCCTGGAACCACTGGGCTGGCCGGCGGTGGTCACATCCCTGTCCCAGACCTTGATCAAGTGCACGGCCCCGGGGGTGCCCGATATCTATCAGGGGACCGAGCTATGGGACTGCAATCTGATGGACCCGGACAACCGCCGGCCGGTGGATTTCGAGATGCGCCGCCGGCTGCTGGCCGAGATTGGTATGCTCCCGGTAGCCGAGATCCTGAAGCGGCATGCCGAAGGGTTGCCGAAGCTCTTCCTGCTGCAGCGGGTGCTGTCGACCCGCAGGCGTTATGCCGAGGCCTTCGGTCCAACGGGGGACTACCGGTCGCTTGCGGCCGAGGGGGAACGCTCCGGCCACTTGGTCACGTTCATGCGCGGGGGGCAGGTGGTGACGTTGGCGCCAAGGCTGGTCGTCGGCTTGGACGGCGATTGGAGAAAGACCGTCATCGAACTTCCAGCAGGGACCTGGAAAAACGTGTTCAGTGGAGAACACTTCAGCGGAGGGACGCAGGAACTGTCGAGGATGTTCGCCCGATTTCCGGTGGCGCTGCTCGTTCGGGAAGGAGGAATCCAATGATCCAGAAGGTTTCACGCACAGATGGCTTGCACCTGGAAGATTACGCCGGTCTGGCATACCTGTCCTCTGCCGTTCAGGATTTGCGCATGGCGGCTCGGCTGTTGGTGCCCAAGCTGAGGGGGCGCACGGTCTGGATGGTCAATTCCACCGCCCAGGGAGGCGGGGTGGCGGAGATGATGCCGCGCCTGGTCGGGATGTTGAGGGATGTGGGCGTTAAAACCGAATGGCGGGTGATAGGGTCGAAAAACCCTGCGTTTTTCGAGTTGACCAAGCGCATTCACAATCTGATTCACGATTTCGGTCGGCCCGGTTTCGGCGCCCGGGATAAGGCGATCTATCGGGCCGCCAGCCGGGAGGCTGCCGTTTCGCTGGCAGACCTCGTCGCTCCCGAAGACATCCTGGTCGTCCACGACCCCCAGCCGCTGGGCGCCGGGGCCGAACTCAAGCGCCGTACCGGCATCCGCACCATCTTCCGCTGCCATATCGGGTTGGATCGGCGCACGAAGGCGACCGAAGCGGCCTGGGAGTTTTTGCGACCGCATGCCCAGGCCTACGATCATGCCGTATTTTCAGCGGCGGAATATATTCCTCCCTACCTCGCGGGGAAGTCCTCGGTGATTCACCCGGCCATCGATCCCCTCAGTCACAAGAACCGGGAACTCTCGGCCCACAAGCTGGTCGGGATCCTGTGCAATGCCGGCCTGATGAAAAGCCGTCATCCGGTGCTAACACCCGACTGGGAACACCCAGTGCTTCGGCTGCATCCCGACGGACGCTTTCTGCCCGCGCATGACGGAGGCGGCGTCGGCCTGATGTTCCGCCCGGTGGTCACTCAGGTTTCCCGCTGGGACCGTTTGAAGGGATGGATGCCTCTGCTGGAGGGGTTCGGACTGACGGCGACCGAGGCCATGTGGAAGCGGGTGCCGGTGCTGGGCTCGTCGGCCTGCGGCCTGCGCCTGCAAATCCGGGACAGGATCGATGGCCGCCTGACCAGCCATCCGCAGGATCCCCATGAAATTGCCGAAACGCTCGATGAAATGCTGTCCAAGCCGGTGCAGCGCGAGCTTTTCGGGCGCAGTGCCCAGCGGCGGGTCTACGACCGCTTTCTCGTGTTCACCCAGGTGGAGAGCTGGCTGAGGAGGCTGGCGGAGGCCGCCTCAACACCCAGGTCATCGGTTTCTGCAAAATGACGCCGGAAGGTCAGGCGCGGCCGAAAGTGGAAGTCAGTTCCAACAGGCGTGCTACCGGCAGGGTATCGAGTTGCCTCGAGGTCATGCGCCAAACCCAATTGCCGCGGGCCTGCCCCGGCGTGTTGATGCGTGCGGCCGCGCCCAACCCGAGCAGGTCCTGGACGGGGGTGATGGACCATCGGGCCGATGACAGCATGGCGAGGCGAATCAACTCCGAGGCGGCCTCCCGCGCCCCGACCCGCCGGCCGGAAATGAACGACAGACGGCGCTTTTCGCTGCCCGAGGCCTCTTTTTCGAACCAGCCCCTCGCCGTGTTGTTGTCGTGGGTTCCGGTGTAGACCACGCAGTGCTCCGGGATGGCGTGGACGGCGTTGGGGTTGAGGGCCGGGTCGCCGGAAAAACCGAACATCAGCACCCGCATCCCGGGAAGCCCATAGCGCTGCATGGTTTCGCGCACGTCGGCGGTGATATGCCCCAGGTCCTCGGCGACCAGCGGGAGCGAGACGAAACGGCGCTGCAGTTCGGCAAAAAAGTCGGCAGACGGCACCTCTACCCACCGGCCGTCTTTGGCCGTGCGCTCTCCAGCTGCGACCTCCCAATACGCCACCAGCCCCCGGAAGTGATCGATACGTACGGCGTCGAAGACGGCCATCTGGTGCGCGATGCGCCGGGCCCACCAGTCAAACCGCGTCAGCCGGTGGCGCTCCCAGTTGTAGACCGGGTGCCCCCAGAGCTGGCCGTCGGCGCTGAAGTAGTCCGGGGGCACACCGGAAACGGCCAGGGGGCGCTGGAAGCGGTCCAGCTTGAAGAGCGTGCGATGGGCCCAGACATCCGCGCTGTGGAAGGGGACGTAGATCGGAAGGTCGCCGAAGAGGTGGATACACTTTTCCCGGCAGTAGCGCCGAAGGGCGATCCACTGACGGTAAAACAAGTACTGTTCGATCTTGAGTTTCTCAATCGGGTCATGAAGTTCTTTCCGCAGACGTTTCATTTCCATCGAGCTTGGGGTGCGGGCCGGCAATGGCCATCGGTCCCAGCCGATAGGAGCGTGGCGTGCGGATAGAGCGCTGAACAGGGCGTAGTCGTCGATCCAGCAGGCATTCTCCCGCACAAAAGCTTTCATAGCCGGTGTCGGGTAGGTGCTCTCGGAATCGTCGACAGGCTTTTTCCAGCAGGCGCCGCTTGAGGGCAACGACCTCCGCGTAGTCGACCCGGGCCTCCGGCAGGCGGCTTGCCTGCTGTAAATCCTTGCGGTCGACCCAGCCCTCTTCGGCGAGAGCCTCCGGGCTGATCAGAAGGGGATTGAATGCGAAGCAGGATACGCTGTGGTAAGGCGAATGGCCGAAAGCCCCTTCGGTCGGGCTCAGGGGCAAGATTTGCCAGATGCGCTGTCCCGCGGCGTGCAAAGAATCCACAAATCGGAATGCGCCGGGTCCGAGATCGCCGATGCCGAAACGCGACGGCAGGCTGAATATGGGCAGCAGAAGGCCGCTGGAGCGTGAAAGCATAGCGCATCCTTTCTATTCGGTTCTTACGCCGATCTTTGCTCCCAGCGCTTGGAACGTATCGACCCATTCTTTGGCCATTTTTTCGCGGCGCCGAGCCTTTTTTTTCATTTGAGGGAAGATTTCCTTGAGGACCTGGTAATAGATGTTTTGAACGGTGCGCAGGTTGATCTCGAAGGGAAAATCCGGCAGCAGGCCGGCGATGGCGTCCAGTTGCTGCAGAGGTTTGGTTTCGGTGGGACGTTGCTGAAAATCTTCGGCGGTCAGCTCCAAGCGCCTGCGAATCGCCATTTCCATGAATGCTGCGTCCAGCGTAACACCGTGCAGGGCGGCGGCGTCCAGCAGCTGCCGGATGGAGGCCAGGTCGAAGACGGGGTTTTCGAAGGCCCGGCGGATGGCGGCGCTGAGCAAATATTCGGCGGCGGCGGCCAGGGCGCGGGGTGCCGGAACGTTGAGGTCCTTTAGAAAGAGCAGCAGGGGTCCATTGGTATCGTAAATCTGGCGGTAAACGGCCTCGGCACTGGACAGGTTGGCCTCCAGCACGATCTGCAAGATCCGCCGTTGCTCGTCCCGGAACAGGTGGCGCAGCGAATAGGTCGAGGTGCCGATCCTTTTCTCCAACAGCAGAAGTGAGGTCGGAAACTCGGCCCGGCTGAAGACTTGGAATACTTCGTTGACGAACGCCTCTTCGGGTGCGGCCGCCTCCAGGCAGGGACTGATGCAGCAGCTGATGTTGTGGTCGCCCCAGTGGATGGCGCCGAAACACAGGCACGCCGATTCGCGTGTGAGGGTGGAGGTGATGCGCACGCGCCCCATCGCCAGCTTGGCTCGGCCGACCGCCAAGGACCTGAAGAAACTCTGTGCGACCGTGTAGCAGTTTACCGAGGCCTGCTGCGGGTATTCCTCGAAAAGCGAACGCATGGCGTAATGGGCACCAACGGTGGCCAGGTTCACCATGGCCGGCTTGACGAATTTTTCGTAGATTCGGCGACCGTCCTTATGGTCCCTTATGTTGCTTGGCGCCTTCCCCAGCAACTGCATGAAACGATACTCGAGGCCGGCTCCGAAAACCTCTTTGGCCAGCTGCAGGGCTCGGCCGGCAAACTGGATCACCTGGACCGTCTCCAGCCCGGAGATATCGTCGAAAAACCAACCGCAGCTGGTGTACATCAGCATGGCATGGCGTTGAAGTTCCAGCAGCTTGATCGCGCCTATCATTTCTTCGGGGGACAGGGTTCGTTGGGTCTGTTCCGCAAGGAAGGCATCCACGGCAGCCGTTTCCCGGTCCAGGATCACCCGGATAAAATCGTTTCGAACCTTCCAGGGATCGAAGCCGAAGGCGCTCATTTTTTCCTCGTACGCCGGAGCCAGAGAGTCCCGAAGCCAGTCGAGGGCCTCCCGCAGCGGTGTGCGCCATGCCTGGTGCCAGCCGGGGTGTCCGCCGGAGTTGCACCCGCAATCTTTCCACCAGCGTTCCACCCCGTGCACGCAGCTCCAGGAGGTTTTTTCGACGATGTCAACCTCCCACTGCGGCGGGTGCAGCTCCAGATACTCGCCGTAAACGGTGAGCCGGGCGAGCTGCCGGCTTTCGATCGCATGCAGCGTAAACGCGAGCGCCATGTTGCCCTTGTGGTGATGGTGCCCGTAGCTTTCACCGTCGGTGGCAATGTTCACCAGTTGCGGCTCCTGGCGTGCGTCGTCAAACCCATCCATGAGGCGGTGGGTGAAGCGCTCACCGTTGGAGAGCAGTCCCTCGAAGGCGACGGCCCGCGAAATCGGGTCGTCGTAGAAGAACACGGCCATGGACTTTCCCGACGGCAGGCGGGTTTGGTAAGAACGCGACGGGTCGATCTTGCCGCCGGTGACATCCTGCCAATCGCCGCCGGTCAGATGGCGGATCCGCTTGGCCTGGCGCGGGGACAGGATGGTGAAACCGATTCCGTGCTCCGCCAGGACTTCCAAGGTTTCAATGTCGACGGCGGTTTCGGGCAGCCACATGCCCTCGGGCGGGCGCTGAAAGCGGTGTTCGAAATCGCGGATGCCCCAGAGGACCTGGGTTTCCTTATCGCGCCGGCTGGCAAGAGGCATGATCATGTGGTTGTAGGCCTGGGCGATGGCCGCGCCATGGCCGGAAAAACGCAGCCGGCTCATCTGGTCGGCCTCGAGGATGGCGCCATACACGGGCGGGGCCTGCCGTTCCAGCCAGGCGAGCAGGGTCGGTCCGAAGTTGAAGCTCATCCCTGCGTAGTTGTTGGTGATTTCGCGAATGAGCCCGTGTGGGTCCAACAGGCGGGAGGTGGCCATAGTGGCGTAGCACTGGGCCGTGATGCGCTCGTTCCAGTCGTGATAAGGATAGGCGGAGTCCTGCAGTTCGACTGCCTCCAACCACGCGTTTTCGCGCGGGGGCTGGTAGAAATGTCCGTGGATGCAGATAAATTTCTCCATGCCAATCCCTTCTATGAAATCTGTCTAGACAGCACGCGAAAAGCGTACGGCGATAGTTCCATCAAGACCTCACCTTCGGAATCGATCGTGTCGGAGAGCGTGCTCCCGGAGCCCCCCCATTCCACCTCGGCGCTGTCCAGCAGCTTTTTCCATCGGCCCGCGGGAAGGGGAACCGGGGCTGATACCGGTTCCGTGCCGGCGTGGAAGACGATGCAGACCTCTTCCGCGGCGGTCCAGCGGCGGATGCCGCCGATGCGCCGGCCGCCGACTCGAAAAACCTCCTGGTGCGACGCATCCGGTGTGGCCGGCACGACGCTGCCACTGCGCAGCGCGATGAGACGGCGGTGGAATTCCCACAGGTGGCGGTGAGGGCCGGGTGACAAGCGTAGCACCGAATTCAGTTTGGCGCTCTGAAAGGTCTCTTCGGCCTGGGGATCCGGCGGGTCGCCGTTCCAGCCGAACGATGCGAACTCCGCGCGGCGTCCCCGGCGCACCGCCTCGATCAGGGCCGGGTCGGAGTGGCTCACAAAATAGGGAAAGGGTGCGGTTTCGCCGTACTCTTCGCCCATGAAAAGCAGCGGCAGGTTGGCCGACAACAGGACGATCCCCGCGGCCAATTTTAGAGCTTCGAAGGGGACGGTGCAGCTCAGACGATCCCCCTGCAGGCGGTTGCCCACCTGGTCGTGGTTTTGAGCGAACACGACCAGGCGCTGGGCGGGGATGCAGCGGCTGGAGTTGCCGTGGCGCCTTTTGCGGTACTCGGAATACTGGCCGTCGTAGACAAACCCCTCCCGCAGGGCCTTGAGCAAATGGTCGAAACGGCCGAAGTCGCAGTAGTACCCCTGCTGCTCACCGGTGAGGACGGCGTGCAGAGCGTGGTGCAGGTCATCGTTCCACTGGGCGTCCAGCCCGAAGCCGCCCAGATCCGGGGAGCGGATCAGCCGTGTATCGTTCAGGGCGCTTTCGGCGATCAGATGGATGCGCCGCCCCACGCCGTCGGCGAAGCGCTTGACGGTTGCGGCCAGCTCCTGCAGAAACGTCCGGGCGGAGAAATCCAGGATCGCGTGGACCGCGTCAAGCCGCAGGGCATCGACGTGGCATTCGGCCACCCAGTAGTGAGCGTTTTCGATGAAAAAGCGGCGCACTTCGTCGCTGTAAGGGCCGTCAAAATTGATCGGAGCACCCCAGGGCGTCCGATAGAGGTCGGAAAAATACGGTCCGAAGTCGCGCAGGTAGTTGCCCTCGGGGCCGAGGTGGTTGTACACGACGTCCAGCACCACGGCCAGGCCCCGGCCGTGGCAGGCGTTGACGAAGCGCTTCAGCCCCTGCGGCCCGCCGTAAGAGTTCTGGGCGGCAAACGGGTAGACCCCGTCGTAGCCCCAGTTGCGCTCGCCGGGGAACTGAGCAACGGGCATGAGCTCGACGGCGGTGATGCCGAGTGCCACCAGATCGTCCAGCCGCTCGATGGCTTTGTCGAAAGTGCCTTGCGCGGTGAGGGTCCCTACGTGCAGTTCATAGATAATGTACTGCTGCAGAGGAAGTCCGCGCCAGTTGCCGTCCGTCCAGTCAAAGGCCGCGTCTACGACCTGGGATGGGCCGTGAACGCCCTGGGGCTGGAAGCGTGAGGCGGGGTCCGGTCGCTCCTTGCCGCCGCCGAGACGAAACAGGTAGAGAGCATCCGGATCGACCCCCTCCAGCACGCCGCAGTGATAGCCGTGCCGGTCGCGTACCAACGGCTCCAATCGCTCCTGCGGCGACAGGATGCGCACGTCCACGGAGTCCGTGAAGGGGGCCCAGAGGCAGAAACGACAGCGTCCTTCGCCAAGCAGTGCGGGGCCGAGTCGGGGTGCCCGGCGTTTCATGGAGATACACCCTGCTTGAAGAAGACCGCCCCCAGGGGGGGCAGCACCAGATTCAGCGAATAGTGAAAACCGTGTGCGGGAACAGGATTCGCCTCAGCGCCGCCCAGGCTGCCCTGGCCGCTGCCGCCGTAGTCGCGAGCATCGCTGTTGAGAAGCTCCTTCCAGAAGCCGGCCGCCGGTGCTCCGACACGGTAGTTGTGGCGCGGCAACGGCGTCAGGTTGAATACCACGATAATCGCTTCACCGCGCTCCGTCCCAAAGCGGATCAGGCTCAGCGTGCTGTGGAGGTGGTCGTTGCAGTCGATCCACCGGAACCCCTCGGGCGTAAATTCATAGCGGTGCAGCGCGGCCTCCTCCCGATACAGTCGATTGAGGTCCGCCACCCAGTGTTGCAGCCCGGAATGCAGCGGAAAATCGAGAAGGTGCCAATCCAGGCTCGTGTCGTGGTTCCACTCGCGCCACTGGCCGAACTCGCCGCCCATGAAGAGCAGCTTTTTACCGGGCTGTGCGATCATGTAGGCCATCAGCAGTCTCAGGTTGGCGAAGCGCTGCCAGTCGTCGCCCGGCATCTTCCCGATCAGCGACCCTTTGCCGTGCACGACCTCGTCATGCGACAGCGGCAGCACGAAATTCTCGGTGAAGGCATAGAGCATGCGGAAATTGAGCTTGCCGTGGTGGTAGCTGCGGTGAACCGGGTCCTTGCTCATGTACTCCAGGGTGTCGTGCATCCAGCCCATGTCCCACTTCATGTCGAACCCCAGGCCGCCCACGTAGGCAGGGCGGGAAACCATGGGCCAGGCGGTGGATTCCTCGGCGATCATCAGCACATCCGGGTGGCGTTCCTTGACCGCTTCGTTCAACCGGCGCAGGAACGATATGGCCTGCAGGTTTTCGCGGCCGCCGAACTCGTTGGGCAACCACTCCCCGGGTGCGCGCGAATAGTCCAGGTAGAGCATGGAGGCGACAGCGTCCACGCGCAGACCGTCCGCGTGGAACTTGTCCAGCCAGAAGCGTGCGGCGCTGATCAGAAAGCTGCACACCTCGTTGCGCCCGTAGTTGTAGATCATGCTCTTCCAGTCCGGGTGCACCCCCATGCGGGGGTCTTGATGCTCGTAGAGGTGCGTTCCGTCGAAAAACACCAGCCCGTGCTCGTCGCTGGGAAAATGCGACGGAACCCAGTCCAGGATGACGCCGATGCCGTTGCGGTGCAGGTGGTCGATGAGGTACATGAAATCCTGCGGTGTGCCGTAGCGGCTGGTGGGCGCAAAGAGCCCCAGCGTCTGATATCCCCAGGAACCATAGAAAGGGTGCTCCATCACCGGCAGAAATTCCACGTGGGTGAACCCCATGCGCCGCACATGTTCGGTCAGCGGCCCCGCCATTTCCACGTAGGTCAGAAAGCGGTTGCCATCTTCGGGCACGCGCCGCCAGGAGCCCAGGTGGATCTCGTAGATCGACACCGGTGAGCGGTCGGCCGGCTTTTCCCGGCGGGCGGCCATCCAGGTCTCGTCTCCCCACACGTAATCCAGGTCCCAGACGATGGAAGCGGTTTTGGGTGACAGCTCATAATACTGTCCGAAAGGGTCGGTCTTTTCGACCTGGTAGCCGTTGTGGTTGGATTCGATGAAGTACTTGTAAAGCGTTCCCCGCCCGAGCCCCGGGATGAAGCCCTCCCATATGCCGGAGGATTCCAAAGGCTGCAACCGATGGCTGGAGCGATCCCAGCCATTGAAATCCCCGATGACGGACACCAGACGGGCATTGGGGGCCCACACCGCGAAATGGACTCCCGGGGGTGTACCGTCGGACACGATGCGGGCCCCCAATTTGTCGTAGAGCTGAAAGTGGCTGCCTTCGTTGAAGAGATAAAGGTCATTTGCGGACAGCCCGTAAAGACCGTAGCGGACGGGCGAATCTCCGGTATCAGTAGTCGGGTGTTGATCGGTGGGCATTGCAGGCCTCCTTTCGTCTCTATCCCGGACATTTCCGTGCGTTGAAATGGGCGGGTATCGCGTCAGCCGGGGTTGTCTTCCAGCAATTGCCGGATCCCGCGCAGCGGGATTCCGACCCAGTCCGGGCGGTTGTTCAGTTCGTAGGAAAGCTCGTAGACCGCCTTTTCCAGAAGGAGCGCTCTCAGCAGGATGCGCAGTTCATCGCGGCTGCTGGGAATGAACCTGCCCCCGGCGGCTTCCTGAAGATAAATTTTAAGAAACTCGGAGCTTACCCAGCGTTGCCAGAACTCCGCCCAGTGCTCCAGCCCCGCGAAACCCTCGGGCGGAACCCCGTTTTCCTGCCGACAGAGCAAGGCGGCATGGGCGGCGTAGTGAAACGAGCGCAGCATCCCGGCCACATCCCGCAGGGCGGAGCGCTTGATGCGCCGTTCCGTGATCGGACGGGCGGGTTCGCCCTCGAAATCAATGATGATGAAATCGTTTTGCGCGACCAGCACCTGGCCGAGATGATAATCGCCATGACAGCGGATGCGCATGGCGCCGATTTTCCTTTCGAGCAAATCTTTAAAACCGTTCATCAAATCTTTTTCGTGTTCCATGACGAAAAGCGCCAGGGGCCGCAGGCTTTCGGGCAGGCGGTTGAACTGCCGCCGCAGCAGGGGCAGGGCTTTTCCGGCCTGACTGCGCATGGACTGGTACAGGGCCCGCTGGTAAAGCTTGGAAAACGCTTCCGGCTTGAACTCCGGCAGGCTCTGTTCCGATGCCAGACACGTGTGCATTTCGGCGGTGCGGCGGCCCAAAAGGCGGGCGGATTCCAAGAAATTTCCGATCAGCGCGACCGCCTCGTCGGACGGGGCGGCGTCTATCAGGTCAACGGGGAAAGCCGCCGGCAGAACAGGCAGAACCCGCCCCGCGGCAGCCTCGAAGTATTGCCCCAACCGGTCCAGGCTAAAGCTCCAAGCGTCGCCCTGGTTGGTCACGAACCCCTGCAGAATGGCGATGGTCATCGGTTCAGCCTGGTTCAGCCGAAGCTCGATCGCGCCGGCGGTCGGTGCACAGCGCGGAAATCGTCTTTCGGTAAGCAACCGTCCGATTTCAAGGTCCGGATTGACCCCCGGGGAGAGCTTGCGGATGAGTTTGAGAATCAGCCGGTCGCCGAAACGGATCGAGGTGTTGCTCTGCTCGGCCTGCATGATCGTCGGCGGCGGCAGGGGCTGTCCTTTCGGGAGCAGCGGGCGGAAAGCGCGCGTGGTAAAGCCCCGTATCTGTCCGCAGCGCCCGTGGATGGTTCGTTTCCGGGACAGAATCTCCAGCAGCGCCTCGCCGAAGGCAGTATCGACCAGGGCGTCGTACAACAGGAAGGTCGCGGGGTTGCCCTTGAGCTTGAGCCGGGCGATAACTGCCTGGGGATGCTTCTGCAGCAGGCGGTCGGATTGACTCTCATGGGCCAGCGCCATGGGCACGGCATACAGTTCCCCATCGCCGGAGAGGTAATCGACTTGCACCAGGGCGATAGCCCATTGGTGGGATTCTTTCTCCAGGAAGAACATGTCCACGATTCGGGCTTGCTTGAGGGGCCGCGCCTTGCCGCCGAACCATCGGCTGCGGGTGAGAAAACCGGGCAAAACCTCCTCCAGCCGTGCGGCCGCCTTGCCGCTAAAGAAATCTTCCTTTTCAAGATCGGCCTCCACCACCGTCAGGGTGGTCTTCCCGTCTTCAGGCGGAGTTGTCTCAGCAACCGCCTGCCCCGGTGTCAGGTAAAACCAAAAGAAACTGTGGGGGCCGAGCGACAGGAAGTAAGGCGCGGCCTGGATGGGCGGAAAAGGGGTACGGCCGAAAAGTTCCACCGGGACCATCCCCTGGTATGCGGTCAGGTCGAGCTGCACGTGCTGGACGAATCGTGACAGGTTGCAGACGATCAGCAGTCGTTCGTTTTCGTAACGGCGAATGAACGCCAGGATGCGGTGGTTGTCGGGTGTGAGAAATTGGATGGTGCCGCGGCTGAAGGCCTTGAAGCGTTTTCGCAGAGCGATCAGACGCTTCATCCACCATAGCGTGGAGTGTGGGTTGGCCTGCTGCACCTCCACGTTGATCACCTCGAAGTGGTATTCCGGAGAGATGATCAGCGGCAGAAAAAGCTTTTGCGGATTGGCGCGCGAAAACCCGGCATTGCGATCGGCACTCCATTGCATCGGTGTGCGCACTCCGTCCCGGTCGCCGAGATAGACGTTGTCGCCCATGCCGATTTCGTCGCCATAGTAGATCGTCGGGGAACCCGGCAGCGAGAACAATAGCGCGTTGGCGAGCTCCGTGCGGCGCCGGTGGTTTCCGAGCAGGGGAAAAAGGCGCCGGCGGATCCCGAGATTGATGCGCATCCGGGAGTCCTGGGCATAGACCCGGTACATGTAGTCCCGCTCCTCGTCAGTGACCATCTCCAGGGTCAGCTCATCGTGGTTGCGAAGGAAGATAGCCCACTGGCAGTTTTCCGGAATGGTGGGAGTCTGATCGAGGATGTCCAGAACCGGGAAGCGGTCCTCCATGTGCAGAGCCATGAAAAGCCGCGGCATGAGCGGAAAGTGAAAGGCCATATGGCATTCGTCGCCGTCGCCGAAATAGGCCACGGCATCCTCGGGCCACTGGTTCGCTTCGCCCAGGAGCATGCGGTTGTTGAACTTGGCGTCCACGTGGGCCCGCATCTCCTTCAAGAACCGATGGGTTTCCGGCAGGTTTTCACAGTTGGTTCCCTCGCGCTCGAAGAGATACGGGATGGCATCCAGCCGCAACCCGTCTACGCCCATTCCGTACCAGAAATCCAGCGTGGCCAGCACCGCCTGGCGCACACGGGGATTGTCGTAGTTGAGGTCGGGTTGGTGGGAATAGAACCGATGCCAGTAGTAGGCGCCGGCCACGGGGTCCCATGTCCAGTTGGACGTCTCGAAGTCCTGAAAAATGACTCGGGCGTCCTCGTACCGTTGTGGAGTATCGCTCCAGACGTACCAGTCCCGCCAGTGGCTGCCCGGTTTGGCGCGGCGGGCGCGCTGGAACCAGGCATGCTGATCGGACGTGTGGTTGACCACCAGCTCGGTTATCACCCGCAGGCCGCGGCGGTGGGCCTCGGTCAGAAATTTTTTGAAATCCCGCAGGGTGCCGTAGGCCGGATGGATGTTTTGGTAGTCGGCGATGTCGTAGCCGTCGTCGCGCAGCGGGCTCGGGCAAAATGGCATCAGCCAGATGGCGGAGACCCCGAGGTCCTGTAGGTAGTCGAGCTTTCGGGTCAGGCCCTGGAAATCGCCGACGCCGTCATCGTCGCTGTCGAAAAAGCTTTTGACGTGCAGCTGGTAAATGACGGCGTCCTTGAACCAGAGAGGGTCGTCGCCCATCCCTGCCATGTCCCGGGAGTTCTTGACCATCATCTTTCCTTTAAAGGAAGTAGTCGAAATCGTGTTCGGTGCGGATCTTTTTACGGATCCTGAAGATGTGAGCCGGTATCACCTGGGGGTTCAGCTCGATAAAATTGCGCGGCGAATACCACTGGTAGCGTGCCTCGCTCAGCAGGTCGTGGACCTGGAAGGGTTCGGTGTCGAGCCCCAGTTCGGAGAGCGGCAGCTCCAGCCAGCCGGAGTGGGTGTGGTGCGGATCCAGGTTCACTACCGTCAGAATGACGTTGGCGAAATCCGCCGTGTGTTTACTGTAGCAGATCAACTGCTCGTTGTCGACCGGATGGAAGCGCAGGCTGCGGTCGCCCTGAAGCGCGGGGTTGTCCCGACGGATGCGGTTGACGCGGGTGATGAGGTCCTTGAGGCTGCCGGGGGAGTCCACGGCCCACGACCGGATCTCGAATTTCTCAGAGTTCAGGTATTCCTCGCTGCCGGGTTCGCGCGGCCGGTCTTCGCACAACTCGAAAGCCGGCCCATAAATGCCGTAGTTCGCCCCCAGCGTCGCTGCCAGAACCAACCGGGCGGCAAACGCCGGCGGTCCCCCGGTCTGGAGATACTCTGTCAAAATGTCCGGCGTATTGGGCCACAGGTTGGGACGCAGGACCTCGGCCACGTCCGTTTGCGTGAGGTCGGTGAAATATTTTTTGATTTCCCACGCCGCATTCCGCCAGGCGAAATATGTGTAGGACTGGCTGAATCCGAGTTTGGCCAGACGGCGCATAACCTTGGGTCGGGTGAAAGCCTCCGCGAGAAAAACCACTTCGGGGTGGGATCGCTTGACCTCGCCGATGAGCCACTCCCAGAAGGCGAACGGTTTGGTGTGGGGGTTGTCCACCCGGAAGATGCGGATGCCCTGTTCGATCCAGAACAGGACCACACGCTTGAGTTCGTCCATGAGGGCGCGGCGTTGCGCGCATTCGAAATGCAGTGGATAGATATCCTCGTATTTCTTCGGCGGGTTTTCGGCATACTGGATGGACCCGTCCGGGCGCTGGCGGAACCACTCCGGGTGCTCTCGAACATACGGATGATCCGGGCTGCACTGGAATGCAAGGTCCAGGGCGACCTCCAGCCCGTGTGAGGCGGCCTGCGCGACGAAGCTTCGAAAATCGTCCAGGGTGCCCAGTTCGGGGTGGATCGCCGTGTGCCCGCCCTCGGCGGCCCCGATGGCCCACGGGCTGCCGGGATCTCCCGGTTCGCAGACCGGCGCGTTGTTGCGGCCCTTGCGGTGGGTTGTCCCGATGGGGTGGATGGGCGCAAGGTAGAGCACATCGAAGCCCATGCCGGCGATGTAGGGCAGCCTGGCCTCGCAGTCGGAAAATGTGGCGTGGGCCCCGGGCGTCGGGCTGCAGGAGCGCGGGAACATCTCATACCAGGTACTGAACCGGGCCTTCACCGGATCGACCACCACCTCCAGTGCCTTCGGGTAAGCGGTCATTTGCGTGCGCTCCGGCAGACAGCGCTCCATGCGGGCAAGCAATGCGGGGTTGAGCGCCAGCCGGGTTTTGTTTTCCGGGCTTTGATTCGAACGCAACGCATGTGCGCAGTCGGCGAGCCAGGTTCGATGCGGGTCGTCGCCTGCCCGGGGCAGAGCGTCTTCGATGAGCGCGGCGCCGGTGAGCAAATCCACGGCAACATCCTGGCCGGCTCCAAGGCGTTTGGCCAGATCGCGCCGCCAGCTTTTAAACCGGTCCAGCCAGGCGCAGACGGTGTAGACATACCGCCCGAGTTCGGTGACCTTGAACGAGGCTTTCCACTTGTCGTTGGCGAAACCCTCCAGGCGGGCTGCGCGCCATCGGGGCGAGCGTTCATGGCGGAACAGCAATAGACCCGAGATCGCATCGTGACCGTCCGTGAGGATGTCGGCGCGTACCTTGACTTTCTCACCGAGGGTGCGTTTGATGGGAAACCGTCCCCCGTCGATTTCCGGCCGCACCCGGTCGATGATCACCCTTTGAATCAGCGTGGTTTCTGGCATAGCCTTTACTCCATATTCGGTCTATTTTTGGCCCAACATCATTTGGAGCGGCGGGGCGCTGCCGTCCTTGCCGGCGCCGAAATAGAGCATGCGATGAGGTAAAAGTATTTCGATTCCGAATCCCAAGAAAGACCCTCCTCGAGGGGTCCATAAAATCATAAAACGCCGTGGCAGGCAACCCGAACACAAGAGCCGTGCTGGCTGAGAATTAGCCGCTGAAGGCGGCGACGGCAAGGCGGTGTATCCATATAAGTTAACGTATGTTAACACTAAAAACTAAGCCAACTATCATGGATTGTCAAGACGTCCAAGGGTGCGTGTACCTTGTCCTGAGAGATTTTCCGGTCTGCTGTTTGGCTACCAGGCCGAGAAGCGTCAGAAAGGATCGCCGGGCGTCTGTCCAGCCTATCGTTCTGGCTTCAGTAGGGTGTTGAAAAACAAGTATCAGGCTGTCAGCCAAGGCGTGCGGCGTTTTGGAAAGCGCAGCCTATTCATCGATAGGTGAGCATTTACAAAAGCCGCACAACGCCTGATCACGGCCTGGGACACCGTTTTCCAACACCCTGTTAGACCGATGTTGACATAACTGCCGACATGTAACCGAAATTACCTCCGGTGTTCTTTCTTGCGTTGAAATGGCCGGCACCGCGCACTTTTCCTTCGCTTATTTGAAGTTATTTCGTTTTAAATCAAGCTGCCGCTCGGCCTGAGCTTTTTTATGCCCGGTTGGCACCTCTTTTGCTGTCTGTTGCAGCGGTCATTGTTCTTCTTGATCTTGATGGATTCGTAAAAAGCCATCAATTTTCGATTGCTTGATAAAGGCAAACCACTCGAAAGGGTGGGACGCAAAGCCACCGGTCTACGTCGCGCGCAAGCGGGATACGGCAGCGGGGTTGCCGGGCGAACGCCGCACCTTCAGACCGGGGCCTTCCTCGCAACGGTTGGCGGCAGCAGCCCTGCCTTGACCCGCTGGCAGGTGTTCCGCAATGACGACGACGCGTGTGTGCTTGATGTCCAGAGCAACACGGCGCTGACCCGTCTCACGGTTCCCAAGCTGGTGCTCGAGGAAGGCACGGAATACTTCTGGCGGGCGCAGTTCACCGACTCCACGGGCAAAGTTTCCCAGTGGTCTGCCATCGGGTCCTTCGCCACCGAGGAGACCGGCGAGGACCTGAACGCCAACGGCATCCTTGATGTCCAGGAAGTCGCAGCGAAGGTAGACCTGGATAAGGACGGGGTGAAGAATAATAAGCAGCCCCGATACATCAAGTCCATCAAGATGGAGGGGACCACCGTCATGATCGGCGTCAGCATCAAGGATTGCCCCACATGCCTCGGCGTGGAGTCGGTCGAATCGGAAGATGCGAGTCAGCCGGACTCGGTTGCTTACGGCAAACCGGCTACATGCCTTTTGCGCTGATCAATTTTAAAATCGCCGTGGCCAATCCCGGGGATCAGGCCATTGTCAAACTGTATTTCTCCAAGGCTGCGCCGCGTTCCAGCAAATGGTATAAATACGACCCGATTGCCGATCAATGGTACGACTTTTCGGCATATGCCAACTTTGCCCGTGATCGCAGGTCCGTCACTCTGACTCTGACTGACGGCGGGCCGGAAGATGCCGACGGGGTCGTCAACGGCGTCATCGTCGATCCGGCCGGAGTCGCAGAAGCGGATGCCGAGATAGTCAGTATCGGTGGGAGCGTCGCCAACGGCAGGGGCGGAGACTTCATGCGTCCTCAGGGGCACCCGCCAGTTCCTTGAGTGTTGGACCTGTTGAGCCTGGGTGCTCGCGTTGCGATCGTCGCGTGGAGGTGTCTATTTTTGCAGCTGGGTTTTGCCTGCCGCAACAGCTCAGGAATGGCAGCAAAGTGGTTTCATCATCTCGTCTACACCGGCTGGCAGTGTTGCAGGCCTTGCCTTCCTTGAGAACTTCCGGCGTGACGTCTCACGCCTTTACTTCGCCTGAACACCCGAGACCCCCTTCCCATTGACGGACCGGTCGAAACTGTCTAAGTTACAGAGCAATAAAGATCTCGCCCGGTAAGGTTCCCGCCGGACAAATTCAATGCGGCGGCCCCTGCGGACGGCAGGCCCCGGCGGGCCTTTATGCGAATCGACAGAATCGCTCAATTTAGGTTATAAAAAGGAGGTACAATGGAGCTCAAGGCGTATTTCGAAAGCGCAAAAGGCGTAGGGATTCTAGCGACCGCCGACAGCAAAGGGCACGTGGACGCGGCGGTCTACTCGCGGCCGCACTTCATGGAGGACGGGTCACTGGCGTTTATCATGCGGGACCGGCTGACCCATTTAAACATTCAGTCCAACCCCCATGCCACTTTTATGTTCATCGAAAACGGCCCCGGATACAACGGCAAGCGGCTCTTCATGACCAAAGTGCGCGAGGAGCAGAACCAGGAGCTGATCAAGAAGATCAAGCGCCGCAAATACACCGACGACGGCGAAGAGCCCAAGTTTCTGGTTTACTTCAAACTGGAAAAGGAGCTGCCGCTCATCGGAGGCGGCCCATCCTGATATGGAAGAACGCATCCGAATGGGAGTCAGCGCCTGCCTGCTCGGCCAGCCGGTCCGTTACGACGGAGGTCACAAGCACGACCGCTACATCACCGACATCCTGGGTGAATACCTGGAGTTCGTGCCGGTGTGCCCCGAGGTGGAGGCGGGCTTTCCCATCCCACGGGAGACTTTTCGCCTGGTCGGCGACCCGGAAAACCCTCGCCTGATCACATCCCGCAGCAATGTCGACCACACCGAGCGCATGATCACCTGGGCGGAGGCGCGCGTGCGGGAGCTCGAAAAGGAGAACCTGTGCGGGTTCATCTTCAAGAGCGACTCGCCCAACAGCGGGCTCAGCCGGGTGAAGGTCTACAACTCCAAGGGCATGGCCGAAAAGAAAGGCGTGGGGCTTTTCGCTCGGGCCTTTACACGACACTTTCCCCTGCTGCCGGTGGAGGAGGAGGGACGTCTGAACGACGCCAAGCTGCGTGAGATGTTCATCGAGCAGATCTTCACTCTGAAGCGTTTCCGCGAGATGCTGGTGCAGCCGGCGAGCATGAAAAACCTGGTCGATTTCCACACCCGCCACAAACTGCTCGTGCTGGCGCACAGCCCGGCGCATGCAAAGCTCATGGGGAAACTGGTGGCAGAGGGCCGGAAGATGGCCATCACGGGCGCCTACCGGCGGTACGAAAAGCTGCTCATCGAGGCCTTGCGGCTTAAAACCACCACCAAGAAAAACATGAACGTCCTGCAGCACATCATGGGCTACTTTAAACAGCAGCTCACCGCCGACGAAAAGCAGGAACTCCTGGAAGTATTTGACCAGTACCGCAAGGAGTATCTTCCCCTGATCGTGCCGGTCACTCTGTTGAACCATTACGTGCGCAAATACGACCAGCCCTACCTCAAGCAGCAGGTGTATCTGAGCCCGCATCCGGTGGCGCTGAAACTGAGAAATCATGCCTGAAAGGAGACTCCCGAATGACCGACATTTTTTTGGGCCCCAAACGGTATGTGCAAGCGTCCCGGGATTTTGGCCGACACAGGCGCGGAGCTGAAGGCATTCGGACGCCGGCCCTTGCTCCTGGGCGACGAGCTGGTTCTCTCCATCCTTCGGCCTGTCCTGGAGAACCATCTGCGGTCAGCCGGGCTTTCGGCGTGCATTGTGCCCTTCGGGGTTGAATGCAGCCTGGATGAGGTCGCACGAGTGGCTGACATCGGCCGCTCCGATAACGTGGACTTCATCGTGGGGACGGGCGGGGGCAAGGCCATCGACACGGCCCGGGCGGTTGCAGGCCGGCTGGATCTTCCGCTGGTGACGCTTCCCACCAGTGCGGCCACCTGTTCGGCCGCTTCCACGGTGTCGGTCATCTATGAAAAGGGCATCCATATGGACACCATCCACGGCAAAGCCGCCGAGTTGGTCCTGGTCGACTCGGCGATCATTGCCGCCGCCCCCTCCCGGCTGCTCGCCGCCGGCATGGGAGATACCCTGGCCAAATGGTACGAGGGCAAACCGACCTACGACCGGACGCCCGATCCTTCACCGTCGCTCCAGGCGGCTCTGGCCCTCTCGACCCAGGTCAAAGAAACCATTTTTGATTGCGGCCTGGAAGCCAAGCAGGACGCAGACGCAGGGAAAAACTCCCCGGCCGTGGAAAAGATGGTTGAGGCGAACATCCTGATGGCCGGAATCATCGGGGGTATAGGAGGGGCCACGTTCAGAGTCGCCTTGGCCCACGGTTTGCTTTACGGCATGACCGCCTTGCCCCAGATCCACCATCATCTCCATGGGGAGGTGGTGTCCTATGGTCTCGTAGTCCAGTCCTGCTTGGAAAAAAATGAAGAGGAGCTGGGAAGGCTGATCCCCTTTTTTTCTGAGCTGGGTTTACCGCTGACCCTGGAGGAGTTGGGGATTCACGATGTGGAGGAGCCGCTTTTCAGGGAAGGTCTCCGCCGGACCTGCGCCAAGGGAAGTTCCGTCCACAACTTGCCCGTCCCGGTCGACGAGCAGAACCTTCTGCGCGCCATCCAGGAAGTGGAGGAACGGATAGGGCAAATGCGAAGATGAATCCACCCGCCGTCGTTTCCGGACCGTACAAGGTCGATGCCTCCACAAGGTCCCTTGAATAATCTGACCGTTCTGTGCTAATTCGGATTTGAACACGAACAGACCCTCCCTGTCTGCACACAGGCTTTGAAGACCTCTTCATCCACGACCGCTTGAACAGGAGTTGGTTATGAAAAGAGCTCTCTTCTGGTTGGCGGCTGTCAGCCTCTTCGTTTTTCCCCAGTGCGTGCCGGCGGCCGAGGTCAAGGTGAGCGACGCCACCCAGGCGTGCATCGACTGCCACACCGTCATCCACCCGGGCATTGTCCAGGACTGGCAGAAGAGCCGCCATTCCCAGCTGACGCCCGGGGAGGCCATGGCGGTCAAGGGGCTCGGGCTGAAAGTCTCGAGCACGGATGTGCCTGAGGAGTTGCAGGGCGTTGCGGTCGGCTGTGCCGAGTGCCACACGCTGCGGCCCAAGGAGCATGCCGACACCTTTGAGCACAACGGCTACGACATCCACATCGTGGTCAGCCCCGGGGACTGCCGCACCTGCCACGTCCAGGAGGCGCAGCAATACACCCGCAACATCATGTCGCATGCATACAAGAATCTGGCCGGCAACAAGATTTTCCAGGATCTGGAGCACACGATTCTGGGCGGCATCCAGCGCCGGGACGGCACGCTCACGCTTCATCCCGCCAACGCGGCCACCAAGGCTGAGACCTGCTACTACTGCCACGGCACCCGACTCAAGGTGACCGGCACCGAGACGCGCACCACCCGTCTCGCCGGCGAGCTGCAGTTCCCGAAGATCGACGGCTGGCCCAACCAGGGAGTGGGGCGGGTGAATCTGGACGGCACCCTGGGCTCCTGCGCGGCCTGCCACACGCGCCACCAGTTTTCCATCGCAATGGCGCGCAAGTATTACACCTGCAAGGAATGCCATGTCGGGCCGGACGTTCCGGTCAGCAAGGTCTACGAGGCCAGCAAGCACGGCAATATTTTTTCGACCCACAACACGGAATGGGAATTCAAGGCCGTGCCCTGGACCCTCGGAAAAGATTTCACGGCCCCGACCTGCGCGGTCTGCCACGTCAGCCTATTGGTGAACACCGAGGGCGAGGTGGTGGCTCAGCGCTCCCACCAGATGAACGACCGGCTGCCCTGGCGCTTGTTCGGGCTCATCTACGCCCACCCCCAACCGATCGATCCTGACACCACCATTATTCGCAACACGAACGGGCAGCCCCTGCCGACGGATTTGAAGGGGGGCTTCGCGTCGAAGTACCTGATCGGCAAGGCGGAGATGGACAAGCGCCGCCAGAGCCTGCAGGCCGTTTGCCTCAACTGCCACGACACAGCCTGGGTGAACGGGCAATGGGCACGCTTCGAGAACACTATTCGGGAGACCAACGCCAAGACGCTCACCGCCACACAGGTCATGAGCGACATCTGGGCGGCCGGCTATGCGCGTGGGACGGCTCAAAACGCAAGCCCCTTCGATGAGGCCATCGAGCGCCGCTGGGCGGACATCTGGCTGTTCTACGGCAATACGATCCGATTCGCCTCGGCCATGGGCTGCGGCGGGGACTACGGGGTCTTCGCCGAAGGTCGCTACGAGCTGAACAAGGCCGTCATGGACATGCAGGACTGGCTCGAGCTGCGGCGGCTGATGCTGCCTGCGAAGAAGCCGTGAAGACAGCATGAGAAGCCTGTTGTCTTGAAGAAAACAATATTCACCGCAGAGGCGCAGAGGACGCAGAGAAAGCCCTCTTTTTGAACCGCATGGCATTTCCCATAATTCACGAAACACGCATTCAGCATTTGAACGATCGCGAGATCGTTCAAGGCCGCTATGTCCTTTATTGGATGCAGCAGTCCCAGCGTGCGGAAATGAACCACGCGCTGGAATATGGCGTTCAAGAGGCGAATCGGCTGGGCTGCGGAGTGGTGGTGGCCTTCGGCTTGACGGACGACTACCCGGAGGCCAACCTGCGGCACTACACCTTCATGCTGGAAGGCTTGAAAGAAACCGATCGGGCTCTGAGGAAGCGCGGCGTCCGGATGATTGTGAGACGAGGCTCGCCGCCGGAGGTCGCCCTGGAGTTGGGGCGGGAGGCCTCCCTCATCGTTTGCGACTGCGGCTACCTGCGGCACCAGAGGTCCTGGCGGGAAAAGGTGGCCGGGGAGGCGGGCTGCCGGGTAGTGCAGGTGGAAAGTGATCTGATCGTTCCGGTGGAGACCGCTTCCGCCAAGGCACAGATCGGCGCCCGCACCCTCCGGCCGAGGATTCATAGGCAGCTGCCCGACTACCTCAAGGCACTGCCTCCCGTTGCCATGGCAACGCCGACAATCAAACTCAGGTTGGATGGAATGCCTCTCGATGACCCGGCGGCGGTGCTCAAGACGCTCCGTGTCGACCGCAGCGTTTCCCCGGTCTCGGGTGTGTTCCAAGGAGGCACCTCCGAGGGCAAGCGGCGTTTCGCGGAATTTCTCAAGAACCGGCTGGCCCGCTACGATGAAAACAGCAACCAGCCCCAGACCGACGACATTTCGCACATGAGCCCTTACCTGCACTTCGGGCAGATCTCGCCGCTTTACCTGGCGCTCGGAATCTCGCGGGCCGCAGGTCCCCAAGCTGCTAAAGACGCCTTCGTAGAAGAGCTCGTCGTGCGGCGGGAGCTGGCCGCCAATTTCGTGCACTTTATCCCCGGCTACGACCGCTTTGACTGCGCGCCGGGCTGGGCCCGAAAATCCCTGGCCGAACACCGGCGCGACCGCCGGCCCTATGTGTATTCGGTTGCGCAGCTCGAAAACGCCCAAACCCACGACCCGTATTGGAACGCCGCCATGCGCGAGATGGTCTGCACCGGCTTCATGCACAACTACATGCGTATGTACTGGGGCAAGAAGATCCTCGAGTGGTCGCCGACGCCGGCGGAGGGGTTTGCGACGACACTGGCATTGAACAACCGGTACTTCATCGACGGCCGTGACCCCAACTCTTACGCCGGTGTGGCCTGGATTTACGGCGTGCACGACCGGGCCTGGCCGGAGCGGGCGATTTACGGCAAGGTCCGCACCATGGTGGCCGCGGGGCTCGAGCGCAAGTGCGACATCCAGGGCTACGTCGAGAAGGTCGAGCGGCTGTGCCGGGTGGAAGGGAAGGGTGTTGAAAAAGGGCGCCTCAAGCCGTGATCCGGCATGAAACTTTTTGACGATGCGCTGGCGACGATGGAACTGCGCTTCCAACCGCTGATTTCCGCCCAAGGTTATCCGGGTCTGGCCGGTGCTGCACGAATTCGAGCGCATGGAATTGGTGCTTGAATATTTCCTGCATTCGGGTGAATATAACCAGTTGCGAACCTACTCGCTGCGGGGCCTTCCCCGGCCCGCGAACGACGAACATGCCACCCAGCTGCCGTATTCCGACCCGGTCTACGCCGTTTGGGGCCAGAAAGGATGAACGCTGCCATGCGGGATACCGACCGTAAGGCTTCCGACCCCAAAATCCAGGTCGACCCGCTGCTCGCCCCGGGGCAAAGCGAGCGCTTCAAGCGCCAGGTGGAGTTTCTGCTCGAGATCGACATGCTCAAGCACACCCTGCGCCAGACCCTTCTGCTGAACCGGTCGCGCCGGGAGAACTCGGTCGAGCACTCCTGGCACATCGCACTGTCGGCCATGATTTTTTCCGAGTATGCGAACGGCGGCGGCCTCGACCTGTGTCGGGCGATTCGGATGCTCCTGATCCACGACCTGGTCGAGATCGACGCCGGCGACACCTACTGTTACGACGAGCAGGGCCGGCTGGACCAGGGGGAGCGGGAGCAGCAGGCGGCCGAGCGCATTTTCGGGCTGCTGCCCGCTGACCAGGAGGCGGATTTCCGCGGCCTGTGGGACGAATTCGAAGCCCGCCGGAGCCCGGAGTCCCGCTTCGCCCACGCCATGGACCGCTTCCAGGCGTTCCTTCATAATTATTTCACCGACGGACAGATGTGGCGGCAGCACGGCATCCGCAGGGACCAGGTCTTCGACCGCATGCAGCCCGTGGAAGACGGCGCTGCGGAGCTGTGGGCATATGTGCGAACCCTCATGGAAGATGCGGTTGGCAAGGGGTTTCTGGCGCCGTAACGGCGCATGGGACATGGGGTAGGGGAAATGAGTTAATGAATGGGGAAGAGGGAACTACGAAATTCGCGAAAGGCGCAAGAAGGGAAGCCAAGCACTTTCGCGTATTTCCCGTATTTCGTAGTTTAAATTGATTTCAGATAGCTGAGCAATAACAAATTATATTTGTAAGGGCTAAAATCCAAGGAAGCATGGTCTCGAATTCAACTGAACCTGTTATTTACGCCCGCAAACTGTCCCGCACCTACCCGTTCGGTGACAGCTCCGTGACCGGGATCAACCAGGTCGACCTGGACATCGCCTCCGGCGAGTTCGTGGTGCTCAAGGGCAACAGCGGCTCCGGGAAGAGCACGCTGATGGCCCTGCTGGCCGGGCTGGATCATCCCACCGCCGGCGAACTCGTGGTGGCGGGCCACCACCTGTCCAACTCGGGCGGCGCAGATCTCACCCGCTTCCGGCGGGAGGTGGTGGGAATGGTCTTTCAGTCCTTCAACCTGCTGCCGACCCTGAACGTGCTCGAAAACGTCTGCCTGCCGGCCCTGCTGGCGGAAAAACCGGCGGACGCCGTGCGCGGCAAGGCGCTGGAACTGCTCGGCTGGCTCGGCCTGACAAGCCGCTTGGAGCATTCCCCGGCGCAGCTGTCCGGCGGCGAAATGCAGCGCACGGCCATCGCCCGGGCCCTCATCAACGATCCGGCGCTCATTCTCGCCGACGAGCCCACGGGCAACCTCGACAGCCGCAACGGCCGGGCCGTCATCGACCTGCTCGCCGAGCTGAACCGGAGCTCCGGCCGGACGGTATTGATCGCCACCCACAGCAACCTCGCAGATTCCCTGGCCCATCGCTGCATCCGGCTCAGGGACGGCGCCATAACGGACCCGACATGCGACGGTTGACCTTTTTCCTGCGGTTCTTCCTGTGGTTCAGTGGCCGGCATATGCGGCGCCACTTTGGGCGAGCGCTCGTCGTGCTGTTCGGGATCGCGCTGGGGGCGGCAGTGTTCACCAGCGTGCGGCTTTCGGTGTACGCCTCGCTGCACTCGTTCACCCGCAGCATGGATTTTTTTGCCGGCACGGCCGAAAAAGTCCTGGTGCGGCCCGGCGGTTATGTGTCCGAGAGCGTGCTGGCGGTGCTGCTCGGCAGTCCCGCCGTGAAAGACTTCTCGCCGCTGCTTACCACCTATGTCCGGGTCTATCCGCCGAGAGGCAGCTCGTTTATGCTCATCGGTATCGACCCGCTCCTGGACCGCTCGTTCCGCAAATGGCACATCCGGGAGGGCTGGAAAAAGTCCGAGGAGCGCTGGCTGGACCTGATCCGCGAGCCGTACACCGTGATCTTGACGGAGCCGCTGGCCCGGGAGCTTGACACGGTCTCCGGCGCCCGGCTGGAGCTCGAGCACACCCGCCGCACGGCCGAGTTCCGGGTGGTGGGGATCTTGGTCCCGGAAGGCCTGGCGCTGGTCGAGGGCGGACGGGTCGCTTTGACCGACATCGCCACCTTCCAGGAATTCACGGGCCTTTACGGCCTGGTCGACCGCATCGACCTCACGTTCAAGCCCAAGACCTCGCCGCTGGATATCGAGGATCTGGCCCGGAAGCTGCCCGAGGGGCTCGAGCTGCGATCGCCCTCGGCCGCGCGGGACAGCGGCACCGCCATGATCCGGGCCTACCAGCTGAACCTGTCCGTATTGAGTTTCGCATCCCTGTTCGTGGGGATGTTCCTCGTTTACAGCCTGGTGGCGTTAAACGCCGCCTCCCGGCGCCGCGAGCTGGCCATCCTGCGCGCGGTCGGGGCCTCCCCGCGCCTGCTGTTCAATCTGTTTCTCGCGGAGGGAGCGCTTTTCGGGCTGTGCGGCTGGCTGTTGGCGATCCCGTTGAGCTCATTGCTGGTGAAGTACCTCCTGCACTCGGTGAGCCAGACCATCTCCACCCTGTTCGTGCGGGTGCAGGTGGAGGGACTGGTGCTCAGCCCCTGGGAGATCCTCCTGAGCTTCGCGGTGACCCTTTCCATTTCCATCGCGGCCGCCTTTCAGCCGGCGAGGGAGGCCATGGGTGTATCCCCCAAGGAGGCCCTGGAAATCGCCCAGACCGGCGTGCGGCGCCGGCGCTCGGTGCGGAGGTTGGCCGCGTGGGCGGCAGGGTGTATCCTGGTCTGCGTCCCGCTGTCGTTGATGCCCGGTGTCGCCGGGGTACCGCTGCCGGGCTACCTGGCGATCCTGATGCTCTTCATGGGCTTTTCCCTGCTGGCTCCGTGGGTGCTGGAGCAGGCGGGCCGGGCCCTATCCCCGCTGCTGCGGCGGTTTGCCGGTATGCCGGCCTACCTGGCCGGCCGCTACCTGCGCGACAGCCGCACCCGCACCTCCATTTCGGTGGGGGCCCTGATCACGGCCGTGGCCCTCTTCACCGCGCTGGTCATCATGATCCACAGCTTCCGGCAGACGGTCGATCTCTGGGTTCATCAGACCGTCAGCGGGGACCTGTTTGTCACCACCAAGATGGGTCAAATCAACCGTTTCCGGTTTCCCATCCCCAAGCCGATCGTGGCCGGGCTCAAGCAACTGGACGTCGATGCGGATCTCGTCCCCAGCCGGCGGTTCCAGATGACGTACGGCAATTTCCCTTACGAGTTCGAGGCCATGGGCATGGACACGTTCCTGAAGCACGGCGGTTTCGTGTGGATGAAAGGCGACCCGGAAACAGTCCGGCCGCTGCTGCTGGGGGGCGAGGGGCTGCTCGTGTCGGAGGTTTTCGCCAACCGCACGGGGCTTGGCATCGGAGACATGTTCCGGGCGCAGATCGAGGGATCGCACATCGAGATCCCCGTGGTGGGCATCATCCGGGATTACCGCACGGACGGGGGCGTTGTCTTCTACTCCTGGGAGCAATTCAAGCAACGCTTCCACGACCCGCAGTGGAGCGGGGTGCGGTTCTATTTCCGGGACCGGGCGCGGGACATCGACGCCCAGACGGCCGCGCTGCGCGACACCCTCATCGCCCGCTGGGGCGACTCGCTGGACGTGATCAGCGGCAAGGAGCTGCGCAATTCCGTGCTGAAAATATTCGACGAGACCTTTGCCATCACCACGGTCCTGCTGCTGATCGCTCTCGCCGTGGCCTCCCTGGGCATCACGACCACGCTGACGGTGCTGGTGCTGGAGCGCACGCGCCAGCTGAACACGTTGTTCGCCGTCGGCGGCAGCTTCGGACAGATCCGGTCAATGATCTGCTGGGAAGCGGGCTTCCTGGTGGTGGCCGGGGAACTGGCCGGGCTTGCCTGCGGCTTCATCCTGTCCTACATGCTGGTCTATGTGATCAACCGCCAGTCGTTCGGGTGGACCTTTCTGTACAGGGTCGACTGGGGCACGCTTGCGCTTTCATTCCCGTTGATCGTGCTGACCGCCCTGGCGGCGGCGCTGCCGGCGGTGCGCACGGCGTTTCGAGAGCCGCCGGCGGCGCTTTTGAGGGACCGGTGACGGCTTCGCCGAAAGCCCGATTTCGGCGTTGCGCTGCGCCTCGCAGTCGCTGCGGCGTACAGGGAGTACGCCTCACTCCGCGAGACTTGCGCGCCTTGAACTCGGGCTTTGGGCGAAGCCGTCTCTCCGTCTGGATGAGTTGGCGAAAGCCCGATGTCGACGCTGCGCGCAGAGTAGTAACGCTAAAACTATGGCGACGGCCTTACGGGATTTCCTGAACCCTGAACCCCCAAACCTTGAGACAGAGCAGTTATGATGATGGTACGGACCAAAAAGCTGTTGGGGATACTGTTGTGCCTAACAGCTTTTGTCAGCATGGCTGCGGCTGATGACTCCTCCGGGTTTCTGTCGGTGACCGGCCCCTGCCGCATGGAGTTCCCGCGGGACCATGCGCCGCACCCGGGCTTCCGCACGGAGTGGTGGTACTGGACCGGCAACCTCAAGTCCGAGACTGGACGTCAGTTCGGTTTTCAGTTGACCTTCTTCCGCTATCAACTGACGCCCTTCGGAGGGGCGGTGGAGTGGCCGGAACCGCACTCGGCCTGGCGCAGCCGGCAGATCTACCTTGGGCACGCGGCGCTCTCCGATCTTTCAGCCAAACGCCATTTCCAGGCCCAGCAGGTCGGCCGCCAAGCGCTCGGCCTCGGGGGCTGGGTTCAGTGGGGACCCGATATCACTTTTTTTCTGCGGGACTGGAGTGCCGTGATCATGCCCGATTCCCAGCACCTGAAGGCCGGCGGCGATGACTTCTCCTTCAGCTTGGCGCTGAAGCCTGCCAAGGGGCCTGTGCCGCACGGGATCGATGGGTACAGTCGCAAGGGATCCACCCCGGAGCGTGCCAGCTGCTATTATTCCTTCAGTCGGCTGGAGACGACGGGTTCCGTGACCGTCGCGGGCAAGTCCGTCCCCGTTCAGGGCCTGAGCTGGATGGACCATGAGTTCAGCACGGCGCCTCTCGAACCCGGGACCGTCGGTTGGGACTGGTTCAGCATTCAGCTGTCTGACAAGACCGAAATCATGATTTACCTCTTGCGCACGGAAGGCGGTGGAGTCAACCCGGCCTCGAGCGGCAGCTACATCGACGCCTCCGGGGCCCTGCGGCATCTGGACCGCAACTATTTTGAGATCGACGTCATGGACACGTGGAAGAGCAAGCAATCCGGTGCCACCTATCCTTCCCGCTGGCGCTTGAACATACCGCTGCTCGGGATCGAACTGGGTCTGGTCTCCAACCTTCCGGACCAGGAAATGCAGACCACGGGCAGCACGGGGGGCACTTACTGGGAGGGCAGCGTTTCCGTCAAGGGCAGCAAGGGCGGCAGCCCGGTGGATGGCAGCGGATATGTGGAGCTGACGGGGTATGCGGGGCCCATGACGGCGCTGAAGTGACGGCTTCGCCGAAAGCCCGATTTCGGCGTTGCGCTTCGTCTCGCAGTCGCTGCGGCGTACAGGGAGTACGCCTCACTTGCGCGAGACTTGCGCGCCTTGAACTCGGGCTTTGGGCGAAGCCGTCTATCCGACTGAATGGTTGGCCGAAAGCACAGGTCTCGAGCGGTTGTAATTTTCTGACTTCTCAGGTAGATAGCTGAATGCTAAAGACTGAAGGCTTTGCGAGACCTCTTATAGCCTTCAGCCTTCAGCCTGACGACCTGGCAGTTAAGTAGTTATGGAGCCATACTGCACCCACTTCAACTCAACGGGTTGACAAGCAGCCATTCTTCACATGCCGCATATCATCGAAGTCCAACATCTCTTCAAGCGCTTCAACAGCCTGACCGCCGTTGACGGAATCTCGTTCACGGTGGCGCCAGGCGAGTTTTTCGGGCTGCTCGGGCCGAACGGCGCCGGCAAAACCACCACCATTCGGATGCTCTACGGGTTTTCGCCGCCGACGCGGGGAATCATCCGTATCTTCGAAATGGACATCTCCCGGGACTGGCGCAAGATCAAGGCCAGGATCGGGGTCTGCCAGCAGGACAACACGCTGGACCCGGACTTGACCGTGGAGCAGAACCTGCTGGTTTTTGCCGGTTATTTTTCCATTCCGGCCCGGCAGGCCCGGAGCCGGGCCAATGAGCTGCTTGAATTCTTTGCGCTTTCCAACCGCCGCAGCGCCAAAGTCATGGACCTCTCGGGCGGCATGGTTCGAAGGCTCATCCTGGCGCGTTCTCTCATCAATCGTCCCGACCTGCTGATCCTGGACGAGCCGACCACGGGGCTCGACCCCCAGTCCCGTCACCAGGTCTGGGATCGGCTGGAGAAGCTCAAGGCCAGCGGCCTGAGTGTGGTGCTCACGACCCATTACATGGAGGAGGCCACCCGGCTCTGCGACCGGCTGGTCATCGTCGACCACGGCAAGATCCTCGTGGAAGGCAGCCCCGCGGAACTCATCCTGAAGCACGCGGGCCGCAACGTGATCGAAATCGGCGGTCCGGACCAGGCCCTGCGCGATTATCTGAAGGCCAACCAGGTCGCCCACGACGACCTCGGCCAGCGCCTCATTCTCTTTTCGCCCGGCGGAAACGAACTGAGCGCGGCGGTCCGGGATAATTTCTGCCACGAGCAGTGCACCTTCCGCAATGGGACCTTGGAGGATGTATTTCTGCGACTGACGGGCAGAGAGTTGCGGGAGTGAGCTGAAAGCACCCAGCTCAACGCCATGAAATAAGAGGTTAGAAAAAAGCATCCATGATCGACCAACGGGCCATATCCTGGCGCTTTATCAAGGTTTGGAACCGGAATCGGGTGACCTTTCAAAGGGTCTGGAAGGTGAACTTCATCACGCCGCTGCTCGAGCCCCTGCTCTTCATCGCCGCCTTCGGCCTGGGCTTCGTCGGGATCGTGAGCAGCATCCGGTACGGAGGCGCCGAGCTTTCCTATACGGCGTTCATTGCGCCGGCCCTGATCGCCACTGCCGTCATGAACAATGCCTTCTTCGAGACGACCTACGCTTCGTTTGTGCGCATGTACTACCAGAAGACCTTCGACGGCATGCTGGCCACCCCGCTGTCCATCGAGGAAATCATCATCGCCGAGATCGTCTGGAGTGCCACCAAGGCCGCCGTGGCCGCCGGGATCATGCTGGGCGTGCTGGGGGCGTTCGGCTACGTGCAGTTGCCTTACGGGCTGCTGGTCGTTCCCCTGGCTTTCGTGGGCGGAATCGCCTTCGGCGCCGTCGGCCTGTTCTTCACCGGCATCATCCCCACCATTGAGATGTTCAACCTGCCGATCTTCCTGTTCGTAACGCCCATGTTTCTTTTCAGCGGAACGTTTTTCCCGGTCTCCAACCTGCCGGTCTGGGCCAAACCCTTCGCCTTGGCCTTTCCGCTCTATCACCTGGTGGAGCTCACGCGCCTGCTCTGCCTCGGTCGCCACGAAACCGCGCCGCTGCTCAGCGTGATCTATCTGCTCGCATTTTCGGCCCTGTTCACGGTCCTGGCACTGGTGGTCATGCGGCGCCGACTGGTCAAATAGGTGGGGCTGGAAACGTTAGGAGCAGGTGTTTGGGTATTTAGGTATTTAGGTGTTCGGTTGTTTGGCAACAGACAGGTGCCCCCCCATTCCAAACACCCAAATACCCAAACACCCAAATACCCAAACACCCAAATACCCAAACACCCAAATACCTATTTACGCCTGCCGGATTTCCCGTTCGCTGATGCCCATGAGGTAGAGCAGGCCGTCCAGGCCGACGCTGGTGATGGCCTTGTCGGCGTTCGCGCGCACGAGCGGCTTGGCGTGAAATGCAACCCCCAGGCCTGCCACGTTGAGCATGGGCAGGTCGTTGGCGCCGTCGCCCACGGCGATGGTCTGCTCCAGGTTGATGTTCTCCACCATGGCGATGGTTTTCAGGATCTCGGCCTTCTTGGGGCCGTCGATGATGTCGCCTTTAAGCTTGCCGGTGAGTTTCCCGTCCACGACCTCGAGCTGGTTGGCGAAGACATAGTCCAACCCGAGTTTGGCTTGCAGGATCCGGCCGAAGTATTCGAACCCACCGGAGATGATCCCCACCTTGTAGCCGAGGCTTTTGAGGGTGCCGACCACGCGCTCGGCGCCGTCGCTCAGGGGCAACGCGTCCGCCACTTTCGCGAGCACGCTTTCGGGCAGCCCCCGGAGGTGGGATACCCGCCGGATGAGGCTTTCCTTGAAGTCGATCTCGCCGCGCATGGCCGATTCGGTGATGGCGGCCACCTGCTCGCCGGCCCTCGCCTCCACCGCCAGGACGTTGATGATCTCGGCCTGGACGAGGGTTGAATCCATGTCGAAGGCGACCAGCCGGCGCGTGTGGCTGTAAATGTTGTCGACGTGGAAGGAGACGTCGATCCCGGTTTCCTCGGAGATGCGCAGCAGTCGGCCGCGCAGGCGGTCCGTGTCCTTTAGCGTGCCGGAGACGCTGAACTGGATGCAGGCCATGGGGGGGGTGCCGACCTCGGCAAACGAGACCCGCCCCGACAGACGCGTGATGACGTCGATGTTGAGGCCGTATTCGGCGAGAGCGGCGGCGACCTTCGATATCTGGCCGGCGTTGACCTTGCGGCCGAGCAAGGTGATGATGCGGCGTTCCTTGCCCTGCTGGTTGACCCAGTCCTCGTAGCGGTCCTCGTCGATCGGCGTGAACTGGGCGCTGATGCCGAGCTTGTGGGCCGCGAAAAGCATGTCCTTGAGGACCGAGGCTGACTTGTGCCGGTCCGGAATTTCGATCAGCAGGCCGAGGGACAGAAAGTCGTGAATCACCGCCTGACCCATGTCGAGGATGATGACGTTGTATTCGGCCAGAATTTTTGTCAGGTTGGCGGTCAGGCCCGGCTTGTCTTTGCCGGTGATGTTGATCAGAACGATTTCGCGCATGGTTCGAGGGTCCAAGGGTCCGAGGGGCCACGGGTTCACGTGAAAGCAACCCAGCCGTATGGTGGGAGCGGAATTCTGCCGCGATCATCGTGGCTGGACGCCACTCCCGCAGAAAAACAAACTTCGCTGCCCAATCGCCCGGCGCGGCGATCCACATCCGGCTTTTTACAAAGCCTTGGCCTTGAGGTCAAACTGAAAATGGCGGCAATGGACGTCAGCAGGGAAGGTAGATGCGGGGAACTCGGCCGGACACGGCGCAGACGATTTCGTAGTTGATGGTGCCGAGCGTGCGGGCGACCTCGTCGGCGGGGATGCCCGCCTGTCCCTGGGAGCCGAAGATGACGGCCTCGTCGCCGACCTGGACGTCCGGAGCGGCGCCGACGTCGAGCATGGTCAGGTCCATGCAGACCCGGCCCACGATCGGCACACGCTGCCCGTGCACCAGCATCTGCCCGCGGTTCGAAAGAGACCGGTTCAAGCCGTCGGCATAACCGGCGGGAACGGTTGCAATGGTGGTGGGCTTCGGGGTGCGGTGCGTCATGCCGTAGCTTACGCTGAAGCCTGCGGGGACGCGTTTCACCTGGATGATCCGGGCCTTGAGCGCCATGGCCGGCCGCAGCTCGACCCCCTGCAGGTCGATCTCATCCGAGGGCTTGAGGCCGTAGACGGCGATGCCGGGGCGGACCAGGTCGAGGTGGGCATCGGGCAGCGCGATGAGCCCTGCGCTGTTGGCCGCATGCCGGATGGGGAATTCCAACCCGGCGGAGCGCAAACGCTCGAGCACGTCGCGAAAGATCTCGAGCTGCCGCCTCGCGGAGGATAAAGCGGCGCTGTCGGCGGCGGCGAAGTGGGTGAAAACACCCTCGGCCTCGATCCCGGGAAGCTTTGCGATGGCCGCCGCCTCGCGGATGAGCTCGGTACCGGCGGCATCTTGCGATGAGCTCCCGGAAAGTGCGGCCGGCACCAGTCCGAGCCGGCCCATGCCGGTGTCTATCTTAAGATGGGCCTTGATGCGCCGGCCCTGCGCACAGGCGGCGGCCGAATAGGCGCGGGCGGCATCGAGGCAGGTGATCGACTGCCGCAGGTCGAAGGCGGCCAGCAAGCCGGCGTCGGCCGGCAGCGTGGGGCCGAACACCAGGATCGGCGCTTCGAAGCCGTTTTCCCGCAGGTGAATCCCCTCTGCCGTGCGGGCCACTCCCAGCCACTCGGCGCCGCTGGCCATCGCGGTACGGGCCACCTCCACCGCGCCGTGGCCGTACCCGTTGGCTTTGACCACGGCCATCACCCGGGCCTGGGGGCGGGTGAGACGGCGCAGTTCGCGCACGTTGTGGGCGATGGCGCCCAGATCGACTTCGGCCCAGATGAGGGGTTTCATAGGTGCAATGCCTAAAATGAGCTAAAATGCCTATGTTGTTTCTATGAGCTACCAGCTATGAGCTTCTTTTCTTTGCTTCCTCAAAGCTCTCCCCCGCGTGATACGAGCTGCGCACGAAGGGGCCGCTGGCGACTTCGGCAAAGCCCATCTCCAGCGCGGACGAGCGCCAGTTCGCGAACTCCTCGGGTGTCACATAGCGCACCACCGGCAGATGCTCCGGCGAGGGCTGCAGGTATTGGCCGAGCGTCAGGATGCGGCAGTCCGCCGCGCGCAGGTCCTGCAGGGTGCGGTGCACCTCCTGGGGTTGTTCCCCCAGTCCCAGCATCATTCCGGACTTGGTGGCAAGCGTCGGGTCGAATTCCCGGGCGCGTTTCAAAAGCGCCAGCGACCGACGGTAGTCCGCCTGCGGCCGCACCTGCGAATAGAGCCGGGGCACGGTTTCAATGTTGTGGTTCAGCACGTTCGGCCGGGCTTCCAGCACCGTCAGCAGGGCCGACCGGTCCCCCTGGAAATCCGGGACCAGCACCTCGACCAGGGTCCCCGGGATCCGGCGGCGGATCTCCCGGATGGTGGCGGCGAAATGCGCCGCCCCGCCGTCGGGCAGGTCGTCGCGGGTGACGGAGGTCACGACGGCGTATTTCAACCCCATCCGGGCCGCGGCCGCGGCCACGCGCACGGGCTCCTGCGGGTCGAGCGGCTCGGGTGGCCCGGGCGCCACCGAGCAGAAGCGACAGTTGCGGGTGCAGCGGCCGCCCATGATCAAGAAGGTCGCGGTCTGGCGGGCGTAGCACTCCCAGATGTTGGGGCATTTGGCTTCCTGACAGACGGTGTGAAGCCGGCCCTTTTCGATCAGGGCGCGTACTTCCTGGAAGGAGGAGTCCGTGGGAAGCCGGCGTTTCAGCCAGGGCGGCTTACGGGGGAGAGAAGGGGGATGGGTCGGATCGCTCATGGTACTCCATCTGCCGGCATCAACCGGTGACACGGGAAAGCGTGACATCCCCGGGGGGGAGCACGTGGTTCAGGTCGGCCGGCACGAGCCGGGCGCCGAAAACGGCCTGCATGTGCTGCGCCAGCAAACGGCGGACCTCCGTCGTTCCGATATCCTGCCCTGCCTCCGCCCGCATCGACGTCACGCCGATCCCCTGCAGGCCGCAGGGCTGGATCCAGCAAAATGGCGCAAGATCGATCGCTACGTTGAGAGCCATACCGTGAAAGCTCACCCCCCGGCGCACGGCGATGCCGATGGCGCCGATCTTTTTCAGGCCCACCCACACGCCGCGGTTCAGCGGGTTGCGCCCGGCCGGAATACCCCATTCCGCGCAGGTGCGGATCATCACGTCCTCGAGGCGGTCCACCAGGTCGACCACTTTGATCCCGGCGCGCTCCAAATGAATGATCGGATAGAGCACGAGTTGGCCGGGCGCATGGTAGGTGATGTTGCCGCCGCGTTCCACCTGTACGATGGGGATCCCGTGCCGCGTGAGCGTCTCTTGCGGCACCAGGAGATTTTCGCGCCCGCCCCGTTTGCCCAGCGTGAACACCGCGGGATGCTCAAGGACCAGGACGACGTCGTTCGGCAGGCTCCCGGAGGCGCGCGCCGCGACCAGCCGGACCTGCAAGTCCCAGGCTTCTTTATAAGGAACCAGGCCCAGGTCGACGAGGTGCCAGGTGCGAGAGCCTGTATGGTGAAGGTCAACGCTCAACGTTGCGGAGCCTTTCAATGAACAATCGCCGTGACTACCCAGGTGGCGAGGGTTCAGGGTTCGGGGTTCAGGAAAGAAGCAGTTGCCGGGGCCTGATCGCCGCCGGCCCCAATGGTCTATGCGGGAGGATGGCGAGAACTATGGCGGCTCCCCGCGTTGATTGCCTGAACCCTGAACCCCGATACCTGAGTAATTACCAATCACCTCACCGTGCGGCAAGCCGTCTCACCCACTCAGGCAGGGCTTGCGGGCGGCGGCGGTTTCGTCCAGGCGCCGGCGCTTGCAACGCGTGGGGGCCTGGCGCAGGAGGTCCGGATTTTCCCGGGCTTCGGCGGCGATGGCCTGCATGGTCTCGATGAACAGGTCCAGGGTCTCCTTCGATTCGGTTTCGGTGGGCTCGATCATGATGGCGCCGTGCACCACCAGCGGGAAATAGACCGTGGGCGGGTGAAAGCCGTAATCCATGAGCCGCTTGGCGATGTCCAGTGTCGTCACCTTGTAGGGCTGCTGGAGCTTGTCGGAAAAGACGCACTCGTGCATGCAGGGCCGGTCATAGGGCAGGTGGAACGTGCCTTTCAGGCGCTCCTTGATGTAGTTGGCGTTGAGCACCGCAAGCTCGGCTGACCCGCTTCAGGTTTTCGGCGCCCAGGCTCAGGATGTAGCTGTAGGCCCGGACCAGGATGCCCATGTTGCCGTAGAAGGCCTGCAGCTTGCCGATGGACAGCGGGTGGTCTTCGGACAGCTCGTAGGCTCCGCCGGCCATGCGCACCCGCGGCACCGGCAGGAAGGGCTCCAGGTGCCGCCGCACGCAGACCGGCCCGGCGCCCGGGCCGCCCCCGCCGTGGGGGGTCGAGAAGGTTTTGTGCAGGTTGAGGTGCAGCACGTCGATGCCAATCTCGCTCATGTTCACCAGGCCCATGACGGCGTTCATGTTGGCGCCGTCCCCGTAGACCAGACCGCCCTTGGCGTGCACGATCTCCGCCACGGCCTTGATGTTCTCCTCGAAGAAGCCCAGGGTGTTGGGGTTGGTCACCATGATGCCGGCGGTTTCTTCATCCATCACGGCGGCCACGGCCTCCGGGGCGAGCACCCCCCTGGCGCTGGAGGCAACAGGGACAGCCGCGTAGCCGCAGAGCGCGGCGCTGGCCGGGTTGGTGCCGTGGGCGGTGTCGGGCACGATGATCTTGGAGCGGGGTTTGCCTTGGTGCTGGTGATAGGCGTGGATGATCAGCATCCCGGTCAGTTCGCCGTGGGCGCCGGCCGCGGGCTGCAGGGTGACCGCGTCCATGCCCGTGATTTCGGCGAGCAGGCACTCCAGAGCGGCCATCAGCTCCAGGCCCCCCTGACACAGCTCGGCCGGCAGCAAGGGGTGGGCGCCGGCGAACCCCGGAACGGCCGCCTGGCGCTCGTTGGTCTTGGGGTTGTACTTCATCGTGCAGGAGCCGAGCGGGTACATGCCGGCGTCCACCGAGAAATTCCACTGGGACAGGCGGGTGTAGTGGCGCACGACATCGACCTCGCTCAAGTCGGGGAAATCCGGCCCGTCGCCGGCAAGCCCCTCCGGCACTGCCGTGCGCTCCACGTCGCGCCGCGGCAGCGAAAACCCGCAACGCCCCTTGCGGCCCTGTTCCCAAAGCAGCGGCTCGTTCAGGATCAGGCCGGTCGCCCCCAGAAATTCCGTCATGACTGCACCTCCTGGACCAGGGCATCCATGTCTTCCCTGGGCATCGTCTCGGTCGCACAAAACAGATAATGGCCGCGCAGCTCGGGGTAATACGGTTCAAGCGCCAGCCCGGCCACGATTTTTTTTGCCAGCAGCCGGCGGTGGGTTTCCGCGAAACCGGGCGGAAAGGCGGCCACGAACTCGTTGAAGGTGGGGGCGGCAAATGGCAGCTTCACCCCGGCCGCCCGCAGCCGGCCCTTCAGGTATTCCGTCCGGTCGTAGTTGAGTCTGCGCCAGCTCCCGCATCCCGGAGCCGCCGAGGCTCGGCCATGTAGACCGCGGCCGTCAGCGCGCAGAGGCTGTTGTTGGTGCAGATGTTGGAGGTGGCCTTCTCCCGGCGGATGTGCTGCTCGCGGGTGGAGAGCGTCAGCACATAGCCGCGGCGGCCTTCAACGTCCGCGGTTTGCCCCACCAGCCGCCCGGGCATGTTGCGGACATACTGCATTCTGGCGGCGAACATGCCCAGGCCCGGGCCGCCGAACGAGCGCGCGATGCCAAGGCTCTGGCCCTCGCCGCAGGCGATATCGGCGCCTTGGCGGCCGGGGCTTTTGAACACCCCGAAGGCCAGGGGCTCGCTGAAACCCGCGACACAAAGGGCTCCGGCTGCGTGCGCCCGGTCGGCGAAGGCGGTGAGATCCTCGATGCATCCGAAGAAATTAGGCGACTGCACACCGATGGCCGCAAGGTCCCCGGCCTCGGCGAGGGCGGACAGATCGGTGGTCCCTTGCAGGCCGAAGGGGATTTCGCGCACCTCGATTCCGGTCGGCGACAGATAAGTCCGCACCACCCGGCGGTAGAGCGGGTGCACGGCGCGCGAGACGGCCACCTTCGGCCGCCGCGTGATCCGCACGGCCATAAGCAGCGCCTCGGCCAGGGCGGAGGCGCCGTCGTACATGGAGGCGTTGGCCACCTGCATGCCGAGCAGGCGCGCGCTGAGCGTCTGGTATTCGAAGATAGCCTGCAAGGTCCCCTGGCTCATCTCGGGCTGGTAGGGCGTGTAGGAGGTCGCAAACTCCGAGCGGGACGTCAGGAAGCCGACCGCCGCCGGGATGTGGTGATCGTAGCTGCCCGCGCCGATGAACACCTTGTACTCGGGTGCCGCGGCCATGCGGCCGGCCAGCCGGTCGATATGGCGGTTGAGCTCCCACTCGGTCAGGGGCTCGGGCAGAACCATGTCCCGGCTGCGGCGGCACTCCGGCGGGATTCCGGCGAAGAGCTCGTCGAAGGACCCGGCGCCCACGGCTCGCAGCATTTCCGCAATATCCTCGGGGGTGTGCGGAAGGTAGCGCATGTCGCTCATCCTTTCAGTTTGTCAAGATAGGCCTGGCGGGCGAGGAGCTGCTTTGCCTCATCGGGGGAAGAGGGTTCGATGGAGATCATCCATCCCTCGCCGTAGGGGTCCTTGTTCACGAGCTCCGGGGAAGCGTCCAGCGCGCCGTTGACGCCGACGACCTTGCCCGCAACCGGCATGTAGAGCTCGGAGACGGCTTTGACCGACTCGACGCTTCCGAAAGGGGCGGCTTTGGCAAAAGAGCGGCCCACCTCGGGCAACTCCACGTACACGACGTCCCCCAATTGGTCCTGGGCGAAGTCCGAGATGCCAATCTTCGCGGTGCTCCCTTCAGCGGCCAGCCACTCGTGGCTTTCAGCGTAGCGCAGGTTTTCCGGGAACTTGAGTTCCGAAAGCTCTTTCATGCGTATTCCTCCTTAATGGTTTAGAATGACGTGAAGCCGGAAAGCCAAGGATCTGAAAAATGCCGGAAACTCTTCTTTACAACCCAACTGGCCCTCCAGCCTTCCAACCTCCCCGCAGTTAGTCTCGGCTCACTGTACATAAGGGATCTTCAGGTTGAAGTTTTTATATACCACATAGGTCTCCGTCGACAAGACGTCGGCGATCTTTGAGACCTCCCTGGTGAAGAATTCCAGAAGGTCGAAACCAGGTTTCAGCAGGACAATCAGGAACAGGTCGAACCGGCCGGTCACGACGCTGACCGACACCACTCCCTTGAGCCGGCTGAATTCGGCGCCCTTGACGACCAAATCGGTGGTTTTCAACTTGACGCCGACAAGGACGGCACGGTGGCCGTCGATGGAGTCCGGGTCTACCAGTCCGCTGATTTCGATCAGGCCCGCGTCGGTCATCCGCTGCACCCGGGAGCGGACGGTGTTCTCGGAAATCCCGAGCGTCTCGGCGATGGTCTTGTAGGATTTGCGGCCGTCGCGGAGTTGCCGGATGATGGACAGGTTGGTCGGGTCTATCTGCATGACACTTTTGCCTTTTCGGCCTGTGGCCGAAAATTAAAGCCACCCGTTGCACGGGTGGTCGTTGGCTTCGACAAGTGGAGGACAGGCCAGAAAAATATACCGGTATTCTGCGGATCATGTCAATGTAAAATAACTTTTGTTGTGGGATCTTCAAAAAGGGAAGTCAAAAAGTAAAATCCGCTAAATAAACGGCTGATGATAACCGCTTGTCGGGCGGAACCATGGCACCCAGAATAATTTGGATTCTTTGCTTGACAAGAAAAACCGCTCCTATTATTAGTCGTGCTGCACTACGGACCGGCTGAAAGAGAGCCGTTCACTCGTCGAGAGGAGGGATTGAGCCATCTTAAGTCCTCGGCCGGGCTGCGCTGAGGATGCGACAGTAGCACGGGTATTGACCGAGGATAGGGGGGTCGGCTCCCAAATCGAGTCTCGGCACGCTGAGATCTCCACAAACATTTCTGAGGAGGAGGGTCTTGCAATGAAAACGCTTCGTATCATTTCACTCGTAGCTTTAGTCGGCCTGTTCATTATTCCCGCGATCCATCCGGCCGCGGCAGCAGACAAGGTCATCAAGATCTATGAAAGTTGGCCGTTGCAGGGGTCCATGATCCCTGAAGGCAAGGCCATGCTGAATGCCGCCCAGATGGCGGTGGACGAGGTAAACGGGAAGGTTGCCGGCTACAAGATCGAGTTGGTTTTCCTGGATGACGCCTCGCCGACCACCGGCTCGTGGGACGGCACGATCGAGGCGAACAATGCGCTAAAAGCCATCGCCGACGACCAGGCCCTGATCTACTTCGGCACCTACAATTCCGGCGCCGCCAAGGTCTCCATGCCCTTGACCAACGAGGCCGGCATGGCGATGATCACCCCCGCGAACAGCTACCCCGGCCTGACCAAGCCCGGCTATGGCCCCGGCGAACCGGGCATCTACCGCCCGACGGGCAAGGTCAATTACTTCCGCACGTTCGGCGCGGATGATTTCCAGGGCGCCTCCGGTGCGGCATGGGCGAAATGCCTCGGCTTCAAGAAGGTTTACATCCTCGACGACCGCCAACTGTACGGCAAGGGCATCGCCGACGTATTCGAGAAGAGCGCCAAGAAGATCGGGCTGAACGTCGTCGCACACGATGGCATTGAGTCCGTGAACATTGACTTTCGTTCTCTGCTCACCAAAGTCAAAGCCTCCGGTGCGGACCTCCTCTACTTCGGTGGGTTGGTGGATTCCGGCGGTCCTCAGATCATCCAGCAAATGGATGCACTGGGATTGTTCAAGAAGGGCATGAAAATACTTTCCGACGACGCGATGTATTCCGACGCCGTTCCCAAAGCAGTCAGCCCAGAGATTCTCAACGGCCAACTGTACGTGACCTTCGCGAGCCCCGCTCTGGATAAGCTGCCGACCGACGTGGGCAAGAACTTTTACAAGAACTACAAGGCCAAGTACGGCGCGGACCCCATTGGGTGGTCCATCTACTCCTACAACGGCATGTTGGTGGTCCTGGATTCGATCAAACGGGCAGCGCCAATGCTTGACAAGGCCACTGACGTCAAGGCCAAACGCGCCGCAGTCCTCGACGCGATGCGCGCCACCAAGGATCTGGATGGTGTTTCCGGCAAGATCACCTTCGATGCCAACGGCGATCCGACGACCTACCTGATGTCCGGCTTTCTGTTCAAAGACGGCAAGTACGTCTGGCAGAAGAATATCAGCGGCGACATGACCTGCAACTAACATTCGCAGAATCCCTTCTTACCCTGGCGATCTGCTTCATCATCGCCAGGGTAAGTTTTGGGAGTGTGGCTTAACCCGCATCGCCGCCGGCATAATTAGTCGTTGGCGCATGTGCGGGGTGGTAAGAAGATCCTCAAATTATCTTATGAGGGGGATGGGGTTAGATGACCCAGATTGAACTTTTCACCCAGCTCATCATCAACGGCGTCACGCTCGGCTCTTACCTGGCCTTGATCGCCCTGGGCTACACCATGGTGTACGGCATCATCGAGCTGATTAATTTCGCCCACGGCGACGTCTACATGTGGGGTTTCCTGATTTCGTTGACCTGCATGGGATTTCTCGGCGTCAATCATACCCTGGGCGGCTGGCAACTGTGGGTCATTATCTTCGGGGTCATGTTTGTGACCATGCTCGCCACGGGAACGATCAACGTGCTGATCGATCGCATCGGCTACAAACCCTTGCGCCGCGCCCCGCGCTTGGCTCCGCTCATCACTTCCGTCGGCATGTCCTTCATGTTGGAGAATTTGGGGATGATCTGGAAGGGACCCAGCCAGATCAATTATCCGAGCATCTTCCCCACGATCGATATTCTGAACGACGTGTTGGGAATGAAGACGGCCGTGCTGTTCACGACCAAAGATGTGTTTCTGATGGGCGTCACCGTACCGTTGATGGTATTCTTGATCCTGTTCATTCGGAAGACCAAGATGGGCAAGGCCATGCGGGCCACGGCCCAGGATCGCGAGGCGGCGGCGTTCATGGGCATCAACGTCGAGAAGGTGATTCGCAACACGTTCTTTATCGGCGGCGCCCTCGCCGGTGCGGCCGGCATGGTGGTCGGCATCTACCTGAACACAGGCCGTTACCTGATGGGTTTTGACGCCGGTCTTCTGGCCTTTACATCCGCGGTCTTGGGAGGCATTGGCAATATCGGTGGCGCCGTGTTGGGCGGCTACGTCATCGGTTTCCTCAACGCTTACAGCGACCAGTATCTCTCCTCGGAATGGACGCGTGCCCTTGTCTTTACGACACTGATCCTGGTGCTGGTCTTCAAACCATCCGGGCTCCTGGGCGGGCGGGCTCCGGAGAAAGACTGAGGGTAGGTTCTATGGCTCAAATGTGGCATTCATTGATAGGTCCCTGGCGCGCACTACCGGCTCGGCAGCGCCAGATCCTCGCCTCGGTCTTCTGGATTCTTCTGCTCCTCGCCTTCCCGTTGGTGGACCATGCGTTCAAGTGGGGAATCGTCAACGACGTCACCGACGTGCTGGTCCTGGTGATCCTGGCCCTGGGCCTGAACATCGTCGTCGGCTATGCCGGCCTGCTCGACCTGGGCTATGCCGCGTTCTTTGCGATTGGTGCGTACACCACGGGGGTCCTCACCTGGCCGGGGCATCCCCTGCAATGGAATTTTTGGATCGTTATCTGGGTCGCTGTGATCGTCGCCGCGTTTTGCGGGATCGTCATCGGTACGCCAACGCTGCGCCTGCGCGGTGACTATCTGGCCATTGTCACGCTGGCTTTCGGCGAAATCGTCCCCATCGTCATGCGCAATTTGGGCAGTGTGACGATTGGCATTGGTCCCTGGCGGCTGCTCACCGACTACAACTTGACCAATGGGGTGCAGGGGCTGAACCCGGTCGGGCGGCCGTCGCTTTTTGGATTTAGGTTCAGCTTCGACCCTGTGCCCTGGTATTACCTGATCCTGGCGATTGCCGGCCTCATCATTCTCGCGAGCATGCGCCTGCAGGATTCGCGCCTGGGTCGCGCCTGGATGGCGCTGCGCGAGGACGAGACCGCCGCGGACTGCATGGGGGTTGACCCCGTTCGAACCAAGCTCTCGGCTTTTGCCATCGGCGCCTCTTTCTCCGGTTTCGCGGGAGCGTTTTACGCGGCCAAGCTGCAGGCGATCTTCCCGGAGTTGTTCAAGTTCAACTTGTCGGTCATGATCCTGTGCATGGTCATTCTCGGCGGCATGGGCAATATCAAGGGGGTCGTGATCGGCGGGATGTTGCTCCAGCTCTTTGACCGCGTCATCCTGACCCAGACCACCTCCCTGGTTCGCTACGTCGGTCGGGAGCTTCACATTGCCCCGCTGGCAACGGTTGACCTCTCTTTGTGGCGGTGGTTCTTCTTTGGCTTGGCGATGGTTGTCATCATGGTGCTCAAACCGGAAGGACTCTTTCCCAGCGCCGCACGGCGCGCCGAACTGCACGCGGCGGATGAAGACACGCCCCAGCCGGCAGAAGGCGGATAACGGAGGAGATCGCATGGCCTTGTTGGAGGCTCGAAACATCAGCAAGCATTTTGGCGGGTTGGCCGCGGTGTCGGACCTCAACCTCGATATCGAGAAGGGCAAGATCGCAAGCCTGATCGGCCCGAACGGCGCCGGCAAGACGACCTTCTTCAACATGGTCTCCGGCTTTTACACACCGACGTCGGGTCAGATGTTGCTCGATGGCAAGGAGATCGGCGGCCTGCGTCCCAATCGTGCCACTGCGCTGGGGCTGGGACGGACTTTCCAAAATATCCGTCTCTTCAGCAACATGACCGCTCTCGAAAATGTGTTGGTTGGCATGAACTGCCGCTTGAAATCGGCTTGGTACGGCGCTTTGTTGCGAACGCGGTCTGTGAAGCAGGAGGAGGCCAAGGCGCGCGGGCGCGGCCAGGAGCTTTTGGCGTATGTTGGATTGGGCGGCAAAGGCGAGACGCTCGCCAAGAATCTGGCCTACGGATTTCAGCGGCGGTTGGAGATTGCACGGGCTCTGGCGACCGATCCGAAGCTAATGCTCCTGGATGAGCCTACTGCCGGCATGAACCCGCAGGAAACCGTCGACGCGATGGCGCTGATCAAGCGCGTGCGCGACGAGCTCGGCATCACGATCCTGTTGATCGAGCACGATATGAAAGTGGTGATGAGCATCTCGGAATATATCACCGTTCTGGATCATGGCGCCAAGATTGCGGAAGGCACGCCGGAGCAGGTGCGTGCCAACCCGCAAGTCATCGAAGCTTATTTAGGCAAAGGGGTCGCCGCCGGGATCCGGCGCGCAAAACGAAAGGCCGTGGCGGAAACAGAGAGTTAATAAGATGGCACTTCTTGAACTCCACAACATTCACACGTATTACGGCAATATCCATGCCCTCAAAGGCATCTCCGTTACCGTCGACAAGGGCGAGGTCGTTACGCTCATCGGCTCGAACGGGGCCGGCAAAACGACGACGCTCAAGACGATCTCCGGCGTGCTGCGGCCCAAAGAGGGAACGATCACGCTCGAGGGACGGCGGATAGACCGCGTCCCGCCTCACGACATCGTCACAACAGGCATCTGCCAGTCGCCGGAAGGCCGCCGCATCTTCCCGCGGCTGACGACGCTCGAAAACCTGGAAATGGGTGCCTTCCACCGCAACGACAAGACCGGCATCCAGCAAGACCTGGAACGTGTGTTTGAGCTCTTTCCGAGGTTGAAAGAGCGACGGAGTCAGCAGGGCGGTACCCTCTCCGGCGGGGAGCAGCAAATGCTGGCGATCGGACGCGCGTTGATGTCGCGCCCGAGAATCCTGCTTCTGGACGAGCCGAGTATGGGGCTTTCGCCGGTTCTGGTCGAAGCGATTTTCCAGATCATCGAAGATATTCACGCGCAGGGCATGACGATCCTCTTGGTCGAGCAGAACGCGCTCATGGCACTCCAGGTAGCGAGTCGGGGTTATGTGCTGCAGACCGGGCGCATCGTGCTGCACGACAGCGCAGAGAATCTGAGCGAAAACGAGATGGTTCGCAAGGCATACTTGGGAGAGTCATGATCGAGTCGGGAACCTGTTCAGCCTTGGTGAGCCGCTTTTCAGCATCAGCGGAATGGGAAGGCAGCTGAACGGGCGGGGGGAGCCAGAAGACCTGCCTTGCAACAAACTGCCGTATCTGTGCGTGGTTACAGAGACAGATTGGCAGGACGCTTAGGGTCAAGAGAACCGGGTACAGCCCTTCAAGCTTTTTTAGCTTGGAGGGCTTTTTGTTTGTGGGGAATCTACCACTGGTGATGATGTGTGGTTTGGTTGCCGCTTTGCCTCTTGGTGCTGCAGGGTTTCAATTGCAAGCGCAATCCCAAACATGGTAACATCGAACAGGTTGACAAAATGATCCCCTGATAAAAGAGACTGGCATGGATCAGAGGATAACCCCCTTGTGGCATCGCATGATGGGTGCACTCATCCCCAACCGATGGAGATTCGAATGGCGCTATTGGAGGGGACAGACGCCTTGGGATACCCGGATCACGCCACCTGAGGTGATGGAATTCATCGCCGGCAATTCGCCCGGCAGAGCGCTCGACGTGGGTTGCGGGACCGGCACCAACGCGATCACACTTGCCTGCCACGGTTGGCAGGTGACCGGGGTCGATTTCGCGCCCAAGGCCATCCGCGAAGCCCGCCGGAAAACCGCCGCTGCAGGGCTGGAAATCGAATTTCATGCCGCCGACGTGACCAATCTCGGCATGCTCACCGGCCTGTACGATTATGTCTTGGACATCGGTTGCCTGTTCACCTTGAAGGAAAACGACAGAATCAAATATGCCCGCGGACTCGCCAGACTGCTGCGTTCGGGGGGCGATTACATGCTCTATGCCTGGCTGCCTCGGCCATGGAAGGGCGGGTTCCGGGGTATTTCGGCCGATGCGGTCGAATCCCTGCTGCAGACTGCATTTATTCGGACCCGCTTCGTGATCGGTGAGGAAAAGGGCTCCCCTTCCGCTTGGTACTGGTACCGGCGAGGATGACAGGGCCTGCTTTTCATTCCTCGAACCACCCAGGATCCGTTTGATTTCGATTGTCTATTGCAGCGCTGGCAAGCGCGGGATATCATCCGTAGGGTTTGATCGAGTGAAACGGCCCCCAGTGCGTCCTTCCAAAAACGTAAAACCCCATGTGTGAACCTTATGCGATCGACTCATAAAGCGACCCATGTAATAGCCTGCGGAATGATTTGGCTCTGGCTTCTTTTGTTTTTGCCTGAGAACGCATTGGCTCAAGATGGAAGTGCCATTCCACCCAAGCTGCTGGTAGGGGTGATGGAGGCTCCACCGCTGTGCATGAAAACGGTAGGCAATCGATGGGAGGGTTTCAGTGTCGAACTCTGGCAGGCGGTGGCTCAACGCATAAACATGCCTTATGAATTTCGTGAGTTCAGCAGCCTGGAGGTTTTAATAGATGCCTTGGAAAAACGAGACATCGACGTCATACCTTCCTTGGCCGTCAAGGAGCGGTTTGAATCTACCATGGATTTCAGTCAATCTTATTTGAAATCGGGACTGGGCATTGCAATACCGGCAGAAGGTGTCGAATACCGGTGGGTCCGGATTTTCGAAGGTATATTTTCACCGCATATTTTGAAAGCAATCGGATTGCTGGCCGTGATGTCGCTGATAGCAGGAATAATCGTGTGGCTATTCGAAAGGGGTCGGAATAGCGAAATGTTCGGTGAAGGCACCGTCGCGGGGATCGGTCACGGCATCTGGTGGGCAATGGTAACAATGACCACTGTCGGTTACGGGGACAAAGCACCCAAAACAATGGGCGGGCGAATCGTTGCGCTCATTTGGATGATTTTTTCTATTGTTTTTATCGCCAGCTTTACCGCCAACATCACGGCGTCGCTGACCATTAGTGAGCTAAGGGGCAAGGTTCGCGGCTTTAATGATCTCTACCATGCGCGAGTCGGAGCTATATCCCGATCGGAAGGTTTCGACTTTCTGACCCGACAGGGAATAACCGTGGTTCCCATTGAAAGTTTTCAGGAAGGGTTGCTGGCGGTTGCCGGCAAAAAGATCGATGCGTTTGTCCAAGATGAAACAATATTGAAGCATCTCATAAAGACGGGGTTTGCCGGCCGAGTGCAGGTGCTGCCGGGAACCTTTGATGAATATTTCGTCAGCGTTGCTTTGCAGGAAAAAAGTCCGCTGCGCAAACCGGTAAACAAGGCGTTGCTGAAATTCATGAAAACGCAAAATTGGACTGAGTTGCAGAATCGCTATTTGAAGTAAGCGTTCATAGACCGTTTTGGAGGGGGTGTTTTTGTTTAAATTGCTGCTGGAATCTGTGGATTTCGCAGCGTATCGTATTCCGACTCAACATGCCTATCTCGGCGATGAAGGAAGGCTTTCCGCGGCCTTTGCAATGCTTCTGAATGCCTCCATGCCCGAAACCGATTCGTCGGGTCTGAAAAGACCATTTGGAGTCAAATCCATCAATCCAAGTCCGACGGCCGTTCGTATCTGTTCGAAAAAGGGATCGGAACTCCCGAGATCCCCAATGGCGATGTCCTTTTTGACTTCGGGGAAATCGAAATAGACAAAGAGGGCGTACGCGACAGTTCTTCTCTTGATGGGTTTGTCGGGATCGAATGCATCTTTTGGGACATCGGGAAAAACCCCCCGATAAACGGCGGTTTCAATAAATTTATAGGCATTGCCCGTATAGTCTACATCCTTGAAATCCCCGTACCGATGCCGTGTGCCTGCTTTTTTGTCGATATCGCGCCGGTAATCCGGAGTTTTCAGGGGCATGTTCGTCATCTTGAAAAGCATCTCGGCAAATTGGGCTCTGGAGAGAACTGGAATTTTTTTGAGGCCCGTGACATCATTGAATCGCTCGGGATAAAGACATCTTCCGATCTCATAGATTCCGTCCAGAAGCCTCATAGTAGGCCTTGAAACAATCTTTTCATCTACGATATGAATATGGCCTTCACGCACGGCCTTCAAGAGCTCGAATCCCGCCTCTTCCTGGATCTGCCGGAGGTCGACATGATTCATGGCACCTCTTTGCGCGAGATAGACATCGATCTCATCTGCATGGGAAAGGATATGTTCCTTTCCGTAGTCCGCGATGTTCGTGCCGTGCCGTGCCTGGGCGTCTTCTGCCACGTTTATGCCGCCGGCGATCTGCAGGGCGAACATGGCAATGGAAGAAGGCGAAAAGGTCCTCATTTTGCTGTGAATCGCTTCGAAATAGACCTTCTTTCTTTTGGTAGGGGGAATAGCCTCTACAAGAGAGCGGATGCTCAGCAGTTTTGCCTCAAACTCCTTGATCATCCCTTCGGCCTGCCGTTCCCGCCCCGTCAGGAGTCCGAGATCCCGCCAGTATGCATAGATATCCGTCACGGTTGTCGGCTGCAAAGATACGACCGTGATGCCGGCCTTTTGGAGCTTCTCCACGAAATTTGGATTTCCCTGGGCGATCATGGGGCGGATCAGCACAAGGTCCGGTTGAGCAGCCAAAAACTTTTCCGCATCATCATGGTAGTTGAAAGCCGGTTTTGTCATGGCCTTCGGAGGGTACGCCTCATCCTCGGAGACGCCGATGATTTCATGGTCAAGCCCAAGTGAAAAAAGATTTTCCGTATGCGCTGCATAAAGGGAGATGATCCTTCTAAACGGCTTTTCGACCACAATCCTGCTTCCGGATTGATCGATCAGAATATTCGCGTCGGCCCATGCGGGCGAGTTAAAGGCCGTTAACGTTGTCAAGACCAAGGCCACCGCGAAAGGCAGCGCTTGCATCCTCCCTTTCTTCATATTCGCCTCCTTGTTCAAAATAAAGCAACGGAGACTACAATTCTATACCGTTATCCCGTGCCGCGTCTTTGATATGCTCGATATATATCTCATCCCATCCCATGTTTTCACCTAACCCATGGAGGATGCATTCGACGCGAACGCCAGCCCGTTTGAAGGTACTTTTCCATGAGCCTTCGTCATTGCCCGCCATGTCATTATTGGCATGATCGCCTGCGACAACCATCAGGGGCTTGAGGACCGCATTTTTGACTCCGCTGTGTTTTATGTCGGCGACAACATCGTCAAGTGATGGGAACCCTTCCACCGTGCCGATGAAGATCTTGGCCTCTGAGTAGGTTCTGCGCATGACCTGCTGGAATTCCGCATAAATGCCCGTGCTGTAATACTCATTGCCATGGCCCATGTAGACAAGTGCCGCCCCATTCTTCGTGGCAAGCGCTACATCCGGCGCAAGGGTCTTCGCGGCCGCATCCAAATCCTTGTGATAATCATGAACAACCCCATGTTTCCCCAAAATCGGCCGGCCAATGGCCAGCTTGACAAATGGCTTGTACTTTTCCTTGATGGTCGTTATGGCGTTCAGCCCACGGACATATGAACAAAGGTCCGTGTACTCTTCGCCCTCGTAGACATGCAGAGGCTGAACGATGATGGTCCTGTAGCCGGCATCCTGGAGGTCTGCAATTGTTGCAAGGGGACCTTTTACATTAAGAATATCCTTGGGGATCTCTTTGTGTTCGTCAAGAAACTGGGCGTCGTCCTGCCGCTTGTGCCAGATATCCCTTATGATGTTGGAAGTAAATGCGATTCGTACCATCACTTCCGGAAAGGCCTTTTGGACCATTTCCTGTACGTTGGTGACGGCCACCAAGGCAGAAGGGTAGGTTGTGCCAAAGTCCGCTAAAACAATTGCTTTTTTGTTCGGCAAAGGTCCCATTGCGAATGCGGCATGCGATAACCCGATCAACAGGATCGCTGCGATGACAACGACCCCGGATTTCCTCATCATCAATGGTTTCATTTCCTTCCTCCCAAATTTTCTTTTTTTGTTTGTAAGAGCCGCACCTCTTGCCAAGATAGGCACCCTCTTTTTCATAGAAAATGGCGTTTGATATCTGCAAGAATCATCGATCTCCCTTTTGCTTACGATTCTCCGCTACATCCGGGCACCGCCTAAAATGGTAGGCGCTATTCTTTATCTTCCGCCCAAGACGCCGGGGCCTCGCCCGCAGCATAAATGATGCCTCCGCTTTTCAAGTTAACCACCTGCTTTCGTTGTTCAATTTTGCCGCAGACAACAAAAAAGCCCTCCAAGCTCAAAAAGCTTGAAGGGCTGCACCCAGTTCACTTTACCCTAAGCGATTTGCCGATCCACCTCTGGGGCCACGCAGAGGTAGGGCAATATGTGGTCAGGCAGGTCTTCTGGCTCCCCCGCCTGTTCAGCAGCCTTCCCATTCCGCTTAAGCGAAAAAGTGGCTTACAAAGGCTGAGCAGGTTCCCTGTTCTTATCGAAAGGGGCGGGGTTACAGCGGCGGGACCGCTCCCGGATTGCACGGGATTCCCTATCAAGCCGTAACGGCACCTTGGCTGCCTTCATAACCTGAAGGAAATCTGGCTGTCAACAGGAAAACGCTTGCGCCTGGTCCGAATTCTGCCCGATAGAAAAGTTTTCAGAATCGGCACTCTCGAAACTGGTCTGGCATATATGTGAGCGAGGTAGATCAAAAACCGCGGCAACTTGCGGCATGCCTCATAACGCGGGTTTTAACCCCGCGTTATTTTTTTTCTTCTTTTTTCTCGCCCTTTTCCAGAAGCTCTCCCGGATCCTTCATGATGGTTTTAGCCTGGTCCGCCGACAGGACGAAAGGCGAATCGCTCGCCGAGGACACGGCCGGGTGGTCGCCCGAGTCCGCCCCGGAGGGGGCGAATATGGACAAGGAGTGCTCCTGGCCGCCAATGAGGGTGATGGAGTAGACCGGGTGACTGAAACTGTCCTTGCTGCGGTCGGAGATGAATTTTTCGCACGTGAGGTCGGAAAGTGTGGCGAGCAGCGCGTTCAGGCGGGCGGTGTTCACCGCCGCGCCATCGGGACCCTTCCAGGGGATAGCGGCCTCCGCCGCCGGGGTGCCCGACTCCGGGCTCTTGTCGCGGGTGAACGTCGTCTCCACGGCGCCCGAGGTGATGCGCACTTCGGTGATGTCCGGCCGTTTGAAAGAGAGCACGGTCTTGTCCCTGAGATCCTCGGGCCCGCCGGCGAAGTAGAATCGGAAATTATCGCGCGCGTGGTAGACCCGGTCATCACCGGCGAGCCGCACAAAGGTGTGGCGGAAGGAGGGTGCGGTCTTGCCGATGTCCAACTCGCGCACGAGCCGGCCGTCCTGCCAGGCCCGGACGTGGATCTTGTGGGCGTCGTCGAGCCCATAGAGCGAGTAGTTCGGGGACTCTGCCACCAACGCCGTCAGGGTTAGGCCGCAGAGCGCGTCTATCATTTCCTTGACGCTCTTCGGGGCGGCCGCCACCCCCGGGGGGTCGATGACCCAGCGCCCGTCCTGGCGCACCAGCACCACGGACTGGCCGCTTTGGGTGATCTCGATTTTCGTGATCTCGGAAGCCGCCAGCGCAGGCAGCTCCGGCAGCTTGTAGTGGGTCCGGTCGCCGCTGCGTTGGAAGAGGTAAACGCCCAGCACCACGATGATCACCCCCAGAATGATGAACTCTTTCTTCAGCTTCACGGTTTCCATCCTTTCCATCCATCACGCAGATGGGGGAGCAAACATCGCCTGGATGCGTTTTTTTCTCGCCGCCCGGCGAACCCAAACCCCGATCCCGAACAGCACGACCAACAGCGGCAGCCCGGCGATGATGAAGGACTTGATGAACGTGCGCTCGCCGGCACTGGTCTCGCTCAGCGGGTTGAAGGTCTGCTCCTTGGCGCGCAGAACGGCGATATCCCCGCGTCGGTTGAGGTAATCGATCGCGTTGAGGACGAAGACGGTGTTGGGCCCCCGGCCGGTCTCGTCGATCACCATGTTCTTGAGCATGTCCGAGGAGGCCAGGAGGAAGATTTTGCCGGGCTTGCCCTGGGCGATGAACTGCCCCTGGCGCTCGACTTTGGACAGGTCGATCTGTGGAGCCTCTGCGGCCGGCGCCGCCGGCTGGTCACCTTTTTTCTGCGCCAGCTCCCGCACCGGAATGGGTTTGCCCGCAAAGTAGCTCGGGAACTCCCCCTCCAGCAGGTAGGCCAGCGGGCGGCTGTGCAAGTCGGCCGCCGAGGCGGGTGGCTTCAGGAACATCGGGTCAAGATTGATGCGGTCCTTGATCTCCCAGGATTTTTCGGAAGAGGCGAACAGCAGGTGGACCTTAATTCCCTTCGGCCGGCGTTCTTCCGGTACGAGCTCGAGGGGCGAAGCCTTGACCGCCACCAGACCCTTGATATTTTTCATGAACGGCAAATCATGGTTCATGAACTTGCGTTTGATCAACGGTGCGTAATAAATCGGCCGCTCGCCGCCGCCCATCTGGGGCGGCATCGCCTGGCGGTAGCAGTTCTCGTCCAGCACGTAGGCCTGCTGGACCCGCACGCCGTAGTGTTCCAGCAGACGTTCGAGTCCGGTGTCGAGGGGCCGGTAGACCGGCGGCTGGTTGGGAGATGCCATGACCTCATCGAAAGCTTCCACGAACAGGGCCAGGTTCTTGCCCTGCATCAGGAACTGGTCGATTTGGTAGAGTTCGTAGTCCGTGAATTTTTCGCGAGGGTTGACGACGAGCAGGCAGTCGATGTCCTCGGGTATGGGGTTTTGCGCAAGGGTTACGGGCTTCAGCGTGTAGCTCTGTGCGATCTGCTCTCGGAAGTTGCTGTAGGCCTGCGGGTCGTCCTGCGGACTGCCGGGGCTGCTGCCTTCCATAATCGGCGCCGTGCGGTGGTCGGTTAGAATCCCCAGGCCCTGATGGATCTCGAGCAGCGATTCCACGCTGTTGTTCAGCATCTTGCTCACGTCCTCGGGGCCGATCAGTTTGTACTGGGTGCCGAGGATCGGCAGGCGGACCACGTCGATAAGCGGAAGCGCAATCTTCCGTCCCTGGTGTTCGACCAGCAGTCCTATCACCCCCTTGCCGGCCGCTACCTTGCCGTCAGCCGAGGCCGGCCAGGTGAGCAGCAGCAGGTTATCGGCCTGGGACAGCTTGTTTAAATCGCTGTCGGGGGCCGGATCGGTGGACTCGTAGGCAAGCTTACCGTAGGTCTGGACGTTGAGCGCTTTGACCGCCTGCTCGATCTGGGCGGGAAGGTTGGAGAGGGTCTTCAGCCCCATGAAGGGCGCCACGGCATTCAGGGAAGAGGACAGGAACAGCTTTACCTGAATTTTGTCGGGAAGCCTCAGCAGCGCGCTGATCTTGTTGTTCATCTTCTGAATCGCGGTCGTGATCCGGTACTCCAGACCGTCGGACGTGGTAATGGTGGACAGCTGCTCGATCAGGTCCCCGTGGATCAGAACGAGGCCCATGTACGCCCGTTGGAACTTGACCTCATCCTTCTCGATGGCCTGAACCTGAATCGGGTAAATGCCGTAGCTGTTGGCAAGCTTCTGGTTTTTCTGGGCCTCGGCCGAAACGTCCCCCTCGTCGGCGCTGACGTCGTAGAACCGATAGTTGAAGAACTTCGGGTTAAAAACGGAATACTCCTCCAGCAGGTCGTGCAGATACTGCTCGACCGTGTTGTAGGGCGGGGGCAGGTTGCGACTGAAAAAGACGTCGATGGTCAGGGGTTCCGAGAGCGTGGAAACCACCTTCTCGCTCGCTTCGGAAAGGGACAGGATCCGGTCCCGGGTCAGATCGAAGCGTGCAAACAGCGTCAGGCCGGCCATGTTGATCAACACGATGGCCAGCAGGTACATGCCAAGCTTGATGATGGTGGCGGAACGTTTCTGCTCGGGCATTGTCTGCTCCTCCGGCAGGATTAGTGCTTGGCCTTCAGCACGAGGCTCGTGCCGTAGAGGCCGATGAAGCAAAGACTCAGAAAATAGACGATATCCCGGGTGTCGAGGATGCCCTTGGCGATGTTCTGAAAGTGGAAGTCCACGGCCAGGTAGGTCAGGGTGCTCAGAAGGGCGCGCGGCATGAAGATCATCATCTGATCAACCAGCGTCAGGCCCAAGCAGATCGCCATCCCGACGATGAAGGCCACGATCTGGTTGCGGGTGAGGGCCGAGGCCAGCAGGCCGATGGCTGAAAATGCCGCCCCCAGCAGCAGGGCGCCGAGGTAGCCGCCCGCCACGGGGCCCCAGTCCAAAGAGCCCAGCAGCGATACGGTGACCGGGTAAGCCAGGGTCGGGACCAGCATGGCCGCGATGAAGGCGACACTCGCCAGGAATTTGCCGGCAATGACATCATGGTCGGTGACGGGCAGGGTGAGCAGCGTCTCGTAAGAGCCGATGCTCAATTCCTCCGCGAAGAGCCGCATGGTGACGGCCGGCACCACGAAGGCGAAGACGGTCGGCAGCAGCCCGAAAAAGTTCCGCAGGCTGGCCTGGTTGAGCAGAAAGAAGGTAGAAAAGAAAAACCAGCCCGTCACCAGCAGGAAAATCGTAATCACGATATAGGCGACGGGTGATAGGAAGTAGGCTTGGAACTCCTTGCGGCAGATGCGAAGTGCCTGGCGCATGTCAGCTCTCCTTGGTCAGCTCTCGGAAAACGGCCTCGAGGGTCTGGGTGTCCTGGTGGAAATCGAGCAGTACCCAGCTCGTCTGCTTAATGCGGCGGTAGAGCTCCGGCCGCGGATCGGCGCCGAGGGCGCAGTCGAGCTGCAGGCGCAGGTGGCCGTCGGTCTGTTCGAGCACCTCCAGGCCGGTCACTCCGGTGACCGTGGGAAGCTCCCGCTGCACTGCGGCGGCATCCGCCTGTTCCAGGGTGATGAGGATCCGGCTCTGACCGCCCAGGGTTTCTTTCAGCCGCGCCGTGCTGCTGTCGGCAACGATTTTGCCTCGGTGGATGATGGCCACCCGGTCGCAGGTCGCCTCAGCCTCGCTCAGGATGTGGGTGGAGAAGATGATGGTTTTCTCCCGGCCGATGCGCCGGATGATTTCCCGGATTTCGACGATCTGGTTAGGGTCCAGGCCCGAGGTCGGCTCGTCCAGGACCAGCATTTCCGGATCGTTCATCATGGCATGGGCCAGCCCCACGCGTTGCTTGTAGCCTTTGGACAGTTCGCCGATCGGCTGGTGCATGACCTCGTTGATGCCGCACAGGTCGCCGAGCTCGCCGATGCGCGCCGGCTTGCGGGCCGTCTCCACCCCCCGGATGTCCGCGACGAACTGGAGGTAGTCGTAGACGAGCATGTCGTGGTACAGGGGTGCTGATTCCGGCAGGTAGCCCATGATTTTTTTGATCTCCAGGGGCTGCTCGTCGATCGTATAGTCTTTCACCCGGATGCTGCCGGAGGTCGGCTTCAGGAAGCCCGTGAGCATGCGCAGGGTGGTGGTTTTGCCGGCCCCGTTCGGGCCCAGCAGCCCCAGAATTTCGCCCTTGCGGACATCAAGGGTGATGTGGTCCACCGCGCACTTGGCGTGGTAGTATTTGGTCAGGCTCTCGACGCGAATCATGGCCGCACTCCTTGGATGTGTTGACGGACCTAACCGCCCTGTGTAGGATGTTCGTTTGTAATTGTCAAGGGTGACGGTGACAATGGCAATTCGTGCCGCCGGCTTTTATAACTGGTGTCCATCCAGAAATGGTGGATTTCGGTTCAGGCCAAGGCCGCAGCGATTTCGCAACCGCAGGCGTAGTGAGGCTACGCCGAGGATTGCGAAGAGCGAGAACGCCGGCATGGGCCGAAAGACGCCGTTTATGGATGGGCACTAACAAGAAAACTATTAGGCGGGTGCGGACAGAGCCCTGGTTTCAGACAAGATTCCAGTTTGACTTTTTGCCGAAAATGGTTCAAAAATTATAATTTTATCAACTATTAATCCCGGACGGTCGCGCAATGAACCAGCCGGGTGGCCAGGAGGCTAACCATATGGGCTTTGGAAAAGAAGCGGCTTTGCGCGTGGTGCTGGGCACGGCGGCAGCCCTTGCGCTCTTTGGGGTGCTGTCCGGCGGGACAGGGGTCGCACCCGCGACGGTTTGGGCGACGTCGGTCGAGCCACCCATGGTGCCGGCCAGCTTCAGTCAACTGGCCGAGTTGGTCGGCCCGGCGGTGGTGAACATCCGCACGGTGAAAACGATCAAGGGCGGCGGACCGGTACTGCGGCACTTCCAAAAGGAGCCCTTCGGCCAGGACCAGCCGTTCAACGATTTCTTCGAGCGTTTCTTCGGCGACGAGACGCCGCGTGAGTTCAAGCAGCCCAGTCTGGGCTCAGGGTTCATCATCGACAAGGAAGGCTACGTGGTGACCAATAACCATGTGATCGAGGATGCCGACCAGATCAAGGTCAAACTGGGTGATGAGAAAGAATTCGACGCCCAGGTCATCGGCCGCGACCCGAGCACGGACCTGGCGCTGTTGAAAATAAAAGGCGCCATGGAGTTCCCCGCCGTTAAGCTGGGGGACTCGGCGCAGATGAAGGTCGGCCAGTGGGTGGTGGCGATCGGCAGCCCCTTCGGGCTCGAACGCACCGTGACCGCCGGCATCGTGAGCGCCAAGGGCCGCGTCATAGGCTCCGGGCCCTACGACGACTTCATCCAGACCGACGCCTCCATCAACCCCGGCAACAGCGGTGGGCCGCTGATCAACATGAAGGGCGAAGTCATCGGCATCAACACCGCCATCATCGCCAGCGGGCAAGGAATCGGGTTTGCCATCCCCATCAACCTTGCCAAAAACATCATCGACCAGCTCAAGTCCGGCGGCGAAGTAACCCGGGGCTGGCTGGGGGTCGCCATCCAGGACGTGAACCAGGAGATGGCCGACTACTACGGCATCAAGGCCAAGAAGGGGGTTTTCGTGGCCGATGTGTTCAAAGGCGACCCGGCCGATGCCGCCGGGATCAAGCCCAAGGATATCATCGTGGAGGTGAACGGCCAGAGGGTCGATACCACCCGGCAATTGACCAGCCTGGTGGCGGGCATCCCGGTGGGCCAGACGGCCAGGGTGAAGGTGCTGCGCGACGGTCAACCCAAGACCATAAGTGTGAAGGTCGCCAAGCGCGACGACAAAAAGGTGGCCGCCCGGGGCGAGGCGCCCGAGAAGCGCGGTGAGGATCCGTTGGGACTGCGGGTTTCGACCCTGACCCCGGAGATCGCTCAGCGCTTCAACATCACTGAAACCGGCGGGGTGATCGTCACCGACGTGCAGAGCGACAGCCCGGCGGAAGAGGCCGGGGTGCGGCCGGGCGACATCATCAAGGAAATCAACCGCCAGAACATCGAATCGGTGAAGGACTACAACGAGGTCTTGGGGAAGGTCTCCAAGGACGACGCCGTCAATTTCTTCATCTGGCGTAAAAATGCAGGTTTCTTGGTCGTCAAGTTGAAGAAGTAACACGCTCAACCAAGCCATCCCGATGGCCGAAGCGGCGGCAGCCTGCATTTTTAAATCAACTTCTAAAATGCGTGGGACAGGCTCCGCCGGTCCCACGCATTTTAGTCGCTGATTGTCTTCTTGATATTCGGCACTGTTTCGGGTTTGCCGCTGACCATGTAGCGGCTGTCGCCGTTGCGGGCGGTCACGTTTTCGTAGACGCCGTTGTCGCGGCGGACCAGCTTGGTGAACCCGAGGTCGCGCAGCTCGCTGTTGGTTTTGGGGGTGTTGAGGTTGGTGCGGGAAATAACTTTTTTGACCGGCGCGCCGCAGCCCGGGCACCGGCTCAAGGCCTCCTCAGCCAGGGACTGGCGCAGCTCGAAGACCCGCCCCAGGCGGCAGGGGGAGTCCACGTGTTCATATTCATAGATGGGCATGACGTGATCCCTTCCGTCTTCGTTTTATTTTACAACTTGCCTTTATTATAGCAAAACTGCCCCTTTTTGAAAACAATTCCGCAATTTTCCTTAACGCCTAAAGTTTCCATCCAAACGGCCGATAGGATTATAAATCCTACCCGAATGGATTTTGCTTCAGTCGCGTTGACGCCCCGCGCCCCCGCACGGGGATACTTTTCGTTGGAGACGGAACACCGCGCAATGAATCGAACACAGGCCGCTGGCCCATCCGACGTGGATCTGAAAATCAAGGAAGCAGAGACCTGCTACATCATGGGCATGTACGAGGAGTCCCTCGTCCTCTACGAGCATGTCATCGCTTCCGGCAAGTCCATCCCCCCGCAGACCCGGCAGACGCTCTGCGCGAAAGTCGACCGCCTGAAAAAAGAAATCCTGGAGCGGCAGGCGTCCGAGACCAAGGGGATTTCCCCCGAGGACATCTCGATTTTCCGAAAGACGATGTCGATGCAAAAAGACATCCCCACGCTCCTGGACGGGGCGGCGGCTTTGAAAGAGCTCGGTCTGATGCAGGAGGCGGTGGCCGAGTATGAGAAACTGCTGGCCCTCGACCATTCCGCCTGCGACTTCTCCAGGTCCGATTACTCGCCCGGCAAGATTATCGCCGACTACCTCACCTGCTTGCTGGAGGTAGAAGACCCGCCGGAAACGATGAAGAAGGCCCACAAAATCATTTACCAGCAGAATCTGAAGGAGAAGGAGGCAGCCGGCGTGATGGCCTGGCTCGGTCAGAAGATGGAGCGGCGGGACCTCCACGACCTGGCCTTCGAGTTGTACAAGACGGCCTCCGAAATGAACCCGGCCGACGAGGGCATCGCCGGCCGCCTGAACGCCCTCAAGGGCAAACTGGCCAGCAACTCCCGTTACGATTATCTCATTCGTGGCAAGATCGTCACCGCCAACCAGCTTCAGGAGGCGCTGGCCATTGCGAAGAAGATCAACAAGAGCGTCGACTACGTGCTGGTGGAACGGTTCAAAATCGACGCGCTGGAGGTGGGAAAGTCCCTGGCGATGTTCTACGGCTGCACCTTCCGCCGGTTCGACCCGGAGACTCCCGTCCCCTTCGAGCTGATCAACAATCTCAAGAAGTCCTTCCTGCTCTACTACGTTTGGGTTCCCCTGAAGTGGGACAAAGCCGGGATCGAGATCCTGGTGGACGATCCCAAGGACCTGCGCAAGACCGACCACATCCGAGCCCTGATGGGCAACCAGAAGATCCTCTTCTCCGTCGCGATCAAGGAGGACGTCGAGCAATACATCAACCACTTTTTCGACCCGCGCGTCGAGCAGCTCACCGAGCACATGGCGGATGATTTGGACGACATCATTCCGGATGTCGCCTTCGAGGAGGAAGAGGACGGCCGCGACGAGCTCACGGCATTGGACGAGTCCTCCAGCCAGGTGGTCAAGCTCGTGGACCAGGTCCTGGTGACGGCCTTCCGCAACGGTGTTTCCGACATCCACATCGAGCCGTCGAGCATCACCCGCAAGACCACCATTCGTTTTCGCACCGACGGTGTCTGCCACGAATACGTCCAGGTGCCGAATGCCATGGCGCCCGCCATCATCTCGCGCCTGAAAATCATGGCCGAGCTGGACATCTCCGAGAAGCGCCTGCCCCAGGACGGAAAGATCAAGATGCGGCGCAAGGGGGTCCAGGAGTTCGAGCTGCGCATGTCCACCATGCCGACCTCCGGCAAATTCGAAGACACGGTGCTGCGCATCCTGACCCGCTCCAATTCCCTGAAGCTTGACCAGATCGGCCTGAACGAACGCAACCTCAAGGTTCTGAATAAGCTGATCCAACGGCCCTATGGCATGGTCCTGTGCGTGGGACCGACCGGTTCGGGCAAAACCACGACCCTGCATGCCATCCTGGCCACCATCAATCAGCCCGGTGTCAAGATCTGGACCGCCGAGGACCCCGTCGAAATCACCCAGGCCGGGCTGCGGCAGGTGCAGGTGCGGCCGAAGATCGGGCTTGATTTCGCGCGGATCATGCGCGGGTTCCTGCGGCTCGACCCGGACATCATCATGATCGGAGAAATGCGCGACCGGGAAACCTCCAACATCGCCCTGGAAGCGGCGCTGACCGGGCACCTGGTCCTGTCTACCCTGCACACGAACAATGCGCCTGAAACCCTTACGCGCCTGCTCGAGATGGGCATGAATGCCCTGAACATCTCCGACGCCTTTCTGGGGGTCCTCGCCCAGCGACTGGTCCGGCGGCTGTGCGCCAACTGCATCGAAGACTACCGCGTCGGCGAGGAGGAATTCGAGGACCTGCGCATGGATTTTGGCCGCGAAGCCTTCGACGCCGCCGGCTACACCTACAGCCCCACCTTCACGATGAAGCGCGCCCCCGGGTGCGAACGTTGCAGCGGGTCCGGATTCCGGGGCCGCATCGGGATCCACGAGCTCCTGGAGGCCACCGCTGACGTCAAGATTTTGATCAAAAAGAACGCCACCTCCCACGACCTGGCGCGGCAGGCGACGAAAGACGGCATGAGCACGCTGAAGCAGGATGGTATCCGCAAGACGCTCGACGGCATCACCACCATCCGCGAGGTCCGGCGAGTGTGCATAGAGTAGATCGCCGCCGGCGATCTATCTGATGGTGGAACATAATTTTCGGAGTGGTTTCAAACCCTCGGATCATGTCCGAGGGCAAGGCGCAGGCCGATTCGAAAGGGCAGCAACCACGTCAGGTTGTCAGCATTTCGAGAGGTCTGCAACGCCGTCATAGGGCCTCAGACGAGGTTTTGAAACCACTTCCGGTCCCTTTGGCGCACTGAAGGCACTTTAGGCACTCAAGGCAGGTGAATATGCCCCGAAAAGCACTCGTGGTGGACAGCGACTATTTTTTTGTTGAGTTCTTGAGCAACCTGCTGGAGCAGCACGGCTACCAGGTCTGCAAGGCCTACGACGGCAAGCAGGGGATTGCCGGCCTGGAGGAGGGCCCTTTCGACATCATGTTTGCCGACCTGGTCATATCGAAGGTCAGCGGTCGGCAGTTTTTCCATTCCGCGCGCCGGAAGTTCAACGGTCGTTGCTGCCCGCTGGTCGCCTTGTCCGGCACGGTGATCGAGCAGATGGAGTCCCTGGATGCGATCGGCGCGGACTATTTCATCGCCAAAGGGCCCATGGACAAGCTGGCCGTCCAGCTGAACGAATTTATCACCGAGATGGAAAACCGGCCGGCCCTGCCGCCGGCTGAGAAGAAAATCCTTCAAACCGGCAACGTGTTCCCGCGGCGGGATGCCATGGAACTGCTGGAAGAGCTGGAATTTCAGCAGGCTGTGCTCGACTGCATAGGGGCGGGGGTCATCATCATCGATACGGACACCCGCGTTATGAATGCCAACTCCGCGGCCCTCGATGCCTTGGGAAAATCTTTGTTCGAGATCCTCAACTGCCCGATTTTAAAGCTGTTCCCGCCGAACCGGTCATCGGAGATGCTGGCGGCGCTCAAGCGCACGAGCCGGGAGCCCGACGTCACCCACAGCGCCTTCATGGTCAACTGGAACGGCCGCATGCTGCGCGCGGTGGTTTCTGCGCTGCGGCTCACGCGCTCGCCCGCCGGATGGGTGGTGGTGCTCGAAGGCGTCATGGAGTGAGGCCGGGAGAAAGGACTCAGGGGGTCCAGGGTTCAAGGGTTCAAGGGTAAGAGCAGTGCCGTGGGGCTGTACTTGGACCCTTAAATGCTTGAACCCTACGACCTCCGGAATCACCCGTCGCCCCTGCCTGGTCTGCGATCCACATCCGGCCTATAAAGCCCATCTTTTCTTCGATTAGAGTTGAACTTCACAGCGGCCTCTGATAAGAAATCCTGCCGTATCCCAACTTTTGATACAGTCAGGGGGTCTCTTATGATTCGGGCCGCGGTTGCCGGCGCAACCGGCTATGCCGGGGCGGAGCTCGTACGCATCCTCTCCGGTCACTCTGGGGTCGAACTCACGCTCATCACGTCCCGCCAGTTCGCCGGGCAGCGGTTCGACCGGATTTTTCCGGCCATGGCCGGCCGGGTGAACCTGGTCTGCGAGGAGTTGAACGACGAGCGGGTCTGCGACCGGGCCGACGTCCTCTTCACGGCCCTGCCCCACAAGCTGCCCATGAACGTCGCGCCGGCGGTCCTCAAGCGCGGCCGGCGGCTGATCGACCTGTCGGCGGACTTCCGTTTCAACGACGCCGCGGCCTACGAAGCGGTCTACCAGCCCCACGCCTGCCGGGAGTTGTTGGGCGAGGCCGTCTATGGGCTGAGCGAGGTTTACACCTCCCAGATCCGGGCGGCGAGGCTGATCGGCAACCCGGGTTGTTACCCGACGAGCGTGCTGCTGCCGCTCATTCCCCTGGTGCGCAGCGGCCTGATCGAGGTGGACGGCATCGTGGCCGACTGCAAGTCCGGGGTCAGCGGGGCCGGCCGCGCGCCATCCCTCACGACCCACTTCGGCGAGGTCAACGAGTCGTTCAAGGCCTACAAAGTGGCTGCCCACCGGCACAACCCGGAGATGGAGGCTTATCTCAGTCGCGAAGCCGGGCGGCCCGTGACGCTGACCTTCGTGCCGCACCTGGTGCCCATGACGCGAGGCATGCTTGCGACCATCTACGCCCGGCCGACCGCCGGAGTCACCGCCCAGACCGTGCAGGACTGCCTGGCCGCTTTTTACGCCGACCGCCCCTTCGTCCGGCTGCGGCCCACAGGCATGCCGCCCGACACGCTTCACGTGCGGGGCTCGAACTGCTGCGACATCGGCTTCGTGGTAGACGGGCGCACCCAGCGGTTGATCCTGATGGCGGCAATCGACAACCTGGTCAAAGGGGCGGCGGGGCAGGCGGTTCAGAACATGAACCTCATGTTCGGCTTGGACGAGGCCACCGGGCTCACCCAGGTCCCCTATGCGGTGTGATGAACGCGTAACTGCTCAGGCAGATAGACTGAATTTTTCACTCAAACCCAAGAGAGGAGAAAAATAATGACAGCGAAACTCATCAAGGGTACAGAAATCCGCGAGACCATCCTGGAGGAGCTTGCGGAAGAGGTCAAGGCCATCAAGCAAAAGCACGGCGTCGTGCCCGGCCTGGTCACCATCCTGGTCGGCGAGAGCCCGGCCTCGATTTCCTACGTCACCCTCAAGATCAAGACCGCCCACCGCCTGGGGTATAAAGAAATCCAGGACAACCAGCCCGCCACGATCTCCGAGAAGGACCTGCTGGCGCTCATCGACAAATACAATAAGGACGACTCGATCCACGGCATCCTGGTCCAGCTGCCTCTGCCGAAGCACATCGCCGAGAAAAAGGTGCTGAACGCCATCGATCCCGACAAGGACGTGGACGGCTTTCACCCGGTCAACGTCGGGCGCCTCATGATCGGCGGCTCCGAGGTGAAGTTCCCGCCTTGCACGCCGGCCGGCATCCAGGAGCTCATTGTGCGTGCCGGAGTGAAAACCGACGGGGCCGAGGTCGTGGTGGTGGGCCGCTCCAACATTGTCGGCAAGCCCATCGCCAATATGATGCTGCAAAAAGCCCGCGGCGCCAACGCCACCGTGACGGTGGTGCACACCGCCACCAAAGACATGGCCTTTCACTGCAAGCGGGCCGACATCCTGATCGTGGCTGCCGGCGTCCCCGGTTTGGTGAAACCGGAATGGATCAAGCCGGGGGCCTGCGTAATCGACGTAGGCGTCAACCGGGTCGGTGAGAAGATCAGCGAGAAGACCGGCCAGAAGGTGGCGATTTTAAAAGGCGACGTCGATTTTGACGCTGCCAAGCAGATCGCCGGGTTCATTACCCCGGTGCCCGGTGGTGTGGGCCCCATGACCATCACCATGCTGATGAAGAACACCTTGAAGTCGCTGAAGTTCAAGCTGGGGATTGCCTGATCGCGAGCGGCAACTGCCTTTTCTGTATGAAAAACGAGGGGGCGCTCCCGTTTTTGGAGGCCCCCTTAAATTTTTTTTTATATTAAAATATCAAATTGTTATGTATTGATTGACCTTATGGTCGACTAAAGTCTTGACAAGGTTGTGACGATATTCTTATAAAATAGCTTTAGTCGCGGACCGAAAAGGCGAAGTCACTGAAAGATGGCTGCGCAAAACCTCGGATCTATCAGGGTGTTGAAAAACAAGTATCAGGCTGTCAGCCAATAGGCTGCACTTTCCAAATCGCTACGCACCTTGGCCGACGGCTGGATGCTTGTTTTTCAACCTCCTGGCTGAATCTGACGCCATGCGTCACCCGGGTGTGGGAAACGGGGCACAAACGAGTCCAGGAAGGAGGGCGGCCGCCTTATGCGAAAAAAAGTTTCCTTTGTCGTCTTGACCAACACGGGCTCTCCGGCGAAGCAGTTCTGCGCGTCCAGATCGACGTTGCGCTGGGCGGCCCTTCTGGCGGCCGCGTTTATCGGGGTGAGCGGCTTTGTCGGATACGACTATGTTCAACTGAAGCGGGCATCCCTGCACTTGCAGAAACGCGAGGTGGAGCTCTCCAGCATCCTGGCGGGCCAACGCGACGAGGTCGACCTCCAGCGCAAGCAGATCGGCGATTTTGCCGACGAGATCAATTCGCTCAAGGAGAAGTTGCTCGCCCTGAACCAGTTCGAAAAAAAGATCCGGGTCATCGTGGACGTTGAAAAACGCCCGGATACGGCCAACCTCTTCGGGGTCGGCGGTTCGATCCCCAAGGCCATGGATCCCAAAGCGGCCTTCAGCGAGCAGCGCAACGGCCTGGTCCGCGAGATGCGCAGCCAGGTGGAGCAGCTCAACCTGGCTGCGGTGAACCAGGACAACGGCTTCTCGGCGCTCGTCACCCACTTGGAGAAACAGCAGCGCCTGCTGGCCTCGACGCCTACCATCCGGCCGATCGATCCGGATGTGGAATCCTGGGCAACATCGAAATTCGACTGGCGCATCTCCCCGTTCACCGGCCAGCGCGAATTTCACAAGGGCTTTGACATTGCGGCCCGCGAAGGTACCCCGATCCTCGTCACCGCCGCCGGTGTCGTCACCTTCTCCGGCAACCACGGTCTGCTCGGCAAGGCCATCATTGTGGATCATGGCCACGGGCTGACCACGACCTATGGGCACTGCAGCCGGCTTTTGAAAGTTCAAGGAGAAAAGGTGAGCCGGTGGGATACGATCGCCCTGGTGGGCAACACCGGCAACAGCACCGGGCCCCACGTTCACTACGAAGTGGCCATCTTCGGGGTGCAGGTCAATCCCGAAAAATACTTCCTCAACTGAGGACGGCTTCGTCGGAGGACCGCTCTCCGCGCTTGCCGGCGTTTCGTGTCATGGCGACCCGCCATAATGTGGCGGACCGCCCTCCTCGGTTTACTCACCCCCTGGCCGTTGGATGAAGCCGTTAATTTTTTCCCAGCCTCAAGCTTCCAAACGAAATCCTTGAGACACGCCATAAATTTGATATAATCGCAGCGGTTGGATATTTCATAGAGAGGAATTATTTATTCCATGGCCACGAGTTTTCTCACGAAGGTGTTCGGTAGCAAGAACGAGCGGGAGCTGAGAAAAATGCAGCCCGCCGTCGATCGGATCAACGCGCTCGAGCCGGCCCTGCAGGCGATGAGCGATGAGGAAGTGCGGGCCCTGACCGGCCGGTTCAAAGAACGGGTTGAACGCGGGGAGTCCCTCGATGACCTCCTGCCGGAGGCATTCGCGGCCGTGCGTGAAGCCTCGGTGCGCAGCCTCAAGATGCGGCACTTCGACGTGCAGTTGATCGGCGGCATCGTGCTGCATCAGGGCAAGATCGCCGAGATGAAAACCGGTGAAGGCAAGACCCTGGTGGCCACCCTGTCGGCCTACCTGAACGCCCTGAGCGGCCGCGGGGTGCACATCGTGACGGTCAACGACTATCTGGCCCGGCGCGACACCGAGTGGATGGGGCACATTTACCGCTTCCTCGGGCTGAACATGGGCACGGTTGTCCACGGGATGTCGGACGCCGAGCGGCAGACCGCTTACGGCGCCGACATCACTTACGGCACCAATAACGAGTTCGGCTTCGACTACCTGCGGGACAACATGAAATTCGACCGGCAGAGCCTGGTGCAGCGCGAGCTCAACTACGCTATCGTGGACGAGGTCGACAGCATCCTGGTCGATGAGGCCCGCACCCCGCTTATCATCTCGGGGCCGGCGGAGAAGTCCACCGACATGTATTACCAGGTGAACGGCCTGATCCCGCGACTCACGCGGGAGAAGGACTACGTGGTCGACGAAAAGGCCCGCACGGCTACCCTGAGCGAAGAGGGGGTCTCGCGCTGCGAGAAGCTCATGCAGGTGGAAAACCTTTATGACCCCAGCTGCATCGAACTGCTGCATCACATCACTCAGGCCCTCAAAGCCCACGCGCTTTTCAAGTTGGACGTGGATTACATCGTCAAGGACGGCGAGGTGGTTATCGTCGACGAGTTCACCGGTCGTCTGATGCCGGGGCGGCGCTACAGCGAGGGGCTGCACCAGGCCCTGGAGGCCAAGGAAGGGGTCAAGATCGAAAACGAGAACCAGACGCTCGCCACCATCACCTTCCAGAACTATTTCCGTATGTACAATAAGCTGGCCGGCATGACCGGCACGGCCGACACGGAGGCCGAGGAGTTCAAGAAGATTTACAACCTGGACGTCGTGGTGGTCCCCACGAACCAGCCCATGATTCGCATCGACTTCCCGGATGCGATCTACAAGACCAAGCGCGAGAAATTCGAGGCCGTCCTGGACGAGATCGAAGAGCTGTACGCCAAGGGCCAGCCCGTGCTGGTGGGTACCATCTCCATCGACGTTTCCGAGCAGTTGAGCAAAAAATTGAAGGTGCGGGGGATCCCGCACGCGGTGCTGAATGCCAAGCAGCACGAGAAGGAGGCGCAGATCGTGTCCATGGCGGGTCAGAAGGCCGCGGTGACCATCTCCACCAACATGGCCGGCCGCGGCACCGACATCGTGCTGGGCGAGGGGGTGGTCGACCGGGGCGGCCTGCACATCCTCGGCACCGAGCGGCACGAGTCCCGCCGTATCGACAACCAGCTGCGGGGCCGCTCCGGCCGCCAGGGGGACCCGGGCTCCTCCCGCTTCTACCTGGCGCTGGAAGACGACCTTCTGCGCATTTTCGGCGGCGAACGCATTACCGGCATCATGGAGAAGCTCGGCATGCGCGATGGGGAACCCATCGAGCACAAGCTGATCAGCCGTGCCATCGAAAACGCCCAGACCAAGGTGGAGGGCCACAACTTCGACATCCGCAAGCATCTGATCGAATACGACGACGTCATGAACCAGCAGCGCGAGGTCATCTATGGCCAGCGGCGCGAGATCCTGATGGGCAAGGACTTGAGGTCCGTGATCATGGAGATGATCCGGAGTGCGGCGGAGGGTGTCGCCGACACCTTCGCCGACGAGAAGACCCACCCCGAATACTGGGACCTCAAGGCCATCAGCGACGCCGTCTACAAGCAGTTCAATTTCCGTCCGGCCGGGCTCACCCCCGCAGCCGTCCAGGAGATGAGCCACGATGCGTTGGTGGACATGGTTGATGCCGAGGCGGTCCGGATGTACGAAAGCCGCGAGGCCCTGGTCGGGGCCGAAAACTTTCGGCAGCTGGAACGCATCGTGATGCTGCAGACCGTGGACAATCTCTGGAAGGACCACCTGCTGTCCATGGACCACTTGAAGGAGGGTATCGGGCTGCGGGGTTATGCCCAGCAAGACCCGCTCGTGGTGTATAAGAAGGAGGGGTTTGAGATGTTCCAGGGCCTGATGAGCCGCGTCGCGGAAGAGGCCCTGGGGATCCTCTTCCGCGTGCAGATCGGCCAGCCGGAAAAACTGGAGGCTCTCCAGAAACCGCGGGAGCAAAAACTTGTGTTCTCCGGCGGCGAGCCGCAGCGGCCGGCACCCGCTAAGCGCAGCCCCGATAAAGTGGGGCGCAATTCCCCCTGCCCGTGCGGCAGCGGCAAGAAATACAAAAAATGCTGCGGACGCTGATCCGGCCCTGGGCAGGGACAGCTCTTTACAAGAACTTGCAGCAATGATTATTATGAACTGAAAAAGGGCCGACAGGGATCCGTCGATGGTTCGATCGCAGCGGCCAACGGCATCCGACCGCCGCGCGGCGGGACCGGGTGTGCGCTGTACGGTCCGGATTCCGGGTGGCAGAGGAAACCCATGAGCGCGTATGAGCCCCAACCCGGGGAAAGCGTCCAATCCGAGAGCGATACCCAGCTCGACGAGCCGCCGCTTTACCGGGTGCTGCTCCTCAACGACGATTACACCACCATGGAGTTCGTGGTGGAAGTGCTCAAGCACGTGTTTCAAAAATCGGAGACGGAAGCCACCCACATCATGCTCAACGTTCATCACACCGGAGTGGGACTGTGCGGTCTGTATCCGTTCGAGATCGCCGAAACCAAAGTCGACATGGTGCACAGCATCGCACGGGAAAAGGGCTTTCCCCTCAAGTGCACCCTGGAAAGAGAATAGGCCATGATCAGTAAAGAACTTTCTGCAACCCTCGGTTTCGCGGTGAGAGAAGCCAAGAAAAGACGGCACGAGTATGTGAGTGTCGAGCACATCCTCTTCGCCATCCTCTACGACCCGAGCGGCATCGAGATCATCGAGAATTGCGGCGGCAACGTCGAGAATCTGCTCTCCAACATTGAGGGCTTTTTCGAGGAAAAAATCGAGAAGATCCCCGAGGGCGGCGAATATGTCCTGCAGCAGACGATCGGTTTCCAACGCGTGATCCAGCGGGCCGTCAGCCATGCGCGGTCGGCCGACAAGCCGGAGGTGTTGGTCAGCGACATCCTTGCCTCCATCTTTCTCGAAAAGGATTCCCACGCCGAGTATTTCCTCAGCGCCGAAGGTGTCGCCCGCCTGGACGTGCTCAACTACATCGCTCACAAGATCCCCAAGGCATCCTACGAGGAACGCGAGGACCAGCCTGCGCGGCCCGGCACGGAAGAGCGCAGACGCAAGGGCGACCCGCTCGAGATGTTCACGACGGACCTGGTCAAGACGGCCCGCCAGGGCAAGCTCGACCCCCTCATCGGGCGCGAGATCGAGATCGAGCGCACCATGCAGGTGCTCTGCCGGCGCCGGAAGAACAATCCCGTATTCGTCGGCGATCCGGGTGTGGGAAAAACCGCCCTGGCCGAGGGCTTGGCGCAGAAGATCGCCCGGGGGGATGTGCCCGAGCCCTTGAAGAACGTTCATATCTACGCCCTGGACCTGGGAGGAATGCTCGCCGGCACCAAGTTCCGGGGCGACTTTGAGCAGCGACTGAAGGGGGTGATCGCCGAGCTCAAGCGGCGCCCCAACTCCGTCCTCTTCATCGACGAGATTCACACCATCGTGGGGGCGGGGGCCACCAGCAGCGGTTCCATGGACGCCTCCAACATCCTGAAGCCGGTACTCACCAGCGGCGAGATCCGTTGCATCGGCTCCTCCACCTACGAAGAATACAAGAACCATTTCGAGAAAGACCGGGCGCTCTCGCGGCGGTTCGAAAAGATCGAAATCCCCGAGCCTCCGGTGGCCGAGAGCATCCTGATCCTGAAAGGGCTGCGCTCACGCTACGAGGAACACCACGGGATCGAGTACACCGATGCCGCGCTTAAGGCCGCGGTCGAGCTTTCGGCCAAGTTTTTAAACGACCGGTATCTGCCGGACAAGGCGATTGACGTCATGGACGAGGCCGGCGCCCGCGTGCGGCTGTCCGGGTCGGCCCAGCGCAAGAAAATCCATCCCGCCGACATGGAGAAGATTGTGGCCAAGATGGCCCGTATCCCGACGCAGAGCGTTTCCACCTCCGACCGCAGCAAGCTGGAAAACCTGGAGTCCCGGCTGCGGGAGGTGGTCTTCGGGCAGGACGGTGCCATCGGCTCGCTCGTCACCTCCATTAAGCGCTCCCGCGCGGGATTAGGGATCCCCGGAAAGCCCATCGGCTGCTTCCTTTTCACCGGGCCGACCGGTGTGGGTAAGACCGAAGTGGCCCGGCAGGTGGCGCTCACCCTGGGGGTGGAGTTCATCCGCTTCGACATGAGCGAATACATGGAAAAACACGCGGTCGCCCGTCTGATCGGCGCACCCCCCGGGTACATCGGTTTCGACCAGGGCGGGTTGATGACGGACTCCATCCGCAAGCACCCCCATTCCGTGTTGCTCTTGGACGAGATCGAAAAGGCCCACCCGGACCTTTTCAACATCCTGCTGCAGGTGATGGACCATGCCACCCTGACCGACAACAGCGGCAAGAAAGCCGATTTCCGCAACGTCATCCTCATGATGACCTCCAACGCCGGGACCCGGGAGATGAGCACTCAGTCCATCGGTTTCGGCGACACGCACTCCGACACGCCCGCCAAGGGCCGGAAGGCCGTCGAGCAGATGTTCAGCCCCGAGTTCCGCAACCGCCTGGATGATGTCATCGGGTTCAACGCCCTGAGCCCCGAGATCATGGAGATGGTGGTGGACAAGTTCATGAAGGAGCTGAACAGCCAGCTGTCGGCCAAGAAGGTGCGGTTGGTCTACACCCCCGCGGTTCGCAGCTGGCTTGCCAAAAAGGGACACGACCCGCGCTATGGGGCGCGGCCGCTCGCGCGTGTCATCCAGACCGAGATCAAGAACGGCCTGTCCGATGCCATCCTGTTCGGCCGTCTCCAGAAAGGCGGCGAGGTGGGCCTGGACCTTGCCGATGATAAGATAACCTTCCGCTTCGATTGAGGCCCATGCCGGTTTTTGTGCTCTCGGAGGAGCTTGTCTTTCCTCCGCCCCGGCTCGCCGCCGCCGACGGGCTGCTGGCAGTGGGCGGCGACCTGAGCCGGGAGCGGCTCCTGCTCGCATACCGCATGGGCATCTTTCCCTGGTATTCCGAGGGCGAGCCCATCCTGTGGTGGTCGCCGGACCCGCGGCTGGTGCTCTATCCGGGGGAGTTCCGCATCCCGCGCTCGCTTGCGAAGGTGATCCGGCGGGGCGACTTCACGGTCAGCATGGACGAGGCCTTCCCGGATGTCATCGACGAATGCGCCCGGGTGCGCCGCGAGAGCGGCGAGGGCACCTGGATCGTGCCCGAAATGCGTAAGGCCTACTGCGGGCTCCACGGGGCCGGCTTTGCCCACTCGGTGGAAGTCTGGCGCGAGGGGCAGCTCGCCGGCGGGCTTTACGGGATCGCGCTCGGGAGGAGTTTTTTCGGGGAGTCCATGTTCACGCGCGTCACCAATGCCTCCAAAGTGGCCCTGGCGGCACTGGTGAGGCACGTGCAGGCCTTGGCCTTCGAACTGATCGACTGCCAGGTGACGACCGGCCACCTCATGCGCCTCGGGGCGCGCGAGATTCCGCGGGAGCGTTTCCTGGAGCTCCTGGGGCACTCTCTGAGGGGTCCGTCTCGGCCGAGCCGATGGGTGTTTGACGCGGATGCTTTTTCCGGTGCGTTTTCCGCCACCCCGGGCAAGACCAAAAGGCTCAAGGGGTCGGGGGGCGCCGGTTCGAGTGAAGGCAAGAAAACAGGGAAGATTTAGCGGACATGGAAAAACCGTGCGTGTTTTGCCGGATCGTTGGCGGGCAGACACCCACCGAGATTCTGCACTCGGCGGAAAACCTGGTGGTGTTCCGGGACATCCACCCCCAGGCGCCGGTGCACCTGCTGATCGTGCCGAAGAAGCACATTCGCAGCGTCAACGACCTTGCGCCGGAAGACCAAGCTATTTTTGGTGAAATGCTGCTCACCGCCAAGGCCATGGCAGCCCGGTTCAACATTTCAAGCTCCGGCTACCGGCTCGTCGTGAATGTCGAACGGGGCGGCGGGCAGGTGGTCTTCCACCTGCACATGCATCTGATCGGTGGGTGGAGGGGCTGAGTGCGGATGTGGACCCGTCATGAATAAACCGCGCGTCACACCGCCCGGCGGCATCTACGTGCACGTCCCCTTCTGCCTGCGGAAGTGCGTCTATTGTGACTTTTTTTCAATCGCCGACCTGAGCCTCCAACCCGCATTCCTGGAAGCCCTGTCCTCCGAGATTTCCGCGGCGGATCCGGGGCTGCTGGTGTTCGACACCATCTGCATCGGCGGCGGCACCCCCTCGATCCTGGAGCCGGCGGACGTCAAGGGAATCCTCAACAGCCTTTTTTTAAAATTCCGGTTCGAGGGGTCGGTTGAAGTGACCCTCGAAGCCAACCCGGGCACGGTGGATTTCGAAAAACTAAAAGGCTTTCGCTCGGCCGGCGTCAACCGCCTCAGCATCGGCGTCCAATCTTTTCAGGAAAAGAACCTGGCGATGCTCGGTAGACTTCACTCGGCCCAACAGGCGCATGCAGCCCTTACAAACGCACGCCGGGCCGGGTTTGAGAACGTTGGATTGGATTTGATGTACGGCCTTCCCGGCCAGGCGCTCCAAGACTGGTCGGCGGACTTGGAAAGCGCGCTGGCGCACGGGCCGGAGCACATCGCCTGCTACATGCTCACCGTCGAACCCGCAACGCCGCTGGCCGAGGAGCAGCGCCTGGGCCGTTTCCAACCTGCGCCGGAGGAGGATGTGGCCGAGCTTTTCATGGCGACCTCGGAATTCCTTGCGGCCCGCGGCTATCTGCATTACGAAATTTCCAACTTTGCCCGTTGCGGAGCCGGCCGCTGCGAGGGGGCCCGGGTCAGCCGGCACAATTCCAAGTACTGGACGCATGCACCGTATCTGGGTTTCGGCCCCGCGGCGCACTCCTTCCTGCCGCCCAAGCGATTCTGGAATCACCGGGAAGTGCAGCGCTATGTGGATGAGGTGAGGGCGGCCCGCCGACCGGTTGCCGGCGAGGAAGTGCTTACGGCGGACCAGGAGATGATGGAGGTGATCATGCTGGGGCTCAGAACGGCGGCCGGGGTCGACCTGCAGGATTTCAGAAACCGCTTCGGTGCCGATTTCATGAGCCTTTACGGGGAAGCGGCAACCGAGCTGGCCTCACAGGGCCTGCTTCTCCTCCGTGATGAACGCTGCGCCCCGACCCGGCGCGGCATGCTCTTTCTCAACACCGTCACGGCCGCCTTGATGGCTTCGTAAAAAACCCAATTTCGGCGTTGCGCTTCATCCCGCTGTCGCTGCGGCGTACTGCACGTACGCCTCACTCCACGGGATGATTTTGCTCGCAACGCCGGGCTATACGGCTCGAGGCGCCGTTGTTCAGCTGCCCTGCTACCCCTTGCGCAGTTTGCGCACGTCGCCCACCCGGAGGGTGACGTTCTTCGAATCGAAATACTCGAACAGGGGAATGAGGAATTTGCGGGAGGCGCCGGTCATTTCCTTGAACTGGGCAGGGGTGATCTCGCCGTTTTGCTCCAAGAATTTCACCAGCCGCTTTTTCAGGTCGTCGATCGCCTCGGTGTGGAAATAGAGGTCGTCCTTGGTGCGGATGATCAACCCCTGCTCGATCAGCAGCTGCAGGACATCCTTGGCCTGAGCCGGATCGGCCATCAGGGTTTCGGCGACATCCCGGAAAAAGGGCGGCTGCAGGCTCGTCTCCTTGTAAACTTGGAGTATTTTCTGCCGCAGGCTCGCCTCGTCGCCGGCCAGCGACACCTTGTGGGTTTTCAGGCGCACACTTTTCTCCTCCTGCACGAGTGCGTTGTCCTTGATCATCTGGTTCAGAACGAGGTTGAACAGTTTCGCGTCCGTGCCGGGCGGAAACTTGCTCTTCAGTTCTTCCTTGGACATGCCGGACTTGAGGGGGAAGGCCTTGTGGTAGCCCCGCAGAGACTCGGCCGTGTCCTGCACGAGTTCCTCGAAACTGCTCTTGTGCACGAAGGTGCGGCTGTCCTTGTCCACCTGGATGATGGTGCGTGCGCTCATCAGGCTCTGGAGGGTGGCGTCGAGCTGTTTGTCCGTCAGATTCGTCATCAGCCGCAGATCCGCAAAGGAGGCTCCCAAGGGGCCGGAGGCGGCGATGTGAAAACCGACGAGCTGCTCAGGCCCGCCCGCGAGGACTCCCTTCAGTCCCTGCACCACCTCCGCCTTGAAACGCTTGTGCTTGGGTGGGATGGGGTTCAGGACCTGCCCGCCGCCGATCGTGCGCACCGGCGAATAGCTGCGCACGACAAAGTGGTCGTCCTTGACGACGGCCACCGGCGTGTCCAGCCGCAGTTGGGCGACGGTTTCCTGCCCGGGCGCAAGCTCGTCCTGCTCGAGCAGGATCAGGTTGCCGAGGATTTCGGAGGTGCCGGTGTGGAAACGGACGCGGGTGCGGTTCTTGATGGGCCGGCTGTTGCTCGCCAGGTAGCGGAAATGGATATCCACCATGTAGCTCGGCCGGAGCGCCTGGGGGATTGCGAGCACATCCCCGCGTTTCACTGCCTCCCTGTCCAGCCCCTGAAAGTTGATGGCGGTTCGCATGCCGCCTTCGGCCATCTGCACGCTGTGGTTGTGCACCTGGATGCCCCGGACCTTGGAGGTGATGCCGGAAGGGTAGACCATGACGGCGTCCCCCACCTGGACCTTTCCGGAGGCGAGGGTGCCGGTGATGACAGTGCCGAAGCCTTTCATGCTGAAGACGCGGTCTACGGGCAGGCGGAAGAGGCTTGAGGGCGGCCGGTCCGGGATCTGCCGGGCGAGCGCGTCGAGGGCCTGAGTGAACTCGGGCAGCCCCTGTCCGGTGACCGCCGAGACCGGGATGATGGGCGCGTTTTCGAGAAAGGTGTCCCGGGTGAACTCCTTGACATCCTCCGTCGCAAGTTCCAGCATCTCCTCGTCGACAAGGTCCACCTTGGTCAAGACCACCAGCCCGTGTCGCACGCCGAGCAGCGTGCAGATCTCCATGTGCTCGCGGGTTTGGGGCATGACGCCCTCGTCGGCTGCGATTACCATGGCGACGATGTCGATCCCCGTGGCACCGGCCACCATGTTTTTGACGAACTTTTCATGCCCGGGAACATCCACGACCCCCAGGTGCTGGCCGCTCGGCAGGTCGAGATGGGCAAAGCCCAGCTCGATGGTGATCCCCCGCAGCTTTTCCTCTTTCAGGCGGTCGGTGTCGATACCGGTGACCGCCCGCACCAGGGACGTCTTGCCATGGTCGATGTGGCCGGCGGTGCCCAAAATAATCTGTTTCAATTTAGGAAGCTCCTGCTGAGTAGTTACGAGCCGACATGGATTTTGCAGGGACGCCCGCGGGTCCAGGAGGCGATCACGGCCCGTTGCGCTTGCGATAGAATTCCAGAGCATAGGCCAGCCCGACCAGGATGGCCGCCAGGCCGGCGACGTATATGACGCTGGCCTCCCCGCGGAACATGCGCGTGATGACGACGGCGATGGCAACTCCCAGTATGGCCCGAATAAAAAAGAGGATGAACGGGTTCATGAGGATGATCCCCGGATGCGTCGATCCGCTCAAGGTTATGGCAACCGAAATGCCGGCAACTTCCTTTCTATTCAACTTTGCGCGGGGTTTCAATACCCGATTGTGAGTCCGCCTGAACCCCAGCGTCCCACCGGTCGTTTTAGCCGCAGCCCCTCCATCTGCCTGCCGGGCGCAGTACCAACCATCTGATTTTATTTTTCCCTTGATCTCGATACAAGTCTTTGGTAAAAAATCAATTTGTCGATGCATCAAATCCGTTTACGGTGGGTGTAGCTCAGTTGGCAGAGCACCGGGTTGTGGCCCCGGTTGTCGTGGGTTCAATTCCCATCACTCACCCCATTTATTTGCGCCCGTAGCTCAGTTGGATAGAGCGCCGGACTTCGAATCCGTAGGTCGGGGGTTCGAGACCCTCCGGGCGCGCCATAAAAATCAATGGGTTACAGACTTAGGTTTGTAGCCCATTTTCTTTTTTTATAACCTATTTCCAACCTGGAACCTAAAAGTTATTCACATATTCACGGGAGGATAGAGCGATGAGCATCGCCAAAGACGCCGGCATCTGTTAAGAATCCCAAAAAGGTGGCTTCACACGATGGACGATCATAAAGTCAGCCGCACAGCGATAGGAACCGCATACCTGCGGGCCGCCCATCAATTATTTGAAACACCGCCGCGGATCCTTGATGACCCGGTTGCATTGTCGCTGCTGGGGCCGCTTGCCTCGCAGCGGATCAAAGACGCGGCGGACTACTATCAAGCTCCGGAAAGGCGTGCATTACGCGCTCATGTGGTTCTGCGGTCGCGGTTCGCCGAGGACCGGCTCGCCGCTGCGGTTCTTCGCGGAATTACGCAGTATGTCATCCTCGGGGCGGGCTTCGACACCTTTGTCCTCAGGCAACCTCCATGGGCGCAGGCATTGAAGATTCTCGAAGTCGACCACCCAGCAACGCAAGACAGGAAACGCTCGCTTCTGGCCGCGGCCGGCCTCGCACTGCCCACGAATGCGGCCTTCGCCGGTATCGACTTGGAACACGAATCGGTGCTTGGTGGCCTACTCAGGCACCGCCTAATGATGGACGAACCGACTTTCTTCTCCTGGCTGGGTGTGACGATGTACCTCAAAGAGGACGCCATCGATGCTGTGCTTCGGTATGCCGCAGCATTTCCGCCCGGCAGCGAGATCGTGCTAACGTTTGCGCCGCCGACCGGCTCTCCTTCGCCAGTTGCTCAGTATGCCGCACGTTTTGGCGAGCCTTGGGTGAGTTACTTCGAGCCTGATGGCCTTGGAGCAAAATTGCTTGGCGCCGGCTTCTCCAAAGTGGAGCCCCTTTCACCCGCAGAGGCTGAGGCGCGCTACTTCAGGCAGCGCCCAGGAGACCTTCCCGTCCCGAAGCGAACGAACATTCTATGTGCGGTGCGGTAATAGCTCCAAGGGGTTTTCTTACCCGAGAAGGCGATCGGTTCAGCGGGGCCGAGCAGGGGCCGTGTCGGTAATGACCCCTTATTGCGGACGGGTCAGGGGATCTCCTCGAAGCGGCGGGCCTCGCGGTTCTTGCGGACGTGGTCGATGGCGAAGACCCGGCCGCTCATGGCGATGTAGACCCCGGGGGCAAGCGCCTGCAGGGCGCCGATGGCGCAGCCGATGTTGAAGGTCGCATCGCTTTGCCGGAAGCGGTAGGGACTGAGGGCGCCGGTCAGCACGATCACCTTGCCGGGGATTCCCTTGAGGGCGAGGCCGGTGTCCACCATGGTGTCGGTCCCATGGGTCACCAGCGCCAGCCGCTGGGGTGAGGCGGCAATGCGCTGTCTCAAAAGCTGCCGGTCGGCCTCCGTCAGGCGCAGGCTGTCCTTGCGCACCACGGCCTCGATTTCGTAGTCGAAGTGGACCTCCGCCTCCCTGAGCACCTCAGCGACCTGGGGGTCGCCAACTTCGTAGCGGCTCAGATCGTCGAAGTAAAGCTTGTCGATGGTCCCGCCCATTGAAAAAATCTGGATCTTCATGGACGCATTACCTCCGGATTTGGAAAAACCAGCATTGGGCCGCCAGCCGATTAGACCACAATCTCACCCAAAAACAATCTTTTTTGTTCACTTGCGTTTATCATAATCCCGATTCTGAAAAATGTTGCAGCGCCTTGCAGAGATGGCCTTGCGGCAACCGGCAGACGCCCCCCTGCGATCTTCAACGCGAAGGCCGGCCGCCCACAGGGCCCTGTCAGCCGACGCTGGCGCCTTTGGGGGTCTTGAGGAGAGGATGGGAGTGCAGCTTGTCCGCCAGCACCCGGAAGATCTCATCCTTGAAATTGAAGGGCAGCACGGCCAACACATCGGACAGGCGCTCCTCCCAGCGGCTTATGATGCCGGCCGGGGTCGCCAGCTCCCAGGCCATCAGGGAGAAGAGTTCATTGCGGATCTTTTTTCGGAACCTAATTTTTTGTTGCCGGTCGACGCGTTGGGTGCGGTTCAGCGCTTCCTCGAAGATATCGGTGAGATCTTTGAGGTCGGCGTCTTTTAGCTTCATCCGGTGCCGGGGTGCAACTCGATGGTTGCCGCAATGAAACGGGTCTGATCAGCACAATGCCTTATTTTAACACGACGCGGGTATGGAAGCAAAAAACGCCGCTACAACCACCTCGTTCATTCGGCCCGACAGCTGCCCCGGGCGATTGGGGCCGTGCGGCCGGCGGTGCGCTCAAGATCGTGGGGGTCGTCTGCCGGCGGGATCGACGGCGGCGAAGCGGCTGCGGAAATACTCCTGGATCGCCAAGGCGGCATAGGCGGGTGCTTTGATCCCGATGTACTCCTCGTGGGCGACGACAACGGAAAAAACGATACTGCCGGGCCCCTGGTCTTCCCGGGCGTAGCCGACAAACCAGTCGAAGCGAGTGTCCGGGGTGCTGCCGCTGATGTGGCCGGTTTTCCCTCCGATGTCGAGCCTGGAAGACGTCCGTAGAGCGATGTGCTTGTGAAATTCGCGGCTGGCGGTTCCCGATCGGACGGTGGCCTGCATCAACTCGCACAACACCCGCGCGGTGTCGGGATCAATGGCCTGGTTCTGAAGGACCGCGTGGCTCTGGTAGATGGTCCGCCCGTCTTCCGCGGCGATCCAATCCACAATTGTCGGCTCGATCAGCCGGCCTTGGTTGACAATGGCCGCCGCCATCAGCGCTCCATGCAGCGGCGAGATGCGGGTGGTGTGGTTGTAGCCGCTGGCCACCTCCGCGAGTTCAAAGGCATCGTTGGAGAGCTCGATGCGGCTCGGACGGATTGGCAACTCGAAATCGATCTCCTGGTTGAAACCAAAGGCCTCGGCGTAGGACTCGATCACCTCCCGGCCCAGCGCATAGGCCCCAAGCTTGCCGAACACGGGGTTGACCGACTGGGCGAAGGAGTCCTTCAGGCTGATGCGGTTGGCATTCTTGGGGCTTCTCACCCGGATCTGGGACTTGGTGAGGGTGTACTTGCCCCCGCTGAAGTTCAGCATGGAGCCAGAGTCCAGGTCGCAGGTTTCCACAGCCGCGGCCGCGGTGATGATCTTGAAGACGCTGGCGGCCGGGAACCGGCTCTCCAGGCAGGGGTTGCGCGAGGGGTCCGTCTTGTCGTGACCCACCATGGCCAGGATCCGGCCGTCGTGCGGATCCATGATCACGATCCCGATGTAGCGGGAGTTCTTGAGGTCCAGACTCTGCAGCAGAACATTTTGGAGGACGGGGTCGATGGTGGTCTGGACTGTGTAGCAGGCGTTCTCCTTCCGGATGTTGAGCGTGCTGCTCGTGAGATTAAGGAGGTTGTTGCCGGCCATGAGCTGCTGCACCTCCTGCTTGTTCATCAGCCGGGGTGCCGGATGCGCATGGGGCGCCGGGGGAGCGGCACGGATTTCCTCGCGCGGGGCCGGGGGCGACACGGCAGATCCGGCCACGACGCCGTAGACCGCAAGCACGACCGCTGGCAACACGGCTATCCACCTCAAGTATCCGTGGAGGCTCACCGGCCATCGTATGACGCGGGTGGCCTGCGCTGCCGGCGACTCCGGCCGGCGGTCAATGCCGGAAGGGGCGGGCCGACAATAGAATCGATACATAAGAGAATCCCATTTGCTGAACGGTATCGCGCACGCACTCGCCCTCACCCAGGAGGGGCGGGTCCACGTCCGCATTTCCCACAAAGACATCGCGCCCTTCGACCCGCCACCCGATGAGGTGGTGCAGACCCCCCGGCGCGTCTGTTCTCGCACTTTTCTGCGTAAACTTAACATACCAGACTTTGCTAGTGAAGTAAAGTCGATTAAGGTCTAGTTGCTACGGTTCAGTTCCACCCGAGGAAGTGGCCTGAGGCATCCCGCTCTGCGGGTGGAAACTCACGTGGGATCAGCGGGCGCCGGATTGTTCGTTTCGCGGTTGTCAGTCGACCGCCGCGTGGGCGGCAAGCGCGGCGTCGGCGGCTGGTTTCGTGCGGCGGTGGTGGAAGGTTTTGATCAGGCTGGTGGCAAACTGCACGTTTTCTTCGTGGCTGCCCGTGAAACGGATGCCGATCCTATAGCAACCGGGTCGGTCCTGGCGCGTGTAGGCCACTTTGCCCACGATTGTGATCAGGCGGTCGTCCGGGGCGGCCGACAGCAGTGAGATGTATTCCGATTCGATCGGGCAGCCGGATTCCAGCATCAGGCCGTTCTGGCTAATATCGAGCGCCCTGCCCATGCCCTGTTTGATCACGGTGCCCTGGGCGTCGATGCCGGCATACGAGATGAGGTTATTCGTTTTAACCCGCGCGTATTGCCTCTGGTTGACCTCGCCCATGACAGATGACCCTTGTATAACCTAAATTGCGCAAAAACCAAAATACGTATCGCTCAACTCGAGTATGAATAAGAAAATCCCGGCCTACTCCGAAGATATCGGCAGCGCCTCCGGATAACTTGAGCGCTTCTGCGGCCCCGGTCCGGGGGCGCCTGCCCCGGCCCAGCCTCTTATCGTTGGCATCTTGCGGATTGAGGCGGCTGTCGCCGCAAGGCGCCAGGCCCCGGCCAAACAGGCGCTTTGTGCCGCGATCGACGTCGGCAGGGGCATCGGCGATCCAAAATCGAATTGACAACTCAGCGCGAAACCGCGTATGGTTCAGGCCCATCGACCGGGGTCCGTGTTAGGCTCGGACGACGGTTCTTAGATCACTCATTCGGGGGAACCATGTCGGATATTCTGGAGACCATCGCGTCCAGGGACCCGTGGGAGCGGGAATTCTACCAAGCGGTCAAGGAAGTGGTTGAACGTGTCAAGCCGGTCCTTGACCGTCACCCGTACGACCCGGGTTCGTCTGTCCTGGAGCGGATTATCGAACCCGAGCGGGTGGTGACGTTTCGCGTTCCCTGGATGGACGACCAGGGCAAGCTACGCGTCCACCGCGGGTACCTCGTCGAAATGAACAGCGCCATTGGCCCCTTCAAGGGGGGGCTGCGCTTTCACCCCTCAGTGAATCAGAGCATCCTCAAATTTCTAGCCTTCGAGCAGGTTTTCAAGAACGCCCTCACGACCCTGCCCCTGGGGGGCGGTGCCGGCGGTTCCGACTTCGAGCCCAAGGGCAAGTCCGACGACGAGGTCATGCGTTTCTGCCAGAGTTTCATGCGCGAGCTCTTCCGCCACGTCGGCCCGCACACGGACATCCCCGGAGGAGATATCGGGGTGGGCACGCGGGAGGTCGGCTACCTCTTCGGCGCCTTCAAGAAGCTCACCAATGAATTCAGCGGCGCCTTGACCGGTAAAGGCCTGCGCTGGGGCGGCAGCCTCTTTCGCCCCGAGGCGGCCGGCTACGGCTGCGTATATTTTGCGGCCGAAATGCTCGCCACCCGCAGCATGAGCCTCGAGGACCAGGTCTGCCTGGTTTCCGGCTCGGGCAACGTCGCCCAGCACACGGCAGAGAAGCTGATCCAGCTCGGCGCCAAGGTGGTCACCCTTTCGGACTCCTCCGGCCACATCTACGACGCGGACGGCATCGATGCGGAAAAGTTGCGCTACGTGAAAGTGCTGAAGAACATCCGCCGCGGCCGCATCCGGGAATACGCCGATAAATACCCGGCGTCCCTCTTTACGCCGGCCGGCGTGGAGGCAGGCCGAAACCCCCTCTGGAGTCATCGGGCCGATTGCGCCTTCCCCTGCGCCACCCAGAACGAGATCAGCGAGACAGACGCCTACACCCTGATCAACAACAACATCAAACTCGTCTGCGAGGGGGCCAACATGCCCTGCTCGTCGGAGGCGATCGAGATTTTTCTCGGCAAGAAAATCCTTTTTGCGCCGGGCAAGGCCGCCAACGCCGGCGGGGTCGCAGTGAGCGGGCTGGAGCTGGTGCAGAACAGCATGCGGCTGACCTGGCTCGGGGAAGAGGTGGACGAGCGCCTGCGAATCATCATGAAGGCGATCCACCGGACCTGCCTGGAAACCGCCGAGGAATACGGGACTCCCGGCAACTACCTGAACGGCGCCAATATCGCCGCTTTCCTCAAGGTGATGAATGCCATGCTGGACCAGGGGGTGGTGTAACCGGAGGTTTCCGCTAAAGCCCGACTTCCGCGTTGCACTGCGCCTCGCGGGCCCTGCGGCGTGCTTTTAGTACGCCTCGGTCCGCAAAGGCTTGCACGCCTTGAAGCTGGGCTTTAGCGAAAACCGCCCGATAACTCCCGCCTGAACCGTTATTGCTTTCTCTTTGCAGTCAATTTGGCATCAATTGACAGTTACCCGCATCGAACCTACGTTCTCGCTATAGCGAAACTTACCCAAGCCTGAAAATTTTTAAGAGCCCTCATGATGTTCGACCTCGATCGACTGATCCGGCAGGTCCGGCACAATTGCGACATCTCCGACGCACGCCACGCCGGTATGTTTTCTGTTTGCGGGTTGGCGCTGCGCCTGCGTGATCTCTTCAAATGGGAAAAGGGCCTGGCCCCCTGGGAGGAAGGGGAGCCAGCGGAGGTGTTGGAGTGGATCGGAGTGCGGGAGGACCGCTGGGAAACGCTCACCGGCTCCGATTTCAGGAACCTGCCGCTGACGGGCATGCGCTTCGACCCATTCGACACGGCGGGCCTCAACCGGGTGCTCGAGCCCCAGGGCATATACTACGGCGCCGGCTACGCACGGGGCCTCAAACCGACGTTCTTCCTGGCGGTGATCGACAGCCGGCGGCAGATCGGAAGCAGCACTATTTACGGCTTGGGCCGCGAGCTGGCACGGGATCTCTTGACCCTGCCCGCCATGTCCCAGGGCAGCGCCATCCTGATGCGTGATGAGGCCGCGCGGTTGTTTCTCTGGGACCAGATCGCGTACGCTAGCCCTTCGGGACGAAAGGCGCTCGCGGCGGCACTGGATGCCTGCGGTTTGAGCGATCACCGCCCAGGTGCCCTCAAGCACCATCTGGGCCGGCTGCTCGAGGTTCAGCGAACCATCCACCTGCACCACGAGCTGGGCGAAGTGCATGATTCCGCCTTCGACCGCCGACTTTGGCAGGAAATGATCGCCGCTTTCCCCGGCACGCGGGTCGAGTTTCTGGTGCGGCGCCTCAAGGATTTTCTGGCCGATACCAGCCCATCCGGCACGCTGCCATACATCTGCCGCATGCGGGACAAAGCTGCGCTGGCGTTCTACGTGGTTTTTGCGGACAGCATGTCCAAGGCACTCTGGCTCCCCGTGTTCGAGAGCTTCGATGGCTGCCTGCGCACGGGGGCATGGGAAAGCGTTGAAGATGCGGTCGCTGCAGCGCGCGGGGACGCAGTTCGCATGGCGGAGCGGATCATGTCCGTCTTCCGCGACGGCCGGGATCGTAACGATCTGGCCCAAACGCAAATCCTTATTGACCAGACCCTCAGCCGTCCCTTGGAACCCACGCCAGCGCCGGTTTGAAACCCAGTCTTATTGACAAGCCGTCGAATGTGATTAATTTGTCCGCCATGATCGATTCGATCTACCGTTTAACTTTCCGAAATAAATAATAAAAAATATTTAGTTCGATTGATCGATTGCCGTGCGGCATCGTATGCGGCAGGCAAAAAAAATTGATCGGAACCCTTAAAAAACGTCCGATCAGACCACCCTAACTTTTCACGAAGGAGGAAAGCAGTCATGAAGATCAGGCCGATGAACGACAGGATCCTGGTAGTGAGAGTCGAGGAGGAAAAGAAGACCGCCGGCGGCATCATCATCCCGGACACCGCCAAGGAAAAGCCCCAGGAGGGCAAGGTGGTGGCGGCCGGCCCAGGCAAGATGGGAGAGGACGGCAAGCGGATCCCGATGGAAGTGAAGAAGGGGGACCGGGTGCTGTTTGCGAAGTACGCCGGTTCGGAAATCAAGGTTGATGGCGTCGAGCAGATTTTCATGCGTGAAGACGATATTCTCGGAATTCTCGAATAAGATAGGGAGGATGAACCATGCCAGCTAAAATGATTTGCTACGGAGCTCAAGCCAGAGAGAAGATGCTGAAAGGTGTGAACGTTCTGGCGGATGCAGTCAAGGTCACCTTGGGCCCCAAGGGCCGCAATGTGGTTCTGGAGAAATCCTTCGGAGCCCCCACCGTCACCAAGGACGGGGTGACCGTCGCCAAGGAAATGCAGTTGGAGGACAAGTTCGAGAACATGGGCGCGCAGATGGTGAAGGAGGTCGCCAGCAAGACCAGCGACGTGGCCGGCGACGGGACCACCACCGCCACGGTGCTCGCTCAGGCGATCTATGGCGAGGGCCAGAAGCTGGTTGCCGCCGGCACGAACCCCATGGCGCTCAAGCGCGGCCTCGACAAGGGGGTCGCTGCGGTCGTGGAAGCGCTGAAGAAAATGTCCAAGCCCATCAAGAGCAAGGGTGAAATCGTCCAGGTCGGCAGCATCTCGGCCAACAACGATGAAATGGTCGGCAAGCTGATTTCAGAGGCGATGGACAAGGTCGGCAAAGAGGGCGTGATCACGGTCGAGGAAGCCAAGAGCATGGAGACGACCCTGGAGGTCGTGGAGGGCATGCAGTTCGACCGTGGGTACGTGTCGCCTTACTTCATCACCGATCCGGAGAAGATGGCGGCCCACCTGGAGGATCCGTATGTGCTGATCTACGAGAAGAAGATCAGCTCCATGAAGGACATGGTGCCGATCCTGGAGGCCGTGGCCCAGAGCGGCAAACCCCTGCTGCTGCTCGCCGAGGACGTCGAGGGCGAGGCGCTTGCCGCCTTGATCGTCAACAAGCTGCGCGGGACCCTGAAGGCTGCGGCGGTCAAGGCCCCCGGCTTCGGCGATCGGCGCAAGGCCATGTTGGAAGACATCGCCGCCCTGACCGGTGGCCAGGTGATCTCCGAGGAACTCGGCATCAAGCTTGAAAACGTCACCCTCTCGGATCTGGGGCGTTGCAAGCATGTGCGCATCGATAAGGACAATACCACCATCATTGACGGCGCCGGCAAGAAGGCCGATATCGAAGGACGGATCAAGCAAATCCGCGCCCAGATCGAGGAAACCACCTCCGACTACGACCGCGAGAAGTTGCAGGAGCGGTTGGCGAAGCTGATCGGCGGGGTGGCCGTGATTCACATCGGCGCGGCCACTGAAACCGAAATGAAGGAAAAGAAAGCCAGGGTGGAAGACGCACTGAACGCCACTCGGGCAGCCGTTGAGGAGGGGGTCGTTCCCGGCGGCGGTGTGGCGTTGCTGAGGTGTATCGAGGGCCTCAATCAGCTGAAGGTCTCCGGTGAGGAAAAAACCGGAATCGGCCTCCTGAAACGGGCACTGCGGGAGCCTCTGTATAACATCGCCAAGAACGCGGGACACGAAGGCTCGGTCGTGGTGAATGCCGTGCTCGAAGGCAAAGAGGCCTATGGCTTCAATGCCGAGACCGGCAATTACGAGGATTTGATGAAAGCCGGCGTGATCGACCCCACGAAGGTCGTGCGCTTCGGCATTCAGAATGCTGCCTCCGTGGCCGGGCTGATGCTGACGACCGAGGCCATGATCACGGACAAGCCCGAAAAGAAGAAGGGGGCGGCAGCACCCCCCATGGACGACGACATGTATTGATCACGCCTTTTCGAAATCTGTCGACAGGGCAACGCGAAACGGGGTCGCCGGTGGGCTACCCCGTTTCGCTTCTTTTTTATCCGGCACCGGACCGTGGGTGATGAACCGCGCCGGGTTGCAGGAACCGGGGCAACCTGCTATCAGGGGCGCATGCCTCATGTGATCGCCGACCCCGGAACGCTCATCCCCCGGATCGAGCGGCTGCTATATGCCCGCACGGTGGAGACCGCCATCTTCACCCCCGCCCCCGAGGACCTGCCGACTGCATCCGCCGTGCTCCTGCCGCTCGGCCGGCTGACGGAGGCCGGGGCGGTTGAAACCTGCCTGATCCTCAACAAGCGATCTTCGCGGGTGCGCCAACCCGGCGACCTGTGCTGCCCGGGCGGGAGCGTGTCGCCACGCTTCGACTGGCATGCTTCGCGGATGCTGGGGTGGCCCTTCTTGCCGCTGGGGCGCTGGCCGTTCTGGCGGCGCTGGCGTCGGGAGCGGCCCGGGGAAGCCCGCTGGCTGGCGCTTTACTTCGCGACGGCCTTGCGAGAGGGCTTCGAGGAGATGCGCATAAACCCGCTGCGGGTCCGTTTTCTCGGCCCGCTGCCGTCCCAACGCCTGGTCCTGTTTCGGCGCCTGATCTACCCCATGGCGGTCTGGATCCCGAATCAAGAGCGGTTCCGGCCGAGCTGGGAGGTGCAGCGTATCGTGAAGATCACGCTCAGAAGTCTGCTGGATCCGTCCAACTACGTGCGCTACCGGCTGCATCTGGAGTTCCCGCGCGCGACGACCGGCGCGGAAGAAACCCGCGAGCATCCCGGCTTTCGCCTACCCGACGTCGACGGTCCGGAGGTCCTGTGGGGGGCCACCTACCGGATTACGATGTCTTTCCTGAACCTCGTCTTCGGCTTTGCGCCGCCGGCACCGGAGCATCTGCCCGTCCTCAGCGCACGCCTCGGTGCCGCTTATCTTACCGGAGAGGGCTGATGGAATGACACGCGCAGAGATCCCATGCCGACTGGTCCTCAAGATATCACCGATCCACGGCAAGGGCTGCTACGCCGGTGAATCTATCCCCGGGGGCGCCTTCATCATTGAGTATTCAGGGGAACTGATCGCGGCCGAAGAGGCCTACCGCCGCGAGGCGGACCCGGCCCGGCCCGGTATCTACACCTTCTGGGCCGGTGACGATTGGGCGATCGACGGCTACCGGGAAGGCAACAACGCCCGGTTCATCAACCACTCCTGTTCGCCGAACTGCGACTACCGGATTGAAGATCGGCGCGTGTTGATTCACGCCGCCCAAGACATCGCCGAGGGCGAAGAACTCACCATCGACTACAGCTTCAGCCCGGAAGGGGAGCGCATATCCTGTTGCTGCGGCTCGCCGGGCTGCCGGGGGCAGATCAACTCCGATGGCGACGGGGACTGAAATAGTGACGCTCAAAATTCACTAACACCGCACGCCTTGGCTGACGGCCCGATGCTTGTTTTTCAACACCCGGTCAATGCTGTACCAACGGTTCGCACGTCTTGGATTCGGATACAACTTCAATCTCGATGGCACCCTCAGCCGGACACACCGAGTAGCATCCGCCGCAGCCGATGCAGTTGTCGGAGTTCACCCACGTATGCTCAGCGCCATCCTGCATGGCGTTGGCGAAACAGGCTTTAAGACACATCTTGCAGTTGATGCAGTTTTCAGCAACGACGTGTGCTTTTTCAGCTGGCATATCGCAGTAGGCCATGGCGGCATCCGATGCGATACCGAGCATGGCATCCACGTTCTTGTAGCCTTTTTCATCCATAAAATTTTCCAGGCCCTTGACCTGTTCGCCCAACCAACGGTACCCGTAGCACATCACGGCCGAGCACATTTCCACAATATGGGCGCCGCTCATGATAAACATGACGATGTCGCGCCAGTCATAGGCGCCATTGGTTCCAGCGATAAAAATTTTGCTGCCATAGGCCTTTCTGACTTCATTGATCCAGCGCAGGGTCAACGGCTTGGTCCATGGACCGCCGACACCCGCCTGCCCGTATATCAACGGTTTTCCGGTCTCTATGTCGGGGACAAATCCGATAAAACGATTGGTGAGAGTTACTGCCGCTGCGCCGGCCTCTTTCAGCCTTCCGGAAAATGCGACCAGATCTGCTACCTGTGGCGTCACTTTGATCATGATCGGGACCGTCAGGGCTTCGGCGACGGCGTGGGTGATCTCGCAGGCATAGTCAAAATCCTGGCCGACGTTCATGCCGGTGCGCACGCCGGGCATCAGCTTTGGATGCGGGCAGCCGAAATTCAGCTCAATGAGAGGCACGCCGGCATCCTCCACCCGTTTGCCCAATGTCACCCATCCGTCGAGCTCAATTGAGCCGATACTGCCGATAACGACGGCATCATGGCCATCCGCATATTTCAACGTTTCTTTGATTTCTTTAACAAAGACTTCCGGTGGCTCGATTGCCAGGCCGCTTCGGCTGTAAAGACTAAAACTGCGCGGAACTTTTCCGTGACAGACTTCATGGCGCGGGTTTAAAAAACGCCATTTGGCTCGGGTGGTCAACTCCCGCATTGCCGGTGAGTCGGTCATGGTTTTGGCTATGACGCCTCCGGCACCGGCGTCGATGCATTTTTTCATATTGTCGGCGTTCAAGGTCGGCTCGGCAGAAGCCGCCACCAGAGGATTTTTGATGCGAACGCCGCAAAAATTGACTTCTAAATTTGCCATGATTTGGCTCCTTTTTGCCGATTGCCATCTGCAATTACTTCTCTGGCCCCTTCAGCCACTCTTTTCGATCGGCCCAGGCCGGGAACTGCCGTCGGGCGGTATGCAGTTCGGCCAAGTCAATTTCGGACCTGACGATAACCTCGGTATCACCGGCACCGGCTAAAACGATACCCCAGGGATCGGTGATCATGCTGTGGCCGACAAACTGGACTCCCCGATTCAAACCGACGGCATTGGATGACATCAGGAAACACTGGTTTTCCAGCGCGCGCACCCGGTTTAACATCAACCAGTGCTCAAGCCTCGGGTACGGCCAGGCGGAGCAAACCAGAAAAATTTCAGCTTCCTGTTCGGCCATAGCGCGAAACAGTTCGGGAAAGCGCAGGTCGTAGCAGGTGGCCATACCGATTTTACCGATGGGGGTTTCGACGACGACGAGCGTATCCCCGGAGGTCAGGATCTGGGTTTCCTTGGAATTGTAGCCAAAGAGGTGAATCTTTAGATAGTTGGCAAGAACCGCCCCGTCAGGTGATATCAGATAGCTGGAGTTGTAGTACTTGCCGTTTATCTTCTCAACGAAGCTGCCCGTATGCAGATGCGCGCCGATCTTTTCGGCGGCTTCGCGCAGCCTGGTCAAGGTGGGTCCGTTGCGATCCTCGGCCTCGGCAACATAGCGGTCGAAGCTTATAAAGCCGACATTCCAGATTTCCGGCAATATGACAAGATCGGCCCCTTCACAGCGCTGAATGTTGGCAACGGCTTTGTCGATCGTGGCCGTTTTGTCGCCTTCAACCACGGACAACTGAATGGATGCTAGTTTCATATTTCTCCTTCTTTTGTGCTCTCAATCGCGACCAGGTTCACTCCCCTAAGAGGTAGTCCAGCGGTTTGACGTCATAGGAAATCTCTAAGCGTCGGTTCATTTGTTCGTCAACTAATGCGGCAGAAAATGATTCGCCGAAAACAAATTCTCCGGTCAACATCCCCATGGTTCCTGAAAAGAGAACCAGATGCTCCAAAGGACCCCCGATTTTACTTTTAACAAACGACATGAGCTCCGAGGGGTTCAAAAGTAATCCCAGACGGCCTTTCTGATAGGGGATGTCCTTGCCGGCTTTAACCACACTGGCGCTCATGAGAAGATCGTCCCAGTGGCGTTCAACCTCTCTCAGGGGCCAAACGGTTCGGCTCATTAAATTCGGACAAATTTGTTTCGCCCGCGGTATATCGGTTTTTTCCAGGTGGCGGTCCGTATGGTCGCTGCCCAATCCGACGTATACTTCGCCTTCCGTGACGATACAAAGGACATATTCCACTTCCCCGGAGGTTTCGCCTCCGTAGACTTCAATTTCTGAATCAGTTGTCAGTGCGTGGCAAGCCACCGGAAATAAAACCGGTATCGACGCGGGACCGGGAATGCCCTTCGCAGCCAACTCCTCGATGTGCCGGCGGACCTCTTCCTGGTTTTTACCCACATAGCCGGCGTTGACCATACGACTGTAATTAAAAGCCAGCGGCCGGCGCCCCTGTTGATTTTCCAGCACAAGATCTAATCTCAATCGTTTCCTCCTTGTGATCGGGAGAGGGAAACCAAAATTGAAACCGCTCAACTAAGTTTATGGTATCTGATTTCAAAGGTGACGCACCCATGCGGGATTTTATACGGTCCATGAGTCATTCCCGGTGGGCGACAGGCATAGAATCCCGCAAGAAAGGTTTGTTTTTTGGCAATGTCGTAAAGGCTGCCTTCCACAATCAAGACTTCCTCCCAGAAGTCATGGACCAGGGTCTCCGAGGTTTCGATGCCGGGCGGGAACTTCAACATGCGGGTATAATCTCCGGTGTCCGGATCGGAGCTGAGAATTTTTTCTTTGATCCCCAGGGTGTCTCCCTCCACCGGACGCCATTCATACTCGGTGTCATAATCCTTGAATTCGATCTCGGGCTTGGGCATGGCTATCGTCCTCCTTTGTTTTGAATTTTAGTCAAGCCGGCAAGGATTTTCTCGGGTGAAACCGGCAACCGGACAACCCGGATTCCGGTGGCATTGTAAATTGCATTGGTGATGGCCGCCATTGTGGGATTCAGGGCGGGCTCTCCGATGCCTTTGGCACCGTAAGGGCCGTTGGGTTCGATCGGCTCCACCAGAATCGGTTTTATGTCCGGCACATCCAACGCACTGGGAACAATGTAATCCACAAAATCGGGGTTGATGATTTTTCCGTTTGCGTAGGCCATATCCTCCATCAGCGTCCACCCCAGGCCCTGGGTGACACCGCCCCGGATCTGTCCTTCCGTGGCCATCGGGTTAATGGCCCGACCGACATCGTGGGCGGCCACAAAGTGGGTCACGGTTACCTGGCCGGTGTTGGGATCGACTTCCACTTCAGCAATCTGGCACGCAAAGGGGTAGGCCGGGGAAATATTACCGTACTTGGTTTTAGGATCCGGCAACTCCGTAGGGGGTTTGTAAAATCCGGTTCCAACCACCGGCGCCCCATGCCGGGCAAACGTGGCCTGGGCCGCTACCTCTCGAAACGGCAAACTCCTTTCCGGAGAACCTCCGACAAAAAACTTACCCTGGCGGCACTCGATGTGGTCAACTCTGGCTTCAAGTATTTCCGCCGCGATTTCCGCCATTTGTCTGAAAGCGTCTTTGGCGGCAGCCAGCACGCCGTTGCCCCCCATCAATGTTCCCCGGGTCGCAAAACTTCCCAGACCGAAAGGAGATATGTCGGTATCGACAACTGCCACGTGGACCATCTCCAAAGGAACCCCCAGCCGTTCGGCTGCGATCTGGGCAAATGCGGTCTTCTGCCCCTGCCCCATATCGGATTCGCCGTGATAGACCGTCACCCGGCCGTCCGCACCCACCCGCACGATACCGGCGCCGCCGTCAAACTCACGGGCAAAGGGACGATTTCCGGATACATGGTTGCAGCAGGCAAGCCCGATTCCCTTGAGAGGCTCTTTCTGCCGCCGCTTCTTCTGCCAATCAGCCTTCTGCGTGGCCCGGATGACGCAGTCTTTCAGGCCCGAACTGCTTATTTTCCAGCCGTGAATGCTGGTTTCATTGGGCCCGATAGCGTTTTTTAGGCGCAGCTCGGCCGGGTCCATGTTCAACCGATCCGCGATCATGTCTAAAGCCGATTCAAGCACAAAGGTCATCTGCGAGTTTCCGAAACCGCGGAAACAGGCCGTGGGCACCGTGTTTGTATAAACGGTATACCCTTTTGAACGCACATGCTTAAAACGATACAGCGAGTCGACCCGGTAGCAGGCCGTGGCCACAATCACCATGGCATACACCAGCCGGGCGCCGGCTGACCCGACAACCTTAACCTCTTTGCCCGTGAGGAGGCCCTCTTTGGTGGCGCCCAGTTTGATGTCGATAACCATGGGTACCCGCGGGTTGCCGGCAATAAAATCTTCATATCGAGTGTTGACTAATTTAACCGGTTTTCGCGCCTTTTGGGCTAGGATGGCGGCGACGAGATGGATGTTGTTTTCCATCTTGGCGCCGAAAGCCCCGCCGTAGTCGGGAACGATGACCCGGATATTATCGGGGGAGATGTTCAGGGCCTTGGCATAGGTCATGCGCATCATGTTCGGAATCTGGGTTCCCGTCCACATCGTGACCCGCCCGGACAGATCAACGTCGGATAACGTAGCCATTGGTTCCATATAGGCCTGGTAGACCTGGTTGGTGTAGTAGCGCTCTTCATAGATGATGTGGGAGTCGTCAAAGGCCCGATCAACGTCACCGGCCGCGACGTTGAATTCGGCAGCGATATTGCCCGGCTTGTCAGCATGGACCAGGGGCGCTCCAGGCTGCATGGCTTCCAGCGGGTCTGTGACAAAGGGGAGCTCTTCATAATCAACCTCGATCAGTTCCAGGGCTTCTTCGGCCGTATCTTCATCAATTGCGGCGACGGCTGCAACCTCATCTCCGTGAAAGCGGGCCTTGTCCCCGGCAAAAATGGTCCAGTCCTCTGAGCGCGGTCCGAATTTGATGCCCGGGGTATCGGCATACGTGACGACCGCTTTGACGCCGGCAAGGGCCTTGGCTTTGGACGTGTCGATATTATGTATGGTCGCATGGGGGTAGGGGCTGCGCAGCGTGCGGCCGTAGAGCATGCCCGGCAAGACCAAATCCGTGACGAATTTCGTTTTGCCCATGGCCTTTTGCATCCCGTCGATCTGGGGATAGGATTTGCCGACGATGTCAAATTCACTCATTTGATTTCCCCCTTTTTGCTGCCTGGAGGTTTGATTTTGACGCGGTGCAGGATTGAATCGCCGCAACGATCTGGTTGTAGCCGGTGCAGCGGCACAAATTACCGGCAATGGCCGACTTGATTTCGGCTTCATCGGGATCCGGGTTGGCGTCCAGCAGGGCTTTGGCGGCATTGATCATTCCGGGCGTGCAGAAACCGCACTGAACGGCTCCTTTGGCGACGAAAGCGGCCTGAAGCGGATGAGGTTCTTCCGCGGCGATGCCCTCGATGGTCGTGATCTGTCTTCGGTCTGTCTGCACGGCCAGCAGCAGGCAGGAGTGAACCGGCCGGCCGTCCAATAAAACGGTACAGGCCCCGCATTTGCCCATACCGCAGCCCTTTTTGTGCCGGTTAAGCCTAAATCTTCGCGCAGAACATCCAGCAGAACCCGATTGGGTTTGACGTCCAGGTGATATTCTTCCCCGTTGACGGTAAGGTGGATAGGAACGCGCATTTCTAATTCCCTCCGTCGCTTTTGAGAGCACTCAGCACCTTCTGTGCACATTGATGGAAAAAAACATCGACAATGGTGCGGCGATACGACGCCGAAGCACGCACATCGTCGATGGGGCAGGCCGCTTGGGCGGCAATTCTGGCGCACTCCGGAATTTTTGTGAGGGCTTCATCCAAAGGCAGCCCGGCAAGCATCGTTTCGGCTTCGGCCACCCTGATCGGGGTCGGCCCCACCCCGCCCAGCGCAATACCGACCCGGGCGAGCGTCTGCCCATCGGATTCGGTTTCGGCCTGAAACGCCACCCCGGCCAGGGATACATCCACCGCTTTTCGCCTGCGAAGTTTTAAATAACATCCGGCCGAACGATGCGTGGGAAGCGCAATTTCGATTTCTTTTAGAATTTGACCGGTCTCTAAAACGGTTTCACCCGGCCCGGTAAAAAATGCAGCAAGCGGAATTTTGGTTTCCGCCGTTTTGGACGCCACAATGAGCTGCGCATTCAGCACCAGCAGGGGCGGAAGAGAATCAGCGGCAGGCGATGCGTTGCAGATGTTTCCCCCGATCGTGCCGACATTGCGAATCTGCCAGGAGCCGATCAGACCAACTGCTTCACATAGGATGGGAAGGTGATTTTTCAGCACGGAGTTGGCGGCGAGGTCGGCGTGGCGGGTTAAGGCTCCAATGCGAATTTTGGAATCTTCCCGTCGGACGAAATCCAGCTCTTTAAGATTGTGGAGACTGATGACCCGACGGGGCAGGATTTTTTTCTTTTTCATGTTTAAAACAAGATCGGTACCGCCGGCAACGACCTTGACATCCGCTCCGGAAAATTCGAGTTCGGTCAGAGCTTCATCCAAACTGGGCGCTGCCCAGTAGTCAAAAGACCGAATACGCATTTTTCCCTCCTACGCGTTTTCCGAATACCTAAATCGGGATGAACTCGTAAAATTTACTCTTTGGGATGACAGCGAGATGAAGCGCAACGCCGAAATTGGGCTTTTTACAGAGTCGTCGAATGGGCATAATCTGTGGCTCAGTGTCGCCGGCCCTTTTGTTCACAATTCTGACTCTTGGACGGCCTCCTTGCTCTGATTTAGATGATAGGCCATGGCCCGACGGGCTTCCGGGGGATTTCCCCCGCTGACGGCTTCCAAAATCGCTTGATGCTCTTCGATCACCTTCAGCGCGCGCCCCTCCAAGGACAGGGCTTTTGCTCCCATTATATGGATCATGTCCCTGAGGTTTTCCAGGATAGCAATTATACGGCGATTATTGGTTAACTCGCTTAAACGGGTGTGAAACATTCGGTCCGCTTCCATGAATGCAAAAAAATCTTTTTCCCTTGCCGCGTTGCGTTGCTTGCGTTGCGATGCTTCGATTTCAGACAGGTCAAGCGGCGGGGAAGCTGTGGCAATTTTTTCCACCGCCGCCAGCTCGATGGCTTCTCGCAATTCAAATATTTCATCAACGTCGCGCCGGGTGAAGCGGTTGACCATCAATCCTCGGCGGGGCAAAAATGTGACGAGGTCCCGGGCGGCGAGTTCTAATAGTGCCTCTCTGACCGGTGTTCGTGAAATTCCGAGGTCGGCTGAAATAGCTTTTTCATTGTACAATTCACCAATCTTCCACTGGCCGGAAAGAATGGACTTGCGAATGGCTTCATGCGCCATCTTGGCCAGCGAGTCCGGCTGTTTCAGGGTAGCAAACTTCGGCATCAAACCAACTCACATTTCTATATACGATCAAGATAACGAGGCGACAGGTTCGATCTAAATAGCGTATGTGATATATTACATACCGAATTAAAATTTTCAAGACATTTATTTGATGGACTCGGAACACGCGCAAGGATGCTGTTGGGTCGACAGTTGCGCCGGTCGAGGTCCATCAAGTGCTGACGGAAATGCCCACGGCCGCATAAGCCGCGGGCGGTAATCTTACCCAGTGCCTTTTGATAATCTATTGGTTGAACGGTGAGTCGGAAGGGTGCCTTCGACCGAGGACTGGTAAGTTCGCCCGGGGAAGCCTTAAAAATACATCGGGCGGCCAGACCGTTTCCGGTCCGGCCGCCCGATTTGATTTGGTAGGATTCCCGAAATGAATTTTCCAGCACCACAAAGACAATCCCAGGGGCAGGAATTTCTTCCCGCCCCGGGATTGTTTTTGGTTACGGTAAATCAGAAATCCGAGAACTGCTTGTCATCGTCCAGCGGGATCACCGCTTCGGCGATCAGGGTTGCCGATTTCTTGGCTGAACCGGTCTTGCCCTTGCCCCTAGACTTAGTGATCGCAGAAGCAATCGTCCGGTGCAACTTGGCGCTTTTCGGCACATGATGGACGCTGTGCTCGTCCGCTGTTATAACTTTGGAAGAACCGCCGACTATGCCCTGCAATTCATCCACCATGCCCTTCATCGTCTCGGCCTGGGCGCTCATCTCCTCGGACGCGGAGGCCGACTCCTCGGCATTGGCCGCGTTCTGCTGGGTCACCTTGTCGATTTCGGTCACCGCCGTGTTGATCTGGCCGATGCCCTGGGCCTGCTCGTTGGAGGCTGCGGAGATCTCCGCCACCAGGTCGGCCGCCTTGGTGGAGCTGTCGGCCACCTGCTGGAAAGCCTCGTTGGTCCGGGTCACCAGCTCGGAGCCGTCCTTGACCTTTTTCACCGTTCCCTCGATCAGGTTGGCGGTGTTCTTGGCCGCATCGGCCGCCCGCATGGCCAGGTTTCTGACCTCGTCGGCCACCACCGCAAATCCGGCTCCGGCCTCGCCGGCCCGGGCGGCTTCCACCGCGGCATTCAGGGCCAGCAGGTTGGTCTGGAAGGCGATCTCGTCGATGGTCTTGATGATCTTGGAGGTCTCCTCGCTGGCCTTGGTGATCTCCTCCATGGACCCGGTCAGCTGGCCCATGGACTCGTTGGCCTTGGCCACCACCTGCTTGGCCTCGCTCATCAGGGTGTTGGCCTGCTGGGCGTTGTCCGCGTTTTGTTTGGTCATGGAGGACATCTCTTCCAGCGACGAGGAGGTCTCCTCGATGGAGGCCGCCTGCTCACTTGAGCCTTCGGCCAGCGACTGGCTGGCTGAGGACACCTGGCCGGAGGCGGAGGCCACCTGCTCGGCACCCTCGTTGAGGCCGCCGATAATCCGGTTGATTGGCTTCGTTATTGAGCGAATCAGAATGAAACTGAGGAAACCACCGAATATAAATGCAGCCAGAGTGACCGCGATAGACGACCAGAGGGATCTGACGGCCACGGAGTCCATCTCTTTGCGGGCGGAATTCTCGTCGGCCGTTAATTCATCATGCAGAGCTTTCATCTTTGCCTGGGTGGCAGCAAGGGCTGGCAAGGTGACGGTATTGAATATGCCACCAGCCTCCTGCTGTGCCCTTTCCAGGCCGCCTTCGGCCTCAATGGCTGTCTTAAATTCTTTTTCAACCAGAGCCAGATTGACATCCGTGACCGATTGCATGATTTGGACTGCTTTTTGGTGATCACCGGCCTGCAATGCTTGCTGTATTTCCTTTGCAGATTCGTGCAGCCGTCTATGCGGTTCCTTGGCCGCTTCCATGGCCTCTTTGAAGGGCGGGAAATCCTCCGCATATTTCTTATACTGCTCGCTGTTCAGGAACTTCCCAAATTCGCAAAGATTGGCGTCAAGCTGTATATCAATATTTGGATTCCGGTCTATGACCATCTTGGCGACCTGCGCAGCCCACCTGCGATGATCTTCAAGCCGGTCTTTCAGGAGATTTCTGAGCCCGATGTGCCTCTGGCGCCATCTTTCATTTATCAATTTGCCTGACTCATGGAGATGCTTGTGAGGCTCTTTAATTTCGTTTAAGAGCATTGCAAGCTTCGGATCACTATTTGCGAGTTTCGCACCTTGCTCTCCGTAAAGAAATTGGCCGAGTCCGCATTTCGTGGGATCCAGTTCCACTTCGAGAGTCTTTCCGTTTTCCACGAACATGGACTGAACTTTCCCTATCCATTTGAGGTGGTCGACTTCTTTTTCGACCATTAACGTTTTATAGCCGGCCGTTCCGAGCTATGCTGACTGTTATGCACGAGGTCGTGAATAGACCACAGTGAATTTCCCGCCACCATCAGGACTGCTGCCAACAACAGAACGGTAAAAGCGATCAGTTTTGTGCTTAGTTTTTTCTTGTTGAACATGTCTATCCTCCTGCTAATTGAGAGGTTCTCTGCTAAAATTGACCTCCTCGATCATCCAATAAATCAGGCTGCGTTTTTCAGCTGGTCGATTTCTTCGGCGCCCAGCACCCGGTCGATGTCCAGCAGCAGCTTCACTCCTTTGCCCATTTTGGCCATGCCCAGGATGTACTCGGTGTTTAGGTTCGTGCTAAACGAGGGTGTGTCTTCAATGTCCCCCGCCTTAATGTTCAAAACTTCCGAAACCCCGTCCACCACGATCCCCGTTGCCACGACCGTCCCGCTGCTTCGGATCTCCACCACGATGATGCATGTGCGCTCGGTGTAGTCGATCTCCGGCATGCCGAAGCGCAGGCGCAAATCGACCACCGGGATGACCTTGCCCCTGAGATTGATCACCCCTTTGACGTAGTGCGGGGTCTCCGGCACCGAAGTGATCGGCATCATTCCCATGATCTCCCGGATCTTTAAAATCCCGATGCCGTACTCCTCGCCGGCGAGGAGAAGGTCAGGTACTTGCCCTCCCGGTCGGCCGCATGGGCGACAACATCGCTCATGACTTTTTCTTTATGCCCCATGACGTTTCTTATATTGAGTTTAGAATTCCAAGCTTAAATTCGACATAAATAAGCTTTGTTACCCTGTTATCGGCACCTCATTGGTTTAGATTAGTGGTTATCGGGAGGAGGCGGCAAATGAAGGATTGCTTCCCGGAGAAGCCATGGGCCTGCAAATGCGGCTGCGGGTACGATCGTATCGAGCCGGGTATGGTCAACTGCTTGAACCGCGCCTGCAGGCTCGCCGGCGCGCCGTTCAAATCGATAGCGCTTGCCGCTGCAAGAAGCTCAATGCGGCCGAGGGCAGCAAGCCCGGCTCGGACCATACGCCCGGCGAGGCGGTCGACATCAAGGTTCACAACGCCAAGCACCGCTATTTCGTCCTAGTGGAACTGTTCGGGGCCGGCTTCAAACGGATCGGCCTCGGCAGCAATTTCGTTAACGCCGACGTGGCGGAAAATCTCCCCCAGCAGGTTACCTGAACCTATCGAGGCCATGGAGTAGGGCATTTGTATGGTCTCAGACTGAAATAGCTGCAGTCTTAGGACCGGAAGGATTCCCGAAATGAATTTTCCGACGCTACAAAACAATCCCGGGGCAGGAACATCTTCCCGCCCGGGATTGTTTTAGGTTACGGCAAATCAGAAATCCGAGAACT
>CAWAUC010000021.1:0-90328 GCA_963785045.1 uncultured delta proteobacterium | reverse complement strand
CTCGGCAAATAAGCAGCAGCTGACATTAAGTTGAGAACGGGCGCCAAACCACAAGGTTTTGACGTTTGGCGCCTGCCCAATACTTAATGGAGGAAAAAAATGAGCAATTCCTACAAACTCGACACGATCATCAAGGTTGATGAGAATCTGTGCATCGCCTGTGGCGGTTGCATCCGGACCTGCCCGGGCGGTTTGATTATCAAAAGGGATTTCCCTGTTCCCATTGAAGGCGCATGGAACCTATGCATCGACTGCGGTCATTGCGTGGCCGTCTGTCCGACCGGGGCTATGCATCAACGCGCGATGGAGCCCGGGGATTGCGAGCCGATCGATATTCATCTTATCCCCAGATGGGATCGGGTCAGGCAGTATCTGATTTCACGGCGCTCCGTTCGTGCCTATATCAACAAACCAATAGAAAAAGAAAAGATCCTGCAGCTATTGGATGTTGCCCGCTATGCACCAAACGGCGCGAACCGTCAGGTTATACGCTGGGTCGTGATCAACAATCCGGCAGAGGTTCACCGGATCGCCGGATTGACCATCGACTGGATGAAAAGCGTCAAGGAAACGAACTCGGCCCTCTACCAGGAAGCAAACCTGGAATTGTTTGTCGAGCCGTGGGAGTTAGGCCAGGATCGCATCTCCCGGGGAGCGCCGTGCATCATCATGGCCTATGCCCCCAAAGATGAGCGGACCGCGGCTCCGGCTGCCATGATCGCCATCGCCTATGCTCAATTGGCGGCAATCGGACTCGGTTTGGGAACCACCTTTGCCGGCAGTATAAACACAGCCAGTCAAGCCTTCCCGCCTCTGATCGAGACGATGAAAATGCCGGGAGGATATGTACCATACGGCTCGTTCGTGACTGGATACCCGGCTGAAGCATTCTTGCGGATTCCCGTGCGCAGGCCCATTGACGTGACCTGGCGCTGAAAGCTTGGGGACAGGTTGCACAATACAACAAATTCACCCAGGCGGCCGGGGGGTTCAAGTTCAAGAAAGATCGCATGATCTCCGATCCAGTGATGTGTGAAGACGTGAGGTTCTGAACATGGATCTGAACTCAACGAAAGGAGAGGTATGAACCATACCCGTCAGTCTGCTGCGAAAGCAGGATAAACACACAAATATAAAGAGGATTAATGCATGAGTACGGCGCATAAGGTTCAATGGCCCACGATGTTTTCAGGTTTGCGAGGATTCACGTGGGCCAATTTTCCCAGCGAGATCTCAGCCGGCATTACCCTGGCGGCTTTGATCATCCCTCTCAATATCGGATATGCGCAGGTGGCTGGGTTGCCTCCAGTGTTTGGGCTCTATGCGGGCATCATTCCACTCGCGATATTTGCCATCTTCACTAGCTCGCCCCATGTCGTGGGAAGCCCGGATGCCCCCATTTCTGCGATCCTGGGAGCGGTGTTAATCGGCTTTGCTCCGATAGGAGACCCGCTGCGTGTGCAATTCGCATTGGCCCTGGCTCTGATATGCGGGCTGCTGTTCTTTGTGTTCTGGATTTTCCGGCTGGCCTTTCTCGCAAATTTTCTATCCCGCGCGGTGTTGACCGGCTTCATTACCGGTCTGGGGATCGAGGTGTTGACCAACCAGGCCAGAAGGATCCTTGGGGCTTCTCATTTAATAGACGGATCGGGATTGGCGGCGATCGCCCAACAACTCCATGGCGCGATGGCGACTTCTGTCAGCACCACGGGTTATTTTGTGGAGCTCATCGCCCTGTTTGAGTCCATACCGCATGCGAATCTTTACTCGGTCGCGATCGGGCTTGGCGCATTTGTTATCGTACGTTTATTGAAAGGATACATACCCAAAGCACCGGCGGCGTTGATCGCGCTGATCCTGATGACTCTCATCGTAGCCGTGTTCGGCTGGGATCAAAAAGGGGTTAGCGTGCTGGGCACACTGCCCTCGGGACTACCCTCCCTGACGCTGCCCAACGTGTCGCCCGCCGACTATTTGCGCTTGCTGCCTGGGGCCATGGCGGTGGTCGGCATCACCCTGTGCGAGGCCTTGCTGCTGGTCCGCAGCTGCAGCCGCAAGCACAACACCAAGGCAGATGGCAATCAGGTGTTGTTTGCCTACGGTATGGCCAGTGTCGCCAGCGGGTTCACCGGCTCGTTGGTCTCGGGCCCCAGTGCCTCGCGCACCGCGGCCATGGACGTCGCCGGATCCCGCACGCAACTCTCCAGCCTGGTGGCGGCAGTGACAGTTGCGCTGGTCATGGTTTTCTTTACTGATGAGCTGGCGTACCTGCCCACCGCGGCATTGGCCGGGGTTGTTGCCAGTGCCGTGTTGAATCTGATTGAAGTCGAGGAGCTTCGGGAATTGTGGCAGATGCGCCGGTCTGAATTCTGGATTGCCGTTGTCTGCCTGTTCAGTGTCCTGGTGTTCGGGCCATTACAGGCGGTCATCATTGCCTTTCTGCTGGCCACCATTGATCTGCTCCGGCGGGCGTCCCGGCCCGGCACCTGGGTGTTACGGGAAGCATCCGACGGCAGTCATTTTATCCCTGAGGGAACAAACCATGCACCGAATATCCCAGGGATCATCATTTATCGCTTCGGTGCGTCACTCTATTTCGCCAACGCCACTTTTTTTGAGGAAGAGGTGGCGAAACTCTTTACGCAATCCACCACGCCCGTCAAATGGTTTGTGCTGGATGCAGCAGCGATGAATGATATGGACACCACCGGTGAAGAAGCATTGCATCAGGTTCTGACATGGTTGGCCAAACGTGGCGTGACCGTTGCTGTAACCCGCGCCAATCCGTCTACCACTGCGCTGTTTAAGCATTATCATCTACTGGAGTTGATTGGGGAAAACCGGCTGTACCCGACCAACCGCCATGCAATCACGGCATTTCGCCAAGAGATGGGGCAAGGGAAGCCGGAAACGGGAACAGCGTAAAATGGTCCCGGCCGCGGTGGGGCTTTACATGGGAAGGTATTGGTCCTTCGGATCCTTGGTCCAGCAGCGGTGGCCGATCGTTGGCGACGGGACCGCATTTGAACTGCAACAGCGAGCGCGTTCCCCGCAGCTCGCTGCGGGGTTAGCGAGCGAATATCAAGATTCGACAAAAATTCTTTACGGTCGAAGATTCCCTGCAGCTTGCTGCAGGGTTCTTCAATAACAGAAGGAGATACCTATGAAAACACCAGTAAGAAAAATTATGGCATTGGTTATGGGAATTGCATTGGTGAGCTTGACCGTCTCATGCGCAACGACGGGCCCTCAATCGAAAGGAGCGGAAGCAGGATCACAAGCAGAAGGTTTTCTGGACGGCTATTACAAGGATCTGCAACCCGGACCTGAAGGCGGGGTCAAGATGCGCTGGTTGAAACCGGGGGTTGATTTCGGCAAATACAACAAGATTATGCTGGACAGTGTTGTCTTCTATTTTGCCGACGATTCCGAAAACAAGGGCATTGATGCGCAAGACATGAAAGAACTGGCGGATGCCTGCGACCAGCAAGTCGTCAATGTTTTAAAAGATGCTTACCCGATAGTGGCTGAGCCGGGTCCCGACGTTTTGCGGTTGCGCTTTGCGATTACGGATCTGAAACAGAGCCGGCCGGTCTTGAGCGCCGTTAGCTCGGTGGTTCCCATCGGGTTGGGCATCAGTATAATAAAGAAAGGCGCTACGGGTTCCTGGGCCGGTTCCGGCGCGACAAGCGCCGAGCTTATGGCCATGGACTCTATGACCAACGATGTGATTGCTGTGGCTCAGGACGAGAAAAGCGCGGGATTCACGGAACGTTTCAGCAAGTGGGGATCCACTGAAGACGCCTTTAAGTTCTGGGCCGAGAGAATCAAACTGTTCATCGACAAGGCGCACGGCTTGCAGCAATAAGGCAAAAGATCTAAACTGCTCGCAGCGGCAAGATACCGTTTCCACCACTTGAGTCGCATACGCTGAAACCGAAATTATCGAGCATGCAAGACTGGGCATTAAAAAAGCGGATTTTGACGCATGCTTGAGAAACTGGTCGAGATTGAGAGCAAACCCATTAAAGGAGAGACCTCTGTGAAAACAAAAAAAGCAATCATGATCGCGGTGTTGGGTTTAATCATGTCGGTGGGAGCCATGCCCGCGTTCTCCCAGGAAAAGCCGTCGGACAACATGCAGATTGTCATCGAGAAGATCCACGCCGACAAGAAGCTTTTCGTCGCGGAGAACATGCAGCTTACCGACGCTGAAGCGAAGGCCTTCTGGCCGGTCTATAAACAGTATCAGGATGAACTTTTTCTGCTTCGTACACGGACTTTGAAATTGATCAAGGACTATGCGGATGCCTATGAGACCATGAACAACAATACGGCGAAGAAGCTGCTGAACGAGTATATGACCATAGAGGCGCTGGGGCCTAAGCTTCGTCAGGCCTATCTCCCGAAGTTCCGCAAAGTTTTGCCCGAGGTAAAGGTGGCGCGCTACTATCAGATCGAGAACAAGATCCAGGCGGCTTTGTTTTATGAGCTCGCTGCCAACATCCCGCTCGTGAAATCGGACAAGTAGTGTCCATCCATAAGCGGCATTTTTCGGCCCAGGCCGGTGTTCTCGCTCTTTGCAATTATCTATGCGTTCTTCTTTGACCAGAAGGGACTGATGGCGGGGCTCGGCTTGCAGGGTACGAAAATCACTAGACTCGAAAAATAGACGACACCCTAATTGAAACCGGCTATCAGGAGGCGTATCATGGAGAATCCGGAGAATCGGAAGTCGGCTTCTTCCTCGAAGGCAGAGTACGAGCCGACGCGCACCGGCCTTAGCCCGGACACTCTCGCCCGCGCGCTCAGGGACAACCTCTATTACACCCAGGGGAGGATACCGGAGGTGGCAACGCCGCACGACTGGTATGCGGCCCTGGCCTACACGATACGCGACCGCCTGCTTTTGCGCTGGATCAAAACGATTCAAACCCTCATCAAACAGGACATCCGGGTGGTCAGCTATCTTTCGGCCGAATTCCTCATGGGGCCGCACCTCGGCAACGCGCTTGTCAATCTGGGGATCCATGAGGAGACCCGTCAGGCGGTGGCCCAGCTGGGGCAAGATCTGAACGACCTCCTGGAACAGGAAGAGGAGCCGGGCCTTGGCAACGGTGGCCTCGGGCGACTGGCAGCCTGTTTTCTGGATTCGCTGGCAACCCTGGAGGTGCCTGCCATCGGCTACGGCATCCGCTATGAGTTCGGCATTTTCGACCAGGTGATTCGCGACGGTTATCAGGTGGAGATCACCGACAAGTGGCTGCGGTACGGCAATCCCTGGGAGCTGGCTCGTCCCGAGATCGCGTACAATATCGCGCTCGAAGGGCATACCGAGACGTATCACGACCAGGCGGGGCGTTTCAGGGTGCGTTGGGTTCCCGGCCGGTTGGTCAAGGGCGTGGCTTATGACACCCCGGTTTTGGGCTACCGGGTGAACACCACCAACCTCCTGCGCCTGTGGAAGGCGGAGGCGGCCGAGTCTTTCGACTTCGAGGCCTTCAACGTGGGCGACTACTTCGGGGCCGTGGGCGAAAAGATCAGCTCCGAGACCATCACCAAGGTCCTGTACCCCAACGACGAGCCCTATCAGGGAAAGGAGCTCCGACTCGCCCAGCAGTACTTCTTCGTCTCCTGTTCGCTGAAAGACATGATCCGCATTCATCTTCTTTCCGGGAACCACCTCGACACCTTCGCCAAGGCGTGGGCGGTGCAGCTCAACGACACCCATCCCTCCATTGCCGTCGCGGAACTCATGCGGCTGCTCGTGGACGAGCACCTCATGGACTGGGAGCGGGCCTGGGAAATCACGCGGAGCACCTGCGCCTATACCAACCACACCCTTCTTCCGGAGGCCTTGGAAAAATGGCCGCTGCGGCTCTTCCAACACGTGCTGCCCAGGCACCTTGAGATCATCTACGAGATCAACCGGCGCTTTTTGGATGAAGTCCGAGTGCGCTTTCCCGGGGACGATCTGCGTCAGGCGCGGCTTTCCCTCATCGACGAGAGCGGCGAGAAGCATGTGCGCATGGCGCATCTGGCAAGCGCCGGCAGTCATACCATCAATGGCGTTGCAGCACTGCACTCGCATCTCCTCAAGCAGACCGTGCTCCGCGATTTTTACGAGCTGGCGCCTGAAAAATTCCAAAACGTTACCAATGGGGTCACTCCTCGGCGGTGGATGGTCCTGAGCAACCCGCGGCTTGCGGCGTTGATTACCGGCAAGCTCGGGGAGTCCTGGGTCAGCAACATGGAAAGGGAACTGCCGCGGCTTGTGCAATGGGCCGACGATCCGGCATTGCAGCATGCGTGGCGGCAGGTCAAGCGGGCCAACCGGGCCGATCTTGCCGGCCTGATCCGGGAACGGACAGGGGTTGCCGTCGACCCGGACACCCTCTTCGACATCCAGGTGAAGCGTCTGCACGAGTACAAGCGGCAGCACCTGAACGTGCTGCACATCGTCACCCTCTACAACCGCCTCAAAAGGAATCCGGACAGCGACATCCCTCCACGCACCTTCATTTTCGGGGGCAAAGCCGCTCCCGGCTATTTCATGGCGAAGCTGATCATCAAGCTCATCACCTCCGTGGCGGAGGTGGTCAACAACGATCCCAACGTGGCCGAACGCCTCAAGGTGGTCTTTTTCCCCGATTTCAACGTCAAGAACTCCCAGCCGATCTACCCGGCGGCGGATCTTTCCGAGCAGATCTCCACCGCGGGCAAGGAGGCGTCGGGCACGGGGAACATGAAGTTTACCATGAACGGGGCGCTTACCATTGGAACCCTGGACGGGGCGAACGTGGAGATCCGCGAGGAAGTGGGCGAGGAAAATTTCTTTCTCTTCGGCCGTACGGTTGAGGAGGTGATGGAGCTGAAGGCCCGCGGCTACAACCCCAGGGACACCTATGAGTCCAACGACGAACTCCGCGAGACCATCGACCTCATCGCTTCTGGGCACTTCTCCCGGGGGGACGGGAACCTTTTCAAGCCCCTGTTGGATTCGCTTCTGTATAAGGACGAATACCTGCTGATGGCCGACTACGCGTCCTACATGGACTGCCAGGATCGGGTAAGTGAGGCCTTCCGCGACCCGCAGCGTTGGACTCGGATGTCGATTTTGAACACGGCCCGCTCGGGGAAATTTTCATCGGATCGCTCCATCCGGGACTATTGTGAGAGGATCTGGAAGGTGAAGCCGGTGCAGGTGGACCTGGAGCAGTCAATCTCAGCTTGGGAGAAATCATAAGACGCAGTCCAGAGAAAATGCTGACCGATGAAGAGCTCAAATCCGCAACCGAGCTTGATTTCGAAAGCGCGGTCGCTTTAGTGGTTACGACCGGCGAAGGGGAACATGAGACCATCATCGGGGCAGGGCGCTACGTGGTCATCGCTGAGACCGGTAAATTGTGCAGCGCGGAGGTGGCCTTTACGGTCGAGGAAGACTACCACCGGCAGGGGATTGCCCGCATCCTGCTGCAACACTTGGCTTCCATCGCTCGCGAGAAAGGTCTGTCCCGCTTTGTGGCAGAGGTCCTTCCGGAAAACAGTGGCATGCTAAATGTCTTTTCCCGCAGCGGGCTGGCAATGAAGACAGAGCATGGTGGAGACGCCGTGCATGTGACGATGTCTTTGCAGGGGGAGCACTCAAGCTAACAAGGCCGCCTTCATCTGGGCATGCCCCTGGGATACGATAATTGGAATTCTCACCGCAGAGGCGTAAAGGACGCAGAGGGTGTTTGTCTTTTTCCGCTGCCGCTGAGAGGCCGGCAACGGAAAACCACTCAGCCGCTTGGAGCCAAAAGGATCTTACTGCCCGCAGGGTGCAGCGTTTTTGAACCATCGCCTCTCAGGGCGGTTTAAAAAGATTACCCTCTCTGCATGCTCTGGGCCTTGAGCGGAGCGGGCGGTGGCATCCACATGCCAACGGCCTTCGAGTACATCGCTTCGGTCCTTCATCTCAAGACTGCCGCGCCCTGCCGCGGCGAGCGAGTGGAGAAATACAACCAACTCATGCGCATCGAGGAAAACTCGGGCGCCATGGCTGTGTACGCCGGCCACAAGGATTTCGTGCACTGAACCAGCGAAATACGAAGCACCGAAAAGGGGCAAGAGTATGGAAACTATGGAGCAGAAAAGGCTCGACGAAGAGCGCCGGCAAAAGATCCCCTGGAAGAAGTGGGGGCCGTACCTCAGTGAACGGCAGTGGGGAACGGTGCGTGAGGATTACAGCGAGGACGGCGACGCCTGGAATTTTTTCACCCATGATCACGCCCGTTCCAGGGCATATCGTTGGGGCGAGGACGGCCTCGGAGGGATCTCCGACGAGAAGCAGCGGCTCTGCTTTGCCCTTGCGTTGTGGAACGGCAAAGATCCCATTCTCAAGGAACGCCTCTTCGGGCTTACCAACAGCGAGGCCAACCACGGCGAAGACGTCAAGGAGTATTATTTCTACCTGGACAGCACGCCGACTCACTCCTACATGAAGTACCTCTACAAGTACCCCCAGGCGGCCTATCCCTACGCCGACTTGGTGGAGACGAACCGGAGGCGCACCCGCAACGAGATGGAGTACGAATTGCTCGATACGGGGGTCTTCAAGGAGGGGCGCTACTTCGATGTTTTCGTGGAATACGCCAAGGCAGGTCCGGAGGACATCCTGGTCAAGATCACCGCGGCCAATCGAGGGCCGGAGGCGGCCGAGCTGCACGTGCTGCCGACCCTGTGGTTTCGCAACGATTGGGCGTCATGGATCGCTAAACCTTCCGAAAAACCGATGCTTAAACAGATCGAGGGGGCGGCCGGCACCCGTGCGATTGCGGCAACGCATCCCATCCTGGGGGTGTATCGGCTATACTGTGAAGGTGATGCGCCGCTGCTCTTTACCGAGAACGAAACCAACCACACCCGGCTTGGCCTCAATTTCCCGAATTCGGGTCCGTACCTGAAAGACGGTATCAACGACTACGTGGTCCAAGGCCGCCGGGAAGCGGTGAACCCTGACCGGCTCGGCACCAAGGCCGCGGCCCACTACCGGCTGAAGATCGACCCCGGCCAGTCGGCGACGGTGCGGCTGCGCCTCACGGGCCAGCCCATCCCCGTTAAGGATGAGAAAACCCCCTTTGGACCGGACTTTGACGAAACTCTGGCCGCGCGGCTGCGGGAGGCGGATGAGTTCTACCGCTCCGTGACCCCGCCCTCGGTCTCCCCGGATGCAGCCCAGGTGATGCGCCAGGCCATTGCCGGCATGCTCTGGTCGAAGCAGTATTATTACTTCGACGCCGATTCGTGGCTGGAGGAACACCGCGCCCACCCCCTCCACCAGGGGAGCCGCCTTTTCCGGAACCGGGAGTGGTTCCACATGATCAACGACGACATCATCTCGATGCCCGACAAGTGGGAGTACCCTTGGTACGCGGCCTGGGATCTCGCTTTCCACACGCTGCCGATCTCGATCGTGGACCCCGATTTCGCCAAGGAGCAGATGGAAATGATGCTCCGCGGGCGCTACCTCCATCCCAGCGGGCAGCTCCCCGCCTATGAGTGGAACTTCAGCGATGTGAACCCCCCGGTCCACGCTTTTGCGACCCTGTTCCTGCACCGTACCGAGCAGGCTCTGCGCGGAGAGACTGACGTTGATTTTCTCAAGTCGGCGTTCAACAAGCTCCTGCTGAACTTCACCTGGTGGGTGAACCGCAAGGACCGCTTCGGCAAAAACGTGTTCGAAGGCGGCTTTCTCGGCCTCGACAACATCGGCGTCTTCGACCGGAGCGCCCCGCTTCCGACGGGAGGTCACTTGGAACAGGCGGACGGCACGGCGTGGATGGCTTTCTTTGCCCAGAACATGCTCGAGCTCGCTGTTGAGCTTGCCAGCCATGATCGCGTTTATGAGGACATGGTTTTCAAATTCGCAGAGCATTTCTTCTATATCGCCGCGGCCATGAACAAACCCGGGCAGGACGGCATGTGGGATGAGGCGGACGGCTTCTACTACGACCTTTTGCGGCTCCCCGACGGCAGTGGCACGCGGCTCAAGGTGCGCTCGATGGTGGGGTTGTTGCCCCTGTGCGCCACAACAGTAATCGAGAAGTGGCAGCGTGAGCGTGTTCCGCAGGCAACGGCCGCGATGCAGGCGCGCCTGCGCCAGATGCCGGAGCTCCTGGAATCCATCCACCCCGCGGGTCATGGTCGTTTTGGGGTGGCCGAACGGGGCATCAGTGCCCTGGTCAATCCGGAGCGGCTGCGCCGGATCCTCTCGAAGATGCTGGACGAGAACGAGTTCCTGAGTCCCTACGGCATCCGCTCCCTTTCCAAGTTCCACGAGAAGCACCCGTACGTCTTCCAAGCGGGCGGCCAGGAGTACCGGGTGGACTATCTACCGGCGGAGTCGAACACCGGTATGTTCGGCGGCAACTCCAACTGGCGGGGTCCCGTCTGGATGCCGGTCAATGCCATACTTATCAGATCGCTCCTGAGCTTCTACCTGTATTACGGCGACAACTTCAAGATTGAATGCCCCACGGGGTCTGGGAAGATGATGAACCTCTTTGAGGTAGCCAAGGAGATTGCAGATCGGCTGAGCCGGATCTTCCTGCGGAATGAAAAGGGAAAGCGTGCTGTCTACGGCGGCAGCGAGAAGTTCCAGACCGACCCCCACTGGCGCGACCACATCCTGTTCTATGAGTACTTCCACGGGGATAACGGATCGGGTCTGGGTGCTAGCCACCAGACGGGCTGGACGGGAATCGTAGCGAAACTAATCCAGCTCTTCGGATGGCTCGATGCGAAAAAGTTGCTCGAAAGCGGCAAGGCCGGTGCCTTTGTCCGTGGAAAGCCGGAATCGGAGACATAGAAATGAACCCATGGCCGAACCATCCGGTTATCTACGAGATCAACACCTGGGTCTGGCTTAGCGAGCTGAGCCGGAAATATGAGAGACCCGTCACGCTAGCTGCAGTGCCTTCTGTGGAATGGGATAGCTTGTCATCGCTCGGTGCAGATGCCGTATGGTTCATGGGTGTTTGGGAGCGGAGTCCCGCAGGCACCTCCATTGCAAATCAGAACAAAGGGCTTCTGGGAGACTTTCGGCGGGCGCTCTCCGATTTTCGGCCGGAAGACAACGTGGGGTCTCCTTATTGTGTGCGGCAATATGTGGTCGACGAACACTTGGGAGGCCGGAAAGGCCTGGCTGTTGCCCGGAGAGAACTCGCCAGGCGGGGGCTCAAACTCATCCTCGATTTTGTCCCGAACCACGTAGCGCCGGACCACCCCTGGGTCATCGATCATCCGGAATACTTCGTTCAGGGGAATGCTGACGATATGAGGAATGATCCGGCGTCCTTCGTTGAGGCGGGAGGAAGAGTGTTCGCCTGTGGCCGGGATCCCTACTTCCCGGCGTGGCTGGATGTGGTCCAGCTCAACGCCTTTCAACCCGGGCTCCGTCAAGCGGTGATCGAGACCCTTTCGAATATCGCCAGCCAGAGCGATGGGGTGCGCTGCGACATGGCGATGTTGATGCTGAACTCGGTTTTCGAACGCACCTGGGGAAGCCGTGCGGGTCAACGGCCGCCAACGGAGTACTGGGTCGATGTGATTTCCGCCGTTAAGCAAGCGCATCCGGATTTCCTCTTCATGGCTGAGGCTTATTGGGACCTCGAGTGGGAGCTCCAGCAGCAGGGGTTCGACTACTGTTACGACAAGCGCCTGTACGACCGTTTGGAACACGACTCCGCGGAGAGTCTGCGACTCCATCTTTGCGCCGACCTCGCCTACCAGGGAAAACTGGTCCGCTTCATCGAAAACCACGATGAGCCCCGTGCCCTTTCGGTCTTTTCTCCCCAAAAGGAGCGCGCCGCCGCCGTGACCATTGCGACGATTCCGGGGGCAAAACTCTTTCATGAAGGGCAGTTCGAGGGAAGAAAGGTCAGGCTGCCTGTCTTCCTCGGCCGCCGCCCTGTCGAGCCGGTCGACCCTGGCCTCCTGGGTTTCTATCACACGCTTCTGAAAGCGACTTCCCTGGAGGGGCTGCGAAATGGTCAGTGGCAGCTCTGTGAGCGAACCGGCTGGCCGGATAATGCAAGTTACCAGAACCTCGTTGCCTGGTGCTGGCGCAGCGACGCGGAGCGTCACCTGATCGTGGTTAATTTCTCAGGCTCGGGAGCTCAGGGGCAAGTGCGGCTGCCCTGGGATGAACTCACGGGCAAGTCATGGCAGATGACCGACCTCTTTACCGGGCACATGTATGAACGCGGTGGTAACGAAATGTGCAACCCGGGGATCTACGTGGATCTTCCGCCCTGGGGATTTCATGTACTGACCCGTTGGCTGCCAATAGGGTGACTCCTAAATACCTGATCCCGGAAGTCGGCTACTACGACTACATGGACAACGTCGCCGGCAACGACCAGGGGTATCAATGGTTTGTCGGCGCCAAGTGGCAGATCGATTTCTGAGTTGATTCGTTTACAGCTTTCAAGCGATAATTCCGAGGGTGAAGCCGGCGCATGTGGAATTGGAGTCAGGCGCAACTGATTGAAAGAGGGCCCGTGGATTATAATTCCAGCCGAAGGGGGCTACCGTGACTGAAATCCAACGCGACATCACCCGCACGGTTCTTGCGGTGCTCTTCATCGGGGCGCTGATCGGTGCCTCCCTGTGGATACTTAAGCCGTTTTTGGGGGCGGCGATTTGGGCGGTGACGATCGTAACAGCGACCTGGCCGTTGATGACTTCCATTCAGAACCGGCTCTGGGGCCGCCGGTCACTGAGTGTGACGGTGATGACCGCGGTTCTTCTCTGCGTGCTGGTTATACCGCTCTGGCTGGCCATCGGAACCATTGTGTCGAACGCCGACCGGATATCCGGTTGGGTGAAGTCGCTGCCCACCTTCGAGATTCCGCCGCCTCCGGCCTGGCTCGCCCATGTACCGCTGCTCGGTGACAAATTGGTAACGGCATGGGAGAAGGTTGCGGTGGCGGAGCTGCAAGATTTGATGAAGAAGCTGGCCCCATACGGGGGCGCAGCCGTCCGGTGGTTTGCCACGGAAGTGGGCGGCTTCGGGGCCCTGGTCCTGCAATTCTTGCTTACGGTGGTGTTTGCCGCCTTGCTGTATGCCAGGGGTGAGCAGGTGATCTCCTGGCTCATGCGTTTTGGGCGCCGATTGGCAGGACCGCGCGGTGAGCATTCGATCCGGTTGGCCGGGCAGGCCGTGCGCGGCGTCGCTCTCGGTGTGGTGGTGACCGCACTGGCGCAGTCAGTTTTGGGCGGCGTCGGCCTCGCCGTTGCCGGAGTTCCGTTTGCAGCGGTTCTGACGGCGGTGATGTTCATGCTGGCGATCGCCCAAATAGGTCCCCTGCTCGTGCTGGGACCCTCGGTAGCTTGGCTTTACTGGACGAGCAGCACCGGGTGGGGAACATTTCTGCTCCTTTGGACCCTGGTGGTCGGAACCATGGACAACTTTTTGCGCCCCTTTTTGATCAAGAAAGGTGCCGATCTTCCCCTGCTGCTCATTTTTGTCGGCGTGGTAGGCGGCTTGGTTGCGTTCGGTCTCATCGGCATCTTCGTGGGGCCGGTAGTGCTCGCCGTGGCCCACAAGCTGCTATCCGCATGGGTCGATGATGAACTCACTGAAGAAGGAGTGCTTTCATGAAATTTGCAGCGATGACGATCATGCTTGCGGCCGTTTGGGGGCTGCTGGTCCCCCCGGTGCAGGCCGCCGGACTCGAATCCGGTTTTATGGACACGAAATGGTCCACGCCGGCAAAGGACCTGAACGGATTTACCAAGGTGGGTGGAAGCGAAAAGATGGCCTACTACGTGGACCCTCAGCGAAAATACACCTTCTTCGGAACCGAAGTCCCGAATAAAGTGGTTTATGGATTTTACGACGACAAGTTTTTTGCCGTCTATGTCGATATAGACGGCATCGATCTCTTCAGTCAGATCAAGAGCTACACTCAGCACAAGTACGGCGTGCCCAACAAGACCAGCCGCGAAACCCGGGGCAATTTGACCACCTACATCTGGAGGCTCAACCAGACGCAGATCAAGTTCAAGCACTATGAGACATCCGGCAAAATGAAAATATCCTTCTACTTCCTGCCCATCGCCAGGCAGGCCAACGCGGAAATGAAAAAGAGCTTGGAAGCTGAGCCGCCGGCACCCGGCTTTGCCCTCATGCCCTTCGGGCAGTCGGAAGCCCCGAACTGGCAGCAGATTGAATTTATGCGCTTTTAACCCGCTGGCAGCAACATCAGAGCAATAAACCGAAAAACGCCGATTCAAGGAAGACACATGGCACTTGACGTCAATACCACCATCAGAAGTCCGGGCATCTTCGTTGTTGCCCCCATCGGCTCCATCGATGGCGCCGCCCACGGGGTGTTGCAGGAAAAGGTCGACTCGGTTCTCAAGCAGAATCCCGATGTGATTATTTTCGACATGGAGCAAGCCGACTACATCAACAGCATGGGAATTCGTGTGCTAGTCAAAACGAAAAACGCCATGAAACAGAGAGGGGGTAATATCGCGTTCATCAACCTCCAGCCGCAAATTAAAAAAGTGTTCACCATCCTCAATGCGATGCCGGCGTTCAAGGTGTTTGCAACCATCCAGGAGTTCGACGACTACCTGTGGGCTGAGTTGAAAAAAATGGACGCTAAAGTTGATGATAAATGATCAACGGAAGTGTCAGGGCGGAAAAGTTTCCCTACACCAGGCACACGAAGTTGTTGCGCCTGGAGGCCACACGGAATGTGGTCGAGGGCGAGCTGATGGTAGGCGAAGTGGCGATGCGTCCTTCTATGCCCAAATCGACCATGGAGAAAGGAATGGCTGTCAGATAAAACCATAGACGGTGCCCCTCTGCTTGGACAGCTTGAACCCGGCTCAGGTTAACGGGATTCGATGAATGCCGCTGGCGCGGGGAAAATAATCTGCATCATTCGATTACATGGCCAAAAAATGAAAACGCTTTATGTAAAACCATCCGGCGATTTCGGGGATCTTTCCAACACTTCACCTTTCCTCAATAAACTATGATTTTCGATTCTCCTCCGAAGATCCTGCACAAGTCAGTAAACTAGTCCTGATTCGCTGAAAATATTTTTTGTTACTCCTGCAAGCTATGTTAGAAAGGAGGAGGCGTGGCAATCCGAGAACGGTTGGTCAGTCATAGAGCAGGTTAAAGCACACAAACCGGAGATTCTGCTGATCGACATCAGGATGCCTTTTATAGATGGTATAGAAGCTACCAGGAAAATTGCTTCCAGGTTTCCGGAGGTGAAGGTGATAGGAATGTCCGCCCATGATGAGTGCGATTATGGTGAAATGCGGAAACAAAACGGTGCCTGGGGTTATTTTGACAAAGCCGGCGTCAAAGGCGATCTGCTTTCGAATATTCGCGAAGCGCAGTCAGAGTCCAGGCCTTCATCTTCCGCCGAATCCATCAAAGAGTGATCTGCGCTCCGTAATCGTTCATTGTCTGGTAAATCTGATCGTCGGCGACTAGAATAACTTGATTAGTGGCAGGTAGGGCTTAAAGTTACCCTTTCAGGACGAATCTGGACATCCTGCTTACCGCCCTGCAAACCAAAAGGATGCTATCCCATTGAAGGAGGCGTGACCAAGATGAGCGACTATAAGCAACAACTGCAGAAGATGAGGACATATCCGGGTTTCATTGCGGCACTGGATCAAAGCGGTGGCAGCACGCCGAAGGCGCTGAGTCTTTACGGAATCAAGGAAAGTGCATGGTCCAACGAGAATGAGATGTTCGCGCTCGTTCATCAGATGCGCACGCGCATCATTACCAGTCCCAGTTTCACCGGCGAGCGGATACTCGCCGCCATCCTTTTCGAAAACACGATGGACAGGGACATCGAAGGGCAGGCTACCGCGGACTATCTTTGGAATGCAAAACGTATTGTACCTTTTCTGAAAGTGGACAAAGGCCTTGCAGCGGAGAAGAGTGGTGTTCAGTTGATGAAGGCGATGCCCGAGCTTGCCGCGTTGCTTGACAAGGCCAAGGAGAAGCGCATTTTCGGAACCAAAATGCGCTCGGTCATCAAGCAAGCCGATGCAGCGGGCATCAACGAGATCGTGAACCAGCAATTCGAAATAGCCCGGCAGATCATCACCGCGGGTCTTGTGCCGATCATCGAGCCGGAAGTGGATATTCGCTGTCCGGAAAAAGCCAAGGCCGAAGCATTGCTCAAAGCGGCCCTCCTGGAAAATCTCAACGAACTGGCAGGGGGTCATCCGGTGATGCTAAAGCTTACCCTGCCGGAGCAAGACGACTTATACGCCGATTGCATCCGCCATCCCAATGTCGTGAGGGTGGTTGCGCTGTCGGGCGGCTATACGCGGCAAGAAGCCAACAACCGCCTGCGCAGAAATCATGGCATCGTAGCGAGCTTTTCCCGGGCGCTGGTAGAGGGGCTTTCGGCGCAGCAATCCAATGCCGAGTTTAACGCCTTGCTGGATGATTCCATTCAGACTATCTTTCAGGCATCCAACACCTGAGCGTGGCCACAAAAATTAACAGAGCATCGCCTCTTTCGGGTGAATGGTTGTTTCTTTATCGGCGATCAACCCTCACCGTTCTCCCCATTGAACTGCAAGTGTACGAGGCGGCGCTGAGGATGATAATTATCGGCATGAACACCGTCATGCGAGCGGGTGAGGTTCGACAGCTGCCGCACGTTCGTGACTATTTTTTTGTCCCTCGGGAGCCAAGGCGGCATGGGAGCTCCCAGGGGGGTCTGCAAGCGGTAAGGAATTCCCTGCTGGCGGAAGGCGGAAGAACTGGCTCACCATGCTCGATGTTCGGAGCACGGTGAAAACCAACAAACGTGAGCCTGGGGCGGACAAGACTGATCGGGAATTGATCCTGGGCCACAGCCCGGAGGGGATGGACCGGCATTACATCAAGCCGTCAGAGGAAACCCTTCGGCAGGCCATGGCCCGATACACGGCGTGGTTGGACGAGCAGCTCGAAAATGTTGACCAAACCGTTGACCATAAGGCTGCTTCTAATTCTTAACTATCTGAAAACAAACATCAATCGCCCATCTTGGCCATGTAGTCGTCGTACAGGGTCTCCAGGGCCAGCTTGTGCTTGGCCTCCTCCTGGCAGAGTATCTTGAAAATCTTCTGGCCCTCGGGTGTTTCGGTTTGTTTTAAAAAATCGTTGTAGAGCTTCAGGGCCTTCTCTTCGCGTTTCATGGCAAGCATCAGGATTTCGTTGTAGGCCATGCCCTTGCGGTATTCGAGCTCCACCACGTAATCGCTGCGCTTGATGTCCTTGATCCATTTCAGTTTGTAATTCTGCATGCTCTGGGTCAGGCCCTTGGCCTTGAACTCATCGAGCATCTTCTCGTGCTTGTGTTCTTCCTTGGCAAAATCCGCAAACATCTCCTTGGTGCCGGAGAACGCCTCCTCCTGGCTCAATGTTGTGTAGAACTCGACGGCTTCCTTTTCCTTCTCAACCGCGAAATTCACAATGGCTTCAAGGCTGTCGAACTTCATACGATTCTCCTTTCCCAAAGAGTGGGCCTTTGCAGGTCAATGGCGGAGTGGTGTGTCGGGTGCTCTGAAACCGCGTGCGCACGCATAGAGTCTGCCCTTGGTATAGATGCGGCCGGTGGCTGCAAAAGCCATATCAACAATTCAGCGCAAGATCAATCCCTCCCGATTTTTGACGATTCGGCCTGGCGCGTGTTCGCAACTTCTGTTGCCGATCCGCGCCGCCGCTCCTGGACCAGGATTTGGCATAGGCCCACGCGGGTTGGAAGTTGAGCCCAGCGGTTTGCTTTTTCGACCGCGGTGTGCCAAAAGCATTATTCAAGAGCTTGATGGCTGGGGGGCTTTCAAATCCTTGCGGGCGAGCACGTTCAACCGACCGTTCCGCTGCCGCACACGGTCAGATCGGCTGCCTGCATCGCCTGCATTCGCCGTGTCGTGACCGCCGCAAACGGGAGGAAGCCGCATGCGTACCGGGACCGAACAGGAAATACTCCTCAAGGCCATCGACGCCTTCCGCAACAGACTCTTCGTTGTCTCCGATGCAGCCCCACGACATCAACCAGGCCATTTCCCGGACGCTCTTCCTGCTGGAGAACCAGTCCCTGTTTCAAAATATCGCGATCGAAACGCACCTGGACGACAGCCTGCCGGCGGTTCACAGCGACATTCAGCAGATCAACCATCTGTTCATGAACCTCATTCTCAACGCGGCGCAGGCGATGGGCGGCTGCGGCCGGCTGGTGATTCGCACCTCACGCGCAGCGGAAGCTGTCGATTGCGTGCTCATTGAAATATCCGACTCCGGCCCCGGCATCGCCGCGGATGTGCTGCCGCATATTTTCGAGCCCTTCTTCACCACCAAGCCGGAAGGGGAGGGCACCGGGCTCGGGCTGAGTCTGGTCTACGGCATCGTTGAAAACCACGGCGGCCAGATCAAGGCTGCGAGCACCCCGGGGGAAGGGGCCACGTTTGTCATTCAGTTGCCGATCACCCAAAAAACCGATGGAGAGGGCAATAGTGGAAACGACGCGAGCTGCAGCAGTGCGAATCTTGGTGGCCGATGACGAGAGGGACATCCGCGATGGCGCCGAGCGGATCCTGCAGCGGATGGGGTATGACGTGCTCACGGCCGCCCGCGGCGATGACGCGCTGAAGCTCATCGACGCCTCCCGGCCGGAAATCGTTCTGCTGGACCTCAAGATGCCGGGCAAGGACGGCATGGAGGTCCTGGCGCACATCCGGCAGCTGGACCCGAACATCCTGGCCATCGTCATCACCGGTTATGCGACGGTGGACGCCGCCATCGAGGCCATGAAGCGCGGCGCCTATGACTTCGTGCCCAAGCCTTTCGAGCCCGACCAGCTCCGGATCGTGATCAACCGCGCCGCCGAACGGGTCCGGCTGACACGGGAGGCCGATTTCCTCGAGCAGGAAAAACGCCGGACGCTGTCCGATCTCGGCACGGAAAAAAGCCGCATCCACACCATCGTCGAATCCCTGCCGGACGGGGTTCTGGTCACCAACGCCTCCGGGCATGTGGTGCTGATCAACCCGGCCTGCCGGCAGCTCCTGTCGCTGGGCCCGGAGGCAGGACCGGGAAAACCGGTCGCCACGTATCTGCCGGATGAAGCCCTCTGCGCCCTGATCATGGACATTTCGCAGGGCAAGCACCTGGATTACGGCGACATCCCCGTTCACGAATTTGCCCTCGGCAGCGGCAAGTACCTGCGCGCCCGGGGGCAACCGGTGCTGGGGGACCGCAAGGAGTGCCTCGGGGCCGTCGTCAATTTCGTGGACATCACGGCGCTGAAGATTCTGGACCGCTTGAAGTCCGAGTTCGTCTCGAAGGTCTCCCACGAGCTGCGCTCGCCGCTTTCCACCATTCACGAACAGCTGGCCACAGTGATCGGCGACCTGGTCCACATGGTGCCCGCCCAGGACCAGCACATCCTGACCCGCGCCAAGGAGAAGACCAAGGGCTTGATCTCGCTGATCAACGATCTGCTCGACATGTCGCGCATCGACGAAGGGGTGATATGCCGCGAACCGCGCTCGGTCTGCCTCCTCAACCCATCCTCCGTCGTGTTTGGGATGTCACCTTCCACCGTCCCCGTTCCGCCTTCCGCCTTCCGCCTTCAAATCACCCCCTCGAGGAGAGCATCCACCTTGCAGAGCAGCTGCTCGTCCTCATACCAGTTGAGCTCGATGGCCTTGGCCGGGCACTCCGCCGCGCAGATGCCGCACCCGTGGCACAGCGCCTCGTCGATATGGCTCACACCCTCCTCGTTGATCCGCGGCACGTGGTACGGGCAGGAGCGCACGCAGATCAGGCAGGCGGCGCAGACATCCGGGTCGACCCGGGCCGTCACGGCCGACAGCGTCAGGCGGCTCTTGGACAGGAAGGTGATCGCCCGGGAGGCCGCCGCATGGGCCTGGCCGATCGATTCGGTGATGAGCTGCGGGCTGTGGGCGGTGCCGCAGATGAAGAGCCCTTCGGTCGCCATATCCACCGGCCGCAGCTTGACTTGCGCCTCCATGAAATGCCCCCCGGGGGTGCGCGCCAGCTTGACGATCGACGACAACTCCTCGGTGTCGGAAGGCACCAGACCGGCGCTCAGAACCAGGAGGTCGGCCTCCACCTGAAGTTCCCGGTCGATGATCCGGTCGCGGAACGTTACGCTCACCCCGCCGGCGCGAGGTTCGACCCGCGGCGGGGCGTCGGCATCGTAACGGAAGAAGAGAACACCCTTGCGCCGGGCCTGCTCGTAGTAGTCTTCGAGCAGACCGTAGGTGCGCATGTCGCGGTAGAGGATGAAGACCTCGGCCTCGGGGGTGAGGTCCTTGATGTGGATGGCATTCTTCACCGCGGCCTGGCAGCAGATGCGCGAGCAGTTGGGGTTTTGCGCGTTGCGTGAGCCCACGCACTGGATCATGACCACCCGGGACAGGCCCTGCGCGCCGCGTTCCTGGAGTCGTGCGCCCAACTCCACCTGGGTCACGACGTGCGCGCTGCCGCCAAAGCCAAATTCGGTGGGCCGGTACTCCGTTGCACCGGTGGCGAGAATCACGACGCCGTGGTCGATCTTGCGCTCGTACATGCCGGGACCGACCAGGACCTCGGTGGTGAAGTTGCCCTTGAACCCGCCGAAGCCGACGATGAGGGCGCGCGTCAGCGCCTGGATCCGGGGGTGAGACTGCACCCGGCCAATCAACTCCTGCAGGTAGCGCTGGATATCCCAGCCTTCGATGGTGGTCTGCAGGCGCTGGGCCATGCCGCCCAGTCGTTCCTCTTTTTCCACCAGGACCACTTCATAGCTCTGGTCGGCGATGGCGAGCGCCGCGTTCATTCCGGCACACCCCCCCGCCAATGACCAGGGCGCGCGGGTTGACCGGGATGACCTTTTCCGCCAACGGGTTGAGGGTTGCGGCGCGGGCCGCCGCCATGGCCACCAGTTGCTTGGCCTTGACGGTGGCTTGCCCGGGCGTCTGGCTGTGCACCCAGGAGTCCTGGTTGCGGATGTTGGCCATTTCGAAGAGGTATTTGTTCAGCCCGATCCCCTCGAGGGCGTCCATGAAAATACCCTCGTGGGTCTTGGGCGAGCAGGCGGCCACCACCACCCGGTTCAGGCGGTGCTCGGCGATCGTCTGTTTCATCAGCTCCTGGGAGTCCTGGCTGCACGTGAACAGGCTCTGCCCCGCGAATACCACGTGCGGGAGTGTCCGGGCATATTCCTGCACCGCTTTGACGACCACGACACCGGCGATGTTCACCCCGCAGTTGCAGACTAAGACCCCGATGCGCGGTTCCGCGCCGCGAATGTCGACTTCCTTCGGGAGTTCCACCGTGCGGGTCAGGCTGTTGCGGGCTGCCCCCAGCATCCGGCCGGCCAGGCAGGCGGCCGCACTGGCTTCGGCCACCGATGCCGGGATGTCCTTGGGTTGCTGAAACACGCCACCGCCGGGCCGCGAGGTGGCCACCGGCAGGAAGGGCGGGGAGACGGCGAAGTTGTAGCGGTCCACGTCGACGCCGAGGCATTTTGCCAGTTCACGGGTCTCGGGCGCCACCTGCAGTCCCACCGAGAGGACCACCATGTCGAACTCCTCCTCCCGGAGCGCGCCCGTCTCGTCCACATAGCGCAGCCGCAGCGGGCGCCCGGGCCCGGCCGCATCGACGCTGTGCACGCGCGCGTTGATGAAGCGCACCCCGGCCGTGTCTTTCGCCCGGGTAAAATACTTCTCATAGTCCTTGCCGAAGGTGCGGATGTCCATGTAGAAGATGGCGCAATCCAGCTCGCCGTGGGCGTGGTCCTTGGCGATCATCGCGTCCTTGATGGCGTACATGCAGCACACCGACGAGCAGTAGCTGTTGCCGGAACGGTTGATGTCGCGGGAGCCCACGCACTGCAGCCAGGCGATCTTCTTGGGCTCCTTTCCGTCCGAGGGCCGCACCAGATGGCCCATGGTGGGGCCCGAGGCGCTCAGGAGGCGTTCGAACTCCAGGCTGGTGACCACATCCGGGTTTTTCCGGTAGGGGTAGACGTTGGCGAGGTCTGGCCGGGTCGAACGGATCGCTGCCGGGGCAGAGAATGACCGAGCCGACCGGGATGTCCCGGGTGACCGGCAGCTGGTGATGGTCGACGGCCTTGGCGAGACAGGCATCGACGCACTGCAGGCATTCGCAACAGTAGCCGCAGTTCACGCAGCGTTCGGCTTCCGCGCGTCCGGTGGGCTCGTCGAAGCCCAGTTCGACCTCCTTGAAGCTGCCCCGGCGCCGTTCCAGCGGCAGCTCGGGCATCCTGGCCCGGGGACGGCGGATCTCGTTTGGCGGGATGGGCCGGTAGCGGGGGCTCGCGGGGGCGGCCGGCGCCCGCCCTGCGGCCATGTCGCGGCCCTCGATGTAACGCAGAATCGACTCGGCCGCTTCCTTGCCGGCGGCGACGGCGCCGATGGCAACCCGCGGGCCGGTCTGCAGATCGCCCCCGGCGAAGACCCCCGCGCGCTCGGCGGCGTAAGTGACCGCGTCGACCTCGACCGTGCCAAAGCGCGAGAAGGTGAGGCCGGTGATGGCTTCAAGGGCCGAGAGATCCGGGCGTTGGCCGATGGCCGGGATCAACTGGTCGCATTCGATCTCAAACTCGCTGCCGGGGATGGGGACGGGCCGCTTGCGGCCGGAGGAATCCGGTTCGGTCAGCTGCATGCGGATGCAGCGCAAACCGAGCACCCGGCCGTCCCGGGTCATGCCGGTGAGGTTGACCTCGCGCAGGAAGTCCACGCCCTGGCGCACACCGTCGGCCTTCTCGCCCGGGACCCCGAGGTCAATCCCCTTGTGGGCCCCCAGAGCCAGGTAGACCGCCTTGTAGCCCTGGCCGAAGAGCTCATCGATGCTGATATCCCGGCCGAGTGCGGTGTTGAGCTTGATTGCCACACCCAGGTTGGTGACGACCTCGATTTCCTGCTCCAGGACCTCGCGCGGCAGCCGGTGAGCCGGGATGCCGACCCGCAGCATACCGCCCGGCTGTGACAGCGCCTCGAAGATGGTCGATCGGAATCCCTGTCGGCCTTTCGGATGGCGTAGGCGCCGGGGATGGCCTGGGCATATTGCTTGAATGCGGCCCGCTGCATGGACAGGCCTTCGTCGTAATCGTTCGGAAGCCCCACGGGGCAGACCTTGGCGCATTCCCCGCAACTGGTGCACTTGGCGGTGTCGATAAAACGGGGTTTCTGAAGGACTTTTGCCGTGAAGTGCCCGGGAGCGCCTTCCAGCGACAGAACCTCACCCTGCGTGATGATCTCGACGTTCAGATGCCGGCCGACCTCGACCAGTTTGGGCGAGATGATTCACATCGCGCAGTCGTTGGTGGGGAACGTCTTGTCCAGCTGGGACATCAGCCCGCCGATGGCCGATGATTTTTCCACCAGGTAGACAAAGTAGCCGGAATTGGCCAGGTCCAGAGCGGACTGGATGCCGGCGATGCCGCCGCCGACCACCATGACCGCGCCGACCGGGGCAGCCCCCGCAGCGGTCGTACCCGCGGCGTTGCCGTCAATGATCTGAGGTTTCATCTTGTTCCCCCTTTTAAATCCCCTCGACGATGTCCGGAAGTTTGTGTTCCCACCCCAGGGTGGAGAGCACGACGCCTTTAAAGCCTTCCGCCTTGATCCCGGCGACCAGTTCGACGGCGATCCGCACGCACTCCCGCACCTTGTCTCCCGCCTTCTGAACCCGGTCGATGATCTCCGGCGGGATCGCCATGTGGGGCATGTTGCGCTCGATGTAGCGGGCCATGCCCAGGGATTTCAGCAGCAGCACGGTCGGCAGGATGATCGTCCGCTCGCGGTCGACCCGGCGCAACACCGGCCGGATCAACTCCAGGTCGAAAAGCGGCGGTGTTATGAAAAAGCGGACCCCGGCCTGCGCGCGCTGCGCCATCTCCTCCACTTCGATCTCGGCCGACCTTCCCTTGGCACCGGCATGGGTCGTCGATCCGACGAAAAAATCCGGAGTGCCGTCGAGCTCGACGCCCGACATGTCCCGGCCGCTTTGAAGGGTCTGTATGACGCGCAGCAGTTCGAGCAGGCTGACGTCGTGAACGGCCCGGGCCTGGTGGTGATCGCCGTGGCTCGGGTCGTCCCCGTCGACGACGGCGATGTTCCGGACCCGACAAGCGGCCGCCGCCAGCAGGTCCCCCTGCAGCGCTAGCCGAAGGAAAGACTGTGCCATTATGGCTCAGTATTGGAGGATTGTGTTTAATATTGAATTGTTGTAGGACTATCCCAGATTGGTCTATCCCGGAATGACACAGCGCCCCTGCAAGCACATGTAACTCCGGAAATCGCCTGAACGCATGCGGGTTCAAGGCGGTCGACGCGTTGGAGGATCCGCGGCAGGCCGCCGAGTTGTTCGAATCGAATCTGGCCTACGACGTGGCGTTGATCGATGTCAGCATGCCGGAAATGGACGGGCAGACCCTGCTGGAAATCATCAAGAAGACCAGCCCGGCCACCGAATGCATCATGGTCACCGCCATGAACGACGCGCGCACCGCCGTCAATTGCCTGCGAAAAGGTGCCTACGATTATCTCGTCAAGCCGGTTTCCGAGGACGAAGTGGTCTTTGCCGTCAAGCGGGCGTTGGAGCGCAAACGCCTGCTGGACATCCTGCACGTGGAAAAGAGCCGGCAGCCCCCCGCATTCTCCCATCCGGCGGCTTTCCAGCCGATCCTTACCCGGTCGAAGGGGTTTCTACGGGTGCTCAAAGAGGCCGAGCTGCACGCCGGCAGCGACGTCCCGATCCTGGTCACCGGCGAAAGCGGCACCGGCAAAGACCTCCTGGCCCGGGCCATCCACGCCGCGAGCCCCCGCGCCGAGCAGCCGTTTTTGCCCGTCAACATGGCGGCGCTGACCAGCGAGCTGTTCGAGGCCGAATTTTTCGGCCACACCAAAGGGGCGTTCACCGGCGCGGAAAAAGAGCGCGCGGGTCACCTGAAACACTGCGACCACGGGACCCTGTTTTTGGACGAGGTCGGCAACCTTCCGCTGACCCTGCAGGGCAAGCTTTTGCGGGTGCTGCAGGACGGTGAGTTCACCCCGGTGGGCAGCAGCGCCCAGCAGAAGGCCGACGTGCGGTTCGTGGCCGCGACCAACGAGGATTTGGATCAGATGATCGCCGCCGGGCGCTTCCGGCGGGATCTCTTCTACCGCATCCGGGGAAGCTGGCTCCATCTGCCCGCCCTGCGGGAGCGCCCGGAAGACATCCCTTTGCTCGTCGAGCATTTCCTGAGGGAGTTCTCCCCGGCCGGACGGAAATACCGGGTGGACGAGGCGGGCCTGCGCGCCCTGCTGGGGTACGCCTACCCGGGCAACGTGCGGGAGCTCAAATCCATCCTCCAGGCCGCGGTCAACCTGGCGCAGGGGCTGATGATTTCGTTGCCGTGTCTCCCGGAGCAGGTCCGCAAACCTCGGCTCGGCGCCGCCGTCAAAAGCCCGGAGCAGAACGGCCCGATCCTGCCGTTCGCCGAGGTCGAGAAAAACCACATTTTGAGCGTCTATCGTCAACTGGGAGGCAACAAAGTTCACACCGCCCGTGCCCTCGGGCTCGGGCTGAATACGTTAAGACGGAAGCTCAAATCCTATCAGGTTCAATAAGGGGCCGATGCACCTTCGGCGGCGTGGAAATTTTGGCGCCTGAGGCAGCAAAATTCCTTGACACGTTAAATAGCCACGGGCATAATCGCAGCCTTGGCGGTGTTTCCTGCTAGATACCTGAGAAGGTACCATGCCTTATCGTGAGGAGAAACTATGACATCAGCAAAAGGCACTAAAAGCGGATCAGTGATGGTCATCGGCGCCGGCATCGCCGGCATGCAGGCCTCCCTCGACCTGGCCAACGCGGATTTCAAGGTCTACCTGGTGGACAAACTGCCCGCTATCGGCGGCATGATGGCCCAGCTGGACAAGACCTTTCCCACCAACGACTGCGCCATGTGAGTGATCTCGCCCAAACTGGTCGAGGTCGGCCGGCATAACAATATCGATTTGCTCACCTATTCCGAACTGGTTGAACTCAAGGGCGAACTCGGCGATTTCACCGCGGTCGTGCGCAAAAAGGCCCGGTACGTCGATCTGGCCAAGTGCACGAGCTGCGGTGAATGCACCAAGGTCTGCCCGATCGAAACCGTCAACGACTATGACGAGGGGCTCTCTAAGCGCAAGGCGATTTTCAAGCAGTATGTCCAGGGCATGCCGGGCGCCTTTGCCATCGAAAAGCGCGGCACGGCGCCCTGCAAGGCGACCTGCCCGGCGCACGTCAGCATCCAGGGCTACATCGCCCTGATCAACACGGGCAAGTACCAGGAGGCCATCGACCTGTTCCGGGAGGACCACCCGTTCCCCGGCGTCTGCGGCCGCGTCTGCCACCACCCCTGCGAGAAGATGTGCACCCGCAACGACGTGGACCAGCCGCTTGCCATCCGCGAACTGCACCGTTTTCTGTCCGACTATGAGCGCAGCCAGGGCGAGCCGGTGGTGCCCGCCGTGGTGGAAACGCGCGCCGAAAAGGTGGCCGTGATCGGCTCGGGGCCGGCCGGCCTGACGGCGGCCTACTATCTGGCCAAGCGCGGCTACCAAGTGACCATTTTCGAGAAGCTGCCGGTAATCGGCGGCATGATGGCCGTGGGCATTCCCGCCTACCGCCTGCCGCGGGACATCCTGAACCTCGAGATCGAGGTCATCCGGCGCATGGGTGTGACGATCACGACCGGAGTCACCTTCGGCAAGGACGTCACCCTTGACAGCCTCAAGCAAGACGGCTTCAAGGCCGTGTTCCTGGCCATCGGCCTGCACGGCGGCCGCCGGCTCGGGGTCGAAAACGAGGATTCCGCCGGCGTGCTGCAGGGGGTGGATTTCCTGCGGGATGCCGCCCTGGGCAAGAAAGTCGAAATCGGCCAAGACGTTCTGGTGGTGGGCGGCGGCAACGTGGCCGTGGACGTGGCGCTCACCGCCAAGCGGCTGGGGGCCAAGAACGTCACCATGGTCTGTCTCGAGAAGCGCGAGGAAATGCCGGCCTGGGCGCACGAGATCCAGGAGGCCCTCGAAAGTGACATCACGATCGTCAACAGCTTCGGGCCCAAGTCTTTCTTCATCGACAAGAGCAAACGCGTGTCGGGGCTCGAGTTCAAGACCTGCACGGCGGTCTTCGACGAGAACAAGCGCTTCAACCCCCAGTACGACGAGAGCGTCTGCACGCCGCTGTTCGCCGACACGGTGATCATCTCCATCGGCCAGAGCACCGACCGCACGCACCTGGACGGCCAGGGCATCGCCTTCACCCGGCCGGGGGGCCTCCAGGCCGACCCGGTCACCCTGCAGACCAACCTGGAATGGGTGTTTGCGGGCGGCGACGCCTACCACGGACCCAAGTCGGTGGTGGAGGCGGTGGCAAGCGGCAAGGAAGCCGCGGAGAGCATCCACCGCTTTATCAACGGTCTGGACCTGCGCGAAGGCCGCGAGAAGGAGTGGGAGCACGTCAAGCCGGAAATCGGCGGGCGAAGCCAAGCACGCCCGGGTGACGGTGCGCTGTCTCGACCCGGCCGCGCGCGAGTGCAACTTCCTGGAGGTCTCCTTCGGGTACGACGAGACCGAAGCGCGCATGGAGGCCCAGCGCTGCCTGCGCTGCGGGATCTGCTCGGAGTGCTACCAGTGTGTGAAGGCCTGCCTGGCCAAGGCGGTGGACCACACCCAGGTGACTGAAACCATCGAGATCCCGGTCGGCTCCGTGATCCTGTGCCCGGGATCGGACCCCTACGACCCCTCGCACCTGGAGAACGTCTACCACTATAAGACAAGCCCCAACGTGCTGACGAGCCTCGAGTTCGAGCGCCTCCTGAGCGCCACCGGCCCCACCATGGGCCACCTCAAGCGGCTTTCGGATGAAACCGAGCCCAAGAGGATCGCCTGGCTGCAGTGCATCGGCTCGCGCGACACCAACCAGTGCGGCAACAGCTACTGCTCCTCGGTATGCTGCATGTATGCCATGAAGGATGCCATGATCGCCAAGGAGCACGCCCACGGCGAGCTGGAGTGCACCATCTTCAACATGGACATCCGCAGCTTCGGCAAGGACTACGAGAAATATTACAATCGCGCCATCAAGGACGGCATTCGTTTCGTGCGCTCCCGGGTCCACTCGGTGGACGTCCTGCCGGAGACCGGCAACCTGTCGCTGCGCTATGTGGACGAGGCCGGTGCGCTGAAGATCGGAGAGTTTGACATGGTCGTGCTCTCCGTAGGCCTGCAGATCCCCAAGGATACCGTCGAGTTGGCGAAGCGAATGGGAGTGGAGCTCAAACCCTCCCGGTTCAGCGATTCGGACCCCTTCACGCCGGTGGAGACCTCGCGGCCCGGGGTTTACGCCTGCGGGGTTTTTCAGGGCCCCAAGGACATCCCGGCCTCCGTTACCGAGGCCAGCGCCGCGGCGGCGATGGCCGCCGGGAACCTGGCCGAGGCACGCGGATCGGACATTGAGAAGATCGAACTGCCCGAGGAGATGGATGTCTCCGAGGAAGCCCCGCGCGTCGGGGTCTTCGTCTGCAACTGCGGCATCAACATCGGCGGGGTGGTGGATGTTCCCGCCATTCGCCAATACGCCGAGAGTCTGCCCGGCGTGGTGTTTGCCGATGAAAACCTTTTTACCTGCAGCCAGGACACCCAGGAGAAAATCAAGGAAAAGATCAAGGAGCACAAGCTCAATCGCGTGGTAGTGGCTTCCTGCAGCCCCAAAACCCATGCGCCGATGTTCATGGAGACCTTGGGGGCCTGTGGGCTGAACCCGTATCTGTTCGAGATGGCCAACATCCGCAACCAGGACTCCTGGGTGCACGCCGGCGACCATGCGGTCGCCACCCGCAAGGCGCGGGACCTGGTGCGCATGTCGGTCGCTCGTGCGGCCACCTTAAAGACGCTCACGTCCAAGGAGGTGTCGATCACCAAGCGTGCGCTTGTCATCGGCGGCGGCATCGCCGGCATGAACGCCTCGCTCGCCCTGGCGCGACAGGGCTTCCCGGTGGCGTTGATTGAAAAGGAGGCCCACCTCGGCGGGTTTGCCCGGCGGCTGCACCACACCATCGAAGGTGCGGACATCCAGGCCTACCTGAAGCAGTTGATCGGGGAGGTCACCGGGCACGCGCAAATTCAGGTGCTCACCGACACCCGGATCACCGCCTTCGAGGGGTTCAAGGGCAACTTTGCCACCACGGTCCAAAGCGGCGCGGAGGGCAGCCCCCAAACCATTGCGCACGGCGCCATCATCGTGGCCACCGGTGCCGGCGAGTACCGGCCCAAGGAATACCTCTATGGGGAGGACCCCCGGGTGCTGACTCAGGTGGAGTTCGGCGAGCTGCTCGAACAGAAGCAGACCGGGGACCTGGAGAGTGTCGTCATGATCCAGTGCGTAGGCTCGCGCAACGAACAGAACGAGAACTGCTCGCGGATCTGCTGCCAGAGCGCCGTCAAGAACGCCCTGCACTTGAAACGGCTCAACCCCGAGGCCCAGATCTACGTTCTCTACCGGGATATGCGCACCTACGGTCTGCTGGAGGACTTTTATACCGAAGCCCGCAAGCAGGGCGTGATCTTTATCCGCTTCGAGCCGCAGGCCGCACCCCAGGTCGCCGGCGGCGCAGACGGCATCGCCGTGCGGGTGAAGGACAACGTGCTGCAGCGGGACATTGAGATCCTGGCGGACCGCCTGGTGCTGAGCGCCGGTATGACCGCTGCGGACACGGACGATGTCAGCGGCATCATGAAACTCAACCGCAACCCGGAAGGGTTTTTCATCGAGGCCCACGTCAAGCTGCGGCCGGTGGACATGCCGAGCGAAGGCGTCTATCTGTGCGGAACGGCTCACGGCCCCAAGCTGATATCCGAGACCATCGCCCAGGCCCAGGCGGCCGCCTCGCGCGCCGCGACGCTGCTGTGCAAGGAGGTCGTCAAGCTGTCCGCCATCACGGCCAAGCTGGACACCGACCATTGCGTCAAATGCCTGACCTGTGTCCGGTCCTGCCCGTTCGGCGTTCCGCAGTTCAACGCCTCGGAGAAAGTCGTCGAGATCAACGAGGCCCTGTGCCAGGGATGCGGGGTGTGCACGGCGGTCTGCCCGCGGCAGGCCATTGGCCTGAGCTACTACGAAGATGACCAGTTGGTGTGCAAGATCGAAGCGCTGCTGAGCGAGGAGGTGGCCTGATGCCGGAGTTCGAACCCAAGATCATTGCGTTCTGCTGCGAATACTGAGGGTACTCGGCCGCGGACCTGGCAGGTTCGATGCGATTGACCTACCCGCACAATGTAAAGATCATCCTGGTGCCCTGCACCGGCAAGGTGGACGTGATCCACATGCTGACGGCGATCCAGAAGGGTGCCGACGGGGTTTACTGCGTCGGCTGCCTGGAGGGGACCTGTCATTACAACGAGGGCAACCTGCGCTGCCGTGAGCGCGTGAACCACGTACGCTCCCTGCTGCAGGAGGTCGGCCTGGAACCCGACCGCGTGCGGATGTACAACCTGTCGTCCGGTGAGGGGCCGACATTCGCGGCTTACGCCAAGGAAATGACCGAGCACATCCAGAAACTCGGCCCGAACCCGCTGAGGAAGACGTCTGCGGGCAAACAGTCCTGATTGCATGGATGAGCTTTTTTTAGAGATATCGTCCCAATCCATTTGAAAGGGTTCGAGGGGTCAAAGGGTCCAGGGGTCGAACGAGACGGATGTCGCTTGAACCCTTGAACCCTTGGACCCGTGGACCCCATGGCCGCCCTGCAAGGCGGCCCCTGGAGGCAACATGATCGTAGCCAAGCGCAAACCGTTCGATGAGATCATGCAGTTGATCAAGGGGTACAAGAAGGTACTGGTCGTGGGCTGCGGCACCTGTGTCGCCGTCTGTCTGGCCGGCGGGGAAAAGGAGGTGGCGGTTCTGACCACGGAGCTGGACATGGGCCGCAAGCTGGCCAACAACCCCGTGGAGCTGGGTTCGATCACGCTGGAGCGGCAGTGCGACCGCGAGTACCTCGCGGAGCTGGACGGCAGGGTGAAGGACTACGACGCCCTTATCTCCATGGCCTGCGGCGTGGGCATCCAGTTCCTGGCCGAACGTTTCCCGGACACCCCGGTCTTTCCGGCGGTGGACACCTGCGGTCTCGCGGTGAACCAGGATGTCGGTTGGTACGAGGAGCGCTGCCGCTCCTGCGGCCGGTGCGTTCTCGGTCTCACCGGGGGGATCTGCCCCGTCACGATGTGCGCCAAGGGCCTTTACAACGGGCCGTGCGGCGGCACCAACCGGGGCAGCTGCGAAATCAACGCCGACCAGCCCTGCGCCTGGAACGCGATCTATGACCGGCTGAAGGCTCAGGGCCGCCTGGACTGCCTCCTGGAGGTGCAGCCGTCCCAGGAGTGGAAGGACACCACGCCGCGGACGCTGATCCAGCCCGGCTACACGAAACCCGAAAAAGCCAAAGCCTAGTTTTCAGACCTCTCACACATAACCCTGTCTGAGGATGCCGAGATGAAATCAGGAAGCAATTTGGAAAAAGTGCTGAGCGCGGGACATTTTGCTTTTACCGGCGAGCTGGGTCCACCCCGGGGCGCCCACGCCGAAGAGGTTCGCAAGAAGGCCGTTTATCTCAAGGGCCGTGTCGATTCCGTGAACATCACCGACAACCAGACGGCCATGGTGCGCATGGCGAGCTGGGCCGCCAGCCTGATTCTCATCCAGGAGGGGCTTGAGCCCAACTTCCAGATGGTCTGCCGCGACCGCAACCGCCTGGCCATGCAGGCCGACGTCCTCGGCGCTTACGCGATGGGCATCCGCAACATGCTCTGCCTGTCGGGCGACCATTGCCAGTTCGGCGATCACCCCACCGCCAAGGGCGTCTTCGACATCGACTCCATGCAGCTCATCGCCACGGTGAAAAAAATGCGCGACGAGGGCAAATTTTTGAGCGGGGCCGACCTGGACGGGAAACCCCAGATTTTTATCGGCGCCGCCTCCAACCCCTTCGCCGACCCCTTCGAGTGGCGCGTGCATCGGCTGGCCAAGAAGATCAGCGCCGGAGTAGATTTCATTCAGACCCAGTGTATCTACAACATGGTGAAGTTCCGCGAGTTCATCCGTCAAGCGAACGACATGGGGTTGACCGAAAAGGCTTATATTCTTGCCGGCGTCACCCCGATGAAAAGCCTCGGCATGGCCAGGTACATGAAGGGCAAGGTGCCCGGCATGGACGTGCCGGACGAAATCATCAAGCGGCTGCAAGGGGCTGCCAAGGGCCAGCAGGCGGAAGAAGGCATTAAGATCGCCCTCGAACAGATCGCGGAATTCAAGGAGATGAAGGGCGTTGCCGGCGTGCACCTCATGGCCATCGAGTGGGAGCACCGCGTGCCGGAAATCGCCGAAAGAGCTGGAATGCTTCCGCGGCCTCAGGTCTGACGGCCGCCCCCTAAGACCGGTTGCATCGCATTAAAAAGGAACCCTTCCCGTTTTTGCCGGGAAGGGTTCCTTGTTTAGTGTCCATCCATAACCGGCGCCTTTCGTTTCATGCCGGCGTTCTCGCTCTTCGCAATCCTCGGCGTAGCCACACTTTGCCAGCGGTTGCGAAATCGCTGCGGCCTTGGCCTGAACCGAAATCCACCACTTCTGGATGGACACTGATATGGTTGACAGTTGTCAAGAGGAAAAAATAAATCCTGCCAACTGGTATCCAGCGGTTCCTTGTCGTAGGTTGATTCCAAGGCATCCAAAGGGGCGGAACCCATATGGCGACGGTAGATCACTCTGATATTCGCGGGTTGGCTACCGCATGACTTGGCTTCGTCGCGGAGCTGCCTCGGTCTAGCTTCGGGAGTTCGGCCCGGAAGGGCTGTCCAATAGTGTCCACGAGGGTTCTCCTGACCGGGGTTGCGCCCCTGTGGCTGCCCTGGAATGTGAAGTTGTCAGTGCGTTGGCGTCCTCCGTTTGCCGGTGGTGGTTCTTTGATAACCGGGCACGCTCCTCAGGCCGTTGGCCCTTCGAGGGCATTGGCGATTGCCCAGATAAAGCCGCACAGTTCCCTGGCGATGGCGGTAGTAACGACCGCTTTGATCTTGCCCCTGGCCCAAAGGCGTCGGTAGCGCGCACACAGCCGCACTTGGGCTTTCCAGGCCACATCGCGAATGGATTGCGGCAGGCCCTCCTGGCGTTTGAGCAGCGCTCGGCTGACCCGGGCCCTGAACCGATAGGCCCAGGCGGCTTCGACCAGCATGCGGCGCACATGTGTGTTGCCGGCCTTGGTGATCGAACCGCGCCGGGTCTTCTCGCCGCTGGAATGCTCCGAGGGCACCAGGCCCAGGTAACTCATCAGCTGCTGGGGATTTTGAAAACGCTTGAAATCGCCGATCTCGGCCACTGTGGTGGCCGCAACGATGAGGCAGACGCCGCGCAGGCTCTGAAGAGCCCGTACCACCGGAAACAGCCGCCACTGCGGCACCAGCTGCCGGATCTGATCGGTCAGCCGCTGCAGCCGCAGGCTGCAGTGACTCAGCGCCTCGATGTATTCTTGCAGGACAATTTGCTGGCAGTGGTGAGGCATCTTGAGGTCGGCCAGCCAGCGCATGTGGGCCTGGCTCCACGACGCGCGCCCGCTATAATGATGCCCGCTGCGCAGCAGAAAGGCCAGCAGCCGTTGTTTGGCTTTCTTCTCGTCACTCTTGGCGTCTTCCCGTGCGCGGGTCAGATCGCGCAGGGCTTCATCATCGTCGTGGGGAACGCAAACCGCCGTCAGTTCCCCGGCCCGGTGCAGACGGGCGAGCATCAGGCAGTCGCGGCGGTCGTTCTTGATCCGGTTGCCGTTTGCTCTGGGTACCAGCGATGGTGCCACGACCGCACAGTCAAACCCCTTGGCGGTCAAGTGACGGTAGATCGAGTAGCCACAAGGACCGGCTTCGTACGCAAAACAGGGGCGCTGCCCGTTGCTGACCAGTTTTCGCACTACCTTGTCCAGGGCCGCCAAGCTGCCCTCGATCGTGCCGAAGTGCCGCAGCTGACCCTGGCGGCCCTTTTGGGCAATGGCGATATCGATGGAATTTTTGTGGACATCCATACCGACGAATATGCTATTGTCTTTCATGGCCTGCCTCCTTGGTTTTGGCTCTGTGTTGGGGTTATAAGCACTCCCAGCATAACCCACGTTTGCAAGGATGGCAGGCCTTTTGTGTGGCGCTACCGGGCTGGCCAGCGCAAAAGCCTCCCGGGCGAGAATGGGCTCCGGAGTGCTCGTCGGAGCCCGGGAGGTTTTTGCGCGGGTTCATAGCGACGACTCCCAGCTATGCCCGATGTTAAACTGTCAACCATAATGTCTATCTATTGCGCCTCGCTATGCCGTATTATTACTCCGGCAATCAAACAGGCCAAATGTCGTGGCTGCCGCGAGGCCCGGTGGGGGGTGGGGCCGCTGTCGGCCGCAGACATCTTTTCCGGGCTCCTACGGGCGGCAGCCGGGCCGCTTCGAAATACCCGGAAAAGCCCCTGGATCACAGCCACACGACAAAGACTTCCTCGCTGCCTGTGAGGGACTATTCTAGAAACCCCTGGGGCGTTGTCGCAGCCCGGGTGTCACTGGCTGCGGCCGACAGCGGCCCCACCCCCCACCGGGCCTTGCCCTTGTCCGCCGACTACAGGGTCGCTTCACTTAGCCGCACATGGTACATATTTAATTGCCGGGGTAATAATGAATATACATTCATGTAGAAGATATGCCCAAAAATAAGTGTTTTGATAATTAACAAGTAAATTTTTAAAAAAATATAAATAAGTTGCCATAGGATAGCCTTAAAATATTCAACTTGACGCGTGATTTTTGCTTTGATAGATTGGTGAATATGCATTCATCAAGAGGGATAGGGATGGAGGCTCAGGATCATAAAGAGAAAAATTCCAAGTATGACCGTATCCTGGAAGCGGCTGTGAAGGTTTTCGCTGTCCACGGGTACCGCCAGTCGACCATTTCTCAAGTGGCTAAGCAAGCCGGTGTCGCCGACGGCACCATCTACCTTTATTTCAAGAACAAAGACGACATTCTGGTCCAGTTTTTTGAATACAAGGCCAGGCAGGTATTCGGCTGCTTCCGCCAGGAGGTCGATCGGGCCGAGAACAGTGTCGAAAAACTGCGCAACCTCGTGCGCGTGCACCTGGCCGAGTTTCAGCGCGACCCTGACATGGCGGTGGTCTACCAGGTGGAGACCCATCAGAGCAGCCGGCTGGTCGAAGCGCAGATCCGCGATATGGCCAAGATGTATCTCGACATCATTGCCGAGATCGTGGAACAGGGCCAGAGCGAGGGGAGCATCCGCAAGGACCTCTACCTGGGTCTGGTCAAGCGTTTTATCCTGGGCGCCGTGGAAGAGGTGATCAGCACCTGGCTGCACTCGGGTCGCGGCTACGACCTCGCATCCATGGCCGACCCGCTGGTCGACCTGTTCATCCAGGGGATCGGATCCGGGCAGAACGGGGCCGTGAATCGGATTGAAAACCGACCGATGCGGTTCAGAAATGAAAAAGACGAAGAGACCCCATAAAGAGGAGGAGTTATGGCCCAGGTGATTGCGGATCGAAGGGACGTCGATTTCGTCCTGCATGAGCAATTGAAGGTGGAGGAACTGGCGCAGCACGAGCGTTTTGGAGAGTTCAACCGCAAGGCGATCGACCTCGTCATTTCCGAAGCCCGAAACCTCGCCGTAAAGGAGATTCTGCCCACTCAGGTGGACGGCGACCGCCAGGGGGCGCGCTTCGACAGCGGCCGGGTGAGCGTGCCCGACTCCTTCCACAAGGCGTGGAAGGCCTTCACGGAAGGCGAGTGGCTGGCGATGACCGAAGACCCCGAGTGGGGCGGGCAGGGCATGCCGCGCAGCGTGGCTCTGGCGGCCGCCGACTACCTGAACGGGGCGAACTTCGCGTTTGTCATGTACTCCGGTCTCACCCACGGCGCCGGCAAACTGATTGAAAGTTTCGGCACCGAAAAGCAGAAGCGCCTTTTCCTCAAGAAGATGTACACCGGGAACTGGACCGGCACCATGCTCCTGACCGAGCCGGAGGCCGGCTCCGATGTGGGAGCCCTCACCACGGCGGCCGTGCGGAACCCGGACGGCACATATGCCATCACGGGCAACAAGATTTTCATCTCCTCGGGCGAACACGACCTGGCCCAGAACATCATTCACCCGGTGCTGGCCCGCATCGAAGGCGCACCGGCGGGCACTGCCGGGATCTCCCTGTTCCTCGTGCCCAAGATCTGGGTGAACGACGACGGCAGCCTGGGTGCGCCGAACGACGTGGTCTGCACCGGGATCGAAGAGAAGATGGGCATCCACGGCAACGCCACCTGCGCGCTGGCGTTAGGGTCCAAGGGCCAGTGCCGGGGGACGCTTCTCGGGGAGGAGAACAAGGGCATGCGGGCCATGTTCCTGATGATGAACGAGGCGCGGCTTCTGGTCGGGACCCAGGCGCTGGCCTGCGCCAGCCCCGCCTACCTGTATGCGGTGAACTACGCCCGCCAGCGCATCCAGGGCCGGCATCTGCTGAAAACCTTCGATAAGAGCGCCCCGTCGGTGCCCATCATCCAGCACCCGGATGTGCGCCGGATGCTGATGACCATGAAGGTCTACGTCGAGGGCATCCGCAGCCTGCTTTACTTTGTCGGTTTCTGCGAAGACCGCCTGCGTACCGTGGCCGACGAGGAGACCCGGACCAGATACCAGGGCCTGGTCGACTTCCTGATCCCCATCGCCAAGGGCTACGTGACGGAGCGCTGCTGCGAGGTCTGCAACCTCGGGGTCCAAGTCTACGGCGGCTACGGCTACATCCGCGAATATCCCATGGAGCAGCTTTTGCGCGACTGCCGCATCACGCCGATCTACGAGGGCACCAACGGCATCCAGGCCATGGACCTGCTCGGCCGAAAACTCGGTCAGAACAAGGGCCGGCCCATCATGGACCTGCTCGGCGAAATCCAGACCGTGCTGGCCGCCGCCAAGGCGCTGCCCGGCACGGCGCCGCTCGCCGAAAGGGTCGAGTCGGCCGTCAGCCGGCTGGGCGAAGTGGCCATGCACCTGGGGGCGGCCGCCATGTCCGACAAAATCCTCACGGCCTTCGCCCATGCCCACCCGTTTCTGGAAGTCTGCGGGGACGTGGTCATGGCCTGGATGCTTCTGTGGCGCGCGCGCATTGCCGTCGAAAGGCTCGCCGCCGGCCCCAAGGAGAAGGATGCGCTCTTTTACGAGGGGCAGATCAAGAGTGCGGAGTTTTTCGTGCAGACGCTGCTGCCGGTCACATTCGGCAAGATGAACGCCATCCTGGCTGCCGGCAGCGCCGCCGTGGACATCCCCGAGGACGCCTTCGGGGGCAAATAGTGTCATCCACCATTTCTGGATGGACACTAATAGGCGCAACAGAGGGTTGAGCAGGTGGCCGGGGGTGAGCGGATGGCAGGAGGATGAGAGCCATGATCGAGGTTGTCCTGAGCCGGTGCTCATGCTATATAGTGTCCTTCCATAAACGGCGTCTTTCGGTCCATGCCGGCGTTCTCGCTCTTCGCAATCCTCGGCGTAGCCTCACTACGCCTGCGGTTGCGAAATCGCTGCGGCCTTGGCCTGAACCCCGAACCCTTGAGGCCTGAGTAGGTACGCGACGGAAAGGACATTCACATGGAGCCCGCGCTGATTTCCCCCGCCTCCACCACGCTGGCCGGGATACCCGCGAAAATCCTCTTCATCCTGATCCCGCTCGCCGGCATCGGAATTTTCGCCTGGATCATGCGGCGCCGGATCGAGCCCCTGCTGAAGGCAGCGCCGGACCCGCGTTTCCAGCGCATCCCTGAGCGCATCCGGGCGGTCATCAAGATCTGGCTCGGCCAGTGGCGCCACCCCCGCTACCTGCTCCCCGGCGTGTTGCATATCATCGTCTTTTTCGGCTTTCTCATCCTCGGCGCCCGCTCGACCCAACTGGTGGTTCTCGGGTTCGTGGACGGGTTCGTGCTGCCGGGGTTCGGCGGCATCTTCGGGGCGGTCTACAACGTTTTAAAAGACTTTGCCGGCACGGCGGTATTCATCGCCGTCGTCATCCTCGCGATCCGGCGCGCTGCGTTCAAGCCCGCGCGGTACGCCGTCCCCGAGAAATTTGGCAAGGACCACACGCCCGAAGCGCTGCTCGTCCTGGGGCTCATCGCCACCTTGTTGATCACGGAGAGCCTGTTCGAGGCGAGCCTCATGGCGGCCCAAGCGCTGCAAGGCCAGCACGCGGATTTCGCCCCGCCGCTCACGCTGGCGTGGCTGTTTCGGTCCATGTTGGCGGATGCTTCGATCGGCGTCCTGCAGGGGCTGCACCTGGCGGCCTACACGATCCACGACCTGACCTTTTTCTTTTTTCTGTGCTTCCTGCCAATGGGCAAACACTTCCACATCATCACATCGCTGTTCAACGTGTTTTTCATGCGGCTCGACAAAGGCAACGTGAAACCGGTGCGCCACGGTGTCGACGAGAGCCAGCTGGACACGCTCACCTCCTTCGGCGTCAAGAAGTTCGAGGACTTCACCTGGAAGCACATGCTGGACTTTTACAGCTGTGTCGACTGCGGCCGCTGTTCGGACCGCTGTCCGGCCAACCGCGTCAAACGGCCCCTGTCCCCGCGGTTCATCTCGATCAAGGCGCGCGACTACGCCTTCGCGCATTATCCGCTGGTCGGGGCGGCGGCCGGCGAGGCCCAACCGCTCATCGGCGGCATTTACAGCGCGGAGGAAATCTGGTCCTGCACCACCTGCGGCGCCTGTGAAGAGGAATGCCCGGTTGCGATCGAATACATCGACAAGATGGTGGATCTGCGCCGGGGCATGGTGGACGAGGGCATGGTGCCGCAGTCGCTGCAGAAACCGCTGAGCGCCCTTGAAAAGCGGGGCAACCCATGGGGCAAGATGGAGAAGAAGCGCGCCGAGTGGGCCGCCGGCCTCGGGGCGGACTGCCCGGTGAAGCTCTTTGAAAAAGGAGAGGCGGCCGATACGCTCTACTTTGTCGACAGCGTCACCTCCTACGACGACCGCATGCAGCAGATCGCCCAGGCCACGGCCCGGATCCTGTGCGCGGCCGGCATCGATTTCGGCATCCTGGGCAAGGACGAGAAGGACAGCGGGCACGAAGTTCGGCGATTCGGCGAGGAGATGCTCTTCCAGAGCCTGAAGGAGCAGAACACCGAGGCCATCCAGGGAGCGTCGGTCAAGCGCATCGTGGTGAGCGACCCCCACGCCTACAACGCCTTTAAGAAAGACTATACCCATCTGCCGCCGGTCGAGCACATCAGCGAGGTCATCGTCGCCGGCATCCGCAGCGGCCGGCTCAGGCTCACGCCCGCGGAGAGCCCCTCCCGGACTTACGTCTATCACGATCCGTGCTACCTCGGACGCCACAACGCGCTTTACGACGCACCCCGACAGGCCATCGACAACATCCCGGGGATCCGGCGGGTCGAGATGACCGGCAACTGCCGCGACCGCTCCTTCTGCTGCGGCGGCGGCGGCCTCATGCTCTTCTACGAGCCCGAGGAGGAGCAGCGCATGGGGGTCGTGCGGGTGCAGATGGCCAAAAGCGCCGGGGCTGACGTGATCGTGACGGCTTGTCCCTTCTGTCTCGTCAACATCGAGGACGCCATCAAGGTGGCCGGGCTGGAAGGCAAGATGGAGGCGGTCGACCTGTGCGAGTTGATCGATCGTCACCTGCAACGTGGCACCTGAACATCTCATCAGATAACATTTTACGAGATCATCAAGTTTTAAGGGGAGGATGCAGATGGAAATTTTAGTGTGTGTCAAGCGCGTTCCCGACTCCGCCGAGAACGAGATCGAGGTCAAGGCCGACGGCTCCGACATCAAGCGCGACGATCTCGTTTACTCGGTGAACGAGTGGGACAACTACGCCGTCGAAGAGGCCATCCAGATCGTCGACCGCGTCGGCGGGTCCGTGACCGTGGCCTCGATCGGCACCGAGGAGGCGGAGGAGGTTGTTCGCCGCGAGATGGCCATGGGCGCCCACCAGGGGCTGCTTCTGGTCGACCCGGCCTTCGAGGGGTCCGACGGCCAGGGCATCGCCGCCATCCTGAAGGCGGCGGTCCAGAAGGGCCAATACGATCTCATCCTGACCGGTGCCCAGGCCGATGACGGGGCGGCACAGGTCGGCGGCATGCTGGCCGCCCTGCTGGACTGGCCCTACGCCTCGCTCGTGAACCGGATCGAGGTCCAGGAGGACCGCACGCTCAAAATCGGCCGCGAAATCGAGGGCGGCAACCAGGAGATCAACGAGATCGAGATGCCCTGCGTGCTCTCGATTCAGACGGGCATCAACGAGCCGCGCTACGTGGGGATCCGGGGCATCCGCAAGGTGGCCTCGGTGGAGATCCCCGTCATGAACGCCGCCAGCCTGGGGCTTGATCCCGCCAGCATGGGTCAGGCCGGCGCCCGCGTCAAACGCGTTGACTACTTTGTGCCGCCGGCCGGCGCCGGGGCCGACATTCTGCAGGGCAGCCCCGCTGAGATCGCCGCGCAGCTGCTCGATCTTCTGAAAGCCAAAGGAGGGATCAAGTAATGGCCGCGCAGGTTTTCGCATTCATCGTTCACAAGGATGGGGCCGCGGACGATTCGGCCCTCGAGCTGCTCAGCGCCGCCCGGACCCTGTTCCCCGACGCCTCCCCGATTGCCATTGTCATCGGCGCGGGCGCCGGCCTGGAGGCCGTGTGCCAGACAGTGGCCGCCTCCTACCGGGAGGTCTGGAAGTTCGACCAGGCAGCGCTCGCCTACCCCAACGCGGAACTGGTCCGGCCCCTGCTGCTCACGGTCCTGCCCAAGGGCGCCGTGCTGCTGCTGCCGCACAACACGTTTGGCATGGACCTCGCACCGGGACTGGCCGTGAAAATGGGTGCCACCTGCATTCCCGATGTGGTCGGCATCGACGGGCTGGCGGGTGCGACCCTCACGGTCGTGCGCCAGGAATACAACGGACAAGCCAGCACGCACCTGGCCTGCGATGTGTCGAACGGGGCGGTGATCAGCGTGCGTTCCGGCTCGTTTAAGCCCGATGAGTCCAGATCGGCCGCCGGCCAAGTGCTCGACAAGTCCGGGGAGGCTGCCGGCCTTTCCGCCCGCCGGCGGTTTGTTGAAGTGGTCCAGGCCGAAGTCGGCGACGTCGACATCACCAAGGAGGACGTCCTCGTCTCGGTCGGCCGCGGCTTCGGCGACAAGGAGAACATCCCCGTGGCCGAGGAGCTGGCCCAGGCCATGGGTGCGGTGGTGTCCTGCTCCCGGCCGATCGTGGACGCGAAGTGGCTGGAGAAATCCCGCCAGGTCGGCACCTCGGGCAAGACCGTCAAGCCCAAGGTCTACCTGGCGCTCGGCATCAGCGGCTCGTTTCAGCACATGGGCGGGCTCAAGGGCAACCCCTTCATCGTGGCCGTCAACAAGAATCCCAAGGCGCCCATCTTCCAGGTCGCCAACGTGGGGGTAGTGGCCGACGTGCTGGAGTTTGTCCCGGAGCTGACGGAGAAAATCAAAGGAGCCAAATAGGCAATTAGTACTCAGGTAGAGAGGGTGCAGGGTTCCGGGTTCAGGGGAGAGCGATGGAAGCCTATTAGACGGTTGGAAGATTTCATCGTTTATCAGAAGCTCTGTCGTTGGCACATGCTCGAATCCGATCTCCGCTGGCCCAAGCATCAGAACGGGAGGATAGCGCAAACGATGGTGCCAGCCCTATTGGATTCCCTGAACTCTGAACTCCAGAACCCTGAGACCTGAGTCGTTACTAAGCCAAAAGGGCTGAAAGGAAAGTGCCCCATGAAAAAAAGAATCGCCACGGCCCTTGCCCCCCAGGCCATCGGGCCATACAGTCAGGCCATTCAGTTGGGCAATCTGCTCTTTATCTCAGGGCAGATCCCGCTTGACCCGACGACCGGCCAGTTGGTTCAGGGCGACATCGAGGTGCAGACGAAACGGGTCATGGAAAACCTCACGGCCATCGCCGAAGCCGCAGGCATGCACCTGGCCGATGCCCTCAAGGCCAGCTGTTTTCTCAAGAGCATGGAGGATTTCGGCAGGTTCAACGGCGTGTATGCCGCCTATTTCGGCGACACGCCGCCGGCCCGGGAGACGGTCGAAGTGGCTCGGCTCCCGCGCGATGTGCTCGTCGAGGTGTCATTGATCTGCGGGAGATAATTCAGTTTTGCATCGGACGGGGCAGGATGTTCTTATGCGGATCGTGACCAGACCGGACTTCGACGGAGTTGTCTGCGCGGTCTTGATTTCGGATGCGCTCGACATCCATCTGCCGGTGTACTGGCTCGAGCCGAACGATTTCCAGAAAGGGCGGGCCGACATCCGCTCCGGCGACATCGTCGCCAACCTGCCGTTTCATCCCAACTGCGAGTTCTGGTTCGACCACCACGCCACCAACACCGCCGACCGGCCGTTTCAGGGCTTGTTCTGGGAATCGCCCTCGGCCGCAAGCCTGGTCCTCGAATACTTCAAACTCCGCCTGAAACATGACTTCACCGAATTGGTTCATTGGGCCGACCGCGTCGACTCGGCCGACTTCACCCAGGCCATGGTGCTGCACCCCGAGAAGTACGCCTACGTGCTCTTGTCCATGACGGTATCCGGCGAGGAGGGTGATGGAGAGCCCTATTGGAACCGCTTGGTCAAGTTGCTCCGGGAGACATCCATACGGGAGGTCATGGCCGACCCGGAAGTGGTCGCGCGCTGCCGCGCGGTGGTGGAGCAGAACGCGCGCTACGCGGATGTGTTGGAAGCCCATACGCGCATCGAACAACACGTATCCATCACCGACTTGCGTGAGCTGGACCCTGCGCCGACCGGAAATCGTTTTTTGGTTTACTGCCTGTTCCCCGAAACCGTGGTCAACGTGCGCATCCGTTATGAGAATACGAACAAGGATACCGTGGTGGTCAACATCGGCCACAGCATCTTCAACCCCCACTGCCACGTGCATCTCGGCAAACTGCTCGCCGGCTTTGAAGGCGGCGGTCACCGCGGTGCTGCCTCAACGCGGTTCGATGCCAGCCGGGCCGCTCCCTATCTCCGCCGCATCATCGACACGTTGGTGAAGAACGAAAGCGGTACGGAAGCCGCCGATTAGAAGCCATCTCAAAAATGCATCTGGCAGCCGATGGTCCCGCCATGGCGGGATTGCACGCCTCTGAAAAGTGCTCACAACCCGCCATGGTTGCTGCGCTTTTTCATCGGTGTGCGCCTTGCCCTCGGCTGTGATCTGCTATTTTGAGATGGCTTCTAGTCAGTCGCTTGGGTGGGCGTTGAGCGGGGTGGCGTGCCGGCCTCTGATCCAGTCGACCCGGCGGGGTCGCCCACCGTGGATTGTGAATGGTCGCGGGCGATCAGCACGTAGATCGAGGGGATCACGAAGAGGGTGAAGAACGTCCCGACGGCCATGCCGCCGACGAGCACCAGGCCGATCGAATTGCGCGCCTCGGCGCCCGCGCCGGTCACCAGGGTCAGCGGGAAGTGGCCGGCGATGGTGGCCGCGCTCGTCATGAGGATCGGCCGCAGGCGGGTGATGGCGGCCTGCCGCACGGCCTCGCGCTTGGTTTGCCCCTGCAGCTGGAGCTTGTTGGCGAATTCCACGATCAGGATGCCGTTCTTCGACACCAGGCCGACCAGGGTCACCAGCCCGATCTGGGAGTAGATGTTGAGCGTCGTCGTCCAGCCGTGGGTCCAGAATTTAACGTTCGGATCGGGTATTCTCAGGAAGGTGAAGATGAGCGCGCCGAACATGGCGAGCGGCACGGACCCGGCCAGAATGACGAAGGGATCGCGGAAGCTGTTGAACTGTGCGGCCAGGACCAGGAAGATCAGGATGACCGCCAGCCCGAAGGTGTACAAAAACCGGTTGCCCTCGGACCGCAGTTGGCGCGACTCGCCCGTGTAGTCGATGACATAGCCCTTGGGCAGGATTTTAGCCGCCTCGTCCTCTAGAAACCGCAGCGCCTCGTCCAACGGCCGGACCGACACCCCGCTGATCTTGACGGCGTTGAGCTGCTGGAACCGGTTGAGCGAGCGCGGCACCGTGGAGTTGCGGAGGGTGGCGATGGTGCTGAGCGGCACCAGCTGCCCGCCCGGGCCGGTAACGTATACGTTTTTGAGCTGGTCCGGATTGAGCCGGTCCACGCGCTGGATCTGCGGGATGACCTTGTAGGAGCGGCCGGCGATGTCGAAGCGGTTCACGAAATTGCCGCCCACCATGGCCGCCATGTCGGAGCCGACCTGCTGCAGGTCTAGCCCGAGTTCGGCTGTCTTGTCGCGGTCGATGACGATTTCCGACTGCGGTTGGTCGATTTTGACATCGATGATCGGCGGGAAAGCGAACATGGCGCTCTGCATCGCTTTGAGTTGGATCTGGCGGGCAAACTGCAACAGCTGTTCGGCGTCCGCCGTCGAGGCCAGGATGAACTCCACCGGGAACTGGCCCCCGCCCGGCAGCGCCGGCCGCAGGACCGGGAGCGTCCGGATTCCGGGGATGGCGCGCACCTTCTGCTGAACCTCGGGCAGGATTTGAAAGATAGTGCGCTTGCGCTCACCCCAGGGCTGAACGACCATCCCGGCAAATCCGGAGTTGGGCCGGGTGATCTGGAAGGTGAACCTGGTTTCCGGCACGCTGAGATACGCCTGGTTCACGGCTGCCGTGAAGCGACTGGTCTGGTCCACCGTGGAGTCCGCCGAGGCATCGATGATGCCGAAAATAACCCCTTCATCCTCGGTCGGGGCGAGCTCCTTGGGCGACATCGTGTACATGGGGATCGTCAGCAGGCTCACGATGATCCACACCGTGTAGACGGCCGGCCGCGAATCCAGGGTGACGTCCAGCAGACGCCCGTAAAAGACCCGGAACCGTTTGAAATCCCGCGCAATCTTCCCTGCGAACCCGTGCTCCTCTATCCCCGGCTTGAGCAGGTGGTGGGACATCATCGGGGACAGGGTCAGCGCGACGACACCGGAGATGAGCACCGCGCCGGCCAGGGTAAAGGCGAACTCGCGGAACAGCGAACCGGTCAACCCCCCCTGCAGCCCGATGGGCGCGTAGACCGCCGCAAGGGTGATGGTCATGGCGATGATCGGCCCGACGAGTTCGCGCGCGCCCAGGAGGGCGGCATCCAACGGGGATTGCCCCTCGCTCAGGTGCCGTTCCACGTTCTCCACCACCACGATGGCGTCGTCGACGACCAACCCCACGGACAGCACGACGGCGAGCAGTGTCAGCAGGTTGAGCGTGAAGCCGAACACCTGCATCAGGAAGACCGCTCCGATGAGTGAAAGCGGAATGGCGACGACCGGAATGAGCACCGAGCGGAAAGAGCCCAGGAACAGGAAAATCACGATCACCACGATCACGAGCGTGTCCGCCAGGGTCCGCAGCACCTCGTGAATGGCATTGGTGATGTAGTTGGTGGCATCGTAGGCGATGCGCGCCTGCAGTCCGGTGGGCAGTTGGCTCTGGATGGCATCCATCTCGACCCGGACGCGCCCGACCACGTCGATCGAGTTGGCGTTCGGCAGGGGCCAAATGCCCATGAACACCGCCGTCTGGCCCGAGAAGCGCACTTCCGTGTCGTAGTCCTCGGCGCCCAGCACCACCTCGGCGATGTCCTCGAGACGCACGATGGCCCCGTCCTGCTCGCGGACGACCAGACGCTTGAACTCCGGCACCGAGCGCAGGTCGGTGTTGGCGGTGAGGTTCACCTGGACCAGGGCCCCCTTGGTCTGTCCGACGGCCGCCAGGAAGTTGTTGGCGGCCAGGGCCTGCCGCACCTGGGCCGGGCTGATGTTGTAGGCCGCCATGCGCTCGGGCTTGAGCCAGATGCGCATGGCAAAGGTGCGCGCGCCCAGGATCTCCGCGCGTTGGACCCCGCTGATCGATGACAGCCGCGGCTGCACCACGCGGACCAGGTAATCGGTGATCTGGTTCTGCTGGAGAACGTCGGAGGTGAAGCTCAGGTAGGCCGAGGCAAACTGGCTGTCGGCCGACTCCACGTTGAGGATCGGCACCTCGGCCTCCGGGGGCAGATCGCCCCGCACCTGGTCGACCTTTGAGCTGATTTCCGAAAGCGCCTTGATGGGGTCGTAATTGATCTTCAGCCGGACGCTGATGGAGGAAAGCCCCTGCGAGCTTTGCGACTGGATGTAGTCGATGCCGTCCGCGGCCGCGATCACCCGCTCGAGCGGGGTGGTGATGAAGCCGCGCACGAGCTCGGCGCTGGCGCCGACGTAAACGGTGGTGACCGTGACCACGGCGTTGTCGCTGCGCGGGTACTGGCGAACGTTGATCGAGCGGACCGCCTGCAGTCCCGCGATGACGATCAGCAGGTTTACCACCAACGCGAGAACGGGGCGGCGGATGAAAAGATCGGTGATGTTCATGGGCCTTGAGCGGGTGTTGTCGCCTTAGTCTTCCGCCGGCTTGGGCGTTAGTTTGAATTCAGGGGAGAGGGTGTTGTCGACGGTTACGGTCTGGCCGTTGCGCAGCTTGAACACTCCGGTGCTCACGACGGTGTCGCCCTCCTTGAGCCCGGAGCGCACGGCGACAAAATCGCCATGTTTTTCCCCGAGCTGCGCAAACTGCTGCCGGACCACCTTCACCGGCCGGTCCGGATTCGGTTCCGGCGGGTCCTCGACGATGAACACCGAGTCGCTGTAAGGGGCGTAAAGCACCGCCGTGGCCGGGATGGCGAGCACCTTTTCCCGGCCGGGCAGCACCACGGCGACGCTCACGTACATGCCGGGCCGGAGGCGCTCATCGGCGTTCGCCACGGTGGCCTGGACGCGGATGTTGCGCGTGGCGGCGTCCACCTGAGGGTTGATGGCGGTAATCTGGCCTTGAATGGTCTCCCTCGGAAGCGCATCGGTGGTCACCCGGATCGCAAGGCCCGCCTTGATGCTGGACAATTGCTGCTGGGGCAGGGAGAAATTGACGAAAATCGGGTCGAGCGACTGCAGCGAAACGATCGCTTCGCCCTCGTTGAGCACCTGGCCCAGGTTGACCAGGCGGATGCCCAGTCGGCCGGCAAACGGCGCTCGGATGGTTTTCTTGGCGATGCTGGCCCGGATGGTGTCCGCCTGGGCGATGGCCTGTTTGTAGCCGGCCTCGGCCGTGTCGTATTGGGACTGGGCGATGGTTCGCCCGGCCAGCAATTTGCTCAGCCGGTCCACGCTGAGTTTGGCGAGCGCCGCGGCCGCCTCCGCGGAACGCAGCTGCGCCTCCTCGGAAGAGGTGTCCTGTTTCACCAGCAGGTCGCCGGCCTTCACCCTGCTGCCGGGAGTGAAGGCGATCTGCACCACCTTTCCGGTCAGCTCGGCGGTCACGGTGACCCCCTGAACCGCCGCCAGCGATCCCACCGCCGGCAGCAGGGACTCCCAGGTCTGCAGACTCGCCACCGCCGTTGTCACTGCTTCCGGCGGAGGGACCATCTGTTTCCCATGGGCGATCATCCGGTCGATCTGCAGGCCCTTGATCCCGCCGAGGATGCCGATCGCCACCGCCAACCCGGCGAGGGTGATGATTATGCGCTTCTTCATGCTCATAACCATTACACTTTTTTAAAAGCGGTTTTCGGGAAAAAGCAATACGGGCATTCCTCCGGCGGTTCGTCGCCGTAATGGACGTGGCCGCAAATACGGCAGCGCCAGGCGCTCGCGCCCGGCTCCAGGTTGACGACGTCCTTCTCCAGGTGGATCGGAAGATCCTCCAGCGGCGGCATCACCGGCCGATGGCCGTTCAGCGCGAAGCCCGACAGGATGGTCCGCTGCACTTCGCTGGTGCCTTCGTAGATCCGGAACAGGCGGGTGTCGCGCAGGATCTTTTCGACCGGGAACATCTTGGTGTAGCCGTAGCCTCCGAAGATCTGTAGCGCTTCGTTGGCGACCTCCAGGGCGGCTTCGGTCGCATAGAGCTTGGCAACGGAGGCGGCGATCGTCGGGTCCAGACCCTGATCGGCCTCCCAGGCGGATTTCCACACCAGAAGCCTCGCCGTCTCCACCTTCTGGTACATGTCGGCGATCTTGTGCTGGATGGTCTGGAAGTTCGCGATCTGGGTGCCGAAGGCCTTGCGCCGCTTGGCATAGTCGATGGCGAATTCCATGGCCGATCGGGCCGCCCCCACGGCGAAGGCGCCGATGGCCGGCCGGGTGCGCCCGAAGGTCTTCATGGCGAGGACAAACCCTTCGCCGGGGGGGGCCAGGACGTTTTGCTTCGGCACGCGCACCTCCGAGAGGTGGATGCCGACCGTGTTGGACCCGCGCTGACCGAGTTTGGGGATCCGCCGGCCCACCGAAACGCCCTTCCAGTTTGTTTCGACCACGAAGGCGCAGATCGCGTCGTGCTTGGCCTCGGGGTCGGCGGTGGCGAAGATGGACAGGTAGTCGGCGATGCCGCCGTTGGTCACCCAGTATTTGGTGCCGTTGAGGATAAAGTCCTCGCCGTCGCGTCGGGCCAGGCAGCGGATGCCCGCGACATCCGAGCCCAGGGTGGGCTCCGACGTCGCGAAGCTGATCAGCTTGAAATTTTTAGCGATCAGCGGGAAGTACTTTTGCTTCAGTTCCTCGTTGGTTGAAAGCCGCAGGGGCTCCATGCCGAGGGAGTTGTCGAAGATCGACGTGGCCAGGCCGGCGCAGGCCGCGGCCAGCTCCTCGGTGATGAGCACGTTTTCGAGCAGGCCATAGCCCTTGCCGCCGTACTGCGTGGGGATGTCGCAGTTCATGATGCCCGCCTCCCAGGCCTTGCGCAGGACCGGCAGAGGGGTGTCGTCGACGGCGTCGTAGTGCCAGGCGACCGGGAGAATCTCCTTGAGCGCGAAGTCCCGCGCCGCTTTTTGAATCTCCACCTGTGCGGGGGTGAGCTGAAAACCGAGCATGCAATGCGCCTCCTGGGATTGGGGTGATCTCACGTGCAAGGGTGAGAACGATTATAGCGAACGGCAGCCGGCAACACAAGGCGATAGACAGTCCATCGGGACCATGCTAAAAAAGCCCCCTCCTATCAGAGACAGGGAGGCCAAGCGCCTTCGAAGCTCAAAGGTGAAACCAAAAGCAAGATCCTATGACTCGACAGACTCAATAGACTCCATGCTGTCCACCTACATCAAACTCCTGCTCACGGCCGTCTTATGGGGCGGCACCTTCATCGCCGGGAAGAATCTCGCCCAGCATGTCGGACCGCTCACGGGCGCCTTCCTGCGCTTCCTGGTGGCGAGTGTCCTTTTAACGGCCCTGACCCTGCAGCAGGAAAAGAAGCTCATCCTGCCGCGGCGCGGCATCCTTCTGAGGTTGTTCCTCATGGGTATGACGGGGATTTTTCTCTACAACTTTTTTTTCCTGAAAGGGCTCAAGCTGATCGAAGCCGGCCGCGCCTCCATCATCGTGGCCACCAACCCGATTTTCATTACCCTGATGGCGGCCGTTTTTTTCCGGGAACGGCTGAATCTGCTCAAGCTGGCGGGCATCCTGGTCTCGGTGGCGGGGGCGGTCACGGTGATCACGCGCGGCGAGCTCGCCACGGCGATCGGGGGCAGCTTCGGTTGGGGTGAGATTTATATCCTGGGCTGCGTCGGCAGCTGGGTGGCGTATTCGCTGCTCGGCAAGGTGGTTATGGCGGACCTATCGCCGCTGGCGGCGGTCACTTACAGTTCGCTGATCGGCGCGGCCGGACTGTTCCCGGCAGCGGTGATGGAGGGGCTTTTCAGTTCCGGGGGCCTCGGCCCTGCGGCTTGGGCCAACGCGGCCTACCTCGGCTTTTTCGGGACGGTCCTGGGGTTCGTCTGGTACTATCAGGGGATTCAGCGCATCGGGCCGGTGCGTGCCGGTATTTTCATCAACTTCGTGCCGATCAGTGCGGTGCTGCTGGGCTTTGTCCTCCTGGACGAGCCGATCACAATCTCGCTCGTTGCGGGGACGGTGCTCGTGTCTTCCGGTGTTTACCTCACCACCCTGGGGGCCCGCCGGTCAGCAGGCGCGCGCGATTAGTCCTGTTAGCGGTTCTTGCGCCAGCGGTGGTGGGCGATGCCGAGCTTTTTGACCCGGTAGTTCAGCGCCCGGGGGGAGATTCCGAGTTGGCGGGCGGCGTCCTTCTGGATCCAGAGGTTGTCCTCCAGGGCTTTGAAGATGAGGTCCTTTTCCTGCGCGGCGGTCAGCTTGAGTCCTGCCGCCGGCGCGGGTGCCGCCGAAGACTTTTGGATTTCCGGCAGGGAAACGCTTTCGGGCTGGATGACCGGCCCGTCCTCCACCAGGATGGCGCGTTCGATGGTGTTGGAGAGTTGACGGATGTTCCCGGGCCAGGCGTATTCCTGGAACATCCGGATCACCTCCGGCGAGAAACCCTCGACGATTTTCTTGAGGGAACGGCCCAGTTTGCTCAGCAGGTAGTGGGCGATCGGTTCGATGTCCGCGCGGCGCTCCCGCAGCGGCGGCAGGTGTATGCGCAGCACGTTGATCCGGTAATAGAGGTCTTCGCGGAATTTGCCCTGGCGCACGAGGGCCTCGATGTCGCGGTTGGTCGCGGCGATGACCCGCACTTCCACCTGGATCGTCTTGTTGCCGCCCAGCCGTTCGAAGGACTTGTCCTCGAGGACTCGCAGCAGTTTTGACTGCAGCCCAAAGGAGAGCTCGCAGAACTCGTCCAGAAAAAGGGTGCCCCCGTGGGCCTGCTCGAAGCGGCCGGTACGCGTCTTGTCGGCGCTGGTGAAAGCACCCTTCTCGTGGCCGAACAGCTCGCTTTCCAGGAGCGTCTCCGGGATGTTGGCGCAGTTCACCTTGATGAAGGGCTTGTGGCGGCGCGGGCTGTTGAAGTGGATGTTGCCGGAGATAAAGCTCTTGCCGGTACCGGTTTCGCCGGTGATCAGCATGGTGGATTCGGTTTGGGCCAGCCGTTTGATGCTGGACATGGTTTTTTGCATGGCGGGGCTGACCGAAATGATGCGGTCGGCATCGTAAACCACGTCCTGCTCCCGCCGCAGGTAGTCGATTTCGTTTTTGAGGGTACGGTTTTCGATCACCCGGCGGATCGACAGCCGCAGTTTCTCGGCGGCAAAGGGCTTCGTGACGAAATCGGCCGCACCGGCCTTGACGGCCTCGACGATCCGGCGCGGTTCCTGAACCTCGGCGGTGACGATGATCGGAGTCGGCGGCGAGAGCTGTTGCAGGGTCATGACGATTTCGGAGATCTCGGTGCGCTCATCCCGAAGATCAAAAATGATGAGGGCGAAGACCTCCTTCTGAAGGCGTTTGCCCGCGTCCGAGACGCTGGCGGCAAGGCTCAGGGTGTAGTCCTGCGCCAGCGCGTCGGCGTAGGCGCCAACGTCGCTCTCGATTTCACCGATGATGAGGATGCGGTCGGGCATAAGAAAGTGCCTAAAGTTACGAGTGTCAAAAGTGAGCTGAAGTTAGAAAATGATGGTTGGTTCAAGGTAAATGGTTCAGGGTGCAAGGTTCACGGTTAAAGATAACCATCCTTCACCGTGCACCTTGAACCTTGTACCTTGCACCTTATTGCTTTCCCTTCATCTTGCAGTGCCATTTCCAGGCGGTGGCGATGATGTGCTCCAGGCTGCTGTGCTCCGGCACCCATCCCAGCTCCCGCCGAGCCTTTTCGTTGGAGGCAATCAGCACGGGCGGATCGCCCGGCCGGCGGGCGGCGGTTTCCACGGCGATCGGCCGGCCGGTGATCTCCGTGGCTTTCCGGATGACCTCCATCACGGAAGCCCCCTGCCCCTGGCCCAGGTTGAAGGCTCCGCCCGGGCTGCCGTTCAGCAACTGTTCCAGGGCCAGCACGTGGGCACGGGCCAAATCCGTGACGTGGATAAAGTCCCGGATGCAGGTCCCGTCGGGGGTCGGGTAATCCGTGCCGTACACCGCAACCGGGCGGGTCCCGGCCAGGGCGGCATCCAGAATGCGCGGGATGAGATGGCTTTCGGGCGTGTGCTGCTCCCCTATCTCGCCGGAGGCCTCCGCGCCGGCGGCGTTGAAATACCGCAGCGCCATCGAGCGCAGTCCCCAGGCCGTGCTGAAATCGTTCAGCATGGTCTCCACCATCTGTTTGCTCCAGCCGTACGGGCTGAGCGGCGCCCGCGGGTGTTCTTCGTCGATCGGCACCCGCAGCGGGCTGCCGTAGACCGCTGCCGACGACGAAAACACCAGGTGGCGGATTCCGCCCCGCACCATGGCCTGCATCAGCTTCAGCGAGCCGGCCACGTTGTTGAGGTAATACGCCCCCGGGTCGGCGACGGATTCCCCCACCTCGATGAAGGCGGCAAAATGCATGACGGCGTCGATCCGAAAGCGCGCCAGGCAGTCGGCAAGCTCCCCGCTGTTGCCGGTGCTGCCCTGATAAAACTCACCCCAGCGCACGTTTTCCCGGTGGCCCTTGACGAGGCTGTCGAACACCACCGGGCGGTAGCCCCGGCTGGCGAGTTCTTTGCAGCAGTGTGCGCCGATGTAGCCGGCACCGCCTGTGACGAGGACGTTCATAGATGAAGAAAGTGCCTAAAGTGACTAAAGTTAAAAGTGCCTAAAGTGACTAAAGTTAAAAGTGCCTAAAATTAAATGCGTACAGCACATAGTCATTTTTTTCAACTTTAGGCACTTCCAACTTTAGGCACTTCAAATATACCCTTTCTGCCCCAGGTGCAGCAAGATCTCCTGGGCGGCCTCGTCCGGGGTGAGGTTCGTGGTGTCGATGCGCACCTCCGGGGCCTCGGGTTCCTCGTAGGGGTCGTCGATGCCGGTAAACCCCTTGATGAGCCCGGCCCGCGCCTTGGCGTACATGCCCTTGCGGTCGCGCTGTTCGCAAACCCCGAGCGGAGTGGCCACGAAGACCTCGATGAAGCCGCCATAGGCCTCGATGGTCCGGCGGATCTCGGCCCGGGTCTTGCCATAGGGGGCGATGGGTGCGCAGATGGCGATCCCCCGGTTTTTGGTGATCTCGGAGGCCACGAAGCCGATGCGGCGCACGTTGATGTCGCGGTGCTCCTTGGAGAAGTTGAGCTCGCTCGACAGGTTGTGCCGGACGATGTCGCCGTCCAACAGCGTTACCGGCCGGTCGCCGCGTTCCAGGAACTTGGAATAGAGGATACGGGCGATGGTGGACTTGCCCGCTCCGGACAGGCCTGTGAAGAAAATGCTGAATCCCTGCCGGTCCGGCGGAGGGTAGGCCTTTTGGAGTTCCTCGATCACCTCGGGGAAGGTGGCCCACTCCGGGATCCGCCGGCCTTCGCGCACCCGCCGACGGATGTCGGTTCCGGAAAGGGAGATGCTCTGGGACCCCGGGGCCACCTGATTCGCGCTGCGGTACTCGTCCTCGAACGGCAGGTAGACCATTTCGGGAAAGGGGATGATGCTGATGCCGATCTCTTTACCGTGCTCCTCGAGGAACCGGCAGGCATCATCGCTGGCGTAGTAGGGTTTGCCGCTCGGGTCACACCCGGGGCCGGCGTGGTCGCGGCCGGCGATGAAGTGGGTGCAGCCAAAGTTGCGACAGACGATGGCGTGCAGCAGGGCCTCCCGCGGGCCGGACATGCGCATGGAGAGCGGCAGCAGGTTCAGCAGGTAGGATTCCGGGGGATAGTGCTGCAACACTTTGCGGTAGCAACGCACCCGGGTGTAGTGGTCGAAATCCCCCGGCTTGGTCATGCCGGCTACGGGCATGATCAGCAGGCTGGCCCGCGCCTGCCGCATGGCCTGGATGGTCATTTCGAACTGGGGGCGGTGGATGGGGTTTTCCGTGATGAACCCCACCATGCGCTTCCAGTTCAGCTTGCGCACCGCCGCGGCGATCTCTGCGGGCGACTGGCGGATTTTTCGAAAATCGAAGTGCAGCGGCAGGCACACCACTTCGAGCTTGCCGCCGATGTAGTAGGCGCCGGTCCGGTTCAAGAGATAGTCCGTGCCGGGATGGGAGGGGTCCATGGTCCCATAGACTCGCAGGGCTTCCTTCTCGCGGTCCACCGGCCAGATGTCCTCGATGTGCATGACCGCCAGCAGCAATCCCTCCGGGTCGCGCAGGGACAAGGATTGGCCCGCCTCCAGGCGGCGCGCCTTGCCCGGGTCCACGTCCAGGCAGATCGGGATCGGCCATATGGCCCCGTTTTGGAGCCGCATGCGATCGAGCACCGGCTCGTAGTCGGCCCGCGTCATGAATCCCTGCAGCGGCGCGAAGCCGCCCGTGGCGAGCAGCTCCAAGTCGCAGAGGTGGCGCTCGTTCAGACTGATGTCCGGCAGATTTACGGCTATCTCCTTCAGCAGGGCCGCGCGCGTCTCGTCGACGATGATGGTGGCCGGCCCGTTTGCTGAGAGGGGCGCCGAACTGGGTGCAGTGGTCATGGCCTGGCAACTTCTCCGCAATCGTGTGATAGGGGCGTTGAGTATCTAACAGGGTGTTGAAAAACAAGCATCGGGCCGTCAGCCAAGGCGTGCAGCGTTTTGGAAAGCGCAGCCTATTCATCGATATGTGAGCATTTACAAAAGCTGCACAACGCCGGATCACGGCCTGAGGCGCGGTTTTTCAACACCCTGCTAATTTATACCAGAGATCGGTGATGAAATACAGCTTTTTGGAATTTGCGCAGCCGCCGGCCCGGGTTTTTGCGCTCGCCGGCGGTCGTGGCAATTCTTCGGCAATCATGATAGAAGCTGAGACATGAACGTGAGGCTCCTCGAAGGTTCTGAATCGGAAACGCCGCAAACGACGGCCCCGGCCATTCTGGCTCCGGCCGGCAGCCGGGCTTCCTTCCTGGCCGCGCTGGCGGCCGGCGCGGATGCCATTTACTGTGGGCTGAAGTCGTATTCGGCGCGCATGGAGGCCAAGAACTTCACTCTCGGAGAGCTGGCAGCGCTCACCGAGCTGGCCCATGCGAAGGGCACACGCGTCTTCGTGGCATTCAACACCCTGGTCAAGTCCGAGGAGTTGGATGATGCCGGCTCACTTCTGGGGCAGCTGCAGCGCGACGTGCATCCGGATGCCGTCATCGTTCAGGATTTGGCCATGGCGCAGCTCGTGCGCCAGACCGGTTTCGCGGGCGAGGTGATCTGGTCCACCCTGGCGAACGTGACCTTCCCGGCCGCGCTCGATCTCATCCGACAGCGGCTGCCGGCTGATGCCGTCGTGCTGCCGCGCGAACTGACGGTCGATGAAATAAGAGCCATGGCCGCCGCCTGCCCCCCCGGGCTGGGGCTGGAGGTCTTCATCCACGGCGCCCTCTGCTACGGGGTGTCCGGGAGGTGCTACTGGAGCAGCTTCCTGGGCGGCAAGAGCGGTTTGAGGGGACGCTGCGTGCAGCCCTGCCGCCGGATCTACGGCCAGCACCCGGATGGCGGCCGGCGGTTGTTTTCCTGCCAGGACCTGAGCCTGGACGTCCTGGTCAAGGTGCTCCGCTCCATCCCGCAGATATGCGCCTGGAAAATCGAGGGCCGGAAAAAGAGCCCGCACTACGTATATTACACGGTGACCGCCTACCGCATGCTCCGGGACCATCCGGGTGAGCCGCAGATGAAAAAGTCGGCCCTCGCGCTTCTGGCGCGGGCGCTAGGGCGCCCCGGCACGCACTACCACTTCCTGAGCCAGCGGCCGCAGAACCCTGTGAACACCCAGGACAACACGGGCTCCGGACTGCTCGTGGGGAGAATCAAGGGCGACCGACGCAACCCGTTTTTCAACCCGCACGAAGAGCTTCTGCCGAAAGATCTCCTGCGGATCGGCTATGAGGATGAGCCCGGCCACCGCATCGAACGGATCGGCCGGGCGGTTCCCAAAGGGGGCCGTCAGTTCGTTGCCTCGTCTTCCGGCAGCCTTCCAAAGGGGACACCCGTGTTCCTGATCGACCGGCGCGAGAAGGCCCTAGATGAGCAGCTGCAGCGTCTCGAAGCCGAGCTGCCGCCGGAAAAGGAGGCCGGCCGGGAGACGCCGGCATTTCGCACGCGGTTGCCCTCGCCCATCCGGCCGCCGCAGACGCCCGTTGAGATTCGGGTCGGCCGGATTCCCGCCGCGCGCGACCGCGAGGACCGGATCGGGCTGTGGCTGAGCCCCGAGGCGGTGCACGGCGTGCCGGAGCACGGCCAGTCCAGCGTGTGGTGGTGGCTGCCGCCGGCGATCTTTCCGGACGAAGCTCCGGAATACGGTTCGCTGCTGGAAATCATCTGCCGCCGCGGGGGGCGCACCTTCGTGGTCAACGCACCCTGGCAGGTAGCCCTTTTCGGGGAGCGCCGGGACCTTACGCTGTGGGCCGGTCCGTTCTGCAACCTGGCCAACCTGCTCGCCCTGGAGTCTGCCGCCGCGCTGGGGGTCGCCGGTGCCATCGTCAGCCCCGAGCTCAGCGGCGACGAATACCGCATGCTGCCCCGGCACAGCCCCATCCCTCTGGGGATCGTGATCGGGGGGAACTGGCCGTTGTGTGTGGCCCGAACCGTCGCCCCGGAGCTTGCCCTCGACAGCGCTTTCCGCAGCCCGAAAGGGGAGGAGGCCTGGGTGGTGAAACACGGAAGCCTGTTCTGGACGTATCCCAACTGGCGGCTGGATTTGCGGGATCGCCAGGAGGAGCTGAGGCGGGCGGGCTACGGCCTGTTTGTCCACTTGGTGGAGCCCGTGCCGCATCACATCATGATGAAGGAGCGGCCCGGGGTGTGGAACTGGCAGGGGGAGTTGATGTGAAAAAAAGTGCCTAAAGTTAAAAGTGCCTAAAATTGAAACGGGTGATTAGCAGTTGTAAGCAGTTAACTTTAGTCACTTTCAACTTTAGCTCACTTTAGGCACTGCCCCTCATTTTCGCTTCTTCAACCGGTTCATCGCCATCCTCAAGCTGGTCTGCATCCTGCCGATGGCCTGGGCCAGCAGACCGATTTCATCCCGGGATTTGATGTCGATCTTGACGTTCAGTTCGCCTAAACTCATGCGCTCGGCTGCATCCGTCAGCTTCATGATGGGGGTCACCAACGCACGGGCCGAAAACCAAGAAATGGCAGCCACCAGCAGCACGGTGACGGCCAGCAGCGTCAGCGCGAAGTTCTGAATGATGTTCAGGGTTTCGAAAATTTCGTTTTCATTCTGCTGCAGGGCCAGCACCCAACCATAGGTGTTGCTACGGGCATGCCCGATGGCGGCCTGGCCGTTTTCGGCGGTAAACTCCGTGGTGATGGACGTCCAGCCTCTTTTGCGGAAGGCGGAGATCAGCGGGTTGTTGTTCAGGTTCTCCCGTTTTTCCGCATACAGTTTTTTCGGATGCGCAACGACGTCGCCGTGCTCGTCCACCAGGAACGCAAACCCCGTCTTGCCCATTTTCCAATTGGCGATTTTTTGGGAGATATCCTCCACGGTCATGGCCGTGGCCAGCACTCCGACCAGCCGGTTGCCGTCCCGGATGGGGACGGCCATTATGAGGGCCGGAAGTTTCGATGTCCTTCCGGTTACCATCTGCCAGCTGATGGATTTGCCGGCCATGATGTCCTTGTAATACTGCCGATCGGCATAGCTCACCACCGGATTGTTGTCGCTGCGGGCGATGTTCATGCCGTTCGGGGCGATGGTGAAGACCAGATACATAAAGGGGTACTCGCCGGCGATGGCTTTCAGGACCGGCTCCTGCTGGTCCCGGTTCATCGAGACGATCTCCGGCAGGGTGGCGGCCATTCGCAGCGTGGAAAAATGGCCGTTGATCCAACTGTCGATCTGATCCGCCATTCCCTTGGCGGTTTGTGCCATCAGCGCTTCGGAGTCGTTGCGGATCCGTTCATTCGTTTCGCGGAAAGTGAGAAACCAGAGGATGCCGAAGGGCAGGATGCTGACCAGGAGCATCACGATGATGATCTTGCCGAACAGCCCGAAGCGGACCTTGTGGGGTTCGCCGAAGGCCCGCGGGGCGGCCGTGTCATCCGGCGGGACATCCGCGGCGGGGCTCTCCGGGATCTGCGCCGTGACCAGACGCACATCCGTAGCGGACGGCCTGCGTGGCGGTTCCGGGGCGGCCGCCGCCGGTGCGGGCGGAGAGTCGAATTTCGCGGCGGGCAAGGCTCCGCCGGCCGGCTGCGGCCGGGTAACCGTGATCACATGTCCGCAGGTCTTGCACTTGACCTTGGCGGTATCGGTTTTCATTTTCGTTTCGTCGACCCGGTAACGCTTGGCACAGGCATCACAGGCGATATCGATCATGCGGGCGCTCCTGACTCAGGGTTTGACTTTGTTCAGAACGGGGATCATCGACTTTTTGAACTGGATCTGGTTCGCTTCATCCGGGATTTCCAGCGCGAGACGATTGATGAGTTCGGCGGCTTGGTCGGCCGGGATGCGGGAGGGGCTGAGGCTCATCTCCACCATCACATCGTCTATGAGAATCTCAGCCATGGGCCCGATCACCCGGGACAGATTCAACCGCATGGCTTGCAGAAAGGTGTGGTCAAGTGGCAGGGTGTCGCGCTGAACGGGCTCAATCAGGCCCTGCTCAAGCAGGCTGCCCAGGGCCTGCTTGAAGGTGGCGGCGTCCATCTCTGCTTCTGCAGAGATCTGATAGAGGCTCTTGTTTTCGTCGATCACCAGCAGCAGCCGGATCATGTCCGCGTTCAAGGAGACCGACGGGAGGTCCCTGCGGATCCGCTTGCGGTAGTAGACGCCGGCGCCGGTTTTCGAGGTGACCTCCATGATGGCTCCCTGGGGCGGAAGGAAAATGCGTTGAACCTTGTTCATGTAGTAAATGACAAAGCGCTTAGCCTGTCAAGCAAAAAATCGAGAAAAATACTGGAGAGTTGGGTGTGCGAGGGGGGGGGGCGGGATCAGGCGTGGGGTTTGGATTTCTTCTCGATCTCCTCCTTGAGCCTTTTCTCCATCTCCGCGAACAGGTTTTTTTTCTTCCCTGCCTGCTCGGCGTGCAAGGATTCGACCCGGCGGGTGATCGTCTTTTGCGTGTCCTGAAACTTCTTCACTTCCTCCTCGAGCCGGCGGCCGAGCTCTCCCCGGGGGATCTCCTCCAGCTTGCGGTGGTCGCGAATGAAAAAGCGCGTGCCGAAGGATCCTGCGACTGCCTCCACGATGCCGAGCTCCTCCAGGCGGCGGGACACAAACCCTGCCTGTTCTGCTGAAAAGGAGAGCATCCGGACGACGTCCTCGAGGGTCGGGGGGGTGGCATGACGGTGCTCGTGCACTCGAATGGCGGCCACAAACAGATGGGCCTCGGAGTAGAAATCCCTGCTTTTTGTTTCCATAAGCCCCCCGGCGGAAACGGGTTCGGACGGCGGCAGCTCTCTTGACTTCGTCGATCGATCAGGGTAACATTTTTAACCAATTTGTCAATATAAAGCCCTGCCTGCTGCCAAGCCGCTGCAGCCAAGGGCCCCGGAGGAACCCATGACAGAAATCGTTGAAGTGAAGGCCAGGGAGATCATCGACTCACGCGGAAACCCGACCGTCGAGGTGGACGTGCACCTGGCATGCGGCGCCATGGGCCGTGCCGCGGTACCGTCCGGGGCATCGACCGGCACGCGGGAGGCCCTTGAGCTGCGCGACAAGCGCTCCAAACGCTACGGCGGCAAAGGGGTCGCCACGGCCGTGGGCAACGTCATGACCCGCATCGCACCGCAGGTGCTGGGTCTGGACGCCGCGGACCAATGCGCCGTGGATCAGCGGATGATCGATCTCGACGGCACCGCCACCAAGTCCAAGCTCGGCGCCAACGCGATCCTCGGGGTCTCCATGGCCGCGGCGCGGGCGGCGGCCGACGCCTATGGGCTGCCACTGTACCGATATCTCGGGGGGCTGTCCGCCCGCACCCTTCCCATTCCCATGATGAACATCATCAACGGCGGGGCCCATGCGGCCAACAGCCTGGACTTCCAGGAATTCATGATCATCCCCTTCGGAGCGAGCTGCTTCACCCAGGCGGTGCAGATGGGGGCCGAGACCTTCCACTGCCTTAAGTCGATTCTCAAGCAGCGCCATCTGAACACGGGCGTGGGGGACGAGGGGGGCTTCGCCCCGGACCTGGATTCCAACGAATCCGCCCTGCAGCTGATCATGGAGGCCATCCAGGCGGCCGGCTACCGCCCCGGCAAACAAATCGGGCTCGGCATGGATGTCGCCTCCAGCGAGTTTTACCGCAACGGGAAATACGCCCTGAAATCCGAGGGAAAAACCCTCACATCCGACCAGCTGATCGATATGCTGGAATCCATGGTCGAGCGCTACCCCATCCTGTCCATCGAAGACGGGCTGGCCGAGGGCGACTGGAACGGCTGGAAACGAATGACGGACCGCCTGGGCGGCACCGTTCAGCTGGTAGGCGACGACATTTTCGTGACCAACCCCGCAATTTTCCGGAAGGGAATCGAGAAGGGGATCGGCAACTCCATCCTGATCAAGCTCAACCAGATCGGAACGGTGACCGAAACCCTGGAGACCCTTGACCTGGCCAACCAGGCCGGTTACACCACGGTCATCTCCCACCGCTCGGGGGAGACCGAAGACAGCTTTATCGCGGATTTTTCCGTAGGAGTGAACAGCGGCCAGATCAAGACCGGCTCCATGTCGCGCAGCGACCGGGTCGCCAAGTACAACCAGCTGATGCGGATCGAAGAGCAGCTCGGCGGAGCCGGGCGGTTTTGCACGAGCATTTTCTGACCGCGGAACAGGCCGCTGTCGAATACCGATCGAGGTGCATGCATGCCATTCAACACCAAGTTCATTTTCGTGACCGGCGGGGTTCTCTCCTCTCTCGGCAAGGGGCTCGCCTCCGCGTCGATCGGCGCTCTCCTGGAAAGCCGCGGTCTCACCGTCACGCTCCAGAAGCTTGACCCCTACATCAACGTGGACCCCGGCACGATGAACCCGTTCCAGCACGGCGAAGTCTTCGTCACCGACGACGGCGCCGAGACGGACCTGGACCTGGGCCACTACGAGCGTTTCACCAGCGCCACCATGGGCAAGAACAACAATTGCACCACGGGCAAGATCTACTACTCGGTCATCACCAAGGAGCGGCGGGGGGACTACCTGGGCGGCACGGTGCAGGTCATTCCCCACATCACCGACGAAATCAAACACTGCATCAAGCAGGTGGCCAACGGGGTCGACGTCGTCATCGTGGAAGTCGGCGGCACGGTCGGCGACATCGAGAGCCTGCCCTTTCTGGAGGCCATCCGCCAGTTCCGGACGGACGTGGGCAAGGAAAACGTGCTCTACATCCACCTGACCCTCGTGCCCTACATCAGCACCTCCGGCGAGGTAAAGACCAAGCCAACCCAGCACAGCGTCAAGGAATTGCGCAGCATCGGCATTCAGCCGGACGTCCTGCTGTGCCGCACCGACCGCTTCCTGTCCAAGGAGCTCAAGTCCAAGATCGCCCTGTTCTGCAACGTCGGGGAGGATGCCGTCATTACGGCCAAGGACGTCGGCTGCATCTACGAAGTTCCGCTCGTCTTCCACCAGGAAGGGCTGGACGGCAAGATCATCGAGCTTCTCAACATCTGGACCCGGGCGCCCAAACTGGAGGCCTGGGAGGAGCTGGTGCAGAATTTCAAGGAGCCGCAGCACGAGGTCACCATCGCCATCGTCGGCAAATACGTGAACCTGACCGAGTCCTACAAGAGTCTGAACGAAGCCTTGCACCACGGCGGGGCGGCCAACCGCAGCAAGGTGAACCTTTATTTCGTGGACTCGGAAAAGCTCGAGGCTGGCAGCTGCGGCGAGGTGCTGGCGCGGGCGGACGGCATCCTGGTGCCAGGCGGATTCGGCAGTCGGGGCATCGCGGGCAAGATCTGTGCTGCGCGCTACGCGCGCACGGGCCAGATCCCTTATTTCGGGATCTGCCTGGGGATGCAGACCGCCGTCATCGAGTTCGCGCGCCACGTGGCGGGCTTGGAGAACGCCAACAGCGCCGAGTTCGATGCGCTCACTCCGGATCCGGTGATTTACCTCATGACCGAATGGTTCGATGAGCGCACCGGTACGGTAGAGCGCCGGGACGCCTCCTCTGAAAAGGGCGCCACCATGCGGCTGGGGGCTTACCCCTGCCGGCTTACGGCCGGCAGCCTGGCCCGCCAGGCATATGGGACCGATGCGATTGCGGAGCGGCACCGCCACCGCTATGAGTTCAACAACGATTACATGGCGCGGCTGGCGGACAAGGGGTTGGTCTTCAGCGGAATGTCGCCCACCGGGGATCTGGTGGAAATCGTCGAGCTCCGGGAGCACCCCTGGTTTTTAGGCTGCCAGTTCCATCCCGAATTCAAGTCCAAGCCGATGGCGCCGCACCCGCTGTTCCGCGATTTCATCCGCGCCGCGCTCGCCTACTCCCATACCAAAAGCACCCGGTGACGCTCTATTTTTTCGCGGGATTCTTTTTCAGTTCCTTGTCGATCGCCGCGGCGAAGGATTCGAAGCTGCGGTCGCGCAGCCGCTTGCCGTTGATGAACACGGCGGGCACGCTCTCCACGCCGAGGCGGTAGGCCTCATCCAGATCCCCCTGCACGTGTTCCACCACGCGTGGGCTGTTCCGATCCCTTTCGATCTGGGTCTCATCGAGCCCCTGGGCGCGCACGATTTCCTTGATTTTCTCGTCGCTCAGGCTCTCGCCCGCCTTGAAGAGCTCATCGGCGATCGGCCAGAACTTTCCCTGCAAGTGGGCGGCATAGGCCGTGAGCGCGGCCTTCCCGGCAAACCTGTGTATTTTCAACAAGGGGTAGTTTTTGAAAACCACCTTGACCTTGTCCGGGTAGGACTCGAGCACCTGCTCGAGGACGGGCTCAAGGCCCGCGCAGTGCGGTCACTGAAAATCGCTGAACACCGCAATGACCACCGGCGCCTTTTCCGGTCCCTTGAAGGGTGCGCCGGCGAGATTGATGGTGCGCACAAAATCGATCTGCACCAGATCGACCCGCTTGCCCTGCGGTCGGGTCACATAAACGCTCTCCTCATCCGGGGAGACCGCGATTCTCTCTGCCGTACCGCCCAGCGTGATCTGGTCGGTTAGGACTCCTTCAGGGGTATAGGCCAGCAAAACCCCATTTTCAGCCAGGACGTAGACGATGCGCCCGCTGTTTGAGACGGCCACATCGAGCGGTTGCACGCTGATGGGTATTTTCGTTAAAAGGCCTTCTTGGGTGTAAATGAGCAATTGGCTGTCATTTGAAAGAACATAAACCCTGCGCCCGTCAGGCGAAGCGGCTAAACCGATTGCGCCAGAGCTGGTATCGATGCTCTTGACGACCTCCCATTCGGTGCTTGACCGGCCGGGAGCGGGGAAAAACGCCGCCACCAGCACGGCGGTGATGCACCAGGCGATGATGGATGCTGTCCGCATTGACCTTTCCTCTATCGTTTGCGGTATGGCCGGGAACTCCGGCAGCGCCCGCAACGCTGAAAAGCAGCCAACTGCCTGCTTGCCGCTCTGCGGGCGGCTTTTATCCCGACACTTACTCTTTTTTGAATTGCTGAAGGGTCCGTTGGGCGCATTCCGGGCAATAGCTCGATGTGATGTCCAGCCGGGTCTGCTCGTGCATGAACTGCTCCACCGGCACCCACGGCCCCCGGCCGCGTTCCCGTCCGGTGTCGTCCCGGATTTTCTTGCAGACGCAGCACATGGGCAGGATTTTCTGGTAGAGGTTGATGCGGCGTACCAGCTCGTGCTTTTCCAGACAGCGTTCCACGCGGAGGAACATCTCGGCGGACTCGCAGGGCTTGAGCACGTAGTCATCCGCCTGGTTCTGAAGCGCCTCGATGGCGGACAGCATGTCGCCGTAGCCGGTCAGGATGATCACGATAATGGTGGAGTCGATTTCCTTCGAGCGCTTCAGCACCTGAAGGCCGCCGCTTTTCTCCATGACCAAGTCCGTGATGATCAGGTCGAAATTGGAGCGGTGCAGCAGCTCCATCGCCCGGTCGCCGCTGTTTGCGCGTGCCACGAGATAGCCGCGGTTTTCGAGGTCTTCACCGAGGCCTTCCAGGATAATGGGGTCGTCGTCGACCAAAAGCAGGTTGTACTTTTTCATGGCCTGACGGCTCATAGTTTGCGAAGGATGATCCTCTGCCGGTCTGATTCCGAATGCCGCTGCGGGCACCCGCCCCCGGCCGGTTTGGGCGCTCTGCCACTTCCCTATATTTATAGCATGGGTTGATGGAATAAACCATCGATTTTGAGATCAAGGCTCTCAGGGTCAAGGGCACACGGCCCAAGGCAAAAAGAACCCTGCGCCGCGCCGCGTTGCCCTATCCTTTGACTTTGGAGACGATGAACTCGCCTACTTTTTCCGCTGACCGCCCGAAGAGCTCATCGATGGCGACAAGTTCCAACAGGTCGTCGCTCCAGCCGATGCTGTTTTCCTGGACGATGTTGCGGATGTGCTCGTACTTGCCGCCGAGGGCGCGCATCTTTACGTTCAGCGGCACGGTGTCCTTGAAGGTGATGTGCAGCAGCAGCAGATGCTCGATGCTGTTCGGCCGGGCCGGCGCCGAGGACAACAGGGGGACCACCAGAATGCTGCGGTCGTCCTTGCGGCCCTTGCCGATGTAGACGTTGCCCTGGCGTACGATGGTGCGTTTGGAGCCTTTCAGGGTCTTGTCGGTCTCGACCCGGGAGGGGATGGCGCTCGTCGTGCCGCGCTTGTTCAGAACCTCGATGGCGGTGGTCTCCTCCGGCTCGCCCAGCAGGTTCAGGCCGGAAATTCGGTAGAGGACGGACCCCTCGATGTCGCGGATGACCCCCTGGAGGTTTTTGAGGACCATGACGTTGGACGGCGTGAGCTGGGCGTCCGAGAAGTTCTCCGCCGCCAGCGCTCCGAACAGAACCCCCTCCAGCCGTTCGCTGAGGCGGCTGGTGCCCACCGTGACGGTCTTGGCCTGGTGTTTGATGGCATCCACCGGCCGCGCGAGGAAGCCGATGGCGTCCCCCAGCCGGTGGAGCATCACGTGGATCATGTTGGCGGCGGTGCCCTTCAGACCGAAGTCGAGCTCGAAGTCGGAGGCCGGCAGTCGCCCCGCCAGGTATTTGAGCAGCAGCGTGAGATCGGAGCTGGCATCGTAGCCCACGGTGACGGGGAACTGCTTCTGGCTGCGCTTGCGGCGGAATTCGGCATAGAACTCGGCAATCTGCTCCCGGAAGCCTTTTTCCAGGACCAGTTCGAACATGTCCACCCCCCGCGCGGAGGCGTCGCTGACGGCCAGCTGGATGCCCTCGTGGAGGCCGAAGAGGAAGCGTGACCCCTCGTGGATGGACAGGGCGGCATAATATCCCCAGAGGTGGCCGACCAGCGTGTTCAGAATGGGCGCCAGGTGTTCCTCGACCCGGGGGACCTGGAAGACGTCTTCCGCATACGGCAAGAACCGCTCTTCGCCTTCGTCGCAGATGACCACCGGGGTGGCCTTGTGCGCCTTGAAAATGGCGGTGTCCTTGACGATGTCGCCGATGACCGTGGGGCGCACCCCGGCGGCGCAGACGATGATCAGGGGCTCCGAGGACAGGTCGATGTGTTTCTTGTCCTCCACGAAGTCCGAGGAGATGGTCTTGTAGCAGAGCTCGCTCAGCTTGATGCGGATTTCGTCGGCGGAGGCCTTGTTCGGCCCGCTGCCGACGGTGGCCCAGTAGGTTTTGGTGACGGCCAGCCGCTGGGCCGAGACCCGAATGCGTTCCGCCATCGCCAGGACCCGGCGCATGTGGTCCGGCACGTCGAGCAGCCTCTGGATCTCACCGGAAACGAACGCCTCGTCCCGGCGGCCTTTCAGCCGGGCGATGTGCAGCCCCAGCAGTGCCCCGGCGGTGATCTGGGCGTAAAAGGCCTTGGTGGACGCGACCGACATCTCGATGTCGCGGCCGCTGCTCGTGTAGATCACCCCGTCCACCTTGAAGGTGAGGTCCGAGTCCCGGCGATTGACGATGGCCAGGGTGCGGGCCCCGCGCTCCCGCACCATGTCGACGGAGCGGTTAGTGTCGGTGGTTGTGCCGGACTGACTGATGGCCACGACCAGCGCGTCTGCCATCGACCCGCCCGCGGCGGTCTCGCTCATCGTAAAGCCGCTGAACTCCGAGGCCTTGAGCGCCTGGACCTGCACGCTGGGGGCGTTCAGGTAGTGCTGCAGGATGTTGGCGCAGGCCAGGGCCGCGACCCCGGCCGTGCCCTGGCCGATGAAGAAGATGCGTTGGACGGTGCCGTCGGCGATGGCGCGGTTGATTGCGGCCGGCACCGCCTTTTCATCGAGGGCGGTAACAAAGCGCTTCTGCCCGTCGTCCTGGATTTTCCAGCGGTTCTGGAGGGTCTTCTCCACCGAGGCGGGGGACTCGGAGACCTCCTTCAGGAAATAGTGCGAATAATGCTGACGATCGATATCGCGCGAGGTGAGTGCGGTGGTCTTGACGTTCTGATCCGTCAGCCTCACGGGGGTCCCGTCGTAGCACATGGCGGTGATCCCCTGGAGTCCGCCCTCTGTTTGCTGGTCCAGGACGACGAGCTGGCCCTGGGTCTTGCCGGCGTTGCCGTCCACGACGGATTCGCCGTCGAGCCGGATGTAGGTGGAGGTCTCCTCGATGAACCCGTAGACCTCGGAGGTGGCCATGTAGTGGTCCGGGGCAATGCCGACGAAGATGGCCTGGCCGCTGCCGCGCTGCGCGAGAAAGAGCTTTCCCGGTGCGAGGCTCGTGTGCATGGCGATGGCGTGCGAGCCCTTGAAGTCGCCGACCGCGCGCCGGAAGGATTCGGCGACATCGAACCCCTGCCGCAGGTAGTGCTCGATCTGCAGCGGAATGATCTTGGTGTCGGTGGTGATATCGGCATGGATGCGGCTGCCGCCGCGTTCGAAGGCTTCTTTGAGCTCATGGAAGTTGTCGATATCGCCGTTCAGGCAGGCGTGGATGATGCCTGTTTCGCCGGCGGCCCCTGCTTCGGACCGGTTGTCGACCGGGTGGCAGTTGGCCTCGGTGATGGCCCCGACCGACGCCCAGCGGGTGTGGGCGTTGACCGTGTGGAACTCGGCCGGGAAGGCGAGGATCGCATGCAGCAGGGGATCGGCCGCGATGGCGCGGCGCAGGGATCGGATGTTGTCCCCCAGGCTGCCGATTTCAACCGCCACCTTGAAGGTGAACGTGACGGCGACCACATCCGCGTGGCGCTGGGCGGCGATCCCCTGGTTCAGGAGGGGCTGCAGGGCCAGGCGGCGGGCGAAGTCCTCCTGCAGACGGCCTTCGTCCAGTGCGGCGCTGAAGTGCTCATAGTCGGCGGCCCCGAGCGCAAACAGGAGCGAGATCCCGGCGGAGTCCCGGCCCCGCACCTCCATGCGGTCGATGCCGTTCAGGACAGCGTTGATGTCGCGGAAGACTTTGACGGCGGCGGCAGAGGTTTCGGAGCCGGCCAGGAGGTCGCGCACCTTGGTGATGTTGCCCAGGACTTCGGATCGCAGGCACCAGACGGCGTCCTTGAGATGCTCGATGCGCTCGGAGACGAGCTCGGCCTCCGCGGCGGAAAGCCGTCCGATCTGATCTTCGAAACGGCGGACGTCGCCGGCCAGGCACTCGGAGAGAGACACCGCGATTGCCTCGATGCGTGCCTGGAGGGTTGTATCGCCGAAGAGCGTGCAGAAGACATGCGGTCGTCGGCACTCCCGCGCCCATCGCCCCACATCCGCGATGCACTCCGCGCCGCCCAGGTAGGTGTCGGCCAGATTTCCGCCACGCTGGCGGCAGGCGTCGAACGTGTGAGTCCGAACGCGCTCCGCCAGCTCCGCCAGGGGCGCGAGGGGCAGCGTTTGCGCAGCCGCGGCCTGGCGTTTGAAGGCCACGATCCCGGCGATGCCGCAGCCGAGCAAGGTAGCCTGCAGCGGGAAGACCACCAGCGAGCCGGTCGGGACGCCCGCAAGGCGGCGGCCGAAATAGACGGGCGTGCACAGCCGGCGGCCGAGCCGGAAGACCAGGGAGGTCAGGGCGTGCAGCAGGCCCATTCGGGCCCGCAGCCGGCGGGAGATCCAAGCTCGAATCATGATGGCGGTCCTTTCGAGTGCGCCCGTTGCTGCGGTTTATCGCAGCGCGGTTCCCGGCGTGACGGGTTTGTCCGGCATGATCAGCACCGGTCCGGCGTCCTGCCCGGCGGCCAGCAGCATGCCCTGGGAGAGCACCCCCATGAGCTTGGCCGGCCGGAGGTTGGCGACAATGATCACCTGGCGGCCGATCAGGGCCTCGGGCGTGTAGTGCTCGGCGATGCCGGCGACGATGGTCCGGCGCTCGCCGAGATCGATTTCGAGCTGAAGCAGTTTTTTCGCCTTCGGCACCGGTTCCGCCTTCAGCACGGTGGCCACCCGCAGATCGATCCGGCTCAGGTCATCGAGGGTGATCTCCGGTTTGATGGGCGCAGCCGGCGCGGGGTGGGTGCTGTCGGCCGCGGGTGCTGCGGGCGGTGCAGCGGTCTCGATGCGGGGGAAGAGCATGACGGTTTTCGGCAGCTGCGTGCCGGCCGGTACGCTTTTCCACTTTTTCAGCTCCTCCAGGAAATAGAAGGCGGCCTCCGGGTTCAAACCGAGATGTTTCTGCATGCGGGCCGCCGTCTCCGGCATGATCGGGTAAATCAGGCCCGCGATCAGGCGCAGCCCTTTGAGCAAAGCGCAGATCACGGCCTCCAGCTGCTTGCGGGTCGTTTTCTTCTTGGCCAGCTCCCAGGGGGCTGCGACGTCGATGGCCTTGTTCATCTGGCCGATGAATTCCCAGACGGCGGTTACAGCCCGCTGGAGTTCGAAGGCCATCATGGCGTGTTCGTATGCAGCGATGGTGCGCTGGGCGTCGGCGCCGAGGCCCAAACTGTACTGCCGCCCGATGTCGGGATCGGGCTCCGGGGCGATGCCGTCGAAATACTTGTGGGTCATGGAGACGACCCGGGAAAAGAGGTTGCCCAGGTCGTTGGCCAGGTCGGCGTTGATGCGTTGCACCATCGCCGTTTCGCTGAAGCTCGAATCCAGCCCGAACGTCATTTCGCGGATCAGGAAGTAGCGGAAGGCGTCCAGCCCGTAGGTGGTCTTCAGCTGCAGCGGCTCGACGACGTTGCCCAGGCTCTTGGACATTTTGCTCTGCTCGACGTTCCAGTATCCGTGCACGTTGAGATGCTGGTAGACCGGAATTCCCGCCGCTTTCAGCATGGTGGGCCAGTAGATGCCGTGGGGCTTGAGAATGTCCTTGGCGACGATGTGCTGGGCTGCCGGCCAGAACGTGCGGAAGTCTTCGCCGTCCGGGTATCCGAGGCCGGAGACGTAGTTCAACAGGGCGTCAAACCACACGTAGGTGACAAAGTTCGAGTCGAAGGGCAGGCTGATGCCCCAGTTCAGCCTGGTTTTGGGCCGCGAGATGCACAGGTCGCCTAATGGCTCCCTCAGAAAGGCCAGCACTTCGTTGCGGTAGCGCTCCGGGCGGATGAAATCCGGGTGGTTCTGGATGTGCGCGATCAGCCAGTCCTGGTAGCGGCTCATCCGGAAAAAATAGTTGGCCTCTTTGATGAGTTCGGGCGCGGTCTCATGGTCCGGGCACTTGCCGTCCACGAGTTCGCGCTCCCCGTAGAAGCGCTCGCAGCCGAAGCAGTACAGCCCCTCGTACTCGCTGAAGTAGATGTCCCCGGCATCGTAGATCTTCTGCAACACTTGCGTCACCACCGCCATGTGGTCGGCGTCCGTGGTGCGGATGAAGCGGTTGGGCTGGACGTTCAGCTCCGGCCACAGGTTGCGGAACAAGCCGCTGATGGCGTCGACGTAGGCCCGGGGTGTCATGTTCTCCTTGAGCGCGGCCCGGACCACTTTGTCGCCGTGTTCGTCCGTGCCGGTCAGGAAAAAGACTTCGGTCTGCCGCATGGAGTGAAAACGGCGGACCACGTCGGCCACGATGGTGGTATACGCGTGTCCGAGATGGGGGCGGGCGTTCACGTAGTAGATCGGCGTGGTGATGTAAAATGGCATGGCGTTACCTGTCTAAAGTTCAACCTTGTCGGCGGACGTCTCGATTTCCATCCCGTCTTCGAGCCGGACCACCAGTCGGTTGCAGATGGCGTTGTGGCGGACGACCTTGCCGGCGCCGCTGGGGGTCTTGACCATGGTGCCGATTCGGGGCAGGCTCTTTTTCAACTCCATGTAGGTGTTATACTCGTAGACGAGACAGCACATCAGCCGGCCGCACTGACCCGAAATTTTGGTGGGGTTCAGGGAAAGGCTCTGCTCCTTGGCCATGCGGATCGAGACCGGTTCGAACTTCTCCAGGTACGAGGCGCAGCAGAACTCCCGGCCGCAACGGCCGAGGCCGCCGCACATCTTGGCCTGGTTGCGGATGCCCACCTGACGCATTTCGATGCGGGTTCCGAGCTCCTGGACGAGCATTTTCAGGAGCTGGCGGAAGTCGACCCGGCCCTCGGCAGTGAAGAAGAACGTAATCTTGCTGCCGTCGAACGACTTGTCCACTGCGAACAGGTTCATCTTCAGGCCCAGTTCCCGGATGCACCTGCGGCAGAGCGCGTGCGCGGCCCGCTCGTCGGCGGCCTTGCGTTCGAGCTGCTCCAAATCCTTGGGGACCGCCAGGCGGTAGACCTTTTTGAACACCTGGTTCGCCGGGGGCTCTTCCAGAACCCTGGGGGCGGTCACCACCGTGCCGAGGCTGAGCCCCTGCTCGGTTTCCACCATCACCGAGTCGCCGGGGGTGAGCACGTAGGCGCCACAGTCGAAATCGTACACCTTGCCGGCCTGTTTAAATCGAATGCCAACGATCTTGATCATAATGAATGGGGATGACCTGGTAACAGGTTGCGTGTTTGATCCAGATACTGTGCCATCTTGACGAAAAGCGCCTCCAGTGTCAACCGTGGATTTGCGTTGGCCTGGATGCGCTGACGGGCGTCCTGCAGCGCGCGCATGGAATTCGTCAACGCCTCCAGGCGCATGGTTTGCGAGATCGCGACCGTCATCTCACGGAGGTCCTGGTGGATGAGGCGCTCGGGGGCATGCCGTGCAACGGCGAGATCGCGAATCCAGGATGCGATCAGCTCGAGTGCGTCCGGCAGGTCCTCCCGGGCCCGGGACAATTTCTCCGCCAGCGCCAGCCACGCCGCCGTCGACTGCCGGGGGAGAGCCGCCAGTTGGGCCATCAGCCAACTGCGCCGCTGCAGCCAGTGGCTGCGGCGCATGCTGAGCGCCCGGGTCAGGCTCCCGCCGGCCAGTGCCGCCGTCAGGGATGCCTCCGGCGGGTCCACCCCGTAGGCCCGGATGAGGATCGCCGCCAGATGGTGCCGGGCGATCGGCTTGAACCGGATGTGCTGGCAGCGTGACACGATGGTGGGCAGAAGATCGCCCGTCTGAGGTGCGGTCAGGATCAGCACGGTCCGTGCCGGGGGCTCCTCCAGCATCTTCAGCAGGGCATTGCCCGCGGCCGGGTTCAGGGTCTGGGCATCGGCGATCATCACGACGCGAACTCTCGCCTCATAGGGCTTCATGGCCAGCAGCCGGCACAGGTCGCGAACCTGGTCGATCTTGATCATGGCCCCGGCCGGAGACAGCCGCAGGATATCGGGGTGCACCCCCGCCGCGATTTTGCGGCACGCGGCGCACTCCCCGCAGGGTTCGACCCTGCCGGGTGATGGTGCGTGCGCAGCCTCCGCGCCCGCCTCCCTGCCGGTGCAGTTGCATGCCATGGCCAAGGCGACCGCCGCCGTTTTCTTGCCGACACCTTCGATTCCGGTAAAAAGAAGGGCGTGGGGAAGGGTCCCGTTGGCCAGGAGGGAGGTGAGGATTCGGATGGGGCGCTCTTGATCGATGATCGAGTCGAACCCTGGCACGAAGCTACATATCGACGCGTTCTTTAAGTTCCTTGCCGGACTTGAAGAACGGAAGCCGCTTGGGTTTGATGGTTACTTTTTCACCGGTCTTGGGGTTTCTGCCGGTGTAGCTTTTATACGTCTTGACAAAAAAGCTGCACAAGCCGCGGATTTCCACACGCTCCCCGCGCGCCATGGCCTCGGCCATGTGATCGAAAAAAATCTGCACGACCCGGGCGGCCTCCGCCTTGGAAATATTCGCTTCAGTCTTCAGTGCGGAGATCAACTCCAGTTTGTTCATACACCCTCCTTTGGGACGGTCTGAATGCGGCAGCCGCTTTTTCATTATATTGTCTCAAACTTGATAAGATGTCAAGCAGTTATCGAAGGATCGACGGCAGGGTCTCGATATCGTCCTCATCCACGTCAACCCCGGCATACTGGCCCAGGGCTTCGATGTGGACGAACACGCGGCCTTGTCCGCGGTAGTGGACGAAGGTGCCGGTAACCCCGGCAAACGGTCCACGCACCACCATGACCCGGTCGCCCGGCTGCAGCCGTGAACCGGTGCCAATCGGCAGCTCGGAGGCCACCATGATCTTCAGCGATTCGATCGTTTCGTCCGGGACGGGCACCGGCCCCTGCCGGCTGCCGATCAGGCGCACCGCACCGGCGGTCTTGACGATCTCGATGTGGGCGTGCGGATGCAGGTCGGTCTTGATGAACAGGTAGCCGGGAAAAAGCGGGATGTGGATCATGGACTTCCGGTCCCGGCGCGTGCTGCGGACTTTGATTTTCGGCAGAAAGACTTCGAGGGACTTTCTGGCCAGGCCGTTGCAGACGACGCTTTCATGCCGGCTTCGGGTATGCAGCACATACCAGTGCCGTGTCAGACGGTTGTCTTCCAGCATCGATCAGGGTCCTCAATTTTATCGGATTCCAGCACGTTCAGATTCCGAACTCGCCGATCCCCTTCAGGCGGATGCGGATCTCAAATCCGTAATTGTCGGTTCCATAGGTCGCGAGGGTTTCCAGGGTCCAGCATTGGGAGTCGAGCACAAATCCGGCCCCGATCATATAGCTTTGGTCTGAAAAATCGTGTTCGTACGAGGTGATCAGGGTGAACCGCTCGGTCAGCCCGCGGCGCAGCTCGATGGATCCGTAATCGATCTTCTTGTTGTCCGTGGGGGTCGCCAGAAAAATTTCCGTCTGCGTATCGTAATTATCAAGGGTTTCCACAAACAAGGGGTCGCGGTCATAGCGATAGGAAAAGGTCAGGCGGTCCCTTTGACTGGGCGAAAGGCTCAGCCCGATGTTGTAACGCTGAAAATTCTGATCGTAGACGTTGTAAGCGACCTCGCTGTCGACGCTGATTTTCTCGGCCGGAAGAAACTGCAGTTTTCCGAAAAAGGGCGAGAAGGGTCGGAAGTCCCTGGCAAAGTCGTAGTACTGGCCCACTTTCAAACGCATGAAGTCGCGATAATCATAATCGGAAGGTGCCTCCGTCAGTACGGTTTCGTGAAGGCTGCCCTCGCGCGGCTGCGTCTCCTGCGTGCGAGCCTCGCGAGCCTCCGGTGTGACCCGCGTTTTGGAGGTCAGGATATTGTTCAGGGAATAGGCGATGCGGTTGTGACTTAAAACGCGGTCTTTGTTGTCGATGAGCGGCAGGTCGCTCTGGTCATCGTGCGGGACGTAGGTGTAGTCGAGCTCGGGTCGGACGGCATGCTTGACCTTGCTCACATTTTCCTGATCGACGGTATAGACCCGGGAGAGATCCGTGAAAAGTTTCAGGTTCGCGTCATAGAGCTCGCGGTGGAAGTACTGCTTGTCGGACCAGGGATCGGCCGCATCGCTCTTGTACTGGTCCCACATGGTTTCCCGCAGTCCGACCGAGGGCTCGATCGAGAGGTAGGGCGGCAGCCCGATCGGGTAGTAAGCGCGGGGCCACAGGTCCGTGCGCTGCACGCCGTAGCCGCGGTCTTTCCAGTAGTCGATGTACTGCGTGTTCAATGTCCCGAAAAAGGGAGTTGTGCCGAGCTGCTGCTTGGGCGCCGTGAGAGCGACCTGCGGCAGGATCTGGGGGGTGTCTTTCCAGTTGGCCCCGTGGTCGACGTTGTCGTACCAATCCCCTTCAGCGTTGAGGCTGAAGCTGGCCCAGGACCTGGACACCAGCAGGCGGTTGGTGCGTACGGGGGCGTTGTAATCATCGAGGGTGCGCCCGAAAAACCGGTTGAAATACGCCCGGCTGTCTTCAAAGCCCATGTACCCGGTCTTGAATTCCCGCAGGTAGTCCTGGTCGCTGGGGATGTCGAGCTCGAGTCGGCCTAAAAAGCCTTCCGGCAGACGGGTTCTCATGGCTCATCCGAAACCAATAGCGGTCGCGGTTCGGCCGCAGGATGTCTCCACCGGGGTCCTTGAAGCCGTAGTCCTGGTTTTGCTTGTTGGTGCCGTCGTCGACCTTCTCGTCGTGAAAATAGTCGAACATGACCGCGCCCTTGGCTTCCCGGGTCAGGAAATACCGGTATTCCACCCCCGGCTTCCAGCCCCGTTCGCTCATGTATTCCAGGTAAAACGTGGCATCCGACTGCTCGTCGATGGCCCAGAAGAACGGCTGGGTGGCAAACGCCCCTTTCCGGCTGGAATAGCCCCCCTGGGGCATCAGCAGGCCGGTGCTGGGCTTGCCCGGCGCGGGGAAGCTGATGTAGGGATAATAACCGAACGGCATGTCCTTGGCATACACGACGGCATTCCAGGCCGTGCCGCTGCCGTCTTTCTGGATCGTGACATCCCGGCCGGCGATTTTCCAATCCGGCGAGCGCCCATCGCAGGTCGTGACCACCCCCTGGGCAATGGTGTAGGTTTCCGGGCCGGTTTTTTGAATCCGGTCGCCCTGGATGTGGTAGTTGCTTTTCGCGATGAAAATCGTGCCGTTGGTGATATACCCCTGTTCGCTCTCCATATCGGTTTCAAGATAATCCCCCGTGAGGATATCGCTGCCGGCGGTCAGCACGACGTGGCCCTCGGCGTAGGCCATCTTGGTCTGCAGGTTGTACCGTACCGTGTCCGCGGAGATCGAACGGTCCTGCTTCCAGACACGCACCTGGCCCTCGGCGATGTATTCATCGTGAAGCTGGTCGTAGCTGATGCGGTCGGCTTCGATCTGCCAGGGTTGCCCCGAGTCGAGCTTCTTCAGACTGGGGAACGCAGTGGTGCTCTCCGCGCCATGGGCGGCAGGCGGCAAAAAGGCGTCCGGCAGGACGCACACCAGCGCAAGGAAAGCCACCAGGATCCAGGCCTTGAGCCGGGTTCGGAGGTTGCGGGGGCACGTCGCGGCTGGATCCATCCGGTGGCTGCCTCTTCTTCCTGGGGCCGTGTTCGGGGATGCCCGGCGGCGTCCGCCCGCCCGGGGGATGCGTATTGAACCTCGCTGAAAACTAAGCTATAAAAACAAGTTGGCGTGAAAAGTCAAGATGTGTTTAACGGCCACAGATCGACTTTACAGACGGATACGCAGGGATGAACATTTTGTTGACCAACGATGATGGAATCCATGCCGAGGGCCTCTGGGCGCTGCACGACCGGTTGGCCGCCCGCCACGCCGTAGCCGTCATCGCTCCGGACCGCGAACGCACGGCCGTGGGGCACGGGATCACGCTGCATCTCCCGCTGCGCGCCCACCCGGTGGCGCTGCACGGCGGCGGGCGGGGATATGCCGTCAACGGCACACCGGCCGATTGCGTCAAGCTCGGCATTCTGGAAATTTTGAAACGCAAACCCGACCTCGTGGTCGCCGGCTTGAACCCGGGCGCCAACGTGGGCGTCAACATCACCTACTCCGGTACGGTCGCCGCCGCTAAAGAGGCGGCCCTGGGAGGGATTCCGGCCATCGCGGCCTCCATCGAGGGGCAGGGGCCCTACCGTTACGACACAGCGGCTGCGTTCATTGCGCACCTGGCCGAGATGGTGCTGCAGCGGGGGCTGCCCCCCGGGACCTTTCTCAACGTGAATTTTCCGGATGTGCCGGAGGCGGACATCGCCGGCGTGCGGATCAGCCGGCACGGGCTCGAGATCTTCCGGGAGTACATGGAAAAGCGCACGGACCCCCGCCAACGGACGTATTATTGGCAGGGCGCGGACATGCAGACCTTCGGGGAAGACCTCGACGTCGACGGGGCCGCCCTGCGCCACCGGTTCATCTCCATTACGCCGATCACCTGCGACATGACCGATTATAAAGCGCTGGATGACCTGAAACAATGGGGGCTCGATGCCCGGCTGAAATAGAAACACTCCGGTTGCCGATCAGGCCGAGAGGGTTCGGGAGAAGTCATGTTCATAACGTTGGAAGGCGGTGAGGGCGCCGGCAAAACCACCCAGATCGAGCACCTGGCCGGCTGGCTGGCCGAGCGGGGTGTTGCCTGCACGCGCACCCGGGAGCCCGGCGGGACTCTTCTTGGCCGGGCGATCCGCGCCGTTCTGCTGAACCCCGAGAATGCCGGCATGGCCCCGGCGACGGAACTGCTTCTTTACATGGCGGACCGCTCCGAACACATCCACCAGGTGATCACGCCGGCGCTGGCTGCGGGCCGGACGGTGCTGTGCGACCGTTTTTTCGACGCCACCGTCGTCTACCAGGGGTTTGCCCGGGGGCTGGGATCGGATTGGATTTTGCGATTGCACCAGCTGGTCTTCGCGGGCGTGACGCCGGAGCTGACGCTGCTCCTGGACTTGCCGCCCGAGCTGGGGCTGGCGCGCGCGCGGCGCCAGCTGGCAAAGGGCGGGCGTGCCACGGCGGAGAGCCGCTTCGAAGACGAGGCGCTCGCCTTCCACCAGCGGGTGCGGGAAGGGTATCTGCAACTGGCGCGGCAGGCGCCGGCGCGGGTTCGCGTGATCGATGCCGCGCGCGATGAACGGCGGGTCATGGAAGACATCCGCTCCGTGGTGGAGCCGTTGATAGAAGTGGTTCCATAACCCCGTCTGACGCCCGATGGCCGCGTTGCAGGCCTCTCGAAATGCTCACAACCTGCCGTGGTTGCTGCGCGTTCGAATCGGCCTGCGCCTTGCCCTCGGGCGTGATCCGAGGTTGTGAAACCACTTCTACTCAGGTAGATAGGCTGAAGGTGAATGGACTGAAGGCGAAGACGTGTGCGCTCATGAAACCGATCTATTTCCCCGCGACGTATGTTTCTCCGCCCGCTGCAGCGGCGCTGCGGGCCTTTTTTCCGTCGGTCGTGACCTGCCAACCGTTCGCCGGGCGAGAACCGCCCGACATGCGCGCCTTAAGGGAGAGCGGCTTTCTGGACGTGCTCACCCCGCTCGCAGGGGATGAGCAGCGGCTGGACGACATGCTTCGAGAGTTTCAGCAGTGGGCTCGCCTGAACGCGGACGGAGCCGGCCTGCAGGCGGCCTTCTGGCGTCACCGCCTGCAGACGGATGCGCTCGCTGAAGACGGCACATCGACATACATCGCCTCGCAGATCGAGAGCCGATTGGGTCCGGCGCGCGGGCCGACGGAATCCGCTCGACTCATGCCGGCCCGGGTGTTTCTCCATCTCGCCCAGGAATTCGACCGGCAGAGCTACGAGATCGAGCGCGACCTGGCCCGGCATGAAAAGCTGAGCGCGCAGCTCCTGCACGCGCTCACGGAGGAGAATGATCCGCCCGCGGGCGGACGGGAGCACGCCCCGGCCTTCCGGCCGTCCGGCCACGAAGACCACCTGTGGCAGGGCCGGCTGGCTGCCTGGGCGCGGCTGTTTTTATGCCAACCTTACCCCAGCCCCGTTTTCGTTAGTTGCAGCACCGCCGTGGTCGAGCATGTGATCGCATCCGTCCCGCGAGCCTTGCGCCTGTTGCCGGAGGCGCTGGGTGTGTTTGGCGGCTGCCCGGCTGCCGTCGGCGACACCTCGGCGCATGATGTGATGCCGCGGCTGGCGCAGTTTGCCGCAAGCCCCCTCTCGCTGCTTGAAAGGCAATCCGTGACCGTGACCCCGGCTGCGCCCGGCGAACCCGGTGCGGGTCCGGACGTGTTTGTGCTGCCCGAAGCCGACCCGTGCCAGGTCTTCGCCCGTTTTTCGGCCGGTGTTCCTCCGGACCGGCGCACCCGCCGGCCGGATGAAGGCCGATGGCGGCACACGCTGCTCGTGCGGGTGCCCCCTGCACCCGTTCCCGAGGACGGAGGGATCCTGTCGATAGATAACAATTTGTAATAACAACCTATATTGTATTTTAGGGGGCAGCCTGCGGGTCTTTTTGAAAAAATGACGACAAGGCTTGACTCGCCAATTTAATTAGGATATGCACTCTGCGGAAATAGGACTGGATGGCGGCCGGACGCCATGATGAATACCACATTGAAAGGAGATTTGCTGATGGCTTTTAACCCCACTGTCGACGAAGAAAAATGCGCAGGCTGCGAAGAGTGCGTGGATGTCTGCCCGGTCGAGGTCTTCGAGATGCAGGACGGCAAGTCGGTGCCGGTGAATGCGGAAGAATGCCTCGGATGCGAAAGCTGCGTGGAAGTATGCTCGGAAGGCGCCATCACGGTTGAAGAGACCTGATCCGTTGCCCCTGCTTCACCCCCTGGCCGGATGACGCGACCGGCCGGGGGTTTTTTTTTGCCCCGTCCCTAGTCCGCAGTCCCCTCCCGAACGGACGAACCGTACCAGCGGAGACCAGACCCCGGCAACTGCTTCTTTCCTGAACCCCGAACCGTTCAACCCTCGCCGCCTGAGTAGTTACGTCCCGGGAACATATGGCTTGCGAACCGCAACAAGTTGTGGTAACTATCGCATATATGAAACAATATGTAGTTGATCAGCTCCGCTACGTCGACTACGAAAAGATCAAGGGCTATCTCGATCAAAGGTTCGGGACAGCGTCCCTTGGCGGAGTGTATTGGGTGCCGATCGACCCGGGGCTCCTGTCGCCGGTGCAGTCCAGGCATGTGGAATGCCGGCCCTTTTTTGCGGGGATCGAGCTCCAGATCGACCGGCTTTGCATGGAGCTGCTGGTCCGCACCCAGAATCGCATCCGCTGCGAATGCATCGCTTACGCCACGGACGAACAGCGCAACTGGCTCATCCGGCTGGTGGACGACATGCTGGCGCAGTTGGGGATATCCGTTTGAGGTCGCGGGGGAATCGTCGTGCGGGAGGTTGAGACAGGGTGTTGACGCCACCATCAGCGCCGGTGCGGGGCTGCGAGCCGAAGGCGGTGATCACCCTGATACGGACGGCGGCCATCTACGTTTGGGTGATTTTTGCAACCCTGTTCTTCAGCATCCTCGCCATCGCGGTCTCATTGGTGACCCGCACCGGGAACCCGGTGCACCGGGTGGGCAGGATCTGGAGCCGTTCGATCCTGGCGGTCAGCGGGATCCGGGTGGCCGTTTCCGGCCTGGAGTGCATCGACCCTTCCCGGCCGTACATTTTTATGTCTAACCACCAGAGTAACTTCGACATCCCGGTCCTGCTCGCGCACCTGCCGGTCCAGTTCCGCTGGCTGGCCAAGGCGGAGCTTTTCACCATACCGGTTTTCGGGCGGGCCATGCGCGGGGCCGGCTACATCAGCATCGACCGCGCGGACCGCCCCTCCGCTTTCAAGAGCCTGGAGGAAGCCTGCGAGACGATCCGCAAGGGCGTTGCGATCATGATATTCCCGGAGGGCACCCGCAGCCTGGACGGCACGCTGAAGCCCTTCAAGAAGGGCGGTTTCGTCTTGGCGGTGGATGCCGGCGTGCCGATCGTTCCCGTTGCGATCCGCGGGACGCACGCCATCATGCCGAAACGCACGTGGACCATCCGGCCGCGGGATGTCGCGGTGGACATCGGGGAGCCCATTGATACGTCAACATCCACCCGCGCCACCAAGGAGGCGCTCATGGAACGAGTGCGGTCGGCGATCCGCTGCGGCCTCGGCGAGTGTGGGTGAGGAGAGGGCGTCATGCTGAGACTCATCCCGCTCGGTGGTCTGGGCGAAATCGGGCTGAACATGATGCTTCTGGAATGCGACGGTTCCCGGATCATCGTGGACGCCGGGCTGATGTTTCCCGAAGATTACATGCTCGGAGTCGATTACGTCATCCCCGACATGTCCTACCTTCGCTCCCACAAAGACGGGGTCCACGGCATCGTGCTGACCCACGCGCATGAGGATCATATCGGCGCGCTGCCGTATCTGCTGAAGCTTGTCGATGCGCCGGTGTTCGGCACCCCTTTCACGCTGGGGCTCGCCCGGCAGAAACTGGAAGAGTTTGAGGTGGCAGCTCCGGCCGGCCTGCACACAATCGCCCCCGGCCGGTCGCTGTCGCTGGGGCCCTTTGCGCTGGATTTCATCCGTGTGGGGCACAGCGTGGTTGACGGGGTCGGACTTGCCGTCGACACCCCCGAAGGCCTGATTGTGCACACGGGGGATTTCAAGATCAGCCCCGGTGCCAACGGCGGGATGATCACCGACACGGATCACTTCGCCCGCTGCGGCGACCGTGGGGTCCTGGCCCTGCTGTCCGATTCGACCAACGTCGAGCGTGAGGGCTCCACGGTCCCGGACACGCACATCGGCGAGACCTTTTCCCGGATCATGGCGGCAAGCCCCGGTCGCATCATCGTGGCGCTGTTTGCCTCCAACATTGCGCGGATCCAAATGATCGCCGACATCGCACGGGCGGGCGGCCGGAAGGTGATCATCAGTGGCCGCAGCATCGAGGCGAGCGCGGAGATCGCCAGGTCCCTGGGCTATCTGAAGATCCCCTGGGACACCGAGGTGAGCATGGACCTCGTGCACGAGTATCCGGACAGCGAGGCCGTCATCATCACGACGGGCAGCCAGGGTGAGCCGATGTCGGCCCTGGCGCGGATGGCCGCCGGCAGCCACAAACAGATCCGGATCAAAAAAGGGGACACGGTGGTGCTGTCCTCTAAGTTCATCCCCGGCAACGAGCGGGCGATCGCCAAGATCATCGACAACCTGTTCCGTCTCGGCGCGGAGGTCATCTACGAGAAGATCTCCGAAATCCACGTTTCGGGCCATGCCTTCCGCGACGAGCTCCGGCTCATGATCCAGCTCACCCGGCCGCGCCATTTCATCCCCATCCACGGCGAGTACCGGCACCTGATTCTGCACGGGCGCCTGGCGCGCGAGATGGGGATCGACGCGGAGCGGGTTCTGCTTGTGGAAAACGGCCAGGTGATCGAGTTTCAGGAAGGGATCGGCCGCGTCAGCGGAAGTGTGCCGACCGGCCGGGTGCTGATCGACGGCAAGGGGGTGGGGGACGTCGGCCGCACCGTGCTCAAGGAGCGCCGCGCACTCTCCGAGGACGGGGTCGTGGCCGTCACCATGGCCTTTGACGAGGCCACCGGAATCATCGTGTACGGGCCTGAAATCGTCTCGCGCGGGTTCGTGTTCGAGACCGAAACCGGGCACCTGCTCCAGGACGCCCACTGCGTGGTGCTCGAGGTGGTGGAGGACGTGGCGCCGGAAACCCCGGGTCGCACCGACAAGATTCGCGCCCGGATTCAAACCGCGCTCAGGCAGTACTTTTTCTTTACCATCGGCCGCAGACCCGTTATCTTGCCCTTCATCATGGAATTATGAAATCATGCGTCGCGAAATCGTCGGCATATTTCTCTTTTTCTTCGTGATCTTCACTTTGATCAGCCTGCTCTCTTACAGTCCGGCCGACCCGTCCATTCACAGCGCCGGCGCCGCCGGCCGGATCCACAACCTGTTCGGTTTCGTCGGGGCCCACCTGGCGGGGTTTCTGATCGGGCTTTTCGGGTTGGGGGCCTTCTGGATTCCGATCCTGTTCCTCATCATCAGCATGCATTTCTTCGGCAACCACCCGGGTCGCGTGATGCTTTCCACCGTGGCCGGCGGCATCCTGTTGATCCTCACCACCGGGAGCCTCCTTGCCGTCCACCAGGACGCCTACCTGCTGTTCGACAAGAAGTTTTCCGCCGGCGGGATGCTGGGCATCCCCCTCAAGGGCTTCCTGATCCGGTACACCAACCCCACCGGCGGTCTGATCGTTCTGGTGCTGCTGTGGCTCGTCGGCTTCATCCTGGCCACCGGCTTCTCCCTGCTGGCCTTCTTGAAGCGCGGCGGCGGTTGGTGCGGTGCGGCCCGTGACCGTCTGACGACGGTCTACCTCAAGTCGAAGGAGCGCCGCGTGCGCTCGAAACGGCTCGCCCAGGCCGAGCCCGAGAAGACCGTGGCCCGCGTGAAGGAAATCAAGATCCAGGCGGCCGCACCCAAACCGGCCAAGGTCGTGCCGCCGCCCAAACAGGAAGTGTTCGATTTCATGCAGGCCGGGAAGCGGTTCCAACTGCCGCCCTTCAACCTGCTGGAGGACCCGGAGGCCAAGCCGGCCTCTCTGGACAGCGAGAGTCTGCGGATGCAGTCCAAGCTGCTCGAGAAAAAGCTGGAGGACTTCGGCGTCAACGGCAAGGTGGTGGCTGTCTGCCCCGGGCCCGTGATCACCACGTTCGAATACGAGCCGGCGCCGGGGGTTAAGATCAACAAGGTGGCCAGCCTCTCCGACGACCTGTCGCTGGCGCTGCGCGCCACGAGCATCCGGATCGTGGCCCCGATCCCGGGCAAGGCGGTCATCGGCATCGAGGTGCCCAACCCCGTGCGGGAGGTCGTCCGCTTCAAGGACGTCGTGGCCACCAGCGCCTTCGAGAAGTCCAAGTCCAGGCTCACCATCTGCCTCGGCAAAGACATCGTCGGCAACCCGGTGGTGGCCGAGCTCGACAAAATGCCGCACCTGCTGATTGCCGGTGCCACCGGCAGCGGCAAGAGCGTGGCCCTGAACGCCATGATCTGCAGCCTCCTTTACAAGGCGCGGCCGGAGGAGGTGAAGCTCATCATGGTCGATCCCAAGCGCATCGAACTGTCGAACTACGACGGCATACCGCACCTGATCACCCCGGTGGTGACCGACTCCAAGAAGGCCACCAACGCGCTGTACTGGGCGGTGCGGGAGATGGAACGGCGCTACGAGCTGCTCTCCGAGAAGAAAGCCCGCAACATCAAGCAGTACAACCAGAAGATGGACACCGAGAAACCGGCCGACGGCCAGAGCGCCGAGAAACTGCCTTACGTCGTGATCATCATCGACGAGCTGGCCGACCTGATGATGCTGGCCTCCCGGGACGTGGAGGTGGCGCTCACCCGGCTGGCCCAGATGGCGCGGGCCGCCGGCATCCATCTGATCCTGGCCACCCAGCGGCCCTCGGTGGATGTGCTGACCGGCATCATCAAGGCCAACTTTCCCACACGGCTCAGCTTCCAGGTTTCTTCCAAGACCGACTCCCGGACCATCATCGACGCCAACGGCGCCGAAAGCCTGCTCGGCAGCGGCGACATGCTGTTCATGCCGCCCGGCACCGGGAAACTCCAGCGCATCCACGGCGCCTACATCTCCGAGGGTGAGCTCAGCCAGATCATCGAGTTCCTGAAGCGGCAGGAAACGCCCGCCTACGACGAACGGGTCACCGAGGCCCGGCCGGCGGAAGCCCAGGAGAAGAACGGTGACGAGGATTACGACGAGCGCTACGACGACGCCGTCGAGCTCGTCGTGCGCACCCGCCAGGCCTCCATCTCCATGGTGCAGCGCCACCTGCGCATCGGCTACAACCGGGCGGCGCGGATCATCGAAAAAATGGAGCGGGAGGGCGTCGTAGGACCCTCGGACGGCGTCAAGACGCGGGAGGTACTGGTCGGCAGCTTTGAGAAGCAGGATCCAAGCTCCAAGCTCAAGGCTCCAAGCTGAGGGGTAAAGAAGGGTTCAAGGGGTCGAGGGGCCAAGGGTTCAAGTGAATGCGGCTAATGCCCGAACACTTGGTTGCAAACTGAACGTGTCCTCCAAGATCGATGGAGGACCCATCGTGATATTGGTTTCAGAAGACCAGTTCCTTGAACCCTCGACCCCTTGAACCCTCCTGATTGTTATGCCCCTCGATTTTGACCTAATTCAGCACATCAAGGGATTCCTCGACGAGGAGGAGGGCCGGCACCTCTATCGGGTGGCACGCGCGGCGGCGCGCCTGGGGCCGTGTCTCGAGATCGGCAGCTACTGCGGCAAGTCGACGGTTTGCCTTGGCACGGCCTGCCGGGAGGTCGGGCAGGTTCTTTTTGCGGTCGATCACCATCGGGGCTCCGAGGAACAGCAGCCCGGCCAGGAGTACTTCGACCCGGAGCTCTTCGATCCCGTTGCGGGCCGTATCGACACCTTTCGATTCTTCAACACGACCATCACCCGCGCGGGGCTCGATGACACGGTGGTGCCCGTCGCCTGCCGGTCGGCCCTGGCCGCGCGGGCCTGGGCCACGCCGCTGGCCCTGGTCTTCATCGACGGCGGCCACGCCTATGACACGGTGCTCGCCGATTACCGCAGTTGGTCACCGCATGTGATGCCCGGCGGCGTTCTCATTTTCCACGACATCTTCCCGGACCCCATGCAGGGCGGCCAGGCGCCCTACGAGGTCTGCCGCTTGGCCCTCGGCACGGGTCTGTTCGAGGGGCACTCTTCGGTCAAGTCTCTCGGGGTTCTCCGACGTCTGCGCTGACCTTCTGCAAGCTCGTCCAAGGATCTCGAACCTAAATTGAGCGATTCTGTCGGTTCACCTCAGGTCGAAATTATTTCAATGCCGGGCAACGCATGGCATCGGATGGGGGAGCGGAGCTTATCCGTCGCCTGAGCCCTGTCCCCCCGCAGGCGAGAGCGCGTCATTTTTTCCGCAGGTAAACCACCAAACTCTTCCCGAGCACCGGGTTGAGCAGCTGCTCCAGAAACCGGGTCAGCCGCGGCCTTCGCAGGATGTCCCAGGTGAGAAAGCGGTGGTAGATCCGGACCGGCCAGGCATTTTCCCGTTTCAAACCGATCAGGCATTTCAGCCACCAAAACGGAGTGTGCAGACTGTGGGCGTAGTGAACGAACCCGGCCGTGAGGCCGCTGGCCTCCAGGAGGGCCACCAGTTGAGTTCTGCGGAATATCCGGACATGCCCGCCGTCTGCGACGGCATACCCCGGCGAGAGCGCCCAACAGATGCGCTCGGGCCAGCGGCGCGGCACGCTGACGACGAGATGGCCGCCCGGCTTCAGGACGCGGACGGCTTCGGCGACGGTCTTCCCGGGGTCGGGCACGTGTTCGAGCACCTCCGAGCAGACGACGAGATCAAACCGGCCGGCGCCAAACGGCAGGTGCAAGCCATCGGCCTGGCACAGCCCCCACTGCCCCCCCCCGTGTTCCCCTAATCGGTCGTGAAGCTCGAGCCGGCCCTGCGCCGCCGCCAGTTCCGGGAAGGCCAGATCCACACCGACCACTCGCACCCGGCGCAGCCGATAGGCGGCGGCGGCATGACGGCCGCTGCCGCAGCCGATGTCCAGGACCCGCCCGCCGGGCGCGAGGTCAAGACGTCCGAAGTCGACGGTGACCACTGGCGGCCTCCCGATACACGGCTACGGTTTGCTCGGCGGCCCGGCGCCAGGTGAAGTGCTGCCGGACCCGCTGGAACCCGGCCTGCCCCAGTTCGCGTGCGGTGTCCGGGTGGTCCAGCAGTTCGCGGATCGCATGCGCCAGGGCCGGGGGGTCGGCCGGCGGGACCAGCCGGCCCGCATCTCCCACTACCTCGGGCAGCGCGCCGCCGGTGGTGCTCACCACCGGGACGCCACAGGCCATCGCCTCTCCGGCCGGCAACCCGAACCCCTCGTAGACCGAAGGGATCACCGCCACGCTGGCCCGCGCGTATTGTCGCACGAATTCCGCGGCGCCGATCCGGCCGGTGAATTCGATGCGCGGGCCGATTCCGAGCGTGCGCACGAGCGAGTCCACCGCGCCATCTTCCCGCGGGGTGCCGATCACCACCAGCCGGATGTGGTTTCGGCTGCGCAGGATCTGGGCCACGGCGTGCAGGAGGTGCGTGAGGCCCTTGAGGGGCATGTCGGCGCTGTTGGTGACGATGATGCGGCCGGGCTCCCGGTCGATGTCCGGAAGCGGCCGGAACAGATCCGTGTCGATCCCGTTCGGCACCACCCGCAGGCGTTCGGCCGGGATGCCGAATTCCCGGCGAATATCCCTGCGGGAGCACTCGGAGACGGTGATGATCGGGGCAAGCGCGCGCGCCACCCGTTTCTGCATGCCGATGAACGAGTACCAGCGCCACTGCTGGAGCTTTTTCCAGAAGGAGGTTTCGGTGCGGACGGCCGCGCGGCGGTCGATGGTGACGGGGTGGTGGATCGTGGCCAAGGTCGGCAGCCGGCGGCTGAGAGCCCACACCCCGTAGGAGAGGCTCTGGTTGTCGTGCAGAACGTCAAAACCCGCCAGCCGGTGCTTCAGGAACCGGAGCGCACGCAGGCCGAACGTGAAGGGTTCGGGAAAGCCCATGGTGCAGACCCCCACCCATTCCATGAAATTGATCGGGTCGGCGAGTTCGCGCAGGCTGGGCATGCGGAAGGGGTCGGCCGGGCTGTAAAGGTCGAGGCCGTGGAGCGGGATGTGGCGGATGCCTTCGTCCAGCCCGGGGTCCGGCGGTCCGGCGAGCACCGTGACGGCGTGGCCGAGATCCCGCAAGGCTCGGCTCAGGTTCTTGACATAAACCCCCTGGCCGCCGCAGTGCGGGTTGCTGCGGTAGCTCAGCATGCAAATCCGCAGCGGGGAGTTAGTGTCGGGTGCGCACCGATTCATGGGGCAAGCTCGCTTTCGTCACAACCCAAACCGTTTTTGTCGAGAAACCGTTACCTTTAACGGGCTTTGGCGAGCAGCGTCAAGTGCTTTTTCCGAAAAGCTAAAGTTTTCCTCGAAGATGGCCGATACCGTTCATGTATGGAATCGGCTAAGGCACCCATGCGGGTTCCATTCCACTTCTGCGGCGGGGGGGGTAGTGCTTCTGTGAACTCCAGTTCCGATGAGACCGCTCATGCGGTCTGCAACCGATTCCGGCAGGCGCCCGTTGCCGGTGATGCGGATTTCCTGGCAATCCCGCGGCACCGGCCTCCGGGCAGCGCGGGTCTGGGTGCGGCATGAGCACAGCGCAACGCGAGACGCTGCTGGTCGTCGACGACGAGGAAAGCATCCTGAACGTCGTCGGCGAATATTTTGGCCGCCGGGGCTATCGGGTCCTTACGGCGGGAAACGGCGCCCAAGCCCTCGTGATTCTCGGGCAGGAGAAGGTCGATTGTTGTTTCACCGACCTCAACATGCCCCAGATGAACGGGATCGAGCTCGCCGAACGCATTCGCCTAACGGACAACACGCTGCCCGTCATCGTGATGACGGGTTACCCCTCGTTGGAAAACTCCATCCGCACCCTGAAAAACGGGGTCGTGGATTTCCTGATCAAACCCGTCGATCTCAAGCAGATGGAGCTGAGCTTTCAGCGGACGCTGCGCCAGCGGGCCTTGTTCGTGGAAAACCTCATGCTGAAGCAGGAGGTCCGGGGCAAGGAGCGGCTGGAGATGCTCAACTGCGAGCTGCTGGCCAAGATCGAGGAGCTCGACACCCTGAACCGGATCATGCAAAGCTTTGCGGCCACGACCTCCACCAGTCACGTCTTCCAACAGGTCGTCGACACCGCCGTCGACGTGGTGAAGGCCGAGCAGTCCCGGTTCTTTGTGATCGACCCGTCCGCCGGCGGGCCCCACCAGCTGACCGCGGCCGGCTGCCAAGCAGAGAGCGCCCGGCGATCGGCATCGGCGGAGGCGGGCGCCGGGGATGCCGGTGCCCTGCGCGAGCTCGTCATGAACGTTTACGCGGACGGCCTCCCGCTTCTGGTGGCCGGCACGAACGGCGCAAGCGGCCTGCCCCCCGATGTGCACTCCCTGATGGCCGTCCCCGTGAAGATCCGCGACAAAGTGTTCGGCGTGCTGACGGCGGCGGCGGGCAACGGCGGGCCGGCTTTCACCGAGAAGGACCTCTTCTATCTGTCGTGCACCACGCAAAGTGCGGCCAGTGCCATCGAGACGCTGGCCGTCTACGAAAACATCTACGAGAACCTGTTCGCCACTCTCTACGGGTTCGTGACGGCGCTCGAAGCCCGGGACCTATACACGCGGCAGCATTCCACGCGGGTCACCGAGATCGCCCTGGTCCTTGGCCGGGCGCTGGGATGTTCGTCGGATGAGCTGAACGTGCTGCATTTCGCCGGACCGCTGCACGACATCGGCAAAATCGGCATCCGGGACGACATCCTCCTCAAACCCGGCCGGCTGTCCGCCGAGGAGTTCGAAAAAATCAAGGAACACCCGGTCATCGGTGCGAACATGCTCAGCCAGCTCGGCCTGTGGGACCGCGAGCGGTTGATCATTCGCGGCCACCACGAGCGCTACGACGGAACCGGCTACCCCGACGGGCTGCGGCAGGAGGAAATACCGTTTCTGGCCCGCATCCTTTCGGTGGCCGACGCCTACGATGCCATGGCATCCGACCGGGCCTACCGCAAGCGGATGGAACAGGAGCTGATTCTCGACATCATCGAAGGCGGTGCCGGCACCCAGTTCGACCCGCAGGTCGTGGAGGTCTTCCGGACGCTGCACCGGGGCCATCAGATCGCCCCCCCGGCGCCGGTCGACTGACCGCCGGCGGCCCGGCGCATCCCCCCTCCTGACCTCCCCGGCGTCCCGGTGCAGATGCACCCCAAGAAATTTTTGACAACTCGACTCGATTGATACTAAGATCAGACAATGATACGAGTTCGCTAACGATGGCATAATGGAAGGAGAATTGATGCGGGGGCTTGCATGCTTCACAGAGGGTTCTCTTATTTTTAATCTGCCTCATCGGGTGCCCGAACCCCGGGCCTTCGCATGCCGTCGATGCCGCCCCACGTTTGACGGCCTTGACAAAAAAAATTCCGCCCCGGCAGAGCTCCGCTATCACCGGCGCTGAATTCGCCGACCAGGTTTCCGGGATGGATGAAAAGGAACGCGAGCAAGCCATTCTAGGAGCAGCTCCGTCAAGGCAACCTGCCCCAATTCCTCCGATCGCTGAACGCCTGTGTGCCTGCAATGCCAATTCCCGATGGGAGGACCATCACCGGAACGGTTTTTGTGATGCCGGATTACCTCGCCATCGGCTCGGATGAGGACTTTTTGCGAATTCCGATGAACCTGCACACCGCCGCCGCCGTAGCATCCCAATTCGGCTTCATCCTGCCGACACCGAAGATCGTCGATGCCATTTATGACCAATCGGCCTACCATTTCAAGCCGCAGCCCATGTTGGCCGGCCCGCAAATGCGATCGACTTCGTATTATTGGGCGCATGACCAGAAAATAAAAGAACAACGCCGCCTTTATGACATTCCGCTGGGAGTGCTCGTTTCCGGCCACAAAAAAGATGTGGTGATTACCAATCGGCTGCTCCAAAAGCAGGACAGAATCGCCATTTACGGGTGGCACCTGTGCGCCGGCGACCCGATCCAGCCCCTCAGTACGGTGCACGGGTCGTGCTATGCCGACTACAGCCACGGAATTCGCCTTGTCAGTGATACCGTGTGGATAGAGGGAAAATTTCGATCGATTTACGATGTCTTGGAAGACCCAAACCTGGCGAAGGTCCTCAGCCGGGAAGGCGTGGTTCACAACGTGCGCGAGATGTTAGGCGCTCTGTCCGGTGAACCGCAAGACCGGCTGGCATCCCTGCCCGGCCGCTAAATAGTGTCCATCCACAAACGGCGTCTGGCGGTCCATGCCGGCGTTCTCCCTATTCAAGCGACTTGCAACAGCGGAATCCGAGGTGGTAATTATGGTGGCTGTCGGGGTCCATCACCCGGCTGCCATGCCAAAAAGGCGCGCGCCAGCGGCACCAATCTTCATGCGCCCGGTACGCATCGAATATGAACCAGCTGCCCTTCATCTCGGTAAAGCCCAGTTCTTTGCTGCCGCGGCTTGCCATCTGGTTTTCGTTGAGCGGCAGATTCATGTGCTCCGCGGCGTTTCCATTCAGATCGTAGACCTGCAGGGGGCTCTTGCAATCCGGGAAGAAACCGGACGGATACGTATTTGACCCGCATTTGGCCCAGTTGCCGCCCGGACAGCCCGGGGTTTTGAAGCTGGCGGCCCCGCAGACCCCCTTGCGATAGTCCGGGCCGTAGCTCCAGGTTTTGCTTTTTTCGTAAGCCTGGTTGTGCGCCGCCCGCATACGGCGAACCCCCTCGTCGGGGCTGACTCCGCGAGCCAGGTCAAAGCGGTAATCCGGTGGTTCGAGCACTGCCGGCGCAGGCGCCCTCCCATTCATGAGCGTCACAGATGCGTTTGCCCATGGCGGCACATATCTGTGCGGCCTCGCGCGCCCGCACCCAGACCACGGGATAGGCACAGGGGATATCCGGGAACTCGAACTGATCGATGCACACCTTTGCGTTTTCCGGTTTTTCAGTGGCGGGGTCGTAAAGTGGGGCCATGTGGTCGGCGCCGCAAATCCTTTTAAATTCAGGATCTTCGTAGCGAACCTTCCGTT
>CAWAUC010000020.1:0-405430 GCA_963785045.1 uncultured delta proteobacterium | reverse complement strand
CTTATCTGGACTGTTTAAGGAGCATGATGGTGATAAACGGAAGAATCGGCCAATTGTGTGGAATACGGCACACCAGCTAGCATTCGATCGGTTGAAACAGGCATTAACGAATGCTCCTGTGTTATATCAACCAGATTCTATGAAACCGTATACGATTGAGACTGATGCATCAGATTTTGCATTAGGTTACGCATTGATGCAACTAGGTGATGATGGTTTAATGCATCCAGTTGCATTCGATGGAAGAAAGTTGCATGGAGCAGAATTGCGATACCCAACGCATGAGAAAGAGCTGCTTGCGATCAAAGAGGCAATTGAGAAATGGAAGCATTATATTGAGAATGGTCATAAGACGACAATTCTCACTGATCATGAATCGTTACGATATATGAACTCAGTAACGAAGCCTTCAAACGATTGGCACGGTGGATTGATGAATTCCAAGGTTATGACCTTGATATTCGTTTTAGGAGGGGGAGAGAAGCTATCGTTCCCGACGCATTAAGTCGACGTCCAGATTACTTCAATGCAATGATTCAACATGACGAATTTATCCCTCATCTGAAAACATTTTTAATCGATCACACATTACCAGAAGATGCAGCGATGCGAGAACGGGTAATGCAAGAAGCTCATGCATATGCATTAGACAACGATCAGAGTCTATTGCGCAAAGTTGGAGATAAAACGGCTCCATATATTGAACCAATATTTCGTGGAGATTTTATGGAACAGTTACATCATCAGTTTGGACATTTATCGTATCGAGGCATCTCCAATGCAGTAGAAGCACGAGGTTGGTGGCCTACGATGGAAGCAGATATACGGCGATTTATCTCAGCCTGTCCAAATTGTCAGATCGCACAGCGTCAGCGTATCAATCAGGAGACAGAATATGCTCAGGTTGTCACAGATCAGTTTATTCAACCATTTCAAAGGTGGGGAATCGACCTTATCGGCATTCTACCAAAGACAGCAAATGGTAACCGATGGATCATTACTGCAATTGATTATGCAACGGGATGGCCTGTAGCCAAAGCAATCCCCAGCGCAACAGAAGACGCTATTGCAGAGTTTATTTTCCATGAGATCTACATGCATTATGGTGCACCGCAGGAGATATTCACAGACGGTGGAAAGAACCTGTGGGGAGGAGTGGTGCAAAGCTATCTGAAGAAGATTCAGACGATACATAAGGGCACAAGTCCATACCATCCTCGAACGAATGGAAAGGTGGAACGTCTGAATGGAATTTTGGAGGATATGATCTCAAAATTGTTATTCGGGAAACCTACGAAGTTATGGGATTTGTATCTGGATCAAGCGTTGTTTGCTTGTAGAGTCAGAACCCATTCAACGATGAAGACGTCACCATTTTATTTATTGTACGGCAGGCAACCACATCTGCTTGGTGATCCAAATCGAGCTCTTCCGATCGATGCAACGCCTGAAGGACATGATGAACGCATTCGTCTGGTTCAGTCTGCAAGGCAAGAGGCAGCAGTCGCGATGCACGAGCGTGCTCTCAAGGCAAAAGGTGCTCGAGACGAGATTGTAACTCTACATTCTCTGGAGGAGGGTGACTGGGTACTTGTACGGCATGAAAAGCCTCAGAAGTTTGAAACTAAATGGTTCGGGCCATATCAGATTGTACAGCGTATGTTGCTTGGTACATATCGTTTACACGACCCAGATGGAAGAGAACTCCAAGCGCTAGTGCATGGTAATCGGTTGATCAAGGCAAATATTCGAACGACAGATGAACTGCGCAAGTTGTGGGCCTCTCCAGCCACAAAAGATGCTCTTCGTCGACGGAATATTCAGACGGAACTTGTCCCGTCAGATCCAGAGAATACCGATGCACTGGAACGTTATCTATTGGAGATAGATATTGACGATCCTGATCCAGGAGATGGGCAAGATGGGCAAGATGCGCCAGGCTCTGTAGATGAGCTGGAAGAGCAGGAGCTCATCGTGAGCAGTCCTCGTAAGCGTCGGCGACAGCAGGTTACCACAAATGAGTCTACCACAAAAGAAGCGGAACGAGAGCGGGAAATACTGGATGAGATCGTAGTGCAGATGGAGCCAAGACCGAAACGGTCGCGGTTGAATGCTACGCCATCATCAACCTGAAACATCAAGCGTTTGCAGGGTTTGTAAGGCTTTCCGCGGGCGTAAAGCTTCTAGGTGGGGGAGACTGTGGTGTGAGCCGTCGGCTGTACCGCATGGGATCAGCGCAGTCGCCGCCGCATTAGGAAATTGTACTCTTCGGAGCGCTGATAACGGATCTAGCTATGGCGTGCCGCTGGGGGTTCTAGAAATACAGCGGCACCGCCCACTTTATAGACATCGCCGATTTATCGGAATACCTGGCTCCCGCCGTAAGCGAGGAACCGCAAACCCCCTTTATCTGAACCCGCGTGATCCGCAGCCAGATCCACAGGTATATGGGACTTTCTCCTCGTGACCTCCCGACAATCAGTTTTCTCGAATGGGACAATTATAGCATTCTATTAAATCTTTACGAAATAGAATACTAACTTCCACTAGTAGTTTAGCACTCTATCGATAGCAGTCCTGAATGTAAACTTTGAAATTGGAAGGCGAAGCTAGTTTCCGAGCCCGCTTAGGCTTCAAATCGATTTTGCTCTCTGGTTCCACCTGGAAGGCACTACTTCCAAGCAAGAATCTCTACATAGCAAGCAACAACACAAATCCAGCAATAACGCCGAACGGAGCGAGTGCAAATCCCCAGTACAAGCACCCACTCGGACCAAGATATAGACCACGAGTAAACGTCTCAAACCCACCAAATATCGCTATAATCAGCCCCTATCATCCCGATGATCCATACCGCAAAGAAGAGACATGAAAAGTCCATAAATCGCCAAATAAGGTTGCAGCGGAGAATTCGCCCGCTCTTCTAATGCTTTCTCCAATCGTTGCGCTCGGACGCCACGTCGGAACCGCAGATACGTAGCACATATCACGGCCCAAGAAAGAAGGATTGCGGTGGAGGTGATGGAGGAGAAGAGTTGAAACGCTTGCCGATCAAAACCGTCGTAAGATATGGGAAACTTCAAAGCCAAAAGCCACCTTTGGCACATCGATGAAAGCCAGGGCGCCAAACAAGGCGGGGAGAAAAGCGCGAGATATGGCACTCCGCCCCACGTGGATTTTGCAAGAAATGCCGGTGCTTGGTTCTCACTAGAGCTGAACGCGTAAGAAGATCCACTCTAGGCTGTCAGATTTAGCATCAAAAATGGACCAACTGCCACATAGAGGTCTGCATTCGCACCCACCACCGCAACAATCATGACGCCGTGCTGCTTTATGTATTCTCAAGTGCTTTATGAATATTTGCTCTTTAACCATCAACAAATCTCTGGGAGAAATGAAAGTTGGATTTTCGATTGCCCGTCCCAAAATCGGATCGTTTGGGGAAAGATTCACACTGAGTACCAGCACTGCGGCAATATAAAGGTAGACAATACGACTAGCGATCCTGTTGACAGCTCTGGGCAATGTTTCGCGTTGTCTTTCTACTTCGTCCGTCGTTATCTCCGACACTTTCACATCCGGTATACGAGAAAATTGCAATAGTACAACATTTCCAGATCCTAAATACGACCCAGTGCTCCGTCCGCATACCTTGTTTGAAACGCGACTTGTCGCCAGTCTATACATCAGTACGTTCTCTCTCTGAATGGGGAACAAACTCGCCAATCCAGGTCCAGGAACACATTCTCCGATGACATTGGAGCTGCATCGGACGGGGGTGTAATCTAGCACTTGTCCCAAGCAACGGATCAGTTGAAAGTCCCATTGCGCAAAGATGAATATCCCCGTTACGATCAGGACTAGAATGAGGATAATTTTCGCGGTGGTAAACCAGTATTCAATTTCCCCCAATCGCCTGACGTAGAGAAAGTTGAACAAGATTGGTACGATGAAGAAAATTGCGATCCAGAGAGGGACTGAATGTGGAACTCTCTAACCCAAAGTTCATAAATGCCGCAGCGGTGCTCACTTTATTCGGAAAGTCGACCGCATATGAGAGGAAATAGATCCATCCTGATGCGAATCCCTAAGAAATCAGCCCAGAGCTTTTGCGTGGGGAAGACTATTGCGGGACACAAAACTCTTTTCGCCAGCGTGCTAACATGCTGGAATTGGGAAAGGGCGGACCCACATTACTGTAACGACATCTACAAGGTCATTAGCGGAACGCGACACCTTTGAGGTATACCATGACAGCATAGAGGACAGTCCACATGATCACATACGACAACAATAAAGAGCCCGGCCCTCCCCACCAGGAGGCAGGTCCCCGTTCTTCCGGAAAAGTACCCCGGTCCCTATGGAAATCCCTAAATTCAAGGTCAGATAGGCTCGAAATACAAGCAAAAGACCCATCGCCATCATCTCCACATGTCTGCCGCGAACGTGTAGTCCACAGGCTTGGGAGGGGTATTGTCCGGCTTCCTCTGGTAACTGAGAGTACACGACCTCCGTCCGCCCTAACGTCGCGCAGAGACTTGGATTGTCGCCGTTTCCTTGCAAAGACAAGGTACTGGGAGGACGAATCCAATTTCTCAAGGTCAATGTCCCCATTTTGCCCCATGTCTGTGGTGCGGTTCGGAAGTAGCGACACGCTTTTATTTATGATGTGTGACCACAAAGGTTTTAAAGCGGAACAGCGCACGGCCCTTTCGCGTCGCTGGCGGAATATTCCGGCACGCCCCCTCCTCCACCGCCCCACTGTCTGGAAAAGGGGGTATTGTACTACTCGTTAAAGTTGTAAACGGCACAGACAAACGGTAACCGTGGTTATGCCGGTCCCGGCATAATAGGGAGAACATCCTTGACAATCACTAACAAACTTAAATTTTCGCCTAATTACACATCTTTTTACGCTTGGCCGAGCAGCGCAACAGGTAGCGCTATACACTGAAATTTCTCTATAATTTGCCAGCCGCAAGGCGCATGTGCGGGTGTGGCCCAGATCTAAGTAGGCTTCGCTATTTAACCTTGCGCCCCACGGCCGCCTATTTTTCTGGACAAATTGCTATTAAAATTAAAAGTTTGAGCTCGCGAGGATGAGCCAATGACAAGGACCGATCAATTATCTTGCTAAACCCTGAGCCACACTCAATCACAAGAGTGGCCCACTATTACATGTATTGCCACACCCGCTTTTCGCCGTTCCGTACTACTATATCCGTCATCCTGACTTGTAGTATTCGCATCGTCATCACAACCACGATATCGACGACCCTGACGGCCGGGGGCACTTTAGGCCATCTCGTTATCCACCCATACACAGCTACGAAGACGGCCGCTATTATTGCGGGTCTGGCTCTCAACGTATTGAGTTATCTTCAAAACGTAAGGGATGCCCCCGCGCGGTCGCAACAACTGCGAAGTCAACTTCATACAGTCGCGCAACTTGCTGAGTATATCGAACAGCTACTGAAAGATAAGCCTCAGCTTCCTGTTGCGGCTCTTCAACAGGCGCTGAATGAGTTTCGCATGAATACTGATGAGTTCTTGGCTCATCGCGTACGGAGGTGTCTACCAAGGGAGCAAGACGGTTTCTTTGGCCGTTCAGTGAAGATGAGACTGATAAATACCTCATTGACGTCGAACATTACAAGGCGACGTTCATTTCCTTCTTCGTTGTGCATAACGGTGCGCAAATATCCCCTGACACCGGCTTTTGTAGTCCATGCTAATGATTAGCGCAATGACGTAATCAGATTCGTGACATTCTGAAATCACAAACCCAGTTTCATAGCGCCAGATACAGCTTCCCAAACGTCAAATAGCCTAGACATTTCCTGGGACGCCGACCTCCGTCGAACCTCATCCCAAAACTCCCGACGAACCTCTAACGCAACTCAACAAACCGCCCTCGAAAAAAAGAAAAGCCTCCTACGTCCAAGACTACTACGACGAATTCAAACGCCCCGCAGACCCCAACCCACCACGCTACAAAATCACCGCACCAACCCCCCAAAACACCCAACATACTCCCTCCTTGCATCCATCGACCCTAAAACCAACCATCCAATTCGTCTGCCTCTCCGCATCGGGGAGAATAGTCGTCTTACTCACTGAATACAGTTTCTGGGTATTCGAAACCCGATTCGGCACTTTAATATGTTCCAGAGTGCACCCCAAAGATCGCAAAAAACCAAAGGGGTTTATGCGTCGGTCGAAGGAACCTTCCCTAACCGCACCGATGACGCGGCGTTCCATTGTGCCGCGGCGAGCCATAGACACTGCTGGCGGTGGGGGTAAACGATATGATTATGGTGTTTTCTATCAAGGAGGAAGACTTACTCGACCTATATTTTGCGATGGATTCGATCGTACTATTCTCTGAAAGATTACGGTTTTCGGCGAATGGGGAACAGTTGGTGGGGGTACTACGCGGATACGGGGGAAGATCGGACGCAAGTTTTAATTTATTCGACGACAGGATTTGCTGACCCGGTGGAAATAAATTGGGAAGACTCGTATAGTCCGAATGATGTCGTGTTCTCGGCAGACGGGAATATGATTGCTATATGTTCTAGTCCTTCTGGATCCCGAGCCGAGATTCGGATACTGAGGAAATTCAAGGAGGAATGGCGGGAGTTTTTGTTTCAAGAGGAAGAACTGTTTGGGAAAAACGATAAAGTTGGCCTGGGGTTCACTGGAATCACATTGTATGTCCCCCCATAATTTGAAGGCTTATTTCTCAGTTATCAAGGGAACCGGAGACTAGCGATGTCGGTTGATTCTCCGTCAATTACCGACAAAGATTGTTTCCGAATCGTCGCGGATCAACGTGGAAGAAGTTATTGCCGAACCCCCCAAGAATCCATTCGAGAACATTATGTTGGGTCAAAAAGGGGACGGACAATTGGGGGATCGCTGCGTCCGACAATGACAGGCATTGGTTAGCAAAAAAGGTACCTTCCTGGAAAATATGATTGGCATATTAACGGTTAAGGACTTCTCCGAATAAAACATCCAAATTCAAACGAATGGGAAATTTTGGGGGGAAGAAGGATAAGAATCGGAATGTTTCGAGTCCTGATCATTTCGATCTTTTATTCTCGAGCACAGAAAGCAGACTGCTTTTTGTAAAATATTGCGAGTAACAACCCCCTTTTCTTTGGCCGGAGTCTAACAGCAGGGAACGCTGGAGATATACGATTTTGGAGAAAAATCGGAGGGTAAGCATATGAAATGGAAGGGAATCGAGTTCAGACTCAAGATTGATTGGCGATAACTGATCTGTTGGACATAGCGGATCTCCTGTGAAAGAGCATTCTGGTTGTAACAAATACATCTATACACAAGTGTAAATCAAGATTCCTAGACGAGATCCGGGGGCATGTATGGCATGTATGGCATGAATGTTAGCAATAGATAAGTAACGCATTTGTCTCAAGCTAAAACCTTGAAATTTGAGATGAGCAATTTCCACCTACGCGAGTGCTGATTGGTTGTGTCACCTCAGTACCAAGCGGCACGGTCCGCTTTGTAAATTTCGTGCGAAAGTGTCCGCCAATCACGCAGACGTACCAAATACATGGGGACACACACCCCTCCCATTCCAAATGTCCTGAATTCCACGTACTTCTCGCTATCTTTTTCTTTTTCACACACACACACACACACACACACATCAAAATCCTTGACCCCTCTTGATTTCCCGTTCTCAAAATGCGCGAAATCTGTCATATTCAAAATCGGTCAATGTGGAAACCAAAAATTCCTACCTTCCTCCCTGATCTCTCTCGCCATCCCGTCTTTTCATACAACTTTGCTAACATGACGTGGCGATTCAGGGCTCCGCTTTTTGGTAACACACATTCCCCCCGTCTGAACAAACAGTCCGAATAAACTTGGATTCTAAAGCGTGTGTGTGTAGGCAAACGATCAGTGGCGAACATGGCCTTGATGGAGCTGGCGCGTAAGTTCCCCCGCTGTGTAGATTTCTGTCTTTGGATTGACGTGTCGCGTGTTTCTGTTAGATACCATGGAAAGACGGATGTCCAAAAAGAACGTTGCACGTGTATTTCAATGAAGTATGTTTTACCCTCCTTGTGAACCGACTTTTAACCCGCTTTAGGCTTCCGAGTCAAAATATGTTCCTCGAGCAATCTTGGTCGATCTTGAAGCCTGGGGAGTTTGGATGTGGCTGTCAAAAGCAGGAGCATTCGGCGACCTTTTCCGTCCCGATAACTTTGTTTCAGGGAGTTCTGGCGCGGGCAATAATTGGGCAAAGGGATATATGTCTCTTTGATTTGAAGGGCGTGCTCATGAATTTAGTTATACTGAAGGTGCAGAGTTGGTTGATCAGGTTTTGGATGTTGTCCGACGTGAAGCGGAAGCATGTGAGTGTCTTCAAGGTTTCCAGATTACACATTCACTTGGGGGCGGTACAGGCGCAGGTATGGGAACTCTTTTGCTCAGCAAGATTCGCGAGGAGTACCCGGATCGAATGATGGCAACTTTCTCTGTTGTTCCGTCTCCAAGGTTTTGACAGCACTCGTCGTCCAACCTTACAACGCGACTCTCTCCGTTCACGTAAAACCCCCCCTGTTTAGAATCCGTCTTAGCGTGAAAGCAACTCGTTGAAAATTCAGACGAAACATTCTGTATCCACAACGAAGCTTTTATACGATATCTGCATTCGCACCCTCAAACTCCACCGCCCCCGCCTACGGAGAGACTCAACCACCTCGTTTCCCTAGTCATGTCCGGCGTAACCACCTGTCTCCGTTTCCCCGGCCAACTAAACTTCTTATTTCCGCTAAACTCGCCGTCAACATGGTCCCCTTCCCCCGTCTCCATTTCTTCATGGTCGGATTCGCACCCTTGATCCCCCGTGGAAGTCGCCAATTTCATTCTGTCAGTGTGCCCGAATTGACGCAGCAGATGTTTGATGCGAGAGATGATGACGGCGGCGGATCCGAGACAGGGGAGGTACTTGACTGTTGCGGCTATTTTCCGTGGGAAAGTCAGTATGAAAAGGAAGTTGAGGAACAGATGAGGAGTGTGCAGACGAAGAACTCGAGCTATTGTAACCTTTATCTGTTTGGGACGGGGGGACTGATTTTTTAGTTGTTGAGTGGATTCCTAATAATGTTCTTACTGCTACTTGCAGTGTTCCGCCTCAGGGATTGAAGATGTCGTCGACGTTTATCGGAAACTCGACTTCCATTCAAGAACTCTTTAAATGCATCGGAGAGCAATTCAGTGCCAGACGTCCCGACGCAAGGCGTTCTTGGTATATCCCCCTCTCACCCACGTTCTAACAGACAGCATTGGTAACCGGCGAGGGAATGGACGAAATGGAATTCACCGAAGCCGAAAGCAACATGCACGATCTTGTGGCACCCCCCCCCCACTAGTGATTCGCTAATAACAATAGGTTGCGGAGTACCAACAGTATCAAAGATGCCACCGTCGAAGAAGCAGAAGAGTATGATGAAGAACCATATGTCGAGGGAGGCTGCAGAAGTGAGGGAATTGTGGGGTTGCGATACCACGTGTTGTGGGTTCAGTTTTCATTTTCCTAATTATTCTATATTACCATGTAACAGCCAATGCCTCGGTGATTCCCACTGAGGCCTTTAGTTTTAATGACAGGTGTTTAGGTTTCTCGATGTACTTGAATCACCATCCCCTTGTCATATTTAGTTTGCTCCACACGCGATCTCACAATCCGGATTCTGCCTTGGCAAGGCAGTTATTACGGTTGCAGGCTCAGGAACTTGGGGTTAAAAGGAAGTATGTGGACTTTGAGAGAGGACGTGGACCCATAGGAGATAGTTAATTAACCTTTGCTATCTCTTGCGGTACACTCTTTAGCAACGTGCCTTATTAGCAGGTATTATACGGCGCAGGGTCGAGATCATGGACGATCTCGACGGCTGGGCTTCTGCTTTTTCTGGAAAAAGTTGTTGGAACTTCCGGATGTTGAACAGCGTCAAAAGCGCCTGCCAGAATTAACCACGTAGTCGCCAATAACAAAGGGACCGCCGTAGCCAATACGCAGAAAGCAGGTGAATCATTTCGCAAGACAATAGCGCGACCAGAGCGTTGGTATTCACACCTACAGATTAACGAGTCCACAAACCGCTTTTACCAACCGGAAAAGATCAAAGTTCACCATGCCAATGAAAACCTCAAGCGTTTCACATCTCCCCCAACCGCACCAGCGTCATTAACCCCAAGATGAACGAAAGGCCCAATAATGACAGCCAGCATCACACTCGCTGAATCCAATGCCGCACCCGATGATGATTGAAGAAACGTTCCCCTTGCAAATTCCCCGAAATCGGAGGCCGCCGCCGAGCCCACAAAATCCGGCGGCGGAGGTCCAATTAACAGGATTTCAGCGGGATTCTCCTTTGATGTTTCCAAAATCCGTGAGTCAGGTCATGATAGACAAAGTGTGGGAGGATGATGAAGGTGAGAACAGACCCCCATTCCGAGAAACAGAGCCAGTGATGATTAACCGAACTGCCATCCTCGCCGTGACTGGAGAAAAGTTGATCATGGCTCCGCCGTTCGTTGCAGACGTAAGAACACCGATAAGAACAGGAACAGGACAACAATTGAGAGTCCAAAACGTGCCTTCCGTGATCTAAGTGTCAGTCCGCCTCGAAGCCGCGCTGTACGAGATATAAAAACTCGAGAATGAAACCGCCATAGACAGAAACGCACCTATCCACCAAAGAACATACCCGATAATCCCCCATGAATGTCCCCACGCCTGTCCAGCAGTCAAAGACACCGTGGCTTAATAGTGAGGAACGAAACCACCGGACAAGTCAAGCCAGCCAATTCCCCCGCCTTCGATTCAAAAAAAATCATGAATGCGTGTCGAGGATGTCGGAATATGCGGGAAGGAACACGACTAGGAGAACGAGGTACAGAACGATGTTGAGGATGAACACGACTGTGCGACGACCTTGAGACCATGAAACTGGTAAGGGAGTTGATGGAGGAGAAGCGCAAGGATGCCGGTGTCTATGAAAATAGTGAACCACGCCGCAGTGCAGTTCTGGAGGGCATGATCCAGGGGGGACAATTGAGGAACGCCTTGGCTTGACTCACCCATAGCGCCGGCGTCAAATTCGGTACAGGATCATGTGAGAATATATATTATTGCGTTGCTCGTCATAGCGATCTATTTAAGATCCGGCTCGGTGGGACACATGAGGTGGAGGTAGATTTTCCATTCGAAATTTTTCCTCTGATGGCGCAATTGATAATCCGCCCTGGGGAGGGAGTTACGTGTGAGTATGTTGGCGCGCACCAAATCACCGACGTGAGTAATAAAGTAAGGAAGGTAACAGTTTTGGAAAACAAGTTAACATTGTTCGGCACACCATACTACTAAATAAATTAAAGTACCTAGTCCCCGTGAATGATGCTTAAATAAACTCTCTTCTCGCCATGCACGAAATTATGCTATCTCATCCTGGAAACATCTCTCTGTATTATGCCTGATGTCTCACCAGGAAACAACAACGCCTTTTGCAGTTAACCTTAACCATCCTTTTCAAACGTCGGCGGATTATCCCAATGATCCTCAGCAAAATTGCAATACGACGTTCCTGATCCGAACAAAACTTTCAAGACCAAAATCGTCACGACATTGATCACAATCCTTCCAATGGCAATTTTCTTCATCTGAAGGATCTGATCACGCTGACCCTTTCGGAGAATAAAAGATGTTGCAAATGGAGAATATACATAATTTGCGATAATGTGTACAGTTGATATGTACAGGTGATATAATGCCACTTGTAAATTGGTGTTCGGAACATTTTCGGGAACAGGTCGGGAAGGTGATCTTGTGCGAAGCCTTAGATTTTAATTTTTCTTCGCACAGCCTATGTAGGTGGGTGACGGTGGGCCTATTATTGGGTGATTTTAGGCGATGAGCGGATTCTAGTTGGATTCGCTCCAATATCGACCCAAATTTCTCAAAAGTCGACGGAGATCGATCTCTTCTTGGGAGGATTATTTAAATCGACCATATCAAAAGGATCCAAAGATTCGTGATACAGTGACAAGGTGCGCGGCTTTCTTTCCAATATCTTAAGTCCAACCGTAATCAATGCTGCAATTGACTCTGCGGGTGTCTTACTCTTGCAATGCGTAATATATTCAGGGAGGACGTGGGACAATGTACCTCCCCTTCTGGTACGACACATCTAATAATTTAATTCTGTTCCTTCTCAGGGATACTGCTGGAAGCTGAGGGACCTGGGTTTATCAGCTGAAGCTACGACTCTAAAAGCACGCTAGACACCGTATGTTGGTGATGCGGGTGTACACTTATTCTCTATACATTGAATGAGATCTATGCGCTACTTAAATACTTGATTCTTGCAATGCGAAACCTTGGCCTCGCTTAGGCTCGGTTAGCCTTCCAAGGCCTCGCTAGCAGTCCAAGATCTCGCTACACCAACCAAGGCCTCGCTAACCGTCCAAGGCCTCGCTAAGGCATGGAGATACCGGAGATGAGGTCCGTTCATCAGTTGGAAACGGCGTCGGCTATGGCTCGCTTAGCGCCGCCGCCCTCATGTATATAAATACCGACTAGCTTCCCCCCCCATCAATGTAAGCGTTCCTCGCAACACGGTACGAGGAGCTATCGACCGCCGGAACTCCTTTTGGGAATGTTATGTAGGTCGCGTTCGAACAGGAGTGACATCTGAGCGTCAGGATGCATCAAGCACAAAGTCATTTTATGAAAAGTTTGATCGGCGACAATTTGGATGTCCTGGCTTATTACCATGACGCATCTCAATTCGAGATCCTGACTGTTGAACGTGTCGATTGAGGACGAGAAAGACAATTTGATTGAGAGGACTAAAGACTATTACTTAAAGACACAAATTAAGCGACGTCAAGAACTTATTCATAGACTTGTGCAACGTCAAAACAAAGCACAAGAAGTGAGAGATTGATTTTAGAAAGCGAACTAAGGCCTTAGCGATCCGTAGCAAAAGCTGAATCCAACACTGACCATAGTTTCCGGTGAGAATTATTTGTTCAGTCCTCTGTCAAAAGCGGACTTACCATAACTATGTAATTAAGCATTTAGGCATTCAAAAAGTGACATTCATTCATGTTGGGCAGAAGTCTCCGCGGATTCCGAGAATGGGGGGAAGACTCGCGATTATCAATCAATACGGGTGCCGCGGCGGGAAGAATCGTCTCTAGAAAATCCTGCTTGCGAAAATCCATGCCCGCCTTCTTGTGCCGTTTCTGGTCCAGGAACCAGGCGAGATACAGGATTACCGCGAGCTTTGCCAATTCGGACGGCTGAATCCCTACCGGCCCGAAGCGGATCCAGCGATGTGTCGCGTGCGACTTGTCCAGAAAAAGAGTCCCAACGAGCATGAGCAGGACCACGCATACCGTCGTATAGATCACCACGGGCTCGCGCAAACGCCGGTAGTCCGTCCGCATGAGCGCGAACATTCCAAGAAGCCCGAGCGCCAGCCAAGCGATTTGCCGAACCAAAAAATAGTAGGAGTGCGCGTAGTTTGTCTCCGCGGTGACCGCAGACGCGCTGAAAATCATCACTGCGCCGAATAGGCACAGCGCCACCGTCACTCCGAACAACCAGCGGTCCGTTTCAAGGCGTCGAGGCACTTTCGCTCACCCTTTTCCTGAACTCGCGCGCGTGGTTTGCTTTTCAAGTTGTTTCACCAAATCCTTGAAAACGCGTCCGCGGTGCTCGTAATTCTGAAACTGGTCGAAACTGGCGCAAGCCGGGGCGAGGATCACCACGTCACCTCGTTGCGCCGCATGCGAAGCGATTTCGACGGCGCGTTCGAGCGTTTCGGCGTGTTCCAAAGCGACGCTTCCGGCAATCTGTTTTCCGATTTTTTCCGCCGCCGCGCCGATCAGCAGCGCGAGAATTGCCTTTTCCCTAAGCGGTTTTTGCAGGGCGGTGTAGTCGCTTCCTTTATCTTTTCCGCCGAGAATCACCAGAATGCGGCCTGGAAAGGCGTCTAGCGCCTTCAGCGTGGCGTCGACGTTGGTCGCCTTGGAGTCATTGTAGTAACGCACGCCTCCGATTTCGGCGACGAATTCGAGCCGATGCTCGACTCCCGCGAAAGATCTCACGCCTTTCGCAATCGCTGCCGCGGATGCGCCGGCGAGCCGTGCCGCCGCCGCCGAAGCAAGGACATTTTCGACGTTGTGCGCGCCGGCGAGGGGAATATCCTCAAGCTTGAGCAGGATTTCCTCCGCGCCATTTTGCCGGAAGACGATTTGCTCATCTCGAACGTACGCTCCCTGCGCGACCCGCTGTTTTCTGCTGAACCAATACACTCGTGGAAGCGATGGAGCATAGGCCGCAACCGCCGCGTCATCCGCGTTCAGCACCGCGGCATCTTCGCCAGTCTGATTCTCAAACAGGCGCGCTTTCGCGTCGCCATACGCTTCCCTGGTGTGGTGCCGATCGAGATGGTCCGGCGTCAGATTCAGAAAGACGCCGATATTGGGCCGAAAAGTATCGATCAGCTCGAGTTGAAAGCTGCTCAACTCGACCACAGACCAGGTGCCGTCTTTCATCGCGTCCACGCATCCGATCAGCGGCGTCCCGATATTTCCCGCAAGAATGGTCTGCATCCCAGCCGTCTTCAATATGTGTTCCACGAGCGAGGTCGTCGTCGTCTTGCCGTTCGAACCGGTAATTCCAATCAATCGGCCCTTCTGAAAACGATAAGCCAGTTCAATCTCGCTCCAAATCGTGACGCCTTTGGCCCGAGCCGCCTGAAGGTGTGCTTCGTCGGCGGGCACCCCTGGACTGGGAACAATCAAATCCTGCTCAAGAAAAACTTTCTCTCGATGACTGCCGAGTTCGAGCGCCACTCCGGCTTCTTTTAATTTGGCGATCGGCTCACCGAGTTCGCCCTCGCTGCGGGAATCCGCTGCCGTCACCTGAGCACCTCGAGCTGCGCAAAAAAGGGCCGTAGCCACGCCTGTGCGCGCCAGCCCCACGGCCAGCACGCGCTTCCCCCGCAACTCCATTCCACCCGGCATCGTTCCTTCCCGAACTTGACCAACCGCAATGGCTCGCTACCTCAATTTCAGCGTGGTCAGGGCAAACAACGCAAAGACCAGCGCAACAATCCAAAACCGCACAATAACCTTCGATTCGCTCCAGCCTTGCAGCTCAAAATGATGGTGGATCGGCGCCATGCGAAATATCCTCTTGCCTCGCAACTTGTAGGATCCGACCTGCAAAATGACCGAGAGCGCTTCGATGACGAAAATTCCGCCCACAAAGAACAGAAGGATTTCCTGTTTGATGATGACCGCGACGGTGCCGAGCGTTCCGCCAAGCGAAAGCGACCCCACATCTCCCATAAATATTTCCGCGGGATGCGCGTTGTACCAAAGGAAGCCGAGCGAAGCGCCGACTAATGCGCCGCAAAAAATCGTGAGTTCGCCTACGCGCGGGATGTACTGAATCTCGAGATAAGTCGCCCAGCGTGAGTTGCTGCTCACATAAGTAAGCACCGTTAGCGCCCCGGCGGCGATCACCGTGCAGCCAATGGCCAGGCCATCGAGCCCATCCGTCAGATTCACGGCGTTCGAGGAGCCTACGATTACGAGACAAACGAAAACGAGAAACGGCAGAAACGCCAGGGGCCACAGGTGCCGCGAATTCATCAGCGAATGGATGACCAGATCAGGATGCAATCGTTTGAAGAATGGAATCATCAGTTGCGTCGAGTAAGCGTAATGCGTAACGAGAACAAGCAGAGAAATTCCCACGACCAGGCTTACCAGCACCTGAAAATAAATCTTCTTTTTCGCGGTCAGGCCAAGATTTCTCTGTTTCGAAACCTTCGCGTAATCGTCGATGAAGCCGATGACTGCGAAACCGAACAGCGCAAAGAGCGAAAGTAAAATAAAAGGGTTGGTCAGATCGGCCCAGAGCAGCGTGGGCACCGCCGTCGACAAAACGATGAGTACGCCACCCATGGTCGGAGTGCCGGCTTTTTTCTGATGTTCTTGAGGGCCTTCCTCGCGGATGTACTGCCCGATCTGCAGTTCACGTAAATGGCGGATCAGCCACGGGCCGAACACCAGCCCAAGAAACATGGCCGTCAAGCTCGCGTACACGGTCCGAACCGTTATGTAACGAAAAACGTTTAACGGGCTGAAATACGGCTGCAGGACGTGGTAGAGGAGGTAATAGAGCATATCAGTGCCGTGGCTCCTGATGTACAACCTCGCCGGGAGACGAGTAACGCGCCAGCAGCGCTTCGACGATGCGCTCCATCTTCACTCCGCGCGAGCCTTTCACCAGCAAGACATCTCCAGCTTTGAGGAACTCTTCCAGAAATTTTGCAGCCTCTTCCGACGAAACGAAAAACTTCGTCTGAGCTCGAGGTATCCCCGCTGACACGGCCCCTTCCACGATTTGTTCCGCGTCGCCTTCGACTCCGATCACCCAATCGACCTTACCCGTTTTCGCCGTGAAAATTCCCGCTTCGCGATGTAGCACTGGCGAAGCCGCACCCAGCTCTCTCATTTCGCCGGCAGCCACAATCCGCCGCTGAAAATTCGGCGTCGCCGCCAGCACGGCTACCATGGCGTGCAACGCGGCCGGACTCGAGTTGTAGCTGTCATTGATAAGCGCCGCTCCATTCGAAAACCTCAGCAATTCGCCGCGCATGGCCGGCACGCGCAGCGTTCGAAAAACGCTTTGCGCCTCCGCCGCTCCGATGTTCCAGACGCTGGCGGCCGCGAGCGCGGCAAGCGCGTTGTAAATCAGGTGCCGCCCGGGTACAGGCAGTTCCAAACGCACCCGGCCCTCGGGACTGATATAGTCAAACGCGGAACCCAGCGCTCCGCGATCCTCAATCGCCGTTGCGGAGAAAAACGCAGGCGCGTCGATTCCGTAAGTCACCACGCGGCCTGGCGCGAATGCTCCGAACGCCGCCACGCGGGCATCGTCGGCGTTCAACACCGCCGTAGACCCCCGTCCATTCAGCCCCTCTATCAGCTCGCGTTTCGCAAGTGCTATTTCGTCCACGGACGAAAAAAATTCCAGATGTGCCGGCGCCACGCGAGTCACGACGCCAACATCAGGGCGAGCAATCGCGGCGAGGCGCGCCAGCTCCCCGCGCCGCGACATGCCCATCTCCAGCACCGCCGCCTGGTGTGTTTCCTCCAAACGAAACAACGTCAGCGGCAGCCCATACTCGTTATTGAAATTTCCCTCCGATTTCAGGACCCGTAGCTTCGCGCCCAGCAGTGCCGCCAGGATCTCTTTCGTAGTGGTTTTGCCCACGGAGCCCGTGACGCCTGCAATTTTCCCGCCCCATGCTTCGCGCACCGCTCGCGCCAGCTGTTTGAGTGCGTCGAATGTGTCCCCCACAACGATGCAGCGGTCCCGGACACTTTCCCCGTAGCGGCCGGCTTGCGATCCCGCCACCACCGCGGCGAAAGCTCCGCGCGCCAGCGCGCTCTCCACATAATCGTGTCCATCGTGACGCGGTCCGTGGACGGCAAAGAACAGTTCTCCCGCACGTACCGTGCGAGAATCAATCGAGACGCCGGCCACCCGGGCCACGGGGTCGAGTCCCGCCCCCGCCGTAGCACCCAGAGCGCCAGCCACCTGTGCAATCGTCCACCGCATAAATGCCTCAAAGGGTTTGCTTTACGTACATACCCTGCGCATCGGTCTCTTTTCACCGTATTTTGAGGGCTCCTCCTTTCGCGAGTTGACCACTGGCTCGCGCGCCCTCGCCATGCTTCTAGACAAGCGCGCTACGTGCCAAACCCTGAGCCGTTTTTCGGCTTCCCCGCGCCGATTTCGGCTTTCGTTTCGCCAAAGCCTCTCTCGCGCAATGCCTTTCGCACCTCGTCGCGGTCGTCAAATACCAGCGTTCTCTCCGCGAGAATCTGATAATCCTCATGGCCTTTCCCCGCGAGTAGAACGATGTCCCCCGCGCGCGCTTCGTCCATGGCCACGCCAATCGCTTTTTCGCGGTCCGGCTCGATCAAATATTTCCCCGCTGTCTTCTGGAGTCCCACGATGATGTCGCTGATAATTTTCAGGGGATCTTCGTTCCGCGGATTGTCGCTCGAAAGGATCGTCAGATCGCTCAAGCGGCCCGTCACTTCGCCCATCACCGGCCGTTTGGTCCGGTCCTTTCCGCCGCCGCATCCGAAGAGTGTAATGATTCGTCCTTTGGGATTGAGCTCTCGCGCGGTGCGAATCAGATTCTCGAGTGCATCGTCGGTATGGGCGTAGTCGACCACGACAAAGAACGGCTGGCCAAGATCGATGCGCTGAAAGCGCCCCGAAACGCTCCCGAGTTTTCGGATGCCAGTTTCAACCGTCTCCGTCGAAAGTCCCAGCGCCTGCGCCGCGCCAATCGCCGCCAGGATGTTGTAAACATTGATGCGGCCCACGAGCGGTGACGCCACCTGCACCTTGCCGTTGGGTGTTTGCGCCGTGAACGACAGTCCATTGAATGTCAGTTGGAATTTCTTCGTAGTGATGTCCGCATCGGATTCGAGGCCGTAGGTGACGGTCTGCTTGGCCAGCCTGCTTAATTGCTTTCCATACTCGTCATCCGTGTTAATCACGGCAACATCCGGCGCGCCCGCGCCGGTGCCTTCGAACAACTTCTTCTTCGCCGCAAAATAATCGTCGAATGTCTTGTGATAATCCATGTGCTCGCGGGTCAAATTCGTAAAAACTGCCGCCGCAAAATGGCAGCCCCATAAGCGGTCCATGGCCAACGAGTGCGAGCTCGCCTCGAGCACCGCGAATTTCCCGCCCGCATCGCGAATCTCCGCCAAAAATCCTTGGAGGTCTACCGATTCCGGCGTGGTGTTCGGCGCGGGATACTCGCCAAGCGGCGTGTGATACGCAATCGTTCCGAAAAGGCCGGTCTTTGCGCCTGAGGCCTTGACGATGGCATCAATCAAGGAAGTTGTCGTGGTTTTCCCGTTCGTGCCGGTCACCCCGACAAGCTGCAAAGCTTGTGCCGGATGCTCGAAAAAGTTGGCCGCCGCAATCGCAAGCGCCTTGCGTCCTTCGCGCGCTTGAATCCACGCCACGCTCGCCGGAATCCCCGGCGGCGGCGCGTCTTCGCTCACGATGGCCACGGCACCGCGCGACACGGCATCGCGAACGAATGCATTCCCATCGGTCTTCGCACCGTGCAATGCAAAAAAGAGAGAGCGCGGCTGGACCTTCCGCGAATCGCAGGTGACCTGGCGGATTTCCATCTCCGCAACGGATGGCGCGGCGTTCGTCTCCGTTCCCAGGAGCAAATCGCGCAGTTTCGTGCTTCGAGGTGAGACGCGGGGCGACGATGAATCTTCGCGGCCTTCATCGGCGTGTTTGGTCTTCGAGTTTTGCGTTTCTTCTATATGGTTCAATCCAGTTCTCATCCTAATTCCTGTTTCCCGGGCTTGGCCTCGATTTCTTCTCGTTCGGTGTCCCGAAGCGCACCGTGATCTTCGCGCCGCGGCGGACCTTCGCCCCCGGCGCCGGCGATTGGTCGACTGCAAGATTGCTGCCAACCAGCACTGGATCGAGCCCGAGCTTCAGCGAAATGTCCGCTACCTCGCGCATCGTCTTGCCGCCGAAGTCCGGCATCTCGATTTCCCCGCCTTGATCCACTGCCACAGTTATTGCTGGCACCTTGCTGTCCATCTGCTTATGTCCTCGGGCATTTCCAGCCTGCGATGTTGCAGGCGCCGGATCGGCTTCTCCGGAAAAATCCACCGAGGATAAATCCTCCAGGGCGCTCCGGTCTTCATTCGATGGCTTCCTGTAATTCGTCTGAAGAAACTTTGGATTGAGCGGAACGTCGCGCGGCACATCCAAATACGTCAGGACATCTTCGGCAACGCGTTTGAAAACTGGCGCGGCCACTTCCCCGCCTTCGTGTTGCCCCACCGGGGAATCCAGCGATATAAGAATCGCCACTGCCGGGTCGTTGATCGGCGCAAATCCCGCGAACGAAGCTATAAATTGGGTGCGCGAGTATCGCCCCGTCGCGGGATCGATCTTTTGCGCGGTTCCCGTTTTCCCGGCAGAAGTCCACCCGTCGAGCCGCGCCTTCGGACCCGTTCCATCAAGCACCACACCTTCCATCAGGCGGCGCAACGTCGCCGCCGTTTGAGGACGAATCACGCGTCTCGGTTCCATTGGCGCCAGTACGCCCTCAGCTGGCAGCACCCGGCCACCCCGTTCCAGTTCCTTCACAACATGCGGTCTGTATAGCAGGCCGCCATTGGCGATGGCCGAAACCGCCGTGATCAGTTGGATGGGCGTAATCCCAATCTCCTGTCCCATCGAAATCGAGCCAATCGAGAACGATCCCCAATCATTCACTGGCCGCAGCAAGCCTCGGCTCTCCCCGGGCAAATCCACTCCGGTCAACTCCCCGAAGCCAAAAGCGCGGATGTAGTCGTAGAATCTCGGCGCTTGCAGCCGCAATGCAATTTTGATGGCTCCCACGTCGCTCGATTGCGCCAGGATTTGCGACACGTTCAGCAACCCGAACGGCTTATGGTCGTGAATCCGGTGGCCCGCCACGAGCACGCTGCCGTTCTCGCAATCGAAAACCTCGTCGGGCCGCGTAATGCCCTCGTTGAACGCCGCCGCAAGCGTCACCAGCTTAAAAGTCGAACCCGGCTCGTAGAGCGCGCTCACCGCGCGATCCATTCGCGCTCCCGCCGGCGCTTCGCTGGCTCTGTTGGGGTTGAACGTCGGCCAATTCGCCAGCGCCAGAATTTCTCCGTTATTCGGATTCATGACGATGGCCGTCCCCGCAATTGCGTGTGTCCGGGCGATCGCGGCGTTCAGCTCGCGTTCGGTGATGTACTGAATTTTCTCGTCCAGCGTCAGCACCACATCCGCGCCGTTGTTCAGCTTGGCTTGGCTGCTCCTTCCTTAGTACAATACCAAAATATGAACCAAGAACAGGGGCATAACGACGTATTGCTGTTATGTGTGCGACCCTCCACACCCACACCCTGGTTCAAAAAGGCAAATTGGTGGCGGCCACGCGGGCCATTCCCCTGGTGATGAAACGCGCTCCGGTCGAGCGTGCCGCGGCCATCGCCCGCCAGGACGGCGGGGTGCTGTCGGTGCGGGCGCTGCGCAAGGCCAAGGCCGGCATAGTGGTGACCGGCAGCGAGGTTTTCAACGGCCTGATCCAGGACCGCTTTGCGCCGATCCTGACCGAAAAGGTAACCGGACTGGGCTCGGAGGTGGCCGGGGTCAGCTTCGCGCCGGACGACGCCGACCTCATCCGACAGGCCATCGTGTCGCATCTCGAAAACGGCTGCGACCTTATTCTGTTGAGCGGGGGGATGAGCGTCGACCCGGACGATGTTACCCGCCAGGCGATCCGGCAGGCCGGGGCGACCGAGATGAACTATGGAGCCTCCGCCTTGCCCGGAGCCATGTTCCTCGCGGCCTGGATCGGGGACGTGCCGCTGCTGGGGGTGCCGGCCTGCGGGTTGTATCACCGTACCACCATCCTGGATTTGGTGCTACCGCGGATTCTCACCGGTGAGCGGATCGGCAAGAAAGAGCTCGCCTTTTTCGGGCACGGCGGCTTGTGCCAGGACTGCCCGGAGTGCGTGTTCCCGAACTGTGCGTTCGGGAAAGGGGCTTAGCAAGGCTGTTGACGCCATCACTGCTGGTGCTGGACCTGCAGCTCCTGCGACTCGGAGTGCCCGGTCGAAATCGCCACCAACCGGCTCCGCCCTCAGAGGATCGTGCGCTTTGCAAGCCTGGGGCTGATCGAAGAGCTGATCGCGCTGCCCGAAATCTGGTACTGCCTCACCTGCCGGCGCTGCAACCGGGTGTGCCCGAACCTCGTTAAACCGGAAACACTGATTCGATACGCCCGGGCGGAGTCCGTGCGCCGCGGCGTGGTTTCCCGTGCCGCCGCAACAGCCTACTACGATCTTTTCCGGCGCTTTCAGCGGGTTCGCTGGCATGTGGCGCGCCGCTGCCTACTCGGGAATGGCGAGCCCCCTACCGAGGTCGATTGGCAGCGCTGGCTGCAGGCCCCGATCCCGGATTCGACCGCCCGCGTGTCCTTCGCAACTCTCTTCAACTGCAGCAAGTCTTTCCGAACAGAGGGAGCTTGCCGTGCATGAGGGGGTGGTTGATGCGGATTTCGTGCTGCGCGTCCGGGACGCCCAAAAGCAGATTTACGTGCGATGGGTTGATGCCATCGACACGCTGCTCAGCCGGGAACTTTGTGCCCATTGATCTCGTCCAGCACCCGGCGGACGTCCGCGAGGCATCAGGTGCCCTTGGGGTTTTTCACGGCGCACCGGCAGCTGCCGAGCCGCTTCGCGCCGGCGATCCGCTCCAGGATCGTCGAACGCCCGTTTTCGCGCAGGTCGCGCACGATGTCTTCGCGCGTGAAGTTGAAGCAGTAGCAGACGAGCTCATTCATGGGCCGGCGCCTCCGTGACCTTCGCGGACGGGTCTATCACCTGGATTTCGACCCTCTCTCCGGCGGCAATCTCCGCGCGGTCCTCGGGGATTACGATCAGCGCCTGCTTGCGCGCCATGGAGACGAGGCGGCTTTTCAGCCGCGCCGGATGCGCGTAAAGGCCGTCGGCCCGCGTTTCAAGGCGCGCGTGGACGAATTCGGTCCAGCCCGTTTCGCCGGTGACGGTTGCAGCGAGCCTGGCGAAGGCGGCCGGGAACACTTGGGGGGAGTCCCCTTTCATCTTCAGCAGCGCGGGCAGGGCCAGCTGCAGAAAGGCCATCTCGTTGGAGGACGGCCCTCCGGGCAACATAAAGAACGGCTTGCCCTCGAGCAGACCGAAGCCGACCGGCTTGCCCGGCCCCATGCGCACGCGGTGGTAGATGCCGGCCCAGTTCAGGGTTTCCAGCACCTGCAGGATCAGGTCTTTCTCGCTGCCCCAGGCGCCGCCGCTGGTGAGAAACACGTCGGCGCGAGGCAGCCGGCTCAGGATCGCCCCGCGGATATCTTCCCGGCGATCCTTGACGATGGCGGTTTCAAACGGGATGCCGGCGGCCGCCAGCCAGCCGCAGATCGCGACCATGTTGCTGGCGTAGAGCCGTCCCTCCGGCAGGGGCTCTCCGGGCGCCACCACCTCGTCGCCCGTGGCGATGACCGCGGCCCGCGGCGGTCGATGCGTCGTTACGGTGCCATGGCCGGCGGCTGCGATCAAGCCGAGCAGTGGGGCCGTGAGCTTTTCCCCGTTGCCGGCCACGATCACCCCTGACGTCACATCGGTGCCGCGCTGAAGGATATTACGGCCGGCCGCGGCCGTGTCGGTGCAGATGACGACGTCGCCTGCGACGCGACAGAACTCCTCCGCGAGAACGGCATCGGCGCCGTCGGGCAGCCGGGCGCCTGTGGTCACACGCACGGTGGCACCGGGGCCGATGCGCAGCAAACGCATGTCTCCTGCGCTGAGGGTTCCTGCCAGCCTGAGCGCCACCGGGGCGTCTGCCGCGGCCTGGTCCAGGTCCCGGGAGGCGACGGCAAAGCCGTCCTTGCGCGAGGTGCTGATGGAGGGGCTGTCCACGCAGGCAGCGATGTCCCCGGCCAGGATGCGGCCGACCGCCTGGAGCAGGGCGACCTCCTGCACCCCGCAGGTTGCGACATGGTCCAGGGTCAGCCCGAGAGCTTCATTAAAACCGATAAAGGCGCGCATTGTTCAATCCACCGCCTCATCACGTTTCCGATCAGAACCGCGCTGAAAAATTTTCAGAAATATGGATTTATAGGTTGACAAACGGAATAAATCTCGACTATTTTTATTTTTTCAAACTCGATGAATTGAATTAGGGGTTAATATCCTACGAAAAAGGTTCGGATGCTCGTTTGCAAAAGATGCTGGAGCGTTGGCCCTCATCCAACTCCCCCGAGCCGACGTGGGGAGATTTAAAATAAATTTATCGCCTGCCGCAACATGACCGGAGTCTAAAAAAAACTGATAGATCACGCGGACCATCCTAACAGATACCCCGCCGAGGGGCAATGTGGGTATCCGCGCAAGCCAAGGGAACACGCAAATGCAATTCAGCTGGCTCAATCTTGCCGTCATTCTTTTCTTCGGCGCAGGAGCCCTTTTCGGCTTGGCGCCGCTCATCGGCGCCACTCTCCTGTCGCCCCGGAGCAAGGGCGGGGACATCGGGTTGCCTTATGAGTGCGGCATCACCCCGCATGGACCGGCGCGGGTCCGCTTCGGCATCAACTATTATTTCTATGCCCTGTTGTTTCTCGCCTTCGACGTGGACGTGCTCTACCTGTTCCCGGTGGCGGCGGCCTACCCGGACAGCCCCGGCTGGGCGGTCTTCTGGGAACTCATGGTCTTTCTGGGAATTCTGGGGCTCGCGGTGGTCTATTTCTGGCGCAAAGGAGTCTTTACGTGGCCGCGCAAAGTGACCTTCTGAAAAATACCGGGACGTTTACCGAACCGCCCCTGCTCGACATCAAGCCGGTGCAGCAGATCCTGGACCTCTGCCGGGCCATGTCCATCTGGCCCATGACCTTCGGCCTGGCCTGCTGCGCCATCGAGATGATGGCCGTGGGCATGGCCCGCTTCGACATCGCCCGCTTCGGCGCGGAGGTGTTCCGGCCTTCGCCGAGGCAGTCCGATCTGTTGATCGTCGCCGGCACCGTGAATAAGAAGATGGCCCCGGCCGTGGTACGGCTCTATGAGCAGATGCCGGCACCCAAGTGGGTCATGGCCCTGGGCAACTGCTCCATATCCGGGGGGCCGTTTTACTTCGAGGGCCAGTACGCCATCGTCGAGGGCGTGGACAAGATCATCCCCGTGGACGTCTATGTTCCGGGCTGCCCGCCCCGGCCCGAGGGGCTGCTGGAAGGCATCTTTGCCCTGCAGAAAAAGCTGACCGGCAAACGCTGGTGGCCCGAACCGGGGGAGGACAAGCACGCATGAGTTCAGAGGCAGACTCCCGCCTGTTGGCAGATCTGGCCCCGATCCAGGCCTGGCGCAAAAGCTCCGGTGATTATGCGGTGAGCGGTTGTCGCGCCAGTTTTTTTTTTGGATGCCGAGCAGCTAGTGCCCGCCGTGCGCCTGCTCTTCGAACGGGGCTATTTTCTGGAGGACATTGCCGGGGTCGACGTGGCCGAAGGCATCCTGATCGTCTACCACTTCGATCGTTTTGACGCCTCCGGGCGTGTCGCCCTGCGGCTGACCGTTCCCCACGCGCGCAAGAAAGCCCCGTCGATCGCGGCGATCTTCAGCGGGGCCGACTGGCACGAGCGCGAGTGCTTCGACTTCTTCGGGGTGGAGTTCGAAAACCATCCGGACCTGAAGCCGCTGCTCCTGCCCGACGATCTGGGCATCCACCCGCTTCTCAAAGACAAAGACCGCAAATCCCTTTTCAGCCTGCTGCCGTTGCGGCAGATGGTGGAGGGGAAGACCTGACGCGCCACGCGGCGAAGGCGGCGCAATCGGCGGCAGGGTTGCGAAAAGACGGAATGTGCGGAAGGAGTAAAGAATGAGCAGGTACTGCATCATCCAGGACCAGGACCGGTGCATCGGTTGTCTGAGCTGCGAAATTTATTGCCGGGAGAGCAAGCAGCTGCCCGAGGAGTCGCGTCTGTGCCAGATGTTCATGCTCGGCCGGCGCGTGGTCCGCGGCCTGCCGCGCGAGGCCTACGTCTACATGGGATGCTTCCACTGCGAAAACGCGGCCTGTGTCGCCGCCTGCCCCACCGGCGCCGTGAAGAAGCGTGAGGCGGACGGCATCGTCTACGTGGATTCCGAACTGTGCGTGGGGTGCAAGGCGTGCATGGTGGCCTGCCCGTGGGGGGCGGCGCAGTGGGACCCCCGGACGCAGACGGCCGTCAAATGCGACCTGTGCAAGGACCGACTCGATAAAGGCCTCAAACCCGTCTGCGTCACGGTGTGCACCACGCAGTGCCTCAGCCTCACCAAGATCGAAGACGCCCCGCCGGATGAAGGAATCTAATCCCGGGCGGCCCGCGAGCCGCCCGGCACTCATGGGGTGTCAAGGAGGACGCAATGCCTGAAGCGGAAATGACCTGCCAGGAACTCGATATCGACTTCACGCTGATTGACCGGATCATCCGCGACGACTACAACGGAAACCGCGAGGCCATGATCATGATGATGCAGGCCATCCAGCGGCATTATCATTTCCTGCCCGAATCGGCCCTGCAATACCTGGCCCAGGCCATCGGCGTCCCGCTGACCAAGATTTACGAGGTGGCCACCTTCTACGCGTCCTTCAGCCTGGTGCCCAAAGGCAAGCACATCCTGCACGTGTGTACGGGCACCGCCTGCCATCTCAAGGGCAGCGGCGGCATGGTCAAGCACGTCGCCGGTAAACTGGGCATCGAGCCGGGAGGAACCACGGCGGACAAGAAGTTCACCCTGGAAACCGTGAACTGTCTGGGCGCCTGCGCCGTCTCGCCGGTGGTGGTTTTAGACGAGAAATACTATCCCAAGGCAACCGTCGGTCTGCTAAACGAGCTGATCGATCAGGTCGGTGCCGAATAGGGGAGAGATGTCATGAACACAGCAACAACCAGCCCGGCGGCCGTCCAGCCCGGGGTGAAACGATTCGTGAGCGGGCAGGAACTCGAAGAGTACCGCCAGGCGCTCATCGACCGGACCGACCCCAACGCACCCCGCATCCTCGTCTGCTGCGGCACGGGCTGCAAGGCCGTGGGCAGCCTGGACCTGCTTGCGACCATGCAGAAAGCCGTCGCCGCATCCGGAGCGGCCATCAAGGTGGTGCCGGAGGTCAAACGCACCGGCTGCCACGGCTTCTGTTCGCGCGGCCCGCTGCTCACCCTGCAGCCCGAGGGGCTCTTCTACCAGCGGGTCAAACCCGAGGATGCCGAAGAGATCGTCCAGCAGACGGTCATCCGCGGCGAGCTCGTCAAGCGCCTTCTGTACAAGCCCCAGGGGGCCAAGGAGCCCATCGCCAAGGTCGGCGACATTCCCTTCTTCGCCAAGCAGACCAAGCTGGTGTTGAAACGGGTCGGCCGGATCGACCCCTTCGACATCAATGACGCCCTGGTGCATGGGGCCTACAAGGCCCTGAACAAGGTGTTGAACGAAATGACTCCCGGCCAGGTCATCGAGGAGATCAAGAGCTCCAAGCTGAGGGGCCGGGGCGGTGCCGGTTTCCCCACCGGGCTCAAGTGGGAATCCTGCTCCCGGCAGTCCGGACGGCACTACGTCATCTGCAACGGCGACGAGGGCGACCCCGGCGCCTTCATGGACGCCTCCGTCATGGAGGGGGACCCCCACGCCGTCCTGGAAGGCATGGCGATCGCCGCCTGCGCCATGGGCTCCGACCGTGGGTTTCTCTACGTGCGCATGGAATATCCGCTGGCGGTCCAGACCCTGACCCGGGCCATCCGTCAGGCCGAGGAACTGGGGCTGATCGGCGAGAACATCCTGGGTACCGGCTTTAAATTCAAGGTCTCCGTCTCCACCGGCGCCGGGGCCTTCGTCTGCGGCGAGTCCTCGGCCCTCATGTCTTCCCTGGAGGGCAAGGTCGGGCGCCCCCGTCCCAAGTACATCCGTTCCACCGAAAAGGGCTTCCGCGACAGCCCCTCCAACCTCAACAACGTCGAAACCTACGCCAACGTGCCCGAGATCATCCTGCGCGGCGGCGCCTGGTACACCGGCTACGGCACCGAGCGTTCGGCCGGCACCAAGGTTTTCTCGCTCACCGGCAACGTCCACAACGTCGGCCTGGTCGAGGTTCCCATGGGCACCTCCCTGCGCGAGATCGTCTATGGCATCGGCGGCGGCATCCCCAACAAGAAGGAGCTCAAAGCCGTGCAGACCGGCGGCCCCTCCGGCGGCTGCATCCCCATCCCCAAGAAGTTTTTGGACATCAACGTGGGCTTCGGAAAGCTGGCTGAAATCGGCTCGATGATGGGCTCCGGCGGCATGATCGTCATGGACGAAAACATCTGCATGGTGGAAGTGTCCCGCTACTTCATCAGCTTCCTGGTGGAGGAGTCCTGCGGGCAGTGCACGCCCTGCCGCGAGGGCCTGACGCGCATGAAGGATATCCTCACCCGCATCACCCTGGGCGAGGGGCACGAGGGCGATGTGGAACTCCTGGAGGAGATCGGCAAGTTCACGAACAGCTTCTCCCTCTGCGGGTTGGGGACCTCGGCCGCCAACCCGGTGCTTTCCACCATCAAGTATTTCCGCGAGGAATACGACGCCCACATCCTGGACAAGAAATGCCCGGCCGGCGTCTGCAAGCCCCTGTACTACTACGAGATCGACCCCGAGAAGTGCACGGGGTGCGGCCTGTGCAAGGCCAAGTGCCCGGCCAAGGCCATCACGGGCGAGAAGAAGAAGCCCCACAGCATCGACCAGGAGCTGTGCATCAAGTGTATGGAATGCTACAAGAACTGCAAATTCGACAGCATCAAGATCATGTGACCCGCCGCCGCGCAGGTGCGTGAGGCCAAAGGACGGCAACCATGAAAATCATCCTGGACGGAAAAGAAGTCACGGCGGAGGCGGGCCGGACCATCCTGGAGGTGGCACGCGAAAACGGGGTCGACATCCCCACCCTCTGCCACGTCCCGGCGCTCGAGCCTGCCGCCATGTGCCGGCTGTGCACGGTGGAACTGATCGAAAACCGGCGTAGCCGCATGGTGACGGCCTGCAACTACCCCCTGCGGGGCGATGCCGAGGTTCGGACCGACACCCCGTTTCTGCGGCAGGGCCGCAAGTTGATCGTCGAACTGCTCTACAGTCGCTGTCCCGACTCCGAGGTTTTGAAAAAACTGGCGGTGCGCTACGGCGCCGAGCTCGGCCGGTTTTCCGAGGACAACAAGGACTGCGTCATGTGCGGGCTGTGCGCCCGGGTCTGCGAGCGGGTGGGCGGCAACGTGCTGGCGCTCTGCGGCCGCGGGGTAGAGATCAAGGTGGACACCTCCTTCGGCCGCACCGCCCGGCACTGCATCGGCTGCGGGGCCTGCGCCCGGATCTGCCCCGTGAACAAGATCCAGATCCGGGACGAGGGCGGCGAGCGCATGGTCATCATCGAGGGCAAGGAGGCCTCCCGCATCCCGCTGCGGGCCTGCACTTCCTGCGGCAAGCCCTTTGGCCCGGTGATCGATCTGAGCATGATCATGGAGCGCGCGGGCGAGGCCAAGGTGCCCGCGTTCAACCTCAGCGTCTGCCCCGACTGCTCGCGGCGCAACCATGCCCGGCGGCTGGCGGAGCGGCATTTCGAGCAGTACGAGATCGAACCCCGCGAGACGGGCGAGGACAATTAGACCCATGGGTCACGATGTGAACGCAAAGCTTACCGGCGACTTTTACACGAACCGTTTCGCGCCGGGTATGTCCGAGGACGGCGACACCCTGATCCTCAACATCGGCCCGCAGCATCCGGCCACCCACGGCGTGCTGCGGGTGGTCGTGGAACTGGACGGCGAGTACATCCGCAAGGGCGAGCCGGTGATAGGCTATATCCACCGCATGCACGAAAAGATGGGCGAGGTGAAGAGCTACGCGCAGTACCTGCCCAACATGGGCCGGGTGGACTACCTGCATGCGCTCGCCTGGAACTGGGCGTATGTGGGCGCGGTGGAAAAGCTCATGGGGATCAGGGTACCGCCGCGGGCCGAGTACCTGCGCGTCATCACCTGCGAGCTCAACCGCATTTCCTCCCACCTGCTCTGGTGGGGGGCCTACCTGCTGGACCTGGGCGGCTTCACCCCGATCCTTTACGGGTTTGCCGACCGCGAGCGGGTCATGGACATCCTGCAGATCGTCACCGGCTCGCGTCTGACCTACTGCTACTTCCGCTTCGGCGGGGTCGCGGCCGATGCCACCGACGAGTTTATCGCGCTCACGCGGCAGTTCTGCCGGGATTTCACCCGGCGGCTGCCCATGTACCGCGACCTGGTGACCGGCAACATGATCCTGCGCGGACGCTGCGAGGACATCGGCGTGCTGGCCCCGGAGATGGCCCGGCGTTACGGCGCCACCGGCCCGGTGCTGAGGGGCTCGGGGGTTGCCTACGACGTGCGCCGCTTCGAACCCTATTCCGTTTACGATCGGCTGGCCTTCGACATCCCCACGGGACATTCGGGCGATGCCATGGACCGCTACGAGGTGCGCATGGCCGAGATGGCCCAGAGCGTGCGCATCATCGAGCAGGCCCTGGAGGCCCTGCCCGCGGGCGACATCATCAGCCCGCACCTGCCCGAGCGCCTGATCCCGCCGAGAGGCGAAGTCTATTTCGCGGTGGAGGGGGCGCGGGGCAAGATCGGCGTCTACCTGCTGAGCGACGGCACGGCCAAACCCTATCGGCTCAAGCTGCGCTCGCCCAGCTTCTCGAACCTGAGCCTTTTCGGGGAGCTGGCCCAGGGCACGCTTCTGGCCGACGCCATCTCCATCATGGGCAGTCTCGACCTGGTCATCCCGGAGATCGACCGATGATTGCACAGCTGACGGCATGGCTCACGCATCCGCTCGGGCACATGATCGCCGCCCTGGTGGCCATCATGGCCTTCCTGGGCGTGAATGGCCTGGTGCTGGTCTATATGGAGCGCAAAGTGGCCGGCTTCATTCAGCGCCGGCCCGGCCCCTATGAAGTCGGGCCACAGGGCCTGTTGCAGACGGTGGCCGACGCCGGCAAGCTGATCAGCAAACAGCTGACAACGCCGGAGGGCGCGGACCGGCTGATGTTCTGGGCCGCCCCCGTCCTCTCCATGACCCCGGTGGTGATCTGCTTTCTGCCGATCCCCTTCAGCCCCCTGCTGACGGGCATGGACGTCAACCTGGGGCTGCTGCTCATCCTGGCCTTCTCGGGTTTGAACTCGCTCGCCCTGTGCCTGGCCGGCTGGGGCTCGAACAACAAGTACAGCCTGCTGGGAGCCGCGCGCGCCGTGGCCCAGGCCGTAGCCTACGAGATCCCGCTGCTCTTGGCCGTGCTGGCTGTGGCCTTCCAGACCGGCTCGCTCAACCTCTCGCTCATCGCCCAGCAGCAGAGTCGGGGCCTGCTGTCCTGGAACGTCTTCACGCACCCCCTGGCGTTTTTCATTTTTTTCGTCGCCGCCGTGGCCGAAACCAACCGCTCGCCTTTCGACCTGCCCGAGGCCGAAAGCGAGCTGACCGCGGGGTTTCACACCGAGTACTCGGGCATGGGCTTCGGGCTGTTCTTCCTGGCCGAGTATTCTTACATGGTCATCGTCTGCGCCGTCGCCACGGCCCTTTTCCTTGGCGCCTGGGACGGTCCGGTGCTTCCGGGGATCTGGTGGTTTCTGGCCAAGGTCTTCGGTCTCATTTTCGTGATGATGTGGTTCCGCTGGACGTTTCCGCGGGTGCGCTTCGACCAGCTTCTGAACGTCTGCTGGCGATGGCTCATTCCCCTCGGCTTGCTGAACCTGGTCGTCACGGCCCTGATGGTAAAACTGGTGAGATGAACATGCGCAGCCTGATGAAAGCCCTCAAGGGACTCTGGAGCCTGGCCGTCGGCCTGCGGATCACGGCCGTCGAGTTGGTCAAGCCGCAGATCACCGTGCACTATCCGCGGCAGGAGGTCATGAACCTGGCTACGTACCGCGGCCACATCGAGCTCGTGCCGCAGGACGAGGACCCCCAGACCCCGCGCTGCATCATGTGCTGGCGTTGTGTCGACACCTGCCCCTCGCGCTGTATCACCCTGCGCATGCACGTCAAGGGCCAAGAGGCCGGCCGGGCCGCGGATCCGGGGCTGCGGCTTGCGCCGGACGTCAAGGTGCCCTATTCCCAGCACCTGGCGCCGCCGCCGGACCATATCGAACGGATTCTCGACGTGTACCGTCTCAATTTTAGCCTGTGCAGCCTCTGCGGGCTGTGCGTGCAGAACTGCCCGGTGGATGCCATCCGGTTCACCGGCAATGCCTACCTGGTCGGCACGACCCGACAGACGTTCGATATCGATTTGTTGGCGCGGCTGAGGCAGCGGGCGGCCTCCAGGAGCGCATCCCGCGGCACGGAACGAGCTGCGTAAGGCGAAGGGGGGAAACGGTTGATGGAACAACTGGTGGCCTACGCCGCATACGGACTCTACCTGGCCCTCATCGTCGCCGGGGGGCTCGCTGCCGTGTGCTGCCGCAACCTGGTGCGGGCCTTGGTCGGCCTCATCACGACGCTTTTCGGAGTGGCCGGCATGTACTTCCTCATGGCGGCCCCCTTCCTGGCGTTGATGCAGATCCTGATCTACGTGGGCGCGGTCAGCGTGCTCATTTTTTTTGCCATCATGCTCACCCGCGCCCCCGCCGGGGAGGCCGGCATGGAAAGTTCGCAGCCGCGCATGAGACTGCGGGAGCTCCTGGCCCTTGCGAGCGGGATTTTGCCCGCCGGCATCCTGGCCGGGATCGTGGCGGTCAACGTCCCCCCGGCCCTGCCCCTGAAGGCCGAGGTCCCGCTGGCCCGGCTGGGGCAGTTCCTGACAGGGCCCTACGTGCTGGCCTTCGAGCTGATTTCGGTGGTGCTGGTGGTGGCCATGGCCGGAGCGGTGCTGCTGGGCTTCGAGAGGAGAAAGGGAAGATGAATCCGCTGCTGTTGTTCCACCTGGCCGCTTTGCTGCTGTTGGGACTGGGGCTTTACGGCATCACCCGCCGCCGCAGCCTGGTGGGAATGCTCATTTCCGTCGAGTTGATGCTGAACGGCGCGGGGCTCGCGCTGGTGTCGAGCGCACGGTTGACGCCGGCCATAGACGAGCTGGGTCAGTTGGGTGCGCTGCTGGTCATGGGCCTGGCGGCCGCCGAGGCGACACTGGTGCTCGCCATCATCCTGGTGGTGGCCAAACGCTGGGGCACATCGGACAGTGCCGCGATCTCCTCGCTGCGGGGTTAAGAGACGATGATTGAATCCAGCGCGCTGCTCATACCGATCCTGACCACGGGCCTGGCGCCGTTGGCCATCTGGCTGCTGCGCAGAAACATCAATGCCCGGGAAGCGGTGTCGTTCGCGGCCGGAATCCTCACATTCGGCTGCGTGCTGACGTTTGTGCCGCCGGTGCTGCGGGGCGAGATCCTGGTCTATCCCCTGTTCGTGATCCTGCCCGGGATCGAGGTCAAGTTCTGCGCGGACGGGCTGACGCTGATCTTCGCCCTGGTGGCCTCCTGCCTGTGGATCCTGGCGACCGCCTACAACATCGGCTACATGCGCTCCCTCAAGGAGCATGCCCAAACGCGTTACTATTTCTGCTTTGCGGTGGCGATCTTCGGCGCGGTGGGGGTGGCCATGGCCGCCAACGTCTTCACCCTCTACCTGTTCTACGAGGTCATCACGGTTTTCACCTATCCCCTGGTGGCCCACCACCAGGACGCGGAAGCCTACCACGGCGCGCGCAAGTACCTGGTCTACCTCATGGGCACCTCCAAGCTGTTCCTGCTGCCCGCGATGATCCTGACCTACGTATTGTGCGGAACCCTCGACTTTCGCCTGGGCGACATCAGCTACGGCATGTTTCCGCCCGAGGCCAACCCGCTGCTGGTGCAGATCACCTTCGCGCTCTACATAGCGGGCCTGGCCAAGGCGGCCATCATGCCGCTGCACAACTGGCTGCCCTCGGCCATGGTGGCGCCCACCCCGGTTTCGGCCCTGCTGCACGCCGTCGCCGTGGTGAAGGCCGGCGTGTTTTCGGTCTGCCGGATCATGCTCTCCGGCTTCGGGGTCAACCTCATGGACTCCCTAGGCCTGGGCGCGGCCACGAGTGTCTTTGCCGCCACGACCATCATCGCGGCCTCGATCATTGCCCTGACCAAGGACGACCTCAAGGCGCGGCTGGCCTACTCGACTGTGAGTCAGCTCTCCTACATCGTGCTGGGGGTGTCGATGCTGACCCCGCTCGCCGTCATCGGCGGGGTGGCCCACATCGCGCATCATGCCTTCAGCAAGATCACGCTCTTTTTCACGGCCGGGGCCATTTACGTGGCCACCCACCAGAAGAAGATCAGCATGATGTCGGGCATGGGCCGCCGCATGCCCTGGACCTTCGGGGCGTTTGCCGTGGCCTCGCTGTCCATGATCGGAGTCCCGCCGGTGTGCGGGTTCGTCAGTAAATGGTACCTGGTGAACGGTGCGGTGAGTGCCGGGCATTATGCCCTGCTGACGGCGTTGCTCGCGAGCACCCTTCTGAACGCCGCCTACTTCACGCCGGTCGTGTACAAGGCCTTTTTCGAGGCCCCGGCCCCCGGCATCGATCTCAGCCACTATTCCGAGGCGCCGCTGTCGATGGTCGTGCCGCTGTGTCTTACGGCCGCGATGAGCGTGTTTCTGGGGCTGTACCCCGAGACGTTCATCCAGTTCATCCGCGTGTTGGGCGGGATGTGAGAAAGCGAGGGGAGGGTATGGGTCACGATTCCAAACCGATGCACGCACAGACCGGGGTGCCGCCGGCGGGTCAAAGCCGGGGACTCCAGCGGACCCTGCGCAACCTGATGTTCGCGTGCCTGGGGCTTCTGGTTGTGCTCAACCTGTTCATCACCCCGCATGAACCCCATTTCGGTCTGGAAAAAATCCCCGGCTTCTGGGCGCTGTTCGGTCTGCTGGGGGCGTTGATCCTGGCCAAGGGGGCCAAGGGCGCGGCCCACACCTTCCTGGGAAAAGATGAAGATTACTACGAAAGCGGGTCCGAGGATTCCAGGGGTCAAGGGGTCAAGTGAAAAAAAACAATCGAACCTCGTATGAAGCCTTGTACCCTGAACCCCGTGCACCCTGGACCCCTTGAGGTTATGGACGTGAACGCGTTTTTTCATCCTTCCCTATTTTTCGTGGCCTGTGCCCTGATCGTGTGGGCGCTGCCCGGCCGAATCGCACGCTGGCTGCCGCCGGTGGCCGCGGTCCTGGCGATCGCCAGTGTCCTCACCATGCCGCACGGCGCCTACCTGAAGGTGCACTACCTGGGGCTCGACCTGAGCCTGGGGCGGGTGGATGCGCTGTCGATGGTCTTTGCCAATGTGTTTGCCATTCAGGCCCTGATCGGATTCATCTACGCCCTGCACGTCAAGGACCGCTGGCAGCACGTGGCGGCCTGCCTGTACATCGCCGGCGCCTTCGGCAGCACCTTCGCCGGCGACTACGTCACGCTGTTCATCTTCTGGGAGTTGATGAGCGTCTCCTCGGTCTTCCTGGTCTGGCTGCAGAGGGTGCCGGCCTCCACCCGGGCGGGCATACGCTATTTCCTCTTCCACACCCTGGGCGGGCTGTTCCTTCTGGGCGGGCTGCTCTTGCGCTACCAGGCCACCGGCACGTTCGCCTTCGAGGCCGCCGATCCCAGCGCTGCGCGGCTGTGGGACTACCTGATCATGCTGGGCTTCTGCGTGAACGCGGCGGTGATCCCCCTGCATGCCTGGCTGCCGGACGCCTATCCCGAGGCCACCGTGACGGGTGCGGTGTTCCTGAGCGCCTTCACCACCAAGACCGCGGTCTACGTGCTGCTGCGCGGCTTCGCAGGCTTTGAGATCCTGGCCGTGATGGGTACGCTGATGACCATCTACGGTGTCATCTACGCTACGATCGAGAACAACGCCCGGCGCATCCTGGCCTACCACATCGTCTCGCAGGTGGGCTACATGGTGGCCGGCGTGGGGGTGGGCACGGCCATGACCCTGGACGGGGCCTGCGCGCACGCCTATGCCCACATCCTTTACAAGGGCCTGCTGTTCATGGGCGCGGGGGCGCTGCTTTACTCGGCCGGCACGGCCAAGCTCTCGGAGCTGGGCGGCCTGTTCCGGCGCCTGCCCTGGGTCTTCGTCTGGTACATGGTGGCGGCGGTGAGCATCTCCGGCTTCCCGCTGTTCTCCGGGTTCATCAGCAAGACCATGACCATCACCGGCGCGGCCGAAGCCCACCACACGTGGCTCGCGCTGGGCATGGAGCTCGCCGCGGTCGGCACCTTCCTGTCGGTGGGAATCAAGCTGCCCTACTTTGCCTGGTTCGGCAGACCGGACCCGGGGATGCCATTGAAACCCATCCCGCGCAACATGTACGTGGCCATGGGCATCGCCGGCTTCCTGTGCTTCTTCATCGGCGTGCAGCCCCACTTTCTCTACGCGCTCTTGCCCTTTCCGGTCGAGTACGTCCCCTACACGGTCTGGCACGTGCTGCAGAGCCTGCTGCTGCTGGGGTTCACGGGACTGGGGTTCTACCTGCTGCGCCGCAAGCTCGTACCCGAGGCCAAGATCAACCTGGATTTCGACTATTTCTACCGGCTGGCCGGACGGCTCCTGCTGGCGCTCGCCCGATGGCCCGTCGAGAAACTCGACACGTGGTGGAGCGAGTTTTACGCCCGCGTCGGTCTGCGGGGGATGATTAAGATCGCCGGCGGCAGCGCCTGGTTCGACCGGGCCGCCATCGACGGGGTGGTGGACGGGACAGCCGTCAACGTGCGGCGGGCGGGCAAGACCGCCACCCTGGCCCAGACCGGGCAGTTGCAGAACTACCTGGCGGCGGCCGTCATTCTGGGACTGGTCGTTTTCGCCGGGGTCTGGTTCTGGGGATAGCCGGACGGGTTGAGTTCATTGAGTTGATTGAACGGAGTCAGCATGATGCAAAGCACCTGGCCAACATTGACGATCCTGATCTTCTTTCCGGTAGCGGCCTGCCTGATCCTGCCGTTTATCAAGGGGGAGAAGACCGTGCGGGTGTTCGCCCTTGCGGCGGGTATCGTGGAACTCCTGTGCGCCCTGCCGCTGTTCGGCTTCGACCTGTCCTTTTCCGGGTACCAGTTCGAGGAAACGGCCGCATGGGTCCCGCCGTGGGGGCTGACCTACCACCTGGGCCTGGACGGCATCAGCCTGCTGATGGTGCTCCTGACCGTCCTGCTGCTGCCGCTGTGCGTGCTGTGCTCCTGGTCCTACATCAGCAAGCGGGTCAAGGAGTTTCACATCAGCCTCATGCTCATGACCTCGGCCTGCGTAGGGGTGTTCGTCGCCCTGGATTTTGTCCTGTTCTACATTTTCTGGGAGGCCATGCTGGTCCCCATGTTCCTGCTCATCGCCGTGTGGGGCGGGCCGGAGCGTCGCTACGCCTCGCTGAAGTTCTTCCTTTACACCCTGGCCGGCAGCACCCTGCTGCTGGTGGCCATCGTGGCGTTTTATGTCGCGGGCGGAACGTTTTCAATTCCCGAGCTGTCGGCCAAGACCTATCCCTTCGGCTTCCAGTGCTGGGCCTTTCTGGCCATGGCCATCGCCTTTGCCATCAAGGTGCCCATGTTTCCCTTTCACACCTGGCTGCCGGCCGCACACGTGGAGGCCCCCACGGCCGGCAGCGTGATGCTGGCTTCGGTGCTCCTCAAGATGGGGGCTTACGGGTTCCTGCGCTTCTGCCTGCCCCTGACTCCTCAGGCGAGTGCCGCCTTTGCGCCCATGATGATCGCCATCTCGATTGCCTCCATCCTCTATGGCGGATTCGTGGCGCTCGGCCAGCGCGACATGAAGAAGCTGATCGCCTACTCGTCGGTGGCCCACATGGGCTTCGTGACCCTTGGCATTTTTCTCTTCAGCCTGCGCGGGCTGGAGGGAGCACTCATGGTCATGCTCAACCACGGCGTCACCACGGGCGCCCTGTTCATGCTGGTCGGCTGCATCTACGAGCGCAGCCACAGCCGGGAGATCGCCGAGAACCAGGGGCTGGGCAAATACCTGCCGGCCTACATGGGGTTTTTCGGCTTGTTTGCCCTTTCTTCCCTGGGGTTTCCCGGGACGAACAGCTTCGTGGGCGAAGTCCTGGTGCTGATCGGCGTATTCGCGGAAAAGCCCTGGGTGGGGGCGGCCGTCATCCCCGGCGTCCTGCTGGGCGCGGCCTACATGTTGCGTCTGGGTCAGAAGCTTGCGTGGGGAGCGCCGAGCCAGGCCAAGGCCTGGGTCGACTTGAAGGCGCGGGAGTGGATTTATTTCGCACCCCTGGCCGTATTGGTGTTCTACATCGGGCTGGCACCGGGGTTGACCCTGCGGGCCATCGATCCGACCCTTGCGCGGGTCCTGGGGGAGTTCAGCACCCGTTCCACGGCATTGGCGTCCGCCCCGGGGGGCCGGCCGATCCTGGAGCCCATACCGACGATGATCGCGGCCCGGCCAGGGGCAGCGCCGACGGCGGTGCTGCCGCGCTAAAGCCGTTGAAGGAGAATGGTTGTGGATTTTGACATCACCCTCTTGCTGCCGGAACTCGTGCAACTGGCCATCATCCTGGCGCTGTTCCTGCAGAGCCTCACCCAGCCGCGTCCCGGCAAAAACGGTACGGCCATCGCCGCAAACACCGCATGGGTTCCCCTGGCGGCCGCGGCCGGGCTGGCAGTGGCGGCCTTTTCGCTGGGTGCAAGCGGCAGGCTCTTCCGGGAGGTCTACCAGATCGACGGCCTGTCCCAGTTCTTCAAGTTCGCCGTGGCCCTGGGATTCGCCATCGCCGTGCTCAACGCCTCCACTCAGCCGACCTTGGCACCGGACAAGCGCGCGGACTACTTCATGCTCCTGTCGCTGGGCGCGTTCGGGCTGATGCTCCTGGCGAGTGCGGTGGAGCTGATCACCATCTACCTGGCGCTGGAGATCTCCTCTTACAGCCTGTACGCCCTGATCCCGTTGAGAGGCAAGGACCCCCGCGCGGCCGAGGCCGGGGTCAAGTACATCCTGTTCGGGGCCGTCGCTACGGCGCTCGCGCTGTTCGGCCTGGCCTACATCCTGGCCAGCCAGCATTCGAGCTTCCTGGCGGTGTTGACCGGCAAACCCTGGTCCTGGGCCGGCTCGCCGCTCGGTCTCGTCGGACTGACACTTTTCATGGGCGGGTTTTTCTACAAACTCGCCTTGTTTCCATTTCATTTCTGGGCCCCGGACGTCTACGACGGCGCCAGCAACGAAACCGCCGCATACGCCGCTACACTGCCCAAGCTGGGGGCGGTGGTGATCCTGATCCGCCTGGCCGCCCTGCTGAAACCCGGCCTGCAGGTCACCACGGTCCTGGCCGTCCTGGGGGCGGCCTCCATGACCTTCGGCAACCTCGCCGCTCTGACCCAGCAGGACATCAAACGCATGCTGGGATACTCCAGTGTGGCTCACGCCGGCTACATCATGCTGGGACTGGTGGCGGCCTCGGCCAGCGGGCTGGCGGCGGCGGGCTTTTACAGCCTGGTGTACGTGCTCATGAATCTGACCTGCTTCTGGGTAATCTGCCGGTTGTCCGGCGACGGCCGCAACCTGAAGCTGAACGATCTGAACGGCCTGTACCGGCAGGATCCCTGGCTGGCCTTCGTGTTGGCGATCGCCGCCCTGGCACTGGTGGGGTTGCCGCCCACCGCGGGGTTCATGGGAAAACTTTTCCTGCTGAGCGCAGCCTGGAACCGTGGCTATGACTGGCTGGTGATCGTTGCCGCCGTCAACACGGCCATATCCATCTATTATTACCTGAACCTGATCCGTCATGCCTACACGGTCGAGGCCGAAGGCGGCTCCGCGGTGATCCGGGCCGGCGGCAGATTTTGGGGCGGGGTGCTCGCGGCCCTGCTGCTCATCCTGGGTGCCCTGCCGGCACCGTTGTTCATGTGGGCTGAGGCCGCCGGGAAACAGTTGATGCCCTGAAGGGCTGTGGCCTGATCGAGGGAGGAAGGAATGTCCGACAAAACCATCTACAGCGTCTGCGGCATGTGCGGGGTGCGCTGCCCGATTGAAGTGGGTTTGGAAGATGGCAGCTGCCGATCCATCCAGGGCAACCGGCAGGCCGCCGGAATCCGGGGCGCCCTGTGCGTGCGCGGGGCGGCCGGGATCGCCTGCGTCCAGGACGACGAACGCCCGCAGTTTCCCATGCTCCGCAAGGGCGGCCGCGGGGAAGGCAACTGGCAGCGGGTCTCCTGGGAGGAGGCGTTCGATCACGCCGCCGCCCAGATCGTGGCCGTGCGCTCCCGGCATGGCGGCCGCAGCATTCTCTGGTCGGACACCGGCGGCCCTTTCAGCGACCTCCGGCAGGCCCTGGTGCGGGGCCTGGGCTCCCCCAACTACGCAAGCCGCGACTCCTTCCTCGCGGCGAACACCCGGCAGGCGGCGCTCTCGCTCTTCGGGTTCACCCCCGACGCCCTGGTCTATGACCTGAAAAATGCCCGGGAGGTGGTGCTCCAGACTCGGAACCTGTTCGAATCCATCAACGTTAAGCAGGCCAACGAGCTGTTGGATGGCCTGGCAAACGGCGGCAGGCTCACGGTGATCGACATCCGGGCCACGGTCACGGCCGGCAAGGCCGACCGGTTTTTCATGATCCGACCGGGCACCGATTACGCCCTGAACCTGGCTGTCATCCACACCCTGCTGGCGCGCAAGCTCTACGATGAATCCTATGTCGGTCAGTGGATTGAGGACCTGGAGGAGCTGCGCCAGGTGGTGAGCCCCTGCACGCCGGAGTTTGCCGAGGCCGAAACGGGTATCAAGGCCGCAGACATCGTGGCCCTGTCCGAGGACTTGGCCAAGGCTGCGCCGAAGGTGATCTGGCATCCAGGCGGGATGACCGCCCGCTACGCGGATTCTTTTTTCGTGTGCCGCACGGCCTACCTCATCAACGCGCTGCTGGGTGCGATCGGCGCCCGGGGGGGGCTGCCACTATCCGCTCGGCCGGCGGACCTCGGTCGGCCGGGGCTGCAGCGGCTGGCGGATCTCTTTCCGGCGGTTGGCGAGAAACGGACCGACTGGGTAGGCGGGGAACCTGGGGCCGAAGCGGACGGGCCGGGGCTGCTGCCGACGGCTTATCACGCCATGCAAACCGGCGAGCCTTACCCCATCAAGGCCTATGTCGTCTACCAGCACGACCCGCTGACGGAGCTGCCCGAGCCGGATCGGCTGAAAACGATCTTCGGCAGCCTGGACTTTCTGTTGTGCGTGACCTCGGCCTGGACCGAGACGGCCTGGCAGGCCGACCTGGTCCTGCCACTGTCCCCCTACTTGGAGCGCGAGAGCATCGTGGGCGAGCTTTATGGGCTAAGACCGGGGTTCTTGATGCGCCGACGCTGTACGTCGCCCCGCTTCGACACTCGGGCGGACTGGGAGATCGTCGGCGGCCTGGCCCGGCGGCTGGGCCTGGAGCCGCTCGCCTTCGCAGGAGTCGAGGACATCTGGCGCTATCAGCTGGAAGGCACAGGGGTCGCACCCCAGGACTTCGAGGCCAAGGGGTTCGTGGAACTGGCCGGGAAGCCGCAGTACGATCGAATGAAGGCCGGGTTCAGGTTCCCCACGGCCTCGGGCAAAATCGAAGTGGTCAACAGCCGCCGGCGCGAGCGGGGTCTGCCCAGCCTCGCGCCTTACACCGCCAAGTCCAGGCCCCCTGCCGGCAGCTTCCGGCTCACCATCGGCGGCTGCAGTTTGCACGTCGAGGGGCACACCGTGAACAACCCGCTGCTTTTCAAGCAGATGCCCGAAAACGTGCTGTGGATGAACCAGTCCGCGGCCGCCGGCATGGGTCTCGCCGACGGCGAGACCGTGGCGGTTTCCGGCCCGGGCGGCTCAGACCGCATCAAGGTCAAGCTGACCGAGTTCATTCACCCCGAGGCCGTCTTCATGGTGCGCGGCTTCGGCCGCAGCCTGCCGGTCGAGTCCCGGGCCCAGGGCCGGGGCCTGGCAGACACCCGGCTGATGGTTGGCGGCCTGGACCAATGGATCCATGCCGGCGGAGGGCTGGCGCTGCAAGAGCATTTTGTTGCGGTCACTAAAGTAGCCAGCTGAAAGCCGGTCGCTCTCAGCCTAAAAACCTGAGCAATTTCAGCTTCGAGATCTTTTCGGGAGTTGTCGTGAGCAAATATCTGATCAAACTCGACGAGAGCCGCTGCATCAGCTGCAGGGCCTGCGAAGTGCAGTGCCAGGTCAAGAACCGCACCCCGGCCGGGGTGCGGCCGGGATTGCTGGTCAGCACCGAGCCGGCGTGCATTCATGAAAAAGTTCGAACGGCGGCAGCCTTTCGACCGTGCTTTCACTGCGAAAAGCCGTGGTGTGTGGCGGCCTGCCCGACCCGCGCCATCGTGAAGCGGGAGGAAGACGGCCTGGTGCACGTGGTCAGGGACCTCTGCGTGGGGTGCCGGGCCTGCATCAGCGCCTGCCCGTGGCGGGTCCCCCAATGGGACGAGACGAGCGGCAAGGTCATCAAATGCGACGGCTGCAAGGACCGCGTGGCGGCAGGCCTCATCCCGGCCTGTGTCGCCGGCTGCACCACCCATGCTCTCTCGTTTTCCCGTGCCAACGAGAATGTGCGCAAGGTCAGGCTGCTCTACGCCAAGTCCCAGCTGGTCGATAAAGAGCCTGGATAGGGAATTCGTGCCTGCATATTCGCTCACGTCGCTTTCATCGGGTGCGCCGCAGGCGGGTTCACAGGAAACAGAAGAAATCACCTGGCAGCAACCTCTGGGGAAAAGGAGACAAGCATGCCTACCGCAGATTTTTTTCACCGATACCTTTACGCCCTGGCCGACATTCACGCATCCTTCAGCCTGGAAACCACTGAAGCCGCCGTGGTGCGGAACGCGGCGCTGCTATTCAACGCCCGCGGCGCCAGTATCATGATCTTCAACCCCAGCGAAGAAAGCCTGGTGATCTCGGCCACTTTCGGGTTGAGCGAGGCTTACCGGGCCAAGGGGGCCATCAGTCCGCGCCAGAGCCTCGGCGAAACCGTGCAGCGGGCGACCGTGGTGGTGCGGGACGTTGCCACCGACCCGAAAATACAATACCGCGATGCCACCCTCCAGGAGGGCATCATCAGCATCGTAGGCCTGCCGCTCACCGCGGGCAGCGCGCTGGTCGGCTCGTTGCGTCTTTACTTTGCACAGCGCAGGGAGTTCAGCCTCGAAGAGATGGAACATCTCCAGGCCCTGGCCCTTCAGGCCGGTCTGGCCCTCAAGAAGGCCTTCTATTTCGCCTCCATGAAGGCGGCCGTCTCCGAGATTCAGGGCATGCCTGCGACGAATTACAAGGACGCCTTGCAGCACCTGGTGAAGATTGTGGCCCAGTATGGGCACGCCCGCTCGAGTGCCCTGTTTCTGGTCGACCGCAAGACCAACATCATGAGCAGCGTCGTCCGCTACGGCTTGAGCGAACGCTACCTTTCCAAGGGGCCGGTGTTCCTGGGGGTCAGCCTGGGAGAAGTGACCAGCGGGCAGCCGGTCGTCATCTCCAAGGCGGCCAGTGATCCCCGGGTGCAGTACAAGGAAGCGGCCGCCGCCGAGAACATTCAGGCCATTCTCGGTTTGCCGGTGAGGATCGGACCTGAAATCGCCGGAGCGTTGCGGTTGTACTACCCGTTCGAGTTCGAGCCCGGCCCGGATTACATCATGTGGATGGAGCACCTGGCCCACCACGTCGGCATGGCCCTGGAAAAGACCCGGATGTTGGCCAAGATTCATGAAAGGGCCAACTGGTACGAGGAGATCCTGAAGGACTTCGAGCGCTAGCGGGGCGTCCTATCGGGTTAGAAGTCATCCGAAGCCATCAATCGCGGAGGCTGATCACTGCGACCTGCTCAGCGTAAGAAGTTCGCGCACGGCATTGCGCGCGCGGATCCGGGTCGTGCCCAGGTACGGCAACACCCGTGGCATCGCCCGCATGCAGAACGAGAGGAAGCTCCCCGCGGCCCAGCGGTCAGCTCCTCGATGCAATGATCCCACCTGAGATCCGCCCCGATCGCCATCCGCCTGCGCTTGATCTCTTAGTTTTGAAAGATCCCGTTTCCCGGTTCGGTTCGGCAGCCCCTGGAATGGCTGCGGCCGTTCGCTTGAAGGTGCGCTTCCAGCCGGGCAGGGCCCCATCGTGACCCAGCGGCTGAATTCGTACAGGACCATGTTGAAACGGGGAGGGGATTCTGCTAATCGGAACCGGATAGAACGTCTCTTAAATTGCAGCAGGCGGCCTGGAGGGGCCGAGGGAGGGTTATTTTGGAGCAGCAGCTATCGCGCGAACAATTGGATGCATTGGCCCGGGAGTTCCGTTACGTCGTCACGGACGCTATCTGTCGGTCCGGCTCCGGGCATATCGGCGGAGTGATGAGCCTGGTGGAGATCGTCATTACGCTGTATTACCGGGTCATGCACGTCCGGCCGGAAGACCCCACCTGGCCCGGACGGGACCGGCTGGTCCTGTCCAAGGGCCACGCCGGGCCGATCGTCTACACGGCGCTTGCTTACAAAGGCTTTTTCCCCAAGGCATGGCTGGCGACGCTCAACCGGAACGGCACGCGGCTGCCCAGCCACATGGACCAGATCCTGACGCCGGGGGTGGAAATGACCGCCGGCTCCCTGGGGCAGGGACTGTCGGCCGCCTGCGGCATGGCCCTGGCCGCCAAGCTGGACGGCAAACGCCATCGGGTGTACTGCATCATCGGCGACGGCGAAAGCGACGAAGGCCAGATTTGGGAGGCGGCCATGTTCGCCGGCCACCGCCAATTGGACAATCTGATCGTCATCTGCGACTACAACAAGATGCAGATCGACGGGACCACCCAGGAGATTCTCAACCTGGAGCCGCTGGCGGACAAGTGGCGGGCGTTCGGCTGGGAGGTCTTCGAAATCGACGGCCACGACTGGGATGCCATTTACGACACCCTGGCCAGGGCCGACACCGTAACGGGCAAGCCGGCCATGATCCTCGCCCACACGATCAAGGGCAAGGGCAACCGCGAAACCGAGAACCTCGTCGACTGCCACAACGTCAAGGTTCCGGACGAGGCGACCTACGAGCGCATCATGTGCGGCCTGGAATGCAAGATGGATTTGCCCTATTGAACGGATGAAGGAATGGAGCCGATGAACTATCATGAGAAGGAAATGCGCGTGACCTACGCGCTGACGTTGAACGAACTGATCGAACGCAACCCGAACGTTTTGTGCCTCGAGGCGGACTTGAGCAAGGCGGACGCCACCATTCCCGAGGTCTCCACCAAGCATCCCCGCAACTTCATCAACTGCGGGGTCCAGGAGGCGAACATGATCGGGGTTGCGGCCGGGCTGGCCAAGGAGGGTAAAATCCCTTTCTGCGCGACGTTCACGGCTTTTGCCACGCGCCGGGTCTACGACCAGGTCACCATCAGTGTCGCCTACGCCAACAACAACGTCAAGATCGTGGGCAACTCGCCGGGCATTACCCAAGGGCCGAATGGCGGCACCCACATGTGCTTCCAGGACCTTGCGATCATGCGTGCCATGCCCAACATGCACGTCTACAGCCCCGCGGACGCCAACGAACTGCGGGCGGTGATGTTCCACATGGCCGAGCACCCGCAGCCGACCTACATGCAGCTGGTGCGGCCGAAGATGCCCAAGCTCTTCGAGGAAACCTGCCGCTTCGATCCGCAGAGAGCCGTGCGCCTGCACGAGGGGGCGGACGTGACCCTGGTGGCGACCGGGTTCATGACCCGCTTTGCGCTGGATGCCGCCCGCGAGCTGTCCGCCGAGGGTCTGAAGGTCGACCTGCTGCATTACCCGTCGGTGAAGCCCTTCGACGCGCAGGCACTCGTCGAATCCGCGCAGCGGACCGGCGCTGTCGTCACGGTTGAAAATCAGAGCATCATCGGCGGGCTGGGAAGTGCCGCCTGCGAGGTGTTGAGCGAGCAGCACCCGGTCCGGGTGAAGCGGCTTGGCATCCCGGATCATTTCGGCGAGGTGGCGGACCAGGACTACCTGTTCAACAAGCACGGCTTCGGCCCGCACCACATCGCCAAGGCGTGTCGGGAGCTGGCGCGTACCACCACCTGACGGAATTCCGCACTGAACCCATGACACTATCCGCACCCGAGAAGCCCGGCGCACCGCCCTGGCAGCGAACCCTTTACATTATGGTGTTCACCCAGACGATCACGGGTGTGGGCTTCTCGAGCATATTCCCCTTCTTGCCCCTTTACGTGAAATCGCTGGGTGCGACTACGTCGCTCGGCACGGACCTTCTTTCCGGTTTGGTGTTCTCAGCCCAGGCCTTCACCATGATGGTCGCCTCGCCGTTTTGGGGGGCGCTGGCCGACCGCCGGGGCCGCAAGCTGATGGTGGAGCGGGCCATGTTCGGCGGAGCGGTGATCCTGCTCCTGATGGCCTTTGTCCGTTCGGCCGAGGAACTGGTGGTGCTGCGCGCCATCCAGGGCTTGATCACGGGCACCATCGGTGCGGCCAATGCCCTGGTGGCGTCGCAAGTCCCGCGGGAGCGCACCGGTTATGCCATGGGGTTGCTGCAAGTCGGCATGGGGTGCGGGGTCGGCCTCGGCCCTGTCATCGGCGGGGCATTGGCCGATGCCTACGGATACCAGGCGGCGTTCTACGTCACCAGCGCGCTGTTGGCGATTTCCGGAACCATTGTTTTTTTCGGCGTTGAAGAAAAATTTGTCGCGCCGGACCCGTCCAGCGGCCGACGACCGGCTTTTGGGTCTGAATGGCGCCACATAGTCGCAGCCCCGGGGGTTCTCGCCACATACGGCCTGCGGTTCACAGACTCCCTGGTGCGGATGCTGTTCATCCCGATTCTGCCCCTCTTCGCTCTGGAGCTGATCACGGAGACCTCACGGGTGAACAGCTTCACGGGCCTGGTCATCGGCTCCGCGGCGGCGGCGGCCGCGCTGTTCTCCGTTGTCTTCGGGCGGCTGGGCGACCGCACCGGACACCGGTGGATTGTGATCATCTGTTCCTTGTTGGGGTGTGTGTCTTTCCTGCTGCAAAGCGTGGCGACGAGTGGATGGCATTTTCTTTTCATGCAGGTGGCGGCCGGCATTGCCAGCGGCGGTATCATCACCGGTGTCAGCGCCTTGCTCGCCCGCTACACTGCATGCGGTGAGGAGGGCGCCGTCTACGGGTTGGACAACTCCATCAACGCCGGTGCGCGCGCCCTGGCACCGATGATCGGCGTAGGGGTTGCCCTATGGCTGGGTTTGCGCGCGGTTTTCAGCGCGGCCGCCCTGCTGTATCTCATCGCCGCGTTGCTGGCCCTGCGTTGGCTGCCGCACACCGCCCGCTGCAGACCCGGCGTTACGGTCACATAGCAAGGGTGTTGCAAAACAAGGACAGGTTTCGGTCAAGGTCCCATCTATCAGGGTGTTCAAAAACAAGCATCAGGCCGTCAGCCAAGGCGTGCGGCGTTTTGGAAAGCGCAGCATATTCAGTGATATGTGAGTATCTACAAAAGCCGCACAACGCTGGATCACGGCCTGAGGCGCGGTTTTTCAACACCCTGCTAAAGCGTAGGATTAAAAGATGAAGAAACTGATCGGCATCACCTGCTCGCGCATTACCGGCGGCGCCTGGGGGGCTTACTCCCTAGGCCAATTCATGGATTATGCCGGTTCCGATTACAGCCATGCCGTATTGCACTCGGGCGGGGCGCCGGTCATCATTCCGGCCGTCCAGGACTCGGGCAGCCTGTCACGGATTCTGAATTCCGTGCAGGGGTTGATTCTGAGCGGGGGGCCCGATGTGCACCCGAAGCGCTACGGCGAGGAGCCGATGGCGGGGTTGGGGGAGGTGGACGAGGCGCTCGACTCCATGGAATTGACGGCCGCCGGCCTGGCTTTGGAACGGGATATCCCGATTCTGGCCATATGCCGAGGCATTCAGGTCCTGAACCTCGCACTTGGAGGCACGCTTTACCAGGACATCCCCTCCCAGCTGCCGGACAGCCTCTGCCACAACCCGAAGGCGGACAAAGCCGTCAACACTCACACCGTTCGGATCGAAGCCGGCAGCCGCCTGCGCCGCATCGTCGGCAAACCGGAGATCTGGGTGAACGGCAAGCACCACCAGGCGGTAAAAGATTCGGCACCCGGGCTGGTGGTGACGGCGCGGGCCAGGGACGGGGTCATCGAGGCGGTCGAGCACCCGGGCAAACGCTATGTCATCGGCGTCCAATGGCATCCCGAGGGCACGTGGCGGGATGACGCGTGTTCAAAGAAACTCTTCCTGTCCTTCGTGCGAGCGGCCGGCGAATTGTCGTAAGGATTCAATTGAAGAACCCTGCAGCAAGCTGCAGGGGATCTTCGAGCGTAAGGGCGTTTAATCGAATTTGATATTCGCCCGCTAACTGCACCGCAAGCGGCGGGGAATGCGCTCGCTGTTGCGGTTCACTGCCCCCCTTTCCCTCAAGGGATGTGAGTATGCCCACGAGCAAAATGGTCAACGGCGTCCCCGCCGGTGCGGGACCGCCTTCCGGCCGAGCAATAGCGCTCGAAACGAAAAACCTCTCGCGTGCCATCCCGGGCAAAGTCATTGTAAACGATATCAGCGTTCACGTGCATCAGGGAGAGGTGCTGGCGGTGGTCGGGCCGAGCGGGTCAGGCAAATCATCCTTCCTGCGGCTGCTCAATCGTCTCGATGAGGCAACGGGCGGCACCGTGCTCCTCGGCGGCCGGGATTACCGGGAGATCGCGCCGCGGGAGCTGAGGCGTCGCGTGGGCATGGTTATGCAGATGCCCCACCTCTTCCCGGGGAGCGTGGCCGGCAACATCGCCTACGGCCCCCGGCAGCGGAATGAGACCATCTCTGCCGCGCAGATCGATGCGCTGCTGGACCACGTAGGATTGCCGGGGTACCAGGACCGGGATGTGAGCATCCTCTCCGGAGGCGAGGCTCAACGCGTGTCCCTGGCGCGCACACTGGCGAACGCCCCGGAGGTGCTGCTGTTGGACGAGCCGACGTCGGCCCTCGACGACGTTTCAGAGCAGGGAATCGAGGATCTTGTGCTGGGTATCATCCGCGAACGGCAGATGACGTGTATCATTATCACGCACGACAAGCTTCAGGCCGCCCGCATCGCCGATCGCACCATGACCCTGGAAGCCGGCCGGCTGACGGCCGTCGGCCTTACGGAGGAGGTGCTGCGTGGTCACTGAGTTGATGAGCCGCCTGGGAGGCGACATCATAGGGGTACTTGTCCAGGCAGGAGGCGCTGCCGCACTGTGCCTGGTCATTATGCTTCTGTGCCATTGGTTCGCGGTGCACGTGGAGCGCGAAATGGCGGTATCGCTGTTGCGGGGTTTCGTGCAGATTGCGTTGATCGGTACGATCCTGGCGCTTCTGTTGGATCGCAGCGTGCTGGTGGGTGCGGTTATCCTCCTGGCCATGGCGGCTGCCGCCGCCAGGATTGCCTCGCATCGCGCTAAGGGACTAAAGAACGCGCTGCCGCTCTCCTTTTACGCAATCGCGGCAGGCTCGGGCATCGCGATCGCGGCAATGGCCGCGACCGGGGCACTGACGGCTGACCTGGCGACGCTGGTGCCTGTGGGCAGCATGATCATCGCCAGCGCCATGAACGCGTGCGCCCAGTCCGCAGAGCGGTTCCTTGCGGATGTCGTCGCACACGTGGGCCCGGTAGAGGCGAGCCTGGCGTTGGGTGCCGACCCGGCTGTGACGGTTGCGTCTTACGTGAAGAGCGCGGTGTATGCGAGCCTCATCCCACGGCTGGACTTACTCAAGTCGCTGGGCATCGTGTGGGTGCCGGGCATGATGGCGGGTATGATCGTGTCGGGTGCTAACCCCGTCTATGCCGGCATTTACCAATTCATCGTGATGGCCATGATTTTCGCAGCGTCCAGCGTCACCGCACTGGCGATCACCCTGTTGCTTCGCACGCGCGTCTTCTCACCCGCCGAACAACTTATTTTCCGTCAGAAGGCCACAGAAAAGTCGGCTTTGTGATTTCCGGTCCCTACGGAGGGTGTTTTGTTTAGTTCATGAACATCAATGGGCAAGATCTCTTACTTGATGAATAAAAACTCTTAGGTATCGCAAGCTCGACAATACCAGGGCCAAACCGATCCCGGTATACACAATGGCCAAATACTGTCGGGGGATCGCTGAATGACGAAGAAATGTCCCCATCCCGACCATTACAACAATGATTAAATAACTTTTCCACGTAATAAAAGAGAATAGGCATTTCTTGTCAGCCATCGGAAGTATCCGCGCGATATTTTTATCGACAATCCTAAGAAACCCGAAATGATGTACCAGCAAACCCAAAAGGATCCCGAAGGCAAAGGAAATGAAAAATATTTTTCTGGGTGCCTCCGACAGCCATGAATAGGCGAAAACCAAAAGCATGGTTCCAACACAAAGCCAGACAAAACCCGCGAGAAACAACAGAGTAGTCTTAGTCACAGCAGGTGTGAATGTATCTATTTTTCGCATGGTTGGTTCTTTGATTCAGAATGCCTTCTCAGGCTGCGTATCCGGGAATAGCGAAGCGGGTGAGGCCATTAGCATGTTTGAAGTTTCTTGTGCATTACATAGGCATCCACAAACCCAAGGCGCCTGTGGCGAAATGCTTCCGGCAAAACCCCGACAATGTTAAAACCATGTTTCTGCCATAATTTGACCGCGGCTTCGTTTGTAGAAACAACCAAATTGAATTGCATGGCGCAAAAGCCGCGCGCTAAAGCCTCGCGCTGAGAATGCGCACACATTGCGGAGCCAACGCCCTTCCCCTGAGCCGCTGCGGCGACTACGTATCCGCAATTGCAAATATGGGAGCCAAGGCCGGGGTGATTCGGTTTGATGAAGTAGGTTCCTAGAACGGCTCCGTCGCTCCGGCATGCAACGAAGGTAGCCGCCGGCGACTCAACCCAGACTTTATGGGCTTCAGACTCAGTGATATCCGGAGAAAAGGCATATGTCTCCCCACTCCGAAACGTCGGCTCGAGTATCGGCCAGACTGACAGCCAATCGCGATTTTCAAACGGACGAAGATCTACCACTTGTCGCTGCCTCTCATGAATATGTTTATCATATTCGTATAAAATAAGGCAATGCTACCAAAACAATACCGGACAGGATCAGGACATATGTGTTTTCAATAAAATAAGGAAATACCATCAGGCCTATGCCGCTTACCATCGGAATAATTGCTTTTTGCTTTTTGCCATAAACGAAAAATCCTAACCCTATTGAGCCAAATATAATTCCCCATATTAACGTCGATAAATTATTCATATCTTGAATTCACCCGTATCAATCCACTCATTTTTCAGCAGTGACCACCAATCAACAGCCAACCCTTGCAATACATAGTTATAGGGTAACCATCCATAACCGCTGCTGCCCCACTCGGTTCCCCACGAGTTTCTGATAAGCAAGGCGCCTTTGGTTTCTTCAGCTTTTGGGTTGGTGTTCTTAATCTTCATGGTGTCATCGTAACCGACCGCAACGACGGCATGACCGCCAACGATTTTTTCGCCGGAGGTCGGGAATGGTATCTTTCCGGATGCTGCGGCCTGCGAGTAAGAACCAAAGACGGTAAACCCGAATATCGAAGGAAGACCCGCTGCAAGATTGGTTTTGATCGTGTTCAGCAACTTGTCCGCGGCAGTCCCGGGCGGATCAAGACGGTAGTAGCTGATCGCCTGATAGTTTTGGGCGAACGCATAGCAGAAGGCCGGCGGTTCCTTTTCAAAATCGCCAATTACATAAGGCCAATACTCTTCCGGCGGAACGCCAAAGAGCGCTAAAGCGCCAATTGTTGAGCGAAGAAATGCCCCGGTGTCTCCGGTCCAGTGCAGCATGTTTCGCGTGGCCTTATAAAGGAACAGTCTGGATGCATCAATGTGTTTTCCAAACGCCCTCCTTTCAAAATACTCTACTATTCCAACGCCGGCGTTTGCCGTGCATGCACCAAGGGAGCCCTGGTTCTCGATCGGAGAGCACCATGCCCTTAAATCTGCAGAAGCCGGCAGGTTTGATTTTGCCGGCTTTGCCGCTCTTTTTTTTGACACACCCACTTTTTCAAGCATGACCTTCACGGAATCCGCCTGTCCCAACGCCTTAAGGCCGGATGAGACTTCATCTTGCTCTGCCGTATAGTCCCTAAAATCGGGATAGTCCGGCAACCACCCCATTCCCAACGTCTCGATCTTGGTTTCCATGGCGTTATACCTCCTTTATTGGACTTAACCGGTAACTGGTGGCGTTTTCTTGAAGTAAGACGTTCACCAGTCCTAACAGGCTTGACTTGTTCCCTTGCGGGTCAAAGAGGCAACAACGTTTTCTTCATGCTCCATAACCAATCGATGGGTCGCCGGCTGAGGAAAAGGAGTAGGGGCCCTGGGCATGGTCAGGTCAGGTCGGATCCGGTCGAGCGCGAGGATGGGCGCCTTTATCAGGCTTTGCGTTTTATTTTAGGGTTCAGCTCTTCCCGCAGCCAATCCGCAAAGAGATTGATCCCGACTACCAGCAGCACCAGCGCCGCCCCGGGAAATAGGATCATCCACCACATGCCGACGTAGAGGTACTGCTTGCCGTTGGCGATCATCATGCCAAGCGACGGGCGGGTCAGCGGGACGCCGACCCCGAGGAAGCTCAGGGTCGCCTCCAGCATGATCACCACTGCCAGGTCGACGGCCACCACCACAAAAATGGAAGTGACGGCGTTGGGCAGAATGTGGCGCAGCAGCAGCCGCACATCCGTCGCGCCGGTCGCCCTGGCTGCCATGATGTAAGCCGCCTCTTTGACTTCCAGGACACTGCCGCGCATGGTGCGAGCGTAGCGCACCCAGTCGGCAATGCAGATGGCGATGATGACGATGAACACACTGCCGTGGCCGAATACCCCCAGGAACAAGAACGCCAGCAGGGTGGTCGAAAAGGAAAACAGGGTGTCCGCGACCCGCATCGTAAGCGTGTCCACCCACTTGCCGTAGTAACCGGCGAGCAATCCCAAGGTGACGCCGATGGTGCCGGCAATCAGCACCACGCCGAAACCGACCTCGAGAGAGGTCCGGCAGCCGTAGATGATCGTGCTGAGGATGTCGCGGCCCTGGTCGTCGGTACCCAGTATAAAGGGTGCCGTTCCGCCTTCCATCCAGATCGGCGGAGTGAGAAAATGCTCCAGTGTCAATGTCTCCAGGTCGTAGGGGTTTTGCGGCGTGATCCAGGGTGCCAGCAAGGCCGCCATGATGAAGACGAACAAAATAACGCTGCCTGCAATCGCCGAAGGGTCGCGCAGGAAGCTGTAAAGCAGCCGTGATCTGATGCGTCGCTCAGCCATATCGGATTTTCGGGTTAATCAACGCGTAGAGGATGTCCACAATGATGTTCACCGTCAGGATGATCAGAGCCGCCAGCATGATGTAGGTCACGATGACCGGCTGGTCGTTCTCGTAGATCGACGTCAGCAGAAGGTTCCCCATGCCGGGCCATTGAAAAATGGTCTCGGTGACGATGCTGAAAGCAATCAGTTCCCCGAATTGAAGACCTGTGATGGTCACCACGGGGATCAGCACGTTGCGCAGGGCGTGCTTGAAAATCACCTTTCGGGGTGGAAGGCCCTTGGCCCAGGCGGTTTTGATGTACTCCTCGGTCAGCACTTCCCGCATGCCCGCCCGGGTCAGCCGCAGCAGTACGGCGAGCTGGTACATGGCCAGGGTCGTCGCCGGCAGGACCAGATGCCGCAGGCCGTCAAGTGTCAAAAAGCCGGTTCGCCAGAAGCCCAGGTCGACCACCTCCCCCCGGCCAAACGGGGGCAGGATGCCAAGGTAGACCGCAAATACCATGATCAGCAGAATACCCATCAGGAAGGTGGGGATCGAAATGCCCCCGAGAGATCCGGCCATGATGGCGCGGTTGCGCAACGCATACGGTTTGAGCGACACCAGCACGCCGGAGCCGACCCCGATGAAAAAGGCCATGACCAGGGCAACGCACGCCAGCTCGAAGGTGGCCGGGAAACGTTCCAGTATCAGGCCCAGCGCCGGCACGCGGGTAACGAAAGAACGTCCGAAATTGCCATGCGCCGCATTCCAGATGAAGCGCACGTATTGGACGTAGATCGGTTTGTCCAGCCCCATGGAGCGTCTGACCATCTCGCGCTCCTCAAAGGTCGCATAACGCCCCGCCATGGCGACCACCGGGTCTCCCATATAGCGGAAGATCACGAAACACAGCATGGAGGCCACCAGGAGAACAAATACCCCCTGGATCAGCCGGCGAGCGATGTAGGTAGCCATGAGCCTCGAATGAAAAGCGGCGTAGAGTCCAATCGGCTAATGACGTCACCGGGAGCGTGTTACGACGGTCCCGGTGACGTCGCTATCGCCTACTTCTTGGATATTTCCTTGTACACCATCCACTGATCCGGCCGCGGCTTGAAGACGATGCCCCGGTCCTTCTGCATGGCGTAGAGATCCTCTTGGTAATGCAGCGGGATCCAGACGATCTTCTGCTCCATGGCCATCTTGTTCAATTTCTGAAGGACCTTGCCGCGCTCGGCCGGGTCCACGATCTGCGCCGTGGAGTCCAGAAGTTTGTCTATCTCCGGGTCGCTGTAATTTGTACCGTTGAGTTCGCCGACCCCCTTGGCCTCATCCCGTGTATGGGCCAGTTTGAAGTAGGTGCGTCCCATGTCGAAGGTGCCGTCGAACCAGCCGATCAGATAGAATTCGAGACCGCCCTTGCCCACCTCCGGGAAAAAGATGGACTTCGGCTTGGCGTCCAGTTTGGCGTTGATTCCGATCTTGGCCAGGTATTTGGTGACCGCCTCGGCGATCTTGGCGTCGTTCACGTAGCGGTCGTTCGGGCTGGTGAGAGTGACCGCAAATCCTTTTTCGTGCCCGGCCTCTTTCATCAACTTCTTGGCAGCCTCCAGATTATAGGAGAGTCGCTTGATGGAGGCGTCATAGCCGATGGTCGGCGGGTCCGGAACCTGTGCGGCCGGAGCGGCATGGCCGTGCATGATCTTCTGGATGATTTCATTCTCGTTGATGGCCATGTACATGGCTTTGCGCACACGCAGGTCCGCCATCGGGGTCCCTGGCGCATTTCCGAGGGCAAGGAAAATCGCGCGCCGGGCCGGCCGGCTGATCACTGCCAGTTTGGGATTTTGTTTGATCTTTTCGAACAGTTCCACCGGTACGCCGGACATGAGATCGGCCTGCCCCGAGGCCAAGGCGGCAAAACGCGTGGAAGGTTCCTGGATCGGGCGGATCTCCACATTCTTGATGGGCGGCGCGCCTTCCCAGTAATTCTCGTTGGCCGCCATCTTCACGTAGGACCCCTTCACCCACTCCACCAGCTTGTAGGCGCCGGTGCCGATGGGCTTCACCATGACATCCCCCGGGTCCCGGGATTCGGTGGATTCCTTGTCCATGATGAAAATCTGGTGCATGTTGTTGGCAAACCAGGGGATCGGTTCCTTGGTTTTGATGACCACCGTGTAGTCGTCGAGGATCTGGATGGAATCGATGGTTTTCCCGGTGTTGATGAACTGCGATACCTTCGGGTCGGACAGGCGTTCAAACGTAAACTTGACGTCGGCCGCCGTGAAGGGGTTGCCGTTGTGGAACTTGACTCCTTTGCGCAGATAGAATTTCCATGAATTCGCGTCCAGCCTCTCCCAGCGCTCGGCCAGCGCCGGGGCCAGGGTGCCGTCGGGCCCCTTGCGCTGCAGCAGCCCGTCAAAGAAGTTCGCCATGTACTGCAGATTGGCATCGGAGTCATCCCCTTGCGGGTTCATCATCGCCGGGGCAGAGTCCTGGGCCGCCACCAGAGTCGATGCCGCCGATGCAGGGCCTGTCGGCAGCAGCATGACCGCGGCCATCGCCGCCAGCGCTACGACCAATAATGTTTTTCGCATGTCTTGCCTCCTTTGGTTGGTGTTCTCTTGCCTGTGTTCCCCTAACCTCTATATCACAAACCCACGGCGGGCTGTGAGGGCGATGTCTGGTGCATCCGTTCCTTCAATACAAGTAGCACGCCACCCGGTGCTCTCCACCCAGGTCCTTCAAGACGGGGATCTCACCGTCACAGACCTCCATGCGGTAGGGGCAGCGCGGGTGAAAGGCGCAGCCCGGCGGTGGCTTGATGGGACTCGGCACGTCCCCCTGCAGAACGATCCGGTGGCGATGGACCTTGAGGTCCGGCATCGGAATAGCGGAGAGCAGGGCCTTGGTGTAAGGGTGCTTCGGGTCGGTGTACAAGTCCCGGTAGGAGGCCGACTCCACCACTTTTCCGAGGTACATCACAAAAATCCGGTCACACAGGTGTTCCACCACCGCCAGATCGTGCGCAATGATGACGTAGGACAGATCAAACTCCTGCTGCAGGTCGATGAGCAGGTTGATGATCTGCGCCTGGATGGAAACATCCAGGGCCGAGACCGGCTCATCGCCGATGACGATCTGCGGGTTCAGGGTCAGCGCCCGGGCAATTCCGATGCGCTGCCGCTGCCCGCCGCTGAACTCGTGCGGGTAGCGCCGCCCCTGCTCGGGGCTCAGACCGACCTTTTCCAGAAGGTAGGCGATGCGCTCCTGCCGTTCCGCCCCCTTGAAAAGCCCATGGATCTCCATGGGGTCCGCCAGGATCTGGTTGACCGTCATCCGCGGATTGAGGGACGAATAGGGGTCCTGAAAAATGACCTGGATGTCCCGCTTCATCCGGCGCAACTCGGCCGGGCTGAACCGGGACACGTCCGCGTCCTGGAATTTCACCTTGCCGGAGGTTGGCTCGATCAGCCGCAGCACGGCCAGCCCGGTCGTGGTCTTACCGCAGCCGCTTTCGCCCACCAGACCGATGGTTTCCCCCTTGTTGAGCGTAAAGGAAACCCCGTCCACGGCGTAGACGTAACCCACCGTTCGGCCGAACAGGCCTTTTTTGATGGGGAAGTGGACCTTGAGGTCCTCTGCCGTCAGCAATGACTCCAATAAAGGCCACCCTTCACACTGGATTTAACAGGTTGGTGAAAAACGGCGCCTCAGGCCGTGATCCTGTGTTGCGCGGCTTTTATAAATGCGTTTTATGTCCGAAGCTAGAAGGCTGGGAAGCTTGAAGCAAAACCTTTTCTGGCTTTTTTAGCCTCCTGGCGTTCCAGCCTCCGAGCCTCCAGCCAATCGTCGGCTTCGCTGACGGCCCGATGCTTGTTTTTCAACACCCTGTTAAGGCACGCCCATGCTCTGGTCACGCGTACAGATAACACCGGACGCTGTGCTGATCGCCCAGATCGATCAACTCGGGGATCTCCTGCCGGCAAATCTCCATGGCATGCGGGCATCTGGGCACAAACCGACAGCCGGCCGGCAGTTCATAAAGGCTCGGAACGATGCCCGCGATTTCCTGCAGGCGCTGCCGTCCATGGCTGGCCCGCTCCCCCAGTTTCGGGATGGACTTCAACAATCCCCGGGTGTAGGGGTGCTTCGGATCCTCGAAAATGGCCTGCGTGGATCCTTCCTCCACCACCTTGCCCGCGTACATGACCACCACGCGTTTGGCTATTTCGGCGATGACGCCCAAATCGTGGGTGATCATCATGATCGCCGTGTCGAAATCTTCCTGGAGCTTCATCATCAACTCCAGGATTTGGGCCTGGATCGTGACGTCCAGCGCCGTGGTGGGTTCGTCCGCTATCAGGATTTCCGGGTTGCACGCGAGGGCCATGGCGATCATGGCGCGCTGGCGCATGCCCCCGGAAAGCTGGTGGGGGTATTCGTGAACGCGTCTTTCCGGGGCAGGGATCTGCACTTTGTGCAACATTTCGATCGCCCGGTCCCAACTCTCGTGTCTGGACCGTTTTTCGTGCAGCATGAACATCTCGGAAATCTGGTCGCCGATGGTGTAGACCGGGTTCAGCGACGTCATGGGCTCCTGGAAGATCATGGCGATGCGCTTACCGCGGATCAAACGCAGGTCCTCGAAAGGAAGCTCCACCAGGTTGAGGCCGTCGAAAAGAATCCGGCCGCCGACGATTTTTCCGGGCGGAATCGGGATGAGCCGCATGATGGACTGGGCCATGACGCTTTTTCCGCAACCGGACTCGCCGACGATCCCCAGCACCTTCCCTTTGTCCAAGTAAAAGGAGACGTCATCCACGGCCTTGGCAACACCTTCGAACGTGAAAAAGTACGTTTTGAGGTTTTGCAGTTGGAGAAGATGCATGGGGCCTTTCATCCGTCGGATGCGGCAACTCAGGGGTCGGCCAGGTTCAAAATAAAATATCCGGCGGCAATTCGTAAGAAGGTTTTTCGGGCGACGCACGCCGGGGATAGCGTTGGTGCACTAAAGCGTATCCCCCGTGCCATGTCAACTGAAAAGCGGTATAGATTTCCCTTCGTATCGACGGTATTCGGCTCAGGAGCATCATCGGCGAATTCGTAATGCGGGATCTGTAGTCTTTCTGTGGGAAATCGTACAACCCGTTCTTCCGGTAGAAATTGTGGTCCGCCCGGAAGGGGAATCGCAACCGACCGTATATGTCGTCCCTGACAACTTTCCGGCCGGCTACACCGAGAAAACTATCAGGTTTTGCATAACCAGAAAATTTTAATGAAATGATCGGGCTAAAGCGGCCCTCACATATGCCACAATGAGAGGATGGGGGCTTCCGGGCTTTGAAAAAATCTGCGGCAGAAAAAGTGTAGCAACATAGAAGGGGTGATCGGACAGCTCCACCACTCTGACTTCTCCATCAAGATCGACACCTGTGATTTTGAGTCGGCTTTTTTCGATTTTGTCTTGAAACCGTGGATTGAGCCCGTAGTTGCAAGCAAACTGCTCGGTCACTTTTTCCCGTCCATACGCGCGATGGACAAGCGAGCCGGGTACGATCTTTATCGTCTGAGTTTTACCAACAAGGGAGGAGGCCAGCTTGCTGACCAGAAGTGTTGGCGCACTCGGCGCTGATTCTTCATGCTCAGCATCCTCGATACCCAACACATTGCGCGCATACTCTACCAGAGTATGTTGAAAGCCGCCTCAGGTGCCCATGAACGGCCATCCCTGTTCACGGGCGAATTGGATCGCCTGCAGCGCCCCATCCATGCTTTTGTAGGGACTACCGGGAGCACACCAAAGGGCATGGAAGGGCTTCAGTGTTGTCCCAACAGACCCCTTTGCCAGGGACTGAGTTGGAATCCAAGAAGTCGTCAGCGGTATGGCTAAAGCAGCAGCGGCATGGGCTAAGGCCTCGTCCGTGGCGACATGATAGCGCGATTGCGGGTCATAATCCCCTATTATTCCCACCTTGACTCCCCGATCCATTTTAGTTGCCTCCGTATTTGCTGTAATCTTGTCCATTATTGGTATATAGAGCCGTCATGTTTAAGCCATCCGGTTTTATGCCGACCGCCGGGATCATGATGTGTCCAGTGGACGACACCGCCTTTCGAGTTCCATTCGTACTCACCGAAAAATTCAACGGTGTCGCCTTCTCGAAGGGCATCGACACGCTGAGCAATATCAATGTTGTGAGCGATAAGAATAGTTTGACCCGAGGATAGTCTGAGGATGAACCTCTGGTGTCGGCTTCCCTGCAAATCGTCCGGCAAAATTTTAACTACCACACCGGACCCCTCCACCTGTATGTTGCTTTGCCTGTTCTCATACGCACTCGTAATAAGCTGGCCACTCGCAGTGCCCTGCTCCGTGAAGGATTTTATAAAGCCGGGATTCCTCGCATAGAGCCCGTACAGCGCGAACCCTAACACGGCGATGATCAGGAATTTTTTCACTTCCTGCCTTCGGTGAGTCGACCAGTTTTAGGGATATAACGTTTACCGTCACTGGGAAGCAGGGAGTGCTGATTCCGCTAAGAGCACGTTAACATCGAAAAGTGCCTGGGCTATCGTGACACGTCCCTGCGAATCCAGTGCGTGGCGAGGTTAGCGACCGTACTTTGCTGTAAAGCTCGCTTTTCCTATGGTGTTTGCATGAATCATAAAGCCGATTAATGCCGCGGTCGCATCATTCGGGACGTCTATTTTTTCGATCTTGAGCGCATAAACCGTAAAAATATAGCGGTGCGGTTTATCTCCTTTGGGCGGGCAGGCACCACCAAACGCGTGGAGCCCATAATCGGTGCGACCCTGAAGGGTACCCGCAGGCAACATCGTCCCGGTTTCATCCCCAGCGCCCATGGATAGCTCGGTTACATTCGCGGGGATATTGTAGACGACCCAATGCCACCAACCCGACCCCGTAGGCGCATCCGGGTCGTAAACCGTGATCGCATAGCTTTTTGTTCCCTTGGGACCTGGTGTCCATTTAAGCGCCGGCGATTGGTTCTTCCCAGTGCACCCAAACCCGTTAAATACCTGATCTGCGGAAAGAGTAGCGCCGGGCTTGATTGTTGGGCTCGTAAGCTTGAAGTTGGCGGCATAGACTACCGTGGAGGCCAAGCAAATCACCATGACCAACGAAATTCGCAATCTAACCATAGGAAATCTCCTTTCTTTTGATGTGGAATTAGAGCGCTGATGTCCAACAGGGTGTTGAAAAACAAGTATCAGGCTGTCAGCTAAGGCGCGCCGCTTGCGGTGCGTTTCCTTCAGTGCCGGGTTGGGTTGTTCTCGCGCAGCCAAGTCAATACCTGGTCGGCGTTCTGATCCGGCGGAAAGACCGGATAAAAGACCTTCTCGATATGCCCGTCACGCGCGACCAGAGTCAGCCGTTTATACAACTCCATGCCGGCGACGGTGAACGTCGGAAGGCGCAGCGCCTCTTTGAGTTTCAAGCCGCTGTCACTCAGAAGTTCGAAAGGCAGATGCAGCCGGTCGCGCGCCTCCCGCTGATAATCGGACGACTGGGTGCTCAACCCGAAGACGCCGGCGTGCAGCGCCTTGAGTTCTGCATAGTGGTCGCGAAAGCTGCAGGATTGAGGGGTGCAGCCGCGGGCACCGGGAATGGCATCCCACCCGTCCGGCAGCGGCACGCCGGGGCGGCCGGTCATCGGATATACGTAGATGACCCAACGGCCTGTCAACTCTCCGATATTGATGTTCGTGCCGTCTGTGCCGACGAGTGAGACGTCGGGCAGCCCCAGCCCTACCAGGTGAGCTGCGGCGCCGTCGTCGATTGGAACCGGCAAGTCCTTCGGCAGTGGAAAAAATTCAGCAGCCATGTGCCTCCTTTGAGAAGCCCAAAAAGACCGGATGGAGCGCCTGCAAACGATCAATTCCGGAACTGGTGCAAGTTCTCTACCGGCCAGTATGTGAGCATTTCGAGAGGCCTGCAACACCGCCATCGGGGGGCGGACGGTTTATGAAACCACTTCAACTCATCCCGTGTGACGCACCCAATATGCGGCGTACATATGACGTTGTCCATGGCCTCATTTTTTGGGGAAGTACTTAACATTGCTTATATCCTTGAAATCTGAATCCTGCGTCCATAGGATGGCCTTAAATTCCTGCGCCGTTGCAAGAATAATACTGTCCGCCATTGGAAGATCATGTTCCAAACTTAGCTTGGAAGCGGCGATCGCTAATGCTGCATTCAGATCCACGAGCGTTCCCTTTTGCATGGCAATAACCGCTTGCAGTGCGTCATTTTCGCTGGATTCTCGAAGGATTACCTTGAAAACCTCGTATATCGTTACCGTTGGAACAACCAGGGTGGACGCATCATTCAAAGGGGTCAGGAAATGCTTGGCATTGGGCTCATCTGCGAAGTATGAAAGCCAACCGGAAGAATCTACGATATTCATACTCGATCTTCCTCCCGCTTGAATTCCGTGTTGATGCCCTTGAGGAATCCACGGAGTTCTTTGATATCGCGTTCCGGTATTAGCTCGATGCGTCCGGCATATTCTATAACCTGCATTTTTTGGCCCGGACGAAGCTTCAACGCCTTTCTGACAGACTTTGGTATAACGATTTGATATTTTGGTGATACAGTTACTGATTGCATGCCGTAGCCCCCATCGATATATTTTGTATTACGGTATAATGATCGATACGGCTTTGTCAATCTTATTGAGGGCAAACATCGCGGATCAGGCACCGGCCTATTGCGGGTCGCTGGCATTCGGTTTGTTCGGCAGGGCCTTGATTTTGAAGTGATTCAAATCCACCGGGCTCTTCCATTGCGGCAAATGCTTCGCCGGCCCTTCGATCCGCACCAGCGGGGGAGTACGCTCTGCCAGTCCGTTGATTTTTGCCCACAAGGTGATGTCACCCCAAAATTGCGGAGGGGTATCAGCCGCTGCCACGGCTGAAAAGATTTCGTTTGGATTCTCGCAGCCGCCACGGATCGCCTCCAAGGCCAGGCTTTCAAGTCGTCCCAGTCCGGTTGCCGGGTCGGGCCGTTCCTGAAGCCACCGCATCACGGCAGCGGGGATCCATGGCAAGGGCGCGTTCGCTCTGCGCGACAATTCGTCAAGCAGTCCAAAGTCCTGAGAGGCGAATGCCATGTCCACGAGTTTGGCAAATTGGAACTGGGCATCCGTGACCGGGCGGCGCTGGTCATACAGGGAAGCCAGTTGAGGCGGCGTGAGCTGGCCAAGCCCGTTGAACGGCACAATCCCGGGGAACGCATCCACACAGATCAGCTCCGCCTTCACAATGCCCTGGTGAAGCAGGCACGCAAGAATGTGGGCGAGCATGGACTGATCGAACAGGCACGCATCGAACCACAGGACAAGGCCCTCATAGTCTGCAGTTGTCGCAAGCTTCCGGTACTGGCTCTTGAGCGTATCCAGAACATGCTTTCGCGCCAGTCCTCCGCCGGTTGCCTGTTCAAGGAACCGAGCACGCGCCTCGAGAGTGCCGGCATCAGGCCATCCGGGGTTCCGGGGGCCATGGTACAGCATGTCGTGCCAGACAAAGACCTCTCCGGGAATGCCAGACTTGGCAAGGAGATCCCCTGCGCAGTCGCCGCTTGTAATATGGAGTGTACCGCTCATGAATCTCTCCCGCAGCCGAGCGTTCGAGGAAATCGGGAGCCAACGGCAGGCGAAGGCTTGCTGTAGAACCTCCGGTTGACCAAGCGGCTTAGCCGTCAGCGTGCACCGGCCGGCAGCTGCAGAAACGGCTCGACGACTTCTCTGGTCAGGGCGCTTTCCACGACCGGAACGATTTCGAATGTCGCTCCGGTTCCCCGCCAGGCGAGCGTCCATGCTTGAAACAACCTCAGGTCGTCGCACTCCATCAGTTGGAAGCAACGACTGAAGTTCGGCTCGATCCAACTGTTCACGTAGCGCAGCCCTTCAGGCAGCATGCGTCCTTTGTCCCGGAGATGCTCGTAGACGGGAATCATGTCGTTGTCTTTGAAACGCTCAATTACCATGAAGAGCATTGTTCCCCCTTATTCCATGCGACGTACGCGCTCCAATTCTTCGATCAGGCATTCTATATCCGACTCATCTGAACGAAAGCTCGTTATGCAGGCGCGCAGCACGCGTTCCTGCCCGCCCAGTACAACGTCGGAAATCCATACCTTCCCGCGTGCATAAATGCTTTCGAGGATTCTTTCTGTCGTGAGAACGCCTTGCTGAACCTCGGGGTGGGTGAAGCACACAACGGGCAGCGGCGTTTCGTTGCGGATGAGCCAGCCTGATTCTCGCAGGCGTACCCGGAGGTAGTCGCCCAGTGCCGCCTGGCGTTCGATCAACTTGCCATAGCCTTCCAAGCCGAGTTCGGCCAATGCCATGAACACTTTTAACCCGATCATGCGGCGCGACCATTGGACGGTTGCAGCATAGGGGTCAACCGTGTTGCCGCCGGTCTCGCCGGGCATGTAGGAGGTTGAGATGGCAAAGGCCCGTTTGACAGCTTCCGGATGGCGGCAAAAAAACATCCCTGCCCCCATCGGCACGGACAACCATTTGTGGGCGTCCCACGTTACGGAATCCGCACGTTCGATACCGTTTAGTGCCGCCCTTAACCGGGATGATAGTACGGCGCTGCCTCCCCATGCGGCGTCGACATGAAACCATAAACCGAAACGCAGTGCAATTTCGGCTAGTTGCGGCAAGGGGTCGATCAAACCCGCTCCGGTCGTTCCGGCAGTACCGACCACCATGAGCGGAAACCAGCCGGCTTTGCGATCAGCCTCGATTCGCTGAATCAGCGATTCAACGTCAAAGGTATAGGCTTTCGTGGTTGCAATTTCATGCAAGGCATTTGTACCCAGCCCTGTCATGCGCGCGATTTTGACAAAAGAATGATGGCTCTCGCTCGTCAGATAGATGGCCGGGCGCAACGGCAGACCTGCCAGTCCGAATTCCGCTGCACCGGGAAAGTGCTGGATCAGTGCCGCAAGAACCGCTGAAAGATTCGCTTCGGCACCCCCGCTGGTGAAATTCGCCAACATGGTTTCAGGGTCATGGCCCATTGCTCTTGCGAAAGCGTGCAGCGTCAGGCGTTCAATCTCATTGGCCGCTGGTGCATGGGACCAGGCCGCCAGCTGCGGATTGTAAAGAGCGACGAACGTATCAGCCACGATACCCGCCTGTCGGACGCTTGGGTTGAACAGACCGAAATACCGTGGATGGGTAACGTGCAGGTTCCAGTTGCGAAGCAGTAGGCTGACGTCCGCCGTGAGCGTTTCAAGGGGGATGGGCTTGTCGAAGTTGTAGCGGTTCTCCAATTCGGAGCGGATTTCTGCCGGGGTGACGTGTCGGGATATGGGAAGGTCGCGCACCTCGTTGGTGAATCCGTCTATTTCATCAATAAGTTGTTTCCATACAGTCATTTCTTTTATCCTAATCGTCGTCGGTCGTTTCCCTAACTCTAAGCTTTTGCGCTTATAAATTAATGTTCAAGAAAGTCGGAGTCGACCCGATTCTTGCGGCCTAATTTTGGTGAGAATGGGGGCCTCCATATTTTTAAGGGTTTCATCTCTTAACCAACGACCCGTTTCAAGGGACGCACGGTCCTCGCGATTCGCTTAAACCACCGGTTAGCTGACGACGCTCCAATTTAGTGCCCATCCAGAAATGGTGGATTGCGGTTCAGGCCAAGGCCGCAGCGATTTCGCAACCGCAGGCAAAGTGAGGCTTTGCCGAGGATTGCGAAGAGCGAGAACGCCGGCATGGACCGAAAGATGCTGTTTATGGATGGACACTATTTAACCAACTCAATCTCGCCCGGCCTCCACGTCTTGTTGAACCAGGGCTCAAGCGGCCCGTACAGGCGCAGAATCATGAACCAGCCCTTGCCGGGGATCGTCTGCACCCAGTTGCTTTCCTTGCCTGCTGGAGCTTTGGGGCCGAAATAGACATCGACCGAGCCGTCCTTGTTGACGAGCACACCCTTGTTCTGGCTGCTGATGCTGGGGAAGCGCTGGTCGGTTTGGATCATCGAGCGTGTCTGGTTGTCATAGACGATGACTGACCAGAAGTCTTTGACCGGAATATTCGGCGGCAGGTGCAACTTGTAGTTGCTTCCTCCAGCGAACGGGCTGCCGTGCGCGTCCTGTGCGGACCATGGATACTGGGAACCTTTGCCGACCATTTTTTCCGCCATGGCCGGTGTGACGCCGGTGGCGATATAGTAAAAGAAGGCGGCCCCGTCCAGGTTGGCCACACCGGGTGAACTCTCGAACTTGTAGCCGCCAAAGAAGGGCAGACGCCACGAGCTGCCTGTATAGAAGTAGGCGTCCTTGTCGCGAATTCTGAAGGCGATTGCCCGCGCGGTCACAGCGCCGATATTCGCGGCGTCCGTCAGGATCTTTTTCATTCGATCATCCGGATTGAAGGGCTTTCCTTTTTCGATACCGATGGAGGCAAACAGACCGAGCGTGGTGGGATCACTTCCCCCGCTGGGTTCCTCCTGAATGACTTCGTTCAGGAGACCCCAGAAGGCGTAGTCGCCGGGTGGGACAAAGTTCGAAGGAATGCCGGAGGCATTGACGAGCTTTATCTCGGGCGGATTGGCCGCATCGGAGAGCTGATAGATCTTCAGATGTTTCTTGACCGCCTCAACGCCGGGTTTGGTTGAGCCATGGACTAGAAAGGAGCGGAAGGGCATCCAGTTGCCATAGGTACTCGGCCGCACAACGAAATACCCTTTCGGCACTTTACCCTTGTAGCCCGGAGGCAGGATTAGATACTTGCCGCCTTTGCCCTTGTCTGCGCCTGTGATACCAACGTCGGCAACCCAGCGATACCAGAAGTCATCAATGAGGCCCAGGACCATGGGTGGAACTTCCACGACCAGCGGCCCCTTCTTCGTATCAAGCCAAACGAAGCTGTAGACGGTGTTGTCGTTCGCCGTCAGTTCTACGGTTTTCGAATCCACGAGGTCTTCCCAGATCACATCTGTCTGGTTTACCGGTCCGAACTTGCGGAGCGTGGCACGCATGCCGGCCTGGTTCACTATCGGGATGGCCAGCAGGTAGGCCTGTAGCGCTCGCGAGGCATCCAGGTTGTCATAGACTTTCTGCGTAGTCGGGTCATCGGGATAACCGTAGTTCAAGTTAAGGGTACCGATGGATGTTTCGACCCTGTTCGGAACCATGACGCCAGGCGCGATGGGTGTGGTCATTTTCATTTGCGGCGGGTCGTCTGCGTACAGGGTGGTTGCCCATAACAGGCAAGGTAGAGCAACCGAGAGAAGGCATTTCGTGAAGCTGAGTTTCATTTGTTTCCCCTTTCGTTTGTAATTGGCTGGAAGTCAATTGTAGCAAACTAACCATTTTGACATGATCTCGCAATCTGCGCATGGACTTTACCGCGTTCCAGCCGCCCAGGCCACTAAAGGCCAAAGGTCAACCGGCCGTAGCAGCCCGAAAGGCGAAGGGCGGCTCCAAGCGCAGCATGCAGGTGGGGGAGTGACTGAGAGGTCAGCCGTTGGCGTTTCGTTCGAGCAACTGGAGCAATCCGTGAACGTCACCGAGAACCCACAAATCGGCAACTTTCTCACCGTTGAAGGTGAAGAGGGCAGATCCCAGCCATTCAACAGGCTGACCAGTCGGTTGGTAACCGAAAAAATCGCCCCGATGAATGCCAGAAAAGCGCATACGGGCGAACGCTTTGGAACCCTCGACAACAAGGTCGAGTATGTCGCAGCGGTAATCGGCCAGGGCCGTGTGGACGAAGTCAACGTATGACGCAAAGCCGTCGTGCCCGACTTTGGCTTGGCCAAGGGAGCCGCGAAAAGTGAAGTTCTCACAAAGCAAGGCAGGAATTTTCGACTTGTCGTGTCGATTCCAGATGTCAGCGTAGAAACTTTCTACGATTAGATCGCATGAGAGAAGTGTTCATGGAATTGGCAAAGCCTGAATCCAGAGGCGCCGTGAGGCATCCGCTGGAATGAAAAGTCATGCTCATCGTTCGGCAGCCACGACGGCCTTGACCTACGCACCAATCTGAATTGGGTCTGCACCCGCCTCTATGCACACAGACACATGCCCCCAACTTACAAGCAGCACGAACTGAAAAAAGCTTCCGTACCGCACGAGCAAATATTCCAGACCACCGCAGTCGATGTTGCCGCGCTGCATGGCCAGTTTGAGCAAAGTGGGGTTGACCAACAACTCCTCGTACCGATCGCTCTCTGAGCTGCTTGCGTCCGAAGCATTCGACTTTGACCGCGATTCGAGCTGACCATCCTTGTAGACGGCGACGTAGCGAATGCTCTCGGATAGTTGGAATATTCTTTCAATCATCAATACTCGCTATGGGATGCATAACGTTAAGACAGGACGGGAACCTTGTACATCGGAGATCCGGTGCAGCCGATAGTCAGATCTGTCATTGTGGTCACTTTTTATAGATTGCTCCGGTTCGTTATCACCGGCAGGTGCGAGCCCGTTTCTTGTAGGCCTGTAGCGGGGAATCCTATTAAATATATTCTTCCTTTTATACCTGCTAATTTTATATTTTTATGGGTGTCCCGGAAGTTGCACCGATCCACTGAATGCTATGGTTGTGCAAGTTTAAAATAGAGAAACGCATAACCCGCCGAAGTTACTGGGTCGGGTTGAGGCGGTTATTAGCGATGTGCACTGAACAAGTCATAGGATGCCTTTTTTCTGAAGATCCATTACGCGCCAAATGAGCGTATCTACTATCTTTTGATCCGTATATTCGTCCGATACTGAGAAGTGGTTTCGGAAGATTGCAATCGGCTTTTCAAGCAGCCGAGTCGTTATAACCATTTTGTACTCCGCCACCAGAAAATATAGAAAGATAAAAAGACTGGAGTCTCTTCAAAACTCTTGGTTAAACTGGGAACACTAAATCGGTAAAATGTTGCAACTATGCTTCATAAATCGGTCTGTGGGGTCGAGCATATGCAGAAGTTTGCTGGCGAAAGAAAACTGGATTCCTTCTGCCACTGCTGTTGCTTGGAACCTTAGAAAGGATAAGAGTTACTTTCCGAATACTCAGGAGGGCCCTGCCTTTTAACCCTTCCATGAGTTCGAAATATGCTAAACGAAAGTCCTGGCTTAACCCAGCCCCAAATAGCCGCCAATAGCGACAGTATTTTTTCTGAAATTCAGTGTCCCGAGTTACGTCAACATTGCAGAATCTGCTCAGTAAGGTCAAATAAGTGCGAATGTCGACATCTTCGTCCTTATTGCAAGTATCAGATCGATATTACGGTTGATTATCTCATACTTCCTGACGCCCTCAGCTAACGAGATATGGCGCTTGGTCGACAAGCCTTCTGGTAAGCGGTGAGGTTTAGAGATCTGTTTTGGCGGCATGCTATCGGGGTTTAGTTCATCCTTAAGCGCCACTCCGTTCCGATTTAGGCGCTCCGAGCGATATTCAACTTTCAGAAATCCCCTAATTGAACAACGTATCTCTGAATTCCATTTTTTGACTTATAGGTCGCAACAAGTCTTATGAGTTCACCCTCGGCTCTAAGTTTGCGGTCTTTGCTAAGCAATACGACTTTACAGCCGGGATGGATATGTTGGAACAGGTTACTGTTAACCGCGAAATTTTTCCCAATACCGGTGCTGAATGTTTTTTCAAAGCTCTGCGCATCTCGTTCGATCTCCTGTAGCCTTGGGGCATTAATAATTAACGATAGCATATTCTTCCTCTATCGGTCATTTTTTTTGGCTAACGCTATTTCTCACCTGCCGGTGTGTGGCGGCAGCGGAACACCGGTCTGGTGCAGGAAATGGTTATGTTTACAACCAAGGAGGATGATGGAAAACCATTCCCTCACTTTCTGATAGTTTGTTAACCATTCTTTTTGACCTTAAATACGAAGCTTTATGCAGGTCTGGTAATTTCTTAATCATCTTTTTAAAATCTTTGAACTCAGGAATAATATCTGCCCCAAAAGCGAAATAGAGAGGCGGATGTTTAAATTCGTCCTTTTCCTCTTCTGTCAATAGTAAAAAAAACAATCCGTTTAAGTATCCTTCGATATAGGCGACGTCTTCGTATTTCCTTTCCTTTAATTTTTCTTTTTTCCATTTCTCATAAGGCCTAAAAACCCCCTTTATTCTAAAGGGCTGAGAGCTTTCACCCGTGCTTCTCAGGTTGATTAGGCGTTCAAGAGCATGGATCATTCCATCTTGATAAGAGGCAGTAATTATCAATTGAGGGTGATCCGAACATTTGTAGTGATCATATAAAGCATTATGTTGATCAGTGACAATTGAAAGCAACTCCTCAGCTTCTGAATATATGCTGTCTGCCAGCATAAGGCCTTTGGAAATAAAATGTTCCTTTAATTGTGAGATAAAGAACGAACCATCAGTTATGATTGGGATGAGATCAAGTCTTCGAATTTTATCTCTCTCATTTTCAAACGGTGTAATAACATATGCTTGTCTTTGCAAACCTTTCATTTGTTCGGAAACAAATTTCCAGATATTTAGAAAATCAGAATCGCTTAGAGAATAGCCTATAAATACTATTGTTTGTGTGGCAAACAAACCCTTTAAAATCCCGCCAATTAAGCCGGAATTCAATCGCTGTTGGCATTTTGAATAATCTGATGCGGTGGCTACTATAGATCCGTAGTTGTTTATGGACCCATGGATTTTTAAAACTCTTCGATCTTCGTTTTCCCAAAAAGCGAGATCTTGGTCCGAGACGAAAGGTGTTGCCGCACAACATTCTTCAAAGTACATATCCCAATTAGTCGTAACTATAGTATTTACGAGATACAGTGTTGATAATTCACGGTGGAACCTTGTTGCAATGTTTTTAAGTTCAGGAAATGAATTAATATGCTTAAATCGATCCCTAATCTTTGAAAGGAGCTTTAACCGTCCATTTGGTTGGGCAGAATACTGCTCCATTAAATCAGGGAAAGAGGGAGGGCTACCTGCTAAATTTAATTCTGCAGCAACATCATCGTAGAGCGTAAATTTCAAAACATTCCTGGACTCGGTGCTTATTCCGGAGCCTACAAAGATAGTAACTCTTCCGGTTGCGAAATCTGATATTAGATCCGGATGATTCTCAAATTCATGATTATTCCGGCAAAAACACAATCACATTTTGACATGATTACATCCAACCCAATTTAGAAAACAGGATCTTCTCCAGGTTAGCTGAAACGAAAGTGGGCAATATGGTGTGATATCAAACAGAATGGACATCCGGTATCTCCGAGGATATAGGTTGATCGGCTAAGAAAAACCATATCCTAAGAAGGAGGCCTGCGATGTCCGGAATCTCTATATCACCGTATTTCCCCTTTCGTCGAATCAAAATTACCAAACAGGCCGTGGACCCCGCTGCCACAAAAGCGGTTATCGATGTGGTACCCGACCAGCGGTTCCAACCTGTCTGTCATATTTGTGGGAAGAAGGCTCCTCCAGTGTCCATAGCTGGGCCCAACGCTCGGTACGGGATCTGAACCTGGCCAGTACCCAGGTCTGGCTGCGTTGCGAGTACCGCAAGCTTCTCTGTGCCCATTGCCAAAAAATCAGCATCGAGGATCTGGAGCTTTTTCACCCGTATCTGCGGGTTACTCGGAGACTTGGCCGCCGAGATCCATAAGCTGTGCAAGGTGATGACGGTTACCGATGTCGCCCGGCACTTTCAGCTGGACTGGAAAACGGTCAAAGACATCGACAAGCAGTATCTGGAGGCCCACTACGGCCAGCCGGATCTCAATGGGCTTCGTATCCTGGCGGTGGATGAGATCTCCATCCGCAAAGGGCACAGTTACCTGACCGTGGTGCTTGGACTACCAGACCGGCCGTGTTGTTTATGTCGGCCGGCATCGCAAGGCCAAGACGTTGAACCGATTCTTCAAGCAGTTGACGGCCAAGCAGCGAAAAGCAATTGAGGCTGTCGTCATGGACATGTGGGACCCGTATATAAACGCCGTTAAAAAAAACTGCCCCAGGCCTTCATCGTCTTTGACCAGTTCCATGTCGTGGCCGCCTTCAGCCGGGTTATCGATAAAATCCGAAACAGCGAGTACCGCAAAGCGGCCGCACACAACAAGCAGGTCTTTAAAGGCTCCAAGTATCTGTTGTTGAAGAACCGAGCCAATGTGCGCCGCAAGAAGCACCGTGAGCAACTCAAAGAACTGCTGAATCTAAACGAGGTTATCAACACGGTGATGATTTTAAAAGACCAACTCAAGCTATCTGGTCTTACCAATCCCGCACTTGGGCCGGTAAATCGCTGGATGAGTGGTGTGCGCTGGCCCGTTCACTGAATCACCGTGCCCTAAACAGGTTTGCCAAGATGCTGGAGCGCCATCGCTATGGCATCCTAAACCACTGTGATTACCCCATCCACACAGGCAAACTGGAAGGGGTGAATAACAAGATCAAAGTCATCAAACGCAAGGCCTATGGCTTCCATGACTTACGCTACTTTACACTGAAAATTTACCAGGCTTTCTACAACTAATCCGGAGAAGAACCAGAAAACATAACGATCCGGTTCAGCGGTGGCGCGCAGCGCCGTCCGTTGGAAACGGCTGTTAGACCTCAACCCGCAAAGACGACATTGCACGGGCAGTGCCTCCAGCCATAAGGCGCGAGATCTCGCCATCGGCAAGTTCGAGAACAACCTTGATGACACTGGGCGACGGTGGATTCATCAACCAGCCCTGTTCAATGAGTATCTCCCGTTCCGCAACCCCGAGGCGATCGTGGAGAAAACACGCAAGTGGTCCTGCCGCCATTCCTGTTCCTGCTTCCTCTGATATTCCAAACCGTGGAGCAAACATTCGTGCTCCTGCGTGACGGCCCCGTACTTTCGTCGTCATAGAGAACACGAAGTACCCGATCAGATCCAACTCATCGCTGAGCGACTCGACCAAGCGAAAGTGTGGCCGCAGTTCGGCCACCGACTGCTCGTCGAGTAACGGGACGAGAAGGAAGGAGTTCCCGGTATTGACCACAAACGGACCGGTTCCGCTCAGCAACCGGGTTTTCGCAAGGCCCAGAGACGCGACAACTCGGCCGCACAGTTCGGACGCAACTGGAACTGGGGTGTACTTCGGGGCGCGTTGCTCCATGAAGGCCAGTTCACCTTCTACGAGGATGTCCCTGTTGCCATCGATCGTTTCTTTGGAAAGGTGGCCTTCACCGACGACTCCAAGTTGTCGCAGGAGCGAAAAGGCGGCAATGGTGGCGTGCCCGCAGTGGGCAATCTGTCGCGTTGGAGTGAAGAACTCGAGTTTGATGGTCGCGGTGTTTGACGCCGAAACGAAGGCGGTTTCAGACAGCCCGACCTGTCGGTCGACTTTCAGCTTCTGCGCCGTGGTCAACGCATTCGCATCAACCACAACCCCGGCGGGGTTGCCGCCGGTTGCGCCGTCAATGAAGGCATTCACGATCTGAACTTCGATTTGCATGAGTTATCCGAGTGAGGTCTAACTGAAAGTTAAGCGGCGCCTGCTGTTTGGCGTCCGCTTGAACGGCGTGTTCGCAATTGCCATTATTGAGCAGTGTGTAACTCCTCCCTGACAACACGGCGAATTACTTCTTCAAGTGGCTGATCCTGATGTTCCATATATGCTCGGAGGGCATCATTGAGCATCGTTTGGTAGTTGCCTCCGCCTTGTTCTTCGACCTTGGATCGAAACCAATCGATTATGTCTCGATCAAGCCGTATTGTGATCCGAACCTTATTGCCGGCTGCGGGAATTACCGCACCTCGCTTACCTTTGCTAAAATCATATCTCGCCTTCATATTGGTTCACCTCGTAACGCACTGCCTTGCGTGCAGAAATTATTCGAATGTTGTCCTCCCGCCATGTGAAAACCACCACGAGTACGCGGCCAAATGCATCCATGCCAATGGTGACGTAACGTTGCTCACCTCCTTGAAATTCCTCAACAGTCACGGCATTTGGGTCCTCGAAGACTGCAAATGTATCGGCAAAAGAAATCCCGTGCTTGGACTTATTCAAATTGGCTTTTGATTCATCCCATTCAAACATGGTACCTCATGATATGCACATATGTATGTACATGTCAAGTTGTTCATGGAGTGGTGGCAGGTGCGAACCACTTATTAACATGACATTTTGCGCCGATAATTTGATATCAAGTTGGATTCAGGCATTTTTCCCTTTCGTTGAAGGCTGCAGGGAGGGCTGCGGGATGATCGGAGAACCGGATTCTGCGCAGGATAGAGTGACAGTTTAGAAAAGCGAGCGGATCATGGACAGAAGTGGTTTCATATCCCCTTCTGACGCCGGATGGTCCCGCCATGGCGGGATTGCAGGCCTCTCGAAATGCCACAACCTGCCAGGGTTGCTGCGCTTTTGAATCGGCATGCGCCTTGCCCTCGGGTGTGATCCGAGGTTGTGAAACCACTTCTTATATCAGCAAAGATCAAAGCGAAATTGTAAGTTCATCTCGATGCTGAACGCGGCCCTGGGCTCTCAGGGCCGCGCAGTAGGTGCCAGAAATGATTTCAAGTAGGCATAGTCGGGTGTCAGCTCGCCCCGGTAAACGATCACGGCGCGCTTGAGTTCCGGAGGCAGCGCGAGCTCGGTGAAGCTCTTCGACATATCGGCCGTTGCCAGGTGCGGCAGGAACTCCTTTAGAACACGGCTGAAGTCGATGGAGGATTCGCGGGGGATTTCAGAGGGCAGGATTTCCACGGCCATCATGACCGGGCCGTGGCCCTCGAAGCCGTCCTGCTCCTTGCCGGTAGCGGGATCATAGACGTACACCGGGTTTCCCGGGCCGGTAGGCTTGACGGTGCATTCGACCGAGCCGTTGACGTCGCAGCTGATGTCGCCGATGACCTTGAGCTTGGGGCTTTGGCCGTCCGCCCAAAGGGCGCGGCACTGGGGCAGGGTAATCAACCGCGGGTAGCGCGGATCCCAGTAGATGCAGTTGACCAAAACGGAGAGATCGTTCAGGTAGCGGTCGAAAACGCTCCGATAGCCGCCGGCCCCCCGGCGAAAGTAATCATCCAGATCGAAGCCCTTGCCCGCCTCTATCCGTTCCACCAGGTCGGACTCCTTGAACACGACCTTGTAGATTACCCGAGCATCCTGGGTGCGGTCATGCGCCAGGTTTTTAAGCTCAAGGGGTGAAATCGTTTGGACGGGCAGCAGGTCCAGGATCTCCTGGGCGCCCTGGGACACGTTGCCGTACCCGGTAAAGCCCACCACCAGGGGGTGGATCGCCTCGGGGACCCCGTCGGCAACGATACGCTCGGCGATTCTTCCCAGATCCTCCCGTGCACCCGACAGGTCGGCATAGGCCCGGGCCTGTTTCAGGCGGCCGAAGGCCGATGGGATGCCTTCGACGTCCAGGCGTCGGCCGAGCGACCACAGCGTGTTGATCATGCCGGCCAGGCCGGCGTGGCGGCCGAAAAAAATCAGGCGGCGGTTTTTCTCGTCCACGATGCGCTCGTAGTCCACCAGGGTGGACTTAAGCTCCATCAGGCGCTGCAGCATGGGCATGTTGGCCGGTTGGCCCTTGATGACGTGGGGAAAGAAGAGATACACCTTGCCGGCCTCCAGCTTGGCAGGAGGAATTTCCTTGATGCCGATGATGATATCGCAGTCGCCCAGGTCTTTTTGGATGAGCACCCCGGCCTGGTCGAATTCGTCATCGGTAAAGGCCCGGTGGGCGCTGGTCTGCACCACGGCGTCGACGCCGGCATCTCTCAGGGCCGTAAGGTCGGCGGGCACCAGCGGCACCCTGCGCTCCCATTTGCTTTTGTCTTCGTTTCTGACACCCACTTTCATCGATTCCCTCTCCCCTTTCAAAATTTATCGATACCACCACGCGTTCAGCCGAAAGGTTCGGATAGATAATTTTGGAGCGACGCCAGCCCCTGGCTCGGCAGCGACTGAACGGCCCTGATTATATCTTTTTGCCGTGCTTCCGGCAGAAGCCCCTGCGTCAGATGCTGGAATTTTCCCACCAGCATCGCCCAGTCCATGGGGTTGGCCGGATCGCCCAGCGGGTGAGGGCAGTAGCCTTCAAGTCGCTGCCGCTCGGTCCCGATAACCACCCGTGCGGCGGTGCACTCCGGGAACATCCGGTCCAGCCCGGCATCCATGTGCAGGGACACCCGGCCTGCCAGCGTCACGATGTCCGACCGGTGCAGCAGGCTTGCCCGCATCGGCAGAAGCCCGTTTTTCCCTTCCACCGCGGCAGCCGCCAGGCAGAAGGGCACGCTGTACTGGGCGGACTCGAGATTCGCGGGGTCAGGGTAGTTGTTCAGCCGCAGCGCTCTTCCAAACGTGTGCACCTCGATTGAGCGAATATCGGCCACCTGGATGCGGTTCTGCTGCACCAGGCTGCACAGCCCGTCGATGGCAGCGTGGATCCAGCGGCAGCACGCGTAGGGTTTGAAATAGACACCGTCCACGGCAAAGTTTTCCCCGAGCCCCGCCCGGATTTGTTCCGCATCGTAATACCCGCGATGGTCCAGGATGTCCAGCGGGCCGGTGAAGCCCTGCGCGGCAAGTTCGACCGCCAAAAGACCGGTCAGCGTCGCCCAGGGGATGCCCTCCTTGGCGTGATTGCCCATCACCCGGCTGTAGCCGGCGGCGGAAAGCCCCGGGGACAGGACTCCGGCCAGCGCCATGGCTTCGGCGGTCTGCCGGGTCGAGAGCCGGCGCAAGCGGCTTGCCGCCGCCGCCACCCCGTAACCGCACCAACGGCCGGTTGCGAGGGTGTCGAGGGCGGAGAAATCCCGTGCGGCGGCCACGCGTACGCCCACCTCGTAGCCGGCTACCACCGCTGCCAGGATCTCAGGCCATCCGGCGGCTTCCTCCTCCGCCATGGCGAACACGGCCGGGATGACGGCGGCACCCGGATGCCCGCCGGCGGCGCGGTGACCGTCGTCCAGGTCCAGTGCGCTCGCTGCCGCGCTGTTGGCGAACGCGGCAGCAGCGGCCTGGCGCCGGTCGCCGCCGAACCAGATATCCGCACTGCCCGCGCCGCCCAGCCGAGCCGCAACGGTCCGCGCCATCGAGGCCGCCTCCGACGGCGTGCCGGCCGCGGCGGCCCCCAGCAGATCCAGCACACAGCGCTGCACCGTCTCCACGGTTGCCGCCGGCAGATCCTCGGCGCGCAGGCGCAGGGTATAGTCTGCGAGAATTTCAGTGGTGAACGTCCCGGGCCTCTCCACTTGAACCCTCTTCATTCCACCCGGCGCTGGACCTTCATGCCGCGCTTCTCCAACTCGCGCACCACCTCCAGGGCCGGTACGTCGCGGACCGGCGTGAGCACGCCTGCCTTTTGAATCTTGCCGGCCAGGATCAGTTGGGCGCCGATGCTGGTGGTGAATCCGACCGCGCGGTTCATGGCGAAAAGACCGGAAGCCAGATCCCGGTAGTCGATCAGTTCATAGGCGACCCGCAGCGGCCGGCTGTTTTTTAACCCCCAGGCCTCGACGCGAATGATGACCATGTCGCGCTCGGTGTCGCGGAACTGCAGGCGGGGAGTGAGATGCTCGACAACGAACCGGCGGGGCGATATCTCGGCCCCGCCGACCCGGTCCGCGGCCTCGTCCAGGAAGCCCAGCTCCGCCATCACGTTCCAGAACTGGTTGTGGCCGGGCCAGCGCATGGCGAAGCGGCCCATCTCCTTGAGCTCCGGCCCAAGCCCGAAGATGTCGATGTAGCGGATGGCGTCCCCGTTGTAGTAGGCGTCCATGGTGCCGACTCCCGGCACCTCCAGCGGGTGGCCGTTTTCCGGGCGGAAGATCTGCCCGGCGGGGATGGCCGCCTCCTTCCCGTCCCGCAGGAAGCGGGCCGGCCGCATGTAGGCCTTGAGGACCCCTTCGAAGGTCCAGGTGATTTTGTAGCCGATCGGGTTGTCGGCGGCGCAGCCCGGCTCCGGCAGCCCGGCTCCATAAGAACGCAGGCCGTGCACCACGTCCAACTCGTCTACGGCGAGTCGGCCCAGCATCAGGTCGATCCCCGGATCCATGCCCATCTCGGGCAAAATGGTCACCCCCCTCTCTTTGGCCAAACGGTCGAGTTCGACCAGCTCTCCGGTGTAGCTCGAACTGACGTAGGAAACGCCGGCGTCGAGGGCCGCCCGGGCCAGCCGCGGCTGGAAGTCCGCCGGCAGCATGCAGACCACGACCTGCGGCCGGCTTTCCCGGACCAGCTGCTCCATGAGCGCCGGTTCGGAGGCGTTCACGTGCACCACCCGGACCTTGCGGTAGGCTTTGCGGTCGACATAGGCCCGCGCCTGTTCCACCGCCGCGTCCGCCGCCACAATTTCCGATACCGCATCACTTTGTTCGAGATCGTGGATGGCGGCTTTGCCTTGAAGCCCGAGACCCAAAACAAGCACTTTCATTATACGGGTTCCTTTCCTGTGTTACCGGGGTATGTTCCTGAGGCGCGGGTCCAGCGCATCCCGCAGGCCGTCGCCCAGGAGGTTGATCGAGAGAATGGTCAGCATGATGGCCAGCCCCGGCAGCGTTACCAGCCACCAGGCATCCGTGATGTACACCCGGCCCTCGGCCAGCATGCGGCCCCAGGTGGGCATGGGCGGGGGCACCCCCATGCCGAGAAACGACAGGCCGCTTTCCCAGATGATGATGTTGGCGACCCGCACGGTGCCGAGCACCAGGATGGGGGAGAGCACATTGGGGAAGACGTGCCGCAGCAGGATCACCCGGTTGCGGGTGCCCACACTGCGGGCGGCCAGCACGAACTCTTTTTTCTTGATGCTGAGCACGCTGCCGCGGATGGTGCGGGCGTAGGTGACCCAGTCCGAAAGGCCCAGCACGAGGATGAGGTTGAATATGGAGTTGCCCAGCACGGCGATGATGGAGATGGTGAGCAGCATGAAGGGATAGGCCATGAAGACGTCGGCCAGGCGCATGATGACATTGTCCACCCGGCCGCCATAGTAGCCCGAGATAAGGCCCAGGGCGATGCCCGCCCCGCAGGCGACGAGCACGGAGGAGAAACCCACCATCAGGCTGACCCGGCTGCCGTAGAGGATCCGCACCAGCACATCCCGGCCGAGGTTGTCGGTGCCCAGGGGATAGGCGAGGCTGCCCCCCGTCTGCCAGAACGGCGGCGTCAACCGGGCGAGCAGATCCTGGGCCAGGGGGTCCTTCGTATAAAAAAGCTGGAAGCAAAGGCTCGTGACGATGATGAGCGCGAACAGGATCCCACCGGCCACGGCGCCGGGGGAGCGGGCGAGCTCGCGCAGGGTTTCCCCCCACAGCCTGAGCGAGGCCCGCAGGTGCCGGAATCTTTCGGAAGATGCGGCCGGTCGGCTCATTTCTGCTCCAGGTAGCTGATCTGGGGATCGAGGTAGAGATAAATCAGATCCACCAGCAGATTGACGGCCACGAAAATCACGGAGAGCACCAGCACCGTCGCCTGCACGAGGGGGTAATCCCGGCTGAAGATGGCCTGCACCACCAGGCGGCCCACGCCCGGCCAGGCGAACACGGTTTCGATGATGACGGTGCCGCCGATGAGAAACCCGAACTGCATGCCGGCTACGGTCACGAGCGGGATCAGGGCGTTCTTGAGGGCATGCTTGCCGATGACGATTTTTTCGCGCAGTCCCTTGGCCCGGGCGGTCCGCACGTAGTCCTGGCTCAGGACCTCCAGCATCACCGAGCGGGTGAGGCGCGCGAACATGGCCATCAGGCTCAGGCCCAGCGCGATGGAGGGCATGACGAGCTGGGCAAGCGTGCCGCGGCCCGAGGTGGGCAGCCATCCCAGGGTCACGGAAAAAAGCAAAATCAGCATGATCCCGAGCCAGAAATGGGGCATGGAGAGCCCGAAGAGTGCCCCCAGCATCGAGCCCGTGTCCCAGAGCGAGCCGCGCTTGACCGCTGAAATAATCCCCAGCGGGATGGCGACGACCAGCGCGATCAGCATGGCGGCGCCGGCGAGTTCGAGGCTTGCCGGCAGCCGCTCCATGATCAGGCTGATAGCAGGCACGCGATGGTAAAGAGATACGCCGAGATCGCCCGTCAGCGCCCGGCCGGCGAAGCGCCAATACTGAACATAGAGCGGGTCGTTGAACCCCAGCTGCTGGCGCAAGGTCTCGACTTCCGCCATGGAGGCATCACCCGGCAGCATGAGCATCACCGGGTCCCCCGACAGGTGGATGAAGAAGAAGCTGATGATCGAGATGCCCACGACCACGTAGACCGTATGCCACAGTCTTTTGAGTAGGTAACGGCCCATGATGGAGTTCGTTGCCTGCCTTTGTGGTTAAAGAAAGCGATACACCGGCGGAAGTTGGCGCCTTGAGGCTTAAGGGTTCAAGGGTCCAAGGGTTCCAGGGGTCAAGTGAACAGAAGGTCTATCTGTTTTCTTTTACCCTTGACCCCTCGACCCCTCGAACCCTATATAGCCATCCTGCGCAGCAGGATGGCTTTTACTTCCTCGGTTTGGCCGTGCACATGATCAGATACCCGTCCCGCGACCCCTTGTAGATCACCGAGTTTGCAACCCCATAGACCTCGGGGATTACGTAGAGATAAACCCACGGGGCGTCCTGGTACAGGACCCGGTCGATCTCGTTGTAGACCTTGGCCCGGGCGACCGGGTCCATGGTGCTCCGCCCCTTGTCCAGCAGCGCATCGACCTTCTCGTTCTTGTAGTAGTAGTCGCGGCTCTTGGAGTTGAACAGGGAGTACATGTAGCGGTCGGGCTCCGGCGCATCGTCCCAGAAGTAGATGTACATCTGGTGCATTTTTTTCTTGTATCTATCCCACATGACGGCGCGTTCGTACGGCTCCAGCGTCACCTTGATCCCCACCTTAGCGAGGTCCGAGGCGATGACCTCGGCCTGCTCCTGGATCTGGGGCATGTAGGTGCCGTAGGCGAGCCGCGTCTCGAAGCCGTTCGGGTAGCCGGCCGCGGCCAGCAGCTTTTTGGCTTTGGCCGGATCGTAGGGATAGGGCTTCAGGCTTTTATCAGCCCCGAAAGTGCGCGGGCTGATGGGGCCGGCGCAGAGGATGGCCTTGTTATTGAACAGGGCTTTGTTGATCAGCGGGCGGTTGATGGCGTAGTTGAGCGCCTGCCGCACCCTCACGTCGCTGAAGGGCTTCTCATAGGTGTTCAGGCCAAGATAGTTCATGGACCCCATCTGGTCGGTGAGGTAGGCCTTGCCCGAATCCACGATCTTCTTGCGCTGCTGGACGGGCACGCCGCTGATCACGTCCGCCTCGCCGGTCAACAGCGACGCGATGCGGGAGGCCTCCTCGGGCACGCCCTTGAAGACCAGTTTTTTATAAGCCGGCTTGGGACCGTAGTACTTGTCATACGCACTCAAATCAATCTCCTGGCCCTTCTCCCACTTGTCCAGCTTGTAGGGACCGGATCCCACGGGGTGGAGGTTGTATTCGGCATCGCCCACTTTTTTGATGTACTCCGGCGGCACGACGAACAGGTACTGAGCGAGCATGTAAAGGCCGGGTGCATAAGGCTGGGAGGTCGACATCGTGAAGGTCCGGTCGTCGATGACCTCGACGCCTTTGAAGAGGTTGAGTTTGCCCCTATGGGGGCTTTTGAGCGCATCGCTCATCAGCCGGTCAAAGGAAAATTTGACCGCGGCCGCATTGATCGGCTCGCCGTTGTGGAAGGTCGCCCCCTTGACCAGGGTGAACTTCCAGGTCAGATCGTCCACCTTCTGCCATTTTTCCACCAGACCCGGTTTGACCGTCGCGTCCTCCTGGGGTTTCAGGATGGTGTCGTGGATGTTGTAGCAGACGCTCATGGTGGTCTGGATCGAGCTCTGCATGATGTCCAGGCCCACCGGCTCGGCTTCCTGCACCACGACCAGAGTGCCCTTGTCCCTGGCCAGGGCCGGCCCTGCGACCAGGACCAGCGCCAGCAAAATTCCCAGAATCGTTGCAACCGTTTTCTTTTTCATGCATGTCCTCCTTCGATTTGTTTGTCCCCGGCCTCCGTCGCAGATTTCCGAACCACCGGAGGCGCGGGGTTCCAGGGTTCGCCATCTTCATCATATAGATGGCATCTGACTGCGTGATTGTTCTCCACCACCCGCATGATCGGGGCTTGCTCCCGGCAGATGGGCATGACCTCCGAGCAGCGGGGGTGGAAGCGGCACCCCGCCGGAGGGTTCATGGGCGAGGGTACATCGCCCTCGAGGATGATGCGCTGGCGGGCGCGGCGCGGATCGGGCACGGGCACGGCGGAGAGCAGGGCCCAGGTGTAGGGGTGCAGCGGCCGGGTATACAGCTCCTTGGACGCGGCCAGCTCCACCATCAGGCCCAGGTACATCACCCCGACGCGGTGGCTGACGTAGCGGACGACCGCCAGGTCGTGCGAGATGAAGAGATAGGAGAGGTTGAGCTGGCGCTGGAGCCTGATCATGAGATTCAGGACCTGGGCGCGCACGGAGACGTCCAGGGCCGAGACGGGCTCGTCGCCGATTACCAGCCGCGGCCGCAGTACGAGCGCCCGGGCCACACAGATGCGCTGGCGCTGCCCGCCGGAGAACTCGTGCGGGAAGCGGGTCATGTGCTCCGGCAGCAGGCCCACCATGACGAGCGCCTCCTCCACTCGGCTGCGGCGCTCCGCCCCGCTCAGGTTCTCGTGGTTGAGCAGCGGCTCCTCGATGAGCCGCTCCACGGTCAGGCGCGGGTTGAGCGAGCCGAACGGGTCCTGGAAGACGATCTGCATGTGGCGCCGCAGGTGGCGCATCCGTTCCGGCGCAAGCGCCAGGAGGTTCTCGCCCTGAAACCAAACCTCGCCCGAGGTGGGCTCGATCAGGCGCAGAATGCTGAATCCGGTGGTGGTCTTGCCGCAGCCTGACTCGCCTACGAGCCCCAGGGTTTCGTTTTCCCCGAGGCTGAAGGAGACGTCGTCCACGGCGTGCACCACGGCCCTTTGCCGGCCCAGGAATCCCCCCCGCACCGGAAAGTGCTTGACCAGGTTTCGCACCGTGAGCAGCTCAGGCATGGGCCGCCCTCCAGCACCAGCAGGCCACCCAATGACCGGGCCGGGCCTCCTCCAGCGCGGGCGCCTGGGCCCGGCAGACGCCGATCGCCTGCGGGCAGCGAGGTTCGAAGTGGCAGCCCGGCGGAAGCTCCGCCGCACTGGGCACGACCCCCTTGATCTCCGTCAGGCTCTCGGTTTCAAAGGAGGCATCGGCGCGCGGGATGGAGGTTAAAAGCCCGCGGGTGTAGGGGTGCAGCGGGGCGTCGAAGAGATCGAGCGTCGGCGCCTCCTCCATGATCCTGCCCGTGTACATGACGGCCACGCGCCGGGTGATTTCGGCCACGACACCGAGGTCGTGGGTGATCAGGAGGATCGCGGTGTTGAGCTCTTCTTTCAACGCCGCCATGAGTTCGAGGATCTGGGCCTGGATGCTCACGTCGAGCGCCGTGGTGGGCTCGTCGGCTAAAAGCAGGGCCGGCCGGCAGGCAAGCGCCATGGCGATCATGACCCGCTGGCGCATGCCGCCGGAGAGCTGGTACGGGTATTCCCGCACCCGGCGTTCCGGGGCGGGGACCCCCACCTTGGCGAGCATGTCGATGGCGTGCTGCAGCGCTGCGGCCCGGCCGAGGTTGCGGTGGACCTGAAATACCTCCTGCAGCTGGTTGCCCACCGTAAAGACCGGGTTCAGCGCCGACATGGGCTCCTGGAAGATCATGCTGATCTGATTGCCCCGCAGTCGGCGCATCTCATCGGGCGTGAATTTCAGAAGGTCCTGATCGTTGAACATAATCTCGCCGCCGGCGAAAAAGGCGGGCGGGCGGGGCAGGAGGCCCAGGATGGAGAGCGCCATGACCGATTTGCCGCACCCGGATTCGCCCACCACGCCCACGACCTCGCCTGCACCGATATCCAGGCTGACGCCGTCCACGGCCCGGGCCAAACCCTTGGGGGTGCGGAAATAGGTCTTGAGGTTGCGAATGCTGAGCATGCGCGCGGAGACCATCCATTCTTTAACATAGGGTGTTGAAAAACGGCGTCTAAGGCCGTGATCCGGCATTGTGCGGCTTTTGCAAATGCGTTTTATGTCCGAAGATAGAAGGCTGGGAAGCTTGAAGCAAAACCTTTGCTGGCTTTTTTTAGCCTCCTGGCGTTCCAGCCTCCGAGCCTCCAGCCAATAGTCGCCTTGGCTGACAGCCGGATACTTGTTTTTCGACACCTTGTTGAGGGTTCGAAAACGACATTTACGCCCCATCGACGGTGAGTGCCGATCATAATGCCGGTCGCAGGTGTTTCAGTCAAGCGAATATGCTTCTAACAGGGTAAAAAAACCGCATCGCAGGTCGTGATCCGGCGTTGTGCGGCTTTTGTAAATGCGTTTTAGGTCCGAAGATAGAAGGCTGGGAAGCTGGGAAGCTTGAAGCAAAACCTTTTCTGCCTTTTTTTAGCCTCCTGGCGTTCCAGCCTCCGAGCCTCCAGCCAATAGTCGCCTTGGCGGACGGTCGGATGCGTGTCTTTCATCACCCGGTCAACCCGGACATTTCATGAAATGTTCGGGTTAAACCTTTTTTTGAAAAGACCGATACTAATTCAACATTCACCCTCGGGTGTAACAAAATTCCGGATCGGCCAGGCAGGAGGCGGCATGGGAACCTATTATGATATTGTTTTCGAGGGCAAAATCCTTCCGGGTAAAGACCCTGGGGAGGTCAGAAAGGCGCTCGCGTCCGTTTTGAAAAAAGACCCCAGCACGGTGGAGACGCTGTTTTCCGGCCGGCCCTTCACTCTGCGCAAGCAGGTGGCGGGCGAGACGGCTGAAAAGTTTAAATCCAAATTCGAATCGGCCGGGGCGATTTGCGTCCTGAAGCCGGTCGCCGGCGCCGGCGAACCACCGTCCGGCCTGCAGATGGCTGCCGCAACCCCGTCGGCCGCTCCGAAGAAAAGCCGCCTGTCGGCCGGGAACATTATTCTCACCAACGTCGAGAACATTCCCGGCCAGACCATTGTCGAGCACTTCGGGCTGGTGGCGGGCAGCACCATCCGGGCCAAGCACATCGGCCGGGACATCATGGCCAGTTTCCGGAACCTCGTCGGCGGGGAGATCAAGAGCTACACCGAACTGCTGCAGGAATCCCGGCAGGAGGCCACCGATCGCATGGTGGAGCAGGCGCGCCAGCTGGGTGCGAATGCCGTCGTCAACGTCCGCTACTCCACCTCCTCCATCGCACAGGGTGCGGCCGAGCTGTATGCGTACGGCACGGCGGTGCGGGTCGAGTAAGAGAGCCGGCCATGGAGAGCCTTCTTATTTTTTGCATCCTGATGGGGGTCGGCTACACGGCCGGAACGATCGCGGAGAAGCGCCACTATCGGTCCATCCGCGCACGCGAAAAGGCGCTGCTGCGCCTTCCGGCCGTTACCACCCGAACGTCCCATTACAGCGAGGCGCAGATCGAAGCGGCCGAACTGGTGCTCGGCAGTGCGGTGATTTCAGTCGATTTTTTCAAGCAATTTGTCGCCACACTGCGCAAGATTTTCGGCGGGACGGTTCATTCCTACGAGACGCTCCTCGACCGCGCCCGGCGCGAGGCCATCCTGCGCATGAAGGAAGTGGCAGGGGATGCCGTCGTGATCGTCAACCTCCGGCTCGAAACCGCGTCGATCGGCAAGAAAGCCCGCAAGGGAAATGTCAGCTGCGTGGAAGCCGTGGCCTACGGGACCGCCCTGTGGCTTAGACCCCAATGAAATACACCCCGCGCCTGCCTGTATCGGAGGTGAACGTCACCCCGCGCTCCGCGCTGAAGGAGTTCGTTCTCCTCGCGGGCGCCCTGACCGGCATCGCCGTGGGGATTTACCTGGCCCTGGGCCTGGCGGTCGATCTGATCGTGCCGCGCCTTTCGGTGGATTTCGAAAAGAAACTCGCCGGCGGGTTTTTCTCCGACCTGGAATCCAAGCCGGGCGGCATGGAACACGAACGGTGGGTTCAAGCGCTGACGGACCGTCTCCAGACCCGCTGCGCGGACCTTCCCTACCGCCTGAAGGTCCACGTGCAGGAGAGCCCGGCCGTCAATGCCCTCGCCCTGCCCGGCGGGCACGTGGTGGTCTTCAGCGGGCTTTTGAAAACGGTCACCTCCGAGAACGAGCTCGCCTTTATTCTGGCGCACGAGATGGGGCACTTCAAACACCGGGACCACCTGCGGGCGGCGGGGCGAGCACTCGTTTTGATGACGATTTCAGCGGCGCTGTTCGGGCCGAACAGCGGCATCAGCGCAGCGCTCGGCCAGATCCTCAACATCACGGAGTTGAGCTTCTCGCGCGGCCAGGAGACGGCAGCCGACGAGTTCGGGCTGGAGGTGCTGCAGTGCGCTTATGGACATTCGGCCGGGGCAACCGATTTTTTCCGAAAAATCCTCACTTCCCAGGATCCGGGCCGCTTCGGGCACTACTTTGCATCGCACCCGGAAAACCAGCGCCGGATTTCCCATCTAGAGGCGCTGATAGAGCAGAAAGGCTATGGGACGGGGGCGAAAAAACCCTTGGGAGATCTGGTCTACTCGAAGGTGGCACCCCGTGTGGCCGGGCCGACCAGGCGCCGGTAGCGCTCGAGCAGGCTCCCTTTTTCCAGGATGGTGCGCTCGGGAACACGCCAGTTCTTTCTCCGCCGCTCGATCACCTCCGGCGACACGGCCAAGTCGATTTTCCCGGCGGGGATGTCGATAACGATGGTGTCGCCTTCCTCCACGAAGGCAATCGGCCCGCCGAGGTAAGCCTCCGGCGTCACGTGGCCGACGCAGGCTCCCTGGGTGGCGCCGGAGAAGCGGCCGTCGGTGACCAGCGCCACGGACTTGCCCAACCCCATGCCGATGATGGCCGAGGTGGGCAGGAGCTGCTCGCGCATGCCCGGCCCGCCCTTGGGCCCCTCGTAGCGGATCACCACCACGTCCCCCGGCTGGATCTTGCTGCCGAAAATGGCTGCGAGCGCCGCCTCCTCCTGCTCGAAGACCCGCGCCGGGCCGCTGTGCCTGAGCATTTCGGGCGCGACCGCCGCCTTCTTGACCACCGCCCCCTCGGGCGCCAGGCTGCCGGAGAGGATGGCCAGGCCGCCGGTCGGGCTGAGCGGGTTTTTGACCGGCCGGATCACGTCTTCGTCGAGAATTCGGCGGGTGGCCAGGTTCTCGCCCATGCTCCGGGTGGTCACCGTCAGGCACTCCCCGTGGATCTTGCCGTTGTCGAGGAGCTCCTTCATCAGGCCGGCGACCCCGCCGGCGTTGTAGAAGTCCAGCGGGAAGTGCCGGCCGGCGGGCTTGAGCAGGACCAGGTGTGGTACCCGCGCGGCGGCCTGGGAGAACTCCGCCAGATCGAGCCGCAGCCCGGCTTCGGCGGCGATGGCCGGAAGGTGCAGGCAGGTGTTGGTGGAGCCGCCCACGGCCATGTCTACGGCCAGCGCGTTTTCGAAGGCAGCACGGGTTAAGATGTCCCGGGGCAGGATGTTCCGGTGGTGAAGCTCCATGATCTGCCGGCCGGCCCTCCGGGCGATCGCCATCCGGGCTCCGGAGGTGGCCGGGGTGAGAGCGTTGTCGGTCACGGTCATTCCCAGGGCCTCGGCCAGGATGTTCATGCTGTTGGCCGTGCCCATCATGGCGCAGGCGCCCGGCCCCCAGACGGCCACTTCCTCAAAGGCCGCCAGCTCCTCGGGCGGCATCTTGCCCCGTTCCACCAGGCCTTCGGCCTCCATCAGGTCGTTGTAGCAGACGCGCTTGCCGCGGAAGCAGCCGGTGTCCATGGGCCCGCCGGAAACGAGCAGGGCCGGGATGTTCAGCCGGGCGGCCGCCATCAGCATTCCGGGGGTAACCTTGTCGCAGTTGGTCAAGAGCACCATGGCGTCGAAGGCGTGAGCGGTGATCATGATCTCGATCGAGTCCGCGATGAGCTCGCGGCTGGGCATGGGCATGCGCATACCCGTGTGGCCGGTGGCGAGCCCATCGCAGACCGCGATGGTGGGGAACTCGAGCGGGGTGCCGCCAGCCTCGGCGATGCCGAGCTTGATGGCCTGGCACAGGGCGTTCAGGTGGATGTGGCCCGGCATGAGCTCGTTGAACGAGTTCACCACGGCCACCAGTGGCTTGTCGAGGTGCTCCGGCCGCCAGCCCATGGAATAGAGCAGGGAGCGATGCGTGGCGCGGTCTACACCCTTGGTCATCTCGGAGGATCGCAGGGGGCCGCGTGAACTTTTTGGGCTTGGCATGGTTTCATCCTTAATTGATAGACGCGTTTGTCTAAGCCAAACCGCGCGTGATGTCAAGAATCGGATATCCTGCACAAAAAATCCCCTGGGACTGTTCATTGGACGGCGCCTGATTTATCTTGAGAGGCAAGCGATCGAAAGGGGGAACATCAATGTATACGCGACGGCATTTCGTCAAACGCTTCCTCGGTGGGTGTGCTTCCATTTTCATGCTGCTTTCACCCGCGGTTCGAATCGTCAGGGCCCAGATCCGCAGGATCCTGCCGAAAGGAACGCGGACCACGACCCTTTTCCAGGAGGACCCGGCCAAGCTCGACATCCGCAATCTGGAGGCCACGCCCATCCGGCTCTTCGGTACGATGGGCCAGACGATGCATACGGCGGACCTGGCAACGTGGCGCCTGCAGGTCTCCGGTGAAGTGGATCGGCCGCTGGCACTAAGCTATGAAGACATCGCGGCGCTTCCGAGCATGCAACGCCGCGTGCTGCTGGTCTGCCCGGGTGTCTTCTCTTTTGTTGCGGATTGGAAAGGGGTTTCGCTGAGAAAAATTCTGGAGGCCGCGCGGGTGCGCGAGGGGGTTGCCCGGGTTGAAATCCGCAGCTCGGACGATTTGCTTGAAAAGAAGGAGGTGTTTACGATCGAAGAGGTCCGGCAGGAGAAAGTGTTCCTGGCCTATGCCGTGAACGGTGAACCGCTCCCGGAGGCGCACGGTTTTCCGCTGCGGGTTGTGGCGGAGGACCACTACGGCAGCCACTGGGTCAAGTATGTGGTGTCGGTGAAGGCCCAGACGGCCTGAGAAGGTCTTGCAAATGTGAATCCACAGAATCGCTCAATTTCTAATGGGAGAATAGGTTTGGGATGAACATCACGATCCCGGGCACATAGGTGATGAGAAGCAGAATCCCAATCATGACCACCAGGAAGGGAGTGATGAATTTCAGGATTTCGGTCATGGGGATGCGCGCGATGTTGCAGGCAATGAACAGACAGATGCCCAGGGGCGGCGTCAGCATGCCGATCGCCAGTGCGACGACCATCACCACGCCGAAATGCACCGGGTCGATTCCGAACTGCTCGATCACCGGCATGAACACCGGTGTCAGAATGATGATGGAGGCCGAGGTCTCCATGAAGGTTCCGACAATAAGAAGGATAACCAGAATCAAGGTGTAGAGAACCGTTTGGGAGCTGGTGAGGGTCAGCATGTAGGCGGTGACGGTCTGGGGAATGCGGCCGGCCGTCAGCAGCCAGCCGAAGACGTTCGCCGTGGTGATCAGCAGCATGACGGTCGAGGTGGAGACGGCCGCACGGGTCAGAAGCCTGGGAAGATCCTTGATCCGCAGTTCACGGTAAATCAGAAACCCGACGAGGACGGCGTAAACCGCGGCGATGACCGCGGCCTCGGTGGGAGTGAAGACGCCCCCCAGAATTCCACCGAGGATGATGACGGGCATCATCAGGGCCCACACCGCGCCAAAAAAGGTCCGGTAAATCTGCCGGACGCCGACGAAAGGATCCTTCGGGTACTTGTACTGTTTGGCTTTGAAATAACTCACCGTCATCAGGGCCAGCCCGATCAGCAGCCCGGGGATGAATCCGCCCATGAACATCTTGCCGATGGACACCCCGGCCACGACACCGAAGATGATCATCGGGATCGAAGGGGGTATGACGACGCCGATGGAGCCGCCCGATGCCTGGACGGCGGCCGCGAAACCCCGGGCGTATCCCTTGCGGATCATGGCCGGGATGGACACCGAACCGACGGCCGCCGTATCCGCCGCTGCCGCGCCGGAGATGCCGGCGAAGAACATGGCGGCCACCACCGCCACCATGGCCAAACCGCCATAGACAAACCCCACAAGCGAGTGGGCGAAGTCCACCAGCCGGCGGGAGATGCCGCCGGACTCCATGAGCTCTCCTGCCAGCATGAAGAAAGGGATCGCCATCAGTGGAAAAGAATCCGCGCCGGTGAACATTCGCTGGGCCATGACGGTCAGAGGAATTTTCATCCCGAGCAGGAGCGTTGCCAGGGAGGCCACGCCCAACGAAAAGGCAATGGGCATGCCGATGATGAAACACAGGGCGAGGGAGCCGAACAGGATGAGGCTCATAGCGTGATCTCTAAATCGATAGGTTTGCCTTTCAGGGAGGCATGGGCGATCCGCAGGGAGTTAATGAGCATGAAGATAGCCCCGACGGGGACGGCGGCATACGGGTAGGTCATGGGGATCAGCATGGAAGGGGACGTCTGAAACCGCACGACGGTCAGCAGCGTGAACCCCCAGTAGATGATGAAGAGCAGAAAAATCTGGATGACGATATTGATCAGCACGAGCACGTAGCGAAAGGCGTCCCGGCCGATTATTTTTTCCAAGGCGTCGATTCCCAAATGAACCTGGTAACGCACGCCGGCCGCGGCACCCAGGAAGGAGATCCAAACGAAAAGGTAGCGGCCCAGCTCTTCGGACCAGTCCAGGGGATTGTTCAGGATGAACCGGTACCAGACCTGCAAAGCGATGACCACCACCATCACGGCCATCAGAACGGCCAATAGCCAGTTGATCCCCCGGTCCATGACCCGAAACGTTTTTGCCATCGCCGAACCCTTTCCCGAATACTCTGTATAAGGGTGTTGAAAAACGAGGGTCCGGCCGGAGCGTCTCCCGGCCGGACCTTGAACTGCGTGGGGGTATTATTCCCCGCCGCTTGCGGCGGGATCGTTGATCGCCATTGAACGCTATTTCGCCTCTGCGCGCACGGCTTCAATCAACTTTTTCCCCTCGGCTTCGTTGCCGCCGCCGATGGCCTTGACGATCTTGGGTTCTTGGTAGATTCCGGCCACGGCTTTAATAAAGGGGGCCTTGTCCGGATGGGACACCAGCATACCGGCTTTGGCCAGCTCCGCCTCAAGCTTTTGGTCGGCTTCCATGGAGATCTTGCGTTCGTAGTCCCGGGCCTGGGTGGCCGCGTCCTGGATGATCTTCTGCTGCGCGGGGGTGAATTTTTTCCAGACCTGTTCGCTGATCAGGAACACGGCCGGTGAGTAGAAATGGCCGGTCATCGCCAGGTACTTCTGGACTTCGAAGAAGCGCGAGGAAAAAATGACGGCCAGGGGGTTCTCCTGGGCGTCCACGGTCTTTTGCTCCAAAGCGGTGTACAGCTCGCCGAACGCCATGGGCAGGGGGCTGGCGCCGAGCGCTTTCATGGTCATGATGAACACGTCGTCCTCCATGACCCGGATTTTCAGGCCGTCCATATCCGCGGGCTTCTCGATGGGCCGTTTGGAGTTGGTGATGTTGCGGAACCCGTTTTCGTACCAACCGAGGGAGCGGATGCCGACTTTGGGAAACAGGTTGGCGATGTCGGTTCCGATTTTGCCGTCCAGAACCTTGTAGCAGGTCTGCCGATCCTTAAAGAGGAAAGGCAGGTTGAACAGCTTCACCTGGGGCACAAAGTTGCCGAGCGGTCCGGTGGAGGTGAGGGTCATCTCGAGCGTCCCCAATTGCAGGCCTTCCACGGCATCCCGCTCGGAGCCAAGCTGCGCGGCAGGGAAGAGCTGGACTTCGATCTCGCCCTTGGTCTTCTCCTCTACGATCTTTTTGAAGTATTCAACGCCCAGGTTGTAAATATGCGAGGGCTGGGTGGAGGTCGAGACTTTCAGAATGGTCTTTGCGTGAGCAACATGGGATGTCAAAAAAACAGCGGCCAGAAGAACGAGGGGCAACACCAGCCATTTTGAGGTTTTCATGATTACGCCTCCTTGTCGGGTAAGGGTTGAAACACGTTATGTTGGCGATTGATCGTCTGCGCGATGCCGGCCCGGAGTGATGGAACGGCTCCCGGGATAGATGCCACTTCATGGTAACGTGAACTTTGTCTGTAGTGAATATGCTCAGAAATGTCAATATCCAATAACCCCGATAGGTTTTGTGCGAGGGGGCGTCCGTGTGGATACGACTGTGCAAACCTCAACAGGGTGTCAATATGTTCGAAAGAAAATGCCGACCCATCGCGCAGCTTGGGCATGTTTTGGGGATGCAGGACCGCTCAGGCAGGGCTCGCCCCAAAGACCTTCACGACTTCGAGCTTAAAGGCGTGAGCCAGTGCAACGCCCGCACCCGCCGAGATGCGGCGTTCGAACACGCCGGCCAGGCGCTGATAGTACCACTTCTGGTTTTCGCGCGGCCGGTTGAAACGTTGCCAAAACGCCTCGCCATCGCTTGCGAGCCCCTCGCGGATGGCGCGCACGTTGTCCAACTTGTCGGCCACAGCCACCACGAGCGCCTCCGGCGTTGCCACCTGCTCCAGGTGATCGATGGTGTGCGCCTTGCGCTTCTCCCAGGGAGCCTTCTTGTCGGGTTCCGACAGGGTGAGGACCAGCTCGGCCACCTCCCGGCCGAATTGCGACCGGATTTCGTCCAACGTTAGCGGTGTATCTTCGAGCGTGTCGTGCAGGATGCCGGCGATGACCAGATGTTCTGCACAGTTGGCATGGATCAGGAGGCCGGCCACCGCCAGGGGGTGCACGAGGTAGGGGATCTCGGTGCCCTTGCGCACCTGGCGATGATGGGCTTTGGCGGCCAGTTCGATGGCATCGTAGAGTTTCGGGCTATATGCTTTGGCAGTCTGCGGCATGGCGTGCTCCTTTGCATGCAGGGTGCAAGGTCGGCGCCGCTGAAATCCCGGAATATTGTCCTTGGCCTTTTCATATCTGACGAACGCGGTTATAATCAACTCCGTTTTGGCGCTTTAGGTTTTCAATTTTGACATGGATTGAGGAGAAATCAAGTATGGTTCTGTGGATTCTTTACCCCGTATTCGGATCGATTGCCGGTCTCATCGCCGGGCTGCTCGGCGTCGGCGGGGGGGTCGTCATCGTGCCGATGCTGGTGTTTCTTTTTACGGCGCAGGGGTTCCCGCCGGAGCACATCATGCAGCTGGCCCTTGGGACATCCCTCGGCAGCATCATGTTCACCTCCGTGTCCAGCTTCCGGGCGCACCACAAACGCGGGGCGGTGCACTGGGACATCGTCAAGAGCATCACGCCGGGGATCCTCATCGGCACCTTCGCCGGCTCCTGGGTGGCCGCGAGGCTCTCCACCACTTTTCTCAAGGGCTTCTTTGTCTGCTTTCTTTATTACGTCGGCTTGCAGATGCTGCTCAACTTCAAACCCAAACCGACCCGCCAACTGCCGGGACCGGTCGGTATGTCCGGTGTCGGCGGGGTGATCGGTGGGGTTTCGAGCCTGGTGGGCATCGGGGGCGGCTCGCTTTCAGTGCCTTTCATGTCCTGGTGCAACGTGCCCGTGCACCATGCGATCGGCACCTCGGCCGCCATCGGCTTCCCGATCGCGGTCGCCGGAACACTGGGCTACCTCGTCAACGGTCTGGGAGTTGCCGGCCTTCCGGCCATGAGCCTCGGGTTTCTGGATCTGCCGGCACTGGCTGGAATTGCCGTGTTCAGTATGCTCATGGCGCCCCTGGGCGCAAGGCTTGCCCACAACCTGCCGGTCCTGACCCTCAAACGGGTGTTTGCCGCTTTCATCATCGTTATCGCCACGCGGATGCTCTGGAAGATGTTCTAACAGCATGAATTCACTAGCAATTGAGATCGTCATCATCCTGGCCCTGATCATCGTCAACGGCGTGCTCGCCATGTCGGAGATCGCCCTGGTCGCATCCCGGCGGGCGCGGCTCCAGCAAAAGGCGGAAGCAGGCCACGCGGGGGCGCAAATCGCCCTCGACCTGGCGAATTCCCCCAACCGGTTTCTCTCCACGATTCAGATCGGTATCACGTTGGTCGGTGTCCTGGCCGGCGCCTTCGGCGGAGCGACCATCGCCGAAAGGCTTGCCGCGAAGCTGCGCCTCGTTACCTGGCTGGCACCCCACGCCGGGATCGTGAGCGTCGGCCTGGTCGTGCTGGGCATCACCTACCTGTCGCTCGTCGTCGGCGAGCTGGTCCCCAAGCGGATCGCCCTGTACCATGCGGAGCGCATCTCCGCAGCCCTCGCTCCCGCCATGCGTATCCTGTCCCGGGTGATGTCTCCGGTCGTTTACCTGCTCAGCCGTTCCACCGATCTGGTCCTGCGGCGCTTCGGGATCAACCTTGCTTCCACGACCCCGGTCACCGAGGAGGAGATCAGGCTGATGATCGAACAGGGGACCCGGGTGGGGCTGTTCGAACCCACCGAGCAGGAGATGGTTGAGCGGGTATTCCGCCTGGGCGACCTGTCCGTGAGTGCTCTCATGACCCCACGGCCGGTTGTGATCTGGCTGGATCCGGATGACTCCGCCGAGGAGCTTCAGCGCGAAATCACGGCCACCAGCCACTCCCATTATCCCGTCGCCGAGGGGCAGATCGACAAGATCATCGGCCTGGTGAACGTGAAAGACCTGCTGTCCCAGAACTTAACCTGTGGTCCGATCGATCTGCGGGCCGTGCTCCGGCCGGCCATGTTCGTGCCGGAGAGCATGTCGGCGTTGGACGCACTTGAGCGTCTCAAGGTGAAACGCTCACATGTTGCCATCGTCATCGACGAGTACGGCGGCTTCCAGGGGCTGGTCACCACCAGCGATATCCTCGAGGCCATCGTCGGCGACATGCCGATGCCGGGGGATCCCCCGGAGGCCGATATCGTCCGGCGCGAGGACGGCTCCTGGCTGGTGGCCGGCAAGGTGCTCTCGGACGACCTGAAGGACTTGCTGGATGTAAATGTGCTGCCTTTTGAAGAGGAGCGGGTCTACCAGACGTTGGGCGGCCTGGTGATGGCCTGCATGGGCCGGATTCCCACCGCCGGCGAACATTTTGACTGGGGCGGTTTCCGGTTCGAAGTGGTGGACATGGACGGTCACCGCGTGGACAAGGTCCTGATCAAGGCCATCGAGACCCCGCCGCCCGTGGACGCGTGAGGGCCGGCCGCGGGCGGCGATAGCGCTTGTAAAGGGTTTTGGATTAGATTATAGATACAGGTCGTGGCTCTTCCGCGACCCGCCGGTTCGGCCGCTGCCTAACCCGGACATCCAACGAGGCGAGGTGGCTGCAGCCGACAATGGTCGCTTGGCGCCGACGGACCACCGCGTGAAAGGTGAGGCCTCATTCAAAACGAAAGGAGAGGGGGGTATGTTGAAAAAGTCTGGTGTTCTGTGTCTGTTGGCTGTGGCGGTCATGATAGGACTGGGGGCGGTCGCGGGTTTGGCCCAGGATAAGGTTTACATCAACGGCTTCGACGCCGACTACCCGCCGTTTACGTTTATCGACAAGGACGGAAAGCCGACAGGCTTCGACATCGATGCGTTGAATTGGATCGCCAAGGAGATGAAATTCAAGGTCAAGCATCAGCCCACCGACTGGGCGGCCATCGTGCCGAGCCTGCAGGCCAAGAAGATCGACGTCATTGCCTCCGGCATGAGCATCACCCCGGAACGCCAGGCGGCGGTCAATTTCACCGAGCCTTACTGGACGGTCAAGCAGCTGCTGGTGGTGAAAAGCGATTCCAAGCTCACGGCCAAGCAGTGCCTGGAATCCGGCCGCAAAATCGCCCTGCTGCGGGGCAGCGCCGAGTCCAAGTGGATGACCGAAAACCTTCTGAAGAAGGGTTACAGTTTCGAGTTGAAAGCTTACGACACGACCCCGCTCGCCATCGAGGACGTTTTCAACGGCCGGGCGGACTGCGCCGCCGTATCGAACACGGCACTGAAAGATGCCCAGGACAAGGGACTGAAAGTCAAGGCTATCGGCAACTACGGCCAGCCTGACACCAACTACGGGTATGCCGTGCGCAAGGATGAGACCGCGTTCCTGAAAACGCTGAACGAGGGCTGGAAGAAGCTCAAGGCCTCACCCAAGTTTCAAGAACTCGTGAAGAAGTGGCAATTGAAATGAACGGGTGCGGGTGAGACACGGTACCCTTCATTGAAGGTAGATAGGCTGAAGGAAAAGACACGCGCGATCACATAACGCCAAAATCGTTTCGATGTGTTGGCAAGTGATTGCGTCATGGAAGGTCATTATTGCCCTTCAGCCTAACCGCCAATATTAGGTTGGAAGGCTGGAGCGGCCGCTTCAGCCTTCCATTGCTTTTTCAAGGCGCACCGGAGATGGGCATTCAAGCCGGGATGACTGCGGTCGTTGAAGGCCTGCCTTACGTGCTGGGGGGCGTCGGCGTCACCCTCGCGGTGGTGGGCGGCGCCCTGGCCATGGGGCTGGCACTGGGCCTTCAGCTGGCCCTGGCCCAGGTCTACGGTCCCCGCTGGCTGCGCCGGCTGACGGGTATTTACGTGTGGTTTTTTCGGGGCATTCCGTTGCTGGTGCTGCTCTTCCTTTTTTACTTCGGCATCCTGGCCGCCCTCCAAATCGAGCTATCCCCGTTCACCATCGCCATCGTCGTATTAGGCCTGATCAGTTCAGCCTACCAGTCCCAGATCCTGCGCGGGGCCATCCTCGCCGTGCCGTCCGGGCAGATGAAGGCCGCCCGGGCCATCGGCATGAGCGACGCCCGGGCGATTACTTTCATCATCCTTCCCCAGGCCCTGCGCCTGGCCATCCCGGGCTGGTCCAACGAGTACACGGTTATCATGAAGGACTCGGCCGTGACCTACGCCCTGGGGGTGGCGGAGCTTATGGCTCGGGCCAACCACGTGGCCTCCCGCACCTACCAGCACTTATGGCTATACATCATGGTGGGGTTCATCTACCTGCTGCTGACCTACCTGGGAACCAAGGCCTTGCGCGTTCTGGAAGACAGAGTCGCGATGCCCGGCTATATCCGGTGAGGGGCGCACCGCCATGACCCACACACAACCGATTCTCCGACTGGAAAATATCCACAAGCGCTATGGGGATGCCGAGGTGCTCAAGGGGGTGTCGCTCGAGCTGTTCAAGGGGGACATCAAGGTCATCCTCGGGCCGTCGGGCAGCGGCAAGAGCACGCTGTTGCACTGCATCAATTTTCTGGTGAGCTTCGAGCAGGGCCGCGTCTTGCTCCGGGAGCAGGCGATCAACCCTGCAGACAAACCTGAGCTTTACGCCTACCGGCAGAAAATCGGCATGATCTTCCAGGACTTCAACCTCTTTGACCACCTCACGGCACTGGAAAACGTGCAGATCGGCCTGGTGCAGGTCAAGAAAATCCCCAAGCCCAAGGCCCGCGAACGGGCCCTGGCGGAGCTTGCCCGCGTGGGGTTGGCGGAGCATGTGTCCAAGTACCCGGCTGAGCTTTCCGGCGGACAGAAGCAGCGCGTGTCCATCGCCCGCGCTCTGGCCATGGACCCGGAGGTGATGCTGCTCGACGAGCCGACCTCGGCTCTGGACCCGGAGCTGATCGGCGAGGTGCTCGCGGTGATCCGCGACTTGGCCGCCGGCGGGATGACCATGGCGCTCGTGACCCACGAGATCGGCTTTGCCGCGACCCTGGCCAACGAGATTCTTTTCATGGAAAACGGGGTTATCCTCGAGCAGGGCCCGCCGGATCGGGTCCTCAACCACGCTCAGCAGGAGCGCACCCGGGAGTTCTGCTCCAAGATCGCGCGCCTGCACCACAGGCCCTCGGAGACGGCGTAATCGGCATGGACCTGTCGTTTTACACTCAGGAGGTTGCACCCGCCATGTTGCGGGGTCTGGGGGTCAGCATCAGTCTGATCCTGCCCTCGGCGGTGTTCGGCCTGGCCCTCGGGATCCTGGCCGGCACCCTGCGTGTCTACGGGCGTCCTTTCTGGAAACGACTGTCCGAGATTTACGGTCTGCTGTTCCGCGGCTTTCCACTGCTGGTCCAGCTCTACCTCTGGTATTTCGGTCTTCCCCAGCTGGGTATTTACCTGAGCCCCTTCGCGGCGGCGGTCCTGGGCTTTTCCCTTTGCAGCGGCGCCTATCATGCCGAGTACGTGCGCGGGGCGCTGCGCTCGATTAAGCAGGGCCAGTTGCAGGCCGCCCGATCGCTGGGTTTCAGCCGGGCGCGGGCCGTCTTTTTCATCCTGCTGCCCCAAGCCATCCGCCGGGCATTGCCGGGCTGCGGCAACGAGCTCATCTACCTGATCAAGTACTCCTCCCTGGCCTACATGGTGACGTGCATCGAACTGACGGGCGAAGCCAAGATCCTGGCGTCGATGTATTTCAAATACCTGCAGGTTTTCTTCGTCGTCGGAGTAATCTACCTGGCGCTGGTGTCGCTGGCCTCATGGGGGCTAAACCGCCTGGAGCGCTACGCCAGCATCCCCGGCTTTGAGTGCGTTCAACGTTGACGCCGAACGCCGGCCGCCGATCCCCCGGGTGCGGCGGCCGCCATGGCCAACGGCGCTGCCTGCCAGGCGTTCCGGTCGTGGAGCACACGACGGCCAACGGTCTTCCCGCACCTTCCGGAGCCGACGCAACGGGAAGGAATATTATTGAATTTCGGTTGAAAAAGCTCGATACTATAGTATTGTAGTGCGACAACCACCGCAGGGCGGGCCCCTACGGCGCGAAAAACGCCCTGAAAGAAGTCCCCATGGCAAACGATCATCCCAATCCCCCCAGGCGCAACCCCCTGAAGGCGCTTGCGATCGCCCTGACCCTGGTGGCGGGTGCCTTGGTCATCATCCTGATGACCCGCACCGACGGCCGGCCCCAGCGCGAGAAGCGCGAACCCCTCGTGCCGGTGAAGGTGGCCGCCGCGATCGAGAAGGCGGTCCCCGTGCAGCTTCAGGCGGTCGGAACGGTCGAAGCCTATGCGACGGTCTCGATCAAGTCGCGGGTCGACGGCCAGTTGATGGGCATCCATTTCCGCGAGGGCCAGGATGTCAAGAAGGGGGAGATGCTCTTTACGATCGACCCGCGGCCGTTCGAGGTGGCCCTCAAGGAGGCCCAGGCCCGACTCGAGCGCGACATCGCACTCGCCGGCAAGGCGGACATGGATGCCCGGCGCTATGCCGAGCTGGTCGCCAAGAATTTCGTCAGCAGCGACAAGTACGAACAGTTCCGCGCCAACTCCGAGGCGCTGCGGGCCTCGGTCGACGCCGACCGGGCTGTCGTCGACCGCGCCAAGCTGCAGCTGGAATACTGCTTTATCAAGTCCCCGATGACCGGCCGGACCGGCCGGCTCCTGGTGGACGAGGGCACCCAGATCAAGGCCAACGACGACAAGGTCGACATGGTGGACATTGCCCAGATCATGCCGATTTATGTGGCCTTTGCGGTGCCCCAGCAGTATCTCCCGCAGATCAAGACCCACATGGCCGGGGGGCAGTTGAAAGTGGAGGCGATCATTCCGGATAGCCGCGATAGGCCCGAGACGGGAACGCTCAGCTTTTTGGACAACAAGGTGAACAGCCAGACGGGCACGGTCATGCTCAAGGGCAGTTTTGCCAACACCGAGCGGCGCCTGTGGCCCGGCCAGTTCGCGACGGTGGTTTTGACGCTGACCACGCAGCCCAACGCCATCGTCATTCCGGCCGTAGCCATTCAGGTGGGCCAGGAGGGCCAGTTCGTCTTTGTCGTGAAACCGGATATGACCGTGGAGTCCCGGCCCGTGGTGACCGGGATGAACATCGGGGACGGTGTCGTGATCGACAAGGGGCTTGCCGCCGGCGAGCAGGTGGTCACCGAGGGGCAGCTGCGGCTCGTACCCGGCGCCAAGGTCCAGGTCGCCAACTCATGAACATCTCCGAACTCTTCATTCGCCGGCCGGTCATGACGACCCTGGTGATGCTGTCCATCCTCATCTTCGGCATCCTCGCCTATACCAAGCTTCCCGTGAGCGACCTGCCCAACGTGGATTTCCCGACGATCCTGGTTACGGCCTCGCTGCCGGGGGCCAACTCCAACACGATGGCCTCGGCCGTTGCCACCCCCCTGGAGCGGGAGTTCTCGGCGATTGCCGGCTTGGATTCCATGACCTCCACCAGCTCCCTGGGCAGCACCCAGGTTACGCTGCAGTTCGCCCTGCACCGCGACATCGATGCCGCGGCCCAGGACGTGCAAGTCGCCATCGCGCGCGCGGCCCGCAATCTGCCCAAGGACATGCCCGTTCCGCCGTACTTCCGCAAGGTCAACCCGGCCGAACAGTCGATTTTGCGCATTGCCTTGACCTCGCCCACGCTTCCGCTCTACACGTTGGACGAATACGGCGAAACCCTGATGGCCCAACGCATCTCGATGGTCAGCGGGGTCGCCCAGGTGCAGGTGTACGGGGCCCAGAAATTCGCGGTGCGCATCCAGCTCGACCCCAAGGAGATGGCCGCCCGCGGCATCGGGATCGATCAAGTGGCCGACGCCGTGAGCCAGGCCAACGTCAACCTGCCCACCGGAACCCTCTATGGCCCCCAGCAGGCCTTCACCGTCCAAGCGAGCGGCCAGCTCCTGGAAGCCCAACCCTACCGTTCCATCATCGTCACTTACCGCGACGGCCGGCCGGTGAGGCTGGGCGACCTCGGCGTCGTCTTCGACAGCGTCGAGAACGACAAGACCGCGGCGTGGTCCGGCGACCAGCGTGCCATCATCCTGGCGGTGCAGCGCCAGCCGGGGACCAACACGGTGGAGGTGGCCTCGGCGATCAAAAAGCTTTTGCCGGTGTTTCAGGCCCAGCTGCCCGCCTCGGTCTCCCTCAATATTTTGTATGACTCCTCGACCTCCATCCGGGAGTCGGTGCACGACGTGCAGTTCACCCTTCTGTTCACGCTGGCGCTCGTAGTACTGGTCATCTTCCTTTTCCTGCGACGGCTGTCCTATACGTTGATCCCCAGCCTGGCGATGCCGATGTCCGTGGTGGGCGCCTTCATGGTGATGTACCTGCTGGGATTCAACATCGACAACCTGTCGCTCATGGCGTTGATCCTGGCGGTCGGCTTCGTCGTGGATGATGCCATCGTCATGCTGGAGAACATCGTCCGGCACATCGAGATGGGCGAAGGGCCGGTCAAGGCGGCTCTGAACGGATCCAGAGAAATCGGCTTCACCATCGTGTCCATGACGCTATCGCTCGTGGCGGTTTTCATCCCCATCCTGTTCATGGGCGGCATCCTGGGCCGGCTCTTCAGCGAGTTCGCCGTCACCATCGGTGTGGCGATTCTCATTTCAGGGATAATTTCCCTCACTCTCACGCCCATGCTCTGCAGCCGTTTCCTTCGCCCGCATGCAGAAAAGCCTCCGGGCAGGCTCTACGAAGCCTCCGAAAAGATCTACGACGGGATGCTGGGGCTGTACAAGCACAGCCTGCGCTGGTTTCTGGAGCATCGCCGCCTCACCATGGTCTTTCTGGTGCTGGTCCTGGCCGCCACGGTCTGGCTGTTTCGGGTGGTGCCCAAGGGGTTCATCCCCAATGAGGACCGATCGCTGATCTACGGTCTGACCGAGGCCGCGGAGGGCATCTCCTGGGATGCCATGAAACGCCAGCAGCAGGAACTCGGGGCGATCACCCAGCAGGAGCCAAACGTCGCGGCGTTCATGTCCAGTGCCGGCGCCCGCGCCGGCAGCATCACCGGCAGCAACAGCGGTGTTCTGGTCATCCGGCTCAAGCCCCGCGCGGAGCGCAAGCTGTCGGCCGACGAGATCGTCCAACGGCTGCGGCAGAAGATGTCCCAGGTGCCCGGAATCCGAGCCTTCCTGCAGAACCCGCCGGCCATTTCGCTGGGCGGGCGGCTGAGCAAGAGCCAGTACCAGTACACGCTGCAGGGCCCGGATGTGGGCGAACTTTACCGCGTAGCCCCGCAGCTGGCCGCCGGCATTCAGGCGCTGCCCGGCTTCCAGGACGTGACGACCGACCTGCAGATCAAAAACCCCCAGATCAACATCGATATCGACCGGGACAAGGCGGCCTCGCTGGGCATCAGCGCAACGCAGATCGAGGACGCCCTCTACAGCGCTTACGGCACGCGTCAGATCTCCACGATCTTCGCCGACACCAACCAGTTTCAGGTGATTTTGGAGCTGAAGCCCGAGTACCAGCTCGATGCCTCGGTTCTCTCCCTGCTCTACGTGCGCTCCTCCAACGGCGCGCTGGTGCCCCTCGATGCCGTTGTGAAAATCACACGGGGCTTCGGACCCCTGACCGTCAACCACAGCGGCCAGCTGCCGTCCGTCACCGTCTCCTTCAACTTGGGACCCGGTTTTGCCCTGGGAGATGCCGTGTCCAGCTTGAACGCCCTGGCCCGCAAGCTGCTGCCGGCTACCATCACGGCAAACTTCCAGGGCACGGCCCAGGTGTTCGAGTCCTCGATCCGCAACCTGGGCCTGCTCCTGGTGGTCGCCATTTTGGTGATCTACATCGTGCTCGGAATCCTGTACGAGAGCTTCATCCACCCCCTCACCATCCTCTCGGCCCTGCCGCTCGCCGGGGTGGGGGCGCTGGTCACACTTTTGATCTTCAAGGCGCAACTGGACATCTATTCCTTTGTGGGACTGATTCTGCTGGTGGGGCTGGTCAAGAAAAACGGCATCATCATGATCGACTTCGCCCTTGAAGCCCAGCGGGTCGAGCGCAAGCAGCCGATGGAGGCGATTTTCGAAGCTTGTGTCGTACGTTTCAGACCCATCATGATGACCACCTGCGCCGCCCTGGTGGGCACCCTGCCGATCGCGATCGGCTGGGGGGCCGGCGGCGAGTCGCGCCAGCCGCTGGGCCTGGCCGTGGTGGGCGGGCTGCTCTTCTCCCAGATGCTGACCCTCTTCGTGACGCCGGTTTTCTATCTCTACATGGACTCCTTCCAGAAAAAATTCCGCTCCAAGCCTATCGCTGCCAAGGTGGAGCCCGCCGGCCAGGCCCCGAACCCGGACATTTCGTGAAGAATGTCCAGTATTGACAAAGGAGCAGCCATGACGGATCGCAGGGATGCAATTTCAGCCGAGCTCGAAAAAAACTTGACGGAGACCGTGTCGCTTTTTCAGATCCCTCAGTCCGCAGGAGCTTCGGACGCAGCTTTACCAGGACGGGGCGCAGTGGACGGTGCAGCAGGTGCTGGCCCACTTCGCCGCCATCGAGCGGTCGATGCACAGGCTCTTCACGAACATCCTCGCCGGCGGGCCGGGTGCGCCGCCGGATTTCGATTTCGAACGCTTTAACCTCTCCCAGACCCGAAAATACGACGGCCTCACGCTGGATGAGCTGATCGAACGCTTCCAGGCGGTGCGACAAGAAACCATCCGCATCGTCCGCGAGATGAAGGAAGAGGACCTCGACCGCGAAGGCATGCACGCCTTTCACGGCCACGGCCGGCTCGACCGCTTCATCCGCTGGGCGTACGAGCACGTGCGTATTCACGAGGAGGACATCCGTAAAAGACTGGGGAAAACCCCGACCGGCAGCCTCTGATGCCTGAACCTGCGTGCATTTGCAGCTCCGGGCCCCTCTTAGGGGAAGGTATTTTGCCGCGATGCCGTGCTTCAAGATTCCACGACCGCTCCCCCCCCTTTACAAGACCCCGCTTGTCTTGCTACCTTGAAGCATTGTCGCAGCCTGATCCCAATGGGTCAGGAAGCCCGGAAACCGATCTTTCACCTCACTCCCGCCGATGGAGCCATCGGCAGCCACGCCCAAGCCGTCCAAGAGGCTTTTAAGGACTTCAAGATTCTTGCAGGTAAACTTCTGGAGAAAATGAAAACGCTCCAGGGTGATCATGAACAGCGACCCCAGAGAGGTTGAAGCAGCCCTTGCGGAACCTACTTTCCGGCGGCCCGGGCGAGCCGTCGGCCTTCGACTTCGAGCGATTTAACCTCACCCAGACCCCCAAATTTTAGCCTCGCCCCGGATGATCGAACCGCGCATTTCAAAGCCGTGCGGCAGGGGATTATCAGCAGCGCGCGGGAAATGAAATCTGATCGTTCTTGCGGGAGCGGCATCTTACAGCGATGCTGCCATGGCGCTCATAAGTTCATTTTTTTTCAACTGAGACCCGATCTGTCACAAAGGTGTGTTAGGGTCAACATCGCCGAGGGTTTCGAACGCGGCACCACAAATGAACTTTTGGCTTTTATCTATATTGCGCGTGGCTCAGCCGGCGAAGTTCGTTCCATGCTGTGCTTCATCGAACGCCGACCTGCCTTTGCCAATTTCAAATCTCAAATTTGAAATCCACTTCTGAGAATTGCTCGCGCCAATTGCGTGGCTGGGCGGATTACCTGCAGAACTCTGAGATCAAAGGCCAGCGGCATTTGAACGATAAAACGCGGTGGCAATACGATGCAGGGAAAAGGGCCGGTGAATTTCAACAAGAACTCCTGGAAAAACTTCCGCCGGATCATCCCCTGCGGAAGCGTTCGCAATAACTTTGACCGGATCTGTCAAAACGGCGTATTAAGTTCAAACTGAACACAGGCCAAAAAAAGTTTAGCAGATGCGGTGAAGGATGAAATCGCCGCCTTATCCGGACAAAAACCGGGCCAACAGGGAATGAAAAACCAAGCACAAGAATCGGGCGCAGATGAAAAGCGAAACGAAATCACGCAAAGATGATCTCGTCAAACAAATTGGAGCACTGGCGAAGGACGCTCAAAAACTTGCCCGTATTGCTGTGCAGCAATATTCGGCTGAAGTTGAGGCCATTTCGCCGGGGTGAATGGGAGGAAATCTCTCATTGCAACGCATAGATGGCAGAATGATTTTACAAAAGTAGGTAGCCTGGGAAGGTTGATACACAGAGCTAACCCTTCGGCTGTCGGCATATCGTTTGGAATGCCCAAGGAAAGTATAGGGTATGAGAGACAAAAAGCATAGGCGGGGCTTCGCGGATTTGGTTGACGCTATTCGGAAGACCCATGAGCAGTGCGCGGCTCAAGCCGGCCAAGCAATCAATGTCAGCCTGACCTTGCGAAATTGGATGATCGGTCGTCATATCGCCGAATTCGAATTGAGCGGTGCCGACCGTGCAGCTTATGGAGAGGGACTGCTTAGAGCGCTTTCGGCTGAGTTGCGCAAATTCGCGATCAGCGGCAGCGGGGCACGTCAGCTTTATGGGTATTTGGCCTTCTACCGCACTTATACGGGAATTGCGCGGTCAGTGACCGCGAATTTGAAGGAACTGCAGCCCGCTGAGACTCACAAATCTGCGGCTGAGCCAAAAGTGCGGTCAGTGACCGCAAAATTGAAAACCCCGGAGTGTAACCTTCTTGCCAGATTATCCTATACCCATTTGGAGCAACTTGTTGCCATCGACAACCCCTTAAAGCGCACCTTTGGGACTGGAGCTTTCCGGACATGTACAATGAAGACCAACTTCTGCCGATATCCGCTCTTCAGCATTTGCTGTTCTGCCCGCGCCAATGTGTTTTGATCCATATCGAGCAGGCGTGGGTGGAAAACAGGCTGACGGCGGAGGGGCGCATTGGGCACGAAAAAGTGGACCAAGGTGGAGCGGAAGCGCGAGCAGGGCGCAACTGTTTTTGGCCTGCCCCTTCGCTCACTTCGGCTATGGTTGGTTGGCAAGGCGGACGTGGTGGCGTTTGAGCGCGATGGCGACGGAAACTGGATGCCCTTCCCGGTCGAGCGCAAGCACGGCCGCCCGAAACAGAAGGATTGCGACCGGGTTCAGCTTTGCGCACAGGCGATGTGCCTGGAGGAGATGACCGGGCTCTCCGTCCCTGCGGGGGCATTGTTTTACGGGAAAACCCGGCGGGGTGAAGAAGTGGCATTCGATGAGAAATTGAGGCGGCTTTGCGAACATCATTAGTTCATCTGTGATCTTCTGGTGATCGACTGCCTGGCGTCAATGAACCGTAGCCGAGCCTTGGGCCTTGACGTGCTTGAGAATAAAAACCAGGGGGATGCAAACGGCGCAGATCACAGCCAGCAAACTGAAATCATTGACAAACGCGACCAGCATGGACTGCTTTAAGAGCGCCTGGTTGACCATGCCGAGGGCTTTGCGCAACCCTTCGATCGTACCGAAGTGAGTCTGCAGGTATTGGAGCAATTCATGCAAGCGCAACTGATAGGTGGGGTCGCTGGGGGTCAAATCTGAAACGAGCAGCGCCTGCGCCCTCTGCGCGCCACGTGCCAGGAACGTGGTGAGAATCGAAATCCCGGCGCTTCCGCCGATGTTGCGCAGAAGATTAAACAAACCGCTGGCATTTCCCATTTCACGCTTGGGCAGGGTTCCCATGGTTACGGTTGCGAGCGGTACGAAAACACATCCGATGCCCACGCCGGTCCAAAAGCTGGGCCAGACGAAGGCCCATATCGAGATTTCCAGATTCAGGCTGCCGAAGATATACATCGCAGCTCCGAGCACGACGAATCCGGCGCTGATCAGCAAGCGGCTGTCGGACCGCGAAGAAAGGTATCCGATAATGGGCATGACCATCAGGGCGCCGGCACCCCGCGGGCTCACCGCCCAACCGGCCTCGAGCGCCGTATAGCCCATCAGGGTCTGCAAAAAGAGCGGCTGGAGGGTGATGGCACTATACAGAACAACTCCCAGCAGGGCCACCAAAGATGTGCCTATCAGAAAATTCCGATTGCGGAAAACCGTCAGGTGCACGATCGGTTCTGCGACATAAAGCTCCCAGATGATAAAGGCCGCCAGCGAGATCCCGCACGTTGCCGCCAGAAACCGAATCCAGTCCGAAGCGAACCAGTCTTTTTGTTGACCTTTGTCCAGCATGATCTGCAGAGCAGCCAGGCCGATGGCCATCAGCCCGAAACCGATGATGTCGATCTTCTTGGACCTGTCTTGCTTGATATAGGGCGGATCCTCGATGAAGACTCGCATCAGCACGAGCGCCAGGACCCCCACGGGCAGATTCATGTAATAAGCCCAGCGCCAGGAGTAGTTGTCCGTCAGCCAGCCTCCCAGGGTGGGCCCGATAATCGGAGCCACAACCACGCCGAGGGCAAATGCCGCCATGGCAGCGCCTCTCTTTTCCGGTGGGAAGCTCTCCAGCAGGATGGCCTGAGAAAGTGGCTGCAGGGCACCGCCGCCGGCGCCCTGCACGACGCGCGCCGCGATGAGCATTCCGAGGCTGGTGGCCGCCCCGCAAGCAAAGGAAGATACCGTAAAGATCACCACGCAGGTCATGAGAAATCGCTTGCGGCCGAAAAAGCCGCTCAGCCAGGCGCTGGCCGGCAGGATGATGGCATTGGAAACCAGGTAGCTGGTCAGCACCCAGGTGGCTTCGTCGGTAGTGGCTGAAAGATTGCCGGCAATATGAGGCAGAGCGACGGATGAGATGGAGGTGTCCAGGACCTCCATAAATGTGGCCAGCATCACGGCCAGGGTGATCAGCCAGGGGTTGACCGAAGGCTCCCATTGGTCTTCAGGACGGTTGTCGGAATCCTTGGCCCGCGTCATTTTTTCACTCTTATCTCGACTTCAACCGACATTCCCGGCCGCAGGAGGTGTTTGGGATCCTGTCCTTTGTCGAAAACGATTTTGACCGGGATCCGTTGAACGACCTTGATGTAGTTGCCGGTAGCGTTTTCAGGCGGAAACAGGCTGAACTGCTCACCGGTGGCCCCCCCGATGCTCGCCACACGGCCGTTGTAATCCCGGTCATAGGTGTCCACATGAATCCTGGCCGGCTGCCCGGGCCTGACGCGCCTCAGGTCGGTCTCTCGGAAATCAGCAGTGACCCAGATCTCATCGAGCGGAACGATGTATAGGAGCAGTTGGCCCGGCTGGACGTTCGGGCCGACATCGACGGGCTTCGGGCCGACGATTCCGCTGACCGGAGCGACGACTTTTGTATACGTAAGATCGAGCCGCGCCTGGTTCAGATCCGCTTTGAGCTCTTTGACGGTCGCTGCCGCGCTTTCAGCCTGCGCCCGTGCAACGGCGACCTGGTCGGGACCGCTCCGGGCTGCCTGCAAGCGTGCTTTGGCCTGCACCAGCTGGCCCTCGGCCTGGTGAACCTGCTCCTTGAATGCCTTCACATGGGCACGGGCGGCTTCGACAGTTGCAGCCGCGGTTTTGGCGGCCGCGGCATACTGATCGTAGGTATGGACGGAGACGGCCTTGTCCTTCACCAAAACCCTGAATCGCTCGAAATCCTTCTGCGCTTTCTGGTTTTGAGCCTCGGCTTCCCGGAGGTCCGCTTCGGCAGCCGTCAGTTGTTTTCGGGCTACCTGGACACCGATTTGGGCATTGTCAAAGGCGGCCCGGGCCTCAGACAGCGCACTGGCGGTGTCGGTGGACACCAGCTGTACGTTCACAGTTGCCGCTTGCGCCTTGGCAACGGCGTCGGCGTAGGCCGCGCGCGCACGTTCGTAGGCGATTTTGTAGTCGGAGGGATCGATTTCCACCAGGACGGTGTCCGCCTTGACGGCATCGTTCTCTTTGACGTTGACATGTAGGATGTGTCCGGAAATGCGCGCACTGACGGGAATAATATTGCCGTCCACCTGCGCATCGTCGGTGGACACCCAGAACGTCGAACGCCACCAGTAAATGCCACCGCCTGCAGCCAGACACAAAACCACTACCAGCAGGACAACTGCCTTGAAAGACTTCAGATGAAATCCCGGTCGGGAAGTGCTTTCGGAATCCAAGCTTTCATCGAGGTCAGCGTTGGCGGCTTGCTGCTCAGATGGTTGTGCTCTTGTGTCATGGTTTTCGCCGTTGGTGTCCACGATCTCTCTTCCTCACGGATACGATTCCGCCGGTTCGGTGATATACCCAGGTATCGTAACCACTGGTCGGAATGAATTCAATTTGGCGTTATCTGATTTTGCTGTAGGACTTTGGTCACAATAGGTGTCGGTCTTATCCCGACAGAGGCCCCGGCAGCGGACGTTGAAACGGTGCGGGGGGCAGGGACGGTCTTGTTTTAATGCGTTACCTGTCGATGTGAGAAAAGCAGGGGGTCAAGAGGTGATAACGGAAGGTGTGGGAGGTCTTCTTTTTTTCGGCCGGCGGGGCACCGGGAAGTCAACGTGGCTGCACCATGAGTTGCCCGATGGGGTTTTTGTCGATCTGCTGAAGCCCGAAGTCATCGGGAGCTGCAGGCGCGGCCGGAGCGGTTGCGGGAGATCGCCCTGGGTTTAAGCGGCAAGCGGACCGTTGTCGTCGACGAAGTCCAGCGGGTGCGGGCTCCTCAATGTGGCGCACGAAGTCTTGGAGCGGCCGGGATTGCTGCGGTTTGTGCTCACGGGCTCCAGCGCCCGGAAACTCCGGCGCGGCGGTGTCGACCTGTTGGCCGGTCGGGTGCTGCCGGGGACCCTGCACCCGTTCATGGCCGCGGAACTCCCCCGGTTTCGTCTCGACGAGGCCTTGCGTTTCGGCCTGCTGCCCTTGGTTGTCGCCGCGGGCGATCCGGAGGACACGCTGCGCGGATATGCCGCTCTCTACCTCGAAACAGGAGGTCCAACTCGAGGGGTGGGCCCGAAACATAGGCAATTTCGCGCGTTTTCTGGAATCCATCAGCCTGTCCACGGCGCTGTCCTAAGCGTGAACAACGTCCGCGCGAATGCCAGATCGAGCGGAAGACCGCCGCCGCTTATGTGGAGATCTTTGAAGATTTGCTCCTGGGGTTCCGGGTGCCGATCTTTACCCGGCGTGCCAAACGCCAGACGGCCCCCATCCGAAGTTCTATTTCTTCGACGTCGGGGTCTTCCGCACCCTGCGGCCCAAGGGCCCCGTCGATGTGCGCGGGGGCTTTGAAGGGGCGGCGCTGGAGGGGCTGGTAGTGCAGCACCTGCGCGAGCTGAAACCCTCGCGGCGATCCATCGCATCTAGTGAAAGGCGCGTTTTGTCTTAGGCAGCGATAAGAAGGTTGCACTGGGTAGATGGGAGGAATGATGGAGACGAAAATAGCTGTATTCCAAGGTAAGGGAATCAGAAAGGTGCTTCACCAGGATAAGTGGTGGTTTTCGGTCTCGGATGTCGTGGAGTGTTAACTGATAGTTCCGACCCGAAGCAATATATCAAGAAAATGAGACAGCGCAATTCTGAACTGAATTCCTACTGGGGTACAATTTGTACCCCCCCTTGAAATTCTGGCGTCTGACGGAAAAGCGTTCCCCGCACGCGCAGGGATGAACCGTTATTTATTCTGCTTCCCAAATTGTTTCACAATACGCGCTCACCGTTGGCGAGGATTCCCTGGACAAACGGATCGGGATCCTCGAAATCCTTTCGGGAAAAACAGTGGGGTTCTATACTTAAATCCACCTTGCGGGTGAGGCGCATCAACTGAACATCTTCGTTAAAGCCGTCAATTTCGTCCCGGTCTAGAAAAACTGCCAGGTCAATGTCGCTGTCCGCCTTCGCAGTTCCTTTAGCGTGGGAGCCAAACAGATACAAGCGCCAGACCGGAATCCGATTATCCTGAAGTGTTTGGACGTATTCCGTGATCGTGTCGTTGATTATCCGGCTATTATTTCTCTGAGCCATTTTTGCATCTCCTCGATCCGTGCGATCCTATCCAAGGTAAATTTTTCGTTTGCCTTGCGTAGAAAGCTTTTTTTGTAGTCGGGATATCGCGTCTTGATGTTGTATGTCGTCACCTCCAAGAAAAACTCCTCCTGTTCGTCGGACATCCGCAAGCCGCATGTTCTTGCTATCTTGAGAAGGTTGTGGACCTGCGGCACCTGCAGCCCGACATTTTTTACGTAGAGCGCCTTCAGCAGTTTTTCCAGAACCAGGTGGCCAACAAAAAGCGCCCATGTGTAATGCCGGTTTTCAAGCAGGCTATGCATGACCGCCATGTCCCTCTCTGATTCCTCGACCCAGTAGGCGATTTGCTCATCCCTGGTCATGGCCGGCCTCCGGTTTGGCGTTTTCCTTTTGTTTTTCTTATTTTTTCTAAATGATGGCGGTTCAGTCTTCAGCATTTCGGGCAAGGCCAAGAAAATCTTTAAGGGAAACGATCTTAATTCTCATATAATCCTTGATACCGATGAGATATTTGTCCCCGGACACTAAAAATGTCGCTTTCAGGGCTACGGCACATTCGATGAATTTGTTATCGTCCGGGTCCTCCAGGACGACATTTAATTTCGGGGTCCGGGCGGAAAAGAGGACATGAAAACCTTGTGCAAAGAGCGAAAGCAAATCATCCAGTTCCTTCTCGTTCTGCAGCCCGAGGCGGCGAAGGACATCAACATATTCATCGATGATGGGCCTTGAAAGGCACAGGGTGATTTTGCCCGTTTTCCACCGATCGATAATTTTGCGCGGGTTGCCGCCGAAAAAAGACGAAACAAACACATTCGTGTCGATGACGACGCGGGTCACCTTTTTATCCTCGCGTCTTTTATGGCGCGCTGAATGTCGGAACGCCGGACTCCGCGCGTTTTCAGGTTGCTTCCGACACGATCCCACAGGTCGTCGATATAGGAGCTAATATCGCGATTTTTTACGTAACCGTCGAGCAGTTCCCGAACGACCTCACTGACGCTTTTGCCCTCCGCCTTGGCAAGGGTGTTCACCTTGGCTTTCAGCTCCGGTTGAATCCGGACGATCATTTGGTTGCTCATGATGCATCTCCGACTCGATTGATGACAGTGTATATACAATATAACAGTCACGGCCATCGATCAAGTCAAAGAAAATAGGCCGCAAATTCGATTGGCCAAATCCTAGGCGATCGCCTTCGGTTTCACATGCCGTTTGGTCAAGCTCGAACGGCCAGGGAAATCTGACTATGTCTTCTGGCCATGTTCCAGTGCAGCGGCAAACAGCTTGTTGGAGGCTCGGTTTGCGCAAAATGCCCCGCACATGGTGCACACTTTCGAATCACAGTCGGGCAATCGCCGGTTGCGAATCCTCATCGCATCCTGAGCAAAAAGAGCGGTATTGAATTGGCCTTGCGGATTTCCGCATCTAGATCGACAATGTCCGTCGAGGTGCCGATGGAGGCATTAACCTTGGTTTGCAAACCCATTCCGATCCCCACCGGATTCGCCTTTCGGTTTCTATTCATCGGCAATACGATCCGACCCTCGGCAACCCGTGCCCTGAGCAAATCGGCATCCAACCCTTCAGCCTTTGCCACACAGGGAGCCTGGTCGATATCCGGTTGGGAAAAGCAGGCGGTCATGATGCGATAATGGGAGTTGTAGGGGGCATTATTCTTAACCGTGCAATGGGTTTTTCCTGCAGGCCTTTAATTATTGCCCTAAGAGGGCATGGGAAATGCGGTTCAATGGGGCCGGCGGGATAGAAGGCCTGCTCACGTCGCCGACGGTGTTGCACGAATAATGCTTGACATCGTCTGACCCGGAGGATACTAAAAATCTATCATGGAACACCGTTATGCCGCTGGATCATACGTTTTCATTGGGCAACTGGTGGTGGTGCATCACCTGAGGGGGGGGGTGCGCCTGCCGTGAACAGCTGAAATCCAAAACCGCGAGGCCCTCTCCCAAGGCCCCGCGGTTTTTTATTTGAGGCCGTGGGGCGCATCCCCCGCGGCCGCATTGTTTTTGGGATCGACCCCAGGAGGAGATGAGCATGATTAAAAAAGCCACGATCAAAGCGATCAACCGCGAGAATCTCAGCGAGCCGGAAATGCAAGCCACGATGGAAGAGATTCTGACCGGCAACACCACCTCGGCCCAGGTCGGGGCGTTTCTCGCCGCGCTGCGCATGAAGGGTGAGACCGTCGAAGAGATCACGGCCGCCGCCCGCGTCATGCGCACAAAGGCCCGCAAGATCGATGTGAGCGACCACCTGGTCAACCTCGACCGGGAGGAGATCAATGCGGACGATGAGACCATCCTGGACACCTGCGGAACCGGCGGCGACGGCACCCACACCTTCAACATCTCCACCGCCACCGCTTTTGTGGCCGCCGGGGCCGGCATCCGGGTGGCCAAACACGGCAGCCACTGCGTATCCAGCGCTTGCGGCAGCGCCGATGTCCTGGTGCAGCTGGGAGTCAATCTGGATGTGCCGCCGACCACCGTGGAGAGCTGCATCCGGGAGATCGGGATCGGCTTTCTCTACGAGCCCATGTTCAACACGGCACTCGCCCATGTCGCCCGCGCACGGCAGGAGCTCGGCCTGCGAACCCTGTTCAATCTGCTGGGCCCGCTCACCAACCCGGCGGGGGCGACCATCCAGGTCCTGGGGGTCTATGAGCCGGGCCTGACGGAAAAGATGGCGCTGGTGCTGAAGAACCTCGGCACACGGGAGGCCTTCGTCGTTCACGGGGAGGGCACGTTTGATGAGATCAGCATCTGCGGGCCGACCCGCGTATCCCACCTGAAGCACGGGGCAACGAGCACCTTCGAGCTCACCCCCGAAGAGCTCGGTCTGCGCCGGGCCGCAAAGGAGGCGATCCGCGGCGGCAATGCCCGGGAGAATGCCCGCATCGTTCGCAGTCTTCTGGCGGGAGAGAAAGGGCCGCGCCGGGATGTCGTGCTGTTGAACGCCGCGGCCTCCTTCGTGGCGGCGGGGCTGGATGGCGATTTCCGGGCGGGAATCGACCGGGCGGCGGCTTCTATCGACTCGGGAAAGGCGAATCAGAAACTGGATGCCCTCATCGGCTTCAGCACCTCGTGCGTCCAGTCGGTCAGGTCGCTGGCCGGGGTCTGAGGCTGAGGCGGTCCGTCCGGTTTGACGCCGCCGATAAGCGGTCGCATATTTGAGCCATTCGAGGATACCCTCATTGCGGGGACTCGTATCACCCGAGCGGCCGTGCAGCGTCAAAGCCAAGCGCTGCGCCCGTGGCCGATACCCGATCGGAGGGCTTGAGACATGAACCGCAACCTCACCGCCGATGCCAGACGGCTGCGGCCGGCAGTCATTGTCTTGGCGATCCTGCTGGCAACCTCTCTTGCGGCGGGTGCCGCCGAGATTACCGGCCGCGTCACCGTCTTGAGCAAGGACGGTCAGCAGCCGCTTGCGCGCTTCGACCATGCAGTGGTTTTCATTGAGGGACTGGAAACACCCCCGCCCGGCGAGTCTGCCGTCATGGACCAGAGGAACAAGGAGTTCGTTCCACGTCTTTTGCCCGTGGTCAAGGGACAGGAGATCCGGATCTTGAACTCGGACAAGGTACAGCACAACGTCTTCTCCCCCCACGACCAGGAACCGTTCGACCTGGGTCTTTACCCGGCCGGGGAGTCCAAATCCGTGCATCTTCAGGTGCTGAAGCGCCACAAGGTTTACTGCATGATCCACAAGAGCATGGTGGCTGATATTTTCGTCCTGCCCAACCGCTATTTCGGCGTAACCGATGAAAACGGCCGCTACCGCATCGATGCGCCTCCGGAGGGCAACTACGTCCTGCGGGTCTGGCACATCTTCGGCGGCGAGGACCGGACCCCGATTCGCGTCGGGAAGGATAGTCTGACGGTTGATTTCACGATCCGCAGTTCCCAGACCACCGAGGAGGTCCTGGAACACCTGGGCAAAGCCGGCCAAAGCTACCCAGACCCCTCGCCCTTGGGAGATGCCTATTGACATGTCCGGCTGGCGGTTTCCTTTTAAATATAAGCTGTCGCTGTGCATTGCGGTGATCATTTTTGGGCTGTTGGGCGGGGCCTTCCTGCTGATCCAGAATCTGATCGAACGCAATGTCGCGGACGAGATCGAGCGGGATCTCCTCCGTGCGCGGCAGTTGGTCAGCCGCCTGATCGAGGAGCGCCGCCTGCACCTGGGTGAGCTTGCCCAGGGGCTGGCCGGCGATTCCCTGACCCGCACCCTGCTGACCGACAAGAGTCTGGACGGCCCGACCCGGGACGACATCGTCGAAACCGAAATCCTGCCCAACTTCCCCCAGCTGAAGCTCCTGGCCGTGATGGACGTGAACGGTGCCGCCCGCGGCCTGAGCGATTCGGCCCGGAGCCTCGGGCCGCGCCTGTTGGCGCACCCGGCGGTGCGCAGCAGTCTCCAAGGCCGGGCGACCCTCGGGTTCATCCGACAAGAAGGTGCCTTCCTGCAGCTCATGGCGATTCCGCTGAGCATCGGCCCGCCCGACGCACGGGAGGTGATCGGCGCGGTGGTGGTGGGGTCTCCTTGGCTGAAGCAGGACCTTCAAACCATCCGGGATCTGAGCCAGGCGGATATCGCTTTTTTCGAAGATCGGGGTGTTTTCCTGTCCAGCGGGTTCCCCTTTGAATCCGGCGCCGGGAAAAGCCATGGGACGCCCGCCGCTTGGGAGGACCTGGTGAGCCTCTCGGCCGCCCATCCGGCCACGGTACAGGCCGGCCCGGAGCGCTTCATCATGATCAAGATCGTTGAACCGCCAACCGTTTCACCCTCATACATGGTGGCGCGCTCCCTGGATCGTCAGCTCGAATTCCTCAACCAGGTGCGGCTCTGGCTGGTGCGGTTGGGCATCGGAGGAATTCTGCTCGGGTTTGCCGTAAGCTATGCGCTGGCCTTGGGCATCTCGCGGCCCATCCGTACGCTTCAGGCGGCGCTGCGGCGGGTGGAGGTGATCGATTTCAGCCAAGCCGTCCGCGTGAAGAGCCGGGATGAGTTCGCCCAGCTCGCCGCTTCGTTCAACCGCATGCAGGACGGGCTGATCGAGCGGGAAAAGATGCGCCAGTCGCTGTTGATGGCCGAAGAGGTCCAGCGCAACCTGCTTCCGGCCGGACCGCCGCAGATCAGGCACCTGGACATTGCCGGGGCGAGCATTTACTGCGATGCGATCGGCGGGGACTATTACGACTTTCTCGACGGACCCGACGGCGCCGGCGGGGCGCTGCGCGTTGCGGTGGGGGACGTCTGCGGGCACGGGACGGCCGCCGCCCTGCTCATGACGACCGTCCGGGCGCTTTTGCGCAGCCACTCGCTTCAGGCCGGGGCGATCGAACGGGTCGTCTCCGACGTCAACCGTGAGCTGACAAGGGACGTGAAGGATTCAGGCCGATTCATGACGCTCTTTGTTCTGGAAATCGACCCCGGGGCGCGGCAGCTGCGGTGGGTGCGGGCGGGCCATGAGCCAGCGCTCGTCTTCCACCCGGATCAGGATCGGTTCGAGGAGCTGACCGGGCCGGGCTTGGCCATTGGGGTCGATGCGGGCCACGTCTATCAGTCGCAGGTTAAAAGCGTTATGGACGGTGAGGTCGTCGTGCTCGCCACCGACGGCGTGTGGGAGGCGCGCAGCCCATCCGGCGCGATGTACGGCAAGGCCCGCGTGTTGGACCTCATCCGAGCCCATGCGGCGCTGCCGGCCGAGGGCATTCTGCAAGCCGTCTTCACGGACCTGAAGGGCTTTCAGCAAGCTGTCAAATTCGAGGACGATGCGACCCTGGTCGTCGTCAAGGTCGATCTGGCGGGCTGAGGGGAAAGCCATCAGCCCGCCTCCTGCGTGCGCAGCAGCCGCGTCAGGTAGCGCTGGGCCAGAAGATCCGAGTTGACCATCCCCAGCACCCGGCCGGCCTCCACGACCGGCATGGCCGAGATGCGGTTCTGTTCGAGCTCGCGCAGGATGTCCAGGATGCGTGATGCGGGTGCGGCCGAGATCACCTTCCGCGTCATGATCTTGTCCAGACTGCCTTCGCAGACCCCTTCGGCGATGGCGCGGGTGATATCCCAGGTGGTCACGACTCCCGCAATGGCCCCGTCCGGATCCAGAACGGCGATGATGTTGCTGCGGCTCTGAACGATCAGGCCCGCGGCCTCCGGCAGCAACGCATCGATCCGTACCGTCGGGATCGGTTCCATGACGTCCTTCGCCGTGCGTTCGCTCTCCCGGGCCGCCAGGCGGCGCACGCTGATGCGTTCGGCCGCCTGGCAGGGCAGCAGCTCGGGGCTGGATGCGAGCAGGTCGACCAATTCGGTCATGTTGTGGCGGATGACTTTTTCGCGGCCGGCACGGCCGGCCTCCAGGCGCTTTTCGGAAAGGTCGGCAAAACCCGCCGCGTGCTGCCGCAGCCACGCCTCCACCGCCTCCCGGTCGCCGAGCATGCGCTCGGGGACCCGGAGCGCTTCCGGCGTCGGGACGATCTGCTCCTGGGCGGCAAAGATGACGCCTCCGGAATTGACGAGATAGTCATTGGCGATCATGACGCCTTTCAAGCGATAGACCACCTGCTCCATGCGGGTACGCGCGGCCTTGCGGTTCGGATCCGGCGAGTAGGTGTTGGCCCCCTCGACGATCAGCGACCAGGCGCCCATTCGGTCGACACTCATGGAGCTTGCGTCCGAGGGCAGCACCCCCAGGTAGTTGAACACCGGGGCCGCCGGGATGAGGCAGAAGGCCGATTCCCGCAGCAGGTTGTCGGCTGCGGTGGAAAAGTGCATGGCAGGGCGCTGCCCGCCGACTTTGATCTGCTCCTGGTAACAGCCCCCGGTCACCGTGCCGTGCTTCTGCCAGCGCGCGAACAATTCCTCCACGCCCAGCCCGGAGGTGTCGAAGAGGTAGCCCTCCCGGTCGCTGATGCCGATGACCCGGGCGTCCGGCAGCCGTTCGTGCAGAATGCGGGCGGCGTGAGCGCCGACGGCCCCAAAGCCCTGGATGATGACGGTAAGTTCCTGCGGTGCCGGCATCCGCAGCCGGGCAAACTGCGGCAGGACGCTGAGACGGGGCATGGTCTCTATCAGCCGCTCCAGGGCAATGACCACCCCGCCGCCGGCCGCGCCCAGTTCGTCGATGCGGTTGCCGCCCATTTCCGCCGGCTTGGACACGGCGCCCTCCAGGCCGTTTTCGATGGCGATGGTCTTCATGTCGGCATCGTTGGATCCGACGTCCGGCCCCGGCACGTAAATGTCCCGATAGCGGCGAATCAGGCGGGCGAACCGGCGGATCACCTCCGTGTGCGCCTCCGGCGACAGGTCCGCGGCGGCCACGATACCGGCTTTGCCCCCGCCGAACGGCAGGTTGGCCGCGGCGTTCTTGAGGGTCATGCCGCGGGCGAGGTTGTGAACGTCGGCCGGGGTGAGGTCGGGCAGCATTCGGATGCCGCCCATGGAGGGTGAGCCCATGGCCAGATTGTCCACCACCAGGTAGCCGCCGATTTCGAGCACCGGATCCTCGTCCCACATGCAGGCGACCAGCTTGGGGCCGAGCGTGTCGCAGTTGATGCCCATTTTCGCCAACAGATGCTCATCCCGGTAGCCAAGCACCAGATGACAGCGGCCCTCCCGGTGCTGCGTGCGCTGCCCCAGGACCGCTTCGGGAACCAGATCACGCAGGTAGGTGTTCATCGTCTTCGGCATCATGGTTCGGGGCCCTCCTTGCTCTCTGCGCGGCGGCGGAAGTAACTCAGGTGTTGAAAAACCGCGCCTCAGGCCGTGATCCGGCGTTGTGCGGCTATTGTAAATGCGTTTTATGTCCGAAGCTGGGAAGCTTGAAGCAAAACCTTTTCTGCTCTTTTTTAGCCTCCTGGCGTTCCAGCCTCCGAGCCTCCAGCCTTCAGTCTATCTACTTGAGCAGTTACCGGGGGACAACCAAAAAACCCCGCTCGCAGGCGCGACGGGGTTTTTATCGTCCGACACTATGGTAATCCTATCTCAGGGTGAGCTCGGATGGCGATGGTGACAATTGCAATCAGTCTAACGGCAAAGCAGGGCGAAAGTCAACCGGGTCCGCCGCGGCCGACGATGATCGGCTTCTGGACCAGTGGTGCTGTGGCCGGATCAATGGTTTTGGGCGTGCTGCTCAGCGAGGTGGAAAAGGCTACCAGGATCGTGACGCGTCGGTTGGAATAGTCCAAGGGCTTGTCCGGGTTTTTCAGGCGTCGGTCGGCATACCCGTTGACGCTGGCGATCTGCCGCTCACGGATGCCGTTCTCCTCAAGCACCCGGCGCGCCGAATTGGCACGGTCGGAACTGAGGTCCCAGTTGCTGTACCCGGCGCGCGTGTAAGGGCGGCTGTCGGTGTGGCCTTCGATGACCACGTCGTTCGGGAAGGTGCCGATTCGGGAGGCGATCAGCTTGAGCAACTGCGCAGCATCCGGCTTGAGCCGGGCGCTGCCGATGTCGAAGAAAAGCCCCTCGGCCTGCTCGATCAGCTCGATCCGCAGACCCTCTTTGGTGATTTTGATCTCAATCTGGTCCTTGAACCTGCTCAGGTCGGGTATGGCCGCGATCATCTTCATCAGCCGTTCGCCTTCCTGCCGGAGCTTTTCCACCTCCGCCTCCTGGGGCGGGGACGCCGTTCCGGTGGGCTGGGGCGCGTGGGGGTTCGGCACCGACATTTCCGCTGGTTTCGAGTCGGAGAAGGGTTTCATCGAGTTGACGCCGTTCATCACGCCGGAGGAGTTCTTGTGCATGGCGCCCGGATCCCTGAAATAGTCGGCCACGGAGGCGCGGACGGTCACGTTATTGGCGACGATCCACAGCACGATGAAGAGCGCCATCATGGCCGTGACAAAATCGGCATACGCCACCTTCCAGGCCCCGCCGTGATGCCCCGCGTGAGCGCCTCGTTTATTGACCTTCCTGATAATCGTGATTTTTTCGCCGTCGCTCACTGCTTATCCTTTACGTGGGCTTCCATTTCCGAGAATTCCGGCCGGGTCTCGGTCGGGATGCTGCGTCGCGCGAACTCCACGCAGACGAGCGGGCTGAACCCCCGGGCGAAGGCGGCGATGGCGGACTTGACGACCTCGAAGACCTGCATTTCCGTTTCGCCGGCGATCTCAAGATTGCATGCCAGAGGCTGGATGAACCCGTAGCACAAGAAAATTCCCAGGAAGGTCCCCACCAGGGCGGCCGCGACCTTCTTGCCGATCTCGCCGGCGGGGCCGTCGATGGCCTGCATGGTGATGACGATGCCGAGGACCGCCGCCACGATCCCCAGACCGGGCATGGTGTCGCCGATTTTCGATAGGACTGCACTCGGCTTCTTCATGTCGTTGTGCTGGGTGTCGATGTCCCCTTCCATGAGGGCTTCCAGGTCATGGGAGGCGATGCCGCCGATAATGACCATGCGGAAGGTGTCGGTCATGAAGGAGATCAGCGTGCTCTGGGAGAGGACGTCGGCATATTTCGAAAAAATCGAGCTTTCCGCCGGGGATTCGATGTGTTTTTCCAGCGCGATCAGTCCCTCCTTCTGGGCCATGTAGAGCAGTTCGTACATGAGCTTCAGAACCGAGAGGTAGGTGCGCTTGGTAACGGTGGAACCCGTCAGGGCACCGATGGATTTATGAAGCAGGCTCTGGAGGACGCTTTTCGGCGCCGATGCCAGGAGGGCACCCAGGCCCGCGCCGCAGATAATCATGATCTCGGCCGGCTGAATCAAAACCCTGAAGGGTCCGCCCGCCTCCCAGAATCCACCGAGGACCGAAGCGATGACCACTACAAACCCTATGATGACAAACACTGGAGACCTCTGGTGTGATGGATTTTTTTGCCCCCACCCCGCGGGCTTTGCGCGCGGTTGCAACTGCCGTGTCGGGAGCGCGGACCTGCTCCCGCCCCAGGCGGATCAGGGTGCGGTTGCGTCAGAAAATGACCTACTATTTGTATATCGGTCGTTAGGCCGGAAACTTTAACAGCAATTGGCCGGCGTGGGGTGGCTCCCGCAAAGGGGCTGGCCGAAGGCAGACACAGAGGGGTGGGATGGAGTGCGGAAGCACAAATATCCTCTGCCATTACAATGGACTATCGGCGGCTGCGATGGTCCGGAGCCGGTCGGAATCGGTCTGGGGAGGGCAGGGGTCATGCCCCGCCGGCTGCGGCGCCGGAGACCCTGCTTTCCGGGTTAGGCGGGCATGGACGGGGTCCCGATGATTTCGATCGGATCATTGCATCGAATGGCCCCCTCTTCGAGCACCCGGGCAAAGACCCCCTCGCGGGGCATGATACAGTCACCGGCCTTGTAATAGATCGCGCAGCGGTTGTGGCACTCTTTGCCGATTTGGGTGATCTCCACGACCGCCTTTTCGCCGAGACGGACGCGGGTGCCGATTGGAATTGTTTTCCAATCGATCCCGAGAGTTGCGATGTTCTCGGCAAAGTCGCCGAAGCCGACATCGAGCCCCTGTTCGCGGGCCCGATCGATGCTCTCGGAGGACAGAAAACTCACTTGGCGGTGCCATGGGCCGGCGTGGGCGTCGCCCGCGAGGCCGTGGTCTTTCGACAAGAACGCCTCTGCGACCGGGGTTTTTTGAGTCCCCTTTTTCTTACTCACCGCAATGGATACGATTTTCATGAGAGTCACCTCATTACTTTCCGATCAAATAAATCCCGTACGTCGCCCTCAGGTTCGGCAGGAAGGCGATGATGCGGCCGTAGCGATCCTGGGAGTGGGTGTTGATGGCAACCTCATTGAGGACCCGCAGCCCCACCTCATGGACGAACTTCCGGAAATCTTTCAGGGTGATCACCCGGATGTTGGGTGTTTCGTACCATTGGTGGGGGAGCTGGCGGGAGACCGGGGCGTAGCCGGTGAAGATCACTTGCAGCCGGATTCCCCAGTGGCTGAAGTTCGGAAAGCTCACGATGCCCTTGTGGCCGATGCGCAGCATGGAGCGGATCAAGGCTGCCGGCTCGTAGACCTGCTGCAGGGTCTGGCTCAGGATGACGTAGTCGAAAGCGTTGTCGGGATAGTCGAGGACCTCCTCGCTGATGTCGCCCTGCAGGACCGAAAGCCCCTTCTCGATGCAGCGGGCGACCTTCTCCTCGTTGTGCTCGATGCCGGTTCCGGTCACCCCCTTGCGGGCGATCAGGTGCTGCAACAGGTCGCCCTCGCCGCAGCCTAGATCCAGCACCCGCGAGCCAGGTTCGATCCAGGAGGCGATGCGCTGCAGGTCGTAGCGGATGAGGTTAGGCGGCGAATTCATCGTGCACCCGCTCCAGAAATCCATGGATCAACGTCTTCAGGCGTTCTCCGGGGATCAGAAACGCGTCGTGGCCCCATTCGGCCTCGATTTCACAGAAGCTCACATCCCGACCGTTTTTCTTCAAGGCTTTCACTATCTTCCTGGCCTGGTAGGTCGGGTAAAGCCAGTCCGAGGTGAAGGAGATTACCAGGAATTTAGCCTGGGCCTTGGAACAGGCCTTGACCGCAGAGCCCTCCCCGTGCTGCTTGCCCAGGTCGAAGTAGTCCGCCGCCTTGGTGATATAGAGAAACGAGTTGGCGTCGAAGCGCTCCACGAATTTCGTCCCCTGGTAGCGCAGGTAGCTCTCCACCTGGAAGTCGGCGTCGAAGTTGAAGGAGAAATCGTTTTTGTCCTGGAGCCGGCGGCCGAACTTCAGGCGCATGGACTCATCGGAGAGATAGGTGATGTGAGCGATCATCCGCGCCACCGCCAGGCCGAGGCCCGGTTTTTGGCCGCCGTAATAGTTGCCGTGATTCCAGTGCGGGTCCGCCATGATCGACTGCCGGGCGACCTCGTTGAAGGCGATGGCCAGCGCCGAGTGCCGCATGGTGGTGGCAAGCGGAATGGCGGAAAAGACCATCTCCGGGTAGCGCGCGCTCCACTCCAGCACCTGCATGCCGCCGATGGAGCCCCCGACCACGCACAAAAGCTTCTCGATGCCCAGGTGGTCAATGAGGGCCTTTTGTGCGGTGACCATGTCGCCGATGGTGACCACCGGGAAGTCCAGGCCGTACGCCCGGCCGGTGGCGGGGTTCACGCTGGAAGGCCCGGTCGAGCCCATGCAGCTGCCGAGGATATTGGCGCAGACGACGAAATAGGTGTCCGTGTCGATGCCCTTGCCGGGCCCCACCATGCAGTCCCACCACCCGGGCTTCTCATCCGCCGCTGTATAGTAGCCGGCCACGTGGGAATCCCCCGAGAGGGCGTGCAGGACCAGCACCGCGTTCCTGCGGTCCGGGGCCAGGCGGCCGTAGGTTTCGTAGGCGATGGTGACCGGCCCCAGCCGGGCGCCGCATTCGAGCTCCATCGCGTTCGGCGGCGCCGCGAAGGCGAAGTGCTTCTTTGCGACGATGCCGACCGAAACCTGCTGCCGGTCGTGTTCGATGTATTCGCTCATCGTTACGAAGCCGCTCTGAGGGTGAAGACCACGATTTCCGGCGATGTTCCCGTGCGCATGGGCGGCCCCCAGGTGCCGACACCGCTCGAGGTATAGATGGCGAAGCCCTTCTCGCGGTGCAGGCCGTAATCATACCCGTTGAAGATCCAACGGGTCAGCAGGCCGAATGGGAAGATCTGACCGCGGTGCGTGTGGCCGGAGAGCTGCAGTGAAACTCCCAGTTTTTTGCTCAGGGCGAAAGAGGTGTCCGGCCGCCAGTAGGTGGCCGTGCGGCGGTCCAGGGTCGCGTCGTGACGAATGTCGGTCGGCGTATGAAACAGCAGGATGCACGGCCGGTGATCAGGGCCAGGCCGGGTCAGCCGTTCAACCCCGCGGATCTGCCGTTCGTCCGCGACCCCCGGATAGGCGACCCCCATCAGGTGCAGCCCATCGACATCAACGACCTCGTTGAAAAGCACCCGGATACCGGCCCGGGCGACGACATCCAGGCACCGCTGCAGGCCGGCATACACTTCGTGGTTGCCGGTCACGAAGTAGACGCCCTTGCGCGCCGAAAGGCGCTCGAGGGGCTCCGCAAAGGCCGGCAGGCCGTCGATCATGCCGTCGAACAGGTCTCCGGTGATCACGACCATGTCCGGCGCGAGGGCATTGACGCGCTCCACCAGCCTTGCCGCCCCGGCCGCGGTGTGGAAGTGCCCGAGATGCAGGTCGGAGATCTGCACGATGGTTTTATCCCGCCAGGATTCGGGCAGGTTTTCCAGATGCACCTCGACCGGTGTGATGACGGGGTGAAAGGCGCTCCAGAAACCCCAGGCCGACCCGGTTAGCCCAAGCAGCACGCAGGCCGCCCCAAGCACCCGGAAGCTTGCCGCCGAAACACCGCAGGCCCGCAGGCTGCCGTAGAGCAGCCAGGTCGCTGCCGCCGCCAGGACCAGGTTGATGGAAAGGGCGAACCACACCGCGGAGATCTTGTAGAAGCCTATTGTGAAAGGGTTTTCATCCCAGCGGATGAGAAAAAAGGCCGCCATGAAGCTTACGGCCAGCAGCGCGAAGGCGCCCAGCATGAGCACCCGCAGGGCCGGGTGGGTGACGCCCAGGCCACGCACGGCAAACCGGTAAAGAAAGAAATGGGTAGTGACGCTGACCAAAAAGAAAACGGAGACAAAGATCATGGGCCTCAACATGGTGAAGCGCTTTGAAGGGCTTCATCTCCTTTCGTAGCGGCGGTTTCGTGGACGGGTTGCCTTCATCGATGCTAAACGTAATGCGGGATCCCCCCAAGGCAAGCGAAAATCGGACGTGCCCGCCCTGCGGTCTTTGACCTGCGGGCATCCGGCATGCTATCATGGCGCCTTGCATTAACCTTAAAATTTATTGATCCGGTCATGAGTCACCATCGTCCCACATATTCGTTGATCAAGGACAACGGCCACATCCGGCGCTGCTTGTCCTGCGGTACCACCGCGAACATGAAGCGGCGGCGGTACTGCTCCATCGAATGCCGCCAGAAGCTGCGCCACAACCTCAACATGCGCACCGGCCTGCTCCAGGTCCTGCAGACCCGCTACGCGACCTTCTATTTCACCGATACCATCATCGCCCTGGACATCCTGACCTACGGGTCGACGGATCTTTTCAGCTTCATTTATCCCCGAGCCAACGGCCAGAAGCCGGTGGACGACTTCTGCCGCATGTTCAACCTGCTCGGCAACGCCTGGTGGGAAGAGGTGCGCAGGACCAAGAAGCGCTACCTCGCCACCCGCAGCATTCTTGCCAAGGCCAGCCCGAAAGACGGGGGCATCAACTCCGTGCGGCCGATGGAGGTGCGGGAGCCGGCGCGCATGGCCAGATCCATGACGCACCTCAAACTCCGGCAGAAGGACCTATATTCGGCCAACCTGCAGCAGATCATCAAGCGGGCGTTCCGGCGGCAGGCGAAACGGCACCACCCCGACCAAGGCGGGGATGCGACCCTGTTCCGCAAACTGCGCGATGCCTACGAACAGCTCATCCGCTGGGCGGAAAACCCCACCTTCACCACGCGCCGGGGCTTTCCGGACAAATGGTTCTACGAGGGCGGCCTCGATCGCTGGACCCAGCCCGCCCCGGTGCGCAGAATCCGAAAAGAGGATTGACAGGATGTTGAAAAACGGCGTCTAAGTCTGTGATCCGGCGTTGTGCGGCTTTTGCAAATGCTCACATATGACCGCATATGCTGCGCTTTCCAAAACGCCGCACGCCTTGGCTGACAGCCTGATACTTGTTTTTCAACACCCTGCTAACGCTAACGCGGAAACACTGCACCTTTGTCCGCGCTGGAGACGATCGCCGCGTAGCGGGCCAGGTAGCCGCTTCCGATCTTGGCCTTGAATTCCGGCAGCGCCGCCAAACGCTTCTTGATCTCTTTCGCAGAGAGCCGGACGCTGAGTGTTTTGGCGGGGATGTCGATCGCGATGGTATCGCCTTCCTGAAGTGCCGCGATCGGCCCCCGTGCGGCGGCCTCCGGTGAAATGTGGCCGATGGCGGCCCCGCGGCTCGCCCCCGAGAACCGGCCGTCGGTGATCAGCGCCACCTGCTTGTCAAGCCCCATTCCGGCCAGGGCCGCGGTGGGGGAGAGCATCTCCTGCATGCCGGGTCCGCCCCGTGGGCCCTCGTAGCGCACGACCACCACGTCCCCCTGGCGGACCTTGCCGGCCACGATGGCCTTGAACGCCTCCTCCTCCGAGTTGAAGATCCGCGCCGGTCCGCTGTGCTTGAGCATTTCTTCGGACACTGCCGCCTGCTTCACGACCGCCCCCTGCGGGGCGAGATTGCCGGTCAGCACGGCCAGGCCGCCTGTAGGGTGCACCGGGTTTTTCAGCGGGCGGATGACCGCCGGGTCCTTGATGCCGGCTTTGATGGCATCGAGCATCTTTCCCACGGGTTTGCCGAAGACGGTCATGGCCTTCTCGTTAATGAGGCCGGCCTTGCGCAGTTCGGAGAGGATGGCCGGGATGCCGCCGGCGTGGAAGAAATCCACGACGTGGTGCGGGCCGGCCGGCGCGAGCGAGGTGAGATGCGGGGTCTTGTCCGTGAACTTTCCGAAATCCGCCAGCGTGACATCCACCTCGGCATAGTAGGCAATGGCCGGAAGGTGCAGGGCGCTGTTGGTGGACCCGCCGAGGGCCATGTCGGTTGCGATGGCGTTGTGGAAAGCCGCGCGGGTCAGGATGTCCCGTGGCCGGATCTTGTTTTTCACGAGCTCGACCGCCGCACGTCCGGTCTGCTTGGCGATCCAGGTGCGGTCGGCGTAAACGGCCGGGGCGCTGCCGCCGAAGGGCAGCGTCATGCCCAGGGCCTCCGAGAGGTTGCTCATGGTGTTGGCGGTGAACATGCCGGCGCAGGAGCCGGCGCCGGGACAGGCGGCACACTCGTATTTCTTGAGCTCGCCGGCCGAGAGCCTGCCCCCCTTGAACCTGCCGACGGCCTCGAAGACCTTGTCGAGCCCGGTGTCCTTGCCGTGCAGCCGGCCCGGCAGCATGGGCCCGCCGGGCAGGAAGATCGACGGGATGTTCAGCCGTGCGGCCGCGATCAGCATGCCCGGAATGATCTTGTCGCAGGAGGCCATCAGCACCAGTCCGTCAAACGGGTGGGCCATGGCCATGATCTCGATCGAGTCGGCGATGAGCTCCCGGCTGGGCAGCGAGTACTTCATGCCCACGTGGTTCATGGCAATCCCGTCGCAGACACCGATGGTGTTGAAGACCACCGGGGTCCCGCCGGCGGCGTAAACCCCCGCCTTGACGGCGTCCACCAGTTTGTCGAGGTGGGAGTGGCCGGGAATGATCTCGTTGAACGAATTGGCGATGCCGATCATCGGCTGTTGCATTTCCCAGTCCGTGAAGCCTTCCGCCCGCAACAGCGAGCGGTGCGGCGCCCGCTCCGGGCCTTTGGTCATCAAATCGCTGCGTTTAGCCATTTTCGATACTCCTCTCTCAGGTTATTTTTTTAGATCGGTCATCAGCACGGATGCGACGTTCAGGTGCGCCGGTATGAGCTTTTGGGCCGCCATGATCTGCGCGGTCTGCTTCCAGGCGTCAACGTCGATCCGGCCGAACACGGCGCCCGGCGCGGGCAGCATTAGCTTGCGGGTCACCGGAAGCTGGCGGCGGACGATCGCCGCCGGGGTTTCCCGATCCATTTGAAGCAGCACCTGCACGGCCTTCTCTTCGTTCTGCGGGTCCAGGGCATCCTGCCAGCCCTGGCGCAGGGCGGCGAGGAAGCGCTTTACGGTGCCGGGATGCTTTTCCAACATCTCCCGGCTGGTCACCACGGAGTTGGCCACGAAGCGGACCCCGAGCGCATCCGGGCTCACGAAGGCGTACCTCTCGCCGGCCTGGCCGAGCTTGGCGCCGATGATGACCGCTTCGGCGTTCACATAAATCGGCCAGAAGTCCACCCGGCCTTCATAAAACGGAGTGTAGTCGTAGCGCACGCTGAAGAGGCTCACCTCGTTTTCGGCGATGCCATACCGGGCGAGCAGGGCCCGCATGATGGTCTCGTCGTTGCCGCCGAAAGTGACCCCGATCACCTTGCCCTTCCAGTCCGCCGGGCCGGAAAAAGGGGTCTTGTCCGGCCGAAAGATCCACTGCAGCGGATTGATCTGGAAGAGCTGCGCCAGCACCACGATCGGCGACCCTTTGGCCACGGCCCGCAAAACCTGGTCGGCCGAGGCGACCCCAAACTGGGCGTGGCCGAGTTCCAGCTCTTTTAAGGCGTCGAGCTCGGGACCGCCGGGTTTCACGTTGACCTTCAAGCCGTTTTTCGCGAAATACCCGTACGCATCGGCGTACAGGTCGCCGACGACGCTCACGTTGTAAAGCCACTTGAGGCGGTAGTTCACCTCCTCCACTTTTTCTTTTTGCCCGCACGCAAAAATAAAAAGTAGACCGGCTAACAGTAAATATGCTCGCTTCGTTCGCAAATCCAGTCCCCTCGCTTCCGCCACCTGACGAAGAGCCCGTCGTGCAGTGGATTGTTCCTATACCGCACACTCATAGCGCCAATCTCAAAACCCGTCTACCTGCGCTTCAAGCGAGCTTGAAGCGCATTGCCGATCCCCTCGAGACTCACCAGGTAAAGCGAGGTGCCGATGCCGATCAGGAACAGCGCGACGAGGATCTTGGCCAGGTCGCTCTGGTAGAGGGCGATGCGGATGCTGTAGCCGATGCCGGCCGTGGCGGCGATGAACTCCGCTACGATGGTGCCGACCATGGCCATGGTGGCGCTGCCCACAATCACGGTGGTGAGCTTGTGCATGTTTTCAAAGGCCCGGATCTTCACCTGCAGCCGCCAGTTGATCCGTCCGGTCGACTCGTAGAAATGCTCGATGTCGGTCACCGGTTCGGAGAAAATTCCGATGAAGGACAGCAGCAACGGGAAATAGCAGATCATGGCGGCGATCAGCAGCCGCGAGGCCAGACCGTCGCCCAGCAGAATGAAGATGATCGGTGCGATCGCCACGATCGGATAGGCCTGGATGTTGTAGGCCGCCGTGCGGATGAAGGAGCCGAACCAGGCGGTCAGGCGGCCGAGAACCGCCACTGCCGTTGCCAGGCAGATGGACAATAGGTGTCCGAGAATCGCCACCGCCAGCGTGTTCAGCACGGCCAAAAGATACGGGCCGGCATAGGCGCGGCCGGTCCGCCAGATCTCATAGGGGCTGGGGATGACGTAATTCGAGAGCCCCAGCGTGTATTTCAGCGCAAACAGCAGGGCGATTCCCAACAGGTAGATGATGAGAAACTGGTAAATCCGCCTAAGCAACATGCACGATCTCCAGCATCACCCGCTCCAGTTGCTCCGGGGACGGCACGGCTCCCTGCGCGAGGTCGGTGCCCTGCACGGAGACGACCTGGGGGGCCTTCGACACTCCGCGCAGGATGAGGATCTGGCTGCAGAACCGGGCCACCTCGGCCACGTTGTGCGAGATGTAGAGGAAGCAGCGCTCCGGGAACAGGGCCTTGATCTTCAGGATGATCTTTTCGCGCGTGAGTTCGTCGACGTTGGCCAGGCTTTCGTCCATGATGAGCACGTCGAAGTCCTGCAGCAGGTAGCGCACCAGGTTGGTGCGGTTCTGTTGGCCCATGGAAAGGCGGTTGAAGCGCGCGCCGACGCAGTCCTCGATTCCGAAAGCGGCAATCAGCTCCTCCATGCGCATGCGATTGGCAGCCGGGGTGGTCTCCGCCAAATGCTCGCGCACGCTCGACCAGCCGGGCAGCCGTTCGAGGTTGTAGGTGTAGAAAACCTGCCGGACGCCTTCGGTGCGGATTGCGCCGGAAAAACCGGCGACGGCCCCGGTGAGCATCCGGACCAGCGTTGTTTTCCCCACCCCCGACGGGCCGAAGAGGGCATGGAAGCCCGGCGCGGCGATGCGCAAACTCAGATCGCTGAACAACTCGCCGGTGGAATTCGGATACCGGAAACAGATGCGGTCGAAATCGATGTGCATGAACTTCAACGCCCCATCGGTCATGGTTGGCGCGTGCCGCGGGTTCAATCCTCCTGTAATTCTTAAAAAAATAAATATAGCGGAAAAGGGTTCGAAGGGTCAAGGCGAATCGGGGGTTGAACTCACGTGGCCTTCATCTGTTTGCCGACATCCCAGCAGCCCCCCACCGGGGTCCCCAAGGACCAGTATTTCACCGTGTTCATGTCGAAGAGCAGCGGCCGGACCTTGGCGATGTCGATCTTGCCCTCGGTCAGCACGGATTCCTCGGCCTGGGTTGCGACGATCTCACCGATGAACAGGTCGTGGGTGGGGGTGTCATAGGTGTCGTAAAGCCGGCACTCCATGCAGACCGGACAGGCCTTGATCAGGGGGGCTTTCGGCAGTTGCCCATAAAACACTTCGAATACGCGGGACTTGTCGACTTTCCTGCCGGAGACGATCCCGACGTAATCCGTTTCAACCACGAGGCTCTCCGAGGGGATGTTGACGCTGAACTCCTTGTTTTCCCGGATGCCGGCGTTGGTGTAGTGCGCCTTGCCTAAGCTGACGGAGATGAGATGCGGCATGGCGTGGTTGACGATTCCGATGTGGGCAATGGTGATGAAGTTCGGTTTGCCTGCGACGACGGCCCCGACGATGACCGTCGGTGTCGGGTACAGTGCATTGATGGCGCCGAGCGATTTTTTCATCGGTCATTCTCCCGGGTAGAAGCTGCTGGTTGCAATATCACGTGCCGGTATCGTATATCAGCATGCAGGCGATTCCTCGTGCGGACGGGCGATGCTCAGTTCAGCCGGCGCTCGAGATTTTTGAAGTAACAAAAAAGGATCACTCCGGCAAGGATCATGCCCATGCACAGAAGCTGTCCCATCGAAAAGAAAAGGAACACGAAGCCGAGCTGCGGGTCCGGCTCACGGAAAAATTCGATGAAAAAGCGCACCGTTCCGTAACCGATCATGTAGAAGGCCAGCATGGCGCCACGGGGCGCCTTGACACGGCGCAGGCTCCACAGCACTGCAAACAGGACAAGGCCCTCGAAAAACGCCTCGTAAAGCTGGGAAGGGTGCCGCAGGGAAGTTCCCGGCGCCAGGGGGAAATGCATACCGAGCGATGCCGTGGTGACCCGCCCATAGAGCTCGCCGTTGATGAAGTTGCCCAGCCGGCCGAAGGTGTAGCCCAGGGGGACCACCGGGAGGAAGAGGTCCAACAAGTCGCGGAAGTTCAGCTCGTTGCGGCGCACGTAGATCCAGGCTGCGAGGAGGCAGCCGATCAGCCCGCCATGGTAGGACATGCCGGAGATGCCGGTGAAGACGATGCCGCCGTCGGAGAACTGGAACGGCAGAACGATCTCGAGGGGGTGCTTTAAATAGTAGGGCAGGTTGTAGAAAACCACGTAGCCGAGCCGGGCTCCGAGCATCAGGCCGAGGATGACCCAGGTCATGAGGTCGTTGACCTGCACGCGGGTGATGGTGAAGCGCTCCTCGCTGCGCAGACGGTAGAGCACCAGAACGTAGGTAACGGCGAAGGCCACAATGTACATCAGCCCGTAATACTGCAGCTTGAAGGAGCCGATCTGGAAAATGACCGGACTGATGTGCTGCGGCAGCTGCTGCCACCAATGCCAGAATTCCTGCATGGCCTGACTTTCGCTGGTAGGGAAAGGGTTGCTTGACGTTTCCGCGCGATCTTATGGTCCTGCCGGGAATATGTCAACTTCAAGGCGCACGCTCCAACGACCACCCACCGCGCGGGTGGCTTGGATTTTTGGTCAGTCGATACAAAATATCAATCGGACGCTATGTGAAACATATGCCAGATCACATGCCCTTTCGAGCCAGCGTCATCCGCCGGGGTGAGGATTGCGTTGAGATCCGCTGGACCCCCCCGGCGGCTGATTCCGGCGTAACCATATACCGCGGCGACTCACCCGAGCGCATCGAAATCGACACGCCGCTCGCCCACCTCAACGACGGCCATTCGGTGATGCTCTGCGGGCTCGACCCCGGCCGGCCCCATTTTTTCAGGCTGGTGGCGGGAGGCGGTGCCGCGCTGATTGTCGGCGAGCGCCGGCCCGCCGTGGAAGGGGCCCCCAACTTGCGGGACCTCGGCGGGTATGAGGCCAACGACGGGCGCTGCGTGAAGTGGGGAACGATCTTCCGGTCCAGCAACCTGGCGCGGTTGACCGACAAGGGCATGGCCCTGGTCAAGCAGCTGGGGATCCGGCTCGTCTGCGATTTCCGCACCGCGGCCGAGGCCGCCCGGGCTCCCGACCGCTTCCCGGATTCCACGCACATCGGCTATCTAAAACTTCCGATTCAGCACGGTGATTTCGAGCCCACGGCCGTCTTCGATCGGATCCGAAACGGGGATTACGCCTGGATCTCCGAGGAGTTCATGCTCCAAGGCTACATCGAGAGCATCGAACGTCAATCTCCTGTGTGGCTGCGGTTTTTCAACCTCCTGGCAGATTCCCGGTGCCGGCCGTTGCTGTTTCACTGCACCGGCGGCAAAGACCGCACCGGCGCCGCCGCCGCCCTGATCCTGCTGGCCTTGGGCGTGCCCGAGGAAACGGTGGTCCGGGACTACGGACTCTCCGACGGGTACAACACGGCCGTGCGCCGGGAGATCAACGAGCGTCTCGGCGCGCTCGGGGTGGACATCGCCAAAGTTGCGCCCTATTTCACGGCGCCCGAGAGTCGTATGCGCGCGTTGCTCGCCCACATCAACCGGACCTGCGGTTCGGCCGTCGACTACCTGGTGAAGCAGGCGGGTGTGCGAGAAGAAACACTGGAACGGCTGCGGGCGGATCTGTTAGAGTAGCTCATCAGGATGGGCGGTCATGACGAAGCCGCCTCCGGCGCAAACGGGCCGCTGACGACCCGGTTCCGGCCTTCGCTTTTGGCCTGGTAGAGGTGCTTGTCCGCCCGGTTGAGGAGGGCTTCGGCTTGGAGAACTTCCGGAGCGGTCTCGGCGCCGAACCCGGTCAGGCCGAAACTGGCGGTGATGGCGAGTTTTTCCCCCTGGTACTCAAACCCCGTGCGGGCGATCTGCGTCCGCAAGCGTTCGGCCAGGCGGTAGGCGTTCTCCAGGCTGGTTTCCGGCAGCACCAGCAGGAATTCCTCGCCGCCGTAGCGGGCGAGCCAGTCCGAGTCCGTGCGGATGAGCACGTTCACGGATTTCACGAACTCGCGCAGGATCCAGTCGCCGCACTGGTGGCCGTGGGTGTCGTTGATGGCTTTGAAGTAGTCGAGGTCGCAGATCGCCAGGGACAGGGTGTGGCGGTAGCGCACGGCTCGGCGGATTTCCCGCGGGAGGTGTTCGTTCATGTACCCGCGGTTGTAGCAGCCGGTGAGGGCGTCCCGCTGGGACAGGTAGCGGATCTGCTTGTTGGCTTTTTCCAGGGAATCGTTTTTGCGCCGCAGCCGGTCGTAGAGCAGCGAGTTTTCCATGACAAGCGAGCACTGCCGGGCGAGGACCGAGAGCAGGCGCAGGTTTTCCTGGGTCACCAGGTTTTCCTGGAGCGGGGTGAGCACCATGACCATTCCCAGCGTGCGCTTGGCCGTGGCCAGCGGCAGCATGACGACGGATTGGCCGTGATCGAAGGCGAAGGCCGGGATCAGGGCCGGCTGCCGGCGCCGCACGATCCAGGGAAAGATGCCATACTCGATCTGCGACTCGATCTCCTTCTGGCACACGGGGACGAGGCTCTCCGGCACGGCATACGTGAGGTTGAACTCATGGTTGTCATCCACCATGAACAGGGCGCAGCCCTCGAGTTCGATCAGGGCCCGGACGTCGTCCAGGAAAACCTCCCAGATCTGTTTGCTGCTGGCCGGGAATTCGATCTTGTCCTGGAACTGTCCCAGTTGCTCGATCTTGTCGACCAGTTGAATGAGCGCGGACTGGTTTTCGTTCATGGCGGCCCGTCCCGGCGAAATTAGAATCGTTCGAAGCAAGAGCGGCTCTGACACGATGGATCATATCACACCAGCCGCCGGCACGAAAGCCTGGGGGTGCCGTGTTTTCTATTCCCGGGATTGTTACTCACAACCTCACGTGGTTGCTGCGCGTTCGAATCGGCCTGCGCCTTGCCCCCGGGCGTGATCCGAGGTTTTGAAACCACTTATAACAACCCTGGATTTTTTCTGCGAATCAGGTTACAGGATAGCCGCGCGCGTCACGGTTTGCGGCGCGTGATCACCTGACGATCGGGAGCCCCATGCCCAGACGAACCATCACCCTCTTCATCCAGTGCCTGGTCGACACCGTTGTGCCCGAAGTGGGCGAGGCCATGGTCAGCGTCCTGCGCCGCCTCGGGCTTGGGCTCGACTGCCCGACGAACCAGACCTGCTGCGGCCAGCCGGCCTTCAACTCGGGTTACCGGCGCGAAGCGCGCCTGGCCGCTCGGCGGTTCATCGAGATATTCGAGCATGCCGAAACCATCGTCTCACCCTCCGGTTCATGCGTGAACATGGTGCGCCACCACTATGCCGGGCTTTTTCGCGACGAGCCGCGCTGGCGCGAGCGGGCGGAGGCCATCGCCAGCCGGACCTACGAGTTCACCGAATTCCTGGTCGATGTCCTGAAGGTGGAGGACGTGGGGGCCCGCTACAGCGGCCGGATCACCTACCACGACTCCTGCCACCTGCTGCGCGGCCTGCGCGTGCAGGCGCAGCCCCGGAAACTGCTGCGTCGGGTGGAGGGCGCCGAGTTCGTGGAAATGAAGAACTCCGACTACTGCTGCGGCTTCGGCGGGGCGTTTGCGGTGAAGTACCCGGACATCTCCGGCGCCATGGTGAACGACAAGGTGGACCACATCGTCAACGCCCGTGCGGACACGGTGGTCGGCTGCGACATGGGCTGCCTGCTCAACATCGCCGGCGCCGTCAGCCGGCGGGGACTGCCGATCAAGACGATGCACATTGCCCAGATTCTGGCGCATCGGGAGGGATGAGCAACGAGTAACGAGCAACGAGTAACGAGCGATGAGTGATGAGTGTATGAGTCGAAGGATCTTTAATACAGCCGTTCACTGCTTGAGATGCGCAACGGTTCTCCTGGAACCCTGAACCCCGAACCCTTGACCCCTTAGCCGTGCATTATGTCCGAGATTACGACCGAGCGGTACGTCGCTGAAGCCAAGAAGGGCATCGCCGACCCGGTGCTCCAGAACGCCCTGGTTTTCCTGCAGGACCGATATGGCCGCGGGGCCGCCGAGGCCTATCGCCGGCTGCCCGAGGGGCCGGAGCTGCGCCTCACGGCCCACGCCATCCGGGAGAAGGCCATCGAAAACCTGGATGTCCTGCTGGAGACATTGGCGGCCAAGATCCGGGCCAACGGCGGCCACGTGTACTTTGCCGAGACCGCCCGGGAGGCCGTGGACTATTGCCTGGCGGTGGCCCGCCGCAACCACGTGCGCCGGGTCGTCAAGGGCAAGTCCATGGTGACCGAGGAGATCGGCTTGAACCCGGCCCTCGAGGCTGCGGGAATCGAGGTGGTCGAGACCGACCTCGGGGAATACATCATCCAACTTGCCGGCGAGACGCCCTCGCACATCATCGCCCCGGCCATTCACAAGACTCGCCACGAGATCGCCGACCTCTTTGTCCAGAAGCTCGGCATCCGCCGCACCACGCACCCGCCCGAGCTGACCCAGGCCGCCCGCCAGGCGTTGCGGGAGAAGTTTTTGACGGCCGACATGGGGACCTCGGGCTGCAATCAGGCCTGCGCCGAGACCGGCCACATCACCACGGTCTCGAATGAGGGCAACATCCGCATGGCGACGACCCTGCCGCGGGTGCACGTGGCCTTCATGGGCATGGAACGGATCGTCGCCCGCCTGGACGAATACGAAATCATTCTGCGGCTCATGTGCCGCGGAGCGGCGGCGCAGGACATCGGCGTCTATGTGAGCTTTATCGGCGGGCCGCGCCGACCGGAGGATGCGGACGGGCCCGAGGAGTTCCACCTGGTGATCCTGGACAACGGCCGTAGCCGCATGCTGGCCGATCCGCAGTTTCGCGAGATGCTCTGCTGCATCCGCTGCGCGGCCTGCCTGAACGCCTGCCCGGTCTACGGCAAAATCGGCGGCCACGCTTACGGGTTTGCCTACTCCGGGCCCGTCGGTGCGGTGGTAACCCCGCTTCTGACGGGCATTAATCGGGCCAAGGACCTCTGTCTGGGGGAGACCCTCTGCGGGGCCTGCATGGACAACTGCCCGATCAACATCGACATCCCGCGCATGCTCCTGGCGCTGCGCGAAAAGCTGGCCTACGGGGATGCGGCGTGGCAGGTTGTGCCCCAAAGCCGGGCCGAAGGCCTGGCCTACCGCGCCTGGTCCTGGCTCATCCGCCACCGCCGGCTCTACGAGATCGGCCTGAAGCTTGCAGCCGGCGCTCAGAAATTCCTGCCGCAGGTAAACGGCATGCTCCGGCGTCTGCCGCCGCCCCTGCAGGGCTGGACCCGGTGCCGGGATCTTCACCCGCTGGCGGCCGAGAGCTTCATGGAAAGATGGCGCAGGAGAATTTAGCAGGCTGTTGAGTTCGTTGAGTCGGTTGGGTCTATTGCGTCGGGAGGATAGGCTGCACGATGAGAACTGGCAACGAGATGAAGACGACGAACCAGGAAAAGTTCCTGCGCCGGATCCGGGCGGCGCTGGGGCATGCGCCGGATGTGGCGCGTGACGACCGGGGCCTGTTCCCGCAGGCGCCGTCGGCTGCGGCCCTGGCGCTTTGCGAGGGGGTGCGCCGCCGCGCGGCGCCGGAGCGGGAGAAGCTCTTCGATCGGCTGACGGCCGCTGCCAAGCCGATCAATCTGCATGTCCATGCATTGTCGGACGAGGCGGCTGTCGCGGCGGCCATCGCGGACCTGGTTCAGGCCCGACGCCCGGAATGGGGCGACCGCAAGCAGGTCGCCGCCTGGAGTCATCCCCTGATCGAACGCCTGCACCTGCCGCAGGTGCTGGCAGGCATCGATGTCCCCGTTTTCGTCACGGCGCCGATCGCCTGCCCCGAGGACGCCGAACGCAGCCGCAAGGAGCGGGAGGATCAGCGCCGGGAGGTCGGCGCCTCCTACATCGGCGTCACCGCGGCCGACTTCTGCCTGGCCGACACCGCGACGATCGTCCTGCGCAACCGTCCCGGCCAGCCCCGGACGGTGGCGCTCGTGCCTTCCATCCACGTGGCCGTCGTCACGCTGGATCAGGTCATCGCCGACATGAAGGAGCTGTTCGCATTGCTCCAGTGGGATGCGGACTTGCGGCAGGAGGGGCTGACCCGCTACATGTCCTTCATCTCGGGCCCCAGCAAGACGGGCGACATCGAGGCCATCATGGTCCACGGCGCCCACGGCCCCAAAGAGGTCCGCCTTTTTGTCGTCACGGGATGAAGCGCAGCAACCCCCCTGCTAAAACAGCTTTGAAATCCTGAAAACGAACTTGTAGCCTTCAGGGCGGTTTTCCGCACCGGTTTCATAATAGCTGTTGAAATACAGCAACCAGGTATCGACCTTGTATTTGAAACCGGGCCCGATGCCGAAGACGCGTTCCTTGGAATGGGCCTGATCGTCGCCGTCCACCTTGTCATCGGTGATCTGCTGCAGGGCATAGCCCGAGACGCCGGCGCGGAAGTCCTTAAAGATTTCGTAGGAAGCGGCGGCGTTGACGTGAAACGCCTGGCCGGGCTGGGAGTTGTTCGCCCTCAGCCGGTAGAAGGGATCGTCGTTTTCGGAGTTCCAGAGGTAGTACAGGCGCGAACTGAACTCCAGGCGTTGCGCCGGCACCAGCGTGACGGCATAGTAAGGATTGAAGCTGTAGACGTTGCTGCCGACATTGACCGCCGAATGACTGCTGTAATCGCCCGTGGGCAGCTTAAAGAGGAAGTCCAGGCGCTGATAGAAGGGCATGTCGAACAGCTTGTGTTCAGGCCATTGGATGAACAAAGGGCTGACCGACACATCCCCCAGGCCGTGGTCCCGGTCTTTGGGGCCGAATTCGGTCTTGAAGTCGAGTTGCACCAGGGGGGCTAAAACCTCGGCGCCGTAGAAACCGCCGAGCCATCGAAAATTTGAAATCCAGGCCGCATGCGTCACGGCGCTCATGGCGGTGAGTCGGTTGGAGCCCGGTCGGTCGTGGCCCTGGTAATCGTTGAACTGGTTGGCGTGATAATAGCTGAACGTCTCTTCCACGAGCCAGCCCGGGAAAGCGATCGCGTCCTGGAAACTCGTGTCCCCAAGGTTGACGGTGGGAAGCGGAATATCCGCGGCAGGGGATTCACCGGCCGAAGATAGAAGTGCTGCGGACGCGAGAATCGCCAGAAGGACCCACATGGCGGTGCCCGGCTTTGACTTTTCAGCCGCGGCCGGCCGGCATCCGCTGTTTACGGGCTGTCTTCGGGCTCTGGTCATTAAATTCATTCCTTTTTTGTAGGATTTTCCGGTTCGCCTGTCCCTATAAGAGCGGACCTGGCTTGTCAAGAAACGATCCGACAATCGCACTTATTTTCGCGACCGCCCCCCTTTTTTCCTCCGTCCGTATGAAATCCTCAACTTGTTCATCCGGTTCCTGAGCGTGTTGGAGTGAACACCCAGGAGCTCAGCAGCACCCCTGGGGCCATTCTCCGCCACGCCTTTTGCCGTTGCATGAGCACAAAAGCGGCGTTATTCTGCGGCGACGCTTCCTGGAGGAGCAGCAGTTGATGTCGAACCGAATGCCCACGTTGTTTGTCTCGCACGGTGCCCCCAGCCTGCTGGTGGACCGGGGCCCCGTCTGTGACTTCTTCAAGCAGTTGGGCAGAATCCTGCCGCGGCCGAAAGCCATCCTGTGCGTGTCCGCCCACTGGGAGCGTCACCGGCTGGCGGCCTCCGGCAGCCTCCGGCCCGGCACGATCCACGATTTTTACGGGTTCGCCGAGGAGCTCTACGACATGCGCTATTCCTGCCCGGGGGATCCGGCCCTGGCGGAGTCTGTGCAGAAACTGATGGCGGCGGCGGGTGTCTGCGACATCGACGACAAGCGTGGCCTGGACCACGGTGCCTGGGTTCCGCTGACGCTCATGTACCCCGCGGCAGACATACCGGTGGTCCAGCTCAGCCTGCAGAAAGGCGCCGGGACCGAGCAGCATCTGAAAATCGGGCGGGCGCTCGCACCCCTGCGGGCGGAGGGGGTGCTCATCATGGGCAGCGGCAGCGCCACCCATAACCTGCGCGAATTCGGCAGCTACCCTCTGGACGCCCGCCCGCAGCCGTATGCAGCAGAATTTGAAGCATGGCTGTTTGAAGCCATCCGCAGCGCCCAAACGGATGATCTGATCAACTACCGTGCGCGGGCGCCGCATGCCGTGCGAAACCACCCGACGGAGGATCACATCTGGCCGCTGTTGGTTCCTCTGGGAGCTGCAGGAGAGGGCGCCATGGGTCAGCGGCTTTATGACGGCTTTACCTATGGCATCCTCTCGATGGCCGCCTATGCATGGGGATTGTGATCCCGAACTGCCTCAGACCGGTTTTTCCATGTAGCGTTTGATCTTTTTGGTGGTGGTCTTGATGAACTCCGCCGAACGAAAATGGGTTGAGATGCAGGATAAAGTCCTCTATAATTCCACGATTCGAGCGCACGCCGGCCGCTTGGATGCGGCCTGGCCTGGGTTCAACGGACTGTCCTGATGGAGTTTTTCGAAATCATAGGCCATAGCGGGTTTTGGATAGCGGCCGCCGTGGCGCTTCTGGCCGGCTTCCTGCGCGGGTTCGTGGGCGTGGGCTCCGGGATGCTGATGGCGCCGGTGTTTGCAATCCTCTTCGGACCGCTGCAGACCGTGGGGATGGTTATCATGCTCGATGCGTTTGTCACCGCCCAGCTGCTGCCCTCGGTGCACCGCATGATCGAGTGGCGGGTCATCATTCCCATGGCTGCGGTGGCCGCTCTGTTTATGCCCGCCGGCACCTGGTTTCTGGTGAACATCGACCCCCGGATCATGGCACGGGTCATCGCCTTCATTGTGTTGGTTTTCGTGCTGCTGCTCATGACCGGCTGGCGCTACCGCGGCCCCAAACGGCTGGGGATCACCCTCGCTGTCGGCAGCCTGTCCGGGATTTTGATCGCCGCCACCAGCATGGGCAACCCACCCGTGATCGCCTATTTTTTGTCCGGGCCGGACACCGCCGCTACCAACCGGGCGAACTTCACGGGCTATTTCGCCATCACGTTGGCCACATTGATCGTGATGATGACGGCAAAGGGTCTTATCAATGGCGCCACGGTCACGCGCACGGCATCGCTGTTGCCTGTTTTCGCGGGTGCCGCATGGCTGGGCGCGAAGTATTTTTACAAGTCAACCGACCGGCGTTACCGGCAGGTGGCGCTGGGATTGCTGATCTGCGTGGCCGTTTACGGGATTCTGCGCTGAGTCAGGAGATGAGGTTTTCCCATGAGGGATGTTAAGGAAGCCGTCGATCTGTTCATGAAGGGGTGCGCCTGAGCGCAGGCGATACTGGTCGTGTACGGCCGGCGATTCGGGTTGGACCGGGAAACTGCGTTGCGGATTGCTTCGGGATTTGCCTCCGGCATGCGCATGGCCGAAACCTGCGGCTCCGTAACCGGGGCTATCATGGTCCTGGGCCTGCAGCGGGCTACGGCCGAATCCACCACCGCCAAACTGCGTGAGCCGGTTTACCAGGCGGTGAAAGAATTCGGCGCCGAGTTCGAGCGGCGCAACCGCACGCTGATTTGCCGCGATCTGCTCGGCTGCGACATCCGGACCGAGGAGGGAATGCAGGCGGCCAAGGAGCGCGGCCTCTTCAAAACCGTCTGCCCCAAGACGGTCCGGGACGCCGCCGAGATCTTGGAGGCGATGCTGTCGTAAATTGGACCGGGCCCCTTCCGGCCGGTTATTTCCGTTCCAGGCGCATCATCACTTCGCGTACGATGTCGCTCACCAGGTCCTGCAGCTTGACTTCCGTCGCCGCGGCCGCCGCCGGCGCGGTCTTCAGGCCCAGCAGCCGTGCGGCGTTGTCGTACATGATTTTCTGGCGCACGTCGGGCTTGAACTGCAGCCGCTCGTAGGTTTGCAGGGCCACCTTGAAATCCACGAAGGGGTGGGCGCTGGCGTACAGGATCTTGTCGGCGATCATGGTGTTGGCTGCTTCCACGTAGGCTTCGGCCATGGGCGAGAATTCATATTCGGACAGGTCGATAAAGACGTTGGGGTTGCGCTGGGCGACCGTGATCGCCTCATTCACCCACGGGTAGCCGCCGTGGCTGATAATGATTTTCAGTTCGGGGAAATCCCGGGCGACAAAATCGATGTAACGCGGCGCCACATGGTCGATGATGGCGTTGGGCACCAGGGTGGCCGGCCCCGTGGTGAAAATGATCGGGATATCGAGCTCGCAGCATTTGGAGTAGATCGGGTAGTACTTGGCGTCGTTGGCGTAGATCTGGGCGAGATAGGGGTCAACGGCCGCCCCGCGCATGCCCAGGTCGGCCACCGAGGCCTTCAGTTCATGGATGGCGCGCATGCCTTTATGGGGGTCCAGCCCCACGAAACCGATGAACTTGTTGGGGAACGCCTTGACGAATTCGATCACGCTGTCGTTGTTGGATTTGGAGCCGTAGGTCATCTCGCAGTCCCGGCCGGTGATCACGGCCCACTCGATGTTGTGCCGGTCAAGTTCGGCCACCACCTCGGGCACGGTCTGCGGCTTCATCTTGGAGAAGTCGATGGTCGCGCACAGGCCCTTGAACATCTTGCTGTTCTGGATGCCGTCGAGCACGGCAGCGGTATTCGGCCTGAACCGGAAATCAATGATTTTCATCGCGGTGTCCCCTTTCGTGATTCTCAGCCCTGCTCAAACCTGCCGGCCGAACATAACACACTCATACCATGATCGGAAGATTTATAGCAAACGCGATGCCACTTGCCAACGTCGCGCGGACGTGCATGGGGGTCAGGCATCGCGACCGGCTTTACCGGCCGAATCCCGGACTCAGGCACGACATGAAGCGGCGTGCGTGATGGCGCACGGGGCGACCGACCGGCGCGATTGAATCCCCCAACCCCGCCTTTTCCAGGAGATAGAACCCCCATCGATGTTGCATTTCTGCCATACAAATCAGCAATGCCTTAGAATCGCAAGATTATTTTTCAGCAGCGTAAGGCCGCATATTGCATATTTGCATAGATACCAGAGAGGCCGGCCCTCCTGTTGTCGGCTTTAATCACAATAATTAACAAAATAAATTAATGTGTTATAAACTATTTTGGCAGAAGATTCGGCAAAGCCTGCGCTGCGACATGAGTCGCATTTTTGCACTGGATATATTTGTGAATTTGCGGAAAAGCCCCTGCTCGTGGGCCGTCGGCCTGCCGGCGCGGAGTCGCTTCGAGCACAGCGCCGGCGAGTATCATTCGCCCTTGTTCCGGCCGGGAAAGCAAGAAGCGTGACACCGCCTCAAAAACCTGTTACACCGCTAATGCCAACTCCGCCCGGACAGCACCTTTTCAGGCGGTTTTGGAAGGGGATTATTGGCGCGATAGTTGCAAAGTTGAGCAGCTTGACTCTCCATCTTAATAGGGCTGCCGCATCGCCCGGCCGGTTGACCGGGGAATCGGAGTCAGGAGGAATTGGATGGGCAAACGCATCATCGCCGTGGTCGACGTTCTGGAAGCCGCCAAGGCCGGGAGCAAAACCATCCCGGCCCTTCCGGGGGAATGCATCGTCACTGCGGGTGCGCGGGAAAAGGCCGAGGACTTGGGAATCATCATCGCCGATGGCTGCGAATCACCTCGCCCGCCTGCGCCAGCCGCGACTGTGCCCCGGCCGGCCGAGTCCGAGACCGTGATCCGCGAAGTGTGCACCCTGCTGAAGAGCCGCATGGCATCCGGGGTCGAACCCGGTAAATTGGAGCAACTGGTGCGCGAGGTGGTTTCAGCCAAGCTCGCCGGGCCCACCACGGCCTCCCCGGCAGCGGCGGATCCGTCTGTTTCCCGCGTGGAAGGTGTGTGTTTCATCAGCGGCAGCCGCCTGATCGACAGCGGCGCCGGCCCCGTTCCCGTGGCCGAAAAAGCCCTGGTAGCCGAGGTTATCCGCTGCGGTGAGGATCACAAGCTCGCCGGAGGCTACATGCAGTGGGAGAAGGCCTCCTTCAACCGGACGGTGGAGTTTCCTGAAATCGGCGTCGTGATCGAGGGCGAGCTGCACCTGACCGTGGGGGGCAAGACACTGATCGGCAAACCCGGCGACATGGTGTACTTCCCCAAGGGCGTCCAGGTGACCTACTCGACGCCGGCAAGCGTCAGGCTGGCCTGCGTCAACTGCATCCTGTAGCTCAAGCGGAGCGCTTAAGCCTGCGGGTGAATCCGGACCGGACCGTGAACGTATTCGAACACTGCATCGAAGCCTGCCGAAGACAGCCCGGAACGGTGGTGTTCCCGGATTGCCTGGATGCGCGGGTGCTGGAGGCGGCCGCGCGGCTCAAGGCGGAGCGTCTGGCCGAGCCCGTGCTGGTGCAGTCGCCTTTCGCCGTGCGTCACAAGATGCGCGAGGCAGCTGGGAGCTGCGACGGCCTGCTGGTGGTCGACCCGGCCAGCCCCAGTTTGCTCAAGAAAAACGCCGAGCAGTACGCGGCGGTCCGGCAGGAGGCAGGCAAAGCCGTTTCCGCCGAAGACGCCGAGCAGGCGGTGAACAACTCTCTGGCGACGGCGGCCATGATGGTTCGGCGGGGCGAGGTGGAGGCCGGGGTTGCCGGGAACCTCTCGACCACGGCCGCCGTGATCCGGGCGGGATTGCACATCATCCCCCGCAAACCGGGCATCAAGACGATTTCCAGCTTCTTTCTGATGCTCTCCCCGGATAGCGACCGGCAGTTTGTCTTCGCCGACTGCGCCGTGGTGCCGGAGCCCACCTCGGAGGCGCTGGCCGACATCGCCATCACATCAGCCGATAAGGCGCGCAACCTGCTTGCGCAGGAACCCCGGGTCGCCCTGTTGTCATTCTCCACCAAAGGCAGCGCGGACCACCCGCGGGCCGAGATCGTGCGCCGGGCGGTGGAGATCGTCCGCGAGCGGGCCCCGGACCTTCTGGTGGACGGCGAGCTGCAGTTCGACGCGGCAGCCGACCCGGAGGTGGCGGCGCTGAAGGCGCCGGGCAGCATCATAGGGGGCAAGGCGAATGTCTTCATCTTCCCGTCTTTGGAAGCGGGCAACATCGCCTACAAGATGGTGCAGCGGCTGGCGGGCTACACCGCGATGGGGCCGTTCCTGCAGGGGTTCGAAGGCGGCTGGCACGATCTTTCCCGGGGCTGCAGCGCCACGGACATTTTCAAGGTAGCCCTGATGGCGATCTGCATGAAGCGCGGCAACCTGCTCAACTGAAACTGGCATGGGAATGGACAAACAGAGCCTGATCCGTTCGATACGCGATGCCGGGGTGGTCGGCGAAGGCGGGGCCGGGTTTCCGACCCACGTCAAGTACGACGCGGCGGTCGAAACCGTCATCGCCAATGGCTGCGAATGCGAGCCGCTGCTCTACACGGATCAGCACCTCATGGCCCGCCACACGGCCGAGATCGTTCGAGCGCTTAAGGCCGTGATGACGGCCATGGGCGCCAGACGCGGCATTGTTGCGATCAAGCGCAAATACACCGCGATCGCCGCGCAGCTCGCGGGCGCGATCGCCGGCACAGGCATCGAGCTGGCCGAACTGGACAACTTCTACCCGGCGGGAGACGAGCACGTCCTGGTGCACGAACTGCTCGGCCGCACCATCCCGCCGCTCGGCCTGCCCCTTGATGTGGGGGCCGTGGTGTCCAACGTCGGCACGCTATATTCCGTGAGCCGGGCCATGGACGGACAGCCGGTGACCCGGCGCGTGGTCACGGTCACGGGCGAGGTGGCACGTCCGAGCCTGCTTGAGGTCCCGATCGGCACCCCGGCCGCGGCTCTGGTCGCGCAGTGCGGGGGGCCCACGGTTTCCGATCCGGTGTACGTCCTCGGCGGGCCCATGATGGGGCGTTTCGTGGGCGATCCGGAGGAGATGGGCCGAACGCTGATCACCAAGACCGTCGGCGGGCTCATCGTGCTGCCCCGCGACCATTACCTGAACCGGATGGCAACCCTGTCCGTGCACGACATGCAGAAGCAGGCCGAGGCGGCCTGCATCCAGTGCCGGTACTGCACGGACCTTTGCCCGCGGCACAACATCGGGCACGGTTTCGAAACCCACCGCGTGATGCGCATCTTCGGCGGCGGGGTGGACACCGCCATGGGGGCGCTGCAGGCGTCCATGTGCAGCGAGTGCGGCGTGTGCGAGATGTTCGCCTGCCCCATGCGGCTGTCGCCGCGGCGCATCAACGCCATGTTCAAGGCCAAGTTCAAGGAGCAGGGGCTGCAGTTCAGCGGGCCGCGGGCGGTCGTCGAATCCCAGTCGGTTCTGAATTCCTTCCGCAAGGTGCCGATGTCGCGGCTGGCCATCAAACTCGACCTGCTCGCCTACATGGACCTGCACCCGGAATTTGCGGGGGATGTCCGGCCGGAGGCGGTGCACATCCCCCTGCGGCAGCACATCGGCGCGCCGGCGCTCGCCTGCGTTCAGGTCGGCGATACGGTCCGGGCGGGCGACTGTATCGGCGAGATCCCGGAAGGGGCCCTGGGCGCGCGGGTGCACGCCTCCATCGCCGGTGTCGTGACCGAGGTCGGAAGCTTGATTTCAATCAAGGGGACCTGAGATGGAAAAGAAGCTCCAGGCCGTCGGGATGATCGAATTCAACAGCATTGCCGGCGGCATCGAAGGTGCCGACTACATGGTCAAGACCGCGCTGGTCGAGCCGTTCATGATGAAAACCATCTGCCCCGGCAAGTTCGTGGTGGCGGTGCACGGCGAGGTGGCGGCGGTGCAGGCCTCCGTGGACAGCGGGCTGGAATACGGCAAGGACGCCATCATCGATCATTTCGTCATCCCCAACATCAGCCTGGAGGTCATCAACGCCATCGCCGGTACGCTGGGAGACTTCCGGGGCGGGGCGGCCCTCGGGGTGATCGAAACCTTCTCCGCGGCCTCGTGCGTCGTGGCGGCGGATGCGGCCAACAAGGCCGCCGAGGTCGACGTGCTCGATGTGCGCCTGGCCATGGGCCTCGGCGGCAAGGCCTTTTGCCTGCTCTCCGGGGACGTGGGGGCGGTGAAGATGGCGGTAGAGGCCGGAGCGGCCGGGGCGGCCGAGGCCGGCCTCCTGGTGCGCCAGGTGGTTATCCCGGGGGTTTCACCCCAGGTGCTGCGCCACATCCTGTAGGGTAAGGAAGGGTTCGAGGAGCCAAGGGGTCGAGGGTTCAAGAGAAGAAACAATTGCCGATTCACTCGAACCCTCGGCCCCTGGACCCCTTGAACCCTTGCGTGGAAGACCCAAGACCTGCAAGAAGACGGAAAAATTTAGCCTTATAAAGCTACCAGGAAAAGAGGAACTTATGGCCGAACACGAAGCAATGGGATTTGTGGAGACGCAGGGCCTGGTGGCGGCGATTGAAGCGGCCGACGCCATGGTCAAGGCGGCGCAGGTCAGAATTAAAACCGTCGGCAATGCGGATGCAGCGCTGATCAGCGTGATCTGCGAGGGGGATCTTGCGGCCTGTGCGGCCGCCGTGGACGCCGGCAAGGCCGCCGCCGCGCGCGTGGGCGATTTCGTTTGCAGCAACCTGATCGCCCGCCCCGACGACGACACCGAGGCGCTGGTCGCCCGCCGCATCGATACGATCATGCCGCCCCGGCCCGCCGCGGAGGACAAAGCCGCCCCCAAGGGTCGAGGCGGCAAACCGTGAACATCAACCCGCCGGGATCCGGCGCACCGACACCCCTGACGGGGGACACAAGGAGAGATAACATGGCAGACGCTTTAGGAATGATCGAAACCAAGGGATTGACCGCATTGATCGAGGCCTCGGACGCCATGGTCAAGGCCGCGCGTGTGACGCTGGTGGGCTATGAGCGCATCGGGGGCGGGTTTGTGACCGCCCTGGTCCGCGGCGACGTGGCCGCTTGCAAGGCTGCCACCGACGCCGGTGCGGCCGCCGCCCGCCGTGTGGGGGAGGTGATCGCCGTGCACGTCATCCCGCGTCCGCACGACGACTTGGAGAAGGTCTTCCCCCTCGCCAACAAGAAGTAGGCGCGACAACCTGTCGGCGGCTGTCGTATGCACCCCGAAGGGCGTGTCCGTCAGGCTGGGCCCGCCGGCCGGGGTGCGCGTGCCGGCCGCCGCCTGCGCGGGAGGTTTATCGCTATGGAACTCGCCAAAGTCAGAGGGCAAGTGGTTTCCACGGTGCGTGATCCCGGATTGCCGAACCTCACCTTTCTGCTGGTGGACATCGTGGACGAGCACGGCAACATCACCCTGCCGAGCCAGGTAGCCGCGGACACTACCGGTGCGGGAGAGGGCGAACTGGTGCTTCTGGTCCGGGGCAGTTCCGCCCGCATGATCCTGGAGGGCAAGACGCCTCTCGACCTGAGCGTGGTCGGCATCGTGGACCAGGTCACCTCCGGGAAAGAGGCGCTCTACAGCAAATACAAATAGACATAACCCTGGGGGTCCGGGCGGGGTTCAAGGATGCACGTGCAAATGCACGACGCCGCGGATTGCAAGTTACGAGTGGCGGGCTTGCTCTCGTTGACTTCCGGCCCTCGGCCTTACGCCTCAAACGACACCGTTTCTGCTTACAGGCGAGCAGGACACCACATCGAAGTCAAGCGGGGTTCTGATGCAACTGCGACGCGAAGAGATCGAATCGATCGTCAGCGAAGTGCTGAAAAAACTTGGGCCCACGGCGGTTCAGACCGTCGCCGCGGCCCAGCAGGGAGACTGGGGCGTTTTCGACCGGCTGGAAGACGCCGTGGCGGCGGCGGCGGCGGCCTACAAGCGCCTGGACACCGTTGCCCTGCGGGAGCTTGTGGTGGATGTGATCCGCCGCGCGGCCCGGGCCAACGCCCGGCGGCTGGCCGAGATGGCCGTGGACGAAACCGGCATGGGCCGCATCGAGGACAAGGTCCGCAAGAATCTGCTGGTGGCCGACCGCACACCCGGGCCGGAAAGCCTCTATCCCAGCGCCATGACCGGCGACACCGGCCTGACGCTGGTCGAGAACGCGGCCTGGGGGGTCATCGCCTCGGTCACGCCTTCCACCAACCCGGCGGCGACCGTCATCAACAACTCGATCAGCATGATCTCGGGCGGAAACGCCGTGGTGTTCGCACCGCACCCGAGCGCCAAGCGGGTAACGCATGAAGCCATCCGGATCATGAACAAGGCGATCTTCGAGGAGGCCGGCATCAACAACCTGATGACCTGCGTGCGCCAGCCCAGCATCGAGACGGCCCAGCAGCTCTTCACCTTTCCCGGCATCAACCTGCTGGTGGTCACCGGCGGTGAAGCCGTGGTGGACGCCGCGCGCAAGACGACGAACAAACGGCTGATCGCGGCCGGGTCCGGCAACCCGCCGGTGGTGGTGGATGAAACCGCCGCCCTGCCGCGCGCGGCGCGCAGCATCTACGATGGGGCCTCGTTCGACAACAACATCGTCTGCTGCGATGAGAAGGAAATCATCGCCGTGGATGCCATCGCCAACGATCTCAAGCGCGAGTTGGTCGCCTGCGGCGCCGTGGAAATCACGCGCGAGCAGGCCGAGGCCATCGCCAGGGTCGTCCTGCTGGACTACCCCGGCCCCAGCCCGCGGCCGAACCCCAAGTGGGTGGGCCGGGACGCGGCCGAACTGGCCGCGGCCGGAGGCTTCAGCGTGCCCGAGACCTGCCGCTTGATGATCGTCGACGCGGGACGCGACGTGGACTTTGTCTTTGCACGGATCGAGCAGATGATGCCGCTGATCCCGGTGCTGCGGGCCGGGGATTTCAACGAGGCCCTGGACTGGGCCATGCGTCTGGAGCGGGATCGCAAACACACCGCCAGCCTGCATTCGCGCGACATCGACCACATGGACGCCATGGCCCGGCGCATCAACACGAGCCTCTTCGTCAAAAACGGTCCCTGCCTCGCGGGGCTTGGGGCCGGCGGCGAGGGCTGGACCTCCATGACCATCTCCACCCCGACCGGCGAGGGTGTCACCAACGCACGGACCTTCGTGCGCCTGCGGCGGTGCACGCTGGTGGGCAGCTTCCGGATCGTCTAACCGGAAAACGGCGTCTCAGGCCGTGATCCGGCGTTGCGCGGCCTTTTGTAAATGCTCACATAGCTGTCCATTATCTTGCGCTTCCTACAACGTCATCCGGGAAAATTGCTTTTTTAGTCGTTCCCCGTCGTCTATCAGGATGGGAAGGCGCTGTACTCTGGTTCTTTCCTGTGGGAGCGGCATCTTGCCGCGATGTTATAGTGGCTGGAAGCCACTCCCACCCATGCCCTCATTACCAACAGGACGGCGCAGCGCGCCGCAATCGGCCTCTGAGCACATGCCTATCTCCTGGGAAACCGCAAACCAGCGACTCGAACTGGCCGCGCAGCTGCTGAACAATGCCGAACCGGCGCCGGCACCCGGGCCTTTCCACGTGGGCATCGACCTGGGGACGGCCGACATCGTCGTGATGGTTCTGAATGCCGAGGGTTCCCCCGTGGCGTGTTTCTTGGAATGGGCGGAAGTGGTCCGTGACGGGGTCGTGGTGGATTTCGCTGGTGCGGTGGACATCGTGCGCCGGCTGGTCGGCAGGGCGCAAGAAAAACTCGGTGTGGAATTCAGCGGGGCGGCCACATCCTTCCCGCCTGGCACGGACCCGCGTCTGTCAACCTACATCCTGGAGAGGGTGGGACTCGAGGTGACCGCCGTGCAGGACGAGCCCACCTGTGTCGCCCATCTGCTCAAACTCGATCAGACGGCCGTGGTGGACGTCGGCGGCGGCACCACCGGTACTGCCGTGGTCCGCAAGGGCAAGGTCGTCTTCAGTGGCGACCAGCCGACCGGCGGCCGCCACATCGCGCTCGTCATCGCCGGCCATTACGGTATCTCCTTCCAGGAAGCCGAGGAGCGCAAGCGCCGGCCCGATCAATACGACATCCTCAAATTGGCCCGGCCCACTCTCCAGCGCATGTGCGATATCGTGGCCGGCCACATTAAGCGGCGCCGCGTGGAGCGCATCGTCCTTACGGGCGGCACCTGCTGTCTGCCCGGGGTGGACGCCGTTTTCGCCGAAGAGCTCCGGCTGCCTATCCAACTCTCCTGCCAACCTCTGCTGCTCACCCCGCTCGCCATCGCCTCGCTCACTCTTCGCCAATCGTGATGAGGTCCTCAGACCGGATGGGGTGGAATCCGAAGGCAAAACTACCAGGCAGGAGCAAGGAAGGGGCGCCTTGCAGCCCTCTTAGCCCCTTCGTGAAGCGGTTCGTCGGGAAGCTGAATTCCCTGCACTTCCAGGAGCGCGCAAATGGGGGAATTCGGACCGGATGAGAAGACGAATCTGCTTTATCTTTTCATCATCCAGTTTTTGTTCACCCATCGGGAATTCCATCCCGAGATACTCGTACTTGGGTTTACCCATGCGGTGATAGTCTAAAGCCTCGAACCAGACGTTGGGCATCTCCTGAATATGCTTAAGGATGGCCCGGATGTCCTCAACCTCGTCGTTGAAGCCCGGGACGATCGGGGTCCGAACCCAAATGGCCAGGCTCGGGAAGGTTTCGCGGACCCGACTGAGGTTTTCCAGGATGAGGTCGTTGGGAACACCCGTGAACGCCCGGTGCTTTTCCGAATCCATGCTCTTTACGTCGTAGAGCAACGTACCCAGTAGACCGCAGGCCGCCTGCAGGTCCTCCCACTGGCAAAACCCGCAGGTCTCCATCGCCGTGTTGATCCGGCGGCGCCGGGCTTCCTTGAGCAGGGCGAATGCAAACTCCGCCTGGTGCATCGGCTCCCCTCCGCTCAGGGTCAGGCCGCCGCCGGAGCGCGAATAGAAAGCGCTGTCCTCCTCCACCTTTTGGATCACCTGGTCGACCGTCATGATCTCGCCGTAGACGTTCAGCGCGAGCGACGGGCAGGCCTTGGCACAGAGCAGGCACTCGGAACAGGTCTCACGGTCTATCTGAGCCCGGTTTTCCTCGCCGCGTTTGATCGCCCCCGCCGTGCACACCTCGAGGCAGCGCACGCAGTGCTCGAGCGTCAGGCATTTGCTGCGATTGTAGATGAGCTGAGGTTGAAGCTTTTGGGATTCCGGGTTGCTGCACCATCGGCATCGCAGGGGGCAGCCCTTGAGGAAAACGACGGTCCGGATGCCCGGACCGTCGTGAACGGAATATTTCTGGATGTTAAAAACAGTTCCTGTACTCTTCATTTTGTTTCCGGCCTGACCGCCGGCAGCAACCGGCGGTCAGGAGAAGGCCGATTCAGTTTAGCAGGGTGATGAAAAACAAGCATCGGGCCGTCAGCCAAGGCGTGCGGCGTTTTGGAAAGCGCAGCATATTCATTCATATGTGAGCATTTACAAAAGCCGCATAACGCCGGATCACGGCGCGAGGCGCCGTTTTTCAACAGCCTGTTACAGTTGCTCGTGCCCCGTGCGCGCGATCAGGTCGTTTTGCAGATCGGGGGACAGGTCCACAAAGTAGGCGCTATAGCCCGCAATCCTCACGATGAGGCCGCGGTATTTTTCCGGATTCTTCTGGGCGGCAACGAGGGTTTGCTTGTTGATGATGTTGAACTGAACGTGCCAGAGCTTCAAGTCGCACCAGGTGCGGATGAAGGAGACGAGTTTGTCCGTCCCATCCTCGCCGGCCACGCACTTGGGCGTGAACTTGATGTTCAACAGCCGCGCCGCCCGTTCCCGGTAGTCGAGGTTCTTGGTGGTGAAGTTGGACATCAGGACCGCAGTCGGCCCGTTCCTGTCGGCACCTTGAGATGCCGAAGACCCGTCGGAGAGCGGCGTCCAGGCCTTGCGCCCGTTCGGGGTGGCGCTGACGACCTTGCCGAAGGGAACGTGCGAGGTGAAGGGCACGTACCGCAGGTCGAGGTGCACACCGAGTTCCTTGGAATACTTGTGAGTGAACTCGACCGCGGCCCGGTCGAGAGTCTTGGCGATGCCGTCGGCATAGGGATCGTTGTTGCCGTAGCAGGGCGCGTTCATCAGCATTTGCCTCACGTCCTCTTTGCCCTCGAAATTATTTTGCACGGCATCCAGGATTTCCGACATGGTCAGCTTTTTCTCTTCGAAAACCAGTTTCTTGATCGCCGAGAGGGAGTCGACCACCGTGCCGTAGCCGATGAATTCGAAGTACCCCATGTCGATGCCGCCGGGAATCTTGGGCTGGTGCAAGTCGAGGCAGCTCTCCATGCACAGATCGTGCAGCGCGGAGGCCAGGGGGACCGCGAAGTGCTGGGCCCGCAGGCGAATGATGTGGTGCTGCTGGATGAACGCCTGCTTGATAAAATCGGTTTGGTGCGCCAGGTAGGCGTTGTAGAACTCCTCCCAGGTTTTGAACGAGCGGGGGTCTCCGGTCTCCAGGCCGATCTGCTCATCGCCGTATTTCTTCATCTTGCCGCTATAGAGGGTCATCTCGAGGGCGGCGGCGAAGTTGATGTAGGCGCAGCCGCTCGTGTAGGTGTCACGGTTGGGCATGCGGGCCTCGGCACACCCCGACACGGCATAGTCCAGAGCTTCTTCGAAGGTCGCGCCCTTGGACAGGAGCAGCGGAACGACCTCTTCATCGTTGATCAATTTCGGGAATCCCGATCCCTCCTTGATCGTCTCGGCAATTTCCGCGAGATAGCGCTCGGGTGAGCGCGTGTGAACCCGTGCCGCCAGATCCGGGTAATGGGTCGGGAACTCGCGTTTGCTCTTCAGAAAAAGGTAAGACAGCTCATTGGTGGCGTCATAGCCGTTCTTGGTCTGGCCGCCGATGGTCACCGCTTCCCAGTGCGCATAGCCTTCGTTGATGGCGCCGCCGGCCGGGGAGATGTACAGGTCGATGAATTGGGCCATCGCCACCCACATGCACTCCATGAGCTCGATGACGCGCTCTTCGGTGATACGGCCGTCCGCCATGTCCTTCTTGAAATACGGATAGAGGTATTGATCCATCCGGCCGTTGGAAATGATGGTGCCGGTCTTCTGCTCAATGCGCGAAAACATCTGGACGAACCACTGCGACTGCATGGCTTCATGGAACGTTTCGGCGGGCTGTTCGGGGACCTTGTTGCAGATCCGGGCGATCTCCAGAAGCTCCGCCTTGCGCTGCGGATCCTTTTCCTTGGCCGCCATTTTTTCTGCCAACCGCGAGTGGCGCTTGGCCCAGATGACGATGGCATCGCACAGGATGATGATCGCTTCGAGAAAAGGCTTCTTTTCGACGTTGTCGACCGGGCTGAAGGGGTCGAGGCCGTGCAGCCGCTCTTGGGCTTCCTGTTTAAGGCGCTTGAACCCTTTTTTAAGCGCTTTTTCATAATCGTGGACCCACTGGAGGCTCGAGCGGAAGGAGGATGTTTCGTTGACGATGAACCTCGACATAAGGGGATCTTGGGGGTCGAAGGTGTACCGGACCGTCTCTTCGGGCAACGCAGTGGCAAGCGCCTCGTGATAGGTCTTACCCTTCCAGTAAGGGGCGATCTCGTCGATGACCACTTGGCCGTCCTCGGCCGAGATGTCGCATGGGGACTGCGTGCGTTGGGACAACTGCTCGATGGCCAGGTCCAGGAAGTCTCCGTCCAACTCCGGGTACAGGATGCCGTAACGGCCCTGGTGCCCCGAGCGGCCGACCAGCAACTGGTGATCGTCGATATGCACGGTGATGTTCTCGGCGATGTTCTTCAACGCTTTCGCCCAACGGAGCGTCAGGTGCTCTCCCTCGGTTTGCCGCATGGAGTCGGTGAAGTACTTGGCCCGCTCGATGTCGATGCGCGGGCGCTGCATCTGAAAGCCTTTGAGAATGTTGAAAACCCGCTCACGGCCTTTTTCAAATTCTGCACCGCGGCCGAGCATTTCCTCCTGGAGTCTGGCTTCCTGGGGTGACAACACATCACAGCATTCCATGGCAATCTCCTTATCGTTTAAAGGCTGTTATTGGTTTTGAAATCACTTTCAGATAGATGGGCGACGCAAGCGACGCTTCAACTTTTGAAATGCCTATATCTGATAGTGATTATGAGCAAAGCAATTCTCATGCCTGTCTCATGAAATCCGGGCGGGAACGATTCAACCCGTAGATTTAACGGTTCCCTGCGCCGATGAACATAAAATCCTCAATCTTTCAGATAAGTTTCGAAATCGAGCATTCGGTCGAATTAATCAATATAAACTGTTGCAAAAATGCAACAATACTTGTATTTACTTGGTTATGTTTGGTTTTATGGATTTTTTATGTTGTAATATTACAACACAAGTGGCAATTCTGCGACAACGCTGGACACTCAATCACCGGAATAATGTGATACACATGTGTCACACTAGTTGCCGGTGGCTTGGAACAACCCAGAAAACTTTATATAACATAATGATAATACAAGTATTTTATAAAATTTTAAGTTTTTGTGAAAGACACGTGCGAGGCGTCTCATTTTTTAAAAATGGCGTGATAATTGCTTAGTTACAGCAGCACGTTTTATTCCAAGTATGCGGAACTTTTCAACCATAGGGTAATTTCGCAACCGGATCCTGGCAATGGGTTGTTTTAAAAAAAACAACAACAAGAGGGAGGGACCAATGGCACGAACGAGAATCGGTTGTTTTCTGATGGCACTGTTGTTTTGCGTGGCCGGCATGGGCCTGTCCGATGTCCAGGCGGAAAACTTTAACTTGAAGATTCAAAGCGCAGTCCCCAGCTCCAGCATCTACTTCAAGCTGATGGAGCGCATGGGCGCCCGGGTCGATGCCATGTCCGCCGGCCGGCTGAAGGTCGAGGTGCTGCCTGCCGGCGCCGTCGTGGGCGTCTTCGAGATCCTGGATGCCGTCAACAGCAACATCGTCAACGGCGGAATGGCGTGGACCCACTACTGGTCCGGCAAACACCCCGCCGGCCTGCTGTTCTCGGCTCCCACCGCCGGCATTGGTATGGGGCTTGATCAGGTCAGCGTCATGTCGTGGTTTTACGATGGCGGCGGCGACGAACTCTATCAGCAGTGGTTTACGGAGGTTCTGAAATACAAAATCAAGGGGTTTATGTGCATGCCCATGGGGCCGGATCCCTTCGGCTGGTTCGCCAAGCCTTTCAGCAGCCTCGATGAAGTCAAGAAGCTCAAATTCCGCTCACCTCCCGGCATCCCGGCCGAATCGTTCAAGGTGATGGGCATGAACGTCGTCTCCATGCCCGGGGGAGAGATCGTCCCCTCGGCCCAGCGCGGCGTCATTGACGCGGCCGAATGGATCGGGCCGGCGGACGATGCGGCACTCGGCTTGAACACGGTCTGGAAGAACTACTACCTCCAGGGTCTGCACCAGGCCATCGACATCGGCGACATCTACGTCAACCTGGACTGGTGGAACAAGCTCCCGAAAGATCTGCAGGCCATCTTCCAGACCGGAATCATGGCATTGATCACCGACACCTACAACTGGAACGTAAGCCAGAACAGCAAGGCGCTGAAGAAGTTCGTGGTGGAGGACAAGGTGCAGGTGCGCGATACCCCCGCGGACGTCTTCCCGGCCTACATGGCCGCTGCTAAAGAGGTCATTGAAAAATACGCCAAACAGGATCCGTTTTTTGCCAAGGTATACAAGTCCATGGCCGATTGGGCCAATCTGACGGTGCCCTATACGTCGAAGACCAATGGCTTGTATTCCAACATGGGCAAGACCGCCATGGATAAGAAATTGGTCGGTTACGACAAGTAAACTCACCTCCGGCCGGGTGCCGTCGGCGCCCGGCCGGTCCCCCACCAGAGAGGCGTGTACCCAAAATGGAATGCAGCCCTGAAAACGTGCCGGAAACGCCAGTCGGCGGCCTCCACAATGCACCGCCCGCCTTGGCGAAAACCATCCGCATCATCGACGGCATCAGCATTGTCAGCGGCAAGATCGTGGGGTGGTTCATCTTTCCCATGGTTTTCAGCCTGGTCTATGAGGTCATTGCCCGCTACGTATTCAACGCCCCCACCATCTGGGCGGGTGATATCAGCCAGATCCTTTACGGCATGTTCTTCATGCTCGGCTCGGCCTACGCGCTGCAGCGCCAACAGCACATCCGGACCGACTTTATTTACGGGAAATGGTCAATCCGGACCCGCGGCATCGTCGACGCCACGCTTTACATCCTTTTTTACTTCCCTGCTCTCGGTTTTTTCCTCTGGGTCGGCTCGGAATTTGCCTACCGCTCCATTCTGTTTAACGAGAAGATCCCCACCAGCCCCTGGATGCCCATCATCTGGCCGCTCAAGCTATCCATTCCCATCTCGACGCTGCTGCTGCTCATCCAAGGGGTCTCCGAACTTCTCAAGAGCCTCTTCGCCGCCAAGACGAATGTGAGCCTCTTTGAAGAAACCGCCGGGTCTGAGACCTGATAGCTTAGGGAGAATTTTAATGAGCCCCGAAATACTCGGTTTGGTGTCGCTGGCGTCGCTGTTTATATTCATCTTCGCAGGCTTTCCCATTGCCTTCACACTGCTCTTCCTCGGCCTGGCAACCGGCTATCTGGGCATCGGCAAGGTGGTGTTCAACCTGATGACGCTTCAAATCTACGGCATCATGAACGAGCCGGTCCTGGCGGCAGTGCCGTTCTTCCTGTTCATGGGCTATATCCTCGAAAGCTCCGGACTGATGGAACGGCTGTTCAAGGCGTTTCAGATGACGCTCGCCCGGCTCAGTGGCTCCCTTTACGTGGCCGTCACGGCCACCGCCACCATTTTCGCCGCCGCCACCGGCATCGTGGGCTCGTCGGTCACTCTGCTCGGGGTCATGGCGGCTCCCACCATGCGCCAGAGCAATTACAACGTGCGGCTGTCCGCCGGGTGCATCACGGCCGGGGGGACACTCGGCATCCTGATCCCGCCGAGCATCATGCTGGTGGTCATGGGGCCGGTGGTGGGGGTGCCGGTGACCGATCTTTTCGCCGCGGCGATCTTCCCCGGCTTGCTCCTCGCCGGCCTTTACATGGGCTACTGCCTGGTGCGCTGCAAACTCAACCCGTCGCTCGGCCCCCCCCTTTCCGCCGACCAGCGTGCCATATCCACAGCATGGCTGCTCAAGGAGATCGTTCTCGGTGTCACCCCGGTGACCCTGGTGATTTTGGCCACCCTGGGAAGCATCCTGTTCGGAATCGCTACACCCACCGAGGGGGCTGCCTGCGGGGCGGCGGGTGCGCTGGCGCTCAGCATGGCCTACCGGCGGCTGAAATGGAAGGATCTGCAGAGTGCGATGTGGCGTACCGTTGAGATTTCAGCCATGATCCTGCTGCTCTGCGGCGCGTCCAATTTTTACGGGGCGGTGTTCTCGCGCCTTGGATCGGCTAATTACATGACCCAGGTGCTGCTGGCCGCGAAGCTCGATCCCATGATCATGCTGATCGCCATCATGCTGCTGATTTTCGTGCTCGGCTGGCCGCTCGAATGGGTCCCAATCGTTCTGATCATCATCCCGGTCCTCATGCCGCTCGTGCGTGAGATGGGCTACAACCTGACCTGGTTCTGTACCCTGGTGGCGGTGACGCTTCAGACCGCCTGGCTTTCCCCGCCAGTGGCGCTTTCAGCCTACTTTTTAAAAGGGGTGGTCCCCAACTGGAAACTGCAGGACATTTACGCGGGCATGATGCAGTTCATGTGTTTGCAGATGCTCGGCATGGCGGTCCTCCTGTTTTTCCCAAGCCTGGCGACCTGGCTGCCGAGAGTGTTGCGGTAGCGCCCCGTTTTTCGTATCGGACAAAAAAGGCGGCTGTAAGGCCGCTTTTTTTTGTTGCTCGGACGCATTCAACCCGATGATCGAATTTGACACCGGTGGACCACTCGCATAGAATCGGCACGCGCTCGTGACCTGCGGGGACGGGCGTTCGGATTCTTTCAGCGCCATCGAATTGAAGAACCTTGCAGCAAGCTGCGGGGAATGCGCTTGCTGTTGCGGTTCAAGAGGCTGCAACATGGAGAAAACCGAAAATCCCAGGACGCTGCTTGAGAAGAACATCGACAGCATCCTGGACGTGCTGAGCGACGGCATCTACATCACCGACCATGAAGGCAAGACCCTAAAGGTCAATGCGATGTACGAACGGCTCACCGGCTTGAAAAAAGAAGACCTGGCAGGCCGCGGGGTTCAGGATCTGGTTCATGAGGGGGTCTTCGATGTCGTTCTCAACCCCCAGATCGTCAAAACGGGCAAGTCGGCGACCTCGGTCCAAACCACTAAAAAGGGGCAAAAGCTGATCCTCAACGGCCACCCCATCTTGGACGAGCACGGCCATGTGGCCCTGGTGGTGACCTTCGTACGTGACGTCACTGTCATGAGCCAGCTGCGGGAGCAGATCGTCTCCCAGAACAAGCTCCTCGAGAGTTTCCGGACCAGCGTCCGGTACCTGATCGAGGAGAACATCCAGAAGTTTCCCATCACCAGCTTCAAGAGCCGGGAAATGGCGCAGTTGGCCAGGCTGATCGAGAAGATCGCCGCCACCGATGCAGCGGTGCTGATCCTGGGCGAAACCGGGGTCGGCAAGGAGTTTTTCGCCCGCTCCATCCACCGCGCAGGCCCGCGGGGGGACAAGACCTTTTTCAAACTGGATTGCACGACGATCCCGGAAAACCTGATCGAGTCCGAGTTGTTCGGCTATGCCGCCGGGGCCTTCTCCGGGGCGAACGTGAAGGGCAAGTCGGGGCTCTTCGAAATGGCGGACCACGGCACCCTTTTCCTGGACGAAATCGGCGAACTGCCCCTCGTCCTGCAGGTCAAGATGCTGCGGGTGCTGCAGGACCAGGAGATCCTGCCCGTCGGCTCAACCCGCGTCCGCAAGGTGGACGTGCGGATCATCGCCGCCACGAACAGCGACCTGGAAAAGGAGGTCGAAAAGGGTCGGTTCAGAAGCGACCTATACTACCGGTTGCGCGTCGCGGTCTTGAGCATCCCGCCCCTCCGGGAGCGGCGCGAGGACATCATGCCCCTGGCGCACTACTTCATGGGCAAGTACGCGGCCAAGTACAAGAAAGATCTGCGCTTCGGCCCCGGTATCGAGGCCATCTTCCTCAATCACCGCTGGCCCGGCAACGTCCGGGAGATGGAAAACCTGATCGAAAGCCAGGTCGTGACCTGCGAGCGCTCCACCATCGAGGCCGCCGACCTGAGCGGCTGTATGCGCAGCGAGTGCGTCGACTGCAAAAGCAGCCTTTACGAAAGTCTCGACACCCGGGATCGCTCCCTGAAGCAGATCATGCAGGACATGGAGCGCGAGATCATCAACGGTGCGCTGCAGGTGCACGGTTCGATGGCCAAGGTGGCCGACATCCTCAAGGTTGATCGTTCGACGATCTTCCGCAAGCTCAAAAGAAATGAACCTTCCTGAGCGAAACCGGGGGCACGCGGCTCCCAATGCGATCCGTCACACCTCATGATGTTAAACTTCAGGCATTATCTTTGCATTGGTTTGCATTGGATAGTTTGGGGACCAACACGACTTTCAAGCAACTCTATCAAATTATGACAACGGAGGAGAAATTATGGATCGGATGCGTGTGAGAAACTTCATCAACGGGAAGTGGGTCGAAGAGGCCGGTGGACCCTATGCGCCTCTTTTCAACCCGTCCACCGGGGAGCAAATCGGCGAGGTGCCGCTGTCTTCGGCGAAAACATCGGAAGCCGTGATCGAATCTGCGGCGTCAGCCTACCCTCAGTGGCGCAGGCTTGCATTGGGGCGCAGGATGAAGTTTCTCTTTGACATGCGCAAAGCCATGGAGGACCGGCTGGAAGAGTTGGCCGTCAGCATTGCCATCGATCAGGCCAAACATATCAGTGAAGCCCGTGGCGAGGTTCAACGCGTAATCCAGATCATCGAAACGGCTTGCTCCATCCCGACGCTGATCCAAGGTGAGACCCTGGAGAACATCGGAGAAAACATCGTCGGCCGAGTCGTCAAACAGCCCTTGGGAGTCTTTGCCGGCGTGGCTCCGTTCAATTTTCCGGCCTTGGTGTTCGGATGGTTCATCCCCTTCGCGATTGGGGTCGGGAACACGTTTATTTTCAAGCCATCGACCCAATCGCCGCTCTTCATGCAGAAAATGGGGGATATTTTCAACGACATCGGTCTGCCCCCGGGGGTTGTGAATATCATCCACGGCAACCGCAGCATTCCGGATACGTGGTACAACAACCCCCACATCGCCGGCATCTGCCTGGTCGGATCCACGCCCACGGCTAAAAAGATGGCCGAAGCCGCCGGCCGGGGTGGGAAGCGCTCGATGCTGCTGGGCGGTGCCAAGAATTACTTGGTGGTCATGGAGGACGTTCAGCTGGATATTTTCATCGAGAACTTCCTAAGTTCCTGCTATGGCTCGGCCGGACAGCGGTGTCTGGCGGGCTCGGTTGTTGCCATTGTGCCGGAGGTTTACGACAGGGTTGTCGATGCCATGATCAGCGCTTCCAGAAAGGTCACTTACGGGGATGCGCTGGATCCCAGTATTTATATGGGGCCCGTGATTTCGGCGGATGCCAGGGCCAAGATCCACCGCTTTATCGAAGTCGGAATCGAAAAAGGAGCCAAGCTGGTTTTAGACGGACGCAATCCCAGCTTACCCGAAAAGAACAAGAACGGCTATTTTGTGGCGCCCACCATCTTCACGGAGGTCACCCCCTGCATGACCATCGCCCGCGAGGAAATTTTCGGGCCGGTCGTGTCGGTGGTCCGCATCAAGGACATGGAGGATGCGCTAGCGCTGATCCGCCAGCAGGAATTCGGCAACGGCGCCTGCATCTTCACCCAGAACCTTTATTATACGGAGAGGTTTATTGCAGAAGCCAACGTTGGGATGGTCGGGGTGAACATCGGAGTCCCGGCGCCCCACCCCTATCTGCCCTTCGGCGGGATAAAGAATTCGCATCTGGGCACGACCAAGGTTCAGGGCAAGGACGGGATCGACTTCTTCACGCAGAACAAGATCGCCACCTTGCGGTTTGCACCTCCCAGCGGGCAGTTCGTGGCCGAGACAAGCGCGGGCAGTCTAAAATCCCCAGCCGAGCCGAAGGCGGTGCGCAGCTGCACGGCCGGATAGACGATATTCCGCGCAAAGCAGCCGCGGATCGTTGTCGTGAGAAATTTTCTTTCGTCTCAAGTGGGTCCCATCCCCCGCCGCTTCCAGCGGGGAATGGGCCTGCTGAAACCTATTTTTTCCGCGCCATCCTCGATGCGGACGCGTCGAAGTTGTAGAATTTGTTGAAATACGGCGCATGCTTCTTCCAGCCCCAGTGTTCGTCGCGTATCACTGCCGCCGCGCCTGCGCGATCCCCTGTTTCCACGGCGGAGATGAATTTCCGGTGCTCATCCAGGTTCACCAATTCCCACTCTTCCCAGTAATTCTGGCGTGGGAAGTCGTAGAGCCGCTTCTTCATGGGTATGACGATCTGTCCCAGTGACGTGTTGTCCGAAAGATTCAGAAAGAGGTCATGGAATTCAAGGTTGAGAAGATAATACCGATCAAAGTTTCCGGACGTGAGGGCTTTGCTTTGCTCCGCATTCGACTGCTTCATCTTTTTGATCAATGCGGGCGTTTTCAGCTGTTCGAAAACAGAGGTCACCACTCCCGATTCCAGGTAGCCGATTATTTCATAGTAGTCTTTCAACTCCTGCGGGGTGAGTTGCTTAACCTGAAAGCCGCGTCGCGGCAGGGCGCCCACGAATCCTTCGCACTCCAGCTTGATGAGCGCTTCTTTCAAGGGCGTTTTGCTGATGCCCAGTTCCCGGCTGATCTGGTCGAGATGGATGGAGGAGCCGGGTTCCAGTCTGCCTTTCTTGATCTCGCTGCGCAAATAGGAATAGATCTGCTCTCGCAGAGAAGTGAAGTTGATCATTTGACCTCGATGCGCCTCCCAATTTCCCGGGTGATGGCGGGGACCAGTTCGAACAGGTTGCCGGTGATGCCGTAGTCGGCATACCGGAAAATGGGTGCATCCGCATCGGCGTTGATCGCCACGATGCAGCCGGAGGAGCCCATGCCGGCAATGTGCTGAATGGCGCCCGAGATCCCGCAGGCCACATACAGCTTGGGTGACACCACCTTTCCGGTCTGTCCCACCTGTTCGGCGTGCGGCCGCCAGCCCTCGTCTACGGCGCTGCGGGTGGCGCCGACGGCGCCGCCAAGCAGGCCGGCCAGCTGTTCGAGCAGGCTGAAATCCGGCCCACCCATCCCGCGACCGCCGGACACCACGACATCGGCTTCCGTCAGATCCAGCTTGGAGGTGCTTGGCTTCTTTTCGATCAACCGCACCCGCGCGGCAGTGAGCTTGAACTCCACCCGCTTGACCTTCCCGGCTCTCTCAGCCGTTGCCGCCGGGAACATGTTCGGTCGCAACACAGCGATCTGGGGCGAGCCCGCGATCGCCACCCGGGCGATGAGCTTGCCGCCGTACATGGTTCGGGTGGCGATAAGTTTTTCTCCTTCCAGGGCCAGTTCCGTGCAGTCCATGGCCAATCCGGCATCGAGCCTGGCCGCCAGGCGCGCGGCCAGCTGCTTGTCCCGGATGGAGGCGCCGAACAGAATTATTTTCGGCTGACAGGCGGCGATGATATCGAACAGGATCGAGGTGAACCGATCCGAGTCGAAATCTCTCAGCTCGGGGGCATCGCACACCAGCACCCGATCGGCACCATAATGCGTAAGCTCGGCGGCAGCCGAGAGCACATCGCTTCCCAGCACTACCGCGTTCAGCCGCGTGTTCAACTGATCGGCCAGTCGGCGCCCCTTGCTGGCCACTTCATAGGTGGACTTGCGAAACTTGTTATCGGCGTAATCGCTAACCACTAGGATGCCATCTGGCATAATCGTCTCTCCTTCCCACCTCCGCCGTTTACAGGACGCCGGCGTCTTCGTGCAGGGTTTGGACCAATCGCGCCGCCTTTTGCTCGGCCGTTTCTCCCGGGATCATTTTGCAGACCTTGCGCTGAGGCGGAAAGGCGAGCGCAAGGAACCGCGTTTTCATTGCCCCGGATCCGAACAGCGCGGCATCCAGCCCGAGAGCCGCGAGACTCTTGGTTTCAAGCGGCTTTTTCTTAGCCTTCATGATATTGGGAAGCGATGCGTAGCGGGGTTGATTCAGCCCGCGCTGGGTGGTTAAAAGCGCCGGAAGATCCGTCTCAACCACGGCGGTTCCATCCTGCAGGGACTGCTCGCATTGAATCTTGCCGCCGACGATCTCCTGGCGCACGACCATGGCGAGCAGCGGGATGCCCAGGTATTCCGCCACGGCCGAAGGCACGAGGCAGCTGTCGTCGTCCACGGCGCGTTGACCGGCGATGATCAGATCGAAGGGGACGGCTTTCAATGCCGCCGCCAGCACTTTGGCGGTGGCGAGCGGATCCAGGTTTCCCAACGCAGGGTCGCTGATCAAGACCCCCTCGTCGGCGCCCATGGCCAAGGCCGTGCGGATCGCCGCCGTCGCCCGGTCGGGGCCCACGGTGAAAACGGTCACTTTTCCGCTTCCCTGCTTTTCCCGGATCCGGATTGCCTCTTCAACGGCTAGTTCGTCATACGGATTTACGATCCATTTCAGGTTGTCCGTCTTGATGTCACTGGCCTCGGCGTTGATCTCAATCAGGGACTCCGTGTCCGGGACCTGTTTCAGCAAAACCGCCACGTTCATAATGTTTTCCTCCCCAGCATCTGTTATTCACGGCCCGTTCAGCCGGCGTCAGGCTATTGCTTCGGGCGCTCGTTTTTGGGATCGTACGGCGATTTCAGATGGACCCGGGCCGGGTAGTTCTTGCCTTCCACCTTGATTTCATACGTACCGCCGAGGATCCAGTCGTCAGTGATGCCTCCCGGACGGCTCAGATACCCCATGCCGATCGCGGTGCCCAGCTTGAACGCATACGCACCGGAGGTGATCTCGGAGACGTGCGCTCCGTTGCGGAAGATCGGCTCGCTTCGCAGAAGCAGGGGCTCGGGATCCTCCAGCGTGAAGAGCGCCAGCTTGCGCGTGATGCCCTTTTCCTTCTGTCGCAGCAGCGCCTCGCGGCCGCAGAAGTCTGCTTTGTCGAGTCTGACACAGAACCCGAGCCCGGCTTCGTAGGGGGTGTCCTCCGGTCCGATTTCGGTCTCCCAGTGGCGGTAGCCGCTTTCCATGCGCAGCGAATTGACCGCCTGCATGCCGACCAGGCGCAGGCCGAACTTCTTCCCGGCGTCCATGATGGCGTCGAAAACCGGGACTGCAAATCCGGTCGGAATGTAGAGCTCCCAGCCGAGCTCGCCGACGTAGGTCGCCCGCAGCGCCCAGGGCCGGGCATAGCCCACATCGATCTGCCGGGCGGTCCGGAAGGCAAACGCCGGGTTGGTGAGGTCGGCGTCGGTGAGCGTGGACAGGAGGCTGCGGGAATTCGGACCCATGACGGCCAGCATGGCGTACCCATGGGTGACATCCGTGATGGTGGCACGCGCACGCTCCGGGATGCGGCGCTTGATAAAATCGAAGTCCCGCACCCCGGTTCCCAGGGCGGTCACGATGAAAAAGGAGTCTTCCGAAAAGCGCGTAACGGTCAAGTCGGATTCGAACCCGCCCTGATCGTTCAGGATCGGGGTGTAGACCACGGTTCCCACCGGCACTGCCACGTCGTTGGCACAGATTTTCTGCAGGACAGCCTCCGCATCGGGCCCCTGAACGAGGTAGTTGTGCATGGAGGTCAGGTCGTACATGCCCACGGCGTCGCGCACGGCCAGATGTTCCTCTTTCTGGTAGGGGAACCAGTTGGCCCGGCCCCAGCTGTACGCATGCACCGGTTCGACGCCGTGCGGTGCAAACCAGTCCGCGCGCTCCCAGCCGGCGAGCATGCTGAAGCAGGCCCCGTGCCGGGCCAGCCGGTCATGGAAGGGAGAGCAGATGACGGGTCGGGCGGTCGTGCGCTGGCGGTTGGGATAGTGGTGCTCGTACAGGATGCCGACGGTCTCCTTCACGCGGTCGTGCACATAGCGGGTGTTCATCTGCCAGTGGAAATAGCGGCGGATGTCGACGGGCCATAGGTGCTCCTCCGGATAGCCCTGATCGACCCATTGGGCCAACGCTCTGCCGCAGCCCGCGGCGCTGGCGATGCCGACCGAGTTCATGCCGCAGCCCACGAAAAAATTCTTGATGCCCGGCGCCTCACCGACCATGAAGGCATTGTCAGCCGTGAAGCTTTCGGGCACATTGGACAGGTGCCGGATCTCGGCCGTCTCCAGGTCCGGAAAACGCTGCAGGCCGCACTCCATGAAGGGGCTGAACTGGTCCCAGTCCTCGGAAAGCTCGGTGAACTTGAAATCCTTCGGGATGCCTTTCATCCCCCAGGGTTTGGCCACGGGCTCGAACCCGCCGAAGAGGATGGAACCGTTTTCGGCCTTGAAATAGGTACGGCCGTCGAAGTCGCGCACGCAAGGGAAGACCTTTTTGAGCCCTTTGATCGGTTGGGTGACGGCGTGCATGTGCTCGGCCGCATAAAGCGGGACGCTCACATTGACCATCTTGCCGACATCCCGGCCCCACATGCCGGCGCAGTTGATCACGATCTCGCAGGCGACGTCACCCTGCTCGGTGGCGACGCTGCAGACGGCCCCATTTTTAAGCTTGATGCCGGTCACCGCCGTATCTTCGAAGATCTTAACACCCCGCATGCGCGCGCCCTTTAATAAGGAGCGGGTAGTTTCCAGGGGATTGGTCTGCCCGTCGTTGGGAAGGTAAAAGACGGACGTGAGCCCCAGGGTGCTCATGCCCGGGACCATGTCCCGGGCTTCCGTGAGGCTGATTTCGTACATCTCGATCCCGAAGGTGCCGGCCATGGCCGCGCCCCGCAGCCATTCGCGGCGCCGGTCTTCCGTCTGGCAGACGCCCAGGGCCCCGGTCGTTACGTAACCGGTGGCCACCCCGGTCTCGGCCTCCAGCGCCGGATAGAGCTGGGTAGCGTACTTGGCCAGGTTGGTCATTTCGCGGTTCTGCCGGAGCTGGGCCACCAGGCCGGCCGCCGCCCAGGTGGTCCCGCACCCCAGTTCCTTGCGCTCCAGAAGCACGACATCGGTGTGGCCGATGTGGGCCAGGTGGTAGGCGGTGCTGCAGCCAACGATGCCGCCGCCGATGATGACGATCCGCGCATGGGTAGGAAATTGCTGATGCATGACACCTCCTGGGGGTTGCCGCGATGCGAACGGGTTTATGAAATCTGATATATCAGATTTTTATACCGTGTCAAGAAAAAATGAAGTGCTGAAACCACCCAGTGGCCCACTCCTGGAAGGCCGCTTGCGCGGCGCCGCTTCCATCGATCGTGAGCACCAAAACCTTGCAGGCTCAAGAGTGGCAAGTTGCATCGTCATCGCGGCATCATGATTCTGAAATGGCTTCGCTCGAAATTAAGCCTTGACGGATCCTTCTGATATCTGATATTTCAGGCAGTCAGGTGAGTGCCCCTCGGCCCGGTCGCCGCCGGGGCGAGGGGCACCTTAATCCCACCCCGTACCACAGGAGTGTGCCTTGGACCATGCAGCCGGCAACCCGGAAGACAGACCCACCAAGATCGAGGTCAAAAGTCTCACCAAACGGTTTGGGGATCTGCTGGTGTTGGATGACATTTCCTTCAATGTGGCGCAGGGCGAGTTCCTGGCCATCGTCGGACCGACGGGCTGCGGCAAGACGACGTTCTTGAATTGCCTCTCCAAGCTCATGCCCACCAGCGCAGGCGACATCTTCGTCGACGGGGAAGTGGCCGACCCCAAGAAACACAACATCTCCTTTGTCTTCCAGGAACCGACCTGCCTGCCGTGGCGCACCGTCCGCCGCAATGTCGCCTACGGCATGGAAATCAAGCGCTACGCTCAGGAAAAAATCAATCAGCGGGTCGATTTCATGCTGAACCTGGTTGGGCTCACGGACACCCAGGATCTGTATCCCAACCAGGTCTCCGCCAGCATGGTCCAGCGCATCACCGTCGCCCGGGCCTTTGCCATGGACCCGGACCTGCTGCTGATGGATGAACCGTACGGCCAGCTGGACATCAAGCTGCGCTACTACCTCGAGGACGAATTGGTCAAGCTCTGGCAAACCCTTAAGAGCACGGTCATCTTCGTCACTCACAACATCGAGGAAGCCGTGTACGTGGCCGAGCGCGTTCTGGTTTTAAGCAACAAGCCCACCAAGGTTAAAGCCGAAGTCAGGGTGGACCTGCCCCGGCCCAGGAACTTGATCGACCCGGAATTCGTTGCGCTGCGCAAACAGGTGACGGATCTGATCCGATGGTGGTGATATCGGCCCCCCCGTGTCGTGGGGATCGATGGGTGAAAACAAATCCAAACCATAAGGAGGTGCCACGGCGCAGAGACAGATCATGGATTCCGGGCCTCGCCCGGACGGTTCGCGGCAGACATTATTGAGCAAGACGACCCTCATCCTGGAAAGGAACTGCAAAAATGAAAAAGGTCACGTTATTCGCTGTGTTGGTTCTGGCCGCTGTTCTGGTTTTTTCCTGGGCGCCGGCTCAGGCCCAGGCCCCGATGAAGCTGAAGACCTGCTGGATGCCGGAATTCGAGACCTTCCTGCCCTGGCTGGCCAAGGAGAAGGGCTGGGACAAACAAGAAGGTCTCGATCTGGAATTGCTGTTTTTTGACTCGGGCATGGCCCAGATGGAAGCCCTTCCAGCCAAGCAATGGGTCCTGGGCGGCACGGGCGGCGTGCCCCAGGTGGTCGGCTCCCTGCGCTACGGCGCATACGAAATCGGCCTGGGAGACGACGAATCGATCACCAACAACGTTTACGTCCGCCCTGACAGCCCCATTCTCAAGGTCAAGGGCTTCAACAAACAATTCCCCGCAGTTTACGGCTCTCCCGAAACCGTCAAGGGCAAGACCATCCTGGTCACCACCGTCTCCTCTGTCCACTTTGCCATGAGCACCTGGCTGAAAGTGCTGGGCCTGAAGGACAGCGACGTGGTCGTCAAGCAGATGGACCAGGCCTCCGCCATGGCGGCCTTTGAAAAGGGTGTCGGCGACGTGGCCGTGCTCTGGGCCCCTTACTGCTACACGGCCGAGGCCAAGGGCTACAAGAAGATATCCGACCTGCGGATGTGCGGCGCAGCCCTGCCCATTACGCTGATCGGCGACAAGGAGTTCTGCGACAAAAACCCGGAAGTCGTGGCCAAGTTCCTGCGCGTCTACCTGCGCGGCGTCGACTACGTGAAAAAATACGGCAGCAAGCCCGAAGTGGTCAAAATGTATCAGAAGTTCATGAAGGACTGGGGCGGAATAAAAATGACGCTGGAGATGTGCAAGCTGGACATCGACACGCACCCGGTGTTTACCCTGGAAGAGCAGCTCAAGCTGTTCGATGGCTCCAAGGGGATGAGCACGGCTGCCAAATGGCAAAGCTTGATCGCCGAGTTCTTTACCGCTCAGGGCCGTTTTACGGCCGATGAATTCGCCAAGGTCAAGGATGCTTCTTACGCAACCGACAAGTTCCTCAAGATGGTGAAGACACCCCTGCCCAATGATAAAATGTAATTAGCTGCAACCCCGCCGGCCGGGCGGCAGAAACGCCCGGCCGGCAGCTTATCCTCCGATGCAGCCCTCCGAGCGATGCAGCGCCTGGGCCAAGGGGGGAGCGCCGTTTTTCATCCTGCGCAGCAAATACGCTCAGGGATGTCGGAGAAGATATACCAGACTGGCACCCGCCGATCTGAAGACCTCGTGGAGAAAACCGATGGCCTATGAGGCAGTGAAAGTCAAAAAGCCGTTGACCCTGATCCTGCTCCCCATCATCAGTGTGATGGCTTTTTTTATCGCCTGGCAATTGATTGTGCAATTGGGAGTCGTGCCGAATACCATGCTCGCCTCCCCCACCCAGGTCGGCAGCCGTTTCGTCGACAAGCTCAGCAACCCAAACCCGGACGGCGGCACGATGGCGGCTCACGCCTGGGTGAGCGCGCAGGAAGCCTTTATAGGGTATTTGTTGAGCTTAAGCATCGGCTTGCCGCTGGGTCTGTTCATGGGCTGGTTCAGCGTGGTGCGCGGCATCGCCCGGCCGTTGTTTGAATTGGTCCGGCCGATCCCGCCCATTGCGTGGATTCCGTTGACCATTTTCTGGTTCGGAATCGGGTTGTGGGGCAAGGTCTTCATCATTTTTCTCGGCGGGGTGGTCCCATGCGTGATCAACTCCTTCGTAGGGGTGCGCATGACCAACCCTACCCTGATCCAGATGTCCCGGACCTGCGGTGCCTCGGACTGGCAAATCTTCACTCACCTGTGCGTCCCCTCCGCCTTGCCGATGGTCTTCGGCGCCCTGCAGATTGCGCTGGCATGCTGCTGGACCAACCTGGTGGGTGCCGAACTGCTTGCCGCCGACCAGGGCCTGGGCTACATGATTACCATGGGCCGCCGCCTGGGCCTGCCGGACCTGGTGGTGCTGGGAATGGTTTCGGTCGGCGTGGCCGGCGCCTTGATCGGTGTGGGCATAGACATGGTGGAACGCCGGTTGCTGGCCGGGATCAGGAGGTAGGCGGATGGCGGAAAAAATCGAAGCAATCCAAAGTCTGGGCGGCCAGGACCGTTCCATCGCCGACGAAGTTCAGCAGGTAGTTCGAGAGAAAAAACCGCTGACCATCCGGCGCATCATCACGAACGAATTCTTTTTGAACATCGCCTCCATGATCGCTTTTCTGATGATCTGGCATTATGCGGCCACCCGCGGAGCCTTCAGCGGCGCTCTGTGCACCCCCTGGCAGGTGGTGGAACAATTTCATAACCTCATGACCGACACGCTGGCCGGCCTGACGATCTGGGGCCACATCTGGGCCAGTACCCAGCGCATTTTCATCGGCTTTGTTCTGGCGTCGGTGGTCGCCATCCCCCTGGGTTTGTTCATGGCCCTGAACCCTTACGTGGATGCCGTCGTCAAGCCGATTTTCGACCTCTTCAAGCCCATGCCCCCGATCGCCTGGATTTCCATCGCCATTCTGTGGTTCGGGATCGGTGAGCCGTCCAAGGTCTTCATCATCGTCATCGGAACCTTCGTGCCCTGCCTGCTCAATGCGTACAACGGCATCCGCCTCATTGATCCGGAAATGTACGACGTCATCAAGGTGCTGGGGGGAAAACGCTGGAATGAAATCATCCAGGTGAGCTTCCCGGCGTCTTTCCCGGCCATTTTCGCCGGGCTGCAAATTTCGCTCTCTGTCGCCTGGACCTGCGTTCTGGCCGCGGAACTGGTGGCCTCCCGCTCCGGGTTGGGTTTCATCATCGTGCAAGGCATGAAAGTCTCGGATACGTCGATGGTCATTGGAGGCATGATCATCATCGCCATCGTGGCCTGGTTAACCTCCCTGCTGGTCATGGGCCTGGAAAAACTGTTGTGCCCGTGGAAGCGCGGAATCGGAGGCCTGTAAATGGAGCCCAAAATAGTCTGCCGGAACATCTCCAAGGTCTTCATTCAAAAGGGAACGCAGCGGGTGCATGTGCTCGAAGACATCAGCGTGGATGTCAAGCAGAACGAGTTCGTGGTCATCCTGGGGCCGGGGCAGTCCGGCAAGAGCACCCTGCTCAGAATCATCGCCGGGCTGGAGACACCCACCACCGGTACGGTGCGCCTGGACGGAAAAGAAGTGACAGGGCCCGGGGCCGATCGCGGGCTGGTTTTTCAGAGTTACATGCTGTTTCCCTGGAAGACCGTCCTGGGCAACGTGGAGCTGGGGCCGAAGCTTCGCAATGTGGCCAAGAAGGAGCGGCGGGAGATTGCCGCTCACTACATCAACCTGGTGGGACTGAAGGGTTTTGAGAAACACTACCCGCACCAGTTGAGCGGCGGCATGAAGCAGCGCGTCGGTATTGCCCGGGCGTATGCCAACAACCCGGAGGTCATGCTGCTCGACGAGCCGTTCGGGCAGTTGGACGCCCAGACCCGCTATTTCATGGAAAAAGAGACCGCCCGCATCTGGCAGACCGAGCGGCGGACGGTTTTGTTCGTCACCAACAATATCGAAGAGGCGATCTATCTGGGGGACCGGATCATCTCCCTGAAGGGCAAGCTGCCCGGGCGGATGCACGAGCTGTACGAAGTCCAACTCCCGCGGCCCCGCGACAATACGGACATGAAGTTCCTGCTGCTCCGGCAGCAAATCAGCGACGCCTCGGAGCTGGTCCTGTAGGCCGGCAGGCGCAGCGATTTTCCGGATGAAACCGCATTTCTGGATGCAGGTGGACTGCGAAAGGAGAACCGCGATGATGGTCAGATCGTTTGACACCGTGCGCCGAATCGTTTTTGGCATCGGCGCCGTCGACACGCTCGCCGAAGAGATCAAGCGCGTGAAAGGCACAAAAGTCCTGGTGGTGACCGACCCCGGGATCAAATCGGCTGGGATCGTGGACATTGTGACCGGTGTGCTCGACCGGGCCAAGCTCGCCTACAACGTGTTTGCCGAGGTCGAGCCCGACCCCCGCGTGGAAGTGGCCCTGGCCGGCATCGCGGCCGCCAAGGCTTACGGTCCGGATGTCATCGTGGGCCTCGGCGGCGGCAGCTCGCTCGACATCTCCAAAGTCACTTCGGTGATGATGACCAACGCCGGCCCGATCGAGAAATATTTCGGCATGGAACTGGTGCCGCAGCCGGGCGTGCCCCTCATCCTCATCCCGACCACGGCCGGCACCGGCAGCGAAATGACCTCCATCTGCGTTCTGTCGGATACCAAAAACAATGTCAAGAAGGGTATCGTGAGCGAGCACATGTTCGCCCGGGTCGCTCTGCTGGACCCGCAGGTGACCCTGGGGATGCCGCCGCGGGTGACCGCCATGACGGGCATGGACGCCCTGGTGCATGCCATCGAGTCCTTTGTCGGTGTGCGCGCCTCGGTCTTCACCGACACCCTGAACCTGCAGGCCATCCGCCTGGTGGCCGGCAATCTCCGACAGGCCTATGCCAACGGTGCCAACCTTGCAGCCCGGGAGAACATGCAGCACGCATCCGGCTTGGCCGGCATGGCGTTTTCAAACACTCAAAACGGCCTCGACCACGCACTGGCGCTCGCTATCGGCGGCAAGTTTCACCTGCCCCACGGCCAGTTGACGGCGTTCATTCTCCCCTGGGTCATGGAGTTCAACCTGATCGCCGCTCCGAAAAAATTTATTGAGATCGCCGAGGCGTTCGGCGAAAGGACCAAGGGCATGAGTGAAATCGATGCCGCGCGGCTCTCGGTCAAGGCGATCAAGGGGCTGCTCGATGACGTTGGGATATCCTACAAACTGAGCAGCTACGGTGTGCCGCGTGAGGAGTTTGGCGCCCTGGCCAAGGCGACGGTGGGTGCTGCGCGGCTGATCAGCAACAACCCGCGCACGGTCACCGAAGCCGATGTGATCCGCATTCTGGAGGCGAACTATTAACAGGGTGTTGAAAAAGGGCTAACCCGAGAAGCTTATCGGGGGATTCGATAAACGTTCACAACATAAAGAAGGAAGGTCGCATGTCCGAGATCATGGAGTATGTCAAGAGCCGGGACCCGCACGAGAAGGAGTTTCATCAGGCGGTGGGCGAGGTGATGGATTCGGTCAAGCCGGTGCTGGAACGCAACCCGATCTACCGCAAGGCGCGGATCGCCGAGCGGATCGTGGAGCCGGAGCGGGTGATCATGTTCCGGGTGCCGTGGGTGGACGACCAGGGCAACATTCAAGTCAACCGGGGCTTCCGGATCCAGATGAACAGCGCGCTGGGGCCGTACAAGGGCGGGTTGCGCTTTCACCCGTCGGTGAACCTGGGGATTTTGAAGTTTCTGGCCTTCGAGCAGGTTTTCAAGAATTCGCTGACGACGCTGCCGATGGGAGGTGGCAAGGGGGGATCGGATTTCAACCCCAAGGGCAAGTCGGATACCGAAGTCATGCGTTTCTGCCACAGCTTCATGAGCGAGTTGTTCCGGCACATCGGTCCGGACACGGACGTGCCGGCGGGGGACATCGGGGTGGGGGCGCGGGAGATCGGGTTTTTGTTTGGGATGTACAAGAAGCTGAGAAACGAGTTTTCGGGGGTGCTGACGGGCAAGGGGCTGAACTGGGGAGGGAGCCTGATCCGGCCGGAGGCGACCGGGTACGGATCGGTTTACTTTGCGGCCGAGATGCTGGCGACGGTCAACCAGAGCCTGGAGGGCAAGGTGTGCCTGGTGTCGGGGTCGGGGAACGTGGCGCAGTACACGGTGGAGAAGCTGATCCAGATGGGTGCGAAGCCGGTGACGCTGTCGGATTCGTCGGGCTTTATTTACGACGAGGCGGGCATCAGTCGGGAGAAGCTGGACTTTGTGATGAACCTGAAGAACGTGCGTCGCGGGCGGATCAAGGAGTACGCGGAGAAGTACGCGGGGGCGGTCTACACGCCGATCGAGGCGGGAGCGGAGCACAATCCGCTCTGGGAGCACAAGGCGGGCTGCGCCTTTCCGAGTGCGACCCAGAACGAGATCAACGGCACGGACGCCCGGAACTTGATGAAGAACGGAGTGGGTCTGGTCTGCGAGGGGGCGAACATGCCCACGACGCCGGAAGGGGTGGACATCTTTTTGGAGCACAAGATTCTGTACGGCCCGGGCAAGGCGGCCAACGCGGGGGGGGTATCGGTTTCGGGTCTGGAGATGACGCAGAACAGCATGCGGCTTTCCTGGACGCGGGAGGAGGTCGACAAGCGGCTGCAGATGATCATGAAGAGCATTCACAAGGCGGCCATGGAAGCGGCGGCGCAGTTCGGCCATCCGGGCAACTATGTGGTCGGCGCCAACATCGCCGGGTTCCTGAAAGTCGTCGATGCCATGATGGACCAGGGCGTGGTGTGACATTGAGCAACGAGCAACGAGCAACGAGTAACGAGCAAAGGGTAACGAGCAACGAGCAGCGAGGCAGGCGGGGAGGCTATTTTTGCAGGGATCTGACCCCGCCTGATGTTCTCTATTGAAGCTAAACGACTGCCGAGGAGGATGAACATGTCCGACAAGATTCAGAAGGAAGGACTCGATGCGGAGACCATCCGGAAATACGAGGCCGAGTACGTCATGACGCCATGGACGGCGCAGAAGGGATTGAAGCCCTTCGTGGCCGCCAAGGCCAAGGGATGCTGGGTTTTTAACCCGGAGGGCAAAAAGTACCTGGACTTGACCTCCCAATTCATCTTCACCAACCTGGGACACTGCGACGACCGGGTGAATGCGGCCATCGCCGCACAGGCGGCGCTGCTGCCGAGCGTCAACTCCCAGTGGGCCACCGAACCCAAGGCGCGGCTGGGCAAGCTTCTGGCGGAGGTGACGCCCGGCGACCTGAAGAAGTCGTTCTTTTCCACGGGCGGCACGGAGGCAGTCGAAGGGGCCGTCAAGATTGCCCGGTGGGCCACGGGCAAGCAGAAAGTGCTCTCCCGATGGCGGTCCTATCACGGATCGACCATGGGGGCCATGTCCGTATCGGCCGACTACCGCAACTGGTGCGCCGAGCCGGCGGTTCCGGGCGCCGTGCACATTCTGCCGCCTTACTGCTACCGCTGTCCTTTTGGGGCAACCTACCCGTCGTGCGACATCCAGTGCGCCAAACACGTGGAGGACGTGATCCGGCTGGAAGGCGGGGCCCGGCGCGTGGCCGCGGTGATCGGTGAGCCGATCTTCGGAGCCGGTGGGATCATCGTGCCGCCGGAAGAGTATTGGCCCATGGTGCGCGCGATCTGCGACAAGTACGAGGCGGTGCTGATCGCCGACGAGGTCATGACCGCCTTCGGCCGGACCGGAAAGTGGTTCGGGATGGACAACTGGGGGGTGGTTCCGGACATCATGACCCTGGCGAAGGGGATCAGCTCGGGCTCGGTACCGCTGGGGGCGACCGTCGTGCGACCCTGGCTGGCGGAGAAGTTCGAGACTCAGCCCTACCTCCACGGGCACACCTATTCGGGTCATGCCCTGGCCATGGCGGCGGCGGTGGCGACCATCGAGGCCTACCAGCAGGACAATCTCATCGATAAGGCTGCCAAGACCGGCGCCTACCTGATGAAGAAGCTGAAAGAGCTCCAGGAGAAGCACCCCTGTGTCGGGGAAGTGCGCGGCAAGGGACTGTTCTGCGGGATCGAAATCGTCAAGAACCGGCAGACCAAGGAGCCGATCCACGAGGCGCTGATGGAGCCGCCGCGGCCGGCCACCTCGAAGATGAAATTCCTGGGCAAGTGCATGGAAGAAGGGGTGTACATCATGCCCGGCGGCGCATCGGTGATCACGATCAGCCCGCCGTTGGCGATCACGACCGAGGAGCTCGACTTCGGCCTCGACGTCATCGACCGGAACCTGGCGATCTGCGACGCGGATTACCAAAAATAAAGAACCGGCGGCCTTGCCGGCACGAACGGGAGCCAAGGATGATCATAAACGCCAAATCACTGCGCGAGCAGGTTTATGATTACATCCGCGAGGAGCTATCCCGGGGGAAATTGACCCCCGGGATGGCGATCAATCTGAACGAAATCAGCCAGGAGCTGGGCATCAGCAAGACCCCGCTGCGGGATGCGCTCCTGCAACTGGACACCGAGGGGTTCGTCACCATATCCCCCCGCCGCGGCGTGTTTGTGAACCGTTTGACGATCGAAGACATCCGCAGCTGTTACGAAATCATCGGCGCCCTGGAGACGGCGGCCATGCTGTCCGTCTTCGACAACATCCAACCCTTGCACCTCGAGAAAATGAAATGGCTCAACGCCGCTCTGCGGGTCGCGCTGAAGCGCGAGGACTATCAGGCCTACTACCAGCAGAACCTGCTCTTTCACGACGTGTTCATGGAGCTGTCCCACAATGCGTCCATGAAACGCATCATCATGCCCATGAAGCGGCGCCTTTACGATTTTCCGCGTCGGGGCTATATCAAGGAATGGGAGCTCAGCAACTGCCGCGACCATGACCGGCTGATCGATGCCTTTGAAGCGGGGGACCGCGATGCCGCCGTGAAAGTCTGGCAGAACGTGCACTGGTCCTTCGATTTTCAGGAGAAATACATCCGCCGTTTTTACTCCCCGGAAAACCCGGGTGGCCGAGAGGCCAAAGCGGCACGAGCCGCAGCCGGGAACCCCAAACAAAAGAGGCAACGCTCAGCCGCCCGGAAAAAGCCCGTCCCGGCCGACGTGTGAGTCTCCCGATAGACAGGACATCAGCGCCAGATGGCAATTCTGGTCATCAACGCCGGCAGCTCGTCGGTCAAGTTCACCCTCTTCAGCCCAGACGCGCAGACGCCGCTTGCCGGCGGGATTGTCGAGCGCATCGGCTGCGACGGTACCCGGCTCGCGTACCGCAACCACCGGGGACACCGGGCGAAAACACCCGTCGGCGTCGCCAATGCGGACGCGGCGGTGGGCGAAATCGTCTCCGCCCTGACCCATCCGGCACACGGGGTCCTGAACGACATCCGAGAAGTAAAAGCGGTCGGCCACCGCGTGGTGCACGGCGGCGAGAAGTTGACCCACCCGGTCGTGGTCGATGCCGAGGTCAAAGCTTACCTGAACGAATGCGCCCGTTTCGCGCCCCTGCACAACCCGCATCACCTGAAAGGCATCGAGGCGAGCACGCGGCACATCCCCGATGCCGTGCAGGTCGCCGTTTTCGACACGGCCTTCCACGCCACCATCCCCCCGCATGCGTTTCTTTACGGGCTGCCGTACCGGTTCTACCGCGAGGACCACATCCGGCGCTACGGGTTCCACGGCATCAGCCACAAATACGTGGCCGGGGAGGCCGCGCGGCTGCTCGGCCTTCCACTGGCCGAGCTGCGCCTGATCACCTGCCATTTGGGTAACGGCTGCAGCATGGCCGCGGTGCAGGGCGGCCAAAGCATCGACACGAGCATGGGGTTCACGCCGCTGGAAGGGCTGATCATGGGCACCCGCTGCGGCGACATCGACCCGGCGGCGGTGCTCCACCTCATGGAACACCGGCAGCTCGGCATCGGCGCCATGAACGATCTGCTCAACAAGCAGAGCGGGATGCTGGGCCTGGCCGGGACCGGCAGCAACGACCTGCGCGACATCCTGGCGGCCCGGGATGCGGGCAACCCCCAGGCCGCGGTCGCCCTGGAGGCCTTCTGCTACCGCATCAAGAAATACATCGGCTCCTATGCGGCCGCCATGGGCGGGTTGGACGTATTGGTGTTCACGGCAGGCATCGGCGAGAACTCGCCGGATGTGCGCTGGATGGCGTGTGACGGCCTGGGAGCCGCCGCCGGGTTCGGGATCGCGCTGGACCCGGACAGAAACGCGGCTGCCGGGAGGCAGCCGCGTGAAATCCAGGCAGCCGGAAGGCGGGTGAAAGTCCTCGTCATCCCCACCAACGAGGAGGTGGAGATCGCCCGGGAAGTGCTGCAGATCATCAACGGCAAAAAGCGCCCCTGAGCCGAACCCGCAACGCTGGGCCGGTGGGCTACCGTTTACGGGCTGCCTCGGCAGGTGGTGCGGCGGAGATTGAAAGCGATGACGGACGTGCCGGCGGCCGTGACTCTCTTCCAGACGGGAAAAATCAGCCCTCGTCTTTGCCCAACATTTCCTCGGATTCCATCCACATCACATTGATGATGCCGAAGGCGCAGGCGAGCAACACGCCCAGGATCCAGGTGAAGTACCACATAGAGTCTCCCCTTTCTATCAGGGTGTTGAACCGCAACAGTGAGCGCATTCCCCGCCGCTTGCTGCGAGGTTAGCGAGCGAATATCCAAATTCGATAAAAATTCCTTACGGTCGAAGATTCCCTGCAGCTTGCTGCAGGGTTCTTCAAAAACCGCGGCTCAGGCCGTGATCCGGCGTTGTGCGGCTTTTGAAAATGCGTTTTATGTCCGAAGCGAGAAGGCTGGGAAGCTGGGAATCTTGAAGCAAAACCTTTTCTGGTTTTTTTAGCCTCCTGGCGTTCCAGCCTCCGAGCCTCCAGCCAACAGTCGCCTTGGCTGACCGCCTGATGCTTGTTTTTCAACGCCCTGTAACGATGACATGCGGCATATCGCTTGTCCTTTTTCGGCCTGCAGGCTCAATACGCCGAATGCGTTTCCTCCTGAATTCGCTTCGCGGTCACCTTGCCCCGCAGCACACTGTAGACCCAGCTCGTGTACAACAAGACGATGGGCAGGAAGACGACCACGGCGATGAACATTAGATTCAAGGTGCGATGGCTCGAGACCGCATCGTAGACGGTCAGGCTCACGTTGGGAACGGTGCTGGACGGCATGACGAACGGGAACATGGCAAAGCCCGCCGTCAGGATGGTCCCGGCCAGGGCCGCAGCGCTCAGCACGAAGGCGAATCCGGCACGTCCGCTCCCGCCGAGCAGAATGGCCAAAACCGCACCGGCAACCGTCAGAATCGGTGCAATCCACATCCAGGGGTGAGCGGCATAGTTGGCCATCCAGGCGCCGGCGGCCTGCTCCACCGTCTTGGCGAGCGGGCTGAAGGAGGTGCCGGGGTCGGGGCTGGCCACGAGGCGGAAGCCCTCAATCCCGTAAGCCTGCCAGACGCCGGCGAGCACGAACGCAGCAATGAAGACGATGCCGAACAGGCGCGCCGCTGTGCGGGCGCGATCGGCGATGGGGCCCTCGGTGCGCATCTGCAAGTAGACCGCCCCGTGCATGACGAGCATCGATAGGCTCACCACCCCCGTGAGCAGGGCAAATGGGTTGAGCAGGCCGAAGAAGTTGCCGCTGTAATAGATCCGCAGGAACTCGTCGAACGCGAAGGGCACCCCCTGCAGGAGGTTTCCGAAGGCGACCCCGAAGACGAGCGCCGGCACGGCGCCGCCCACGAACAGGCCCCAGTCCCAGGCAGAGCGCCAGCGCGGGTCATCCACCTTGCTGCGGTAATCGAACCCCACCGGCCGGAAAAACAGCGCGAAGAGCACGAGCAGCAGCGCCCAGTAAAAGCCCGAGAAGGCGGCGGCGTAGACCAGGGGCCAGGCCGCAAACAGCGCCCCGCCGCCGGTGATGAACCAGACCTGGTTGCCCTCCCAGGTGGGGCCGATGCTGTTGAGGAGCACGCGGCGTTCCTCGTCGGTTTTGGCCACAAAGGGCAGAAGCGCGCCCACTCCCAGGTCGAAGCCGTCCATGACGGCAAAGCCGATGAGCAAAGCGCCCACGAGCAGCCACCAGATAATTTTGAGCGTTAAGTAGTCGAACAGTATAGGCATCGGATGGGTCCTCCTTCAGGGGGTGGGTCAGGCCGCATGTCCGTGTTCAAAGTGGTAGCGCCCGGTGTGCAGGCTGCTCGGGCCCAGGCGGATGAATTTCACCATGAGGTAGGCGGCCGCGACCATAAACGTCGAGTAAAGCAGCACCACTGCGGTGATGCTGCCGATCAGGTCGCCCGTGGACAGGGTGGATGAGGCCAGCAGTGTCGGCAGCACCTCGCCGATGCTCCAGGGCTGGCGCCCGTACTCTGCCACGATCCAGCCCAGCTCGGCGGCGATCCAGGGAGCCGGCATGCTGAACAGAATTGTTTTGAGGAGCCAGCGTTTCTGGTGGAACACCCGCTTGGCGCAGAAATAGAAGGATACCGCGACCAGGGCCAACATGTAGAACCCCAGGCCGACCATGATGCGGAAGCTCCAGAACATGACGCCCACGTTGGGAATGGTGTCCAGGGCCGCCCGGTGGATCTGCTCGGGGGTCGCATCCGTCACGTTGGGGGTAAAGCGTTTCAACAGCAGTCCATAGCCCAGGCGCTGCTTGAGGGTGTTGAACTCCTGGAGCAGGGCCGGCTCGGTGTTGCCGGAGCGCAGCTTCTGGAGCAGGCCGTACGCCTTCACGCCCTCTACGATGCGGTCCTCGTTTTCCGCGACCAGCTGCTTGACCCCCTTGATGGGCGTGTTGAGGGATCGTGTCACGATGAGCCCGCCGACCCATGGGACCGTGATATCGCTGCGCGTGGTCTGGGCTTCCTGGTCCGGAAAACCGAAGAGGGTGAAGGAGGCCGGGGGCGGCTCGGTTTCCCAGGCGGCTTCCATGGTGGCGAGCTTCACTTTCTGCACCTGGCCCACCTCGTAGCCGCTCTCGTCCCCCAGCACGATGACGGAACAGACCGCGGCCAGCCCGAAGCCCACGGCCACCGCGAACGAGCGCCGCGCAAAGGCCATGTCGCGGCCCTTGAGAAGATAGAGCGAACTTACGCCCAGGACGAACATTGCGGCGGTCACGTAGCCCGCCCCCACGGTGTGAACGAACTTGACCTGGGCGACCGGGTTGAATAAAAGCTGCGCGAAGCTTGTGAGCTCCATGCGCATGGTGGTGGGGTTGAATTGCGCACCCACCGGGTTCTGCATCCAGGCGTTGGCCATTAGGATCCACAAGGCCGAGAGGTTGGAGCCGAGCGCCACCAGGAAGGTCGTGAGCAGATGGGCCCGTTTGCTCAGGCGGCTCCAGCCGAAGAAGAACAGCCCCACGAAGGTGGATTCCAGGAAAAAGGCCATAAGGCCCTCGATGGCGAGCGGCGCCCCGAAGATGTCCCCGACGTAGTGGGAATAATAGGCCCAGTTGGTGCCGAATTGGAACTCCATGGTGATGCCGGTGGTCACCCCCAGGGCGAAGTTGATGCCGAAGAGCTTGCCCCAGAACTTGGTCATGTCCCTGTAGATTTCCCGGCCCGTCATCACGTAGACCGACTCCATGATGAACAGGATCCAGGACAGGCCCAGGGTGAGCGGCACCATGATGAAATGGTACATGGCGGTCAGGGCAAACTGCCAGCGCGACAAATCGACGAGCAATTCGGTGGGCAGGGCGAACATAAACAGGCTCCTTGGTGGTTGCTTTTTTCAAACGATTGCCGTGGGGTGACACGCGCGGCCGGGTTCATCGCGGCCAGATGCCGCTTCCGCAAAAATAAGGGGTTTTGACTTGCAAATACCCCAAAAACAACGTTTATCAGAATCAGCCTAAGCGGCTCATTGACCTCATCGGTTCACGATAACCTTATTTCATATTCCGATAGCCCATGGCGATCGGAATTGTCAACGGTTTTGCTGTGGCGGTCGATACCCGAGAATCCATGCGCTGGCTTTACGAGCGCAGCCGGCCCGCCCGCGGGGCCATCTGCCGCACGGTGCTCCTCGGGTGGGCGTCGGGATGCGTGTTCATCGTCCAGGCCTTTCTGCTGTCCCGGATCATCCACGGGGTCGTAATAGAGGCTCGCCCGCGGGAGGCGCTGACGGGTTGGTTTGGCGGGCTGGCGCTCACCATTCTGCTCAGAGCGCTCGCGGGCTGGCGGCGGGAAACGAGCGGCTTTGCCGCAGGGGCCCGGGTCCGGGCTGCGGTGCGCATGGAACTCCTGGGCCGGGTAGCCGCCCGGGGGCCGGCCTTCACCCGGCAGGAGCGCACCGGTGCCCTCGCCAGCGTCCTGGTCGAGCAGGTGGAGGGGCTGCAGGGGTTTTACGCCCTCTTTCTGCCGCAGCTGGCCCTGGGGATCCTCCTGCCGCTGACGATTGCGGCGGCGGTCGTTCCCGTGAGCTGGGCGGCCGGGCTGTTGCTGCTCGCCACCGCCCCCATGATCCCGCTCTTTACGATCCTGGTGGGCATGGGGGCCGAGAGCGTAAGCCAGCGCCACTTCCAGTCTCTGGCCCGTATGAGCGCCCACTTCCTGGACGTGCTGCAGGGGCTGGCGACGCTGAAACTCTTCGATCGCAGCCGCGAGGAGGCCGACGCGATTGCACGCGTTTCGGCCGACTACCGCCGGCGCACCATGAGCGTTCTGCACGTCGCCTTCCTCTCCTCCGCGGTGATCGAGTTTTTCGCCTCCCTGTCGATCGCGCTGGTCGCGGTCTACCTGGGGATGAGCTACCTCGGGTATTTCAACTTCGGCCTCTACGGGCAGCCGATCACGCTGGCCGACGGCCTTTTCATTCTGCTGCTGGCCCCGGAATTCTACCTGCCGCTGCGCGAGCTGGGCGCCCACTACCACGCCCGGGCCCGGGCGCTGGCAGCGGCCGAGGAGATTCGCGCACTGCTGCAAGGGCCGCTGCCGGGTCTTTGCGGGGGCAGGGGGCGGCTCACGTTGACGGAAGGAATCCGCCTGCAGTGCCGCGAGCTGCATTTCGCCTACGACGGGGGGCGCCGGCCGGCGCTGAAAGGGGTCAGCCTGGAGCTCGCCCCCGGCCGCTGTAGCGCCTTGGTGGGAGGCAGCGGGGCCGGCAAGTCGACGCTTGTCTTCCTGCTGCTGGGCTTCATCACGCCGGATGAGGGGGAGATCCTCGTCAACGGCGCCCCGCTGAACGCCATCGCCCCCGGCCGCTGGCACCGGCAGGTGGGCTGGCTCGGGCAAAACCCGGTGCTTTTCCACGGGAGCCTGCGCGAGAACCTGCGGCTAGGGCAGCCCGATGCGGGCGAGGATCGCGTCACGGAAGCGGCCCGGGCGGCCGGGGTGCTGGATTTCGCTCGCCGCCTGCCCCAGGGCCTGGACACGCCGGTGGGCGAGCAGGGTGCCGGACTTTCCCGCGGCCAGGCCCAGCAGGTGGCGCTGGCGCGGGTCTTTCTGAAGAACGCCCCCGTGCTCCTGCTGGATGAGCCGACCGCCGGGCTGGATGCGGACAGCGAGCGCCGGGTGCTCGACGCCATCGAATCCTTTCGCGTCGGCCGCACGGTGTTGACGGTCACGCACCGCCTGGCCGAGATCGGGCGCGCCGATCACATCCTGGTCATGGAGGGGGGGCGCATCATCGAGAACGGCACCCCGGCCGGACTTCTTTGCGCCGGCGGCCCGTTCCAGCGCCTGGCAAATCCGAGCACGGGAGGGGCAGAATCCTGATGGCTGAAGGCTTCAAGGAGTTCGGCCCGTTTGCAGCCGCCATCCGCCGGCACCTCGCGCGGCTGGTCCTTGGGACCCTGGCCGGCCTGGTGGCGGCGGGTGCGGCCGTGGGACTCATGGCGCTTTCAGGGTGGTTTATTGCGTCCGCCGCCGTTGCAGGACTTGCGCCGGCCACAGCGATCCTGTTTAACTTTTTTATGCCCAGCATCGGGGTGCGTCTTTTCGCCATCCTGCGGACGGCGGCCCGCTACGCCGAGCGGGTCTTCACCCACGAGGCCACCTTCCGGATTCTCGAGAGCCTGCGGGTGTGGTTCTACCGGCGCATCGAGCCGCTCGCCCCGGCGGGGTTGTGGCGCTTCCGCAGCGGGGATATCCTCAACCGCATCGTCTCCGACATCGAGGCCCTCGACAACTTCTACTTGCGGGTGCTCTCCCCGGCGGCGGTCGCCCTGCTGGTCTCACTCTTGATCTGCTGCCTGCTTGCCGCTTTCGACCTCGGCATCGCCGCAGCGAGCGGGCTGCTGCTCGCACTGGCGGGCATCGGCGTTTCGGCGGCGGCCGCACGGGCCGGAGCGGCCGCCGGCCGCGCAATCGCCGTGCGCTCGGCCGACCTGCGCATGCGTCTGGTGGAAGGCCTGCAGGGGCTATCGGAAATCACCCTGTTCGGGGCCGTCGCGGAACAGCTCGCGCGCACGGAGCAAAGCCAGTCGGATCTCATCGCCGCTGAGCGGCGGATGGCCTTCATCCAGGGCGGGGCGGCCGCGGCGGTGAGCCTGCTTTCCGGTACCGCCGTGCTGGCGGCCCTCTACGTGGGCAGCGGGCTTGTTGCGGGCGGGCGCCTTTCCGGGGCGGCGCTGGTACTGATCGTGCTGGCGGTGATGGCTGCGTTTGAGACCGTCGCCGGCCTGCCGGCCGCCGCGCAGTTCCTGAGCCGCACCCGCGCCGCCGGCCGCCGGCTGCTGGAGGTGGTGGAATCCCCGCCGGCCGTAGCCTTCGCGGCATCGCCGGCGCCGGCGCCGGAGAGGTTCGATGTCGCATTCGACGCTGTGGGCTTCCGCTACCGTCGGCAGCTTCCGAAGGCGCTCGATGCGGTGAGCTTCACGATCCCCCACGGCCGGCGCTTTGCCGTAGTCGGGGAAAGCGGGGCCGGCAAGTCCACCCTGGCGAGCCTGCTGGTCCGCTTTTTCGACCCGGAAACGGGAGCGGTCCGCATCGGCGGCAGGGACGTACGAACCCTGGGCGAGTCGGACCTGCGCCGGGCCATCGTCGTGCTCTCCCAGCTGTCCCACCTGTTTTCAGCCACCATCCGGGAAAACCTGCTGATTGCCAAACGCGATGCCGGTGAGGCCGAACTGCGCCGTGCGCTGACCGCGGCCCGGCTGATCGATTTCGTGGAGGGCCTGCCGGACGGGCTGGACACATGGGTCGGGGAAGCCGGGCAGCTCGTATCCGCCGGCCAGGCCCGGCGGCTGGCGGCGGCCCGGGCCATCCTGAGGGATGCTCCCATCTGGGTCCTGGACGAGCCGACCGAAGGACTCGACCGGGTCACGGAGGCGGACCTCGTACACTCCCTTCTGGAGCTGACCGAGGGGCGCACCGTGCTGTGGATCACCCACCGCCTGTTGAATCTTCAGCAGATGGACGGAATCATCGTGCTGGAGCGCGGCCGGGTGTCCGATCTGGGCACGCATGCCGAACTGCTCGCCCGCGACCAACGGTATGCCAGGTGGTGCGCCCGGATGATGTGAAACCAGGATCCATCCGCGCCGGCCTGGGCGGCCTTGTGCACCCGCGATCCCGGTATTACCATACCCCATCCTACCGAATCTGATTGAGACAAAGGAGGCCCCATCCCATGCCGAAAAAAGAGCTGCACATCGAATCGAAGGTCCTTCACGCCGGCCACGCGCCCGATTCCCAGACCCTGTCGCGGGCGGTCCCGATCTACCAGACCACGAGCTTCGTGTTCAAGGACACCCAGCATGCGGCCGATCTCTTCGCGCTGCGGGACACGAGCGGGTTCATCTACACGCGTATCGGCAACCCCACGACCGACGTGCTCGAGCGGCGTCTGGCCGCCATCCATGACGGAACGGCGGCCATCTGCACGGCCTCCGGCATGTCGGCCGTGTTCTACGCGGTGGCGGCCATCACCGGCGTCGGCCAGAACATCGTCTCCGGCGCAAACCTTTACGGCGGCACCCACGTGCTGTTCGAGAACACCCTGAAACGCTTCGGCATCGAGGTGCGCTTCGTCGACACGTCCAAGCCGGCCGACGTCGAGGCGGCGATTGACGCCAACACCCGCCTGGTGTTCACGGAGAGCATCGGCAACCCCAGGTGCAACGTGGACGACCTGCAGGCCCTGGCCGACGTCGCCCACCGCGCACCAGATCCCCTTCGTCGTCGACAACACCGTCTCGCCGCCGCCGATCTTCAACCCCTTCGAGCACGGCTGCGACATCGCCGTCTACTCGCTCACCAAGATCATCGGCGGCCACGGCAACAGCATCGGCGGGGCCGTGGTGGAGGCCGGCGGCTTCGACTGGGCCAAGGCCGGCAAGTTCCCGGAGATCACCGCCCCGGACCCGAGCTACCACGGCCTTAATTTCTGGGAGGCGCTGTGCTCGCTCGAGGGCACGCCCTGCACGGCCTTCTGCGTGAAGCTGCGCACCGGCCTGATGCGCGACATCGGCGCCGCGTTGGGTCCCATGAACAGCTTCCTGATCCTGCAGGGGCTGGAGACCCTGCCGCTGCGGGCCGCGGCCCACTGCGAAAACGCCGGCAAAGTTGCCGCCTTCCTGGAAAAGCACCCCTTCGTCAGGTGGGTGAACTACGCCGGCCTGAAGAGCCACCCGGACTACGCCCGTTCGCAGAAATACTTCCCCATGGGCCCCAGTGCGGTCTTCGGCTTCGGCCTGAAGGGGGGGCTCGAGTCCGGCAAGAAGTTCATCGAGTCCGTCAAGCTGTGCTCGCACCTGGCGAACATCCTGGATGCCCGCACACTCGTCATCCACCCGGCCACCACGACCCACTCCCAGCTTTCGCCCGCCGATCTGCTCAAGGCCGGGGTGGAGCCGGAGCTCGTCAGGATCTCCGTCGGCATCGAGCACGCCGACGACATCATCGCCGACCTGGACCAGGCGCTGAAAGCAGCCCATTCATAGGCTGTTTCTGAAAACGCAGTTTCATCCGAGCCCTTTCAAAGCCAGTTGGAAGGGCTCTTTTTTTCTGGTCAGCATTAAACATAGAAGTGGTTTTAACCTTCGAGTCACTCCCAAGCGCAAGGCGCAGGCAGATTCGTACGCGAACAACCACGGCTGGTTGTGAGCATTGCGAGAGGCCGGCTACGCCGCCAGCGGGTGTCAGATGGGATTATACCATTTCTAACAGGGCGTTGAAAAGTAAGTATCAGGCTGTCAGCCAAGGCGTGCTACGTTTTGGAAAGCGCAGCATATTCAGTCAGATGTGAGCATTTACAAAAGCCGCACAACGCCGGATCACGGCCTTAGACGCCGTTTTTCAACACCCTGTTAAGGAGATCCGCCAATGACAGAGGATCGCTCCAAGCCCATCGAAACGATGCGCGAGCGGTATTTGGTTCAATACAGGCGTATTTACAGTAAGAACGCTCGCATCGCTTTTTTCGAAGAAATCAGCGAAATAGCTGCAGCGGCCAACATTTTGTTTTGGAAAACCTTTGCGGCCGCAATGTCTGCCTGGCTTCGGAAGGACTTGGGTGCTGCACTCGCGCTTTGCGAAGATGCGATCGCGCTCGATACCGAATGCGCTTATGCGTGGAACGGAAAGGGCAACGTAATGCAAAGTCAAAAGCGCTACGAAGAAGCGCTGGCGGCCTACGAGAAGGCAATTGCGCTAAACCCCAACTACGCCCACCCATGGATCAACAAAGGCAATATTCTGCAAAAACAGAAGCGTTACGAAGAGGCGTTGGCAGCGTACGATAAGGCAATCGCACTCGGGCCCGATTACGCTCGCCCGTGGATCAACAAGGGCACCGTCTTGCTGAAACAGAAGCGCTACGAAGAGGCATTGGCGGCCTACGAAAAAGCGATCGCAGTCAATCCCGAGTACTCGCATCCCTGGAACGCAAAGGGCAACGTCCTGGTATTGCCAGAAGCGCTTTGAAGAGGCGCTGGCGGCATACGAGAAGGCGATCGCGCTTGAACCCGAATACGCCGATCCCTGGAGCGGCAAGGGCAATGTCCTGCAAAGCATGGGGCGGCACGAGGAGGCATCGCAGGCTCTCGAAAAGGCAAGCGCGCTTATACAGTCCAAAGGGATCACCCATTAAGGTGTTGTAGAATGAAAATGCCCCTCCGCTCCCCATTTCTATGCATCCAGCATGTCGAAATTTTACATTATTTTATCAACTATTCTTTTATAAGAAATGGAAGCCTTTCCTATTTTTCAACGATTACTGCTGGTTCCTGGCGAGGAAAATTAAATGACCGGTTTCTACCGAAACCGGTCATTTTTTCGAGGCTAAGAGAATTGGGAGGATCAGCCTTAGGGGATAGCGGATTTGCTTAAAAATGAAATGCAGCCGGGATCGGCCGAGACAGGCTTCAGTGTGGATAAGCTGTAACACCAGGTTTCCTATAGTTGAGTTTGCTGCGATATTTCCAACGCTTGGCGACAGCGTCAATGGGCGCACGCTCCTCGCGCTCCACTGGACGCAGTGGTTATGGTGGGACGGGAGGCGATCTTTGGACGCCCCTTATATTTTTATATTTGTAATCTTTTATAGCGATGTCGCTGGAAGGGCGTCCCTTAAACCGCTCTTAAACCGCTATTTCATTTTCATTCCTCCTATTTATTTTGTGAGGTTTCCAATATGGCGTTTATTTGTTCTACCCGGTTCGAAACACTGACAGGAGTCCATAGATTATCAATTGCCGCAGTGAAATTGGCCGCTGCCATCTGATTCATTCCACGGGCCGATTTTTGTCTTTCATCAGCCATCTGTTTATTTTTTTTACGTTCGTAAAAAGAGGTTTCACTTTTTGCAAGCTCAATGATCGATTTCCCGTTTATATCTTTAATTGCAGCAGAGGCACCGGCATCTATGAGTTGCTGCATAATGGATGGATCAAACGTTTTTGAAGTGTCGCCTGCTCCCATGGCGGCATAGGTTAATGCCGACCAGCCGTTTTTTGTCAGTTTGTTGATGTTGGGTTCTTTCTCCATCAGAAAAGAAAAAACCTTTGATGAACCATTATAGGCCGCAGACATCAACGGCGTTACGCCATTGTTTGATTCAATTTCTATCTTGGCGCCCTGTTTGATAAGCAATTTTAAATTATCCAGATCGTCTTTTTCTGCTGCAACCGCCAATGCACTAAATCCTTCTTTATCCGTCGGGTTTACATCAGCACCGTTTTGTATTAAAAATTGGATAACTTCATTATTGCCTTGATATAAAGCTCTCATTAATACGGTTTGCCCTGATGCTGATTGGGCATTAATGTCAGCCCCTTTCTGTAACAATAGGGTTGCGATATCGATATGAAATGTTTCAAGGGCATATGCCAGGGCAGTGAAACCACGACTATTCTCTTTGTGGACATCTGCCCCATGTTGCAGCAAAAAAGCAACAACATCAGCATGCCCGGCTCCTGAAGCCACCATCAGCGGGGTCGTGTTATTCGTTCCCCTGTCATCAACTGTACTTCCATTTGCTACAAACTTCCTTACCTCTTCAAGATTTCCTCGCTCGGCCTCGCTTATTAAGGTAGCCCGTTGGCCTGCACATGACCCCAAAAGGATTAGACTCAAACAGCATATTGCCAACACCATAGTACTTTTTAAGTTCATTCTTATCTCCTTTATTAAAAGTGTACCAAGGCCCAATATAAATGATTTCAACAACACGGTACATCTCTTAGATAATTAGAAACTTTGAGAACATCAAATCTTCTCCCGAGCTACTTTCAAAATTTATAAAATTTTTTGACGTCTACATTTCACATAATGATTAGATGGTTTCTTTATAAAACCCCCTACATGCATTTTAGCGGCATAACATCCCAATGCAAGAGCTACACGTTTGTTTTTCGTGAGCTGAAAATAAAAAGGCTCTATCGGATAATGGTTTCGTCGGGGCTGACCACGTCGGTGATCTTATTCATCATCGCCACAGCCAATATCCTGGCTTGGGTTTTAGCTTCACAGCAGGTCCCGCAGAAATTGTCTGCTTTTTTGCTGTCGGTGAATTCCAACCCTCATGTCATCCTGTTTGCGGTCAATATTTTCCTTATAGTAGTCGGAATGTTTTTAGAAACAGGGGCCGCCGTCATCCTCTTGGCCCCCATTTTGCACCCGGCTTTAGTCGCCTTGGGATTTCATCCGCTGCATGTCGGGCTGGTATTCGTTTTGAATCTTTCAATCGGCTTGATCACTCCTCCGGTGGGGGTCTGCCTGTTCGTCACCTGCGCGATTGCAGAGATTCAATTGGAGAAACTGGCATGGTCCGCGGTACCATTCATCTGTGTGGAGATCTTGGTTCTCCTCATCGTCTCCTTTTTCCCTCAAATCGTATTGTTCGTTCCGGCGCTATTCGGTTACGCATGAAACGCGCATTTGACGCCAGTCATGAGCCTGGCACATCGGCTTGAATAGGTATGTGGGGCATCCTATTTTTAATGCTTTATTCGTTTAATTGGTTCTGATCATATCCCCGCATGCCGCGCAGAGCCCGCATCGATGCCGCCAGAGCGTTGCAGCATATTATCTGCCGTGGGATTCAACGCTGCCGAATTTATCAAGATGACTCCGACCGGCAGGATTTTCTCAGCCGGCTGGGTTACATTCTCCGAGAGACACGCACCCCCTGTTACGCCTGGCCACTCATGCCGAACCATTTCCATCTGCTGCTGCGCACCGGGGATGCACCGATATCGATTGTCATGAAACGGTTGCTCACCGGGAATGCGGTTACCTTCAACCGCCGGAACCGCAGAAGCGGGCATCTTTTCCAAAACCGGTATAAATCCATTCTCTGCCAGGAAGATACCTCAGCGTCTCCACCCCTTACGAGCATCTGGCGAGAATGGCCGGCACGGCCGCCGCCCCGACTGAGCAGAAGCGCACCGAGTAGCCCCGGCTCCGGGCAGAACCATATCACCCTTGGGCGAACCGGTGAACCGCCAGCAGGGTGATGTCGTCATGCTGCGGGGCATTTTGGATGTGGGCGAAGAGCTCACCCCGGATGTCCTCGATCAGCAGCGAGGCGGACCCCTGCGCGCCGCAGGCTATGCGGTTGAATCGGGCCCGGCCGAAAAGGTTCAGATCCGGGGACATGGCTTCCGTCACGCCGTCGGTGTAGCCAAGCAGGGTCTCCCCCGGCTGGATCACGGCCGTTCCGACCTCGAAGCGGTAGTTCGGCAGCGCCCCCACGACCGGGCCGGTGGCGGCCAGCTTCTGGCGGATCTGCGAGCAGGCGATGATCAGGGGCGGCTCATGGCCGCCGTTGACGTAGGCCAGCCGGCCGGTTTCCGGGTTCAGCACCCCGACGAAGAGGCTGGCGAACATGCCACCCTCGCCATGTTCGCCAGCGATGTAATCATTGGTCCCGGTGACGGCGTTGAACGCGGCCAGGGCCTCGATGTCCATGCGGTTCATTTCCATCGCACCGGCCGAGAGCCCTTCGATGCTGGATTTGCCCGACAAAACCCGGATCAGGCTTCGAATCAGCGCCATGAACAAGGCCGAGCCGACGCCCTTGTCGCAGACGTCCCCGACCACGATGCAGAGCCGGTTGCCGGGAAGCGAAAAAGCGTCGTAAAAATCCCCGGACACCCTGCGGGCCGGGTGAAACGCGGCGGCAATTTCCCAGCCCGGCAACTGCGGGAAGCTCGCGGGTAAAAACTGCTGCTGGATTTTCTTGCCTTTTTCGAGCTCCGCATCCAGCGCCCGGGAATACTTCTGCAGCTTGGCATACAGGCGGGCGTTCTCGAGCGCCACCCCGATCAGGGTGGCCGTAAGCTCCATCAGTTCGGCCGTCTCCTGGCTGAAGCTTTTCGGATCGGCGTGCAGCAGGGTGAGCACGCCCAGAAGATCGGTCCCCCGCTGGATCGGAACCGCCAGGGCCGAGCGCGCCTGATACGGCTGATCCGGCAGGTCCAGCCAGCGTGGGTCCTCGTGCGTGTCGAAAATCAAGCCCACCTGGCGGTGCTTGCGCACCCAAGCCGCCAGCCCGTCGTTCATGACCTTCCCGATGATGGTGGCGCTTTCTTCGGGAGGTCGATCCCCGCGGGCCAAGATGCTGTCTCTGACCCGGCCGCTTTTGTCCAGCAGGAAGAGGCTGCCCTTTTCAGCGCCCGTCAGGTCGACCGAGATCTGAAGCGTCTCCTGAAGAATGGAGTGCAGCACCCGGCTTTCGGTCGAGGAACGGGCCAGGAGCAGGAAGTGCTCAAGGAGCTTGGACTGGGCCTGAAAGGCAGCCTTTTCGCGCCTCAAGCGCCACAGTTCGGTTTCCAGATCGGATGGCTCGTTCATGTACGGCTCCTGCGGATCGGGAGGAAGAGCGGTTCCAGCCGGATCCATGAATCGACCCGGCGCGTCGCCGCTTTCCACAAAGGTCCACCGCTTTCCGGCGAGGCGGTGGCGACAATGGCCGGCAGAGCTTTGGTTAATTATCGGGATTTTGTGATCGGGTGTCAATGCGTCGGATGGTGCGGGCAAGGATGAGGGTCCATTCTTCGCCCGGGCGGCATGCCGGCACGCTATGAATGGTTGGGTGCAAGAGCCTTGACTTTGGAAGGGCCTCCTTGTAGCTATTGATAGGTGCGCGGATTGGGGTGATCCTGCGGCCGGCCGGCCTCAAAGACATTTGAGGCAGGGGAGAGGAGATTCAGCCATGCTGAACCTTCAGAAGATCAAGATCGAGTACACCATGGACCAGCTCAGCAAGGCCTACGAGCGCAATTACAGCAATCTCGAGCAGCAGCTGGGGAACATCATCGTCTGGTCCGCCCACCTGGCACTGGAAAACATCGCCAACTCCGATGCTCTCTATCACGACGTGGAGCATACCGTCATGGCCACCCTCGCGGGCCAGGCCATTGTGGAAGGAAAGCACCTTTCCGAGGGCGGCGTGACACCCAAGGACTGGGCGCATTTCATCATCGCCCTGCTCGTTCACGACATCGGCTACGTCAAGGGCATCTGCAAGGGCGACCATGGCAGCTTGATCGCCACCGGGTTGGGCACGGAGACCGTGGAGATGTCCCCCGGCAGCACGGATGCGGCGCTTGCCCCGTATCATGTGGAGCGCAGCAAGACGTTCGTCCGGGAGCGCTTCGGCCCGGGGGTGATCATGAAGGACCTCATCGACACCGAGATCATCATCTCCTATATCGAGATGACCCGCTTCCCCTTTCCGGATGGAGAATGGTACCGGGACACCAAAGGCTACCACGGCTTGGTCCGGGCGGCGGATTTCATCGGGCAGCTGGGCGACCCGAACCGCCTGCAGAAGTGCACCGCCCTTTTCTATGAGTTCGAGGAGATCGGGCTCAACGCCAAGCTGGGCTACAAGCTGCCCGGCGACCTGCGGACCGACAACACCAAGTTTTACTGGGACGTCGTGAGCCCCTATGTGCAGGATGCGCTGCGCTACCTGCGGGTGACGCAAGACGGCAAACAGTGGATCGCCAACCTTCAGGCCAACGTCTTCGGCCAAGGCATGATGGCCGAAACCGCCGTTCAAAGCGTTTCCTATCCCCGGTAGCCTCATCCGGACCCGGCGCCGCGGGCCCTTTCACCCCTCCTCTTTTGGGGACGCGAGATGAGATTCTATCTGAAGGCTGCCTTCTCCCTCAATCCCGCCACCCTCACCATCGGGGCGATCCTGGCCGCGGCGGCCCTCTTTATCCTGGGCGTCCCCCTGCTCGAGCTGATCGAACTGAAGACCTTTGATCTGCGCCTGCGCGCCCGCGGCGCCATCCCGCCGACACCGGCTGTGGCGCTGGCCCTGATCGACGAAAAGAGCCTCGATCGGGAAGGCCGCTGGCCGTGGCCCCGATCCAAAATCGCCCGTCTGGTGGACCTTCTCTCCCAGGACGGCGCCCGCGTGATCGGCTTTGACGTCGGTTTTCTGGAGCCGGATGAAAACCTGCAGCTGGGCTTCCTGCGGGAACTCAGCCAAACCCTCGTGCAAGCGGACATTCACAACGATCGGTTGAACGGCTTGATTCGCCAAAGCGAGCAGCAGGCCGACAACGACCGCGCGCTCGCGGAGGCGATGCGGCGATCCTCCGCCACGGTGGTCCTGGGCTACTTCTTCCACATGAACGAGGCCGACCTCGAATACCGCATACAACCGGCCGAGATCGAGCGCCGGATCGCGCTCATCAAGCATTCCAAATATCCGTTGATTCTCTACCAGGATCCGCAAACGCGTTCGGCACCCTTCATCCAGGCCTATGCGCCGGAACCCGATCTGCCGATCCTGGCGGAAGCGGCTCCATCGGCCGGCTACTACAGCGTGAAGAGCGACCCCGACGGGGCGGTGCGCTGGATGCCGCTCATCATCCAGTGCGGCGCACACATCTACCCGCCGCTTTCGATCGTCTGCGCATGGCACGTCCTGGGCAAGCCCCAGATGATCGTCGAGGCCGACCGCTACGGAGTGCTGGGGGTCCGCATGGGCTCGCGCTTCATCCCCACCGACGAATCCGGGGAGCTTCTGATCAACTTCCTCGGTCCGCCCAAAACCTTTTCCCACATCTCTGTAAGCGACATCCTCGGCGGGAGGACCCCCAAAGGCGCTTTCACGGACCGAATCGTGCTGGTGGGAGCGACCGCCATGGGCACCCACGACCTGCGCAGCACCCCGGTGAGCGCGCTTTACCCTGGGGTGGAGATCCATGCCACGGTCATCGACAACATCCTGACCGGAGACTTCCTGTCCAAGCCCAAATGGTCGCGGGTCTTCGATCTGCTGGCGATCGTCCTGCTGTGCGCGCTGGTGGGGGCGGTGCTTCCGCGTATGCATGCCATCCAGGGGGTGGCGTTCGCCGGCGGGCTGTTCTTCCTGTATGTGCTCGTTGCCTACTGGCTGCTGGCGCAGCACTCCGTGTGGCTGGGCACCACCAGCCCAAGCTGCTGGAAACCCAGGTCGCTGTATATCCGGGCTAGGGCTGCGCTGCGGGCCGCGAGGTCGGAGTCGAGCAGAAGCTGGGAGCGGTAGACAGCACGGTTGTCGTTCAGCTCGATCGATTTCTGATAGTCCTGCAGGGCCTCCACCGGCCGGTTGGTGGTCTGCTTGGCGATGGCGTCGTAAAAGTAGGGGGTCGGGTCGTTGGGGTCGAGCTCCTTGGCGGTAGTATATTCGCGCTGGTCCAGCCCGATGCGTTTCTCCTCGTAGTAGGTCTTGCCGAGATAGCTACGGATGATGGAGTTGTTGGGGTCGAGGCTCGCGGCGATCTCGATCTGCCTGCCCCCTTGCTCCAGGTGGCCGTCGCGGATGATGGCAAGCCCCAGGCCCAGCCGGGGCAGGGGGTCGGCCTGGTCAAAGGATATCGCCTTCTCGAAGGCTTCTTCGGATGGCGTGGTCTCGACCTGGGCGAGGTAGGCGAATCCCAGCACCGTTTGGGTGCGCGAGAGGTTCGGATCGATGGAAACGGCTTTTTTGGCAGCTTCCAGAGATTTGTCCAGCCGACCGAAGGAGGCATCCATCTCTGCCAGCCGCGCCCAGGCAAGCGCATTGGCGGGATCCAGCTTCACAGCATCTTCCAGGCTCACCCGGGCGCCTTCGAGGTCGAACCGGGCCTGCTGGGCGTAGGAGAGCGCGATGCGGGCCGTGGCCGAGGTCGGGTCGGATTTCACGGCCCGTATGGCGGTTTCAAGGGCCTTCTTTTTTTGATTTTGAACGATAAAAATGATGGTCTGCAGCGCGAAAGCGTCGGCTGCGTTGGGCTCGATACTCAAGGCGCGCTCGATCTCGGCTACGGCCTCCTCCACCCTTCCCACGGCCAGAAGGTCGGCAGCCCTTTGGGCATGAAGCCGCGCTTCCGTCGCAGGTCGGGGGGCTTCGGGGGGCACGTAGAGCACCGGCGTGTAGTAGAGGGCCCACTGCACGGCATCCCGGGGGTGGGCCACGCTTCTGATCACGGGCGGCTTGCCGGCCTTGGCCACAGCCGACTGGCCGCTTTGGAGCGTGAGGCTTCCGGCCATATTCTGGGCCAGCACGGCCCCTTCGTACACCGTGAGCAGAGTTTGGCCCTCCTCGATGCGGATCAGGAACTCTGTGCCGCGCACCCCGGCAACGGTGTACGGGGTTTCGACCTCCAGTCCCCGCGGGGTTCGGCTGAAAAAGTGTGCTGCCCCTTTCAGGAGGTTGAGCCGGGCGGAGGTCTCCTCCTTGACGCCTTCGAGGGTGAACTCGCTGTTCTCATCGAGCCGCAGGTCGGACTGGTTGGACAGGCTGAGGTCGGCCCGGCTCCTTGGCCCCACGCGGATGGTGTCGCCCGGGCAGAAGGTGTCGTTTAGGTTCACGGGCAGCCAGCGGGTATCCGCGACCTTGCGGGCCTCAACGCTTCCCTGGACGGAAACCATCTTTCCCATCCATTGTGCACACGGCTGGGCCAGCGCCGGCCCTGGCAAGGCAGCGATCAGCGCCAGGCTCCCCACCAGAACGAAGACCCTTAGGAGAGAAGAACGATTCATTTGCCGCCTCCTTCATTCTTGGAGGGCCATCGGGTTCGGTGTTGCGCCCCGATCGTGCCTTGATGAGGAGATGCCCCCAGCGACAGATGCCGATTTCTGAAGCCATCCAGGTCAGCAGCGAATCAGGCGGGACTCCTCCTTTAACGCAGAAACTGCACCACCATCAAAGACTTCATTTTGCCATTGAATACAATCAGTTCTTGATGCTGCCGCAGACGGAGGTTCAAACTATAAGAACCCCGGTTCGCTATAAAGGAGAAAAAATCTACAAATTTGAGCAAGAAAATTGAGAAGTAGGAAAGAGGGCGACGACACGGCCGACTAAATCAAATGGCTCCGGAGGTTGTCAAGGAAAAGATTTTCGATTTTTCATTTGAACGGGTGTGATTTCAATGCTTAAATGGATGATTAAAATCCCTTGATGGGATGACCGGTACGACAAAAGCCCCGGCCCATGGCAAAAACGGGCCTGACCGGCTGAATTTTCGTCGTTGACAACCACTGAAGGTGCTGTTACTGGTTGGACTCTTGCCGGGGGCAAAGTGGTGCTCCCATGTTTTGGGGCACACGGATGCCCGAACCGCAATCATATCCTCGGGCAACCTCTGCCTTCTAAAGAAACGAGTTCTTATTTTCTCCTATAATTAAAACGGTGTCTTTGAATGCTTTCGAAAGCAAGAAACATTAGCCTAAGCCGATTGGAGCGGCTTGAAACGTCCGCTTTTTTGAAAAAGTTAGCGGAATTCAGAAACAGGAAGCACTTTTCGACCTACCTGGTTGCCACATTTGCGGTGCTTGCGACCTTATACGTCATCGTCATCGTCATCGCGCTTTACGGATATTTTGATAAAAGGGTCGAGGCAGAGTTTCGCAAGAAGATCCTTGCGGAAAAAGGCCAGGTTGAAATCCTCTTAAACAACCGCATCTCCGGCATCAGGAATAAGCTAAAAGACCTGGGAGCAGATAACATTATTCGGGTAACGGTAATGCTCGACGGCAACTCCCAGATAGAGGAACGCATCGCGGAATTCTATCCAGCTAAAGAGGGTGTTTTCTTTTTTGTGAAGAAGGAAAGGGACGGATCGGTCATCCCCGGGTCCTACCCCAATATTTCGGAAAAACTGATTGATTTCGCCCTTAAAAGGCATCCGTACGGAGAGGTGCTGGAAGACAACGATAAGCTTCGTCTGGTATGGTGGTTCTCAACTCCGATCATGCATCAAACCCAGTTGATGGGCACCGCCTTTGCACTTTATGATATCACCCAGGATAAAGATCTGATCCAGCAGATCCAGCAAACGGTGAGCGGCAACATATCCATCCTAAAATCCGATCAACTTTTCAGCCTGACCTCCGAAAAACCTCAAAAACTAAATGGGGAGACGCTCGCAAGCCTATCAATGAATCCGGAACTTGTTCGGCTTGGCGATAAATTTATCTTATCCAATATTGACGGTTTCGACAACATCTTCTTTAACGCGTCACTTGAAGTCCTGGTCTCTGAAAAACGCAAAGTTACGCTATGGATCGGGCTTTTCTCGGTGGCAATTTTAACGGTTTCGATCATCTTGTCTATCCATTTGGGCAATCGAATGGTCAAACCGCTGCGCCGAATGACCAAAATGGCCATTCAAATCTCCGAGGGACAGAAAGACCTTTCATTTGAAACCGACAGCAAAAATTATTGGGAATTCAATCAATTATCCCAGGCTTTCAACTACATGCTCGCAAATTTGAAAGATGCTGAAGAGCAATCGCGTTACAAGGAGCTGCTTGAAAACGTGGATGATGCAGTCTACATCCTAGATTTGGAGGGCAATGTTCTGGAAGCCAACGAGGCCGCCTACTTGCAGTTGGGTTATAGTCCTGAACAGTTCTTCGATTTAAATTTGAGCGATATCATGCCCCCGAAAGAGGCACGCGCAATCATCGCCCAGCTTGGCAACGACAAACCGGACGAAATCCCCAAAAAAATCACCATCGAAACGACCCATACCAAAACGAACGGGGAAACCATGCCCGTTGAAATTCGATCCCGGGTCATTGCCTACCGGGGACGCAGCGTCATCCTCAATGTCGCCAGGGATATTACTGCCAGAATTAAATCTGAAAAAGAAAAAAAACATCTGGAAAGCCAGTTGATTCACTCTCAAAAAATGGAGGCCGTCGGAACGTTGGCCGGGGGCATTGCCCATGATTTTAACAATCTTCTGATGGTAATTCAGGGTTATGCCTCTCTGATGGGTCTGGTAACCAAACCCGAAGATCCGAATGATGAATATATCAAGGGCATTGAAAATGCAGTCATGAATGCCGCCAATCTCACCAAGCAGCTTCTTGGTTTTGCCAGAAAAGGCAAATACACGCTGAGACCGACGAGTTTGAATCGCATCGTTGAGAACAGCACCAGAATGTTCACCCGTACCAGAAAGGAAATCGTAACCCACCTAAAGCTCCAGGATAAAATCTGGAGTGTTAAGGTTGACCAAGGACAAATCGAGCAGGTGCTGATCAATCTGTACCTCAACGCCTGGCAGGCCATGCCCAACGGCGGAGACATCTATATCCAGACGGAAAATTTCTTTCTGAGTCAAGAATACTGTGGACTCTTCGATGCGCCGAGCGGGAACTATGTTAAATTATCCGTTACAGACACCGGCACCGGAATCAGCGAGGACATCATTGAAAGGATTTTTGAACCGTTTTTTACCACCAAGGAAGTCGGCAAAGGCACCGGCCTCGGTCTGGCGTCGGCTTACGGCATCATTAAAAATCACAACGGGATCATCAGGGTGTACAGTGAAAAAGGCAACGGCACCACTTTTAACATCTACCTGCCGGCATCCGATGAACAGCTCGCCAAAGACACGCTGGTCAATTCGGAGATGTTAACGGGGCGAGAAAAGATTCTGCTCGTGGATGACGAAGAAAGCACCCTTCAAGTGGAAGAATTGATGCTTAAAAGGCTCGGTTACAAGGTACTGCCGGCTCTGAGCGGACGGGAAGCATTGAAATTGTATGAAGACAATATGTTGGAGCTGGATCTGGTGGCACTGGATATGATCATGCCGGAGATGAACGGCAAGGATATTTATGAGGCGCTGAAAAGAATAAATCCAAATGTCAAAGTGCTGCTGGTCAGCGGTTACAGTTTGAACAAGCAGATTGAGGAACTCATGGAAAAGGGCTGCAACGGTTTTATCCAAAAGCCCTTTGATATCAGCCAGCTATCTCGAAAAATCAGGAATGTGCTGGAATGTTGAATGTTCAATTTTTTCAGTCGCCCGCCGTTCCCAAAATGATCTCAATCCGCCGGTTCTGACGGCGTCCCTCTTCGTTGCCGTTTGACGCCACCGGACGGTAAAAGCTGTATCCCCGGGCCGAGAGTCTTGCCGGCTCAATCCCGACATCCTCCTGTAAAAATCTCACGACTGCCGCCGCCCTGGCCGTTGAGAGTTCCCAGTTGCTTGGAAAACGTTTCTGCAAAGACGCGCTCAATGGAACGTTGTCCGTGTGTCCCTCAACAATGATTTCCCGGTTATTGTCGCCCTTCAATGAGCCCCCAATGGCTTGGAGCGATTCCTTACCCCGCACCTTAAGTTCAGTACTTCCCGAATCAAAAAAAATTTTGTCTATAAAAATTACTTTTAAGGTGTCTTTTTCTGTAACCACTTCAACCTGCTGCGCCTCGATGAGATCTTTTAAGCTGGTTTCGATGGTCTTTTTAGTGTCATCGAGCAGGCCGATAACCTTTTCCTGGAGTTGAATAACCGACTTCTTTTTATTCAATTCTTGCCTAAGCGCTTTGTTGGTCTCCAACAGATGTTGATTTATCTTTGTCAGATAGTCATTTTGAGCTTCTAATCCTGAACGGTCCTTGCCGGTTTGATGTTGGGCTGCTTCGGAATGGCTCAGCGCAATTTCAAGTGCATGAACTTTTTCTTTGGCCTGATTCAGCCTGCTTTCCAGATCATTTACGGTGCGCTCATTTTCCGAGCGGGCTTTTTTCAGATCATTTTCCAGGCTGTTGTATTGCGGCAAGGATACACAGGCGGGAAACAGAAATGCAATCAACCAAGTTCCGATCAAAACGTATCTGGCGGGCATGGGCATGTCTCCTGATAAATCAGCGACCCGCTGCCGAGCCGGGGGCCGCAGGAAGGGTTTAGGACTACGTTCTGGTGGTAATCGCTTGCTTCCGATTGGCGGCTGGGTTGCAGCGGTTGCTCGGCTCCGACCAAAGCATCCGAGGCGGATTGATAATCCGTAGAAACCAGCAATAAGAGCACCGCCAAAAAGGCACCGATCGACCGCGAGAGCCTATTAAAAGAAACCATTATATATGTGCCTGTTTGTAAAATAATTGTCAAATTTGCGTCCGAATTAAAAAAGTTGCTGCCAATAGCACCTACGCTGCACACAGTATCTCACGAAACATTTCAGAAGGCCATCGCCGTCGCAGTCTAAAAGGACATACGATACAGACGGGATCGATAGGCCCAGCTTTTAAGACAACCAAGACATGGGCACCCCCAACTCCCTCACCGCCCAGCAACACTGCAGACTTCGCGCCGTCACAATACGTCGATACTTCTCTTCGGCCCATCCATGCCTCCTGTGGATTCCTACCCGGCACGGCCGACACCCGTGCGAGTGGACGGAAGCGGTCTATTTTTAATAGGACGTGTTTGGGGACATCCTATAAAATAATAATATTCATAGTTGGCAGGAGCGTGATATGATGGCGTTATGCCAAGCGAATCCGTGGCGAGGAGGAACCGGCAAATCGCCGAAGAGCACCGATTGAAGCTTTTGGAGTAGGGCATCAAACAATCCGGGTATCTGAGAAACGTCTTTCAATATACACTGCATGAACGCAATTGAAAGCAATCTGGCCCGCTATCTGGAACTCGAGCGCCTGCTGAATGCATTTTTTTCAGGCTTCAGCTTCTGTTACGACCGATGCATCACGCCTAATAGGATGCAGAACGGCGGCCTACCGGTGGCGGCCTGCTGCAGGAACAAGTATTACGTTCTGTTCGATCTGGATCATGCAGCATTTGAACGGCTGCGCCAGGAGCGCGAAAGGCTTTACGGCAAACCCTGGGAACAGGCTTGGGTGAATCCGGTTTCTCCCTGCGAATATCATGATCCGCAAAACGGCTGTATCCTCAGGAGCCACAAGAGTCCGACCTGTCTGGCATTTCTCTGCCGGAAAGCCATCGATCGGCTCAGGACTGAATTCAACATCTACTTTTATGATTACCTGGGCGTGAGCTACGCCCTGGAATGGGTTCTCACCGGAATATTTCCCGAGCCTGATTACCGCGAGTTAAAAAAAGATTTGATCACTGCAATCACGAAGGTCGAGAGCATAAGCAATCGGGACCATTAAAAATCCCCATAATAAACTGATTTTTCAACCGAAAGATCCATATGGGCCGGAGTTTGAAATGATCATAAGGAAAGAAACAGATTCGGATATTGCGGCAATAAGCTCAGTCACGATTGCTGCCTTCAAAACTCTTGCTATCAGCCATCACACAGAGCAATTCATAATAAACACGCTGCGCGCTGCAAATGCACTGACCCTCTCGCTGGTGGCGGAAGTCGATGGGAGAGTAGTCGGACACATTGCTTTTTCGCCCGTCACAATTTCCGACGGCACAATCGGCTGGTACGGCCTCGGCCCAGTTTCCGTATTGCCGAAATTTCAGAAAAAAGGGATTGGGAAATCCCTTATTGACGAAGGATTGTTTTTGCTTAAAAAGTCGGGCGCCCAAGGTTGCGCTCTCGTGGGCCATCCGAACTACTATAAGCGATTAGGTTTCCAGAATTTTCCAAACCTGGTTCATGAGGGTGTTCCGCAGGAGGTCTTCCTTGCCTTGCCGTTTACTGGACGGCTTCCAAAAGGCAATGTTGTGTTTCATGAAGGGTTCTTGGCAAAAGGCTAACAGGGTGTTCCTGCGGACGTTGGATACGCTGCGGCCAATCCCGCTGAACTAATTCGTTGGGCGGCTACGGATCCAGTTGATCAGTTTGGTGAACCGGCCGACGTTCTGCGCGTTGTAGAGTGCCCGAAACCAGCGCCTGGAGTCGGTGAAGTTCTCGTGCGGATGCGGGCGCGGCCAATTCATCCATCGGATGTGCTTACGGTGCGCGGCCTGTATGGATCACTGCCGACGCTCCTGGCCACACAAGGCGTGGAAGGAGCCGTTGCAATTGAAGCCATTGGCCCGAATGTGCAGGGCTGGCAGACAGGCCAGTGCGTGATTCCGCTCATTGAATATCCCGCGAACCGTTAGTCGGGTAGTTGACGAAAAGGGGATTCATTTTGCGCGGTCCATTGCCTTGACATCCTATGGACACGGTGTCATTTTTAGCAAATTGATAATGTGGAGGGAAGGAATCAGGCCCAAGAAGCCAAGCCTTGAATAGAGAGAAGAACCCATGGGAAAAACTTTGTTCGAAAAAATTTGGGCACCCCATGTCGTGCGTGAGCTCCCGGACGGTGCCTGCCTGTTGTACATCGATCGCCACCTGGTGCATGAGGTGACCAGCCCGCAAGCATTCGAGGGATTGCGGCTGGCCGGAAGAAAGATCCGGCGGCCGGAGTTAACCTTTTCCACCATGGACCACAATGTGCCCACCACCGAAGACCGTATGGACATCAAGGACCCCGTCTCCAGGGCCCAAGTGGAGGCACTGCAGGACAACTGCGATACCTTCGGGGTCAACCTGTTCGGGTTGGGTGACGACCGCCAGGGCATCGTACACATCATCGGCCCGGAGTTGGGGATCACCCTGCCGGGCCTGACCATTGTGTGCGGTGACTCCCATACCTCCACCCACGGCGCTTTCGGCGCACTGGCCTTCGGGATCGGCACATCCGAGGTGGAGCACGTTCTGGTCACCCAGACCCTGGTCCAGAAAAAGCCCCGCACCTATCGAGTGGAATTCACCGGCCGCCCCGGTCCGCACATCTCGGCCAAGGATATGGTGTTGAAGATGATCGGCACCATGGGCACCGCAGGTGGCTCCGGTCATGTCCTGGAATACGGCGGCGAGGCGGTGCGCGCCCTCTCCATGGAAGGACGCATGACGATCTGCAACATGAGCATCGAAGCCGGCGCACGGGCCGGCATGATCGCCCCGGATGACACCACCTTCGCCTACATCACCGGCCGGGAGCGCGCCTATGCACCGACCGGGGAGGCCCTGGACAAGGCCCTGGCCTACTGGCGCAGCCTGCCCAGCGACGCGGATGCGCCATTCGATCAGAGTTTGACCATCGACGCGGGCCGCATTGCGCCGCAGGTCACCTGGGGGACCAATCCCGGAATGGTGGTGGATGTGGACCAACCGATACCGTCCCCGGAAAACGCCAGAGGCTACAGCCCCTCGGATGTCAAAAATGCACTATATTACATGGGACTCACACCCGGGGTAAAGCTGACCGATATACCGGTGGACGTGGTCTTTATCGGCAGTTGCACCAATTCCCGGATCGAAGACCTGCGGCGAGCCGCCGCCATCCTGGATGGACGCAAGAAGGCCGGTCACGTGGAACTGCTGGTGGTTCCCGGATCCCATCAGGTCCGTCTGCAGGCCGAAGCCGAAGGATTGGACCGTATCTTCAAAGCCGCCGGCGGCCAGTGGCGCTATGCCGGATGCAGCATGTGCCTGGGAATGAACCCGGACCAGCTTCGTCCCCAACAGCGCTGCGCCAGCACCTCCAACCGCAACTTTGAGGGTCGCCAGGGAAAAGGCGGGCGCACCCACCTGGTCAGCCCGGAAATGGCGGCAGCCGCAGCGGTTGCCGGTAAATTTGTCGACATCCGCCAATGGCTCGAGTCGTAGGCCAAACTTCGAAGACCAAGGAAATGCCATGGACCCCTTTATCGAACATACCGGCATCGTAGCTACGCTGGATCGGGCCAATGTGGACACCGACGCCATCATCCCCAAGCAGTTTCTCAAATCGATCAAACGCACCGGCTACGGCCCCAATGCTTTTTTTGACTGGCGCTACCTGCCCGACGGCACCCTGGATATGAATTTCGAACTGAATCAGCCCCGTTTTAAAGGACGCTCCATTCTGGTGGCGCGCAACAACTTCGGCTGCGGTTCCAGCCGGGAGCATGCCGTCTGGGCCCTGCTCCAGGACGGTTACCGGGTCGTCATCGCACCCTGGAAGGAGATAGAAGGAAAGCGGCTGCCCGGGTTTGCCGATATTTTCAGAAACAACACCACTAAAAACGGCATGCTCGCCATCGAGCTGTCGGAAGCCGATGTGGATGAGGTATTCAATATGGTGGGCGAGCAGACCGGTTTGACGGCGACGGTCGACCTGCCTGCCCAACGCGTCGTCTTTAACCTTCCATCCCCCCGTCGATTTGATTTTAAAATTGACGCCGGAGCTAAGAAGCAACTGCTCCACGGGCTGGACGACATCGACCTGACGCTGCAGTACGAAGCCGATATCAGCCGGTTTGAAGCGCAATACGACCCACTGAGTCCACGGTCCTGATCCGGAATTGAAATTGACTCGAGTTGAGGCTATTCGCCGGGGGGAGGTGAATCCAAAAAAGGCGTAGCCGGAGCGCGTCTATGCCGTGGGCCGGCACCAAGGCGACCTCCTTCGAGTATCTGAGGCAGTTCCAGGACAGTTCCGGGAAGCCGCATGGGCCAGCTGATTTTACGAGGCACGGCCGACCGTCAGGATTCGGTGCCCTTGAAGGTTTATGATGGATAATGCTTTGCCATCAACTTTTTTCGCTCAACCGCATGGTAAGATCGAGTTCCTGGGCCAACATGATTTTTTCTTTCTTCATCGAGATCGATCCTAATTGCTCAGAACAGGATCCCTTCCGGAAAAGGCACATTAAAAATGCGCTCGAAGACCAAGTAAAAAGACACGCACAGCGCTACGCTAGTCAACGGAATGCCCCACCATCGTCTTCGATCACCGCCTCCCATCAAAAAAGCTTGAGTGGTAACGGCCATGAAGGTGGCGGTGTAGAATCCCAGGATTTGCATGAAAAACAAATAGCCCGCTACGACTCCGATGGTTCCGAGAACGGCGCGTGCATTCCAGGGCTGATGCTCAGGGGATGGGGTTGATGCACGGGGCATTTGCAAGGCCTTGATCAACAAACCCAAACTAATGACTCCCATCAACGCCGCGCATGCCCAGGGCAGGACTGCCGATTGGAGATCAATGCCTCTGAGGTCAGCGATGACCAAGGTGCAAAGCCCTCCTCCGAAAACTGCCAGGATAAAATTGGCCGACCGATGGCTCAACGCTCCTGCGACTTTTCTCTGCCGCCTGGATGGAGTGGACGTTTTGCTTTGAGAAAAGCCTCGTCGGCGTGCCTTCCAGGACTGTATCAACGGCCAGGCGCTCGAAAGCACGGTCAGCACAATCAGAAGGATCGAAATCGGACGGGTGAAAAAGAGCTTGACCAGAGATCCCGTGGCTTCGCTGAGCATCATGGATTCCACGAGCCCCCCCTCGATGATTGGACCCAGAATTACGCCCAGCGCAATCGGGGCGGGAGGTATCCTGACTTTTTTGGCGAAATAGGCAAGCACCCCCAGCCCAAGCATAAGTATCAAGTCAAACGAGTTGTTGCGGCAGGCGAAGGAACCAACCACCGACAGCACCAAGACCACTGGCATCAAGAGGTGCTTGGGCAGGTTCAGCGCTCTGGCGTAAATGCGCGAGCCGAAAAAGCCCAGAACGAACATGATGAGGTTGGATAAAAACAACGAAAAAATAAAAGTATAGGTGATCTCGGCGCCGTGGCCGGTGAACAGCTCCGGCCCGGGCCTCATACCTTGCAGCAGCAAAGCCCCAAACAGCACGGCGGCCTGGGGTGCGCCGGGGATGCCTAACGTCAGCAGGGGGATCAAGGAACCCTCCACCTCGGCGTTGTTGGCTGTCTCCGAGGCTATCACCCCATCAATCGCACCATGTCCGAACTCCTCGGGATTTTTGGCCGCTCGCATAGCCTCCTGATAGCTCAGCAGCGCGGCCACATTCCCTCCCGCACCGGGAATGATGCCGACAATGACCCCGATGATCGAAGAGCGGATAAGATTGCTCCAACGTCTGGCAACGAAAAGAGCAGTCCTGGCAGAAACTCCCTTACGCGGTTTAAAAAGCGACAGGCTTTGCCCCAAGGCGCCGGTTTCAGCCATCTCCAGTACTTGGGGAATGCAAAACAGACCGATAAGCGCAATGATGATCTCCACACCCCCGAGAAGGTACGAAGAATGGAAGGTCAAACGCGCGACTCCGGTGCTGGGGGAAAGTCCGATGGTGCTGATCAAAATGCCGAAAAGCCCGCCGAAAAGTCCCTTGGGCAGGGACCCGGCAGATAATCCTGAGATAATCGTCAGCCCAAGGATTCCCAACCAGAAGTACTCCGGAGAGCCGAACTGCAGCGAGACCGTCGCGAGGAGCGGAGCAAAAAACAACAGAACGATGGTTCCTATCAATCCGCCGATGCCTGATCCGGTAGCTGAGGCAGCCAAGGCCTCCTCGGCCTGGCCCTTGGTGGCCATCGGGTAACCATCAAAAGTCGTTGCTATGGAGGCAGGAGCACCAGGGGTATTGATCAAGATGGCGGAGATGGAGCCGCCATACATGGCCCCCACGTACACTCCGCCAAGAACGATCAGGGCTGAATCCGGAGGAAGACCATATGTGAACGGGACCAAGAGCGCGATTGCCATGGTGCCGGTCAGTCCCGGAAGAGCACCGACCAGAATGCCTCCGGCTACCCCCAAAAAGCAGAGCAAGAGGTTGACCGGGGCAAAAACATTCGTCAAAGCGGGTGCCAGCCAATCCATAGCGCGTCCCGACAAAGCAAATTTGAACCGCACCAGCGAGCGCATTTCCCGCAGCTTGCTGCGGGGTTCTTCAATTCCGGGCCGGCCCTGCCAGAGGACCGGCCTTATGGAGGAAGGATGCTATTTAAGGAAACCGCCTTTCTTAAGAACCGATATATATTGCTTCTTTTTGGCATCGATGAATTTTGCGAATTCAGCCGGTCCCAGGTTCAGCAGTTCAAACCCGGCCTTTTTCATGCCATCTATATATTCAGGGCTGGCGGTGGCAAAACGTATGGCTTCGGCCAGTTTTGCGATACGGTCTGCTGGAGTTCCGGCTGGAACTGTTACGCCACGGTCAATGCCCTGAACGAGGTCGATCCCTAACTCCTTGAATGTAGGCACACCGGGGAAATCCTTCAGGCGCTGGTCGGTGGCCAATGCCAGCACGCAAAGTTTTTCGCGGTTGTTGGCGAAAATAAAGGTGCCCCCGTATATGGCGTCCACATGACCTCCCAGGATGGCGGCGGTTTGGGGTGCGGCACCGTTGAAGCTAACGTAGGTTGCGTCTATATCCGCATCCTGAGTGAACTGCAAGAAACCCAGGTGGTTCCCGGTGAATTTGCCGGTACCGCCGATCGTGAGCTTCTTGGGATTTTTTTTCGCGTAATCGATGAGGTCCTTCAAATTCTTGAATCGATCGTCTTCGACACGAACTGCAATGCCGCCAGGGGTAGTCGCGTAAAGGTAAACCGGGGCGAGATCGGAGGTTTTATATTTCACGCCCTCGGTCATGAGCGGTTGAACCAAAATGTGCGGCAGGTTTGTAACGGCCATCATGTAGCCGTCTTTTTTTTCTTGGGCAAGCATGGTCCAGCCCACGGCACCTCCTCCGCCCGGTTGATATTGAGGAACGATGTTGACCTTCAAAAACTTTTCCAAGCCGGGGCGCAGCAATAGCACGGCCACATCCGACTGGCCTCCAGGGTTGAACGGAATCATGAACTTGATGGGTTTATTCGGAAAAGAATCGGCCATAACCGGGCCGATCATCACAGCCATGACAGCGAAGGACAAAACAGCAATGAGAAATTTTTTCATGTTTTCCTCCTTTGGCACAGAGTTAGAATTGGTGCATGTGTCATAACCGACGGCAGTCCGTATTTGAAATGGCTGGACGGTGCGGCGGATATAAAGGGAGTAGGATGGGCAGCAGGGGCACCATTATTTGCCTATTTTTTGCAATCCATAAATGAGCAGCCGCTTTTCAGCCACGGGATTCCCCTCCCGTGACGGATTGGCAAGGGCGCCATCGCCTACCATTCGTTCTTCGGAATCTAACTCTCTCCCCGACTGTCCGCAACCCCTTAATCGCCTTTAATCCCTATCTGATCTGCTGCTCGCCAATCCTCCACCCATGAACTCAGGCCGACTTCCCTGCGCATCCGCCTCCCACATTAACGCCACCGTACAGCTTCGGCGACGGCCCGGTCCGCGCCATAGACTGCCGCAGGATATGGCCGCTATCCAGCCAGCCGCATTTCCTTTGTCGATTTCCAAGATGCGCTTGATGTTGGCCGGCCTCGGGCGTATCATTTTAGCGAGACCGCATGAGAAAGGCGTAAACTGGGTCACATCATAATTGATCTTATATGGATCCGACTTTGACGAATAAAACGGCTACAGGACTTGCAACGGCGGCTTGCAGGCCTATTTTCTATAAATTGAAATTGAGGCTTAACAAGATCAACGGAAGGGGGATAGTATGCGGACCCTGAGGCTGGCGGTAGTCGTATGTTTTGGACCTATAGCCATATCATGTGCAACACCTGTCTGGGTAGCATACAAGTCAGACCCACCTGGCGCCATGATCACCTATGAGGATGGCAGCGGCATGTTGGGCATTGCTCCAGTTCGTAACGCATATCCCAGGGATGAGCTTAATTTTTCTGGAGATTGTTTCAGTATGAAAGGGGTAAGAGCAACTTGGATTAGCGGCGCGCAAGCTGTCTCTGACGATCCGCTGGTATTCTGCAACGGATCCGGAGCAGATTTTGAAATAACCTTCCAGCGGCCACTTAACTATTCTGGCAGTGACGAAGACATGGCCACCGCTATTGAATTCGAAGCAATCAGGGAGGACCAGGGGCAGGACCAAGCCCTGCACATGTATCGTATAATGCAACTGGCGCAACCTGGGAAAACAGATATCGACTTGAACGTTAACTGCCGGTCCCAACAGACCGGCAACAAAATCCTTACGACCTGCGACCAACAATGAGCCACCATCAAAAGCCAGTGTCCATCCATAAACGGCGTCTTTCGGCCCATGCCGGCGTTCTCGCTCTTCGCAATCCTCGGCGTAGTCTGACTACGCCTGCGGTTGCGAAATCGCTGCGGCCTTGGCCTGAACCGCAATCCACCATTTCTGGATGGACACCAGCTAACCATATGCCTTTATTCTCAACTTGTCCCCACAGGTACAGAATACTCAGCATGCATCAGACTCTGATCGACGCATATAGGGGGAGTTCGCCAATTACGCAACCTATTGCTCTTGCACAAGAAAGCTCCTTTGTGTAAACGGTTTTCAGGCGTATGCGTCTTAATGCATTAATAGATCGGGAAGTCTCCCGCTGCAGCGAAGGAAAATGAAAAGTTTACGAAGAAGGGAACCTATCACGGGTATGGAAATTATCATGGGTACGGCGGGTACAACGGGCACGGAAATTGGTATAGCTTCGGTATTGGAATCGGCCCAGGATGGGGCGGATGGTGGCCGGGGTGGTGGGGTCCTCCAGCCTACCCGTACTATCCAGCTTCACCACCTGTTATCGAACAGCAACCCCAGGTGTATGTTCAGCAAAATCAGCAGGAATCCGGTTATTGATACTACTGTCAGGATCCCCAAGGCTACTACCCCAACGTGAAATCCTGTCAGGGCGGCTGGATGAAGGTGGTGCCTGATACCGCTCCGCCCAGCAGGTGATCGAAACGAGGCAGCCATGAAAACTGTTATTGCAATTCTGGTAGCTATGGGGTTACTCTTCGGCGTCCCCATGTCAGGGCTGGCCGGAAGCAGCACCCACTATTCCTTTGGATTCAGTATGGGGATACCGGCTTATGGTCCTGGGCCCTATTGGGGCCCGCCGCCCTATTATTACCCCGCACCGCCGGTGGTGGTCGTCCCGCAACAGCCCCAGACGTATGTTCAGCGGGATCAGCAGGAGTCGAACTATTGGTACTACTGCCAGAATCCGCAGGGCTACTACCCCTACGTCAAATCATGCCCGGGCGGATGGATGAGGGTAGTGCCTGACAGCGTTCCACCAGGCAGATGATTAAGGGATCGGAGAAATGAACCCGAAAAGTACATTGGCTATGCTGTCGGTTGTACTCATGGTTTTCGGCTGTGCTACGATGCCACCGGGCCCAAGTGTTATGGTGCTGCCAGGCAATGGCAAGTCCTTCGACGCCTTTCAGGCCGACGACTCTGTCTGTCGACAGTGGGCGCAGAACCGGACCGAGTGGAATGCCAACCAAACCGTTAACGAAAACGTAGCGGGAGGGGCGATCGCCGGCGGGGCGCTGGGAGCAGCTTCGGGCGCTTTGATCGGTGCCGCTTCGGGCAATCTGGGCCCGGGGGCTGCCATCGGAGCAGGGGCTGGCCTTCTGGGAGGCGCGTTTCTGGGGGCAACGCAAGCTCCGGGTGCCGGATCCGAAGTCCAGCGGCGTTACGATAATGCCTACCAACAGTGCATGTATTTGAAGGGGAACCAGGTTCCAGGGCAGGTGCAGGCATCCAGCCGTCGTTCGGCTCGTTGGGCGAATCTGCCGCCCCCACCCCCGCCGCCTACCTACACTGCGGGGCCTGCGTCCGAACCCCCTCCGCCAACTTATACCTCCAGACCTGCGGATGTACCCCCGCCGCCCGCGGGCCCACCGCCTCCGCCGCCGCCGCAGTAGCCAAGACGAAAAGGCCAGGCTGACGCTGCAGCGGATTATCCGTCTCAACACTTTGAAATAGTAGTTATTTAATCGCAAAGAATAGTTTGCAGGAAATATTGGTTTGCCAGCGGGCGGGAGGCGTTTCGTCCGCGAAATATTTTTCCGGTTTGGAACCAAACAAGCTATAATCAGAAAGCGTTGGAAAGAAGCGGCCCCCGGAGTGTCATCCTTGCAATGATCCCCTCAAAAAGTGAACTCGCCGACCTATGAAGGCCGGCGAGTTTCAGCCAACGGCGGCCGCATCACGGTTTTGGCCGAGATCATGATCTTCCCCAGGAAATGGCGATCCACAAGTCTTCCATGGAATTGTCGTCGAGGTAGAGTGTGAGCGCCGGATGCGTGGCATCGGAAACGGCAGCGGGCAGCGCGATTTTGGTCAACGCCCCGGAGAAGAGATTCCCCAGTAACGGATTTTTCACCAAGGTGTCGTTCTTGCCGCTCTTGTCTGCTTTATCGTTCATATTCAGCGCAGGGGTAGTGGAGCCGGGAGGCATTTCGACAAAGAACTCGACAGCTTTGACAGCGATCGGCTTGGCCGGTTTGCCGGCCACAGGAGCCTGTGCCCAGAAAGGGTAGAGCTCGGGCACCAGGTTCAGCTGCAATTCGGCGGTCGGCGCGGTGGGCGGATTGATGGTGGCGCTCTGGAACTTGGCCCACTGAGTGGGAAACTCATGTCGGACGGAGAACAGGCGGACGGAGCCAACGGTCTGGGCCTTGCTGATAAGATTCTGGAGATTATTGACCGCCGCAGCCTTGAGCACTTCGCCGCCTTCGCGTGCGGTGTAGCGCACATGCAGGACGACATCCGTGATGGTATCAAAGTCGAATTGAGGCGTGTTCGACGGCAAGCTCAGTTGCCATTGGCTGCCCGCGACACCGGTGCCTTCGAAGGGCAAATAGCGCTCGTCCCGCAGGTTGGTTTCGAACAGACCGCTGTCCGCTTGAGCGGAGCTGGTGACTATGGACTGCACCGTCCCGTAATAATCGTTGAATCGGGCGTCATCGGAGCCTTGTCGGGCATACTTGCCGTTCGGCACCTCGGTGCTGACCCGGATCGTGCTCTTTTGCAGCGTCAGGGTGCAGTTGACGCTAGTGTAGGGCCCGGCCACACAAGGCAAGGTCAGGGCCACCGATTTAATCCGTCGAAAATAGTGCCCGGGACAATCAAGATCGAAGGCATCCTCCGGCAGGCTGAAGTTGCAATTTCCGGTCGCGCGCAGCTGCACCAGCGCCAGCGGATCGACTTGCAGCAGGCTCACATGCTTGGTCAACTCATACTCGCGCTGGTTGAGGTCGTGGTAGGCCATCTCCATGGTCTTGACATCGAACTGCAACTTTTCGCCGGCCAGAAGCCCTTCGATTCCGTTCAGATAGTTGTACTGGATGTACGTCAACGAGGGATCTCCAAGCTCGTTTTGCAGCGCGCGCTCCGCCTTTTTGGCCACCTCGAAGGCAAGCTGGAAGGATTTGGCATAGAGTGCTTTTACTTCGCGCTTCATCCATGCATAGAAGGCAGTGGTGGTCTCCTTGACCTGGACGCCCCCGCCGATATCGTTGCCTTGCAGGAAATCGACAATCTGTTGCGCATTCGCCATCTGGGCCTGATGGTTTGTATACTCTTTCTGAGCGATGGCTTCGCGAATTTGCGCACCGCGAATCTGTTTCTGGATCTGGTTGATTTCAGCCTTGGTGGAATTGCTCTGGAAGGTCCATTCCAGTTCACGGCGGGAGTAGGAACCGAGTTTGGCAGCATTGGTGGCTTCGTACGAAAACTCTTCAGCAACCGCTCGAGACACGGCCGCCAGGCCGGTAAGGTTATTGTGTAGGTTATGGCCGCCGAACTCCAAAGTCGCCCCTACACCCAGCGGTTGCACGTGGGCCTTAGCTTCCGGTACAAGTGATAAAACACCGTTCAAAGCTTCAACAACGCTGGCTGCCAATTGGAAATCATGCGCTATGCCCAGCTTGTTTAATTCCTCCACTTCATGGTTACTCAGAGTCTTGACTTCTCCATCACTCACGGAGGTCGAATCCTGTGAGATATCCGGAACAATCGGATCTAGAGCCATCTGCGGTTCGCTGGAAGTATCCGATTGTGTAAAGTTCAAGCTTTGCAAGCTGCCAAGATCCAGCGCATCCAGTTGCGGAATGCTGCTCTGAATTTGCGCGTCGGTCCGGCCCAGGAGTTTCTGATAGTAAGCGTAGCGCTGAATCGCCGTCGCCAGTGAGAGTTGCAAGGCCTGGGAAGCCTTCTGAGCATCCTGCCATTGGGCATACTTTACCATCTCAGCGAGTTGCAGAATCGCGCTTTCGTGTTGCGAGCGCAAAAGAGATAAAGATTCGTTGTCCTGCTTTTCGATCGCGCCAAGCAGGTTGGCGCCCAGCGATGTGACTTCCTGGCAGATTTCGGTCGCCTTGCCGACCAGAACCTGGAAGCGCACCAAAGGCAAGGGTTGATTGAGGCCGCTGACAATAGCGCTCACATCGAGTCCGGAGGCGGCCGCCCGCACCAGCAGGGCGGGATCGATGGGCGGATCATATAGGGGAAGCTGTTGGAAGACCCCCTGCAGGTTGAGGCTGTTATGAATCTTGAAAAGCCTGTCGGCAACCGTGTCCCAGTAAGCCAGAAGCTGATCGTTGCGTGGGATGCAAAAGTACAATGTTTGTCCGATGCTCGCCAAAATCTGCGTGCCATTGGGGGGCGTGCCAGATCCCGAGGAAGCGATAAGATCGAACGGCATATCCACTTCCATATCCACCATGGCATTTCCGAACGCATCGAGCTTGCCGCGCAGTTGATTGTAGGTGAGGGATTTTACAGATCCTTTTTCAGGCACCGCCTGGGGTTTGGTCCCCAGGATGTTGGCCGCCATGATGTAGATCTGCGTGGCTTCGTTGATGGTTTCGATGGTGTATTGCTGGAAAAGGGAATCGCCCCAGGCGATGAGATTGTCGAGGTAGGCCATCACCGTTTTGAGCATGTAGGCGACAGGGCGGTATTTGGCGACGGCCCAGGGTTGGAACGGGTGCTGCATCCACTCGGTGATGCTCTGAATGGTTTGCGTCTGCAGCGGCACATCCTGACCGGTGGAAAGATTGACCAGGATATCCTCGATCTTCCGGACATCGGTGTATTGGAACGGCTGAACTTTCCAGAAACGCTCGGGCGTTGGACCGGGGCTGTTGTCTGTCGGATTGAAGATGTAATGAAACCATTTCTGCGCGTCCTGAAACTTCTGATTCTGGCTTAAATGGACGGCGATGAGCAGCGGAACGTGAAAAAATAGTTCCCAATTGTAAATGGAATAGGCGCCGTTATATGTGAAATCGATGTTCTTGGCCGGGTACGGCTCGGCTACATTAGAAGGGTCGGGGTTGTAATGGGAGGAATCGAAAATCGATTCGAAGAAAAACGGCCGAGGCAAGCCGCTTCGCATGCTCACCGCGGTCCCGGCGGGTAGCTGCACCTGCGACCCGTCGTTGGTCAAAACAGCGCAGGCGCCTGCGGGAAGCGTAATTGTGACTGCGGTGAAATCCGGCAGAATCGTATCAATCCCCATGATTTTCCACTGGATGCCGCTGGAAGAAGAAACGGGGAGGCTTCCCGGGAGTTGAACCGAAGCAACGGCTGTGAGCTTGGAGGTTGTGCCGTCGGGATGCGCGACGAGGGTGCCGATGGCAAGATTCACCGCGGTGCCGTCCGGGAGCGTCAGCGGAGTTCCGGCCGAAAGCGACACCGCGGGACCGCCGTTCGGGCGGTGGCCTGTCAGCGCGGCTGCGAGCGTGGCACGAGTGCTGTCCGCAAGCACGGCAAGGGGCAACGGGGCGGCGGCAGGGTTCGGCTGTGGCATGTACAGGGTGTCGGAATCCTGCAATTCGGAGACTCCGCCGTCAAGGAGACGCTGGATCAAAGAAAGTCGATTTGCCGGCACACTCGGAACGATGGAACGGCTGGCACCGACATAAGGATGAAAATGAGCAAAGAACTGGTAGGTGAGGCGTCTCTCATGGGTGGTGATATAGGGCAGGCCATTCTTCCATGCGCCTGCCGTCGTGTGGGCTTGATAGGCTCTCTTATAAGTGTCGATCAGGTTGTGAAAGCTCTTTGTTAGCGGTTCCATAAAATTCTCCTCGGAAGATTCGCAGAGTTGAATAGCGCCGGTTTGTGCTCGCGCCTATTTGACTTTATCGGTCCGGGTGGCTTGCACCTGGCTGAGGCTGAGTCCCTGCCTGCCGACCACCCTAAGGCCCGTGGCGACCCGGCCCCTTGCCCCTCCGGCAATTTGCCCTGAGGCGGCAGAAATCATGTCGGTCTGCAAGCCGGGCGCTGACACCGCCTCAATGGTAATTCCACCGTTTTTGCCGATCAACGCCTCGCCGTAGGAAACTACGGTTGCCGGATCCGTCACCCAGTCGGAAGCCGTTTGAACCTGATAGACGGAATAAACCGGATCTCCCGGGTTTATGGGTGCGGGGCCTGCAACGGGTACCTGGGCAATGACTTTGATCTCTTTAAACAGGTTTGTATCCGTCCAACTGTGGGCCGGGACCGCCGGCGCAATGGCCCAGCGGTTCCATTCAACAATTGTCGTCTCCGTCAGCGATGGCTGGACGAAGAAGGTGAGTTCGTGGGAGAAACCCGTTGATCCGACATTCGGGTTTCGCGTGTCTTTGAAGAAGAACGGTGCCACCAAACTGCCCGCATCCTGGTAGAAAGAGAAGGCATTGGGGTCCGCGAAGGGCAGCACCACCGGGTTGGCACAGGCCAACACCTCGTAGTTGTGGACGCTCTGAAGAATATGCTCGGTCTCCACGGTGGAGCTGCCGTTGCTTGTGACCTTGCTTTCGAAGGTCGCATTCAGAGCGTAGGATCCGCCGTGGGCGGTGGCATCGACCTCCGAGGCGCTGTACGGCAAGAATGGATCCGCCTGCCAGTATTGGGGACCGAAATCCGGATTGCCATTCTTGCTGGTTACGCGAAAGGAGTGTCCTCCTCCGATATTGACCTTGTTGCCGTGAATTCCGCCATGCGAGTTCGGGATCAAAGCTTTTGTGAGATACAAGACTGGATCATCCACATATAATTCCCGGTAGACGAAGACATCCGGAAAATCGAGGTGAATTCTCGCCGCGCCCTCGTTCCCATCGGAATCCACCTCCTTGGAAACGTGAATGTAGACGGAGTTGGGCTCGAACCCATCCGGGACTACCACAGGCGCGTAATTGTTGATATCCGAGGAAATGCAGTTGCTCCACTTGCCTTGGAAGTACTCACTCCAATGCAGTTGTACTTGCACCTGGGGCTGTGCCTTGGCGGAATTGACGTTCTTCGCCAGAGCGTCGAAAGAAAGATTCGCGATGGCCCCGCCGGTGGTGGCGCCCGGCTGACTGGGTGCTTGAGGCGTCGCAATGAACGTCACCCAAAAAAGGTTCAGCCTGCCTTTCCAGACCATGAGTGCGATGTGGTCACCTTCTATGTCAGGGGTAACTGCAACCCAGCCGGACCACGTGGCGTTCGAGTAGGTGCGGTAGAAATATTTGTGGGGATGGCCGTAGGTGCGCCCGAGAACGTACAGGGTGCTGATACCGGCGTTCGCCGGATTCTGGTCCAGGTACATGGCAACGATATCCAAACGTGCGCGCTTGTTGAGCTCCTTCAAATACGCGAAAAATGCATCGTCTGCGAGATCGGCGGTGACGTCCCCCTGAAGCAGGCTGCTCTCGAGGGTTTGGAACAGGTCGGTCGCATCGAGGCGCAGCTCCGGCACCATCCAATTCTCCGGGAAGAGAAAAATCTCGCGGTTCGCCTGCCAGACGCGATAGCGTTTCATCCATTCCCACCAGTCCGCATCAATGGCGCTGGGGGCAACGTTGACGGCGGCGTTGCTGGTGTTGCCGTTTTCGAGATTGAGAAGGCAGCGCTGGATGAAGGTTTGCAGGGATGACATCGCCAACCGGAGCCGGGAAGTCTGCACCACCGGCTCCATGCCGGGATCGATCAGGAAATACTCGAAAAGTTGGTTGGGATTGTCGAGAGCCAATGCAGTGACGAGATACGCGACCAGAGCGTCGCGCTTTCTCCGGCGCAGCTTGTCGAAGACCGATTGCGCGATGGGCCGCCAGTTGGTCGGCGTGTACTGTGCCTTGACCGCGTTCTTGAAATTGGCCGCGATGAGATCCGGAGTGGGTGAACCGGGCGGCGGGGCCATGGATGAAATGGTCGTGGATGCCGTCAGCGAAGATAGAGGGATGCCCACCATTTGCAGCAGCTGCATGGCCTGCCAGATGCGGCGAATGCCGATAGTGTTGATGAAATGGGGATCGGGTCCGAGTGCGGCGGCAACGTCATGCACGACGTGCGAATCGCGGCGGGTGAGGTTCGCCAGGATGGTCCAGGGCGTGTCGGGCTCTTGGGCAGCGCTTAGCGCTGCCGCCTGGAAGACATCGATCAGCCCGTCGGAGCCTCCCGCCGGTCCCTTCCTCAGGTCGGCATAATCGGCAAGGGACAATAACTGGGAGAAGAGTCCAATCGCATTGGCCAGCGTATCGTCGCTGGGCTGCGTCGGCAGGGAGCTTAGCCTGAGATTGCTGAATTGCGAAGAGTTCGCAACGAGATAGCTGAGTTCGCGCCCATCGAGACCCGTAACCTGAAGAATTTGCAGCGCCTTTGCGAGCAGGATTTTCGCGCGGCTGAAGGCGACAATGGTTTGCTCGGGATAAAGGACGATCTGGTTTAAGGGGCCTTTCGGCAGAGTTTCCCCCTGGATGAGCAGGGCCGCGCCGTTGGCGCCGAGGTTTACGAAATCAAGACTGAAGTGATAGGGGACTCCGCCTTTCAATTGAACGAACTGGCTGACCTCATCATGATCCTTCGCCGCTTTCGACGTCGGCGCAATGATCGGGTTGTTCAAAAGAGCTGTAGGATCGGGCGGGTTCAACAGAAACGATGCAGCGGCGTTGGTGTTGCCGAGTTCGGCGAAAAATCGGTAAGGGCCATCGGTCGGAACCTGCAGGTATCCTTCGAAATGAGCGCTGGCCGTCCCAGGCACGCTGTTGGTCGGATCGTCCGTGGCGGCCGCAGCGGCTGTGCCGCTTGCATGCGCGGTGCCGCTGCCGTCGGTGGAGGCGTAATAGAAAGCGCTGACACCCTCCTGCTCCAGTGCGAGGAAGGCTCCGAGCAGGGATTTTCCCGGATGGCTCGGGTCGGTCAGCAGGGCGGCGTCGGTAACCAGCGCTTCAGTCAAAACAGGATCCGCACCCAGACCGGCGGACAGCGTCTGCAGGACCAGTTGACGAGAAAGCTTTTGCGCCAGCAGCGGCAAAAACACGTTGACCAGTTCTGCCTTCACCTGTTTCTGCTGCTTGGAGAGGTCGAGTCCGAGGAATGGTGTCGAGTAAGTGTCGAGGTCGCCGGCGGCCACAGTGAGAAGACCCGTGGCCAAGGTTTGAAACAGGTTCACCGCTTGCGTGCGCACGGCCAGCAAAAGGCTCGCGAGAACGGCTGATGCCGGGACCAAGGCGGCCAATTGGGTTTGCATGGAAGCGGTCAGTACGCCCTCGCAGGCCAATGTCTGATTCTGGGACGCGGCATCGTAGCTGAATTTGATCTGGGGAGCAGGCTCGGTGATGGTGCTGTTCTGCTGGGCGGCTGCCAAGGCGGAGTAAAAGGCATCGGGGTCGATCTGATTGGCCGGTGTTACGCCGGTTTGTGTGGCGCTAAAGATTTGAACGTTGGTCCACATCGCAAGGAAGCTGCCGATCAGCCGGCTGTATTGCGGGAGGGCTTGCCCTTGAACATCGTTCAACAGGGCGAGCAGATCGGTGGAATTGTTCACATTGAGCAGGTCCGTCTTCTTCGCGTCGGTCAAAACACCGCGATAGCCGAGCCACTCCAGCTTGTCCGTCTCGTCATAGCTGAGGGTCAGCGCCGGGTCCGCCTGCAGGAGAGGACCGACCGGGATGGCGGCGGCCACCGGGGATCGGACCGCCTGGTACTGAACCAAGCTTGCCCCCACGCCGAGGATGTCGCCGACACTTTCGCCAAAGGCCGCCTGGGCCTGTTGTTGCACGGCATCGAGCAGGCTGCTGAACAGGGCGGTGGTATTGATCTTCTTCAAATCGGTTTTTTTCCAATCCGCTATCAGCCCTTCAAAGCTCACACTTTGGGTTTGAGTGGTAGCGTCGTAACTGAAACTGATACCAGGCTCCTGAGCGAAGGGACTCGGATCAATCGCCGTTGCTACCCCGGTCTGCGAAGCGGTGAAGGTTTGGGAGTTTGTCAGCAGGGTGAAGAGTGTCTTCAAGATTTGCGCCGGCAAGAGTCCCGAGAGGCTCTGATCGACCAGGCTCTCCGGTATGCTCATCAAGTTCGGCGGCACGGAGTTCTGCGTTTGGATTTGCAGGAGTCCGTTGGCAAGGGATTGCACCATCCCCATCAGGGCATTCGGGTCGGTCTGGTATTTTCCGACCGGGTCGAATCGATGGCGAAGCAGGTACTGCAAATCTTCGACGGTGAAGCCACTGTTCTGCACGACCTGCACTTGCTTGACGAATGCGAGCGTCTGGTTGAAAAGGACATCGTCGGCCAGAACCGAGAGCGAAGGGCCGGAAAGCGCATGGAAAGGATTGAGGCCCGACATCACTTTCAACGAGATCAGGTCGATCACTTCCATCTGCAGGCATTTCGCCAGCGTGCTGTAAGCGTAACAGATGGACAGATTGGTCAGGGTAAACGCCGGGGCCGTGACGTTGGTATCGGCGAAAATCGCCGTGATCTCATCCGCGGTTAGGCCGAATACACCCTGAACGGCGGCCAGGTGCGCGGAGAGTGCTGTGAGCGGCGGCACCAGGTCGGATGGCGGGGTTGGAAAAAAGCCGTTTGGATCGTCGAAGGCCATGTCATTATTCAGCACACTGGGAGTGAGGAATAGTTGTGCGTATAGGGAGTTTTCACCCTGCACCGGAAGCGTGCTCCACAAAGGCAGAAGCGCCACGCGGCCCATGGCCGGAGCCAGTCGCGTGTTCAGCTCGTCCAAGTGCGCCAGATAGACCAAAGCCGTCTTCCAGGCGGCTGTGAAGGCAGGGCCGAAGTTAGAGTCGGTCCATGCAGGGAGCGTGGAGGCGAAGAATAGCTGGAGCGCGCGGTCGGTTTCGTCCAAGCTCCAACCCAGCTTTTTCCAGAGACGCACGAAAAGGTTGAGCTTGACGAAGTCAAGCGGGGTGGCGGCAGCGGCATTGTCGGCGTATTGAAGCGTCGTGCCGCTAAAGTCGCAGCCGCTGCTCGGATCGGCTAGAACGAGAACTTTCCGTGAGTAATTGGCAGGCAGAACGCCGGTAAGCCAGGTCGTGGCGTCGAAGGTGGAAGCGCTGTTTTGGGCCTTGTATCGGTTGGTGATGCCTTGCAGAAAGCTTTCAAAATCAATTTTCTGCTGGGCCGTAAAGGACGGATAGCCCGGCTGATTAGTATAGCTGAAGGCATCGCTCATGTCGATGCCGAAGCGGTTGAACGGAAAAATCAAGGGATACAAGGCGGGGTTCAGAAAACCCGTCTTCACCAGGTCGGTCATTTCCTGATAGCTGACCCCAAGAAGCCGGGATAGATTTTTGGCCGATTTCAAGGGAGGAACCAGATAATGGGTCGGATCGGTTGGATCGGGCTTTCCGTTCAGGGCAGTGGCTTCATCCGGATAGCCATAGAGCTTGAACCAGTTCGTAACCAACGGAGAAACCGCCGGGTGGGCAGCAGTAAGAACTTCGTACTCCGAAGGCGAGAGGCCCAGCGCTTCGGCCAGAATCTGCGCGCGATAGTAGGGATAGGCGTTTGCATCGGAAAACAACTCGAGATGGTCGGCAGGCCGCAGCGTGTCCAACACCTGGGATAGCGGAGTCTGAAAGTAATTCAGAAAACCGCGCACGGTTTCGATCCACAAGTCAAACGGCAGGTTGAGGGGGTAGACCGCATCCTTCAGAGGACCGTTGTAGACCTGGGGAAGAATGTGTTGCGGCTCGGCGGTCAGATCGGCGGTGGTGGCCGACCCGGTGTCGTAGGCATAGTTCGTATCGAGATGGGAGTTGGCGATGCAGTATTCAAGGATTTCATTGACGAGATCGATGTAAGGCATCGCGGTATTGGTGTTCTCGCAGGTCAACGGAAGTGCGCCCAGATCCGGCCGCCGGCCCGGCAGATGGCCATCCTGGGAGCCGATGAGCACATCGAGGGGCGTGTACCCCTTTGAATTGGCGGCAGAACCGTTCAGGAACTCCAACACGTCGACGAAGTAGGCGGCCGGGCTCAACACAGAACGGCAATCCTTGCAGTCGCAGAAGTCCATGTTCCCAAAGAGGCTGGCCATGCTGGGGAATTGTTGAACGATGGCGTTCTTTGCGTTCTGCCGGGCATCGTCAGAGGCCGAAAGTCCATAAACCGGCGGCAAGGTGTCGAGCTGCCTGGCCATGGAAAAGATATTGAAGGTCACAGCACTCACGGTTTGCGAATGCCCGTAGATCAACTGGGCTTCTCCGGAAGGAAATTCGGATGCGAATTTGTTTATGAACTCATCTTTGGTGTACGAGGCGATGTCCCGGGCCGAAGTGAAGCATAGCTTTACTGCCGCTTGAAGGGACTCTGAACTGGGGGTGATCTGATACAGGCGGTGCAGCATTTTGAGGCTGGCGGTGCTGTCCGCATCCATGGCCGGCAGCTTCTTGCCGGCATTTCTTATAAACGCATTGAGCGGTGTGCGTCCCAGACTGTAGCCAAGCGGCGCCGCGCCCCGCAGGAATGCCGCCACGTTTCCTGCGGTGTTTTCGCCGAGCGGCAGATCGTTGCGTTCAATCATGCGTGCCACGGCGTGCGTCGGAAAACTAAGCCTGACTTTACGCGCTAAATCACCGGCGTATGCCGCCAATCGGTCCTGGGCGGTTGCCCCCGCATAAGCGGGGGGGATCGACTTCTGCAGCGCCTCGTCGCCCCCGGCTGCGGCGAGCGCATTCAAAACATTCTGCCAGGTATCGCTGAGGTGATAGTCCATGTCGACCAATTGGGCGATGTTGCTCACCGAGCCGATATCCTGCAGAAGCTTCTGAGCAAGAGGCGCATTGTTAAAGGTGAGGTGCAGAAATTTGCCCTGGAGTTTGAGTGCGTCGAGTCGTTTCAGCCGGAATATTCAGCCGGGCGGCCTGTGTCCAGAAGTCGTCCGCAGTAGGATTGCTGAAGTACAGATTGGAAAATGCGGCTTGCTGGGCGGTATCCGGAAGCGCTGCGGTCAACAGGTCGCGGAAACTGGACACGGCCCCGGGACTCCTAATGGCGAGGCGGGTTTTGTTCGCAAAGTTTTGAAACGCCGCCGTCGCAGCGGAAATTTGCCGGTCATTCATGCTGACGATGCCCGCCTGAGTGGCTTTGGCCAGGGCCGCCTGCACCGCCTTCGAAGGCACCATCGCAAGCAGCGGTGGATCGGTGGGAAGACCCACGCGGAAGAGCGAATAAAGCACATCCTGGCCAAGACCGGTTACGGCTGCTTGCTGGGCTGCGGTCGCGGCCAGTGCGATCAGCCGCGCGTCCCAATTCGTCGACTGGTTCAGTAGGGTGAAATCCTGACGATCTGCTCCCTCCTGCGACCGACCGAGATTCGCAACGCCCCCGATCGACTTTGACATGTCGGCGGAGAGCCGCTGAAACTCAGGCGCAAGGGGCAGAACGCCGGCGGGAACCACAAGGTTCATGGTCTCCGAGGGCTGGGCGTTGAACTTGGTCGTTGAAATCGCGACTTCGCTCTTCGCGGAGTCCAGCACTCTCACTTGAAGATTAAGCGGTGATCTCTGCGGGAACGTGTAGGTAATCGCGTAGTCGCCCTGGGCATCGGCGTTGACTTGTCCGAGCAGAATATCCTTTCCACCGAAGCCCACGCTGTAAAGACGCACCGCGATTCCGGCGGCGGGTAGCCCGTTATCGAACACGAGGTTTCCCTGGATAGTGTACCGTGCACCGGGGGGAACGTCCTGCCCACCGGCTCCTTTATCGATGGTGACCCGGACGGTTCTGAACCCGCTCGCCGGGATGGTCACCAGCCGTGAGGCAGGCTCCGAGCCATCGCTTGGGGCAATGGTGACTTGATATTTCCCATTGGGGGTGCGTTGCAAGCCGCCGACCTCGATGGCCTTGGATGCGTCTGCGCCTCTGACGCTTTTCGTCCGGCCGGGCCCTTGCGGCTTGAAGGCAATATCGACCGTGCCGCCCAGGAACCGTCCTTGAGGGTTCATAACTTCGATGCGAATGGAAATATTGGATTTGATTGTTGCCATGACCGCGCTCCTTAGGTTATCTGTAACCTAAACCGATTCTTGCAGCAGGAAACCATTCGCGACGTCAGTGAAATTTCTCTTTCAACTTCAAGATGTGCAGATAACGATGTTTCAATCCTCATGCTTCGACCAGCGATATATTCGATTTTGCGCAAATCTGAATCGCCTTGTACTTCGCACCGAAAACAAGCCGATCTTTGATAGTCTTAATCCAAGAAAATAATTCGAACCTGGCCCCTTATCGCTTTAGAGCGGACCCCCGTGTTTGTAGGGACAATCTGTGTTGCAGATAGCGGCGCAATGCGCGGCCATAAGCCTATAGACCGTGATAATCGCCATCATCGTGCGGGGCCAATTTCGGGATATTTTGGACCCTGACGCGCAGCTTGTTGAAACAGTCTACGAGCCTCATCTTCTGAAATGCCGTGGTTCTTTGCATAGGTTTTTATATCTTCATTAACTTGTCGCTTGATGCTTTGCGCTTCGGCTGCACGACGATCCTCGGCCGTTATCTGGAGGCCTTCTCCAAAGCGAAGCCGTGCCTCGGGATCTATGCGTAGTCCACCGAGCACCAGATCGGAGAAGTTCTGCAGAGGATCTTTCCCCGAGATGACAGTGACGATCGCATTGGCTGCGCCCAGAGCTCCAAGAGCATCCAGAATCGTCAATTCCGCCGACGGGCTGGGTCGGACTCGTGGCTCCCCTCCTTGGGTCGCCCCCCCGCCGGGCTTCTCAGCTGGCGGAGTGGCTCCCCCGCCGCCAGATGTGCCCCCACCTGCGCCACCTGAGCCGCCGCCTCCCTCACCTTCTCCACCTCCTCCTTTGGGTTTCTTCGTACCTGTGCGCAGTGCCCTGTCGGCCTCTGCGCCGGCGCTCTCGGGCTTTTCCAAAAACGATTCCTGCACCAGCGCCTCGTGCTTGAGAGCTTCGATTTTCTCCGGAATATCGACCATCAACTCTCGAGTGGTAACGTCGAGTTCCTTTTCAAGGGCCTTGATGATGTCTTTCTGTCCGCTAATGGCGCCTCGCTTCTCGATCCATCCACTAATTCCTCTGCTCTCGCTCTTCTCGAGATTCTGGAGACCTTCCTTGGCAGTCCTCAGTCGATCGGCGAGCTTTTGCACTTTCGCTTCGAGCTCAGGCAGTTTGGCTTCAAGTTGCCGCGTTTCTGCCTTTGCGGCCTCCAACTTCGCGCGCGCCGCTCTGGTTGCCTCGTCCATTGGAGCGTCCGTGGGATCAACTGAGTTCATTCCAGTGGGGTCAGACTGCTTCAATGGGTTGTCGAGTGCATAGCGGTAGAGATTTGTACCGTCTGACAGATAAGCCGGATCACAACTTACCCATCTCCCCAACCAGGGGGCGAAATACCGCGCACCGTGATAATTGAGTCCCGTCTCCTCATCCCTTTCTTTCCCCGTGTAGCGATAGCGTTTTACGCTTAGCTCCGCGAGCGACCGTCCCGCCTGGTACGACGTGCTACCATAGGGGTAATACTCCTCATAGGAGATAACGGCGGCTGTTTCGTCGAGCTCCAGGCTCGCGCTTCCAAGGTGATTGTCAAACTGATACCGTGTAGTGGGGCTGGGCAGTGAGGCCGATGGAACGCTGCTGTCCACCGTCTTGGTTTCGACCAGCGCGATGCGCTTGTTATCTTCCATGACATGCAGTGTCTCGCGCGCCAGCTTGATGTTGCCACCGGCATCGTATTCACGATAGAGCTCGAAGCCGCCGAGATAGAGTCGTTCCTTGGTTCTTATTCCAGCCGATGATTCGGTCGTTTTGCGCACCCGTTGCCCGGCGGCGTCGTACACGTAGTAAGTGCGTTCGCCCTGGTGCAGTGTGCCGTCCTGGTCGTTCGCATTCACGGCCTGCCGTTGGCTCATGATCAACTGGTCTTTGAAGTCCCACTGCATGACCTGCAACTGCGGCATGCGGGCCATGTTGCCGTGAAGATCATAGGCATGGGGTTCGTTCAGAGGCTGGCTGCCGCTCACCGCGGTGCTGCTCAACCGGTTGCTCAGCTTGCCCGCCTCCAGCAGACTGGCCTCGTTGTAAGTGTAAGCGCGCGTCCACCCCGGGTTGGATGGATTCGCACCTTTGTGAATAAAGTTCAGGAAGTTGCCGACGGCGTCGTACTGATATTGCTCGGAGTAGGTCCCCATGGCATTTCCATCGCCAGGACTCAGCAGACCGATGCGCGGCACATCGTTGTATGAAGTCGGCCACGGGGGTAAAGGGTTACCTCCGTTCAATCCGAGTTGCTCGCGCCCACTGGCTAGAATCAGCCGATAGGTGGCGTCATAGGTGTAGTCGGCACTGGGCTCGACCCTCCGGTTGCGGAAGAAGACGACGTTTTGAATATCCGCGTCATCCTGGATGTGCGTGATGTTGCCGACCGGGTCGTAGGTGTAAGAGAGGTCCTGCACAGTCTTCTGGTTTGCCGGAACGCCCGCCCGGTTGGTGGTGAGATCCGATAATCGGAAGGTGAGCGGATCGTATGTGAAGGCGGTTGCCGTATTATTGCCATGCTCCATGAGTATCCGCTGTCCCTTGGCGTTGTAATCGATATTCGTGACAAAGGCGGTAGCCGTGGCTGCACCACGAAGGTTGACCTTCACGGTTTCAAGGAAGTTTGCTTCGTTGTAAGTCGGATAAAAGATACTCCCGTCCGGCGTAGTGGCACAGATTGGGCGGTTGAGAGCGTCATATTGCATGCTGCTCGTGAACGCCTCGGGAGTGGGTGGAGGTGCCGTCAAGTCGGGCATTACCTTGTAGTCGGCGAAGAATCCTCGGCTGCTGCGCAAGGGGTTGCCCTTGAAGTCGAAGCCTTCCGGTTGACTCGTGATGGGATTGGTCCCCGAATTCGTCACAACGCCCGCCCTGTCAGCATGCTGGAAGATGCGTGTGCGCAAGTTGAGTGCTACAAGCTGACCTTCCCCATATGTAATTTTTTCGTAGAGAACTTCAGCAGAGGTGGTTCGCGGGTCGGAGTTGGCTGTATCTGTGCCCAAAACGAAGAGTCCGGTTGGTCGACGCAGAACGTCATATTCGGTGCGGAAGTTGTGCCACCGGCTGTCCCAGGCGCGGATGGATTTGCCCTCGACATCATTCAACATCCAGCGTTCACCGGCCTCCATGCTGGCTTGGTGGATATGTTGTTTGAGCATGTCGTAGTCGTAGCGCATGACGATGCGGCCATGCTGGTCACCAGCCTGAACAATCGCATCGCGCACCGAGCGTTGATTGCCCTGAATGTCTAATTCGATGCGAGAAGGAAATTTGACCCCGCTGCCGTTGTCGAGGATGTTCAGGAACGTTCGCCCCAGAGTATCGAAGTGGGCTGTCGATGGGGTATTTGCGTGCGCCGCGGTCTTGGAGGCGGCATCCTGCTCATGTGCGCCGAGGCCTCCTCCAGCGCGCTGGGTGTACCAGGTTGGCGAGTAATCAGGGGTAGGCAGGAGCTGAAAGAAATCACCCACATCAGGATCGGCAGTGGGATCGGTTTGCAGCACGGTGTCATTTACGTCCCAGGATTCCTGGTGCCACGGATCGAAGACGACCTTTTCGTAGGTATGGTTTGGGTGGATCGTTGCAATGACACGTCCAACCGGGTCATAGCACAGGATGGGACTGACTCCCGCCTGAACACCAAACTCGAATTGGTGGCCCTTCGTGGTGAGCTGCGAGAAGAACGGTTCATACTGGCGAACCGGTTTGCCCTTGTTGTTGAAGATGGTCCAGCCGCTGCTCACCCACCTCGGGGTGATAACCGGACCTTTATCAACAACCGGACCCGGTTCAGCCTGAATCTTCTTCTGGATCTCGCGGCCGAATCCATCGGAGTAGCCGAAGCTGATCTGAACCTTGCTCTGTTGTCCATTGGCGAGGTCGCTGACGTGCGTTTCGCGCGCGATCGTGGCAGCGAAAACTGGCACCCATTTCGATGGGTCACTGGGCGATGCCTGCCGCGAATTGAAGAATTGCAGAGGGTCATAGACGATTCTCGTCGTGGCCGTACCCAGCAGATCCCCGGCCAGCGTATGTGGGTCATCGGCGTGGTAGAAGTTAGCAATTTGAGTTGAGGTAAGATCTGCAGTAAAGGTAGAGAAGGAGTCGCCCAGATTTTCCGTGGTTTTGCCCATTATGGACGTGCCGGCCACCATGCCCAGGATATCGAAAACTGCGGCGGCGCGGTTGCCGTTGGGGTCGGTCAGAAGTACCGGGGCAAGAACCCGGTAATCGTAGGTCGCGGTGACCGTGTTCGTAGCCGCGTCGATGGTTTTGACAATCAGCAGATCGTCGGCGTCGTAGTCGACCGACGCGGCATTGCCGAACGGGTCCACAAAGCGGCGCGGTACGTAGAAATGTAGCTTTGCCTCTGTTTTTTCCGCCGCGGGTGTTGTTGCCGTGGAAAAGTGGAACACGCGCCCGGAGGGCATCCACCAACTGTCATCCCCATCCAGATCAACGTATGCACCTCCATCCGGGCTAACATTTCCCAGTACACTGGCAGGTGCAGGCAAGAGTGCGGAGCCTCCCCGTTGGTAAACCTGCGGGATCAGACCGGGGGTGAACACAAGCTTGTACTGGCTGCCCGGCAGGGCCAGAGATTCCAGTTTTCCCAGGGGAAGAAGGGCGTTGGGATCAACGGCTGCAGCCCCCATAGCCGACCGCCGCGGACTGCAGCACGTTTCCAAACGCATCGACCGCAAGCGTGAGGGCGTGGGTGACCCTTGGATCGGCCGCATTCTGCGCGTTGGGCGGAGGCGTGCTCTGGTCCGCCAGCGTGGTGCCGACCACCTTATAAAGCTTGCGCTCGTAGTGGTAGTCGATGGTCTCGTGCGGATGAGCCAGGAAGACCGCGTATCGGTTGGGGCCCTGGGGCTGCAGCACTTCGATGGTAAAATTGCGCTCGGAGGAGCCGTAGGGCCGGTCGGAGGCCTCGGTGTTGTCCAGGGCGTAGACCTCCTGGCGCAGGATCGAGCCGCGCAGCGCGCGGCAGGCTTCGCGCATCTCCTCGCCCGAGAGATCGTAGGAGATGCGCGTGCCGTCGGCCAGCAGCACGGTCGCGGGCAGAACCGTATCCTCGAGGAGCATCGAGGCGAGTTGCGCCGGGCTGAGTCCTGCGATCGCATCGCTGGCATGCCCCTCTGCGTAGTATTCCTGCTCCAGGTGCCTGGAGATTCCAGCTTCACCGAAGAAGGCCCCGGTGTGGAACCAGGTCTTGGTCCATGCGGGAGGAACATTCGAGGACGGGTCCTGGTTGTCGGCTTTCGGGAAATTGTTTGAACTGGAGAGGGTAGCGTATTCTTCCGTATCCCATTGGTCCACCCGGCCGAAGCCGCGAAACTCACGCTCCACCCCATCGTAGTAGCCGTGGTGGTAGGCATAGCGGGTGACGAAACGGTTGCGGCTGACGTAGTCGTAGGTTTCCACCCGTTCCACCACGTGCACCGGGAACGGCAGCCGGGTGAGCCAGGGGGTGCCGGCCAGCTTGTCGGCCACGTAGAATTTCGTGGAGGGCGCGTATTGAACGATCGTCTCAGCGCCGAGATTGTTGATCGTCTTGACCAGCAGATGCGGCTTTTGGCCGCCCATTAAATCGATGTAGCGCATCGGCCGCCGGGCGCTGCCCGCCAGCGGGGAGGACCAGACCAGACAGGCCGTGCCGTTGCCGAGCAAATCCAGGACAGTGGCGGAGGAAACACTCTCCACGGAGGGATAATGACTCAGGGCGTGCTCGGCACCCCAGGCGTTGCCGGATTGATTGAAGTACAGGTGAACCTCGCCGCCGGCGAAGTAGATGATGTCAGCGGTTCCGGAGCCGTCGATATCGGCCAGCCGGATGCGGCGACCGTCGAACAGATCGGCGCGGTCGAAGCGCGGCGCCTGGTCCATGCTGACCTTGGCGCCAAAACGTCCGTAACCCAGGTTTGGCCAGTAGCACACTTCGCCGAGCCGCACGCGCACCAGGTCGGTAAGACCGTCGCCTGACATGTCGGCCAGAAAGATGGACTCGCTGCCGTCGGCGAAGACAAGCTGCGGACCTTGCTCCTCGTCCAAAGACGGCGCCGCTCGTTGGGCCGGGCCGAAGCCTTCCGTAGACAGCGACGTGTGCCACCGGAACGCGTCGTCCTCGGAGATCAGCACATCCGGGAAGCCGTCTCCGGTCAGGTCGATGAACCTCAGGTTTGGATTGCGCCAATCGAGCACCGGCAGCGATGCAAAAGGCTCAAACGGCTCCCAGTCGGCCTCGGCGGTACGCTCGTAGAACCCGGGGGTGGGGCCATCGAACTGCACAAGATCCAGCTGGCCGTCGCCGGAAAGATCCATCAGCTGTTGCCTGCCGCTGCTCAACGAGGCCAACGAGGGCTGACGGGCCACCGGCTGCACGGCCCCAAACCGCGGCAGGGTCAGTTGTTGGCCGTCCACCGTCTGCTGATTCGCCGGGCTCAGATTCGGTTTGTAAAACCAGCTTCCACCCTGTTCGCTCAGAATCCCCGATACACCCTCCCCATCCAGATCGACCCAGCGATAGCGGCTGCCGTCGATTCCGTTGGGCAGGTTCTTAAGGCTCTCGGAATCGAGGTCGCGGACGGTCTCGTCGATTTCGGCTTGCGTATATTCGAACTGCAATGGCGGCAGGGAGTTGGAGAAATATCCGCCCGCGGGGTTGCGGACGTAGCCGGTTTGTGTGACCGACAGCAGGTAAGAATAGAAGGGTTGGCTGGGATCGGAGGCCGGAGCGAATGAATGCACAAGGTCGGTGGAGCGCACCAGGCAGTTGATCCCGATGTTGGGCTGCTCCGCGAAATGATGAAACATCAATACGCGCCGGCAAAGCCGATAGGTGCGCACCTCGAAGGTGGAGCGGTAGGTGGAGAACGGATCCGGCCGGTAGCCCCAGGGTTGGCCGCTGTCCTGCGCAACGGGAGCCGCCAGGTCGTGCTCGCCGTAGTCGAACACCAGCTGAAAGCACCAGTCCGTCGGCAGTGCGACGGGTGTGGGCGCCGTCAGATCGGGAAAGTAGGGCGTGCGGTTGCCGTAGAAAACATACTTGATATAGTGTTGGGCGGAGCGGGTGGCATCGCTGCGGTTGCGTTCGTGGGCCTGGGAGAGATCCACGCCGGCGGAGTCTTCTTCCTTGTATTGATAGCGGATGACGTTGCCCTTGTCGTCATAGCTCTCGCAGATCAGCCAACTGAAGATGCGGCTGGGATCTGCCGGGTCGGAGATCCGGCTCTCGGCCGTTTTGCCATACCAGGTGGTGACGTTGTCCTTGGAGATCGAGCGCCAGAAGGTGTCTTGCGGCTCGGAGAGGTTGGTCCAGCGCTCGATCCTGGCAAACAGGCCCTCGACGCGCGGCCGGTAGCGGCGCACGAAATAAGTCTTGCCTCCGAATACGTTTGTGCGCGTGGTGCCGTCGCGGACCCACTGGTTGTTGACGAGGTTCAGCTGCGGAACGAGATCCTCGGCCCCGGATAGAATGAAGGTGTCCGATTCGTCTTCATCAAGGTATTGGGGCAGGCCTTTGTCGGTCTTGCGGCTGATACAGGGCAGATCCAGATCCCAGCCGAAGCCAAAGGGGCTGTTGCCGGAGCCCGAGTTGTAGGAGAGCGCAAGCTTGGGTCCAAAACCGGACCGACCCGGACTGGTGTAAACGGGAAAGTTCAGCGCCCCGGTGCCGCTGACCGGGTTGGCGGCAAACTTCTCGCCCATGCCCCGAATGGCGCCGCCCCCTTTCGGCAGGCTAATGGTCGGCGCAGCAAAGCTGCTGCTGAAAGCAGTGTCTTTGGCAGCCTGTTGCTCGCTTTGCATGCCCCCGCCCCTTTCTTCCCCCCGCTGGTACCCCGGGTTGAATCAAGACGAAGACCACCCCTCCACTTTGATCACCGCTTGAAAGTAGGATAATACCAAGCAACACAAATGCAATATCGGATAATCATGGGGATAATATGGGGACAAAATGGACATTATCTTTCAACCAGAACTATTTTCAATGATACCTCGTGAGCATTTACATGAATGCTTCCAAACATTATCCTTAAACTTAAAGTCACCCGTTAGACTCTGATCAAAGAGTGCATAGAGGAGGGATCGGACCATGAAGAAACGCAAGCTTGGCCATTCCGGGATCGAAATATATCCACTGGCCTTTGGCGGAAATGTTTTTGGCTGGACCGTGGGCGAGTCGATGTCGTTTACGTTGCTTGATGCGTTTGTCGATGCAGGCTTCAGTTTTGTGGATACTGCCGATGTTTACTCCCGGTGGGTTCCGGGTCACAACGGAGGCGAATCCGAAACCATCATCGGAAAATGGTTGAAGCGCAGTGGGAAACGAGGAAAGGTCGTCATCGCCACCAAGGTCGGAAAAGAAATGGGACCGGAGCGGAAAGGACTCTCAAAATCCTACATCATGCGTGCGGTGGAGGATTCGCTGAAGCGCCTGCAGACAGATTACATCGATTTGTACCAGTCCCATGCCGACGATCCGGAGACCCCGCTGGAAGAAACCTTTGAGGCCTACGCCCAACTGATCAGCCAGGGAAAGGTCAGGGCTGTTGGGGCGTCCAACTTTTCAGCGCAACGGCTGTCTCAGGCCCTGCAGGTCAGCAAGAACAAAGGATACCCCGCCTACCAAAGCCTGCAGCCTTTGTTCAACCTCTATGATCGTGCCGACTATGAAAAAGAACTCGAACCCCTCTGCCGGGAAAATGGGGTGGGCGTGATCTGCTATTTTTCGTTGGCCAGCGGGTTTCTGACAGGCAAGTATCGGCGCGAAGCCGATCTGGCAAAAAGCGCCCGCGGCGATATGGTCAAAAAATACCTGAACGAGCGCGGGCTTCGGATACTCGACTCCCTTGACCAGGTGGCGCAACTGCATAACGTCACACCCGCCACGGTTGCTCTTGCCTGGGTGATCAATCGCCCGGGCATCACGGCTCCGATTGCCAGCGCCACTAACCCGGACCAGTTAACTGAGTTGATCGCGGCGACAAAGCTCATACTGAATCCGTCTTCACTAGAACTCTTGAATCAGGCAAGTGCCTAACAGGCTGTTAAAAAATAAGCCGATACACAAAAAAAGCGGCAAGGCCGATGGCAATGGTCGCCAACAGATTCCGGGTCAGAGTGCCGGCTGCGGTGGCGACGATTGCGGCAACCAGGTAGGGATTGGAGAATGAAATCTGCCAGTCGCCTTTGGGCAGCAAAACGGCCGGAAGGGTGATGGCGGTCAGAACCGCCGGCGGAATGAACTTAAGCGAGCCTTCAATCCAGGGGGCCATCCGGATCCGGTCCGCCAGGGAGAACAGAAAATAGCGGATGCCGAACGTAACGGCCATCATTCCTGCAATCATCCACCCTTCGTTTGCCGTCATCTCTGGAGCGCCCCTTTTCTCACGTTCGTGATGCGCTGCGCCATGAGACCCGAGCCGATACCGGCGAATGCGGAAACGAGGATACCCAGCTTGTAGGGCATGGCCAAGGTCAGCAGCGACGCCGCCCCCGCCGTCAGAACACAGACCACCATGGGAACGGTTTTCACGAAAGGGATGATCATGCCGATGAAGGTGACCGGCATGGCTACGTCCAGTCCCCAGCTCTGTGCGTCGGGAATCCGGTTACCTAAAACCAGCCCGAGAAAGCACCAGAATTGCCAGTTCAGGTACATGGCAATGGAGGAGCCGAGCTGGTACCAGTGCTTAACGACGGACGCATCGTTTTTTTGAAAGCGATGCACCGTCACGGCGAACGTTTCGTCCGTCAGCCAGAACGCCAGAGGAATCCGCCATTTTTGGGGCAGGTGTTTCAGGTACGGCAGAAGGGTCGCACTGTAAAGCATGTGCCTCAGGTTGACGATGAAGGTCGTCAGAACGATGATCGCAACGGGGGTTTGGGCGGCGACCAGCCCCACGGCGATAAACTGCGCAGAGCCCGCGAAGACGAATGCGGACATGGCCATGGCCGCCGTTGGGGACAACCCTGAGGTCGCAGCGACCGCTCCGTAAATCAGCCCGAACGGAAGGGCTCCGAGCAGCAGCGGGAACGTATCCCGCACTCCTGAGAGGAACTCCTGCTTCTGATCAGACTCCGGCCGATTCATGGCGTGGATGTTCTCGCGAGTCTCAGCGCTATTTGAACAGCTCCGTCGAGATGTAGCGCTCGCCGGTGCTGGCGAGGATAACCACAATCATCTTGCCGGCGGACTCCGGCCTCCGGGCGACCTGCAGGGCCGCCCAGGTCGCAGCACCGGAGGAGATCCCGCACAGGAGACCTTCCACCTTGGCAAGCTCGCGCGCGGTCTCGAAGGCATCCTCGTTCGTCACGGTGACGACCTCGTCGATGACGGAGCGGTCCAGCACCTCCGGCACGAAGCCGGCGCCGATGCCCTGGATCTTGTGCGGGCCTTTCCTTCCGGCCGAGAGCACGGGCGAGTCGGACGGCTCGACAGCGACGCTCCGGAACGAGGGTTTGCGCGCCTTGATCACCTGGGAGACGCCCGTGATGGTCCCGCCGGTGCCGACCCCGGCGACCAGGATGTCCGCCTGCCCCTCCGTGTCGTGCCAGATCTCCTCGGCCGTGGTCTCGCGATGGATGCGCGGGTTGGCCGGGTTGGTGAACTGGTTGGGCATGAAGGCGTTCTTGCGGGAGGCGAGAATCTCCTGTGCCGCGTCGATGGCGCCTTTCATCCCGCCGGCGCCGGGTGTGAGCACGAGCTCCGCCCCCAGGTGCGTCAACAGTTTCCGGCGCTCGATGCTCATGCTGTCCGGCATGGTGAGACAGAGGTGATAATTCTTCGCAGCACAGATGAAGGCCAGCGCGATGCCGGTGTTCCCACTGGTGGGCTCGACGATCAAAGTATCGAGCGTAAGTGTTCCTTCCCGCTCCGCCGCGGCGATCATGGCCGCGGCGATGCGGTCCTTGACGCTTCCCAACGGGTTGAAAAATTCCAGCTTGGCGAAAATCCGGGCCGGCAGGCCGGCGGCGATGCGGTTCAACTGCACCAGGGGGGTCGATCCGATGGTGCTGCCGATAGTGGCGTAGTATTTCATGGGAGACCTCCTTCTGCCGTGGATGAGGGTCGGTTACGGTGCGGGCTGCTCCCCGGGGCTCCCCTGAGTCTTGTAGATCAACCGGGGGGACTCCATGATCACCATGGTGTCGGGGGGGACCGAGGCGGTGATCCACACATTGCCGCCGATCACCGAGCGGGCGCCGATGACGGTCTTGCCGCCTAAAATGGTGGCGCCGGAGTAGATAATCACATCATCCTCGATGTCGGGGTGGCGTTTCCGGCCGCGGTATTGTTCACCGGCGTTTTTGGGAAGCGACAAGGCCCCCAACGTCACCCCCTGGTAGATGCGGACGTTCTTGCCGATGCGGGTGGTCTCGCCGATGACCACGCCCGTCCCGTGGTCGATCGCAAAGCTCTCGTCGATCTCGGCCCCGGGATGGATGTCGATCCCGGTGAGGCTGTGGGCATGTTCGGTCATGATCCGCGGCAAGAGCGGCACCCCCAGTTCGAAAAGCCGGTGGGCAACCCGGTAGACGGCGATGGCATAGATGCCCGGGTAGCTGAAGATGATTTCCTCGTAGCTGCGCGCGGCCGGGTCGCCGTCATAAGTGGCGCGCACATCGCTGGACAGGATCGTGCGGATGGCCGGGAGGTCCTGAAGAAACTGCAGGGCGAGCTCGTGGCCGCGGTTCTCGCAGTCGGTGCAGGGCTGCTCGTAGCGGAAGCAATCGTGGCGGATGCTGCGGCAGATCTGCTCGGCCAGCCGCTCGAAGATCCCGATGGCGGTCTGCCCCATGCTGTAGGGCAGCGTCAGTGGGTCGACCTTTTCACGGGTGAAATAGCCGGGGAAGAGCAGTTCGCGAATGCGGCCGATGATCTCCACCACCTCCGGTCGGGACGGGAACGGCTCGTAGTCGACAAGCGTCTGGCAATCGTGCGCCGAACAGCTGGCGATGATCGACTCGGTGATGCCGGGAAGCCGCTTCCGATACCCGGAAAGCTCCGTGGTTCCTATTTTGCACGTATTCTGCTTGGTGGTAGTGTCTGTGCCCACCTGGCACCTCCTGCTCCCGTCACCATGGGCGGAAAGAGCTCGCGCGGGGACGCAGCCCCCCGTCTCAACCGGTGATCGTGACCTTGTATTTTTTCAAAAATTCGACCGGATTGTAGGACAACTTGGCCTTGCGCAGCCCTTCGTTGTCCAGGTCCTGTTCGCGGTTGACTAAGCTAAAGCCGCCGGCCGAGCGGGCGACAAACAGTTGGTTGATGGCCTGGTAGACGCCCTTGTAGGCAGGGCAGCCCTTTTCGAAATGGATGACGAGGGTGTCCGCGGTCAACGGTTCGGCCAACGTGTAGGCGACGATGATGTTGTCCACGAACAGCGCTCCGCCCATGACCCGGTCGAACCGGTCCCAGCGGTCGAAGATCCGCAGGATCGCCCGGTTCTCGGCGGAGAGCATATCGGAGGATTCGCAGTCGCGCCAGGAGCACCAGTCTTCCTGCATGGCCATGGCTTGCTCGATCAACCGGGGGCCGAAATCGAAGTAGGTGAAGATATTGGATTTGACGAACTGGTTGAGCAGGTTCTTCTTGTTGTGAAACCGGTTGCCCGGCAGCTCGACCAGATCGCTCACGGCGTAGAGATAGTCCCAGTTTCCCCGGTCCGCCTCGCTGAGCATCCGGGCGCCGAGCCGGGCCTGCCAGATGCCGGAGAGCGTCTCGGGCACCCGGATGAGCGTCGCTGGGCCCGGCGACGTATTCGCGAAAACCGACTCCCAGTCGACCGCTTCCCACGGGCCGACCGGTGCCCACAGCGCCTCTTGCGGGCGGGTCTGCTTGATCCAGACCAGCTTTTCGCCCCAGGCCCAGCGCAGGCCATACTCCTCGGCCCAGGCCCAGAGGTTGAGGAAGCTGTAATCCGAGGCCACCTGCGGGCACTGCGCCAAGAGTGCCAGGTAGTCTGTCTGCCGGTCCAGATCGATCGGTGAAAACGTCAATGTCATGTCAGCGGTCCTTGCGTCATTCGAGGTCGTGTTTCAAAGTTGGGGTTGGGGCCGTATGCCGGTGCGTTGCGGGTGCCTATTCAATGAGCGCCCCGGCGAGTTCCTCCCCCGCCCGACGGGCGTCGTCCAGGTATTCCGGGTGCTTCAGGACGTCGTCCGCGTCTTCGAGCCCCCGGTAGAGCAGCGTCTTCCAGAGGTCCATGTCCAGGGTGTCGTAGAAGTAACGCACGCTGAGCAGCGTCCCTTCGAAGAGCTTTCGGCCCTGGGTGGCCCCGGCCGAGATGAACAGCCCCTTGCGGCGCGGCGAACGCTCCGGCTGAAAACCTTTGTGCATCCAGTGCTTCTGCACCCACACGGAGTGGAAACGGTCCATGAGGATCTTGGTATGGGCGCTCACGGCATAATAGAAGATCGGGGAGGCCAGCATGAGCCCCGCGCAGGCCAGAACCAGGTCGCGCACTTTCTGGAAATCGTCGCGAATGCGGCACTCCCCGCCCTGCTTGCAGCTGTAAATCTCCATACAGGGGGACAGCTTGAGGTCCCGCAGCACGATCTCGTCCACCCGGGCCCCTGCCGCGCGGGCCCCGGCGATTGCCTCCCGCAGAAGCTTGGCGGTGTTCCCGTTGCGGCGGGGGCTGCCGTATATCGCTGCAATATGCGGGCTGTCCTGAATCACGCTCTCCTGTGAACCCGCCTTTCATACCTTAAGCATCAGGCCGATCGGGCAGTGGTCCGAACCGGTGATGTCGTTGTCGATGAACGCCTCCGTGACCCGCCCCTGCTCGATCAACTCCCGGGTCACGAAAAAATAGTCGATACGCCAGCCGATGTTGCGCTCCCGCGCCTTGAAGCGGTAGGTCCACCATGAGTATTTGACCGTGTCCGGGTGGAAGTGCCGGAAGGTGTCGACGTAGCCTCTCTTGACAATGCGGTCGAGCCAGTCGCGCTCGATCCTCAGAAAGCCGGAGGTGTTCTCGTTGGCCCTGGGGTTGGCAAGATCGATCTCGTTGTGAGCCGTGTTGTAGTCTCCGCAAATGACGATGCTTTTGCCGCGCTTGCGGCAGGTATCCGTGTATTCGAAAAATTCTTCATAGAAGTCTAGTTTGTACTGCAGGCGTTCTTCGCTCATCTGTCCGTTCGGGAAATAGACGTTGAAAAAAAGGAAACCGCCGAAGTCCATTTCGACGATGCGGCCCTCGGCATCGAAGCGTTCTTCGCCGAAACCGCAGCGGGCGTTGACCGGGGTCACCCGGGTGTAGGTGCCCACCCCGCTGTAGCCCTTCTTAACCTCACAGTGGGACCAATGAGACTCGTAACCCGCGATGCGGGCCATTTTATCGTCCAGCTGAGCCTGCTGAAGTTTGGTCTCCTGGATGGCGACCACGTCGGCATCGAGTTTGCGGAAAGACCCCAGGAAATCCTTCTGCATCACCGCGCGCAGACCGTTCACGTTCCAGGATATGAGCTTGAAGGTTTTTTCCTTTTTGGGCATGCCTCCTCCGGCGGGCGCTCCGATCAATCACCGATCAGGGCCCTGACACGGGCCATACTGCTGTTGCCTGCAAATTGCTTCAACACCTGTTGGCGGAATTGCCGGGCGGCTTTATCCATGTCGGCGAACGTCATCCCTTTTCGAAAAATTTTCATGAAATGTTCGGGCTAAACGCCATGAGGTTTAGCCGTGCACAACGGCCTCAATAGCGGACCGGATATCCGGATGCCGGAAGCCAAAACCATGCTGCAGGAGTTTCTGTGAAACCGCCCGTTGGCTGCCGAGCAGCACAGCGGCGAACTCCCCCAGCGCCATGCGGACCATGACGGCCGGTGCAGGCATGAAAGCCGGTCGGTTCAAGGCGCGGCCGAGGGCGCTGGCAAAATCGCGGTTGGTGACCGGCTCGGGCGCACAGAGATTGACCGGCCCGCTGATTTCCGGGTGATCGATTAGAAACAGCAGCGCCGCCGAAAGGTCCTCCAAGTGGATCCACGGGAGCCACTGCCGGCCGCTTCCGATCGGCCCGCCCAGGCCGAATTTGAAGGCCGGGATCATCTGAGCCATGGCACCACCCCCTTTTCCCAGCACCACCCCCAGGCGCACCACCACCACCCGGGCACCTTTTGCCGCAGCCGCGTGCGCCTCCCTTTCCCAATCCGCCGCAAGCCTGGCGAGGAAGTCGTCTCCGGCGGGGGCCTCTTCCGTGAGCACCTCGTCGCCTCGATTGCCGTAGTAGCCGGCGCCGGAGGCGCTGACGAGAACCACCGGTTTTCCCGCCGGCAGGCCCTCGACCACATGGCGCGTGGTCAGGATGCGGCTCTCACGGATCTCGGTCTTCACCGACTCGTTCCAGCGCCCGAAGATCGAGCGGCCGGCCAGGTTGACCACGACATCGACGTCGGCAAGGGCCTCCTGCCACACCCCCGTTTGCGTAGTGTCCGCCGCGATGAACCGATACTCCGGGTGCGAAAACCCTTTCCCCCGCAGCGATCGAGCCAAGCCGATGACCTGGTGGTTACGATGCAATAGAAAACCAGTCAGGTGCGTGCCGATAAACCCCGACGCACCGGTGACCATGATTTTCATGGCAACAACTCCTTGAAGTTATGCCTTGACGGCTCACCCTAGGTCGCAGGCGGGGCTTTGTCAACCGCAGGAGCGGCTCGGATGGTGTTGGGCGGATTCATCGGAGCTCAGCTTAAGGGGGTTTTAAAAACAAGCGCCAGATCGTCAGCCAAGGTGACTATTGGCTGGAGGCTCGGAGGCTGGAACGCCAGGAGGCTAAAAAAAGGCAGAAAAGGTTTGGCTTCAAGCTTCCCAGCTTCCCAGCCTTCTATCTTCGGACATAAAACGCATTTACAAGAGCCACGCAACGACGGATTAAGACCTTATACGCCATTTTCAACACTCTGCTGAACACAACGGGGGATCCGTCGGTGGGGGCAAGGGCGGTGGTATTCGCCGGGTCAACTGGAGGGTTCTGGCCATGCGGGCAGATGCCCCCAAACTCCGGTGGGGGGCCGACGGTCAGAAAGCCGGAGGCTTCCCTGACCGTCGATCGATATCCGCACCCAGCCCGACAAGGTCATCCAGCAGCCGATCACAGAGAAGCCAGCCGATGGGATAAGGATCAGATACCGTGCCCATAAGTGGTTATGGGACCACTTCTACTCCTTTTGACGCTTTTCAAGAGGGACGAATTCGCATACCTCGGGGCCGCAGTAGTCCCCGATGTAGTCGGATTCCGGACGGTAGAGCACGGGCTTGGGCGCGGCCCCGGCAAACTGCTCTTCGATGATGTGTGCGGCCCATCCGGCCACGCGGGCGATGGCAAACACCAGCGGGAAAAAATCGACCGGAATCCCGAGATAATAATACATGGAAGCGCTGTAAAAATCGACATTTACGGGAATGTCGGCATTCTTGCGCTTGCGGAAGATTTCCTTGGCGGTCTTCTCGATCAGGGTCGACATCTCGTACCAGCGCGGGTTGCCGGCAGCTTCCCCCAGCGCCTTGGACATCTGCGCCACGATGCGTGCCCGCGGATCGTCCACGTCGTAGACGGCATGCCCGAGCCCGAAGATCTTGCGGCCCGCGTCGAGTTCGGCGTTGACGAAATCCGCCACCTTGTCGGCGCTGCCGAGCTTGAGCAGCATCTGCATGACCTTGGCGTTCGCCCCGCCGTGGAGTGCTCCGGACAGCGAGCCCACACCGGCGGCGACCGCCGCGTACATGTGGGCCTGGGTGGAGGCCACCTCGCGTGCGGCAAAGGTGGAGGCGTTGAAGGAGTGCTCGGCGTGCAGGACGAGGGCGGCGTCGATGGCCCGGGTCGCGGTTTCGTCCGGAGCCCGGCCGTTCAGCATGTAGAGAAAATTGGCGGCGTGCCCGAGCTCGGGCGACGGCGCCACGGGTTCCATACCGCTGCGGATGCGGTGCCAGGCCGCGACAACGGTCGGGAACTTGGCGATCAGCCGATGGGCCATGCGCAGGGCGGCTTCTCTGGAGTATTCCCGGATGTCGGGATCGTGATTGGCGAGCATGGGCACCGCCGCCTGGAGGATGTCCATCGGCAGCGCCTTCGGCGGCCGGGTCTTCAAGGCAGCGATGAACTCCGGAGGGACGGTCCGTTCGGCGGCCAATTTGGAGCGGAAAGACTTTAACTCTTCGGCCGGCGGGAGGTGTTCATGAAGAAGCAGGTGGGCGACCTCCTCGAAGCTGGCTTTCGCCAAATCCTGAATCATGTAACCCCGGTAGATCAAACGGCCGTTTTTCCCGTCGACCTCACAGATGCGAGTGCTGGCGATGGTGACACCGCGCAAACCGGTATTGAGCGTAATCTTGCACTCTTCTTCCATTTGGACCCTCCCCATTCCGTTAGGTGGTTTTTCCCCCGCACCATTTCTGCTGCCCACCCAACGGCGGCAGCGTCTGTTTTATTAGAAAATTGGTCCGCCGGCCTTAAAGTCAAGAAGGCTCAGAACGGCATCTTTTCTGGCGGGCGGCGTTCGGGGACGTAGGCCCGCGGCAGTGTGCCCTCGTTCCAATCCTTCGACACGTAGAGGTTGCAGTAACAGCTGCCGTATTCGGCGATGTCCGGGACGCTGTAGACGCAGGGGCAGATGATGTCCCGGTCCTTGTCGCGGTCGCCGGCGAGCAGGCGGCAGGGGCAGCCCATGTACCCGTAGCGCTGCTTGTTCAGGATCAGCGCGTCGAGCAGCTCGAAGACGCGTTCGGTGTCCGTGTTGAAGTAGTAGCCCTTGGGCTCCTGCACTTTTTTCATCATATCATAGAGCTGCTGAGCGTTCATTTAAGACCCAACGCCTCCTTGATTTCATTTTCTTTGTACCCGACGATGACCTTCTCCCCGATGATGATGGTGGGGAAGGAGCAGCGCGGGTTGAATTTTTTCACATCCTCGATGATGGCCTTGCGCTCGTCTCCCTCGAGCATGTCCACATCGACGAAATCATATTTGATGGTGCATTCGCCAATAAACTTCTTGGCGGCCTTGCAGTGGCTGCAGGTGCTCAGGGAGAATATCTTTACATCCGGCGGGGATTTGTCTTCCGAAGGCGGTTTGATTTCAGCATCCGACATACGAGTTTCCTTTCCTGAAGCGCAGCCACATAGGGGTTGCGCGCTGATGATGCGTGCCGCGTTGCCGACGGCCTGACCCGGTTCGTCCCGGGTGCGGTTTGAATGGATGGTATAAAACACGAAATCTTTCAAACTGACAAGGAAAAAATCGCCATGGTGTCGGTCATCGGCATATTATCGCATTTTCACGACCAGGCATGGCACGGAAATTGTTTTATAAAGTTTCGGTCGAAACCGAGGAGGAGTTGGTGCCCCTTGACAAAGCCTATTTTTTCCCGTAGGCAAAAAGAGCCAAACATCGACTCGGCACCCTACCACGCCGATAATAGATACCGGCGTGCAAGTGGATTTTTTTTCAATCTTTCCACGAAGGAGGAACTCCGCATGGAAGAAAAAAAGGAACTCATCTCCAAGAAGAAAGACAAGGAGATGCCTGACCCCAGGGATTTCACCATCTGTGACGCCACGGCCCAAATGCTCACGAAAGCCCGGCGCGACGGCGTCGAAACCGCCTTCGAGCGCGCCTACAGCATGAAGGCCTGCCCCATTGGCGCGGAGTCGGCCTGCTGCAAGCACTGCTTCATGGGCCCCTGCCGCCTGAACGCGCGCGACCCCTATTCCAAAGTGGGTGTCTGCGGCGCCACGATCGACACCATCCAGGCCCGTAATTTCGCCCGGTTCGTCGCCTCCGGCTGCGCCGCCCACACCGACCACGGCATGAGCATGCTGGACCTCTTCCGCGAGGTGGTCAACGGCCATATCAAAGATTACACCATCAAAAACCCCGAGAAGCTCAAGGCGGTCGCCGAGTCCATCGGCATCGAAATCGAGGGCCGGGAACTGATGGACATCGCCAGGGATCTGTACAAAGAACTCGAGCGCACCTACACCCAGGTGGAAGGCGAGATCCCCTTTGCCCAGCGCGTTCCGGCCAAAACCCTGGAGACCTGGCGCAAGCATGGTATCGTGCCGCGCGGGGCCATGCGCGAGATCATGGAGATGATGCACCGCACCCACATGGGGGTCGACCAGGACTACGCCAACATCACCAAGCAGTTCATGCCGCACGGCCCTGGCCGACGGCTGGGGCGGCTCCATGGTCGCGACCGAGATCTCCGACATCCTCTTCGGCACCCCGTCCCCGGTTTCGGTCGAGGTGAACATGGGCGTGCTCAAGGAGGATCAGGTCAACATCATCGTCCACGGCCACGAGCCGAACCTGTTCGAATCCATGATCGAGTCGGTGAGCGAGCCCACTCTGGTGCAGGCCGCCAAGGCTGCCGGCGCCAAGGGCATCAACCTGGTGGGGATGTGCTGCTCCGGCGCCGAAGTGCTGTCCCGCCATGGGATTCCCCATGCCGGAAACTTCATGTCGACGGAGGCCATTCTGGTCACCGGAGCCGTGGACGCCATGTGCGTCGACGTGCAGTGCATCAAGCAGGGATTAGTCAAGGTGGCCGAATGCTACGGTACGAAACTCATCACCACCAACCCGCGCGCGCACATCGAGGGCGCCACCCACATCGAGTTCAACGACCACAAGCCCAAGGAGTGCACGGATGAGCTGGTCATCCAGGCCATCGGCCGCTTCAAGAACCGCACGGCCAAAATCGAGATCCCCAAAATCAAGAACATCGGCGTGCACGGATTCTCGCACGAGTACATCAACTACATGCTGGGGGGCACCTTCCGCGCGTCCTATACACCCCTCAACGACAACATCATCAACGGCCGCATCCGCGGGGTGGCCGGCGTGGTGGGCTGCACCAACCCGCGCGTCAAACAGGATTGGCTGCATGTCGAACTCGTCAAGGAGCTGATCAAAAACGACGTGCTGGTGCTGCAGACCGGCTGCTCGCAGATCGCATTGGCCAAGGCGGGTCTGACGACCCCCGAGGCGGCGCATCTGGCCGGCCCGGGCTTGAAGGAGGTGTGCGAAACCGTCGGCATGCCGCCGGTCCTCGGCCTTGGCTCCTGTGTGGACAACAGCCGCATCCTGATCGCCGCCGCCGAAATGGTCAAGACCGGCGGTTTGGGCAACAGCATCGCCGACCTGCCGGTGGCCGGCGCAGCACCCGAGTACATGAGCGAGAAGGCCATCTCCATCGGCCAGTACTTCGTGTCTTCCGGCGTCTTTACGGTCTTCGGCGTCACGTTCCCCATCGTGGAGGGCACGAAGTTCCACAAGCACCTGTTCGAAGAGCTTGAAACCATGGGCATGGGCAAGTGGGGCTTTGCCAACGACCCCTACGAGATGGCGCGCATGATCATCGCGCACATCGACAAGAAGCGCAAAGCGCTCGGGATCGACAAGGCCCGTGAACGCACGCTGATGTCCATGGCCGACCGACGGTCGCTTGACGCCGCCGCGTAGCATTTCCGAACCCACCGATACAAACAAGCAGGGCGCCCGCAGGGGCGCCCTGCTTGTTTGGTGGACAGAACGCTGCGGATGCTTTAAAGTTTCCGACAGCCGCGGCCGGCCTCAAAGAACCGGTTGAGGTGCCGGCCGTTGCGGCTGCCGCAACATCGAATGGTTCAGATGGCGTGGCCATTACAGCGCAGGAGGAAGACGGGATGTTCACCCTCGCGGAGTTGAAAACCAAGACGGATCTCATCGATGAGATCAACTGGGACATGACCCCCGAAGAGGCTGTTCGGCTTTATCTGGAGTGGGGCAACAACTGGGCCAGGGGGGACGGCTACGTTATCCGCTCGAAGGGCGACTACACCACGTACCTTGTGGTCAACTGCTGGGCCAGGCCCTATTACATCTATTTGATCCGGCGCAACTCCGACGAGGCCCAGGAGCTAGCGAAATTCGAGCTGCCCCGGCGTTTTGAGAAGGACGTTTGCGAGCTGAAAGGGGTCTACGCCCTGGACGAGGACATCAAGGCCTGGCTTAAGCAGGAACTGGGGCTTGCGCGCTGAGCGGCAAGGGCCCGTTTTTCAGGACGGAGGGTGGTCGTTCAGGAAGCGGTAGAGGGTGGCCCGGCCCACACCCATGAGCTTGGCGGCCTTGGCCTTGTTCCCGCCGGTGCGCTCCAGCGCTGCCCGCACCGTCTCGATCTCAAGCTTCTTCGCCGGACCCCGGCGGGCGCACACCGCTGCCGCCTCGCGTAGCTCCACGGGCAGGCACTCCGGCGTGATCCGCTTGCCCCCGCATCTGACGAAGGCGTACTGCACGGCGTTCTGCAGTTCGCGCACGTTGCCCGGCCAGCGGTAGTCGAGCATCAGTGCGAGAGCCGGATTGGAAACCTCGAGGGGGTCCCGGTCATAGCGCTCGGCCGCCTCCTTCAGGAAGTGATCGACCAGGTTCGGGATGTCGATCCTGCGCTGTCGTAACGGCGGCAGGTGGATGGGGATCACATTGAGCCGGTAGAAGAGATCCTCCCGAAACCGGTTGCGCTCGACTTCTTTTTTCAGGTTCTGGTTGGTCGCGCTGATGACCCGCACGTCTACGCGCAGGCTTTCCTCTCCGCCGACCCGCTCGAACTTGCCCTCCTGCAGAAACCGCAACAGCTTGACCTGCATGGTGTTGGAGAGCTCGGCGACCTCGTCCAGGAAAACAGTACCCCCATCTGCCAGTTCGAAGCGGCCCTTCTTGTCGCGGATGGCGCCGGAGAAGGCCCCCTTGACGTGCCCGAAGAGCTCGGTTTCGATCAGCCCCTCGGGCAGTGCCCCGCAGTTGATGGGGACGAACGGCGCCCCGGCGCGGCGGCTTTCGTTGTGGACCGCGTTGGCCACGAGTTCCTTGCCGGTGCCGGTTTCGCCCGATACATGCACCGGGTAGTCGTAGCCGGCCACATCCCGGATCTGCTTGAAGACGGAGAGCATCTTGCTGTCATGGCCGATGATGTTGCCGAACCGCGTCATGTCGCCGGTGCGCAGCTGCAGGCGGACGAGGTCGGTCACATCCCGGAAGGAGGCCAGGATGCCGGTGGGGCCACCGGCGCCGTCGTGCATGCGGGTAACCGTCATCTCGACGCGGCGGGTTTCCCCGGACTTGGTGACGACGGTGAGAGGATAATCGGCGGTTTCGGGCGGATCCGACGAGGGTTCGGAGAAGGTGCACCGCCCCCCGCAGAAGGGTGCGCCGAAGACCTCGTGGCAATCCCTGCCCAGCACCTCCTCTCGGCCGTAGCCGGTGATGCGCTCGGCCTCGCGGTTGAAGAAAAAGACGCGGCGCTGCAGGTCGTGGGCGATGATCCCTTCTTTCAGGTTGTCCAGGACATGCTCCAAGTTGTCCCTGTGGCACATCAGGGATTCAAGGGGAAGCTCAGTCATGCTGCCTGCTATCGGATTTGAGTACCAAAGTCAAACTGCCAGCCCGGCCTGCAGGCCGAGGTGCTCCCGAGCCATCCGAACACATTCGATCACCTCAGCGGTGGCAGGCATTGAGGAGGAGAGGCGTTCGATGTAGCGCCCTTTTCGCATCTCCCGGAACGAGGCGGGAAAGTTCAGGTCGAACACCCAGGAGATGTAAAGCAGCTTGACATCGGTGAGTGTGCGGACCTCTTCAGATTGGACGAAGCGCGACTCGCGCAGGGCGGCCAGCACCCGCGGTGAGCATTCGTGCCCGTCGGTGAGCGCCAATCCGTTGAAGGCCTCCGGCTGGCGGGCACGGCCGACGTAATGCCCGATCACGATGTTCAGGATGTCGAGCTTGTCCGCATCGCGAAGCAACTTCAGGAAAAGCCGGGAGTCTGAATCATTCAGGCCCGGCGGATGCGCGGTGTTGTGGAAGGCCACCGCACGGGCGATGTGGGCTTTTTGCGGAGGGCTGAACCCGGCCAGCAACCGGTTGCGGTTGACCACCCGCAGGCTGATCCGGGCGTGATTTTCGGAGGCCTGGTCGCGGAAGGTCCGGTACTCAGCGTACTGGCGAAAGCGGCCGACATCGTGCAACAGAGCAGTAGCCTCGGCCACCCGCAGTTCTTCGGGGCCCAACCCCAGCGATCGGCCGATCCGGCGGATTATCACTGCCACCCGAACGGTGTGGTTCTGTTTCAGTCTGAAGACCCGGTCGTGTTCCGGATCCCCGGTGCAGAAGCCGGAGGTGTACTCTGCAAACCATGACTTCAGACGCTCAAGGTCGGGATTGGCCATAGGTCGTCTGTCACCGTCGCCGGTTCAGGAATTTGTGCTCGATGAAATCGGCGATGGGTCCGGGGTCGTCGAGCCGGAAGACGGGAACCTCGACGGCGATGCGTGCATCGGTTGCGACCGCGACCAGGCGGGGATCGTTCCGGCACAGCAGCTCCGTGCCCATGGCCGCCCGTACCACCTCGATCTTGGGTTTGGGTTCACGCTTGTAGCCTTCGGTCATGAGCAGGTCGACGTCGTTGAAATAACCGGCCAGCGCGTCGATGCTCTCGGAATCGGTTTGCTTGATCATGGCCACCCGTCCGGGTGAGGCGAGCACGACCGTGTCCGCGCCGGCGGCGCAGTGGCGGGAGCTGTCCTTCCCGGCCCGGTCGATGTCCGGCGCATGATGGGTGTGCTTGATGGTTCCGATGCGATAGCCCCGCCGTTTCAGCTCGGGGATCAGTTTTTCGATCAGGGTGGTCTTCCCGGAATTTGAGCGTCCTACGATGGAGACGATGGGTGGCATATCATGGTTCATGTTGGCTGCATTGGGTGCCGGTAAGATGAAGGCAAAGGGGCAACCTAATCTGTGGCTGCTGGGTTGTCAAGGCAAACCCCTTGACACACGCAACGGAATCCAGGTTCAAGCGAGGCCGGCGATGAGCCCGGAGTCGCCTATAAGCTATCTCAAAAATGCATCTGACAGCCGATGGCGGCGTTGCACGCCTCTGAAAAGTGCTCACAACCTGTCATGGTTGCTGCGCGTTTTCATCGGCGTGCGCCTTGCCCTCAGCTGTGATCTACAATTTTGAGATGGCTTCTATACTCCTATTCCTCGCTCCGGTTGAAAATGCCTTTGGTATCGCAGCGGCGGGCCTCTTTTCAGTCGTCCTTGTTCTGCTGTTCCCTGGCAAGCTGCTCCGGCGTCATCGTCCAGAAAGGGGTGCCGTCTTTGGAAAGACGAACCTTGAACTCGAAGGCCTCGCCCTTCTTGACCTTGGCGGCCATGAACACGTCCTTGCCGCCGATTTCCGCCCAGCAGCCCCGGATGCTCACTTTGTCGCCTGGCTTGATGCCGATCTCCGAGGGTTTGGCATAACCCACCGGGCAGAGGTGGACCACGATGGTTTCGCTGCCCTCGCGCACTTCGAGGGCGACACCCGGACTCATGCCCGGCATGGGCACGACTTCCAGCACCTTGACGACCGTCGCCTTGAACCGCTCGGAGTCCTTGACATTGTAAAGTTTATTGTAGGGGTCATCCTGGCCCCAGCCTTTCATGTCCTTTGCGTCGGCGGCATTCGCCGAATTAAAACCGATCATGACGGCCAGCATCACAGCCAACGCGAGAGTCGATTTGCCTAGCGTGGACATAAGTTTCCCCTTTCTTAAGTAGTGTCCATCCATAAACGGCGTCTTTCGGCCCATGCCGGCGTTCTCGCTCTTCGTGATCCTCGGCGTAGCCTCACTACGCCAGCGGTTGCGAAATCGCTGCGGCCTTGGCCTGAACCGCAATCCACATATCTGGATGGACACTAAGTAACTGATAGTATAGGCCCCGCCAAAGGTATTGGCAACCGCTCCTACAAGCCACCGACATCGCCGGGTGCGATTTAGGGACTGTCGCCGGGGCATGGCACGGCGGGACGATCGGGCAGCGGATAGCGGTGCCTGTTAATCCCTCGTGATCAGCCATGTCCCGGCCAATAGCAGCATTACCCCGGCCAGGCGTGCAAGATTCAGGGGGTGCATCTCGGCGCCCATCCAGCCGAAGTGATCGACCAACGCACCCATCAGGATCTGCGCTGCGATAAAAACGGTGAACGCGGCGATCAGTCCCAGGCGTGGGGTGCTATATGCGAGCGTGCCGACAATCACGAGCCCCAGAATCCCGGAGGTGTAGGCATACCACGGAGCCGCCGCGCCGGAGCCGAGATGTCCGCCGCGCTGGATCAGCATGATCACCCCGATCAAAAGCGCGCCGCTGACGTAGGTGATGAAAACACTTTCCAGCGTGCCGATGCGTTTGTCCAGTATGCCCATGAAATGGGCCTGGAGCGCGGTCGCCACTCCGCCCAGAGCGGCGATGCCCACCAACCCGTAAAGACGCATGCTGCAACCCTCCTTGTTCCGGCGTTTCCATGTGAAAACAATTTCAGCGAACTGAGGCAATTTTTTGACAATTATGGGTGCTGCATGGCGGCCGATTCAGCACCCGGATCTAAGATCGACTGATATCATTGAAAAAACGAAATCGAGAGGTTGGGCACAATTTGTGCTAGCGGTAGTACGAGAATCATGGTGATGAAGCCATTATCGGAGTGGAAGAAAACCTCATCGGCCATGGGAAAAGGTGTGATCAGCGTGTTTTGATTATTCTCGGCCACGTCGATACCATATTCTAAAAGCGGGTGGCGGCAACATCACGCCGGCAGGACGCATGGGCCTGACCGCCATTCGATTGCCCAGAGGACGCGAAGGCATGCCAGCTACTCAAGAGACCTCCATTGTCGAGCAACGCAAAAGCCCCCGGCACGCATGCACGACGGCTGTCATGTTCGAGAATTACCTGACCGGCAACTACTATGAAGGCCGGATGGTAAACTACAGCCGGGACGGGATGTGCTTCGAGTCAGATATCGCCCCTGAAATCGGCACGGAAATATTCATCGGGGTCGAAAAATCGCCTTACTCCCCCAATTACGACGTGTTCCGGGCCAAAGTGATGTGGCGCCGGGCTCTGACGCTGAAGGAGTCTTATTATTCCGTCGGCGTCGGCGTCAGATACTGCTGAGGAAGCCCGCCGCCTTTGTCCGTTCTGCCACCCATCTCTATCATCCCCCCATGGCTCGCCGGTTGAACTCGCATTACCGTCGAATGGACTGCGCCACATCGTTCAGCCTCTCCCGGATCGAAATGAGATAGCTTGCCATTTTGCCGCGGTGGTCGGCCATGACGGAATCGTGACGGCCCCTCAGCACGACCAGCGGGTCGAACGTGCACACCCGCTCCATCTCATGCAAGGCGATCTTGATGTTTTCATTGCCGCCTTTGCTTCGGATCACAGGGTAGAGTTCGACCAGCGTTCCCATGAAGTCCCGCAGCACCAGGATCACCCCCTGGGTGTAATAGATGCGGTCGTCCAGTTCCGTGTAGGGCACGCTATCGGTGTCCTGAACCAGGAGGCCCATGGGCTGGTCCAGAAACTGGTTACTGAGGATGAAGGTGAAGAGGTTGTAGATGTCGTCGGAGCGCATGTTGAAGACCGCCTTGCCCTGGGCCAGTGCAGCATCATATTTCCGGATGAGCTCAATCCCCTTCTCATATTCGCTTTCGCTGGAGGGCAGCCACCAGCTGTCCTCGGTGAAAGCGAAATGTTTTTCCCGGGCCGCTTTCAGCCACTCGTTTTCGGCGTCCACCTGTCCGTATTTGGCCAGGTTGGTCGCGAAAAAGGTGACCAGCATGCGGGTGGCGAAGATGACTCCCTTTTGGCGGTTGCCCCGATTGTCCAGCCAGCGGGTGGGCGACACCCACAGGTCGTTGACCGACCAGCCGAAGGTGGAGCCGAGCTCCGCTTCCAGCCGAGTCGTCATGGCCCGGCTCAGGGCGATGCCCTTCTCGGGCTCAGGGGCATCCGCCTTGGTTTTCTGGAGGATGACCTGGATCTTGGAGGCGGAGAAGGGGAACCGGGTCGGGTCGATTGCGGTGTAGACACGGTTCAGGCCCCAGATTAGGCCGAATGTCACCGGCCAGGCCAGCAGGATCACCAGCAGGATCACGATGAGTGTTTTAAGCAACCTGGATGAGTTGGCGGTGGGCGCAGCCGTTTCCATAGTCGGACTCTATTCACAACAGCTTGCATTGTCAATGAATTCAGAGAGCATGCGGCCACGGCGGCAGGCCCTGCGCGTCCCGACTTGACACCCCGGGCAGGCGTGATAGTTTGTTTATCGGCTTTGTAACTGCCAGGTAAATAGGCTGAAGGTAGATAGACTGAAGCAAAATACGTACGCGATTTCACAAAGCCCAAATCGTTAAAAATGTTGACAGGTAATGGTGTCATGATTGATCATCATTACCCTTCGGCCTTCAGCCTAAACACCTGAGTATTTACCCGTGGAGAAGCCATGCCGCGCAAATTCTTGCCTTGGATTCTGGGAGTGTGCTGGTTGTGTGCCTCCGGCTGCGCTGCGCTGGTGGTTGGGGCGGGAGTCGGGACCGGGGCGTACACCTACGTCAACGGCGAACTGGTGCGCAGCTATCCGGCCCGGTACACCGCGGCCATGGCCGTGTGCATTCAACTCCTGCAGGACCTGGGGATGCCGGTCAAGGAGCAGCACTCCGACGGCGTTCAGACCACCATCGTCACCGAGCGCAAGGACGGCACGCCGGTGACGATCAAGGTGAAGATTGTCGGGCTCGACGTGACGGAGATTTCCGTGCGGACCGGAGTCGTCGGCTACTGGAACAGGGATCTCTCAGAGAATTTTCAGGAATACATTGCTGAGCGCCTCAAGACCGCACCTGCCGCAGGGGCAGCTCCGAGTTGAGCGCCGCAATTTCATGGTGCTCAAGCCGGTTGATGGCGCCGATGTGCCGGTCCATGATCTGCCGCAGCCGCGCGTCGGCGAAACGGTGCAGGCTGAAGTTGGGCACGACCCGAAACCCCCGCCGCAGCTTGTGGCCGCCGCCGGCGCCGGGGTCGAAATGGCGGATGCCGTGTGTGATGGCCCATTCGATCGGCCGGTAATAGCATGCGTCGAAGTGCAGGAATTCAACGTCCGCCCGCCCCCCCCAGTATCGGCCGTAGAGCTGGTCTCCCTTGGTCACGCAGAGCGACATCCCGAGTGGCGCCTCGCGTGGGTCCCGGCCGTTCGCGACGCCGAACAGCAGTCGATGCCGGAAGCGGCCGGGCAGCGCGCTGAAAAAATCCGGCGTCAAATACTTGCATCCCCAGGGTCCGAACTTGTCGTTGGTGCGGGCATAGAATTCGTACATGCGGGAATAATGCTGCGCCGGCAACTCGTCGCCGGGGATCATCCGCACCGTGACTCCCTGCCGTTCCAGGCCCAGGCGCTCCCGGCGGATGTTGCGGCGCTGATTGGCGCTGAACTCGGATAGGTAATCCTTAAAATCGCGCAACCCGCTGTTCGTCCATGAAAAGCTTGAGTGGACCCAGGGCGTGTAGCCCCGGGTCTGCATGAATTCGGCCCACTGCGGGTCGGCAAAGAGGAAGCTTGCTCCGGACAGCCCCTGGCGCCGGCAAAAGCGCTCGATCTCATCTATCATCAGCCCGGTCAGCTGCGTTTCATCCGCCCCGGGGGCCATCAGAAAGCGGTACCCGATCAGGGGCGTAAACGGGCTCATGCCGACGAGCTTGGGGTAATAATGCAGGCCCAGCCGGCCGGCCACCTCCGCCCAGGCCTGGTCGAACACGAACTCCCCGGCGCTGTGGGTCTTGATGTAGAGCGGGGCGGCGGCCACCAACTCGCTGCCCGACCACACGGTCAGGTGCTGCGGAATCCAGCCGGCCCGGGCGGAGGCGCTGCCCGATGCCTCCATCAGCCACAACCAGTTCCACTCCAAGAACGGGGTCTTCAGCGGCAGCGCCAGGGCGTCCCACGCCTCGCGGTCGATCTCGGAAATCTGGCTGACCCAGCGTATTTTTGGGGATGAAGATTGCATAACCGCCGGCTCCGGAAATCCCGCCTTGCCTGCGCTAACAGGCGGGAGCAGCCGCTCAGGTGTTTAGGCCGAACATCGATAGACGGAAGGAAGAGACTTCCCCGATCACTGGTGGCCTTCAGCCTTCGGTCTGTTTGCCTGAATTACGGCTGGCACATAATACGACACCCGCCGGCCGCCGTCACGGGGGGCTGTCGGTTGCGGGGAGTGACGCTTGACATTCACCACAGTATAGTCAATATCTAAAATTTAACCAAATATTTAACGGGGAGGCTCCCGCATATGCCAATTTTCGAATTCCGGTGTTTGGCCTGCAATGAATGCTTTGAAACGCTCATGCTGAAAAAGGACGAGGAGGCCGAGCTGCGCTGCCCGAAGTGCGCCTCCGAAGAGCTGGAGCGCATCCTGAGCAAAACCTGCTTCGCAGTGACACCGGGAGGCGGGGAAAAACAAGGGGTTGCATCCCAGAGTCGGACCTGTTCGGGCGGGTCCTGCACGACCTGGGAGATTCCCGGTCACTCACGCTGAGCCTGCCTTCGGAGCGGTTGCACCATGCGCCAGATTCACCTCCAGGAAAAAGAGCAGTTCAAAAAGCTTTTCAAGCAGGAGCAGGTCGAAAATTTCGAGGATCGCTTCAAAGTCCTGGAAGCCTTTCTTTCGACCGAACGGCATCTGACAGCCGATGAGCTGCTCGAGTGTCTGCAGGCAAAGGGGGTGCGCCTCGCCCCGGATTTCGTTCGCGACACGCTCAAGCTGCTGGCCCGTTTCGGTTTTGCCCGCCAAAATCGCTTCGACAACGGGGTGATCCGTTACGAGCATCATCACCTGGGGCAACACCACGACCACATGATCTGCACCAAGTGCGGCAAGATTCTCGAATTCAAAGAAGATCGGCTGGAAGAGTACCAGATCCAGATCGCCGCCGCCCGCGGCTTCCACATGCTGCAGCACCGTATGGAAATCTACGGAATCTGCGGCGACTGCATCAAGGAGCGTTCCCGGCGGCTGCCGTTGACCATGGCCAAGGCCGGTGAGCGGCTGCAGATCAGCGAAATCAACGGCGGATCGACCTCCCGCTTACGCCTCATGACCATGGGCTTGCGTCCAGGAGACCGCGTCGAAGTGATTACCAACAACGGCCAGGGCCAGCTGGCCATATCCGTCGACATGCGGCGCTTCGTCCTCGGCCGCGGTCTGGCGCAGAAAATCATCGTTGAACCGGTGGACCACTAAGCCGCCAACCGCACGGCGCTTCGGCCGCGGACCGTCATGCCCAGATGAGACGAATCTTTGCCATAGGCGACATTCATGGATGCTACGATAAGCTGCGCGTGCTGCTGGACCAAATCCCCATCGACTGGTCGCACGACCGGCTGGTGTTCATCGGCGATTATATCGACCGCGGCCCAGACGCCTTCGCCGTGGTAGAGCACTTGGTGGAGTTGCAGGCCCAGCACCCGGGCATCGTGTTCCTGAAGGGAAACCATGAGGCCATGCTGGAAGGGTATCTGGCCGGCAGGGACCGCATGACCTACCTTTACAACGGCGGCCAGCAGACCCTGGACAGCTACCTGAGGCGGGCGAGCGCCTCCGCGCCGCACCCGATCCCGCCGGAGCACCTGCGCTTCTTCCAGTCCCTGGTGCTTTACCACGAGACCGAGGATTTCGTTTTCGTGCATGCCGGTTTGCGCCACGGTGTGCCATTGGACCAGCAGTCTGTCGAGGACCTGCTCTGGATCCGGGAAAAATTTATCTACTCCTCCCACCCGTTCGGGAAACGTGTGGTGTTCGGCCACACGCCCTTTGAGAAGCCTCTGGTAGAGCCGAACAAAATCGGGATCGACACCGGCGCCGTGTACGGCAACAAGCTGACCTGTGTGCAGCTTCCCGATGAAATCTTTTTTCAGGCGTGACGGATGATAAAACAGGTGTGCATGATCGTGCTGGTTTTAGTGGCGGCCGCTGTTGGCGCTGAAGCGGCCGAGCGCATGGCCGTGAGCGCCAAAGAGGCCAACGTCCGCTCCGGCCCCGGGCCCACGTATGACGCGCTTTGGAAAGTGGAAAAATATCATCCGATCGAGGTCTTCGAAACCTCCGGAGCGTGGCTGCACTTCAAGGACTTCGAGGGTGACAGCGGCTGGATCCACAAATCGATGGTGGACAAGACCGCCTGCGTCATCACCAAGCAGAACGGCGCCCAGTTGCGCGCCGGTCCCGGCACCGACCAACCGGTGCTGCTCAAGATCGACAAGGGGGTGCCGTTCAAGGTGCTCAAGCGCGAGGGTCGCTGGATCCAGGTGGAGCACGCCGACGGGGACAAGGGCTGGCTCCACGACTCGCTGGTGTGGTAGAACGACGACTTCGTAAAAAAGCCAATCTCGGCGTTGCGCTTCATCTCGCTGGCGCTGCGGCGTACTTCAAGTACGCCTCGCGCCACGAGATTTGCGCGCCTTGACCTTGGCTTTTTTACGAAGTCGTCGAAGCGGATGACTTTTTACGGGATCGTGAAAGTTAAACGGAAATGACATCTCAAGATAAAAAGCAACGCAAACTGGTCGTGGGGGTCGGCTCGGCGCTCGTGGACATCCTCATGCGCGCCGGCGACGACTTCCTCGAAGCGACCGGGGCCGTCAAGGGCGGCATGGTCTACGTGGATCGGGATCACATCGAGCGGACGCTGTCGCGGGCCGGAGGCACCCGGCACGTGGTGCCCGGCGGCTCGGCCTGCAACACGGTGGTGGGGATCGGCAAGCTCGGCGGCAGCGCCCGGTTCGTGGGCACGTGCGGGAAAGGCCCGACGGGCCGATTTTTTGAGAATGCCCTGCGCGCCAACCACGTCGACCCCAGGCTGTTTCACTCCGACACGGCTACAGGCCGGGTGCTCTCCATCATCACACCGGATGCCCAGCGGTCGATGTTCACCTTTCTGGGCGCGGCGGCCGAAACCCGGCCGGAGGACATCGGTGAGGATCTGTTCGAAAACGCGGCGATCGTGCACATCGAGGGCTATATCCTCTTCAACCCGGATCTGATGCGGAAGACTGTGATTGCCGCCACGTCGGCCGGCGCCCGGGTCTCCCTGGACCTGGCGAGCTTCAACGTAGTGCAGGAGGCGCGGGGTTTTCTGGCCGACATCGTAAAGGAATACGTGGACATCCTCATTGCCAACGAAGACGAGGCCCGCGTCTACACCGGTGAGACCGATCCGCTGCCGGCCGTCCAGACCCTCGGCCGGGAGGTGGACGTCGCCGCGCTGAAGATCGGTCCGCGCGGCAGTCTGATCGTGCGCGACGGGCAGGTCGTCAGGGTGCCGCCCGCCGGCGCCGGCCAGCCGGCCGTGGACACCACCGGGGCCGGCGACTTGTGGGCCTCCGGCTTTCTCTACGGTCTCGTGGAGGGCTACCCGCTGGAAACGTGCGGCGAGCTCGGCTCGGCCTGCGGCTACGAGGTTTGCCAGGTGGTGGGGGCCAGCATCCCGGAGGACGGGTGGCAGCGTATCCGGAAACTTATGGAAAAGTCCGGGAAATAGCGTTATAAACCACTTCTAACCACTCCGGGCGACGCGCGAGATCGCCCGGTTTTTTTGAGGAGGATGATGTGGCGGCAGCGAAAAAGAAATCCCGGAAAGAACTTCTGAAGGAGCCGGACGCGGTTCTGACCTGGTCATCCCGACTGCTTGGACTGGCCACCCAGTACAAGAATGCGGTCTTCTACGGTGTGACGGGCCTGCTGCTGGTTGCCGTTCTTTTTTCCGGCTACCGGTACTACGTCAACCGCGAAGAAAACAAGGCGGCCATGCTCCTCGAGGAGTCCTTGGCCAAATACGAGCGCCTCAATAAGGATGAGCCCCAGGCAAAGGCACTGCAGGAGGTGGCTAAGGACTTCCAGCGGATCTTCACCACGTATGCCGACCGGTCCAACGGGAACATCGCCCGGCTGATTTACGCCAACATGTGCTACGAGGCCGGAGACTACACCCAGGCCGCAGAGCTTTACAAGGCCAGTTTGAGCCATTTCGACGAGTGGCCGATGATTCGCTTCCAGATTCTCAAAAGCCTGGGCTACGCGTCGGAGGGGCTGAAGGATTACGCAGGGGCGGCAGGCTACTTTGAAGCGGCCCTCAACGCCGGGGAGAAGCCGCTGCTCGATGATGTGCTCTTCGAGTTGGGTGACATTTACGCCACACTGGGGCAAAAGGAGAAAAGCGCGGAGGCGTTCAAGCGCATTCTTTCCGACTACAAGGACTCGGTCTACCTCGAACTGGCGCGGGAGCGAGTCAGTGGATGAGGTGCAGGCAAGGGGTCAGCGCCGCGGGCCCACTTCCAGGTTGTATCTGCGGATTTTCTGATTGAGGCCGCTTTTGCCGATGCCCAGGATGTCCGCGGCGTGGGACTGGACGTTGTTGGCCATTTTCAGCGCCCGCTCGATCATGGTTTTTTCCACCATCTCCAGGGTTTCGTAGAGCTTGGCACCGGCCGGGATCCCATCCAGGTGCAAGGCGTTGTCGACGTTGCTCTTGAAGCCTTTCGGCAGATCCCCGGCGGCGATGATGTCGTTCGGGCAAAGGATCATGGCGCGCTCGATGACGTTTTCCAGCTCACGCACGTTCCCCGGCCAGCTGTATTCGTAGAACAGCCGGTCCACGTCTTGGGATACCCCCTTCACCGGTGGCGCTGATTTCCTGTCGCCGGCGTACTTCGCTATGAAATGATCGACGAGCAGCCGGATGTCCTCCCGCCGGTCCCGCAGCGGCGGGATCAGGATGTAGACCACGTTTAAGCGGTAGAACAGGTCTTCACGGAAACGTCCGGCCAGCCGCTCCTCGCTCAGCGTTTTGTTGGTGGCGGCGATGACGCGAATGTCGACGGTGATTGGGCGGATGCCACCGACGCGCTCGAACACTTTCTCCTGCAGCACCCGCAGCAGTTTGACTTGGAGATTGGCAGAAAGCTCCCCGATCTCATCCAGGAACAGTGTCCCGCCATGGGCCAGCTCGAAGCGGCCTTTCTTGCTGGCAATCGCACCGGTGAAGGCCCCTTTCTCATGGCCGAAGAGCTCGCTCTCGAGTAGGTTTTCCGCCAGGGCGGAGCAGTTCACTGCCACGAACGGGTTGTCCCGCCGCGGGCTGTTGAAGTGGATTGCCTTGGCGACCAGTTCTTTGCCCGTCCCGCTCTCGCCCTCGAGCAGGATGGTGGCGCTCGAGGGCGCTACCTTCTGGATGGTCTCGAAGACGTCCCGGATGGGTTTGCTCTTGCCGATGATATTGCCAAGGCGATATTGCGATTCAGCCGCATGGCGCAGGCGGCGGTTGTCCTTCACCACCTGGAAGCCGGCCACGGCCTTCTTCACGTATAGGATCAGCCGCTCGTTGTCGAACGGCTTCAGCACATAGGTGTAGGCCCCCTTCTGCATGGCCTCGACCGCCTTGTCGACCGTGCCGTGAGCGGTCATCATGATCACCGGCAGGTCCGGGTCGTAGGCCTTGATGCGCTCCAAGAGCTCGATGCCATCCATGCCCGGCATCTTCATGTCGGTCAGCACCAGATCGATGTCCGACGCCTTATGGATCTCCAGAGCCTCAAAGCCGCCGGGCGCGGTGAGGACCTCGTAGCCCTCCTCCTCCAGTACGGCGCTGAGCACCAGCAGGTAATTCTTCTCGTCGTCCACGACCAGTATGGTTTCCATGGCTACGCGTCGCTTTCAGGCGGCCGCACCGGCAGGCTCACGGTCACCCGTGCCCCGCGCGGGTCGCGGTTGGCGATCCCGATGCTTCCGCCGTGAGATTCGATGATGTTCTTGACGATCCCCAGCCCCAGTCCGGTGCCTTTGTCCTTGGTCGTAAAAAACGGATCCCAGACCTTCTCGAGCAGGTCGCCCGGTATACCCCGGCCCTCGTCCTCGATCTGGATCGTGACGCGGCTCCCGTCGGCACTCAGGCGGATCCCGATCTCGCCGCCCTCCGGCATGGCCTGCATCGCATTGATGAAGAGGTTGAGGAAAGACTGGTGCAGCATGGATGCATCTGCCATGATCTCAGGCAGAGGGTCCTGGAAGGTCTTGCGGATCGTGTAGCCCTTGTCCGCGATCGGGGTGGCCAGAAAGGCGAGGTTTTTCTCGATCACCTCCTCGACCCGGCAGGCGCTGAACTTCGGGCTGCCGGGCCTCGCAAAGTTGATGAAGTCGGTGATGATGCCGTTTAACCGGGTGGACTCTTCAATAATGATGTCCGGGATAGCGCTAGTGGGATCTATCTTGGCAACCTTTTTCTTGAGCAGCTCGGCCGAACTGCGGATGATGCCGAGGGGGTTGCGGATCTCGTGGGAGATACCGGCCGCCATCTCTCCCATGGCCGACAGCCGCTCCGCCCGACCGAGCAGCTCCTTGAGCCGCAGCCTTTCCTCCGTCCGCTGTTCGATGATGGCCTCTCCCCGCTTCACGACGAACACCAGCACCACGAACAGGGCCCCCATCAGGACCGTGCAGGTGATGACCACCAGAATTTGAATCCGGAAGATGGTCTGGTAGTCCTCGGACAGGTCCTGGACGATTTCGATGACCCCCAGGACCGTATCGGTGATCCGCCCCAGAGGTTCCTCCCAGCGCAGGGGCGCAAAAGTGACCAGTTGCACCTCCTTGGGGGAGCCGAGCAGGATCCCTAAAAATCCGCCGCGCTGGATGAGCTTCGAGGTGGTTTTTCCGACCTTGGCCTGTTCCAGCGCCGTTCCGCCGACCGCCACCACTCCAATCTGTGCCTGGTCAAAACTGTAGGAGATGGTGTTGTTCATGCTGTAGATGTTCAGGTCTTCCACCTTGAAGCGGTGCAGCGTGCTGCGTACGACATTGTCCATGCGCTCCAGCTGTTCCGGGTTGCTGAGCTGCACCCGGCCGAACTTCAAGCCGACCGGCAGGATGAACTGGATGAACACCTGGTGGTTCAGGTTCTCGATCAGGGCATGGGCATAGTCTTCGGCCTTTTTGCGCTGGATGGACTTCACCCAGTGGGTGTTCAGGATGCTGAGAATGAGGGTGACGAGGAAAATGACCACCAGACCGATGAAAGTGAAATATTTGACGAGTCGAAATGGTTTTATTTTTTCCGAGGCAACGCGTCGATTCATAGATGGGGCCATGAGCATATCCTGTAACTGATGGGCGGGATTATAGAAACATTCGCCACGCGTTGCAAGATCCGGATGTGTTTTTACCTAAAGATTTTTGGCGATGGGCCGATAGTGCAATTCAAAGGCGCTGGACACAGGGTCCTGCAAGCGATGCGGTTAAAGGCGCCCCGCGCTGCAGGCATCGTCGGCGCGGCTACAGATTGGAAATGCCAGTTTCAAAAATTTGACGCTCTTCCGACAAAAGGTTACGCGAATGTTTCATTTTGCGATCCATCCGGCGGATGACTCCACCTTCGGGCGACCGGAGACAACCGCTGAATCCCTTGGTGGCAAAGGAGCTTCGGCCGTGCGACCAACTCAGGACGACCAGCGGCCAATCTTGGCGCGGAATTTGCTTGAACTTCTTTTGGCGTCTGCCTACCGAAATACCGCGTCCCCGTCTTTCGCGGAAGCCGCGGTTTCCCGGAACATGAGCAACTCTTAACGGTTAAAAAATTACTACAATATATTGAAAATGGATTTTGATCGGGCACAACATGCATACAATTAAGGCTAATTAAACATAATTACGATGAATTTTTTGACTTATTTAGCTAATCATGCAAAAATAAAAAATAATAGGTAGTCATTCTGAAGCCATCACGGCCAAGCCACATGCGACCCAAAGTGAAAAATCAACTGAAAGAAATGCGCGAATCCCTTCTGATGAGCAAAACCGAGCTTGCCAGGCAGGCCGCAGTCTCCCCCATCACCGTTTCCCGGATTGAAAAAGGCCTGCCCTGCCGGATGGAGACCCAACGCAAGATATTGCTGGCCTTGGGGTTGCAGCTTTCGGATAAACCCAAAATATTCAAGGATTGAAGACGCCCCATGATACTCGGAAAAAAAGACTCTCTCGTCGGCCTGGACATCGGATCACGTTCGGTGAAAGTCGCCGAAATCACCGAGACCAAGAACGGGCGCAAACTGAGGCGGTTCGGGATGGCCGATATTCCGCCGGGCGCCATCGAGGACGGCGCCATCAGCGACCCGGAAACGGTGGCGCAGGTCATCCGCCAGCTGTTCAAGTCCGCCAACATCAAACCGGGCAACGTGGCCATGTCCATTGGAGGGTACTCGGTCATCATCAAGAAAATCAACGTCCAGACGATGCCCGAGGAACAACTGCAGGAAACCATCCATTTCGAGGCCGAGCAGTACATCCCCTTCGACATCAGCGATGTGAACCTGGATTTTCAGATCCTCGGGGAGGTCGAAAATAACCCCAGCCAGATGAGTGTGTTTCTGGTGGCCGCCAAGAAAGAGATGGTAAACGACTACATCAACCTGGCCACCCTGGTCGGTCTCACCCCCTGCATCATCGACGTCGAGGCCTTTGCCCTGCAGAACATCTTTGAGACCAACTACGACATTCCGGGTGAAAACGTCGCGCTGATCGACATCGGCGCCAGTAGGACCTCGCTGAACATCCTGAAAGACAACTCCTCCGTCTTCATGCGGGACGTGGCCCTCGGGTGCATCCTGGTCAACCAGAAGATCATGTCGATGCTCGATTGTTCCTACGATCAGGCGGAACTCATCAAATTCGGCGAGCCCTCTAAAAAGCTGTCCGCCGATGAGTTGAAGCAGATCATCTCCGCGGTGGTGACCGACTGGTGCACGGAAATTCGGCGGGCCCTGGACTTCTTTTACACCAACTACCCGAACGACCCGATCAAGCGGATCATCCTGAGCGGCGGGGGCGCCAACATCGCCGAATTCCGGCAGTTGCTCGCATCCGAATCCGCCGCCCAGGTGGAGAACCTGAACCCGTTTAACGGGATCGTTGTTGACCAAAAGAGCTTCGATTCGGAATACATCCGACAAATCGGCCCGCAAGCCGCCATCGCCATGGGACTGGCCCTCAGAAGAGTAGACGACAAATGATACGCATCAACTTACTTCCGTTCCGGTCCGCGCGTACGAAGGAAAACATTCGACGCCAGGTGTCGATTTTCCTGCTGGTGGTGATCATGACGCTGGTCAGCCTGTTCGGGGTCTATCTGCTGCTGGGCAACCAGATCGACGACCTGAACGGCCGTATCAAGACCACCACGGCCGAGTTGGAAAAATTCGACAAGATCAACAAGGAAATCGAAGAGATCAAGAAGAAGCTGGACAACCTGAACCGGAAAATGGACGTCATCCGGCAGCTCGAGGCCAATCGCTACGAGCCGGTCCATTTGATGGAGACCCTGACGCAGACGATCATCGAAAAGCGGATGTGGTTCACCCGCATGGAAAACAAGCCCGAGGTGGTCACCATTAACGGTATCGCCATGGACGACAAGACCGTGGCGGATTTCATGCTCCGGTTGGAAGGGTGCGGTTTGTTTTCTGCGGTCAGCCTCAAGACGTTGAAACAGGTGGAAGTACAGAAGACCGCCCTCAAGAGTTTTGAGATCAGTTGCGCAAAGAAACGCTTGAAAACGGAGGGGACCCAGGGTCCCGTAAAAGCGGGGGCGAAAAAGAAATGAGCACGAAAGAAGAACTGGCCATCCCAAAATCCGGTAATGAGTTCATCCAAAAGCTCGAAAAGCTTGTCCTGTGGCAGCGGGTCGCCATCCTCGCCGGCCTGATCGTCCTGGTGGTGGGAGCCGCGGTCTGGTTCCTGTTCCTGCCACAGTACGAGGAAATCAGCCAGCTGGATGGAAAGTTACAGGGCCTCGAGAAGAAGCTGGTCACCGCCAAGCTCAACGCGGCTGAACTGGGGAAATTTCAGGCCAAGATGCAGGAAGCCGAGGCCCAGTTCAAAATTGCCATGCGCGCGCTTCCGGAAAACCAGGAGATCCCCTCGCTGCTGACCAGCATCTCCAAATCCGGCCAAGAGGTCGGACTCGAGTTCCTGCTGTTCGAGCCCAAACCGGAAATCCGGCGGGAGTTTTACGCGGAGATCCCGGTGGCCATGAACCTGCGCGGGGATTATCACGACTTGGCCGTCTTTTTCGACAAGGTGGCGCGGCTGTCCCGGATCGTCAACATCAACAACATCAGCGTGACCCCCAGCAAAGATGGGCGGGAACTCAACACCTCCTGCTTCGCGGTCACCTACAAGTTCGTGGAGCCGGAGCCGGAAAAACCGGCCAAACCGGGCCCGGCCGCGCCGGCCAAGCCGGGGGCCGGCCAGCAAAAGAAGAACTCTAAAACGAATTTCTAAACCACCTGAGCTGCCGATTATGAAAAACAGCCTTGCCACGATGCGCGCGTTATTCTGCCTGATTGCAGCCATGCTTCTGCTGGTGGGCTGCGACGAGCCGGACAAGACGGTGGCGCAACCCCAGACGGTTCGGAAGAAAATTACGGCCAAGGCCGAAACCGGGCCCCCCGCCGCAACCGCGGTAGCGGCGAAGCCGACTCAACCGGCACCTGCGCCTGCAGCCGCCGCGGGCGAGAAACCGGTTGTGGCTCAAGCGGCCAAGCCGCAGACGCCTCCATCGGTTCCCGTGCCGTCGCCCGGACCCAAGGAGCCGCCGCCGACCCAGGCGGCTGAACGCCAACGCCCGGCGAGTCCGGCACCGGCGGCACCCCTGCCGCCGCCCCATGCCCCCACGGCGTCCGAATCATCCCCGCCACCCAGCGCCACGTCGTTGGAGCCGGATGACAATTCCCAGCAGAGCGGCATGGCTGCCGCCGCTTCCCAGATCGCCGCGCTGCTGCACATCCAGGCCCCGCCGCCCTACAACCCGAAGGGCAAGGTGGACCCCTTCGCGCCCCTGCTGCAGGATGAATCGGTGGTAGCCGCGGCGGGCAAATTGACGGCAAAATCCGACCCGAGCCGGCCGAAAACCCCGCTGGAAAAAATCGACCTGGGCCAGCTGAAACTGGTGGCCATTGTCACGGCGCCGGACGGCAACCGGGCCCTGGTGGAAGAAGCCTCGGGCAAGGGCTACATCATCAAAGAAGGCACCTACATCGGGCTGAACTCGGGGAAGGTGGTCGGCATTAAAGGCGACAAAGTCCTCATCGAGGAAGAGTTCGAAGACATTTATGGTAAAACCGTCATGAAAAAGAAAGAGATAACCCTTCCGAAGCCTCCTGGAGAGTTGTAACATGATGACCTACCCCAACACCCAACGATGCGTTATCATCTCGGTTCTGATCGCCCTGCTTCTGACAGCCGGGCTGACCGGCTGTGCTTCCCAGAGTGCAACCCAGGTCACGCGGGCGGAAGGTGACAAGCTGATCACCGACATTGTCACCAGCGAGGACGCCGCGAACCTGTTTGTCACCGTCAAGGGCAACCAGCGGCTTGTCTACACGGCGGTGAAGCAGGATTTCCCGCTGGGGGTCCAGTTTTACTTTCCGGGCACGGCGCTGGACAACCTCAAGGAAAGCTACTACCCGCCTGAAAACGACACCATCAGCGCCATCCGCGCGACCGAAGTCGCCGAAGGCGAGAAGGCCGCACGGATTTTCATCGCCCTCAAGCGGGACGTGGCTTATGAGCTGACTCCGGAAGGAGCCGATATCAAGATCGCTTTCCCGCGGACCGGCGCTGAAACCGCTGGGGGCCAACCGGAGACCATCAAGGAAACCGACATGGCGGCAGCGGCCCCAGTCCCGGCCGTCGTTCCGGCCGAACCCTGGTCGGCCGCCACCGAGATCACCGGTGTCAACGCAACACCGAGTCCGGACGGGGTGTTGATCACCGTCCAGGCCAACGGTGCGCTGCAGGATTACAAGTCCTTCACCCTCAAGGAATCCCCCCCGCGCATCGTGTTCGACCTGCCGGGTGTGCGCAGCACGGCCACGTCCCAGCAGCGGATCGGAGTCAAGAGCGGTCCGGTCGATCAGGTCCGCTATTTAGGCTATCCGGACAAGGTCCGCCTCGTCATCCAGACCCAACAGCCTTACCTCACTCAGTATTCGGCCGAGCCGACCGCCACCGGTCTCGTCATCCGCGTGGGGTCCGCCCCCGCCCCGGCCGCCGGCCAAGAGCTGAAGCTTGCTTCCGGGGCTGCCACCGCCCCGGCCCCAGTAAAGCCCGAGGCCGTTGCCAGCGGTGCGCCCGCCTCGGTGAACCGGGTGGAGTTCGTGGGGGAGGATGCCGGCAAATCCGCGTTGATCATCGGAACCACCCGGCCCGTGCAATACGAGTTGGTTAAAACGGGCGACCGCCGCGTCAGCCTGAAGCTGATGAATACGCATGTTCCGGAGAAATACCTGCTCCCGCTCATTACCACCCGATTCGACAGCGCGGTCGACCGAGTGAATCCGTCTCAGGACAAGCAGGCGGCAGTTATGGCGATCGATCTGCGCCAGAGCGTACCTTATAGCGCTGAGCAGGTCGGAAACGTCATCCGTGTCAATTTTGCCAACTCCGCGATCCCGCCGAAACCTTATGAAGATGCCCAGCCCCCGGCCTGGAAAGCCGGAGGTGAGCCCATCCCCGCAGGCAAACCCATGCCCGCTCATGAGCCCGTGCTGGCGAAGGCCGCCGCGGCACCGAAGCCGGTGAAGGTTCCGAGCGCCAGCCCTGGGGAGGAAACCGACTCCAAGGTGAAGGTGTACACGGGCGAGAAGATCGCTCTGGATTTCTACGATACCGACATCAAGAACGTTTTCCGGATCCTGCAGGAGATCAGCGGCAAGAATTTTGCGATCGACAAGGGCGTCACCGGCAAGGTCACCCTGGCGCTCCAAAAACCGGTCCCATGGGACCAAGTGCTCGATCTTGTGCTGAAGATGAATCAGTTGGGTGTGGTCCAGGAGGGCGACATCCTCCGGGTGGCCTCTCTGGCCTCGCTGCAGCAGGAAGAAAAAATGCGTCAGGCCCAGCTCAAGGCCGAGCAGGATTCCCAGAAGCAGGCCGAGGAGGGCGAGCCGCTCATTACCGTGTACATCCCGGTCAACTACTCCACCGCCAAGACCGAAATTCTGCCCCAGCTGAGCACTATTCTCACAACGGGCCGCGGCAAAATCAGCGTGGATGAACGCAACAACCAGATCATCTTCACGGACACCGCCGCGAAGGTGAAGCAGGCCAAGGAGATCGTCAACCATATCGACATCGTGACCGCCCAGGTGAACATCGAGGCACGGGTGGTGGAGGCCAACAGCAGCTTCGACCGCGAAATCGGCTTCGACTGGGGCACGATCACCATCGATGCCTTCAAGATCGGAGGTGCCGCGAAACTGGGACCGACCACATACCAGGCCAACAACATCCCGACCACGTTCAGGCCCGACAACCAGCTGGGGTTCAATTTCTCCACGCTGTTCGGAACCAACATTGCGATCGTGGACGCGAAGCTGTCGGCGAGCGAAATAGAAGGCAAGACGACCATCATCTCCTCGCCGAAGGTCGTCACCCTCAACCACAAGGAAGCCGTCATCAAGCAGGGTCTCGAGGTTCCCTATCTTGAGCGGGATTCTTCCGGGAATGCCACGACGGTATACAAGAAAGTTGACCTGCTGCTGAAGGTGACACCGAATATATCGCTGGATCAGCGGATCGTCATGAAGATTTTTATAACCAAGAACGACATCGTCGATCAAAACTCCTTAGGCCCAACCGTCTCGACCAACGAGGCCCAAACGGAGATCCTGGTGGAAGACGGTGACACGATCGTCATCGGCGGCATCCTGAAGGACACCAAGAAGCTTACGGAACAGGGGATACCCGGCTTGCGGAAGCTGCCGGCCTTTGGGTGGTTGTTCCGGTCCGAAGCCACGAACATGACAAAGAACGAACTGCTGATATTCATCACACCGCGCATCATCCAGATGGAGCAGCACCGGGCGATTTAAGCCATCCGGCCGGCCCCGAAAAAAATGCGAATGGCAGCGTCTGCCATTCGCATTTTTTATGACGCCCCGGGATATCAACGCTTACGGGGTGTTCTTCAACTCCTTCTGCGCCTCAGCGGCCAGCGGCGTATCCGGTGCGAGTTGCACGGCCTTGGCAAATTCCGCGCGGGCCTGGACGGTGTTACCCTGCCCCCGGTAGGCACGGCCGAGTTCGAAGTGCAGCTTGCCGACCCCGGGATCCTTCTTGACCGCGCGCTCCAGCTTCACCACCGCTTCATCGTAGCGACCCTGGTCGATGTACATGGTGCCCAGCCCTGCCAGGGCATTGACGAAATCGGGTTTCAGCTTGAGGGCTTCCCGAAAATAGTGCTCGGCCTGGGCGTAATCCTTCTTCTGGTAGTACGCCACCCCCATGTTGGACAACGCGAAGTGGGGGGTGCCATAAAAGGGGTCATCCATGATTTTTTTATAGGTCTCAATGGCCTTGTCCCACTGACCCATGGAGCTGTAAGTATTGCCGAGAGTGTTGATGGCCGGGGCATAATCGGGCTTGAGCCGGATCGCCCGCTGCAGGTACTCGATTGCCTGGTCGTATTGGTCGCGGTAGTAATAGACGAGCCCTAAATCGAACTGGGTGATGTGATCATCCGGGTTCAGCGCTTCCGCCTTCTTGAGTTCCCGCAGGGCGATGATCAGGTTGCCCCCGGATAGATAGGCTTCCCCCACGTTGCGCGTCGCCTCGGCCAATGCCAGGTTCCGCTCGGGTGAGGCCTCGGCTTCGGCCGCGCCGGAGTCGGACGTTTTTTTCGATCCGGGCGAGCTGCAGGCCGTCAGCCCGGTGAAGATCAAAAGGAGGGTCAACGCAACGCAAACTCTTCTCATGCCACACCTCATTTTCGCCGCTTAAGATTGAGACGGCCGGCGACCTCCTCGGCCGTGCGCCGCACGAAGCGCTGGAATTCCTCCCCCGCCAGGGGGGCCCCGGGTGCGGGCACCTTGGCGAGATCCTGCGGCCGGATCAAGCTCGGCCGGTTGATCAGCTCGGGCCGAGGCGAGATGCTGTAACCAGTCGGGAAGCGGTTCTCGAAGTACATGTCCTGGAACCCGGCGAACTTGAGGGCGTGCGCCGTGGAATCCAGGACGGCGATGTCGCTGCCGCCCACCATGCCGCGGCGCTTGGCGGCCATCAGGCCGGCCAGGGTCTCCCCGCCGTGCGTGCAGGCCACATGGCCGTTGCGGTTGGCGGTCAGCTGCCAGTCCATGATTTCTTGCTCAGGGACGGCCGTGAAAAACACCCGCTGCCGACCGGCGGTCTGGTTGTAGCGGTCCGCCAGATGCACCACCCGCGGCATGGAGACAGGGTTGCCGATCATGGCGGCCTGGGCCACACTGGGCCGGACCGTGACGGGGGTGAAGCGGCGTTTGACTGCATCCGGCTCTGAGTAGTAGCGGTAGACGGGGTCGGCGTGCTCGGATTGGACCCCCACGATCTTCGGCAGCGCGGTGGTGACGCCGGCCTCGAAAAATTTCAGGAACCCGCTCATGACCGCCGTTATGTTGCCGGCGTTGCCGATGGGCACAACCACCGCCAACTTCGCCACGTCGTACTCGAAATCCTGAGCAATTTCATAGGCATAAGACTCCTGTCCCAGAATGCGCCAGGCGTTCTTGGAGTTGAGCAGAGCGACCGGGTAGTCCTCGGAGAGCCTCTCCACCACCTTCATACAGTCGTCGAACACTCCCGGAATTTCGAACACCATGGCCCCGCTGCCGAGTGGCTGGGACAGCTGCTGAGGAGTGACTTTCCCGTGGGGCAGCAGCACGGCGGATTTGATGTGCGGTTTCAGGTAAGCGCCGTACAAGGCGGCCGCGGCCGAGGTGTCCCCGGTGGAGGCGCAGACCGCCAGCACTTCGGAGAGAGCCCCCTGCCGGATCAACGTATGGATAAAGCTGAAAGCGCTTGCCATGCCCCGGTCCTTGAACGATGCGCTCGGGTTCTGGCCGTCGTTTTTGAAGTAAAAGTCGAGGCCCACCTCGTCGCGCAACGGGGCGTTGGCCCGGACGACGGGGGTGTGGCCTTCGCCCAGGTAGACCACCGCCTCCAGCGGGATCACCGGCCCGATGAACTCGATGTAGCGGTAGATGCCCTTGAGGGCCGTCAGGGTCAGCATCTTGCGATAGTCGAAGATCTGGCGCCAACGTCGTCCCGGGGTGGCTTTTAGCCGCGAAAAATCCAGATCCTCGATCAAAAGAACCTGGCGGCATTCCGGGCAGACATACAGCAGACGCTCGATGCCGAACTGGGCGTTGCACCCCAGGCAGCGATAGACCATGCGGCCCGTGTGCGAGGGCAACAGATGGGGTTGAATGTCTGCGGGAAAGTCGTGCAGTTTCATTTTGCAACCACTCGGATCGCTTCCATCCCCCCGGCGTAAGGCTGCAGGGCCTCGGGGATCGCAACCGAGCCGTCGGCCTGCTGGTAGTTCTCGAGGATGGCGGCCAGCGTGCGGCCCACAGCGAGTCCGGAACCGTTGAGGGTGTGCACCAGCTCGGTGCCCTTTTTCCCCTTGCGCCGGAAACGAATGTCCGCCCGTCGGGCCTGGAACTCCTGGAAATTGCTGCAGGAGGATATTTCACGATAGATGCCCTGGGCCGGCATCCAGACCTCGATGTCATAGGTCTTGGCCGCGGCGAAGCCCATGTCCCCCGTGCACAGGAGCACCACCCGGTAGGGCAGGCCGAGCTTCACCAGGATGGTTTCGGCCTGCACAAGCAGGCGTTCCAGCTCCGCATCGGAGGCCTCGGGGGTGCAGAACTTGACCAGCTCCACCTTGTTGAACTGGTGCTGGCGGATCAGGCCGCGCGTGTCTTTCCCGTAGGAGCCGGCCTCCGATCGGAAACAGGGCGTGTAGGCGGTGTAACAGAGGGGCAGCGCGTCTTCGTCCAGGATCTCCCCGCGGTGGATGTTGGTCACCGGCACTTCGGCCGTCGGGATTAAAAAATAGTCCCACTGCTCGAGTTTGAAAAGGTCCTGCTCGAATTTGGGGAGCTGGCCGGTGGCGGTCATGGATTGCCGGTTCACGATGAAGGGGGGCAGCACCTCGTGGTAGCCGTGCTCGCGGGTGTGGACGTCCAGCATGAAGTTGATCAGGGCGCGCTCGAGCCGGGCGCCGGCATCGAAATAGAGGGGGAAGCGGGCGCCGGTGATTTTGGTGGCGCGCTCGAAATCAAGTATTTTCAAGTCGGTGCCGATGTCCCAGTGGGCCTTCGGCGCGAAGTCGAACTGCGGCGGCACTCCCCAGGTTTTGATGACGGGGTTCTCGCTGCTGTCCTTGCCGACCGGCACCGAGACGTGGGGCAGGTTCGGAAGGGCCATCAGGATGGCGCTGAGGCTCTCCTGGGTCTCGGTGAGCCTTTTTTCCAACCCTTTGATGTGGGCCGAGACGGCACGCATTTCCACCACGAACGCCTCGGCAGGCTCGCCGGCGCGCTTGAGCCGGGCGATCTCGTCGGAAACCACGTTGCGACGGTGCCGCAACTCTTCGACTTCCTGGAGTATTTGGCGATGCTGGGCGTCGACGGTTTTAAACGTTTCCAGGTCGGCGCTTTGCCCCCGTGTCGCCAGCGCGGTCTCCACCGCCGCTAAATTTTGCCTGACAAGCTTGATTTCCAGCATAAATAGATTATAATAGTAAATTTAAGGCCTTGCTTATCGAACACGGTGGGCTCGATATGGGGTTTGTTTACACTCACACCGCAGCTTAGTCAATGGCTATTCCCGCATGCCGCCCTGCAGGCGTTGCATGCCGGCAACCATTTAGGGGGGTCACGGAGAGGAGCCAATGGAGGAAATCCGCGCATCCAAGGAGCAGATCCGGAAAGACATCGCCAAGGCCATCGGCGCGCTGACGGAAAAACAGCGCAATGAACGCACCCGGGCCATCGAGTCCAGGCTGTTCGATTTCGCCAATTTTCTGGAAGCCCGCATCGCCTTGCTCTATGTCCATGGCGAAAACGAGGTCCGCACGCAGAACATCATCCGCAAATCGTTTGAGTTGGGCAAGATCGTCGTTCTGCCGGTGTTCGACGCCGACCGCCGCAAGGTTGCGACCCTGAAAGTCGACAACCCCGCCAAGGACCTGATCGCGGGGCCGCGCGGTGTGGCGCAGCCCGATCCCGTGTGCTGCAAACCGGTGCCCCTGCACAGGATCGACATCGCCATCATTCCGGGGATCGCCTTCGATGAAAAGGGCGCGCGCATCGGGTCGGGGAAAGGCTACTACGACCGCTTCATCCCCGAGTTGCCCGTCACCACGCGCAAGGTGGCCCTGGCCTTCGAGGAGCAGATCATCCCCCAGGTGCCCACGGAGTCCCACGACAAGCACGTGGACATCATCATCACGGACAAGCGTATTATTTACAAAATATAGCGGCTTGGTCGAAAGCCCAATTTCTGCGTTGCGCTGCATGCCACAGTTGCTGCGGCGTACTCACAGTACGCCTCGCAATGCGACATTTGCACGCCTTGAACTTGGACTTTGGACGAAGCCGCTGGAAACCTAACAGGCTGTTGAAAAATATCGGATTTCAAGACGTCCGAAATAGCGAAGTATTCCTTTAGGGGTTCAAGACCTTTTCCAGTTGGTCCAGGTTGTCCACCTCACCCACCGCAATGACTGTGTCTCCCGGTTGAATGACGGTCTCGAAGGAGGGGTTGAACAGCATGGCCCCGGAGGGCTTCTTGATGGCGATGATGATGAGGTTAAATTTCTGGCGTATCCCCGAGTCCTTCAGGCTGAGATGAGCGAGTGCCGAGGCAGTACTCACGGCGAGCTCCTCCATCTGGATGTCTTTGCGGGCGCTGGAAAAGGCGGACTCGAGGAAGCTCGTGACCGTCGGCCGCAGGATCCGCTGCGCCATGCGGAGGGCGCCCATTTCATAGGGGGACTCCACCAGGTTGGCTCCGACCGCCAGCAGCTTTTTCTTGGAGTCCTCGAAGCCGGCCCGGGCAATGATGGTGAGGTGCGGGGCCATCTGCCGGGCACTGAGCACCAGGAAGACGTTGTCCGTATCGGTCGCCAGGACGGCCACCAGTCCTTTCGCCCGGTGAATCCCGGCTTTTTCCAGGACACCCTCACTGGCGGCGTCGCCGTTCAGATACAGCATGTGGTCCTGTTCCATCGCCGGGATGAGCTCGGCGTTTTTTTCCACTACCACCAGGTCCACCCACCCCTGCATCAGGGTCTGGCAAAGGGTCCGGCCGATGCGGCCGTAACCGCAAACGATAAAGTGATTTTTCAACCGGTCAATTTTTTTGTCCAATAAATCGAATCCAGGAACCCCAGCCCTCGATCGACTGGTAGCCGATCGTGCCGGCGGCGATGATGAAAATCGCCAGCACCATACCGATCACGAAATTCTTCGGCGGCCACATGCCATCCATCCCGGGTGCTAAGTAGTGTCCATCCCTAAACGGCGTCTTTCGGCCCCTGCCGGCGTTCTCGCTCTTCGCAATCCTCGACGTAGTCTCACTTTGCCTGCGGTTGCGAAATCGCTGCGGCCTTGGCCTGAACCGAAATCCACCATTTCTGGATGGGCACTAAGTAACTGCTCAGGTCTTCAGTCTATCTACCTGAGTATTTACCAAGTATCAAATCTACGGCGCAGTTGAAAGCGGGAACCGCAGCGTGCCGTGTCGCCTGCACACCTTGACCGCGTTGTCCCAACTTGGTAGAAGGCCTGGAGTTTCCAACTGGTCGCGGGAAGGGTGCCGTGGAGAAGGAATCCCTCAAATATCAGCGTCTCCGGGAAGAGATGCTGCGCCAGCAGATCGAGGCCCGTGGCATCACGGACCCGCGCGTGCTTTCGGCCATGCGCAAGGTTCCGCGGCACGTGTTCGTCAGCGAGGCCCTGCGGGACCAATCCTACGGGGACTTCCCCCTGCCGATCGGCGAGCAGCAGACCATCTCACAGCCATACATTGTGGCTGAAATGACCCAGGCACTGGAACTGACAAAGGACGACCGGGTGCTCGAAATCGGCACCGGCTCAGGCTACCAGGCGGCCATCCTGGCCGAGATCGCCTATCGCGTCTACACGATTGAGCGCATCCGCTCCCTTTACCTGCAGGCCCGGCGGCTGTTCGACGAGATGCGGCTGTTCAACATCCTGACCCGCTACGGGGATGGTACCAAGGGCTGGGAGGAGGAAAGTCCGTTTGACGCCATCATCGTGACGGCCGGCGCCCCCGTGCTCCCTTCAGCCCTCCTCAGCCAGCTCGCGGTCGGCGGGCGGCTCGTGGTCCCGGTCGGCAACCAGCACACCCAGGACCTGATCCGGATTTCCAAGGACGAGCGAGGCCTTCACCAGACCAACCTGGGCGGCTGCCGGTTCGTTAAGTTGGTGGGGGAGCAGGGCTGGAAAGAATTTTGAGGTGCGCTTTCAACAGTTCGATAAACGCCAGCCCCAACGGCGAGAGGCTGCGCTGCCGGTGGTGCGCCAGGAAGAAGCTGCGGGTCAGGTCCAGGCCCTCCACGGCCAGTGCTTTCAGCGCGCCGGAGCGGATGTCCTCCGCCACCGCCAGGCTCGAGAGGATCGAAACCCCCACGTGGCTTTTGATGGCTTGACGGATGGCCTCGGTGCTGCCCATCTCGGCCACGACAGTGAGCTCGCCCGCGCCGTGGCCGATGCGCGCGAGGCTGTCCTGGATGGATTTCAGCGTCCCGGAGCCGCGTTCACGCGCGATAAAGGGTTCCGACAGCAGGGCGGCGAGCGGAATCTTCTTTTTCGCCGCCCAGGGATGCCCGGCCGGGACGATCAGGCGCATCTGGTCTTCGGTCAACTTCTCCTGCAGGATGTTCCGGTCCCGGGATTCCGCCCCCACCACCCCGAACTCCAGTGCCCCATCCAGTATTCCGGCAACGACCCCTGCCGTGTCGGCGATGATGAGCGAGACCGTCATTTGGGGGTAGCGCTTCTTGAAAAGCCCGACCACTCCGGGCAGCAGGTAGCCGCCGGGGATCGTGCTGCCGCCGATCACGAGATTGCCGGTCAGCCGGCCCTGGTGTTGGGCCATCGCCGTTTCAGCTTCATCCCTCAGGGCGAGCAACCGGCGGGCATAGCCGTAGAGCAGCCGGCCGGCCTGGGTGGGCACGACCTGCCGGGAGAGCCGGTCGATCAACCGGCACCCGAAATGCGCTTCAAGGTCCTGGATGTGGCTGCTGACCGTCGGCTGGGACAGGCGCACCATTTCAGCGGCCTTGGAAAAGCTCTTGCGCTCGACCACTCTGCAGAAAATATGAAGCTGCCAGAGGTCCATTCAACCAGAGTCTTGTCTCACCGCGGGGTGGGAGGTTGGGGAAATTTGGTGCCGAGCCGTTCGAGCACCATCTGCGGGACCATGCCCTTGACGTCGCCGCCGAACTGGGCGGCCTCTTTGATGATAGAGGAGCTCGTGTAGATCCAGCGCATTCCGGTCATGAGGAAGACGGTTTGGATCTCGCGGTTGAGGCGCCGGTTCATGAGCGCCATCTGGAACTCAAGCTCAAAATCGGACAAGGCCCGCAGGCCGCGCAGCACGGCCTGCGCGCCGCGTTGCGCGGCAAAGTCCACCAGAAGGCCGTCGAAGGCATCCACCTCCACCCGGGGTGCTCCATTCAGGCTGGCCCGCAGCATCTCCATCCGCTCCTCAAGGGAAAAGAGGAACTGCTTTTTCGGGTTCGTCAGGATGGTCACGATGATGCGGTCGAAGATTTTCAGCCCGCGGTGGACCAGATCCAGATGGCCGTTGGTGACGGGGTCAAACGAGCCCGGATAGATGGCGATGCGTTCCATTCAGCGGTCTCCTCCTGGTCAAGGTCCGAAGGGTGAGTGCCGGGGGGAATCGGACGCCCGACTCATAGCACACAAGTTAAAAACGACACAAGCGTTTTGCCATAGCGGCGCTGATCCTGCAGGTGAAAGGGCGCAGCCTCCCCGACGGATTCCCCGGCAGCGTGTTCCACCACAATCCGCGCCATGTCCTCCAGGCAGCGGGAGTCGGCGAGATGACGCAGGGCCGGTGCGATCATGCCTGCACGGTAGGGAGGGTCCATGAACACCAGGTGGAACTTCCGGTCGCAACCCGCAAGAAAGTTCAGACTTCCGGCTGCATCCCCGTGCAGCACGCGGGCCCGGTCCGCCAGGCGGCAGGACTGGATGTTGCGGTTGAGCACGCCGAGCGCCTCCCGCCCGCTTTCGATGAACAGCGCAAAATCGGCACCGCGGCTGAGGGCTTCGATGCCAAGCGCGCCGGTTCCGGCGAACAGGTCGAGCACGCGCGCGTGGCGCACGGAACTGCCCAGGATGTTGAAAATCGACTCGCGGGTCCGGTCGGAGGTCGGCCGCGTGTCGCGCCCCGGCACCGTGGCCAGCAACTTTCCCCGCAACTGCCCGGCGATGACTCTGAGCGGCATGAATCGGTTTCGTGCAGGGCTGAAAGAGCCCGCCTGTTAATAGGTGAAGTCGATGATGTACCAGTCCGTTGCCACGTCCCAGAAGGACATGAAAAACAGAACGGTGTTCAGACCCAGGGGAAGGGTTTTCTGGCTGGCTTCGGCCTTGAGTTGCATCTGGTACTGCGAACCCTTCGCGAGGCGGTTGAGGGGAATGATCTTCAGGCGCTCGATGCGGCTCACCAGCATCTGAGCCTGCTCGAAGGACGGGGTGATCTCCGGCTCGCTGTTCCTCCAGGAGCGCCGCACCACGAATTCATTTTTTATCTTGTCGTAGGCGATCGAGTGTACGACGTTGATGTCGGCGATCGTGTCGTCGAACCAGAAGGAGCGCACCTGCTTGAGCAGGATCATGAACACGACGGACGTCGTCCTTCCGCTCAGGACGGCTTGCTTGATCTTTTCGGTGAAAGCTCCCTGCAAGCTTGCATACAGCAGCAGGTCATCATTGGTGTTCGATACCGTGATGTTGTTGATGACGGCGGTTTGGGCCGCCATCGCAGGGGAGACGAGCAGCAGAACGCTCACCAGCAGAGCGCAGGTCGTATGTTTGCCGTGCAAGGCCATCGCGTTTTGGAACCTCGTTCGATCACCGCCGGACCGGGGCCTTTCGCGGCGAGGGGCGACGGACGGCTGCCGGTGTCGATCCGGCCTGGGTTTGCCCGGGCCGTCTGTGCCTGAAGGGACCGCTCCGTCCGATGGGAGTTCATTAACTGATTGGAAATGAAATTGCAAGCACGGGCAACGGCTTGAGGTGGTCCTGGCAGAGGGCTTACCCGGACGGTGGCGGAGCCTCTCCAAGGCATCCGGGCCGGGACGCTTGCGTTGGTACGAATCCTTTTAGTCAGGCCGGGAAAGAGGCCCGGCAAAATCCGGGGGATTGTCGACGCGCAAGGCTTCTGCTATGATCGGCATCCACAGAATCGGCGGGGGAGACAACCATCCTGTTTTCGGCCGCCACCGCGGCGTTTGCGTGCGCTGGGGGACCTGAGTGGAGGCCATGTGCTTGCCAAAGTCTTGAGCAGTGCCGTCCTTGGAATTGATGCCTACCGGGTGGAAGTGGAAGTCGACATCAACTCCGGCCTGCCCAGCTTTGCCACGGTTGGGCTGCCGGAGGCATCGGTCAAGGAAAGCCGCGAACGGGTCAAGTCCGCCATCACCAACTCGGGCTACCGCTTCCCGGACGACCGGATCACCGTCAACTTGGCGCCGGCCGACATCAAGAAGGAAGGCACGGGCTTCGACCTGCCGATTGCTCTCGGGATCCTGGCGGCGACGGGCGTCGTCCCCCAGGAAATGGTCTCCCGCTATCTGGTCCTGGGCGAGTTGTCGCTGGACGGCCGCGTCAAGCCCGTCCGGGGATCCCTGCCCATGGCCCTTGCGGCGCGCCAGGCGGGGCACTCGGCGATCATCGTCCCCCACGAGAACGGCCGCGAAGCCGCGGTCATCAGCGATATTGAGGTGCTGCCGGTCGAAACCCTGTCCCAGGTGGTAGGTTTCCTGCGGGGTCAGACCGCCATCGCACCTGAGAAGGTGGACCTTCAGGTCCTGTTCAACCGGGAAAACGCCTTCGACGTGGACTATGCCGAGGTGCGCGGCCAGGAGCACGCCAAGCGGGCGCTCGCCATCGCACCTGAGAAGGTGGACCTTCAGGCCCTGTTCAACCGGGAAAACGCCTTCGACGTGGACTATGCCGAGGTGCGCGGCCAGGAGCACGCCAAGCGGGCGCTCGAGATCGCGGCCGCGGGCGGGCACAACCTCATCATGGTCGGCCCGCCCGGATCGGGCAAGACCATGCTGGCCAAGCGGCTTCCGACCATCCTGCCGCCCATCACCTTCGAGGAGGCTGTCGAGACCACCAAGGTTTTCAGCGTGGTCGGCATGCTCACGGACGGTCAAGGCCTCGTCACGCGCCGCCCGTTCCGTTCGCCGCATCACACCATCTCGGATGCCGGCCTGATCGGCGGGGGCCATCTCCCCAGACCCGGCGAAGTCAGTTTGGCGCACAACGGCGTGCTTTTTCTGGATGAACTGCCGGAGTTCAAGAAGCACGTCCTGGAAGTTCTGCGTCAGCCGCTCGAGGACATGCAGGTCACCATCTCCCGGGCGGCCTCGGCCCTGACGTATCCGGCGAGTTTCATGCTGGTGGCGGCCATGAACCCCTGCCCATGCGGGTATCTCGGGGACCCCAAGCACGAGTGCCGGTGCACCTATCCCCAGATCCACCGCTACCGATCTAGAATCTCGGGGCCGCTGCTCGACCGGATCGACATCCACGTGGAGGTGCCGGCCGTGCCCTATAAAGACCTCCTGGAAGAGACCCAGGCAGAGCCCTCGGCCGATATCCGCCGGCGCGTGACCCGCGCCCGTGAGATCCAGTCCGCCCGCTTTGCGCGCACCCGGATCTTCTGCAACGCCCAGATGGCCAGCCGGCACATCCGAACCTTCTGCCGCATCGACGACGACTCCCGCTGCCTGCTTGAGGCCGCCATCGACAAGCTCGGCCTCTCCGCCCGAGCTTTCAACCGTGTGCTCAAGATTGCCCGCAGCATCGCCGACCTGGCGGATGCTTCCGGCATCGGGGTTGCGCACATCTCCGAGGCCATCCAGTACCGCAGCCTCGACCGGAGCGGCCGCGGTCTGCATGAAGGCCGGTGCCGGACCTGTGCACGCCTGCGCGCTTGACACGTCGCAGACGATCATGGCACTAAAAGGGTGTTGAAAAACCGCGCCTCAGGCCGTGATCCGGCGTTGTGCGGCTTTTGTAAATGCGTTTTAGGCCCGAAGTAAGAAGCTAGAAGGCTGGGAAGCTTGAAGCAAAACCTTTCCTGCCTTTTTTTAGCCTCCTGGCGTTCCAGCCTCCGAGCCTCCAGCCAATAGTCGCTCTGGCTGACGGCCTGATGCTTGTTTTTGAACACCCTGATAGAGACACCTATTCGTGACGGGCGCCCATGCCCGGGAAAGCAGCCGCATGCCAACGACTGACGCCACCGCCCCCCCTCCACCGAGCGAGCGCGCAGACCGAGTCTACCGGGTCCTGCAGTCGCTGCGCACCTCCTTTATCCGGATCGGCGTCGTAATGCTGATGTTCTCGATCGGCGGGTATTTCCTGGCGGAGTCGATCCTGAGGCTTCTGCAGCGCCTGACAGGCGTCAGGCTGGCGGCATTCGGCATTCCGGAGACGTTTTTCAGCTTCCTCACCCTGGGACTCGCCTTCGGCGTCTTCGCGAGCATGCCTTACATCCTGTATGCGATCCTGGCGGGGGTGCAGCCCCTTTACCCGACGTTTAACCGCCGCATGATGCGCGGCTTCTGGCTTGTGGCCGTGGTCCTGTTTTGCGCCGGTGTGCTCTTCTGCCTGAACATTTCGCTGCCTTACGGGGTAAAGTTCCTGCTCGATTTCGAAGGGCCGAACATCGAGGCCATCATCTCCGTACAGAAGTTTGTGGGTTTCTGCCTGCTGTTTCTTTTCGGATTCGGGTTCATCTTCGAGTTGCCGCTGGCCATGATCCTTGCGGGGCATATCGGGATCGTCACGTATCAGAGGCTTGCTCGCAATCGCCGTTATGCGGTGCTCATCATCACCATCATCTCGGCCGTGCTCACCCCCACGCCGGACGCCTTCAACCTGGCGATGATGGCCGTGCCGCTCTACCTGCTGTTCGAACTGGGGCTATTCGGCATGCGCTTTAATTCGGCGGCAAAGCGCAAAGGGCCCGGCGCGGTTGAAGAAACGGCGAAGCCGCCTATTTGAGAAGCTCATCTTATTTGAGGATGCCGTAGGCGCGTGCGGTGGCCTCGTCATAGCGCGCCTTGCGGTTTTCGCAGCGGTCGCGAGGGCAGAGGCGGCAGCTGAAGAAAGTGCTCGCAGCCGGAAAGAAGATTCCAGACACCGACTTGCGCGGCAGCATGAGGAGACTGTCGGTCAGCCGCACGCCGATGGCGGCCTCGACACCGACCAGGAGTTCAAAAAGCGGTCGCTGCTCTTCAAGCGGCCAGTCGGCCAGGGACCCCGGGCTCATCCAGGAGAGCTTGTCGATGGCGAAGCGCTGGCAGAGATGCGCGATCAGGTGTGCCCGTGCTTCCGCCAAGGCCAGATTTCCGATGGCATCGAGGTAATATTTTTCCAGCAGATCCTGGGTCGCTTCGACGGCCTCGTCGAAGCGACCACCCAAGGTGACCACGGCGGGGAACACGCGGCCCACATCCTCCAGGTTCTTGCGCAGCACGCGGCTCTTGAACTGCCGACCTTCGACCACCACCGCGTCTTCCTCTCTGGCCTCGACGTAGGCGGTGGTGAATACCGCCTGCGCCTGCGCCCAAGCGAGCGCCCGGGTGATGAGCCCCTCGACCGCCCCGCGGTCGTGGGACTTCAACTTGCGGTGAACGTCTGCCGGGTTTAACTCAACCGGAATGTGCGCCAGTAGTTCCATCGGGTAACTCCTCAGCTCTCAGGGTTCGGGATTCCAGTTTTCATGAAATGCCCGGGTTCATCCGATCCCAAGTGTAGGGCTCTTCGCCGTTCTTGACAAGAAGTGGTTTCACAACCTCGGATCACGCCCGAGGGCAAGGCGCGGGCCGATTCGAAAGCGCAGCAACCAAGGCAGGTTGTGAGCATTGCGAGAGGCCTGCAATCCCGCCATGGCGGGACCATCGGGTGTCAGACGGGGTTATGAAACCACTTCAAGCAACGTCGGATCACTGTATGAAGCACTGTTTTTAAATACCCCGCTGGGACAGAATTCTTGACGGTCGCAGGGTTCGGTGTCATGATAAGCTGCGCTGGCGAGAATCGGTATGTCGTGCCGATTGTCCACGCCTATCGTGTCCGACCCGGGCCGCACAGCAGGATCCGATCATGACCAAAGTTGTGGACCTACAGTCCTTCCGCGACAAGACCCTCGAGCAGAAGTGCTTCGGCCCCTGGCAGCAGCGTTTCGGGGAAACCTACGGAACGCGGGCACGGGCATCGGATCTTTCGGACAAGACGGTTTTTTACCTGGCGGAACCCGGCGAGAGCAGCTCGGTGGCATTCTACGAGCTCATCATGGGGGCGCTCGACCTGGGGCCGGCCACCAAGTTCTACTACCTCAGCAACGATGAGCAGATGCGGGTGGTCGACATTCACCTGCTGCTGGCCGATCAGGTGCGTTTCGAAATGATGCGGCGCCTGGAGTGGATCAAAAACCTTCCCGGGGCGCAGCTCAGCCTGATCGAGATGGTCCGGCAATTCGAGAGGCTGAAAGTGCAGACGAAGACCAGCCCGCCGGAGTTGAACGAGAGCCACCCCGATTACGGGGCCTATCGGCAGCTGGCGCGCGGGGACAAGGAAGTCTTTATCCGTCGCATGCTGCGGGAAGCCATCGACGCCTTTAAAAAACAGCTGGAGGAATAGAAAGCGCCGGCTGACTCCCGGCCGCCGTACTCACTCGTCCAGCCGGCTTCTGACCAGCGCGATTACCTGCGCCGGGGAATGGGTGCGCATGATCTCCCGAAACTGGGCCCGGTAGATCTCAACCGCGCTGAAGCCGATCATGCTCACGTCAAAGACCCTCCATCGTCCGCCCTGTTTGCGCATGCGCACCTCCACCGGAATCCGCCGGCTCCTCCAGACCACCTCGGCTTTGACGACGGCCCGCGCTGCGCCCAGCATCGTCTGGCCCTGGCAGGTCACGGTCTCGTTGGTGTAATGGTCCAGCAGCTGCGCCAGGTAGTAATTTCCCAGGAACTTCGAGAAGACATCCACAAACTCGGTCTGCTGCGCCGGCAGGAACGCATCCCATCCCTCCGCCAGAACCCGCTTGGAAAACTCGGTGAAATCAAACCCCTCGGCCAGCACGGCCCAGAGCCGCTCTTGCTGTACGGGCTTGCGCTCCGGCGACCGGCCCTGCGGGTCGTTCAGGACGCGAAGTCCCGCCGCGATGGTCTGGCAGAACGTTTCCACGGGGCCGGCGGCGAAGGCCGGCCCGCTCAGCACCAAGATGGCGCAGCTCAAACCGACGATGCCGATCCGCGACAAACGCAGGTGGCGTAAGGTGCGAGGCAACATTCTTATTGACAATCCCATGTGATCTCTATATTGGGCTATTCATCTGAACTGTGGTTGTTGCACTATCGCCCATCATCCAACAAGGAGGTCAGAATGACGAAAGCTGATTTGATCGAGGCCATGGCCAAAGACGCCGGCATCACCAAAGTCGCCGCCGGTGCCGCGCTGGATTCTTTCATCGACGGGATCGTGAAGAATCTGAAGAAGAAAGAAGGCAAAGTGACTCTGGTCGGATTCGGCACTTTCTCCAAGGGCCGGCGCAAGGCCCGCAAGGGCAGAAACCCCCAGACCGGCGCGGAGATCAAGATCAAGGCATCCACGGTCGTCAAATTCAAGGCCGGCAAAAAATTGAAGGACGCGGTCTGATCCACGACCCGCAAAAACAGTAAGGGCGGCTTGCCGTTTTGGCAACCGCCCTTTTTGATGGCTTCGTAAATAGTCCAATTTCAGCGTTGCGCTTCATCTCGTTGTCGCTGCGGCGTACTGAAAGTACGCCTCGCTCCACGAGATTGTTTGCTTTCGCAAACGTAACGCTGCAAGCACTGCCGTGCTTTTGTCTTTTCGGCCGCTGGCCGAAAATCCAAGCCACCCGGGCGGCGGGTGGTGGTTAGGGCGCGCGCCTTGATCTTGGCCTCTTTGCAAAGCTATCGATTCGTAAAATTTTTACGGGATCATCATTTGTAAATCGATCCCATAAAGCAATTAAGGCGGCGTAGTCGTTTTACGCTGCCTTAATTGCTTGGCGGATACGCGCCATGGCCGCCTGCACTTTCTCGTAGTGATTGAAGGCGCTGATCCGAATATAGCCGGCGCCGCAGCGGCCGAAGCCCTCCCCTGGCGTGCAGACGACGTTCGCCTTCTCCAGCAGCTGGTCGAAGAACTTCCACGAGTCCATCCGGCCGTTGACCCAAATGTAGGGCGAGTTCTCGCCGCCGATGCACTCGTAGCCCAGGGCGGATAGCTCCGCGCGAATCAGGGCCGCATTGCGCAGGTAATAGTCGGAAAGCTCCCGGCACTGAGCCAGGCCTTCAGGGCTAAAGACGGCCTCGGCTGCGCGCTGCACGGGGTAGGAGACGCCGTTGAACTTGGTCGAGTGCCGCCGGTGCCAGAGGGCGTGCACTGGGCGCGGCTCGCCGGCTGCCGTGTAGGCCAGGCAGGATTTTGGCACGACCGTGTACGCACAGCGGGTGCCGGTAAACCCGGCCATCTTGGAGAAGCTGCGGAACTCGATCGCCACCTCCCGGGCGCCCTCGACCTCAAAGATCGAGTGGGGCAGGCTGGCGTCGCGGATGAAAACTTCGTAGGCCGCATCGAAGAGGATGATGGCCTTTGCGTCCCGGGCATAGTCCACCCAGCGCTTGAGCTGGGACCGGGTGATGGTCGCCCCGGTCGGGTTGTTGGGGAAGCACAGGTAGATCAGGTCGACCTTGCCCGGCGGCAGGACCGGGATGAAACCGTTCTCCCGCGTGCCCGCCATGTAGACGACCCCCGCGTAGCGGCCGTCGGCGAATGCCCCGGTGCGGCCGGCCATGACGTTGGTGTCGAGATACACCGGATAGACCGGGTCCGGGATCGCCACCGTGATGTCCGTGGCAAAGACCTCTTGGATGTTGCCGTTGTCGCATTTTGCCCCGTCGCTCACGAAGATCTCGTCGGCCGTGATGTCCGCGCCGCGTTCCTGGAAGTCGTGCCGGGCGATCTTCTCCCTCAAGAAGTCGTAGCCCTGCTCGGGACCGTAGCCGCGGAAGGTGGCCGCGTCGGCCAGTTCGTCCACCGCCTGGTGGAAGGCCCGGATGCAGGCCGGCGGAAGCGGCCGGGTGACGTCGCCAATGCCGAGCTTGATGATCTCCTGGTCCGGGTGGGCTTTCTGGTAGGCCGCCACCCGCTTGGCGATGTCTGAAAACAGGTAGGACGCCTGGAGTTTGGAGTAATTTTCGTTGATGCGGATCATGTCTCACCTCGCAGAACGGATAGTTAGTGCTTGACTTCACCATGCAACCTTATTAGGAAATGGTGATTATTTCAAGCGTCGGCCGGCTGCCGCGCGCATCTTCGGCCCGGGGGTGTTCGACCGGAGGGCCCAATCCTGACGAAACAGGGAGGATCTGTATGAAAACGAAAAACGTCTTCAGTGTCGGTCTGATCCTGGTGGCGGGAATACTCGCCGTCTCAGCGCTGTTTTTTCCGGCAGCGGCCGATGCCCGTAACATCAAGGTCGGCATCATCGATACCTACAGCGGTCCGCCGGCGGTTTTCGGCAACGACGCCCTCAACGGTTTCAAGATGGCGCTGGACGAGATCAACAAGCAGGGGGTGCTCGGCGGCAAAATCGAGTTCGTCACCCGGGACGACAAGTTCAAAGTGGACATCGCCCTCAACATGGCCAAGGAGCTCGTGCTGAAGGAGAACGTGGACCTGCTGGTCGGGACCGTCAACAGCGGCGTGTCCCTGGCCGTGTCCGACGCCGTCGCCAAGAAGGAGAAAATCCCCTTCATCGTCTGGATGGGCAAGAGCGAGAACATCACCGGCAAGAACGGGCACCGCTACGTCTTCTCCACCACCGAAAACACCGCCATGGCCGGCAAGGCCGCCGCCAACGTGCTCTCCACGAAACCTTATAAGAAATACTGGGTCGCCGGCGACGACTACGAATACGGCCACGCCCTCGACGCAAGCCTCTGGCGCTACCTGAAGGCGGCCAAGCCGGACGTGGAGGTCATCGGCAAAACCTGGTGGAAGCCCGGCGAGCCGGACCTGGTTCCGTATTTCACGAGTATTCAGGCCGCCCACCCCGACGCCATCCATTTCTGCACCGGTGGGGCCAGCATGGCCAACGTGCTGAAGACGATCAAGACCACGGGGATCAGCCAGAAGATCCCCATCTACATCCACACCGCGATCGACTATTCCGTTCTGAAGCCGCTCGGTGCCCAAGCCCCGGAAGGAGTGATGGGCACCATGGACTACCTGTTCTACTATCCGAAGCTGAGCATGAATCAGAAATTCGTGAAGGACTTCCAGGACCGCTTTGGGACGCCCCCGGGATTTCCAGCCTTCCACGCCTACACCACGGCTCACTTTATCGCCGAGGCCTACCGCCAGGCCGGCCAGATCGACAAGGAGAAGTTCATCGACGCCCTGGAGGGGCTCAAGGTCGATTCTCCCGTGGGCAAGGTGGAGATGCGCGCCTGCGACCACCAGGCCATTTTGCCGATGATGTTCGGGACGACCAAGATCTCCAAGGAATACGGGTTTGCCATCGCCACCGACATCATCACCCTGCGGGGAGTCGAGGTCATGCCTGCCTGTGGTGAAATCGAGGCCGCCCGCCAGGGGAAATAAACCCGCTTCCCCCCTCTGCCCGCCGCGCCCGTGTCCGGCCTCGGCGGGCAGATGATTTTTCGGGGCGGATGAAGGACCCAGACGTTATATGGAACAAAGCATCACCCTGGCCGGCTTCACCAGCCAGCTGCTGGTGGGCCTGAGCCGGGCCATGATTCTTTTCATCGTCTCCTCGGGCCTGAGCTTCATTCTCGGCGTGCTGCGCGTGCCGAATGTGGCCCACGGCTCCCTTTACATGATCGGCGCCTTTGTGGCCTACAGCGTGGCCACGGCCGTCGGCGGCGTCTTCGGCTTTTGGCTGGCGCTCGTGCTGGCTCCGCTGGCAGTGGCGGGGATCAGCCTGATCGCCGAGAGAACCCTGTTCTGCCATCTTTACGAGCGCGAGCACCTCATGCTGCTCCTGTTCACCTTCGCGCTCATGCTGATCCTGGGGGACCTGACGAAGATCACGTGGGGCGCGGACTACCGCTCCCTCACGGCACCCCCCTTTCTTCAGGGATCGGTGTCCGTGATCGGCACGGCGTTCCCCCGCTACAACCTCTTTCTGCTCGCCCTCGGCCCGGTGGTCGCCGTCGGCCTGTGGCTGCTGACCAGCAAGACCATGTTCGGCAAGATCGCGCGCGCCGCGGCGGTGGACCGCGAGATGGTCGGCGCGATCGGGATCAACGTGAGCTGGGTCTTCGCTTTGGCTTTCGTGTTCGGCTGCCTGCTGGCCGGGCTGGGCGGGGCCCTGGTGGCGCCGACGGTGAGCATTACCCTGGGTATGGATCACACCATCATCATCGAGACATTTCTGATCGTCACCATCGGCGGCCTGGGCAACATCTGGGGCGCCCTGGTGGGATCCCTCATCTTCGGCATCACCCAGTCCATCGGGGTCCTGATTCTGCCCCAGTTTGCGATCGTGTTCCCGTACCTGGCGGTGGTCGTCATCTTGTCCTTGAAGCCCACCGGTCTGCTGAAATCGGTCTGGTAAAAAAGGGGGCCCCTGTGATCGCCGACATCCTGCGCTCGCGCGCGTTTGTGCAAAACGCTCTGCTGCTCCTGGTGCTGCTCCTGGTGCCCGCCGTCGCCGGCCGGTTCTACGTCTACATTCTCGCCGTGATCTTCGTGACAGGGCTGCTCGCCATGAGCCTGAACCTGCTGGTCGGGCACGGTGGCGCCTACCAATTCCACCACGCCGCGTTCTACGGGGTCGGGGCGTACACCGCCGCGCTCATCCTGACCCGGACGTCGCTGCCGGCGTGGGTGGCCTTCAGCGCCGGGCCGGTCGCGGCGGCGTTCACGGGGTTGGTCGTCGGCGCCATTTGCGTGCGTCTGAACAAGCTCTACTATGGCATGCTGCAGATCTCCCTGGGCTCGCTGATCTGGATCGTCGTCCTGCGCTGGTACAGTCTGACCAACGGTGATGACGGCATTCACGGCATCCCTATGCCGCAGTTCCTGTCGTCCGCAACCGCGATTTACTATTTCGTGCTCGGTGTGGTGGCGGTCTGTCTGGCCCTCATGTACCTGATCCTGAAGTCGCCGTTCGGGGTTAGCCTGCGGGCGATCCGGGACAACCCCCAGCGCTGCGAGGCGGTCGGCATCAACGTGCGGCGCCATCAGCTTATCGGCGTCGTCGTCGCCACGTTTTTCGCCGGTGTCGCCGGTGTCCTTTTCGTCGTGCTGGAGGGCTCGGTCTTCCCGGACATGATGTTCTGGGTGTTTTCGCTTGAAATTTTCATCATGTGCCTGCTGGGCGGCTGGTTCACCTTCTACGGGCCCATGCTGGGGGCGGCGATCATGGTGGCGTTGCGCACCTTCGTCGGCACCTACACGGATTACTGGACGCTGGTCTTGGGCATCGTTCTGATCCTGCTGATTTTTTTCCTGCCCGAGGGTCTTATGGGCATCCACCTGCGGGAATTCATCCGGCAGCGCGGGCGGCGCGCCTCCCTGAAAGCGGCGGAGTAGGGGGCATCGATGCTGCGGGTCGAAAATCTTCGGAAGTCCTTTGACGACTTCAAGGCGGTCGACGGCGCCACCCTTGCCGTGGACGCAGGCGAACGGGTGGCCGTCATCGGGCCGAACGGCGCCGGCAAGACCACGCTCTTCAACCTGATCACCGGCCACCTCAAGGCCGACCAGGGGCGGATCATTTTCAACGGCGAGGAAATCAGCCGCCTGCCCGCTCACGCGATCTGCCGCAAGGGCATCGCCCGCTCCTTTCAGGTCGCCAACATTTTCCCGCGGCTCACGGTGTTCCGCAACGTCCAGGTCTCGGTGCTGTCCCAGAAACACTTGAGCCACACGCTCTTCCGGCCGGCCTACCGCATGGTCGTGGAAGAGACGGACCGGATTCTGGAGAGCGTCGGGCTGATCGACAAACAGCGCTCCGTCGCCGGCGTGCTGTCCCACGGCGACAAGCGCACGCTCGAAATCGCCATTGCCCTGGGCAACGAGCCGAAGCTGCTCATTCTGGACGAGCCGACGGCCGGCATGTCGCCGGAGGAGACCGCCGCCACCATGGGACTGGTGACGCGCCTTGCGCACGAGCAGGGTCTGACCATCCTGTTCTGCGAGCACGACATGGACGTGGTGTTCAATGTCGCGACCCGCATCATGGTGATGCAGCAGGGCCGCACCATCATCCAGGCGGCGCCGGAGGAAGTGCGGCGCAACGTCACCGTGCAGGAAGCCTACCTGGGGGGGCCTGAGGATGCTTGAGGTCGAGGGCATTCACACGTTTTACGGGATGAGCCACATCCTCTTCGACGTCTCCCTGAAGATCAAACAGGGGCAGGTGGTCTGCCTGCTCGGCCGCAACGGTGCGGGCAAGACCACGACACTGCGGAGCATCATGGGGCTGGTGCCGCCGATCCGGGGCCGGGTACGCCTGCACGGCGAGGACGTTACCGGGGTTGCCCCTTATCGGTTGGTGCGCAAGGGCATCGGCTACGTCCCCGACGATCGCCGCATCTTCGCGGACCTCACCGTGGGGGAGAACCTCGCGATCGCCGCCCGCCAGGGCCTGGGCACCGAGGCGTGGGACAAGCACAAGGTCTACGAGCTCTTCCCGCCGCTCATGGCCATGGACGCACGCCGGGGGGGGCTTCTGAGCGGCGGCGAGCAGAAGATGCTCGCCATCGCCCGCGCGCTGATGACCAACCCTCAGCTGCTGCTCCTGGACGAGCCAACCGAGGGCCTGGCGCCCCTCATGGTAAAGGTGCTGGCGGATCGCATCGCCCGATTGAAGGCACTGGGCCTGACCGTGCTGCTCGCGGAGCAGAACCTCAAGTTCACCCTGGGGTTGAGCGACTACGGCTACATCATCGACAACGGCCGCATCCGCTGCCAGGGGTCGGTCGCCGAGCTGATGGTCAACGAGGACGTAAAACGGTTTTGCGGGTTGTGATGACAGGAGGAGCCATGACGTTCTACACGATTGAAGACATCGTAGCCAAGCATCCCGCCGATGGCGTCGAGGTGCGAATCATCCACGGCGAACGCATGACCGTGGCCTTTTTCACCATCGCCGGCGGATCCGGGGTGCCCGAACATGCCCACCCCCACGAGCAGATCGGCTTCGTGCTGAAAGGAGAAATGGAGCTCAGCATCGCGGGCGAAAAACAAACGGTCACCACCGGCGGTGCCTATCACATCCCTGCCAGTGCCCTTCATTCCGGCCGATGCCTCAAAGGCCCCGCCGAGGTCGTCGAGATGTTCGCGCCGGTGCGGGAAGACTGGCGCTGATATGGCACGTCAGCCGCGTACAGCCTTTATCCATGCGTAACGCTGTAGACATCTTCCTCCGAGCCCCGGCCCGAATCTACTGCTTTGCCGACACGGTTGCACTTTGCCGGACCCTGCTCAAGGCGGGGGCTCGGGTTATCCAGTTTCGACAAAAGACGGCGGGCGATGATGCTTTCGCAAGCGCCGCGCGAGAAATGCTGGGTTGCGTGCGCTCGTATGACGATGCGGTGCTGATCGTGAACGACCGGGTGGACATCGCCCTGGACATCGGCGCCGACGGCATACATGTCGGGCAGGAGGATCGGGATTACCGCGAGGTGGTGCGGCGGGTCCCCGCGTCGATGATCGTCGGCGTCTCGGCGCGGTATCCCGACCTGGCGCGGTCCGCCGCGGCGGCCGGCGCGACGTACGTAGGGTCCGGGGCCGTCTTCGCTACCCCCACCAAGCCGGAGGCGGTCGTCATCGGTCTTAAGGGGCTGCAAGCGGTGGTCAAGGCCGCGGACATCCCCGTGGTGGCGATCGGCGGCATCACCCATGCGAGCCTCCGGCCGGTGTTGGAAACCGGCGTGCGTTACTGCGCCGTCATCTCGGGCATCAACGATGCCCCGGATCCCGCTGCGGCACTGCACCGGTTTTTAGCGGCATCAGCCTCTTTCCCAATAGATCAGCAGCAGTAGCGCGCAGAACGCCGCGGCCATGATCGCCCAGTCCCGGGACCCCAACTGCACCGGAGGCCGCAACGTGCGCCGTTTTCCGGAAAACCCGCGCGCCTCCATGGCCAGCGCCAGTTCGTCCGCCAGCAGAAAACATTGGACCAAAAGCGGCAGCAAAAGAGCCATCCAGTTGCCGATGTTCCTAAGCCTGGGCCGCAGATCGATTCCCCGGGCCTGCTGCGCGTCCCGGATCGAGCGGATCTTTTGTTCGATGAGCGGCACGTAGCGCAGGCCGGCCGTCAGCATGAACGCCGGACCCGGCGGGATCCTGAGTTTCGCCAGTGCGGCGCCCATCTCCTCCGGGTGCAGGGAAGCAAAACAGACCGCCGAAATCCCCAGGAGGCTGAAAACCCGCAGCGATAGAGACAGCACGGTCTCTATGTCGAAAAACACAATCCCGAGAACCGCCACCACCGCCACCATCGATCCCATCAGCCGCAGCGACCGGGACTGTCGCTGACGGCCGCTCAGCAGCAGGATCGCAACCCCTGCGGCCTCCGCCACCAGGGTGGCAGTCGAGTGGGAAACCAGGACCGCGCCGACCCCTGCGAGCAATAGCACGAGCCGGGTCAACGGGTTGAGGCGGCTGCGAGCGGGCCGAGAGGCAATCATGTTCCCGCCAGCCGGAGGATTTGCCGGGTCAAGGTCTCCGGCGTTCATCCAACGGGTGATATCCGCAGCGGTCCCATCGCAGCGCACACGGCCCTCGGCGAGCAGGACCCAGCGGGCGGCACAGGCGGCGGCGAAGTCCAGGTCGTGGGTTGCCACCAGCACGGCGACTCCCTGCCCCGCGAGCGCTCCTATCCATGCGGCCAGGGCTTCCTTGCCGGCAGCATCCTGGCTGACCGTGGGCTCATCCAGAACGAGGACTTCCGGGTCCATCCCCAGAACGGCGGAAATGGCCACTTGCTTTTTTTCGCCCTCGCTCAGCCGGTAGGGGGATCGGTCGAGCAGGCTGCCGAGCCTGAAGCGCCGGCTGAGCTCATCGATCCCGCCGCCGGCCGTCACGCCACGCCGGCGCAGGCCGACCTCAAGCTCAGCGCGGACCGTCGTTTTGAAAAACTGGTCGTTCGGGTTTTGGAAGCAGACGCCGATACGGCGCGCCAGCTCCGAGGGCGTCTGGTCGCGGGTGCTGCGCCCGTGAAGGCGCACGTCGCCGCCGGAGGGCTTCAGAAGGCCGATCAGGTGCCTGACCAGTGTCGACTTCCCGGCGCCGTTTTTACCCACCAGGGCGACCACCTCCCCGGGCCGCAGCGCGAAAGAGACATCTTCAAGGATCTTCTTTTCTCCGATGGAAAAACCGAGATGCTCTATGGATAGAACCGCCGCTGCGGTTTCACTGAGCGCAGGCAGACCAAGCGCGGGGTAGGCCGGTATGAGACGGCGTTCTTCGAGGATGCGTTGAAAATCCGCGGCCGGAAAGATGTGCGCGCAGCGCCCGTTGTCAAAAACGGCCAGCCGGGTGGCATCCTGCAGGAAATCGCCGGTGCGGTGTTCGATGACGATGACCGTTTTGCCGCGGCGGTGCAGGTCGGTCAGCAGCGACCTCACCCTTCGAGCAAAGGCCCAGTCCAGGTTGGCGAAAGGTTCATCCAGGACCAGAAGCGGTGGATCCATGACCAGCGCCGACGCGATGGCCGCCAGGCGCTGTTCGCCGCCTGAAAGTGTTTCGGGCGAACGCTCGAGCAGATTTTCGATGCCGAGGGCTGCGGCCGTCGCCCGGATGCGCTCCTCGATCTGGGGGGCGGGCCGCCCCAGGCTCTCCAGACCGAAGGCAAGCTCGTCCGTCACGGTGCTGCTGAAGAGCTGGGCATCGGGGTTCTGGAGCACGAGCCCCACTTGGTGAAAAAGATCGGCGGGCGCGTGGTCCCGCGTGCTGAGCCCGTCCACCTGAACGAGACCCTGAAGGCTGCCGCCGAAAAAGTGTGGAATCAGGCCGTTCAGCAGATAGGCAAAGGATGATTTGCCCGAACCGTTGGCGCCGAAGACGACGGCATACTCACCGGCATCAATGCCAAGCTCTAGATCCTGCAGCGCCCAGCCGCCGCCGGGGTAGCGGTAGCAGACGCGTTCTAATCGGACGGCGGCTGCCACAGGTTCACCTTCCGCAGGAACTTCAGCGCCAGCAGCCCGACGATCGCACCGCCGATCGAACTCAAGCTGAAAGCGGTGATCAGGGCCCCGACCGCCATGGGTTGCCCCAACAGGACGGGCCCGACCAGCCAGGCGCTGACGAGTGCTCCGATCACCCCGGTGCCGAGCACCTCACCCAACCCGGCCACCCAGGTGTTCTTGAACGCACGATACGCCAACCCTGCGAGCAGCGCGCCGATCATCCCGCCCGGAAACGCCAAGAGGGTCCCCAGCCCCAGCATGTTGCGGATCAGGGCGGCGAGAAACGCGATCATGACGGCGTAAGCCGGCCCGAGCGTAACCGCCGCTATGACGTTGATCATGTGCTGCGCCGGATAGCACTTGGATATCCCCACGGGTATGAAAAACGGCGACAGTGCCACCGCCAAGGCCACAAGCACGGCGGCGCGGGCGATATCCCTGGTTTTCATCACTCCTCCACCTAACAAAAAAGCCGATTCCGTGGGGAACCGGCTCCGAGAAGTGCCATTGTTGAACGCTCCCTACGCTGGAATGACCCAGGTCAGGTTCAACGGGTATGATCTCAGGCGGAAACCGCCACCCCGGCAAAATCTTTGTTAGAAACAACTATATAGAAAATGATCGGCTGTCAAGCGACCACAGGCCCAGCGGTTTTTGGGCATTCACTGTTGCGGCGAATTTAGTGTCATTTTATTTTAGTTTACAATGGCATTTTGACACCACAGCTCAAGTCGAATAAAAGAAGGCTTGCCGCGCCAAACCATAAAAAAGCCGAGAGGGCGCTGATGAGACGCCATAATGGCCAAGCCAAGCCCAACCGCATCCAAGGCCCGGTCCAACTGGAGCACATCGAGGCCATCGAAAAGCGGCTCTGGTCTGCTGCCGACACCCTGCGCTCCAACTCGAACTACGCCAGCAACGAATACTTCATGCCGGTGATGGGCCTCATCTTTCTCCGGCACGCCTACAGCCGCTATCTTTCAGTCAAAGACGACATCGAAGCCAACTTGCCCAAGCGCGGAGGAAAGACGCGTGCCCTATCCAAGGAGGATTTCTCCCGGAAAAGCGCCATCTTCCTGCGGCCGGAGGCCCAGTTCGACTCCCTGGTCGGCCTGACGGACAGCGACGACCGCGCCAAGGCGATCATCGACGCGATGGAATCCATCGAGGCCGACTACGAAACCTTGCGGGGCGTGCTGCCCAAGGCCGAATATCAAGAGCTCGACAACGCCGTGCTCGGGCAGCTGCTCCGCACCCTCAACCCCGATGAGCTGAAACGCTCCTCCGGGGACGTCTTCGGCCGGATTTACGAATACTTTCTGACCCAGTTCGCCGATCTCAAGGCCCACGACAACGGCGAGTTCTTTACCCCGGTGTCCCTCGTCGCGCTGATCGCCAACGTCATCGAGCCGGCAGGCGGCGTCGTGCTCGACCCGGCCTGCGGCTCCGGCGGCATGTTCGTGCAAAGTGCGCATTTCGTGGAGCGCCTGCACGCCAACCCTTCCGAGAAGCTCACCTTCTACGGCCTCGAAAAGAACGCCACCACCATCCGCCTGGCCAAGATGAACCTGGCCGTCCACGGCCTGGAGGGCAACATCCAGAAGGCCATAACCTACTATGAAGACCCGCACGAGCTGGCCGGCAAGGCCGACTTTGTGATGGCCAACCCGCCCTTCAATGTGGACGAAGTGGATGCGGACAAAGTGAAAAACGACCCGCGCCTGCTCTTCGGCCTGCCGGGGGTGAACAAGAACGAAAAAGTCTCCAATGGAAACTATCTCTGGATCAGCTACTTCTACAGCTATCTGAACGAGGCCGGCCGGGCCGGCTTCGTCATGTCTTCCCAGGCATCGAGCGCCGGCCGGGACGAGGCCAAAGTCCGACGCAAGCTGATCGAGACCGGAGACGTGGACATCATGATCGCCATCCGCCCGAACTTCTTCTACACCCGCACCGTGCCCTGCGAGCTGTGGTTCCTCAACCGGGACATGCCGAAAGCGCACCGCGACAAAGTCCTGATGATCGATGCGCGCAACATCTACCGCAAGGTGACGCGCAAGATCTACGACTTCAGCCCGGAACAGCTCAAGAACCTGCTTGCCATCGCCTGGCTTTACCGCGGGCAGGCAGAGCGCTTTCTTGAACTTGTTTTCGACTACCTCCGCAGCATGCTTGATGAGCTCGGCTCCTGCTACCACCGCGAAGCCCTGGAAGCCATGAGCAAGAGCCGCTTTGGGGCTATGTCATCACGCTGAACGATCTGATCTCCCGCATCGACCCATTCGTCGATACACACGCGGATAATGCCAGCGCATGCCGAAACCAGGAAGAAGCTTGTCGAGCACATGGTCCCTTTCCATGAAAGCATCGGCGCCTTCCAGACGGCAACCGAAAATGCAGAAGATTCCTGGCCGAAACAGAAAAAAACCGCCGAAGCACTAAAACAGGCGGTCCAACGGCTTGCGCCCCTGGCGGAAGCAAGCCGCGATTTGGGCAGGCAGGCCGATAGCGGTCTTCAAGCTGATTTGCAGCCTGATGGATGTCTGCGAAACAGATCTGGATGCCCGCAACAGTAGCCTTTGGAACACCCGCGAGATCGCCCGCGCACGCAAGGCCGCGGATGCGGTGCGCCAGACGGTGGTCGAGCAGCTCAAGCATGTGCGCTATTTCCACAAGCAGGCGGCCTGGTTGACCGAGCGCTTTCCGGAAGGGGAGTTGCGGGACGTGGAAGGCCTGGTCAAGCTGGTCGACCGGGCCGAGCTGGGAGCCAATGACTACAGCCTTACCCCCGGCCGTTACGTCGGCGTAACACCCGAGGTGGACGACGACGGCTTCGATTTCGAGGAAGCCCTGCGCGAGATCCACATCGAGCTGGAAGGCCTGAACGCCGAGGCCGCCGAGCTGGCCGCCCGGATTTCCCGGAACTTCAAGGAGCTGGGGATATGAAATTTGATCCCGAAAAACCCTATGACGACCTTCCCCTGCTGCCGCCATCGGTTGAAGTTGAGACAAAGCCAGTCCTCAAGAAAGCAATTCAAGCCGGCAGGGCGTTGGCAGAGCTCAAGGGGTTGGGCGAAACCATCCCCAATCAAGGCATTCTTATCAACTCGCTGATCCTTCAAGAAGCAAAGGCCAGTTCTGAAATTGAAAATATCGTTACAACCAATGACGCTCTGTTCGTTGCGTTCAGCGCAGGCTCCAAGCAGATCGATCAGGCGACAAAAGAGGTGCTCCGCTACCGGGAAGCTGTCTGGGAGGGTTTTAGCGCTCTAAAGAAAAGACCTTTGCTCACTACGAACCTCTTCATTCAGCTTGTGCAGATCATCCGGAAAAATAAAGCGGGCATTCGCAATACGCCGGGCACCAAGATCGCAGAACGCCGCCACCGGCAAGACCATATTCACGCCGCCGGAAGGCGAACGGGTTATTCGCGAAAAGCTGAAAAATCTCGAAGAGTACATCCACGCCGAAGACGGAGTCGATCCGCTCGTCAAACTCGCGGTGATTCACTACCAGTTCGAAGCGATCCACCCGTTCACCGATGGTAACGGCCGCACCGGACGGATTCTGAACAGCCTGTTCCTCATGCAGCGAGGTTTGCTGGACCTGCCCGTTCTCTATCTCAGCAAATACATCATTCAGCACAAAAGGGATTATTATCGCTTGCTGCGAGCGGTCACTGAAAAGCAGGATTGGGCGCCTTGGATACTCTACATCCTGGATGCCGTTGAAGAGACGGCTGTTTTCACCCGCAAAAGGATTATCGATATCCGCGATCTGCTGGAGGAGACGGCGCGGCTGGCCAAGCTAAAACTGCCCGGCAGGGTTTATTCCAGAGAGCTGATGGAGCTGATCTTCCGGCAGCCCTATACCAAAGTTCAGTTTCTGGTCGAAGAGGGCATCGCCAAACGCCAAACCGCAGCGGAATACTTGAAAGCCCTGGAAGCCGTTGAAATCCTTGCAGGGCAAAAAAAAGGAAAAGAAGTTCTTTATGTCAATACTCGGCTATACGCCTTGCTCTCGAAATAACGTGTCGATGGTTTCGACACGTTGCAAAAACATGTCGATAAAATCGTAAAAGTTCGACACGTACTATGAACGTGTCGGCGGCGCGTACACGTTGGCGATTCGGGTAGTAGGAGCCGAAAATTGGTCGAACAGAGCGGCATCATCGATCCTCCATTTGCAGAAGGCCTTGGCATCGATTGCCGACGAACAGGAGTATGTCCATTGCAAGCGGCAGATCGAATGGATGCGCGCAACTCGTATGGCCATGGTGGTGAGCGAGGAGCAGGGCGAGGTGGATAAGTTCCGCAAATGGAAGCTGGACATCACCCCGCACCGTAAGCTGATCAAGGACGGCTTCGAGCTTGCGGACGGCAAGCGCATCGACCTCGATGAAGCCTTCAAGAAGGCAGACCACCCGTTTCGGATCGCCATCGTCTGCGCCATGTGGCTGACCGGCTTCGATGTGCCGAGCCTGTCCACCATCTACCTGGACAAGCCGCTGAAGGCCCACACCCTCATGCAGGCCATCGCCCGGGCCAACCGGGTAAACGAAGGTAAAAACAACGGCCTGATCGTCGATTACTGCGGCATCCTCAAGAACCTGCGGAAAGCCCTGGCCACCTTTGCCGCGACTGAAACTACTGCCTCCGCACCGGGGGGCAGCGAACCGGACCCCGCGCGGCCCGAAGAAGAGCTGCTGGCAGACCTTCAGGAGACTATCGCCTTTGTGCGCGGGTTTCTGGCAGAGCGCAGCGCTTTGTTGGACGATATTATCGCAAAGACCGGATTTGCGCGCAACGCGGCCATTCTGGCGGCCAAGGAGGCCGCCAACGAAACCGACGAAACCCGCAAGCGCTTCGAGGTGATATGCCGGGAGGTGTTCAAGAAGTTCAAGGCCTGCATCAACATCAAGGATGTCAATGCGCACCGCCGGGAGTACGATGCCGTCAACATCGTCTATAAAAGCCTGCAGGACGACCGCGACAACGCCGACATCAGCGACATCATCAGGAAGCTGCACGAGGCGATCGAGCCGGCAATCGAAATCCGGCCCGACACGGTCGGTGACCCTCAAAAGCCTTTCGATATCAGCCGGATCGACTTCGAGCGCCTGCGCCGGGAGTTCGAGCGCAGCAGGGCCAAGCGCACCACGGTTCGGAACCTGAAGGAGGCGATTGAAAAACGCCTGCATATCCTTCTGGAAAGAAATCCCCTGCGGACCGACTTTCAGCGGCACTACGAAGAGATCGTCGCGGACTACAACCGCGAAAAAGACCGGCTGACCATCGAAAAAACCTTCGAGGACCTGCTCAAGTTCATGCAGGGATTGGGCGAGGAGGAAGCGCGGCATATCCGCGAAGGGCTTGACGAGGAATCCTTGGCCGTCTTCGACCTGTTGAAAAAATCCGATCTCGATGCCGCCGAGATCAAACGCGTCAAAGAGATTGCGGTGGAGCTGCTGAGCGCCCTCAAGGCCGAAAGACTGAAAATCGACCACTGGCGCGAGAAGGAAACCTCCCGCGACGAAGTGCGCATCACCATCCATGATTTTCTTTACAGCGAGGCGACCGGTTTGCCGCTATCGAGCTACTCGGAGGCGGAGGTGGGGATCAAGTCCGAAAACGTCTTCCGCCATGTCTATTGGGCCTACCCCACGGTGCCGTCGCCGTATTACGGGGCACATGCCTGACGCATTAGGAACACTTATGAAGAGCCGTATCGAGAAGATGTGGGCCGATTTTTACGAGTGGCCTGAAAAATGGAAGGGGTTTCCCGAGGATGTCGCCTCCGGTGAGGGAATCATCGAAATCTTCAAACCTTTTGTGGAGGAGTTGCTGGCACGGTATAGCTCCAAAACCATAAATAAACACCTGGATAATCTCTGGCTGATGGGTGGGGAGCTGATCCGGAAGATCAATATGCATCCTGAAGACCGGGAAAAGACTCCGATGGAACTGCTCCTGGATAATATTGATGAGACTGGCGGGCCTTATTGCAGGCACCTGGATTCAGAAGAGCAAATGAGGGCATATGAGGCGACCTGCAGAAAGTTGTTTAGATTCTTGCTGGAGAGAAAGGCAAACGAATTCTGAGGATACGATATCTATGCCGCGACCAAAGAGGGTGTGCTGGGAAAACGCCCGGTCGTCTCTGAAAGGACATGACCGTAACAGCTTGCTTCAACTTATTGGCGATCTGTACCGACTTTCACCGGAGAATCGAAACTTTCTGCAAGCCCGCATGATGCCAGGCCCGGACAGTGCCAAGCCTTTCAAAAAGAGGATTCGTGAGGCCCTATACCCGGATCTCTTTGGAAAAGACAACTATGACCTGGCTATGGCCAAACGCACGATCCGGGAATTTTCGCAAGCCAGCTCAGACGACGAAGCCATCGCCGACCTGATGATATACGCTGTCGAGTGCGGTAACAGATTCACTCTCGATTGCGGGGACATCGATGAGGATTTTTATGATGGGCTGATTGAGATTTATGCGGACGTGATCAAGAAAGTCCTCCAACTTCCAAAGGATGTGCGGAGCATTTATCGCAGGCGGTTGGAAAAAATCATGGAGTCATCGGATGACATCGGGTGGGGTTACCATGACGGCCTTTGCGACCATTTCGACAAGGCGTTTCCCGAAAAATAGCGTACCGGCTCATTCCTGATTTATACATTTTTGGGGAAGGATAACGGTGGGATTCCAGACTGTACGGACCGGCTGCGCGAAATGTCCGATCGCGCTCAGTTCAGGAACCGGTCCCGGGTGAGTTCGAAACACATCACCCGGTGGCCATAGGCGGTGCGCTCCCCCGTGCAACTGAAACCGAGTTTTCGGAGTATGGCTTGCGGGGCCGGGTTGTCCGGCGCGGTCACCGAGACGATTTTTTCAAACGGGTACCGCTCGAAAGCGAATCTCAGGACCTCCCCGGCCGCCTCCCGCGCGTACCCACGGCCCCATGCCGATTTTTTGATCACGAATGCCAGTTCCGTCTCCGCCGACCGAGGGTCGTACTCGAAGCACTGAAGCCCGACCTGCCCCACGAAGGCGCGCGAGCTCTTCTCGAATACGGCAAACCATCCGTACCCGATGCGGTGCCACTCCGCGATCATCCAGTCCAGGGCCTCCTGCACTTGGTGCCGGGACAGCGGTGGGCTGATGTATTTCATCTTGTTGGGGTCGCCATTTAATGCGGTGAGGCTGTCGAGGTCTCGCGGTTGGACCGGCCGCATGCGAAGCCGCGCAGTTTCCAGTCGTACCATGCCATCCATCCCCGAACCCATGACGTCAACGCGGGTCGATGCGTTAAGCGGTGCATCTGCCTGCCGCGGGGCACGCAATGAAGCCGGGGCGCGGACGTGCTGGGTTCCGAAAGCCTCCTGTACCTGCATCCGCCGCAATAGTCAACGCGGCGCGCCGTCCCCCGGCACCCGCCGCTTCCGTGTCCGGCGCGGATGGTGTCGAATTCACTTAAGATTTTCAGCGACAGGTCGAAAATAATATTGACAAGGTGTTTAAAAACAAGCATCAGGTTGTCAGCCAAGGCGACTATGGGCTGGAGGCTCGAAGGCTGGAATGGACATGCTCAACAAGATGAATGCTATAGACGCCTTTGAAGCGACGAAGGCCATCGGCATGACCATCGGCACGGCCACTGTTTTGAAGGAGCTGGCCCGCGGCCGGATGGGGGTCGTGTTCACGGCCTACCAGCAGAGCCTGAAGCGGCGGATCGCCGTGAAAATCCTGCCGAAGTGCATGTACACGGAAGAATCGATCCGGCTCTTCGAGCAGGAGGCCGAGGCCGTGGCCGGGCTGTCGCATCCGAACATCATGCCGATCTATGAAATCGGCCAGACCGCCGAATTCCGCTACTTCACCATGCAGTTGATCGAGGGGGCCTCACTCTCGGCCATGCTCGATAAAATCGCCCGGAACCTGGTGCCGTCACGGCGCATTCTGCCGATCCAGACCGCGCTGGCCATGGTCAAGCAGGTCCTGGAGGCCTTGAGCTATGCGCACAAACGCGGTGTGGTGCACCGGGACATCAAGCCTGAAAACATCCTGATCCACACCGAATCCCTCATCCCCGTCCTCACGGACTTCGGGATATCCCGCATCGTCGCGGCCCGGGCCGATGCCCTGCAGACACCCCGGGGCAGCCCGCTTTACATGGCCCCCGAACAAATCCTCGGCGGCGACACCGATGCCCGGGCGGACATCCATGCCGTCGGCGTTCTGCTCTTCAGGCTCCTGGTCGAATCCCTGCCCCTGGCGAGCGGGGCTTCGGCCGATGACCTGCTGCAGGCCAAACTCGCGGGGCAAGCGGTTTTCCTCGCATCAGCCTCTCAGGTCAACCCGCGCTTGAACCCTGATATGGATGCCATCATTGCCATGGCCGCCGCCCACGATCCGCTGCAGCGGTATCCCACCTGCCGGGAGTTCCTGGCGGCGCTGATGGCCTACGAACGAAAATACCTGGGATCGTATTGAACATGCTGAACACCCCTTCGATCAAAAAAGGCTACCACAAGGCGGGTAAATCCTTCGTGCTTATGTTCAACCGCGTCTCGATGTACGGCCCGGCGCATCCGTTCTCGGCCCAGGTCGTCGAGGAATTCTATCAATCCATCCTCGAGCTGCTGAAGACCACCTCGCCGGTCGTCCTGATTCATGCCCGGGATCAGTTCTTCCTCGAGGATGAGCCGCTGGACCGCAACCTGAACTACGCCAAGATGTCGTTGCATTTCAAAAAGGCGAAGGTGACGTCCATATCCATCGAAAAGGACCTCCAGAAACGCGAGGTCGAAGACTTCGTCAAGGTTTTTCTGGACACCCGCCGCCACCCGTCGGCGGAGCATATGCGAAGCGCCTCGGCGGCCCTTAGGGTCAACCACATCAAGATCAACCACATCTTCTACCAGAAAGTGACCGAGGACGATCAGGTTGTCGCCAAATCGGTGGCGGAAAATAGCGAGCGGCTCAGCAGCGAGTTGGACTCCTCCCGGCATTACCAGGAGGCCCTGGGCATGATCGCCGGGAAACTGCTCATGGAGGAGCTTGACCAGAACATTTCGCTCAAGAGCCTGCTGGCGGACCCGGCAGGCTTCTCCCACGATATGGTGGCAAGGGGCCTGCCCGCCGGCCCGGGTCAAGGGGGGAGTGATGGGCCGCTGGGGCAGCCCTACTCCATCACCGGCCACTTGAGCGCACTTGGCAGCGAAATCAAACAGTTACTCTCCGGGGGCGCCCCGGTTGCGCTCTCCGAGCTGGCGGAAGCGCTCGTGAAGATGAAGCGTGAGCTGCTGAGCGAGATCGAGGCCCAGAAATCCCTCGGGATCATCCTGGACCGGGACCGACGAGGTCCGGGACCAGGCCGAAGAGATCACCGATGCGGTCATCCTGGAGCTGGTTCGAAAGGAGTACGGCCAAGGCAAAACAGCCGTCGAACGCCTTGCCTTTGTCCTGCAGCGCATCGTGCCGCTGCCCGAGGACCTCAAGCGGTTGCTGCCCAAGATCAAGGCCTGCCTTCTGGCCGAAGGCATGCCGCTGGCGGATTTTTCGAAACTGATCAAGCAGCTGGGGGCTGACCAGCAGAACGAGGGAGTCGTCCAGGCCATCCACCAGGGTGCGGAGGAGATCGGCGTGGACGGCAGCGACCTTCTGGGGCGGCTGAAATCGGACCCCACGGGGTTTGCCCGATTCCTTTACCTGGCCTCCGAAATTGAAAAGCAGTCCGGCAGTTCCAAACCCCTGAGCGACATATTGGTCGACCATCTGGAGCGCCTCGGCCCCAAACTGGTGAACCGCGGCGGCGGAGCGGAGCAGGCCGCCAGCGACGAAAAGCTGCGCAACCTGGTGCTGCATTTCAACGCCAAGGTTGTTGAGGGCCTGCGCGGCGGTCCGGTTGAAGCCCGGGTCATCGACGAGGTCGAACAGCGGCTCACGGCCCGGCTGGAGTCGAGTGTTCAGGCCATTCGCGCGGAGCTGACGGAATACAAGGATTCCCTGAAGGCGGCCGACCAACGGACGCTCCTGCAGAATTTGGAAGACAGCCTCGGCGAGGAGCACGAGTTGAAACGGGTGCTCGGCCAGGTGCGCGCCGATTTCAAGGAACAGGGGCTGGACGAAAACGACTTGTCGAAGATTTTCGAGCGGATCGAGGCGGTGAAGAAAAGCAACCGCAACGCCGAGCAAAAGATAGACGACCTCGTCTTCAGTCAGAAACATACCCGGATGCTGCTGGAAATCGAGATCGCGCGCGCGGTGCGATACGGGACCGACCTCAGCGGGATTGCGTTTTCCGTTTACAAGACGGCAGCCCCGCTCCCCGGGGACGGCGGGCAAGGGTCGGCCGTCGATGTGACGACCGAGATTCTAAAAAAGCTGCGGGACAAGCTGCGCAACACGGACTGGATCGGGGTTCTGAGCAACAAGCTGTTCATTGCGGTGCTGTCGATGACGACCTCCAGGGAGGCCCATCTCGCCTCGCGCCGCCTGCTGAAATCGTTGAACGCGGATCCCATCCGCATCTCCGGCCGGCCGGTACCGGTGAAGGTCGCCGGCTCAGTGATCCACTATGACTGCAAGCTCATGCCCGATAGCGAGGCATTGATCCGATATGCGCAGAACGAGCACATAGAGATGGCTCACCGGTTGAGGAACCTGCAGGACTTCATGTAGATGCCGCCGGGGAGATCCGTTGGACAACCGTCGAAAGATCAGAGCAAGGGGTGATGGTCGATGGCCGTTTTCTCGTTGATGTACAACCATAAGCGATTGGAGAGCTTCCCCATCGGCATGGGGGACACGTTTATGATCGGCCGCCAGGCCGCCAACGACATTGTGATCGACAACCCGGCGGTCTCGTTCCACCACGCCAAGGTCGAATCCATCGGGGACGAATTCCTGCTGATCGATCTCCACAGCGAAAACGGGTCGTTTGTGAACGATCAGCGCATCAAAGCGCATTGGCTGGTGGACGGCGACATCATCACCATCGGTAAACACAGCCTGCTGTTTTCAAACCCGAAGAACAAAAACCTCCCGGATAAAATGTCGCCGTCCATCGTGAAGACGATGCAGATGGACACCGAAAAATTCCGGGAGTTGCTGAACCGAAATGGGCTCAAAAAACCACCGGGGGCGAAGACCCACAGCGCCCCAACGCCTGTCCTGGCATTTCTCTCAGAGCGCCGAAAAAAACTGCCGCTGGGCGGACGCCCGGTGCGGATTGGAAAAGCGCCGACTTCGGACATCGTCGCCAAGGGCCTTCTGGTCGGGAAAACGGCCGCGGTGATCAACCGTCTGGAGGATGGATGGTACCTCAGTTGCGTGGGCGGGCTTGCCCGGGCAAAGGTCAACGGCCAGGTCGTGAAGGCTGCGGTGAAACTGAACCGGCTGGATGTCATCAGCCTGGGGAAGTTGACAATGCAGTTCATGTCAGCTCCGTGAGGCGTTTCAAAAAACACCCTGCTACGAAGCTGCACTGTGCCAGCCAGCCGATTCGGCGGTGCTTGCTGCCGTCATAAGTTGTCCCCGCGGCAGTTTTCAATAGGCCGGAGCGCGCCTGCTAATTCGCGATCAGAATCGATACCTCCTGCACCAGGTGCAGGATCTTCTGTGAAGTGCTCCCCAGCAAGAACTCCTTGATTCCCGACATGCCGCGACGGCCGACGACGATCAGATCATAGCCTGACTGGGCTTCAGCGGCGATGTCCCTTGCGATCCCTTTCTTTTTGGACTCGGATTTGACCTGGATCTGTTTTTCGTCGAACCCGTTCGTCACCAAAATTGCCCTGGCCTTCAGTTGGGCGGCGGTCAGAATCTCCTTCTTCTTGTCCTCCAGCACGCAGAATGCATCCCGTTGCGATTTGAAGTAGGGGGTCAATTCCGGGCTGTTCATGTCGCATAGTGCGGCGGTGTCCGGTATCACGGAGAAAATCGTCACCCGGCTGTCCTTGGCCAGAAACCGGGCGACGTACTCGACCGCCCGCATTGCATTTTCCGAATCGTCGAACGCAATCAAAATTTTGGGACCCATGGCTTCTCCTCCCTGAATTCAAAGGATTTACCGCGTCTGCCCCGGTCGGCCGGCATGGCCGGCACAGGGCGGAAAATTGATATCAGTGCTCATCGACTATATCAACAGACCGATGCGCCTCCAACTAAATTCTGGAGCATGCCGTCAAATCCGAACGCCTCGAATCCATCAGCCGGCCGGGCCGGTTGCGCGGGGATACCGGGATGGAAACCATGGCGCAGTTGTGCTAGAAGCATCCCAGGGGTTCAACCGAATCTCATATCTTCTGCGAAAGGAGTTCCGGTATGGACAAGCAACTGTTTCAGATCAATAAAAAAGACATCCGAAACATCTATTTTGTCGGCAGGAATTATATCGAACATGTTGAAGAACTCAACAACCAGAAACCGGAGTATCCCCTGATTTTCAACAAACCGCTTTCAACCATTGCCCAGGATTACAAGATTCCCTATCCGGCGCACAGCAGCCTTCTGCATTTCGAAGGTGAAATGGTGTTTGTGCTTGCCCAGACGACCGGTATGGCTGAAGGTTCCGAGATGCTCGTCGGCAGTGGAATCGATTTTACCGCAAGGGATGTCCAGAACCTCGCCAAAGAGAAAGGCTGGCCCTGGTTTGAAGCCAAAGCATTCAGGGGTTCCACCGTAATATCAAACCGCTTCTTTAAATGCAGGGCAACAGATTTCAAACACTTGACCATACAGACAACCGTCAACGGAAAAATCAGGCAAAAAGGAAGCTACACGCAGAAACTATTCCCGGTTGCAGAGATTCTCACTCATTTGAAGCGGGTGGTTGATATTGGGGATGGAGATATCCTGTTTACCGGAACACCTTCTGGAGTGGGCGAGGTGAAACGAGGCGATATCATCGAAGCGGCACTTCTTTTTCAAAACGAAATCAAAACGAAGCTAACCTGTGAGGTGGCGTAGGCGCCCCACGAAAGGTCGCCCAGGTCCAGAAATCCGCCGGCGTCTCGCCAGTTCGACCATGCTCTTTTTCGCTCTCCGCATTCGATAACCTCCTGTGGCAGGCCCCCGCGGTCAGGGCCCAGGCTGAAGGCGCAGACCGCTGTGGGGGTCAAAAAATAGAGCGTTGCGCGATGAAAAGGAGAGGCTCATGTGTTCTCCTTCGCTCGGCCTTCGGGCAAGAAACATCTTCAACTCGTTTTTGCCTACCTTTACGGAGATGAGATTCGAAGATCCCATCGGTTCAACCAGCACCGTTTCCCCATTTAATTTGACGTCCTCCTGGGTGCCGAAAGAGAGGCGTTCAGGGCGGATCTCCAGCAGAACCTCCCCCTGTTTTCGGATCGTCGTATCAAAGGCAATCGTGCCATCCGCCGATTGGAACCGTCCGTTTTCCAACCGGCCCGTCAGCGTGTTGATGCGATGCGTCCCGATGAATTCGGCTACGAATCGATGCGTCGGATTTTGGTAGACGTGCGTCGGCTCTCCGGTCTGTCGAATCGCCCCTCCGTCCATGACGACGAGAAAATCCGACATCATCATCGCTTCGGTTTGATCATGCGTTACATAAAGGACGGTGGCATTGATGCCACGGAAAAGTTTTTTGAGCTCTGTGCGCATGGAGTCTCTGACCTGGGCATCCAGGTTGCTGAGGGGTTCATCCAGAAGAAAGACTGCAGGCTCTCGCACCAGGGCCCTGGCCACTGCCACCCGCTGTTGCTGGCCTCCGGAAAGCTGCTTCGGATAGCGCGCAAGGAGGCTTTCGATCTTCAAGATTCTTGAGACCTCATCCACTTTCTCTCTGATCTTTTCTTTGGGGGTGCCTCTCAATCTGAGCCCGATGGAGATGTTCTCGAAGACCCTCTTGTGCGGGTAGAGCGCGTAGTTCTGAAAGACCATGGCGACATTGCGTTCAGGGGGCGGGATGTCGTTCACCACCCGTCCCCCAATGAGAAGCTGTCCCGCATCCGGGCGTTCCAAGCCGGCCACGATTCGGAGAAGAGTCGTCTTGCCGCATCCCGAGGGACCCAAAATGGCCGCGAAGACGCCATCGGGTATTTTGAGGTGGACCTCTCTGAGGGCGGCAACAGCCCCGCCGAGAAACGCCTTGTTGATCCCTTTCAGTTCGACGTCTGGCATGCCCTTATCCCTTGACGGCCCCTCTGGTCAGCCCCTCGATAATCCAGCGCTGAAGCACCGCGATGACGAGGATGATGGGCAGCGTCGTTAACGCTACGGCCGCATTGATCTCGCCCCAGGGGATTTCATAGACGGATGCGCCGCTGAGAAGAGCGACGCCCACCGGAACGGTATATTTGGCCTGCGAGGGCATCAAGGATAGCGCCAAAATAAACTCATTCCAGCAGAAGATAAAGACGAGCACGGCCGTCACCGCAAGAGACGGGCGGCTCAGGGGAAGGATGATGCGATAGAGGATGGCAGAAGCAGAGAAACCATCCAGGACGGCCGCTTCATCCAGCTCCCGGGGCAGTTGCCTGAAGGCCGCGTGGAGCATCCACACGGCAAAAGGCAGATTGAGGGCGGTATACGCGAGGATGAGGCCGAAATAGGTGTTCACCAGGGCCAGTTGCTTCATGACGATGAAGACGGGGATCACCATGAGTGCCGGCGGAAGGATGGCCCCGACGAGAAACCAGCGCTGGACCCACATGGCCCTGCGCAGGTCCATGGCCTCTTAAACGAAAGGCGATGATGGAGGCGACCCACAGGGTGAGGGTCGTCGCTCCCCCGGCCGTAATGAAGCTGTTCACCACATACCGGCCAAAAGGCCTTTTGCTGAAGACGTCTCTCAGATTTTCCAGGGATATCGTTTCAGGAAAATAGCTCACCGGCAAACGGAAGACTTCTTTCGCGGGCTTTAGAGCCGTCTCAAGCGTCCAGAGAAACGGAAAGAGGCAATACAGGAAAATGCAAGCGAGCACCAAATAGAAGAAGATTTTCTTCACCTTCCGATCCTTTCGTATCGGAGGGTCGTTGCCTGAACGATCAGCAGGCTGAGAAGGATCAGGCCGATCAAAAATAGAAAGGTGAGAAAAAGAGCATACCCCACTTCATCGTATCGGAAGGCAAGATCGTAAATATAAAGGCTTAATGTCCTGGTCGTGTCCGCGGGCCCCCCTTTGGTCAAGACCCACATCAGGTCGAAAATGCCGGCCGCGTGGATGATCCTGAAGATAAGGGCGACCCGGATAAAAGGCATGAGCAGAGGCAAAAGCAGATGAAAGAACGCCACGATTCTGCCTCCGCCGTCGATCGAAAGGCTTTCCTTGAGTTCCACCGGAATGGTCTGAAGCCCGGCCAGGAGAATGATAACGACAAAAGGGGTCGTCTTCCAGACATCGGCAAAAATGGCAGCGAACATGGCACCTGCCGGAGTGGAAAGCCAATCCAGAGGTTCGCGCAAGAGCCCAATCCGCACGAGAAGGTCGTTGATCACGCCGAAGGGGTTGTTGAACATCCACTGCCAGGCCATGGCCATCACGGCGGTCGGAAGGGCCCAGGGAACCAATACCGCGAGGCGACTCAGAGACCTCCCCCGGAAAGGGAGGTTGGTCAAAAGGGCGAAAAAGAAACCCAAGAGGAATTCCCAGGGCACGGAGAAGGAGGTAAAAATGAGGGTGTTTTTCAACGTCAATTTGAGATCATGATCGAAAAAAAGACGCGTGAACCAGCTGTGATGTTTCCCCTTGAGCACGCTTTCAATGGACTGCTCCATCTGGAGGGCGGCCTGCGCGGGGGTTTCGATTCCAACGAGGACGGCGCTGACGTTTTTTTGCAGAACGGCGCTGATGCGGGGATAGTCAGGCATAACGGGTCGCGGTCGCGCCTTTAACAGCAGGTCATAGAGAGTCCTGTAATAGGGGCTTTCTTTCAAAATATCCGCATCCTGAAAAAGGGATCTGCGCGCGGGGACCGCACCCCTTCTGAAGTGCAGGATTTTCTGGGCTTCCGGTGAGGTTGCAAATTCGATGAAGCTCCATGCGGCCTCCGGGAATTTCGCGGTCCGGGCGATCCCCAGCCCCCACCCGCCAAGCGTCCCGGCCGGTTCTTGGCCTGCCTGGTGGATGAAGGGAACAATCCCCACCTTCCCCCTAAGCGCAGAACGGTTGAGGATCGCCCAGGCATAAGGCCAGTTGCGCATCATCAGGGCCTTGCCCTGTTCGAAGAATTCCAGGGTCTGCTGCTCCTGAAAGGTGATGACACTTCTGGGAGCCCAGCCCGAGTCAATCACCTTCTTCATAAAGGTCAGAGCCGAGATGTTTTCTTTTCCGTCAAGCAGAACATTCTGATCCTTGTCGAGAGCAGTCCCGCCCGCTCCCCAGAGATATTCAAGGTAGTTGCATACGAGCCCTTCATACTGCATTCCCTGAAAAACGATGCAGTACCGCTCCGGAGGATCCGAGTATTGCCTGCAGGTCGCCTCGAATTCCCTCCATGTCCGAGGCGGCTCCGGCAACAGGTCTTTTCTGTAATAAAGCATCCCGACATCGGTTCTGACGGGAACCCTGTAGATATGGCCTCCGTAGAGACCGGCTTCGATGTCCCCAGGGAAAAACGCCTCGCGCATGTCGGGAGAAAACCGCATGTCCAGCGGTAAAAGCCACCCCTGTGCTGCAAATTTCGCCGTCCAGATCACATCCATATAAACCAGCTCGACGGCGTCTCCTCCCAGGAAAGACCGGATGTACATGTTCTGCCGCTCATCCGTTGACCAGGGACCGGAGATGTAGTCGATCGTTATGTCGGGATGGGTTGCCTGGAATCGGCTGATCACCTCCCCCCATGCTCCACCGACATCCTCAGGGCCGATCATTCTCAGGGTTTGTCGGGCACCGGCAAAAAGAGGAAAAAGGAGAACGAAAAAAATAATAAGGGGACCCAGGATGAGCGATTTTAGGCTCAACGCTTTCTTGTCCCTTTCCCCTCCACAGCGGGAACTATTATTTTAATCCTCATGATGCCGACCCTTTTGCCCGGTTTAATCGGCACGGCCTCTCAAAGAACCAACTGCCGGTTTCTGCTGGAGCACCTTGCCGCTTTGCACAATTTCTACGGAATCCCCGTCTTGAAGGGGCCGGTCCGCGCCGACGACTTTGCCATTCACCCGCACGAGCGTTGCCGGTCCAACATCGATCTTGAACCGGTTCAGATAATCCTGGACTGTTGCTATGTCCGGAAGCCGCGAGATCCGGCCGCCTTTGCCGAAAACCACCAAGTGATCCGCATAAACCTGCCGGTGCAACAGTTCGAGGAAGGCATCCGAACTGGTGGCATGCCTGTGCTGGTGCAGCAGCCCCTGCAGGCGCTGTTTTCTCGAACCGTCTTTTTGCTTAGCCGGGGTCCGGTTTTTGTAGAGCCAATGGGCAGCAGTTCCATGCTCGGCTTCCTTGTGCATCAACTGGGTGCGCACCTGGAATTCGATGGGTTTATGGGAAATTTCGCGCATCGGATAGACGCAGGTGTGCAGCGACTGGTAGCCGTTATCCTTGGGAAGTCCGATGTAGTCGTCGAAGGTGCCGGGAATGGGTTTGAAATGAGTGTGCAGCAGGCCGAGCACCGAATAACATTCTGGAACAGACGCGACGATGATGCGTATTCCAATCCGGTCCATAATCTCGTTCAGGCTCTTGCCTGTCCTGGTCATTTTTCGGCGGATGGCATGCAGGCTCTTGGTTCTGCCCTGGATTTCGGCGGTCAGGCCGTTCTTGTTCAACAACCGCTTGACGCCTTTTGTCAGGATTTCAAGGCATTTGTCATCTTCAGCCTGAATCGGAGCGACGCGATGCTTCAAGGCTTCATACTCGGCGGGCTCCAGAATATGGAAGCAAGCATCCTCCAAGCGACGGCGCAGCCCGCCCAGGCTCAACAGGTTGGCGATGGGCACATAGAAATCAATCGTCTCTTGCGCCATGCGGCGTGAATTCGCTTGGTGAAGATCAAAAGCGTTTTCAACTTCTATGAGACGAAAGGCGATGAGAAGAAGGGCTTTGTGAGGAGTCTTGGCCAAGGTATCCAACAAGGCATGGATGTCGGTTCGCCGGTGTGTTTCGCTGTCCGTGCGCAGAACGAAAGGGAATCTGGCATTTTCAAGGTTGGTAACAACCGCGACGCCAAACTCCTTGCGGATCTCATCCAGTTGGGTTCGACCATCCCATAGCGCTTGAACCAGCAAAACTGCTGCAACAGAGGCGGCGTCGGCGCCATGCTCAAGAATCAACTCGGCGGTTTTAAAAGGCGAGCTGTCAGGTCCGGTCCCTGTCCTTTTTAAGAAGGCATAGGCCTTTAACAATAATTCGACTTCCGTCGCCTTGAATTTATGCCTAATCTTTTTAATAAATACGCGTTCACGCGTCGATTCTGTGATGTCTGTTTTCATTATACTTCCAGGTAGTTATTTCCATTTTAGGAAGATATGACGTATATTTTATTTAACAACGGCGGCCACCTCTATCTCCACCCGTGCCCCCCGGGCAAGCCCGTTCACGCCCATGGCGCTGCGTGCCGGGAGGTGGTCGCGGAAATAGGTGACATAGACCTTGTTCATCTCGGCCCACTCGTTCATGTCCGCCAGCATGACCGTAGCCTTGACGACATGATGAAGCGAGGAGCCGCAGCGCTCCAGCGCGGCTTGGATGTTTTCCATGGTCTGGCGGGTTTCGGCGGCAATGCCGCCGGGCACCAGCTTGCCGGAGCTGTCCGTTCCCAGTTTGCCGGACAGGTACAGCATCGCACCCACGCGTACGGCCTCTGAGAACGGCAGATCTTTCATGGCGTCCGTTGTGAGGTATTCAACATCTGTCTTGAGGTTGGTTTGCATGTCGTCCCTCCAGAAGGTTTGACCGAAGAACGGTCTTTGTGTTAAATAAAAGCGGTTTCAAAACCTCGTCTGACACCCGATGGCAGCGTTGCAGGCCTCTCGAAACGCTCACAACCTGCCGTGGTTGCTGCGCGTTCGAATCGGCCTGCGCCTTGCCCTCGGGTGTGATCCAAAATTTTGAAACCACTTCTAAATTGCCAATCCGGCAAACCGCCGGTGCCCCCATCATCAGAGGCAGATTTCATCTGAGAGCGATGCCATGAGCGCCCCATTAGCGGACTATCCCGTCGTGATCGAAGTCCCCGTAGCCTGGGGCGAGATGGATGCCTACGGTCATGTGAACAACATCGTCTATTTCAGGTATTTCGAAACCGCCCGCATAGCCTACTTCCAGAAGCTGGAGTCTCCGGATTTTATCAACCGCAACCCCCTGGGCCCCATCCTGGCCTCCACGTCCTGCCGCTTCCGGGCGCCGCTGACCTTTCCCGATCACCTTTCGGTCGGTGCCCGCGTCGCGCGTGTCGACGAAGACCGCTTCGTCATGTTCTACGCAGTCTACAGCCACAGGCTTCAAAGACTGGCCGCCGAGGGCGAAGGCACCATCGTTTGCTTCGATTACCGGGAAAGCCGCAAGGCTTCCCTTCCGGCGGAGCTGAGGCGAAAAATTTCCGACTTGGAAAATTCGGTGGTACCGGTCAAAGCATGAGATAGAGACTCCGACAACGTGAGCACAATGGCTTCGAAGAGCAGTTTGCGCGCCACGGCGTGGCTGTTGATTCCTCCGAAGTTCAGCCGTTCGCGCACGGGCAGGGCAATGTCATAGTGATCGAGGTTGGCATAGCCCAGCAGCGTGGCGCCGGGGATCACCTGGTCGGAGAAGGCGACGTAACCGTCGTTCCTCGGTTCGACCGTGGCGAGCAGGTCATACGTGAGCAGCATAAGCGGATTGATGCCCTCCCGCCGGGCAAAGCCACCCAAGGAGAAGTATTTCACATGCTCCGGCAATCGATGCGATGCAAGCCAGGTCATGCAGTAGGATCGGGTCAGGCTGTTTACGACATCCCGATTTCCCGGTTGGCAATACATGAACGGCATTCGAGAGAAAAATCGCCTATACGTCGCTGCAAAGTCGTCCGCAAGCGGGGATCCGTTCACGGGACCGGAAACGCTGACAACGGCGCCGATCCGCCGGGCCTGCTGCGGGTGATTCACCAGGAAATGCAGGATGTCCACCGCACCTTTCGAATGGCCGAGCAAAACGATCCGTTCGGCGGGGTCTTCGGGAAGCTGTTCAACGGCCTCGGCGATCTGGGCGGCATTGTGGTCGGCCCCCGACCGGCCGCTTACCGGGATGAAGTCGATGCGGTAGCCGCGTTGCCGCAAGGATGCAGCGGCATCCTCGAAGGGATAACCGAATTCGGGGAAACATTCCGCGAAGGCGCCGGGCACGATCAGGATCCGCAGGCGAATGTCAGGGGAGGGGAGGGGAGGTGACGGAGACGGCGGCTCTTTTTCATCCGCCAGGCGCCAGAGAAGATTCGTGCAATCGTCTAAAGGTGAATCCCCGCCCGACGAACGCTGGGCTCCAAGCGCGCAGACCATTTGCCGAAAACGCGGCCGCCCGTCCTGCACCAATGGCGCGCCGGGATAGCTTAAAACCTGCGCCGGGCTGACCTCGCTGATGGACATCAGCTTCGGCAGGCAGCCGGCTGCAAGCACCCCAGCGCCCATCAGCAGGATGAACATGCGCGAATGAAAGCCAAGAGCTCTCGCTTGCTGCATCGTACGATCCCCGGGTGGTTGACGCCATCACGAGTGCCAGAGGAAAAGGCGGTATATCCACAGGGTGCTTGTTCTCCTGCAGTCGACCGGGCAACTCCCGATGGAAAGGATAGACCACCCAAAAGTCACGATAGTCTAGTCGGGCTAAAAAGGGAAGAGCGGTCCACCTTCGGCCTGATAATCACCGGTTGCAGCAGGCTACCGCAGAACAACAAGCCGAACGTGCCTTGACGAGGTTGATTTTTTGATAATTATGTCGGAGCCGAAAAATTTTGAGGATGTGTTCGAGCTAAAAAGCCTTGAGCAAAGAATACGCCCAGCGTGACTCAGTTGGTTTTACCCAAGATACACAACCATTGACTATACCTCCTTGATATGCACAGTAATCATCCAGGCCAGAGGGCAAGCTGCGTGGTTGCATTTGCAGCGCTTTTAAATGAGCCCTCTTTTTTCGGTGACACGATCTGGGAGATGTGCCGCTCATCCTTTAACCTATGGCTCGTTCCTGATTTCATAATGCATGGATATTCGGTACTGAAGATCATGCTCTTATCGGACGGTACGTAGAACCACAATATGATTCCCGGACTGAAAATAAGGAGCAACCATCATGGATTTTGTCGGACAAGGCTTACCGCTGACTCGTAAGGGAATGATCGCTATGCTCAGCCAAATGGGACTGGGTCATAACGATGCGGCCTACATTTGGACAGTGGTCGAGGTGGAAACAGCCGGTGTTACCCAAGGCTTTGGTTTTCGTTTTGACCGCCGTCCGCAGATTCTGTTTGAGCGGCATAAATTCAGGCAGTTTACCGAGGGCCGATTTGATAAAGAGGCCCCGGAGATTTCAGGCCCCGCGGGCGGATATGGGAATCTCAACATCCAATACGACCGTATGGAAAAGGCCCTTGCGCTGAGTGAAAAAGGTGGATTCGGCGTAGAACCCGCATTGAAAGCGGCTTCGTGGGGCATGGGCCAAGTTATGGGTTTCAACTATGAGGCGGCCGGGTATGCATCGGCAGCCGATATGGTGGAAGCCATGAAAAGTGGTGAAGATGCGCAGCTTTCGGCAATGGCCGGATTTCTAATTGGAAATGGGTTGGTCGAAAAGCTTGTGAAAAAAGATTGGGCGGGTTTTGCCCGGCGATACAATGGCCCAAGTTTCTGGATGAACAAGTACGATATCAAACTGGGGGAGCAATTTCATCGCTTCTCCAGCGGCTCACTGCCAAACCTAGAGGTGCGGACGGCACAGGTGGCTTTGCTTTTTCTCGGCTTTAGTCCCGGTAAAATCGACGGAGTTATTGGCCAGCGCACTCGGGAGGCCATTCGCAATTTCCGGATATCCGGAGGATTGCCTGATGGAAACGATTTGGATAGCAGGACTTACGAGACCCTACAGCATAGGGCTTGGCCTGCTATTTAGACGTTGAGGTTATGGAACCAAGACAGGTGCTTTGGTGATCTACCAGCGATACATCATCTCGGAGATCCTCAAGCCGGCGGCGGCTATTTTCTTCGTAATGGCCGTTATTTTCGTCAGCTACATCGGAGTTTCCCTTATGACGGAGGCTCTCAGCGGAGCGCTTCCGCTGGCAACCGTGGGGTATCTGCTTTTGCTGAAAACCGGAATGGCCTCGGAAGTGCTTCTCCCCACCACTTTCTACCTTGCCGTTATTATCGCTCTCGGGCGGCTTTATATGGATTCGGAGATGACGGCTTTTTTTGCCTGCGGGCTGTCCATCACCGATGTATTGAAAACGGTCGCGGTATTGTCTTTGCCCGTTTCGCTTTTGGCGGCTGGCGTCTCGCTCTACGTACGTCCGGAATGCTACGAAAGGATCTATCAATTGGCGGAGCAGGCACAAAACGATTTCGATATTTCACGTCTTTTCCCCAAGAGTTTTCTTGAAATTCAATCGGGGAAAATGCTTTTGTATGCGGAAGATATACCGAATGCCGGGGAGGGTGCTAATCAGGTATTTGTTCGCATTGCAGGAGATGATAACCGGCAAATAATAACGGCAAGCCGGATGCAGCAGATGGGTCCCGATCGAAGGCGGACAGCGAATCCTGAAATTCTCCACAGGGAACCCTGTTCGAGTTCAAGATCACCGGAGAGGATGCCAAGGTCGTGCGCTTTCAACAGGCAGAATACCCATTGAATTTCGGAAATGAGGCTCAATCCCGCTATCGGCACAAATCGGCATCCACCATCCATCTTTGGCATTCTTCGGATCTCGACGACATCGCTGAACTGCAATGGCGTCTTTCAGTGCCTCTGTCCACCATTCTGTTGGGTCTGCTGGGAGTCCCCTTGAGCCGAAGCGATCCTCGCAAGGGGAAATACACCAAGATAGGGATGGGCATCCTTATTTTTGCGATTTATTTTCAACTTTTCATTGTCGCGCGCACCTGGGTCGAAAAAGGCAAGATTCCTCCGACGATTGGGATTTGGTGGGTGCCCGCATTGCTGGTCCTCTTCACCCTTGTCTTGTTTTGGCGGACAGAGGAAATATTCTACCGGCGGCCGCGATGATGAAACAGGTGAAAATAATAGATCGTTATCTGGGTCTCAGCACCATCCAGGGATTCCTTCTGGTGCTTTCCATTTTGGTGGTCCTGTTCAGCTTCACGGAGCTTCTGTTGCAGATCAACGACACGCACAAGGGCACCTACCGGGTGCCGGATGCCTTTTTCTTCGTTGGCCTGACCGTTCCCAAGCGCATGGCGGATCTCACTCCAATGGCCGCTTTGCTCGGGAGCATTGTGGCCTTAGGACTTTTGGCGGATCGTCAGGAACTGACGGCCATGCAGGCTGCCGGAGTTTCCGTTCAGCGGATATCGACGGCCGTTTTAGCGACGAGCATCCTGATCATAATGGGCAGCTTTATCGTCTCCGAGTTTGTGGCCCCGCCCATGGACCAATATGCTCGAATGCTGCGTTTCCAGGCCATTTATGGTAAAGATTTTAGTTTGTCAAAACAAGGCTTTTGGGTTCGCCAGGAGCGAAACTTTGTCCACGTCGGTCAAACCTTCGCTAAGGGACAAGCGATAAACATCGAGGTCTATGAACTAGACGAAACCAACGGTCTGCACCGGTTCCTTTACGCCAAAAAGGCAACGATTCAGGAACGGGAATGGGTGCTCACGGACGTTGAGTCGATCGTTTTCGAGGGTGACAACATCATCCCGACCCACCTGCCGGAATACCATCTGAAGGATTTTCTTTCAAAAAAACAAGTGGCTGTTTTGGAGCTTCCTCCCGACAGCCTGTCCTTGTCAGATTTGCACGCCTATATTCGAAACCTGGAAAAGCGCGATCAGAATGCAGAGTCTTATTCACTTGCCTTCTGGCAAAAAATCTGTCTTCCGGTGACAACGGGAATTATGGTGTTGCTTTCTCTGAGCTTTATCTTCGGGTCCACACGCATACGAAATGCCTGGAAGCGGATATTTATGGGTATGCTGGTGGGAGTCCTGTTTTACCTTGGCAACCAGTTTGTCGGCCGTCTTGGATTATTAGTGCACCTTCCGCCGCCGCTGATCGCCCTGACCCCAGTCAGTGTCGTTCTTTTGGTTGCGCTAAGACTCCTTCGGCGCGCTTTCTGAAATCAGGTTTCTCCGATGAAGCAATGGCGACCATTCGTCAATGGAATATTCCGGACAATTCCGTCGCAGTATAGATTAAAAGCAGCACGAGGCCAAAATTGACGGAAGCCCTTATTTTGGCCTGGTGAAGGTGCTTTTTAATCAGTGCCCCGCTGAGCGCCCACGTCGAAGTTGCACAAAACGCGGTGAATGCAAAAAGGGCTGCCGAGGCCGTCAGGATCAACGGGTGGTTGGCAGCCGAAGCCAGGAACGTCGAATACAGGGCCAGCCCGTAAACGACCACCTTTGGATTGACAGCCTGAAGCAGGAATCCCTTTTTAAAAGCCATCGGCGGCTGCCCCCCCTCTTTGAAATCATAGCTCGCCCGAGCTACCCCTATCGCCAGCCACAGGATATAGACAGCTCCTACCGCGCGAAGAGCCGGTTCAATGGTCGGAATGAGCCTCAGCAGCGCACTGGACACCCATGCACACAGCAGCATGACAAAAAAGAATCCGGCGGCGATTCCTGCCAGGTATTTAAAGGTCTGCCTGAAGCCGTAGAGCACTCCCATGGAGGCACTGGAGATATTATTCGGTCCAGGGGAGAAGGTTGTCACTAAAACAAATGAAATCAAAGGAATCATCTCGATGTTCATTGGGGCTTTCTCCTTGACTGCGCGCCATGAAAGGCGTAGCATTTAGCAGTTGAGCGTATGCAATAGCGTACATTGAAGTCAATATGTTGTCAATGTGTGCGTTATATGGATCAAAAAGAAAACGCCATTGCCGGGAATTTGAAAAGAATACGTGAGAGCCGTCATCTCAGTCTCGATCAGCTTTCACAACTGACCGGTGTCAGCAAGAGCATGCTGCGGCAAGTTGAAACAGGGCGCTCGAGTCCCACGATAGCCACTATATGGAAGATCGCCAACGGCTTGCGCATGTCGTTCACAGCGATGATCAGCCGACAAAGCCCGCCTGTGGCCATCATGGATTTCAAGGGTGTGAAGCCGCTGACGGCAGAATCAATGCGCTATCGCCTCTTTCCGCTGATCCCCTTCGACCCGGAACATTCATTTGAAGTCTATTATATAGAAATAGAGCCGGGGACCATCTTCGGTGGGGAACCTCATCAGGGCAACGTGGAAGAGTACGTTTTTGTGATGCAAGGAAAGCTTGAGATCACGGTAGATGAAACCAATTACAAGATAAATAAGGACCAATGCGTTCGGTTCATCGCCAACCGCCCCCATAAATATTACAGCGCAGGCAAGCAAATGGTCTCGGCTATCATGATGATATGCTATCTTGCCTGAGAACGAGGCTGGCGATAATCGCCTCCATGATCGGGGCATGGTGTTCGGGCCTCCAATGAGGCACCTTCTTGCGGGCGTATTCGGATAGAGGCGTAATATGAAAAATTTGCTTTTTTATTTTGCATGTGGCTGCCTGGGAGGTCTTTCAAATAGTTTGGCGCTCTGGCTGCTCGGAGATCTCGGAATCACCAGAATGCTGGGCGTTTCTCTATCCCCGGCATTGAACCCGCAATGGCTCTATCCCAGAATTGTCTGGGGCGGTTTATGGGGAATGGCGTTTGTTTTGCCATTTATGAAATCACGTTTGATAAGCAAGGGTTTGGTGTTGAGCCTTTTGCCTACCATTTTTCAGTTGTTTTACGTGTTCCCCAAACAAAGCCACCACGGCATGCTGGGAATGGGGCTTGGCGTGCTCACCCCTGTTTTTGTTGTGATCCTTAACATGGTATGGGGGTTCGTAGCGGGACTGACAATTAAGGTGTCTAAATAGTGCCCATCCATAAACGGCGTCTTTCGGCCCTGCTCGCTTTTCGCAATCCTCGGCGTAGTCTCACTACGCCTGCGGTTGCGAAATCGCTGCGGCCTTGGCCTGAACCGAAATCCACCATTTCTGGATGGACACTAAATAATAAGCAAAGGCAGAGAACGCATTGAAATCTGCACCGGCGCAGTCAGAGACCCGCATAACACCTTCCATCGAGCGGACCCATAACGGCCATCCACAGCCGGCCGCACATGTCAAAGGCCGGCACGCAAGAGGAAGCATGAACAGCGCCTACGTTCACGGATACGACCATCGGGAAAACATGCGCCTGCAGGATCAAGCCTCTACCTTGGTCGAGTTATTGCACTCCGACACATTCTATCCGGCAGGAAGCCGGGTTCTGGAAGCCGGTTGCGGCGTCGGCGCACAAACATCCTCCCTCGCCCGGAACAGTCCGGATGCCTTGATTACGTCTGTCGATATATCCGAGGCCTCTGTTGCTGAAGCCAAACGAAAAGTGGCGGCGGAAGGATTGACCAATGTTCAATTTGAACAGGCGGACATTTTCAATTTAAGCTATGGGCCGGATTCCTTCGACCACATTTTCGTCTGTTTTGTCCTGGAACATCTCTCGCGGCCCGTCGAGGCGCTGCGTACACTGAAAAACCATTTGAGGCCAGGCGGCACCATTACAGTCGTCGAAGGCGATCATGGTTCCGCTTATTTTCATCCTGACAGCGAGGCGGCACGCCAAGCGATTCAGTGTCAAGTTGAACTGCAACGGCGGGCAGGCGGCAACGCCATGATAGGCAGACAGCTTTATCCGCTGTTGTGCAGCGCAGGCTATAGATCCATTCGTGTATCTCCTCGAATGGTCTATGTTGATTCCAGCAAACCTGAACTGGTCGAAGGGTTTACGAAGAAGACATTCACGGCGATGATTGAGGGTGTCCGTGAATCGGCAATCACGGCCGGATTAGTTGAACAACATGTTTTTGAAAAAGGAATCAGAGACTTATACCGAACGGCAGAGTCGGATGGAGTGTTCTGTTATACTTTTTTTAAGGCCATTGGTAACAAATGATTGCCGCATTGAAGAAACCCTCCGAAGGGGTCCCCTCATTGACGCCATCGGTCTTCAGCCGGTTTGCACCAGAAGCCGATGAACGAGCGGTGCCTTTCTGAAGAGCAGAAAAACTCCAAGCTTCCAGAAATCTATTTTCACTCGCCGGATTTCCGCTTTGATGGCCGTATCCCCGCGGCAAAACGAAGTGATACACACCTCCGGCCGCAGATCGGGCGGAAAGATGCACGGTCCCACACCGCGTTCCAGAAAAGGGCAGTTCGAGGTAAAAAACGGGTCTTCATGACGGAGGCACTTCTCTATCGTTGCCTCCAACGCGGGCGTCGAGGCCAGGATGTAGACGAAATCCGGTATCCCGAAAACGGCGTCCAGTTGCAAATTCCGGCAGCAGAGGCCTCGACACCCCGTCAGGCAGCCTTCCAGGCGCAGGGCTGCCGCGGCGTTCAGCTTTCTTTCGGCATCCTGGATTCGTTGACAGAGGTGAGCCAACAACGCCCGCCTTCCGGAGGGCCATTGCCGGACGATTTTAGCGGACCTGTGGTATGAATGCCCAGGCTCATCTTGCGCTCCGCCGGAGGTTGCAGCGATCTTCCCCTTAGCAGGGTGTTGAAAAACCGCGCCTCAGGCCGTGATCCTGCGTTGTGCAGCTTTTGTAAATGCTCACATATCGCTGAATATGCTGCGCTTTCCAAAACGCTGCACGCCTTGACTGACGGCCCGATGCTTGTTTTTCAACACCCTGTTAGAGGCCTCCGCCTGCAAGAGCGACTCCGTGCAGGGGACGGATGTCGTCATCCTCAGAAGGGGATGTCATCGTCCCCGGCCGCGGGCCCATGCCCTCCGGCCGGTTCGCGCTGGGACGGGCCCCCGCCGGAGCGACCCGAGTCTGAAGCATCCCGGTTTCCGCCCAGGAACTGCACGTCCTGAGCGATGATTTCGGTGACGTAACGCTTGACACCTTCCTTGTCATCGTAGGAACGGCTTTGCAGCTTGCCCTCGACGTAGACCTGGCGGCCTTTGGCGAGGTATTTTCCGCAGATTTCCCCGAGCTTGTCCCAGGCCACGATACGGTGCCACTCGGTGCGCTCCTTCTTCTCGCCCGTGTTCTTGTCCTTCCAGGTCTCGGAGGTGGCGACGCTGAACTTGGCAACGGCCGCTCCGCTCGGAACGTAGCTGACTTCCGGGTCCTTCCCGAGATTTCCCACGATGATCACTTTATTGATACCGGCCATGAGTCACTCCTAGGTTTTTGATGGTTATGGCTTAGGGCATGGAACATAGGGGAGAGCTGAATCAGAACTCCTTCACCGTCTATCGGAATCCGCTCTCAAAGTCAATCCGGCCGTACCCGGCGTCGGCCCCTCTGTCCGATCCGCACCGCGATGTGGTCCCGCAGGCCGGCCAAACGGCGCACGATCCGCCCGGGCCGGGTCTCGACCGCCGTGAGCGCGCCGTGCGGGCACATCTCAACACAGCAGTAGCATCGGATGCAGCGGTCATAGTCGAAGCCGACCATCCGGGCATAGGGGGTGATGGCCTTGGCCGGGCAGTACCGCCAGCACTCGCCGCACAGTCGGCACTTGACCGGGTCGACGGCGGGGCGTTGCACCAGGTGCTTGCGCATGAGCCGGTGAAAACGCTTGGGGCCGAACGTGAGCGGTGCCAGGACGGGCAGCCTGAAGCGCTCGACCGTCGCGAAGTCCCCAGCAACCACGATGTCCTCCGGCACGAGGTTCAACGCGAGGGCGGCCCGGTGCGTGGGAAGCTCGTCCGGCGCTATCCCCAGCATCCGGCAGACCGCCGCATCCACCGCCGGCGCGCTGGCGCCGCTTGCCAGCAACCCCAGCCGGCGCGGAGTGCCGCTCCGGCCGGGCCCCTGACCCTCCATGCCCAATATGGCGTCGACGAGGGTGGCGGCGGGGTTGACGGTGCGGCAGATCTGAACCAGCAGCCGTGCGAACATGTGGCGGTCGACACCGCTGCGCAGGTGCCACTCGGGCTTTTTCAGGCCGACGATGCAACCGAAGAGGTTTTTCACCCCCACCGTCAGGAGCATCTGGGTGTGGGTTTTGAGCTTGGGCAGGTTGACCACCACGTCCGCTTCGAGCGCCTCGCGGGCGATCTCGATCCGGCCGAAGGGCTCGCCGATGTCCACCCGGACCGTCTGCTTGAAGGGGCGCACTTCGAGGTCGAGTCCCTTGAGCGCCTCGGCGTAGCCGCCCTCCCGCAGCAGGCGCTCGAAGGTGCCAATGCCGGGACTGTCGGCAACGAGCGGCCGCCCGCCTTTGTCGAGCACGTACTCCGCTACCGCCCGCAGGACCAGGGGATGGGTGGTCATGGCCCGCTCCGGCCGGGCGGGCGCAAGAAAATTGGGTTTGATCAGGACCCGCGCCCCTTTTTCTATGCGCAGCGACGCGATGCGGTCGAGCAGGCCGAACACAGCTGTCTTCAGCCCGGCGTCATCATATTCGGATTGAACGAAAAATACGGTTGCCTTCATCGGATGTTATTGCTTGATCGATCGCCGGTTTTCTTTTAAAGTCACCCGGTGATCCTGTACCCTGAACCCATCCGAAAAGCAACGCCGCGGCCCCGGCGCCACACCCACTACCAGTCCGTTCGCGCATGACCAGCCCGTTGGAAAAACGAATCCGACGCCACGTCATCGGCAAATCGCACCGGTTCTTTGCGGTGACGGCCCCCGGGCTTGAACCGCTCTGCCTCGGCGAATTGGAATCCCTGGGACTGACCGGGGCGGCGGTCGCAGGCGGGGTCGAGTTCTCCGGCCGGCTGCCGGCCGCCTACCTTGCCAACCTCTGCCTGCGCACGGCCAATCGCATTCTCCTGCGGATGCACGAATTTCGGGCAACGAGTTTCCGCGCGCTCGCGCAGGAGGCCGCCGCTTTCCCCTGGGAGCTTTTCATCGCAGCGGGAGCCCCGCTGCGTATCCATGTCAGCACCCACCACTGCCGGCTGCATCATTCAGATGCCATCGCCGAACGGGTGCAGAACGCGATCGCCCAACGCCTGTCGGGTCTTCCGGTTGCGCAAGACCGGATGCCGCTGCAGGTATTCATCCGCGGTGTCGACGACCGCTTCACGGCTTCCCTTGACAGCAGTGGGGAGAATTTGTACCGTCGCGGGATCAAAACCCACGCGGGACCGCCCCGCTGCGGGAAACGCTGGCGGCAGCGGCGCTCATGCTGGCCGGATACTCGGGCCACGAGTTTCTGCTCGATCCCATGTGCGGCGCCGGGACGTTCTCCCTTGAAGCGGCCCTGATGGCCAAGCACCTGCCGCCGGGCGGTCAGCGGGAATTTCGCCTTCATGGCCTGGCCGGGGTTTCGGCCTCAGCGCTGGCACTATCTGAAGCGCACCGCCGAGGCACAGGTCGTGCGCCTGGAGGCCCCGCGGATCATGGCCTCGGACACGGATCCCCGCGCCTGCCGGGTGTTGGAGGAGTGCGTCGAGCGGCATGGTCTTGCGGATGCGGTTTGCGTGGCCTGCCGGGATTTTTTAGAACTCGACCCGCGGGATCTAACGGAGCAGCCGGGGCTTGTCACGCTGAACCCTCCATATGGGAGGCGCCTAGGAAGCCGCGCCCAACACGCCGTGCTCCTGCAGGATATTTTTAAGGTGCTCCAGGAAAAATACCGTGGATGGAAAACAATTTTGATCCTACCGCACACCGGCGGCACTATCGACGTTCCGTTTGCGGCGCACGTTCAGCACTTCTTTCACGGCGGGTTGACCGTCAACGTGGTCGTCGGAAAAATACCATCCGGCTGATGATTTCCCCCATGGCTTTAAAAGGGTGCTTGCGATGGACTGAATATTTTGCGAGATCACCAGGAGTATTTTCCATTGAACGAACTTACCTGGCTGTCCATCCAGAAATGGTGGATTTCGGTTCAGGCCAAGGCCGCAGCGATTTCGCAACCGCAGGCGAAGTGAGGCTTTGCCGAGGATTGCGAAGAGCGAGAACGCCGGCATGGGCCGAAAGACGCCGTTTATGGATGGGCACTGGCTACCACTGGCGGGCATAGGAGGCTAAAGATGGATTTAAAGAAATTGCGTGTGAACGGCAAGCGGCTGCAATCCACACTGGAGCAAATGGCTAAAATCGGCGGCACCCCGGGCGGCGGCGTCCAACGCCTGACGCTGAGCGACGAGGACAAGCAGGCGCGCGATCTTTTCGTGACGTGGCTCAAAGAGATCGACTGCGAGATCACCATCGACGAGATGGGCAACATCTTCGGCCGCAGGCCCGGAAGGAACAACGACACTGGCCCCGGTGATGAGCGGCTCGCACATCGACTCCCAGCCCAAAGGCGGCCGCTTCGACGGCATCCTGGGCGTCATGGGTGCGCTGGAGGCCATGCGGACCCTGCATGAAAACAAGGTTCAGACCGAGCGGCCGATGGTCATCGTGGATTGGACCAACGAGGAAGGCTCGCGCTTTGCCCCGGCCATGGTGGGTTCCGGCGTGTGGGCCGGCGCCCTCAAACTCGATTGGGTCTATGACCGCAAGGATATTGCGGGCAAGCGCTTGGAGGACGAACTGGTGCGCATCGGCTACAAGGGGGCGGCCCCCTGCCGGAAATTTCCCGTTCACTGCTATTACGAGTTCCACATCGAACAGGGTCCGGTGCTGGAACGGCAGAAGAAACTCATCGGAGCGCCCAAGGGCATTCTCTGCCTGCACTGGTACGACATCTACCTCACCGGAGAGGCCAACCAGGTGGGGCCGACCCCCATGGAGGGACGCCACGACGCCCTGGTGGCGGCAGCCGAGATGATCCTCAAGGTCAAGGAGCTGCCGGGCCGCATGGGAGGCAACATGGTGGCCACCGTGGGGGAGATCCAAAACCATCCCAACTCCCGCAATATCATCCCGGACCGCGTGCACTTCACCGTGGACATCCGCTCCTGGGATGACGACCTTGCCCTGAGCTCCTGGGATCTGTTGCGCAAGGATTTCGAGGAGATCGCCGCCCGGCACGGCTGCCCGATCACGATCGAGGAGACCTGGCGTGTCAACCATTCACCCTTTGACGAGAAACTGGTCCAGCGCGTGCTGGATGCGGCCGACGAGCTGGGCTACTCCAACATGCTTTGGGTCAGCGGCGCCGGTCATGACGCCAGCTACATCAACCACGTCTGCCCCACGGCGATGATCTTTGTCCCGAGCATCGGCGGCCGCAGTCATGTCGAGGTCGAGAATACCCGCTGGGAGGACTGCGAAGCCGGCTGCAACGTGCTGCTGCAGTGTCTTCTAAAAGCCGCTATGGAGAAATGACCTCCATGAAACTCCCCGCGGCGAGCCGCGGGGAGTTTCATTCTTGACAATTCCGATCGCGTTTTGATAAGCGACTTTTCCAGTTGGGAGTTTTTCACGGCGGAAGCAGCATGTTTTCAGGGGGAGTGCGGATGGTTATTCAACCGGGCAGCGCGGCCTGCCAACCGGAAAGGAGCGTAACACATGGGAATTGTTCGTGAAGTAAACGGCATGTTCGAGCTGACGGAAGAACTCCCCCGCAGCCAGTTTTACAACAGGGACCTCGCCCCGGTGAGGCTGGAGAAGCGCACCTGGGGCTACTACGAGTACTTTTCCATGTGGGTGGGGATGAGCGTGTGCGTGCCCACCTGGATGCTCGGCGCCAGCATGATCTCGGCCGGGTTCGACTGGCTGACCACGGTTTTCACGATCTTTTTAGGCAACCTCATCGTCCTGCTCCCCATGGTCCTGGACTCCTTCGCCGGCACCAAGTACGGCATCCCCTTTCCGGTCTTCCTGCGCTCGAGCTTCGGACTGTTCGGGGCCAACATCCCGGCGCTTTTGCGCGGCATTATCGCCTGCGGCTGGTTCGGCATCCAGACCATGATCATGGCCTTTGCCATCGACGGGATCCTGGTGGCGCTGTTTCCCGGCTACGGGGAGATTAAAGGGATGGTTCCCTTTTTCAATTTGCCGGCCCACACGGTGTGGTCCTTCGCCATGTCCTGGCTGGTGACGGTGGCGATCTGCTACGTCTCTCCGCCCCACAAGGCCTCACCGGGCATTCGGTGGCTGAACGACCTGTCCTCGCCGATCCTGATCGTGATCGGGTTCGGGCTGCTGTGGTGGGCCGTTGCCAAGGCCGGCGGCTGGGGGCCGATCCTCGATCAGCCGCGCACCGCTCCCTGGTCCAAGTGGCCGGCCTTTCTGACTGCCATGGTGGCCTACTGGTCAACCCTCGCCATCAACATCCCGGACCTGACCCGCTTCGCCAAGAACCAGAAGGTGCAGTACCTGGGGCAGACCCTGGGGCTGCCGCCCACCATGACGGCCTACTCTTTCATCGGCGTCGCCGTGACCTCGGCCACGGTGGTCATCTACGGTGCGGCGATCTGGGATCCGGTCAAGCTGATGATCAAGACCGGCGTTCCCTTCTTCATCTTCGTCGGCCTTATTTTCGTGATCTTGGCAACGTTGACCACCAACATCACCGCCAACATGGTCTCGCCCATCAACGACTTCATGAACCTGGCCCCCAAGGCCCTCAACTGGGAGCGCACCACCATCCTGATCGGCCTGATCGGCATCCTGATGCAGCCCTGGAAGTTCCTGGCCGACCCCAAAGCCTACATCTGGACCTGGCTGCTCGGCTATGGCGCCTTCACGGGCGGCATTGCCGGGGTGATCATCTGCGACTACTGGGTCGTGCGCAAGCAAACCCTCAAGCTGCATGACATCTATCGCAAGGAAGGATACTACAACTTCAGCACCGACAAGGTGAACTGGCTGGCAGTGGCCTACGGCCTGTTCCTGGCAGCCTGCACCATCTTCCTGTGGTCCAAGAACGCCATCCTGGGTGAGGGCTGGCCTTCCACCCTGACGACGTTGGTCCTGGTGTTGGGCCTGCTGGCCGGGATCTACTTCTATGTGAGCAAGATCAAGGGCGTCAACTTCGCCGGCGTGCTGGCCCTGTTCTCCGGGGTGGTGGGTTCCCTGGTGCTGTCCATGGTCAGCGAGACACTCTCCCAGTGGACCTGGTTCACCGGCGCCATCATCGCGTATGTCGCCTACCTGGTGCTCTACACCATCTGGTACGGCGCGCATCACCCGCCGGTTCCGAAGTGACCGGCGTGATCGGGTAGGGTGCCACATCATCGGTTGCCCGGGAGGGGGGGGCGGAGGCTGCCTTTCCCAGGGAACCCGTTTACGGCATCCTCCTGAGGCACAAATGGCTGCTTATATTTGGGTGTTTCTGGTGCTGGCGGGTTTCGGCGCCTTCCACGGCCTGAGCGCGCGTCCGGGCGTGCAGAAAGCCCTGTGCGAGCGGGCGAAATTCAGCATCCAGGCCTTCACCGGGTTGCGCGCCTTAGTCTCTTTCGGCCTGCTCGTAATCTCGGTGGTGGTCCTCTTCCGTTGGGCCGGCGGCACCCGCGTCCTGTTCGCTCCGCTGGCGGGAATCCCGGCCATCCTGCCGTCCATGTTCGCCTTTTGGATCGCGGGGATGGCCCTTGGCCAGGTGGCCAAGGCCGGACGGCTGCCCCAGTTTTTCGGGTTCCGGGACTCCCCCAAGCTGTTCGTTTTCACCGGCGCCTTCACCCTCTGCCGGCATCCCATGTACAGCGGTTGGCTGGTTGCCAGCTGGGGTCTTCTTCTGAGCAAACCTTACCTGCTGACCGTGTTCTACAACCTTCTGCTGACCGCCTTCGTGGTCTTCCTTGCGCTTCAGGAAGAGCGGCGCATGGTCGAACTCTTCGGCGACAAGTACCGCGCCTATCGCCGACAGATCCCATTCCTGCTTCCCTATGGCTTTCTGAAGAAGCAGATCCGCGAAGAAGGCGCGCCTCGTTTTTAGCCCTCGAAGGGTTCGCGCTTGACGAACCGGCCGTGTCCGAGGGTGCCCACGAACTGCATGCGGTCCTTTTTCCACTCGGCGATCTTGCGGCCGCGGGAGTAGACGGCAATCGGCATGCCGGTCACCTTCAGACCTTCGTAGGGCGTGTAGTCCACGTTCATGTGGAGCTTGCCCTGGGTGATGGTGAACTTCTGCTTGGGGTCGAAGACGACGATGTCGGCATCCTTGCCCACGGCAATCTCGCCCTTGTCCTTCAGGCCGAACATGCGCGCCGTGCTGGTGGACAGCACGTCCACCATGCGCTCCAGGCTGATGCGGCCCTTGACCACCCCTTCGGAGTGCACGACCATGAGCAGGGTCTCGATTCCCGGTGCGCCGTTGGGAATTTTCTTGTAGTCGTCCCTGCCGAACATGTCCTTCTTGCCCTTGAAGTCGAAGGGGCAGTGGTCGGTCGCCACCACCTGCAGATCGCCGAAGCGCAACCCCTCCCACAGGGCAGCATTGCTTTCCTTGGTGCGCAGCGGCGGGCTCATGACATACTTGGCACCGCCCCAGTCCGGCTTCCTTGTAACGCTCCTCGTCCAGCACCAGGTACTGCGGGCAGGTTTCGGCATAAACCTTGACCCCGCGATCGCGGGCCTGCTTGACGACTGCCAAGCCCTCCTTGGAGGACAGGTGCACGATGTAGATGCGCGAGCCGGTCATCTCCACCATCTTGGAGGCGCGGTAGATGGCCTCCTCCTCGGCGATGTTGGGCCGGCTGACGGCGTGGTAGTAGGGCGCGAGTTTCTTCTCGGCGGCAAGGACCTCGTTCATGTGCTGGATGATGTAAAAGTTTTCGGCGTGCACCTGGACCAGGCCGCCGTATTTCTTGGTTTCCTCCAGCAGCTTGATCATGATCCCGTCGTCCACCCGGAAGTCGTAGACCATGAAAATCTTAAAACTCGGCGTGCCGTAGTCCCGGCAGGCCTGCTTTACCTCGGCAATCACCTCCGGTCGCGGGTCCATCACCGCCAGGTGAAAGGCGTAATCGATGCAGGCCTTGCCCGCGATGCCTTTCTGGCGCTCGATGGCCTGGGCCATGGACTCGCCCTTCATGCTGCAGGTCGAAATCGATCAGGCTGGTCACTCCGCCGCAGGCCGCTGCGATGCTGCCGGTTTCAAAGTCATCCTGGGAATAGGTCCCCATGAAGGGCATGGCCAGATGGGTGTGGGGGTCGATGACCCCGGGCAGAAGGTATTTGCCTTTGGCAGTTGACGACCGCCTCCGCCTTTTGATCCAGGCGGGTCCCGATGGCCTTGATCGTGCCGCCTTCCGCGTAGACATCGGCCGTAACGCGACCGGTGGCGGTGACGACGGTTCCGTTCTTAAACAACACACTCATGCAGGCCCTCCTTTGTGAATGGCGCGTGTTTCAGTTCGGGTTCGAGACCCATATCCGCCACCGCGGTTTCGCGGCGCTTCCAGCCGGGCGGCATTTCCTTGAAAGTGATCAGTCCCGGCACGGGACAGACGGCCTGGCACAGCATGCAGCTTAAACATTTGTCCTCGAGCAGCTTGGGTCGCCGTTTGCGGCCGTTCCATTCGATGGCCTGGCCGCCGGCGTCGCTGCAGACGACGTGGCACTGGCCGCAGCCGATGCACACATCCAAGTTGTATTGAACGATGCCCTGGCGGTTGAGATCGAACTTGTCGGTTTCCTGCAGATTCGGCAGGGCCTTGCCGATCAAATCGGCAACCCGGTCGACGCCCTTGAGGGCCATGTAATCGGAAAGGCCCTCGATCAGGTCCTCCACGATGCGATAGCCATAGTGCATGATGCCCGAGGTCACCTGAAGGGTGGTTGCCCCGACCAGCAGGTATTCGAGGGCGTCGACCCAGGTCTCGATCCCGCCTATGCCGGACAGCGGCAGGGACAGCTCGCGGCACTTCGCCATGCTGGCGATGAAGTTCAGGCCGATCGGCTTCACCGCCGGCCCGGAGGTGCCGCTGATCGCACCTACACCGAAGACGTTGGGCTGCGGCACCCAGCCGTCTCGGTCGATTGCGGAGATGCCCCGCACGGTGTTGATGGCAGAGATGGCGTCAGCCCCGCCTTTCTTGGCATACAGCGCCGGTTCGGTCATGTCGGTGATGTTGGGGGTCATCTTGGCCATCACCGGGATGGAGACGGCCTGCTTGACCGCCGCCGTGAATCGTTCGAGCAGGTGAAAGGCTTGGCCGACCTTATGTCCCGAACCCTCGATGCACATGTGGGGGCAGGAAAAGTTGAGCTCCAGCATGTCGACACCGTTGTCTTCGCAGGCCTTGGCGAGATAGACCCACTCGTCCTTGAAAAAGCCCATGATGCTGGCGATGATGGGGTGGTCCGGGTAATGCTTCTTCAAGTAGAGTAATTCGAGCAGGTTGTGCCGCAGGGGCCGATCCGATATTTGCTCGACGTTCTGGAAGGCGATGGCTCGCTTGCCGCCGTAATTGATGTAATGCATGCGCGGGGAGGGATGGGTGATCGTCAGGCGGTCGGAATTCAAGGTCTTGAACACCACCCCGCCCCAGCCGGCCTGAAAAGCCCGCTCCACCATTTCGGCGCTGTTGGAGACCGGGGAGGAGGAGAGCAGGAACGGGTTTTTGAACCTGCGCCCGCAGAAATCGACGGAAAGATCGACAGGAAAAGACACGCTTTACCTCCTATCGGTTCAGGTAGCGTTGAATGCCGGCCGCGGCCCGCTTGCCGTCCGCAACTGCCTGGACCACCAGGGCCGGCCCACGAACGATGTCGCCGCCGGCAAAAATCCCTTTGACGGACGTCTGGCCGGTCCTGGCGTTGACCTTGATGAAATGAGGGCCGGCCAGCTTGACGCGCGGATACCAACTCGGTGAATCCGCAACCGGGCGGTTGCCGATGGCCTCGATCGCCACGTCGCAGTCCAGGACCCACTCGGATCCTTTGACCGGCCTGGGGCTGCGCCGGCCGGAGGCGTCCGTCACCCCCAGGCGGGTGCGGATGAGCTTCAGACCTTTGAGGCGCCGGCCGCGGCCGGTGACATAGCCCACCGGCTGGTTGAGCAGCAGAAAGTGCACACCCGCCGCCTGGGCTTCCATTCGTTCGTCGGGCTCGGCCGGCATCTGGGCGTAGGAGCGCCGGTAGACCAGGTAGACATCCGCGGCGCCCAGCCTCGCGGCCGACTCCACACAGTCCATGGCCACCGACCCGGCGCCGATGACGGCAACGGTTTTGCCTTCGATCCGGCGGGCCATCTCCCTGAAACGGCCATCCCGCAGGGCCGACAGGTAGTCCACCGAAGAATAGACGCCGGGCACAGGCCGGGCCTTGGGCGCAAGCGCTTCCGCCGCCCAGAGGCCGGGAGCTAGGAAGACGGCGCGGAAGCCTTGCTTGAGAAGGGTTTCCGCACCGGCCGGGCCTTGGACGGGATGGCTGCATCTGAACTCGACCCCGAGCGCGGCGATGTCCCGAAGTTCGTTTTTGAGAAACTCCAGGCTGAACCGGTAGGAAACCACCCCGTAGCGCAGGACACCCCCGGGCTCGGGCCGGGCCTCGAAGAGGGTCACCGGATAGCCGGCCTTGGCAAGCTCGGCGGCACAACTCAAACCGGCCGGTCCGGAGCCCACCACGGCGATCTTCTCGAGCCGTGCTGCGGCCTTGCGCAGGGGGTTGAACCCGATCTGCCAGGAATGCTCGATCAAGAATCGTTGGATTTTGCCGATCTGGATGGGCCGGTCGGCACCCTCCGGCCTGTGAAGGGAGATAAAGCGAGCGCTGCATTCCTTTTCGCAGAGCCGATGGGTCGGGCACAGCTCGCCGCAGGCCCCGCCGAGGATGTTGTTCTCCTTGATGGTGCGGATGGCGCCCGTGATGTTGCGCAGGCGCAACTTGCGGATGAACTCGGCCGGCCGGGTGTCGGCCGGGCAGCCCTTGGAACATGGCGCGTCATGGCAGAGCAGGCAGCGGTCGGCCTCGGCGATCGCCTGGGGCAGGTCCAGTCCTTTGCGCATCTGCTTGAAATGTTTTGCGGAGTTCAAGGATAGCCTCCTCATCGAGCGACGGGTTTCCGGTAGACCAAAAAATTGGTGCGGCGGTATTGATTTTAGGTTGATGGCTATTTCGCGACGTCGTCAGGATTGTACCGCAACAGCGAGCGCATTCCCCGCAGCTTGCTGCAGGGCTCTTCGAACCTACGCTTTTCCGTTGCCAAAGTCAATTTCATAGCAGGGTCCTGGAGTCGCCTGCCTGGAGGTCTGAAAGAAAAAGGTCGGAAGAGGGGATTGCAGGCAGGGTGGCCGTTTTCGCCGGGCCGAGCTTTGCGACACGCCTTACTCGACGGCCGTGCCCCAGTCATACTGCCGCTTGACGTAGTTGAGAAAAAGGGAGGTCTCCGTGCGAAGCACCCCGTCGATGCGGTTGATCTGATCGAATATCAGGTGGTTCAATTCATCCAGGCTCTTGAGCACGAACTCCGTGTCGATGCCGGTGCCGCCGGTTGTCTGCACGATGTGCCAAAGCGATCGGATGGTTTTCAGCTCGCGGATGATCCGGTCCATTTTTTTTATTTCGGCGTGGATGCGGATGGTGCCGACGACCTCGAAACCCAGTTTGAGCGGGTTGCTGACGGCCACAATCTGGATATACTGCTCCTGGATCAGCCGCTGCAGGCGGGTGCGGACAGTAGCCTCCGAAATGCCGATGCTCTTGGCGATCTCGGTGTTGGAGATCCTCCCATCTTTCTGAAGCAACTCGATCATGCGGCAGTCCACCGCGTCAATCGTCTTCTTCCGCCCCTGAGCGTTGTTTCTGCGCATCCGGCCCTCCGTTCGCCCCCTGATTTCCACCCAAATTTTCCTTATTACGAGAAGTATTGGCTTTTCAATTAACTAAATTCGTTATTTCATGTCAATATAATTATTGATTTCGTGGAAAAAAGCTAAAACAGACTTGACAACAGTTTTCGGTTCGAATAAGGTGCGGGGGTATCGATCCAAGTGTATAATTATCCATCAATCAATCAAGAGGAGGTTTCCCTATGGCAGTGCCGGTTATGAAGAACTACATCAACGGCGAGTGGGTGGAGTCTAAATCGACAACCTTCGGTGATGTGTGGAACCCGGCCCGCGGCGAAAAAATTGCGCGGGTGGCTTACGGCACCCGGCAGGACGTGGACCAGGCTGTGAAAGCGGCCCGGGCCGCTTTCACGGAATGGCGCGAGACGCCGCCGCTGAGCCGGGCGCGATACCTGTTTCGTCTCAAAGATGCCTTCGAGGATAACTTCGAGGACATCGCCCGGGTGCTGACCACCGAGCAGGGTAAGGTGATCGACGAGGCGCGCGGCGAGGTGCGGCGGATGATCGAAAACGTCGAACACGCCACCGGGGTCACCACCTTGATGTGCGGCTACGCGCTGGAGGACATCGCCAAGAACATCGACTGCGCGGGCCACCGTCAGCCGCTTGGGGTATTCGCAGCCATCGCCCCGTACAATTTTCCCGCCATGGTGCCTTGGTGGTTTTTGCCTTACGCGATCGTATCCGGCAACACCTTCGTGCTCAAGCCCTCCGAGCAGGTGCCGATGACCCAGACGAAAATCTTTGAGGTTCTGGATCAGGTCGGTTTTCCGGAGGGCGTGGTGAACATGGTCCACGGCTCCAAGGAGGTGGTCAACGGCATCCTGGACCACCCGGACATCGCAGGGGTCTCCTTCGTGGGCTCCTCGCCCACGGCCAAGTATATCTACGAACGCTGCGGCGCGACCGGCAAACGGGTCCAGGCGCTGGGCGGAGCCAAGAACATCGTGGCCGTGATGCCGGATGCAAAGCTCGAGCAGGCCATGCCCTCGCTGATCACCTCCTTCTACGGCTGCAGCGGCCAGCGCTGCCTGTCGGGTTCGATCCTGGCGCCGGTGGGCGATGTGGGCGATGTGCTGCTTGCCAAATTCATGGCGGCGGCCAAGGCCGTGAAACTCGGAGAAGGCCTGGACGAGAAGACCGGCATGGGACCGGTGGTCAGCGCGGCCCACAAGCAGCGGGTGCTGGGCTACATCGAAAAGGGCATCGCCGAGGGCGCCAAACTCGTCCTGGACGGCCGGGACTGCAAGGTCAAGGACTTCCCGAACGGGTTCTTCGTAGGGCCGACGATCTTCGACAACGTCACGCCGGAGATGACCATCGCACGGGAGGAAATCTTCGGGCCGGTGGTGAGCATCGTGCGCTGCAAAAACCTGAACGAGGCGGTGGACCTGATCAACACCCGTGGGTTTGCCAACGCCGCCTGCCTGTACACGAGCAACGGTGGGACGGCGCGTGAGTTCAAGTACAAGGTCAAGCCGAGCATGGTCGGGATCAACATCGGTATTGCCGCACCCATGTCCTTTTTCCCGTTCGGCGGCGCCGGCCAGTCCATGTTCGGGGACGTCAAGGGCCACGGCCAGGAGATCTTCCAATTCTTTACGGACACCAAGGTCGTCATCGAACGCTGGCTATAAGAAGAAGGGTTCAAGGGGCCAAGAGGTCCAGGGTTCGATTGAAAACCCGGCCCCCCGGCCGGACGCAAGATCCAATTCCCTTCGCTCGACCCCTTGCACCCTCGGCCTCTGGAACCCTTTATATTTTTTAGGAGCCCACCATGCCTTTGCAGAATTTCGGAAGCATAATGAACTTTGCCGAAGAACTGGAGCGATTGGACCAGCGCTTCTACGAAGCAGCCCTGACGAATCCGGCCTGCAGCGCCCACGTGCAGCTGTTCACCGAGCTGGCGGCCGAAGCCGGCAAGAATGTCAAAACCGTGCAGCGCCTCCGCCGGGAGAACGTGACCGAGATGATTCTCGAGCCGGTCCAGGATTTCACCCGCGCCTCCTTTTGCGAGGATTGCGCGGATGCAGCCGTCCTGACTGCCGCGGAGGTGCTGAAGGCCGCTAAGCGGCTGGAGGGCCGGGCGGAGCGCTATTACATCGAGGCGGCGGGAAAAATCCAGGCACTGTCGGAGGTGTCCCGGGCGCTCAGGACCTTAGGCAAAATCCGCAAGGCCCGCGCGGCGAAGATCTCCGCCGCAGGCCATTAACCCACGTTTGAAAAAAGGAGGTCTCTGAACATGACGGACACAGCCAAACGGGTCCAGGAATATGCCGCCCACAGCTACCACACGTGGAGCCGGCAGAAGGGGTGGAAAGCCCCGCTGCTCGTCAACGACGCCGAGGGGATCTATTTTTACGACCACACGGGCAAGGCCTACATCGACTTCTCCTCCCAGCTCATGTGCTCCAACCTCGGCCACAAGAACAAGGCCGTGATCGAGGCTATCGTCAAGCAGGCTGAAAAACTGCCTTACATCGTGCCGAGTTTTGCCAACGAGGCCACCATGGCGGCCGTGGAAGCGCTGCGCACGGTCATGCCGCAGGGGATGGATAAATTCTTTTTTTCGACCAGCGGTACCGAGGCCAACGAGGCAGCGATCAAAATGGTGCGCCAGGCGTGCGCGCCGGCCTACAAAGTGATCTCCCGCTACAAGTCCTACCACGGCTCCACCGCCGCCAGCATCTCACTCACCGGCGACCCTCGGCGCTGGTACGCCGAGCAGGCCCATCTGACCGTTCCGGGCGTGCGGTTCGCACCCGACAGCTATTGCTACCGCTGCCCCTTCGAGCTTGCCTATCCCCAGTGCGGGGTGCAGTGCGCCAAGTATCTGGACTACATGATCCGCGAAGAGGGCAACGTTGCCGCCATGATCGTGGAGCCGATCGTGGGCACCAACGGCCGGCTGATCCCGCCGCCGGAGTATTACCCCATGCTGCGCAGGATCTGCGACGAGCAAAAGGTGATGCTCATCGCCGACGAGGTCATGACCGGATGGTTCCGCACCGGGAAGGCGTTTGCCATCGAACACTGGGGTGTAACCCCGGACATCATCACCACGGCCAAGGGCGCCAGCGCCGCCTACACGCCGGTGGCCGTCACGGCCACCTCCGAGAAGGTGGCCCAGTTCTTCGAAGACGAGGTCTTCTGCCACGGCCACACCTATGCTTTCCATCCGCTCTCGGCCGCCGCCGTGCCGGCCGCGATCGGCGAGTTGAAGAAACTGATGGCCTCCGGGCTGCCGCAGCGGGTCTCCGCGCACCTGAAAAAAAGGCTTTACGCGCTGGCGGAAAAGCACATCTGCGTCGGCGATGTCCGGGGCATCGGCCACTTCTGGGCCTTGGAGCTGGTCAAGAACCGCAAGACCCGGGAGCCGTTCGACGTCAAGGCCGACAAGTTCAGCACCAAAGCGCTGATGACCGGCCGCGTCGCCGGCGACGCCATGCAGCGGGGGGTTTATATCAGCCCGTGGTACGACACGCTGGTGATCGCCCCGCCGCTCATCATCACCGAGTCGCAGGTGGACGAGGCCCTGGCGGTCCTGGACACCTCCCTTGCCATCGCCGATGCGGAAGCCGTCGACACCGGCGCTGCCGTGTGCCACAGCACCGAGTACCAGAAATAGGCCCACGCCGTCGGCCTCAGCTGGCGGCGGGGGTGAAAAAATAGTGGGGACAATGCAGTAGCCCGGGCCGGTGAAAAACTCACCGGCCCGGGCTTTTTCATACCTCACAGGGCTCCTGGGACCCTCGGTGCTTCCATAAACCGCAAAATTGAACTAAATATTTTCCCTTGCCGGCCGATGATATGTTAACGTAGGAGGAAAATGTGGTTGACCCGGCTTGACTCTTGGCCCGCCATTTTTTATTATGATTAAAACAGGATGCGGTTTGGAGCGGTTCGTAAACCCACGGGTCGCGCTGAACAATGTCGTTCATGCGTGCGACGGGCTCGACTCTGAGCCTGAGAACAGCGGCGGGAAATGGCGACGATTAATCTGAAAAAGCATGAGGTGGAATGCAAGCTCGTCTATTACGGCCCCGGGCGCTGCGGCAAGACCACGAATCTTCAGTATATTTTCCAGAACAGCCGCCGCCACATGATCGACGACATGGTTTCGATCAAGACCAAGGGGGACCTGACGCTTTTTTTTGATTTCGTCCCCATGGGGCTGGGAAAGATCAAGGGCTGCGATGTGCGCGTTCAGCTCTACACCGTGCCCGGTCAGGTCAAGTACTCAGCGACGCGCAAGCTGGTGCTCAAGGGCGCGGACGCCGTGGTGTTCGTGGCAGACTCGATGCGCGTGCGGCACGAGCAAAACATCGAAGCCCTGAAGGACTTGGCTCAGAACCTGAAAGACTACGGCATCAATATTTTTAATTTTCCGATCGTGATGCAGTATAACAAACGCGACCTTGCCGAGGCGGGTGTCCCCCTGCTGTCGGTCGAGGAAATGAACCAGGTTTACAACCGCCAACTCAAAGCCCCTTATTTCGGTGCCAGCGCCACCACCGGCCTGGGAGTCAACGACACCCTCAAGACCAGCCTTGTCCTGACGCTGCGCTCCCTCAAAAAACAAGCCGGGTGGGAATGACAATGAGCGTATTCATATATCCATCACATGGTTTCAGCATGCTTTTGCCCCAATAATTTTCTTCAGCGTGCTATCCATATGTTTTTGCACAGCTTCTCCAACCGCTTTTTTGTCTCGTTTTTGAACCGCCTTTAAAATGTTAAGATGTTCTTCGGTGACCCCATCCAACTCTTGACTTGCTGATAATGCTTTATACCCAACCCAACCGCACAAGTCCCATATGCCCTCTAGCGCCTCAATTATCTTTTTGTTTTTTGATAGTTCAGCCAAATATCGATGGAACTGGATGTCGTTTTCCATGAAAGATAAAATGTCTTGATTGGTTTTGTTTTTGGCAAGGATCCTATTCAGATCGCCTATTTCCTTTTTTGAAATGTCTGTAGTAATTTTATATATTACGAACTTTTCTAAAGCGGTCCTGAATTCATAGATGTCTTTAATGTCCTTTTCACATAGCTCGTTAAGCTTGAATCCAATTTTGGGAATAATCGTTATAAAACCTTTGAGCTGCAGATCAATTAAGGCTTCTCTTACCGGCGATTTTGAAATGCCAAACTTTTTCGCGAGCTCCTTTTCGCTATACGTAGTTCCGGTCTTGAGGACTCCATTGATAATTGAATTCTTAATCGCATCGAACGCCATTTGTTTAAGAGTCGGGGGTCGTTCGATATTCGGCAGGGTCGATGTGTCATCCATCATTAGCACTCCAAACTCATATTTAACATTTTATCATTTTTCTTCCCCTTGGTAGTGGGGTGTAGCCTTCCGGCAGAATACTGCCGGGGCCGGGGTGGAATCCGCAAAAATGAAAAGAGTGCTCCATGATTTGTGCGTTGGCATCTACCATAACGGGTGCTGAATTAATTATGAAGGTTCCGGGCGCAGACTACACCAATGCCGGCCTTGATCAGGGCTTCGGCGGTCAGAGTCACCGACCGGTGCTTTTCCATATAGTTCTGCTCCATGGCCGGCATGATCCCGCGCGCTTCTGCATCGGATTTGGCCAGGAAGTATTCCAGGATGTCGGAGGGATGGCCCAGTTTCTGCTCGACCTCCGGCTCGCCGCCCTCGTGCTTGGCGGAAATGTTGGGGACTCTTTTGGCGATCTCGACCAACTCGGCCCGGCGGTTATAGGGCTGGCGCACGATGGACTTCCAGGTCTCGGTGATGTGGTGCTCGAAGCGCACGATGTTCTCCAGGCCCAGGGACCGGCGGATGTCGGAGGCCTGGCGGATGGTCTCGTTATTGACCGAGTTGGAGAGGTTGAAGCCGATGAGGGAGGTGCGGCCGTCGGTCCGGGAGAAAAGCCGCGCGGTCAACAACGTCCAGAGGATGGCGAACGGGTTGTCATTGCCCATGAAGACCGAGATCTTGAACTCGTTGTCCACCCCAAGCTTGTGAAGCAGATAACCGATCAAAACAGTGCCCGGGTTGATGTTGAGAACTTGTTGGACTCCGTACGTGGTATAGTATTTCAGGTATTCATCCACCCATTGGATGGGGTAGTGGTTCGGCTGGCCGACCCCTCCGAAGTAGCCCGTGATGGTCTCGGGACCTCCCAGGTGCACGTTGGAGCCGTCTGTGCCCTTCGTGTCGAGGGTTTCCACGTAGGTGGCGCCGATGATCCTCATGGCCGCGGCCACGGCCATGAGGTCGCCGTTATCGGCCTCCTGCTCGAGCATCTTGCGCACCCGGATGATCCGGCCGGGCATGAGCTCCCCTTGCTCGATGCAGCGCCGGGCCTGGGCGATCAGCCAGGGGAAGTACTGTAACGCGCTGATCTCCAGGGTGACCGCATTTTTACGGTTGAGTGTGGCGGCATCGCCCTTGCCGCCGGTGACCCGCTTGACATAGTCTTTCATGGAAATGAACGCGTGCCGGTCGCGCTGTGCGGTCAGCCACGTAAGGTCCTGCACGTAGGGGGACCGGGCGGCTTCCAGCCGCGCCATGAGGTTCTCAAGCTTTCCGGCCTCGCGCGCCTTGTGGTTGATCACCGCTACTCCCCCATACTTGTTGATGACCTCAAGGAGCTGATTGATAATTTCATTGCCCGGATCGAGCAGGAAAGCGTTGATTTCCTCTACCGGTTTAGAATCGATTCGCAGTTTTTCACGCAGGTCGCTCATGGGATTTCCCTCAAATGGTCTGCAGAGTATTCATAACAGGGTTAATCGCGACGGCGCCTATTGAAACTTCTTAAGCATTTCAGCAAATGACTCTTCCTGACCTTTGATGATATGGTAGCAGTGCCCATCTTCCGGAAACGTTCCTTCTTTAACCTCTCGGATATAGGTTTTGAATGCGTCGATATACATTTCGGCTACGTTACAGTATTTTTTAACGAACTTCGGGGTGAATGCCTGAAACTGCCCTACCATGTCGGACACGATCAATAGCTGGCCGTCGGTGTCGGGACCGGCGCCGATGCCATAAACGGGAATCGACAGCTTTTTGGTAATATACAAAGACAACTCAGGTGGCACGGCTTCGAGCAGGAGCAATTGGGCGCCGGCCTCTTGGATGGCCAGGGCGTCTCGGATCACCAATTCGGCGGATTCGGCGGTCCGCCCCTGGGCCTTGTGGCCGCCCAGCTGTCCGGAGCTCTGAGGAGTAAGGCCGATGTGGCCGGAGACGACAATGCCGGCATCGACAATGGACCGAATGCGAGAGACGGTTCGCAGGCCGCCTTCCAGCTTGATGGCATCTACATTGGCCTCTTTTAAGAAGCGTCCGGCGTTGGCAACGGCGACGGCGTCCGATTCCTGGTAACTCATGAAAGGCATGTCGCCGATGACAAATGCCGTGGGAGCTCCACGCCGGACGGCTTCGGAATGGACGATGCACTGGTCCATCGTCACGGGAACCGTGCTCGAATACCCGTAGACGCACATCCCCATGGAATCGCCCACCAAAATCATTTCGATGCCTGCAGCTTCCTGGAACTGCGCTGTAGGGTAGTCGTAGCACGTCAGCCAGGATACTTTCTCGCCTTCGGCTTTTTTGCTGTAAAGATCGTGCACCGTGATTTTTTTCCGCGTCATTTTTTGTCTCCTTTCAAGCGAATTAATGATTCGAATAGCATCCCGGGCACCGCGTAGCCCAAAGAGACGCCCCGGTGGCTCTGACATTTTTTACAACCAAATGAAATTTATAGGTAAAGAGCAACATGGGCCGAAGCCGTCTGCATACAATGGGTATGGCACAAGCACGCGAATAAGGATTGGAGGGGTTTGCGGGTGATGGGAGAGAAGAATTCTGTTCGCAAGGCTTCGATGAAAAACCACTCAGGGTTTCATCCGGTAGGGAGGGAACTTCTTTAGGCATCGGCGCGAAATCCGTTTGGCGGCGCTGAATCTCATAGCCACGGGGGTGCCGACATCTTTGCGGTGCCAATCTGATATTCGTGCACACGACCATGCCCTCATCCGGCTGAGATGTTAGGTAAAAAATGTGATACCTAAGATATTAGGTATCACATTTATTTCCCCATTGTCAAGAAGAAAAGAGGGCCTGTCATCACAAAGATTTTGGAGGTGCAGAAGGGAAATCTCTGTCGGTCGAACATCAGACGCCTGGGCAGGGTTGGTTATTGAGCATCGCGCGCCCGCGGCAGCGGGGGACCATCCGGTCCACCCGAGGGTCACATCCAAACGGCAGCGTTCGGTGTTGGCGATTGAACCGCAACCGCGAGCGCATTCCCCGCAGGTTGCTGCGGGGTTTGCGAGCGAATATCAAAATTCGATTAAACGTCCTTACGGTCGAAGATTCCCTGCAGCTGGCTGCAGGGTTCTTCAATCTGTTTGGAGAATGCCGCTCGCGCGCAACCCGTTATCGGTTGAGCGTATTAGGGGATGCCGGCCAATTTCTTGGCCAACCGAATCTTTTCTTCCAGCTTCCCCTCCCGGAGGATCATGATGCGTTGTGCCTGCGGTGAGCCCGCGCCGTGCATCGACTCCACCATGGCGGTACCGCCCGTCAAGGCCTCAATCAGCCGTCCGATCTTGATGCGATCCTCAACCGGAATGGTGGACACCCCAACAAAGTACTTTTTGACCAGATGACCCACATCCTCGCTCTTCAAATCGTGCTCGCTGGGCATGGTGGCCAGGAATCCCCCGGCAATGTCGGTAGCCAATCGCGCGACTTCGAAGTGAAACCGCGTCACGTTCTGCTTGCAGACATTGGCCAGCATCGTATCCACCAGGTATGCTCCCGAGGGCGTGGGGGTGCCCTCAGCCGAGCAGGCAATGGATGAGCTGTACAGGGTTTCGCTCAGGTGGATCATCTCCGTCAGCTTGTCTTTGATGTGAGAGCCCTGGGCCGTTCCCTGGATCTGCGCCAGGTAGGATACCGCACCGGTCAGCACATCCATCAAGCCTGTTTTACAGGCGCCGTAGTTGGCCCGGTGGTGGGCGGCAAACCGGTAGACCAAGCTGCCGGTGTGCTCTGTTTCCCCGTTCATGAAAATCCGCTCGTTGGGTACAAACACATCCTCGAAAGCGATGACGGCCTCTCCGCCGACCACCCCGAAGCGCGGTTTACCCACATCGATCCGTTCCCGGTGGTCCCGGCGGTCGTCCCCGGCCTGGCGTCCGAAAATCAGGGTCACCCCGGGCGTATCGATCGGCATGGCGCAAACGATGGCATAGTTCTTCGCGCGCTCGTCGAGAGCGGTGGTGGGCATCACCAGAATGTCGTGCGAGTTCACCGCACCCGTCATGTGCAGTTTGGCCCCGCGGATCACGACCCCATCCGTGCGGCGCTCCGCCACGTGAACGTACTGGTCCGGGTCCGGCTGATCGGCCGGGCCCTTGGAGCGATCTCCTTTCGGGTCTGTCATGGCCCCCACCACCATCCGGTTCTCATCCTGGATATGAATCAACCATGCTTTGAAGCGCTTTGAATAGTCCGTGCCGTGCTCTTGGTCGATCTCATAGGCAACCGAGTAAACCGCATTGATGCCGTCTAACCCCACGCAGCGCTGAAAGCAGGTACCGGTCTTCTGGCCCAGCACGCGCAACAGTTTGATTTTTTTTATCAGATCCTCCATGCTCTGATGCACGTGGGTGAAACGACTGATGGTGCGACCCGTCAAATGCGAGGTCGCGGTAGCAAGGTTCTTGTACTTTTCCTTGTTAGCCAGTGCATAGGTCATGGCTGCGGCCCGCACGTGCGGTGCAGTGGCCGGATGGCGCGTGACATCTTTGATCCGCTCCCCCTTGTAGTAGATCGTTGGCGACAATCTCCGCAGGCTGTCGATGTATTCTGCGCCATTTACAAGTTTCATTTTACTTCCTCTTCATGGGTCATGGGTGAGTGCATCGTGTCTTCTTATGGCCCCCGCCGGATCTCTTCCGCCGTGTCACCGGCCGTCCGGTGGGAGCGGGTTTCCTCGTCAGGTAAAACCTACCAAGCCATCCACCCCCCGTCTACTGGAAGAACAACCCCATGGATGAAGTCCGCTGCGGCCGATGCCAGAAAAACCACCGCACCGGCCAGGTCTTCAGGCGCTCCCCAGCGGCCGGCGGGTATACGGGCCGTAATCGACTGGGACCGCACCGGGTCTTTCTGAAGCGCTTCAGTCATCTCGGTGGCGAAAAAACCAGGAGCCAAGGCATTCACATTGACCCCGTGTTTGGCCCAATCATTGGCAAGGGCCTTGGTCAGTCCGGCGATTCCATGCTTGGCAACCGAATAGGCGGCAACATTCAATCCGCCCTGAAAGGCGATCACCGATGCGACATTGATGATCTTTCCCCGGCCGCTGTTCAACATGACCCGACCGGCAGCCTGAGAAAGAATGAAGGCCGCATTTACGTCTATCTCCAGGGTAGTGTCCCAATCCTCCTCGGTGTAATCTTTGGCCGAGGCTCGGCGGATCATGCCGGCGTTGTTGACCAGGATGTTGACATCGCCCATTTTTCCCACGACGGCCGGAATCACTTCCCGGGTCTGATCCCTCCTGGTCAAATCGGCTGCAACGTGACAATATCGTCTACCCAGCGCACCTATGTCGCTTTCCAATTCCAGATTGTTGCTGCGGCTGACAACAGCGATATCCGCACCGGCTTCCGCTAAGGCCAGAGCGATAGCCCGGCCGAGGCCCTTCGATCCACCGGTGACGACCGCCACTTGATTTCGTAAGTTAAATTTGTCGAGTATCATCTCTCGCTCCCTGAAAGAATGCGGATCACGCAGCGCATGAGTCGGTTGAGACGTGTCATTCTCTCACACCGGGTGTTTTCGGGCATTTCGGCTACTCCATGAGCTTGTATTTTTCGATGTTCCTGTCTGCCTGTTCTTGTATGGCCATCACGCTGCCCTTGGACTCATTTTTCCCCACTAAGTGCTGAAAGCGTTTCTGGTGTTTCAGATAGTCGATGACCGGAATTTTTCCTCGCAACTTCTTTACCTTGTTGATTTTTCCATTCATCATCTCAAAAAGGGGCACCAGGCCGCATTTCACGCCACGCCGGCCCATCTCCAACGTCAAATGGGAGGGAAAATTCCAAACAGAAGGGCACGGGGTATCGATTTGAATGTAACGCGGCCCATGCAGCGTCATCGCCTTCTTCACCTTCTGCTTGAGGTCACCCAGGTAAGCGACGGACGCGGTCGCCACGTACGGCACGCCATGTGCCGCCACGATTTCCGGCAGATCCTTCTTTCTTTCCGTTTTCCCTGACGAGGCTCTTCCGGCCGGATGGGTTGTTGTGGCGGCACCGAATGGAGTTGCGCCACTGCGCTGTCCGCCCGTGTTCATATAGGCGCCGTTATCCGTGCAGATGTAGAGAACGTCGTCGCCCCGTTCGAGCATTCCTGAAAGAGAGCCGAAGCCGATGTCAAAAGTTGCTCCGTCACCACCGATGGCCACGACCCGGGTGCTTTCACGGCCCTGCGCCTTAAGCGCCGCGGCCACACCGCTTGCGATCGCGGGAGCGTTCTCGAAGACGTGGTGAATCCACGGCACTCGCCAGGGGGAATACCCATAAGGGGATGAAAAGGTTTCCAGACATCCGGTCGGAGAAACCACGATCACATTGCTTCCGGTTGCTTCCAATATATGGCGTACCGCCAGGGCGAGTCCGCAGCCATGACAGGCTCGGTGCCCGGAGACAAACAGCGATTCCGCTTTTATGGTGGGCTTTTTAGGCATGTTGATCTTTTCTCCTTTCAGGGGACGATGGCCGGGTTCAGATCCAACCATTCTGCTTCTGGAGGCAACAAGCCCGAAGAAAGGATCCTTTCGGCACGCTCAACAATTTTCCGGACGGCATGCGAATTCACTTCCCGGCCTCCCAGACCGGCAATAAAATCGATGACCAGTGGCATGCCGGCTCTTCCGTTCAATTTCGACTTGACATCCAAGCCAACCGCACCTTCACTCCCCATGGAGACGTTGGCATCAAGCACCGCGACGACCTTCGCCCCGCGCACCGCCGCCAATAGATCTTCATAAGGAAACGGTCTGAGACAACGGATTCTGGCAAGCCCTATCTTTTTGCCTTCCCGGCGCAAATCATCCACCGCGTCTTTAATCGTTCCGGCCATCGATCCCATTGCGACCAGGATGACCTCCGCATCACCGGTACGGTAGGCTTCCACGAGCCCGCCGTAGTCGCGACCCGTCAGGGCGGCCAATTCGGTCATTATTTTTCGGATGCTGGATTTTCCCTCACTCATCGCCTTGTGAATGGCGTACTTGAACTCCATCAATACATCACCTTCGGCATATGAGCCCCAGGTTTTAGGATCGGCGGTGTCCAAATAGTTGTCCGGCTTGAAAGGAGGCAGAAAACTGTCCACGGCTGCTTGATTCAAAAATTCCACGCGCTCGTAGGAGTGGGTGAGGACCCACCCGTCCATGCAAACCATAACCGGCAACATAATGGAGGGGTCTTCGGCAATTTTAAACGCCGCCACGTGCATGTCATAAGCTTCTTGGGCGCTTTCGACGTAAAGCTGAATGACGCCCGAATCCCTCAGGGAGACTGTATCCTGGTGGTCGGCTTGGATATTGATCGGTGCGGATATGGAGCGATTGACCCCTGTGATGACAAACGGCAGACGCATCCCGGCACTGGCATAAAGCACCTCCGTCATCAGCAAAAGCCCCTGGGAGGCTGATGCCGTATAGCTGCGGCTGCCTGCCGCCGAGGCCCCCGAGACGACGCTGGCCGCTGAGAATTCGGATTCCACACGAACATACTCTGCACCCATTTCGCCGTCGGCCACCATGCGGGCCAGGGTTTCGACGATATGCGTCTGGGGGCTGATGGGATATGCGGCAATCACGTGAGGCCGACATGCCTTCACGGCCAGCGCGACAGCTTCGGAGCCTTCTACCACCCGGATGTCTGCCATGATTACTTCTCCTCGTTTTGCATGCGAATAGCCTCCGCCGTACATTCATGGGCGCAGATTCCGCAGCCTTTACAGAAATCGTAATCGATTTCATAACGGTCCCCCACCTGTCGAACGGCATCGTCCGGGCAAACGTCCTGGCAGATTCCGCATTGTTTGCACCTTTCCTGGTCTATTTCCGGCCGCTGATCACGCCAATTGCCTGTCTTATACTTGAGCGAGGTTCCACCTTTGACCACCGCTCCAGGTGTGATTTTCATGCTACCTCCTTCTGGAATGCCCGATAGCTTTCTTCGACCACTCGAGCATTTTTCAACCCTAAATCACCAGGGAATTTGCTTTGAACGGCTCGAATAGAAGCCTGCAGCGAAAGCGCTCCACTCACACCTGCAAAAGTTCCGAGAAGAGCCGTATTCATTATTGGACGGCCAAGAATTCGACGCGCAAGCTGTTCGGCCGATATCGCAAATACGTTTTGGCTTTTAAGTTTTAAATCCCCAACGCTTCTTTCGGTGTTGATGAGCACTGTTCCACCAGGCTTTAGGCCTTCTTCTACGTCAAGTTCTGCCAAGATGGTGGCATCTTGAACGATCACATAATCGGGCGCATATATGCGACTGCGAATCCGGATGGGACTATCACTGAGCCGGCAGAAGGCTACGATAGGCTTCCCGCGCCGCTCACCGCCGCCGCCTAAATAGGGAAAGGCCTGCCCATATTTCCCATCCTCCAAAGCAGCGATTGCCATAAACTGCGCCAGCACCAAAGACCCCTGCCCACCTCTTCCGTGTATTCGGGTTTCTTTCATAGCCCCTTCACGCGTTGAAGAAATTGTTCGTTCATAAAATCAGAGAAAAATCTGGAGAGACGGATCAGTGGAACATGGATAATATTTCATATTATGAAAATAAATTTAATGCATGTGGCAAAAAAATTATTTCGGCAAATCTGCGCTAACCCGGCCGGCGGTATCCTTAACTCGGCGGATGATCTCCTTGTTAATCCTCTCCATGGTCATCGTGAAAATGGAGCCGGTTACGCTTACGGCTGCCACAATCTTGGAGCTGGCCCGCACGGGCGCGGCCACGCATCTGACTCCCTCATAATATTCCTCATTGTCGATCGCGTAGCCCTGTTTGCGAACATTTTCGAGCTCTTCCATAAGCTGAGCCATGCCGGTGATCGTGTTCTTTCCATATGCTTTGAGCGATTTTGTTCGGTAGATAGCCTCAATCTCACTGCGGCTCAGCTCGGACAGCAATACCTTGCCGCTGCCGGCGGCGTGGGGGGCCGTGCTGAACCCGATGTAGGTGTCCAAAGACAGCCCTCCGACTTTTTGGATCTTGTCGATAAATGTGACTTGCCCATTGCGTAAGATGGTGAGGTTTACGGTTTCGTTAACCTGCTGGTGAAGCTGCCTGAGATGGCTATAGGCGGTTCTGCGAATATCCAAATGATCCAGTATGGTGCTGCTGATGATGAGAAATTTGAAACCGAGACGGTAGCGCTTGTTGTCCGGCTCCTGGTCGACATAATCGCCGGAACGAAGCATGCTGAGGATGTGATGGATCGAACTGCTCGGAAGCCCCAGTGCAGCGCTCATTTCGTTGAGCCGAAGCCCCCGGGAGTGCTTGGCGAGAAGGTCTATGATTTGGAACGTTTTATCGAGGGTGCCGAGTTTCATAAATTTTATATTATGAAATTTGATTTCAAAATAACAAATTGACGAATACGCTGTCAAGAAAATTTTGAGAGGGCCCATCCGAGATAAAGAGCAGACGTTTAAAATTTCTTCGAGGCTTCGCTGAGGATGTCCTGTACCGGAGCCGAGAACCAACAATCCATGAAGGCCTGATTGATGGATTCCCTGTCCGCGAGAAACCGCATGCGGATATCCCGGGTGCGGTGCTGCTTGGTGAGCGGGAAGCCAAATGGGGGTCGTTCGACTATTTCGGAGACCTTGGCGATGGTCTTGGCCTGCACATCCTCTTCAGGGAACAGACCATCAACCAGAGCGAGAGCCTGGGCTTTTTCGGGCATCAGCAGTTCGCCCGTGTATTCGATTGCGGTCGCCGCCCGGTCCCCCAGAACCTGGCGCAGCATCAGGTCCGCTAAAAAAGGGACCGGCAGACCGATTTTGATCTCGTTCAGTCCCATCAGCTTTTTACCCGAGGCGATCATGCGGAAATCGCAGGCCAACGCCAGGATGGTTCCTGCCGCCGGAGCGTGCCCGGCGATGGCGGCGGCCGTGGGTATGGGAAGGGTGTAAAGCGCCAACACCGCGTCCTCAAACCTCGCCCAGAAGGCGGCCATGTCTTTGCGGCTCAGCTTCAGGAGGGCCGGCAAATCAAGCCCGATACTGAAAAACTTGCTTCCTCCGGCCAGCACCATCCCCTTGAAACGGCCTTGCACCTCCTGCAGTGCAAGCGATAGCTCCTCAACCAGCTCCGGGCCGATAGCGTTGATAACGCCGCTGGTTAATCGCAGGACGGCTACCTGCCCGTTGTCTTCAAGCGATACTTTCGCCATTAGCACTCCCTCAAGCTAAAACGCCGCACGCCTTGGCGGGCGGCCGGATGCTTGCTTTTCACCACCCGGTTAGAGCCCTTTCGCCAATTCATTTACAATCAGGGGCAGCGCCGTACCGGCCTTTTCCAGAATGCGGACATCCGCGCGGGGGAAGGCTTGCTCGATGTTGACTTCGACCACCGCGGCGCTGTGCTCTTTCGCTACGTAAGGCAAGGACGCTGCCGGCTGCACCACGGCCGAGGTGCCGATCACCAGCATGACCTGGCAGGTGCTTGCCTCCTGCCATGCCATCTCCAGGGCAGCAGGAGGAAGCGACTCCCCAAAAAGAACCGTGTTGGGTTTGAGCACCCCTCCACATTGGCAGCGCGGCGGAGTGCCATGGGGAACATGGGGTGCCCGATATTCCTTGCCGCAGCTGATGCAGAAAACCTCCCGCAGGCTGCCGTGGATTTCGGTCACGCTGCAGCTGCCGGCCTTGCGATGCAGGCCGTCGATGTTCTGGGTGATCACATGGCGCAGCAGCCCCAACCTTTCCATCTCTGCCAGCGCCCGGTGGCCGGGATTGGGATTATAGGCGTCATAATTGCGGATGAACTCGCCCCGGATGCTCCAGTATTTTGAGGGGTCTTGGCGAAAGGCCTCGATTGAGGCGTAGACGGTGGGATCGAACGTATCCCAGAGCCCCCCTTTGGACCGGAAAGTTGGAATCCCGCTCTCCGCGCTGATGCCGGCACCGGTGAGCGCAATACAGGGCTGCCGGTCGCAAATCAACTCGGCGACCTGGCGATAGACGGATGCCATAACTATGCTCTGCTCCCGCGTTTATTCCGCTGGTGCGGCTTTTTTCTCCCCTTGCGTTCAAGGGGAGAAAAAAGGTTAGCCGCCCGTCAGAGCTGGATCTTCGTGCCCAGGGCCTCCAGGAACAACGCGATCCACTGCGGATGAGCCGGCCAGGCGGGGGCGGTCACCAGGTTTCCCTCGCGAAAGGCTTTGTCCACCGGAATGTCCATGTACTGTCCGCCGGCCTGCTGCACGTCGGGGCCCACGGCAGGGTAGCATGAGCACTTCTTGCCCTTCAGCACCCCGGCGGCGGCCAGCAGTTGGGCGCCATGGCAGATGGAGGCGATGGGCTTGCCCGAACCTGCGAAATGCTTCACGATCTCGATCACTTTGGGGTTCAGACGGATGTATTCCGGCGCCCGGCCGCCCGGGACCACTAAAGCGTCATAGCTTTCGGCCTTGACGTCATCGAAGGTCGCATTGAGGGTGAAGTTGTGACCGCGCTTTTCACTGTAGGTCTGATCGCCCTCGAAATCATGGATGGCCGTGCGCACGGCTTCGCCTGCTTTCTTGCCCGGACAGACAGCGTGTACTGCGTGTCCGACGGCCTGCAGGGCCTGGAAGGGCACCATGACCTCGTAATCCTCAACGAAATCCCCCACCAGCATCAAAATCTTCTTGGCTGCCATACGTCCTCCTTTCGGTTGGGTGGTCCGTCTGCCCGTGTGCCGATCATCCCGTTAAAAAAGGCAACTTCCCGGGGAGAGGTGAATGGGCACACGCGTCCGCGGGCCAATCTGGGGTTGCGCGTCTTCCATGTGCATGGACACTACATCATTCCATCGGCCGCGGCAACTGCCCGCGCAAACAGGAGGCGAAGATGATCATCAAGGCCGAAGTTCACACCCAAACGACTGCACCGCCTGACGGTTCAGATGCTCGACCAGATCAAACAGTATTCTGAATCAGCATGAGTTCACGAGCCCCTCACGGTGCATCCGGCGGCAGCGCGCACGACACGGCTTCGGGGTCGGAATCCTTCAGGAACTCGATCACCTGTCGCGCAATTTCCTGGCCGACCACGTTTTCCTCGTCCACCACAAATGCCGCCCCCAACTCCCAGAGATCCATGGTGGAGGTGTTGTAGCGGCTTCTGACGATCACGCCCGAGGCCGGCGACAGCGCGTGGACGTTCTGGAGGATTCTCCGGGCCGAACGTGGATCCGGCACCGTCACCACGATCACGCAGGACCCCGTAACCCCCGCGTGGGACAGAATCTCCGCGCTGGCGGCATCGCCCAGATGGACCGTGAGGCCCATCGCGCGGGCCGCCGTGACGGAGGCCGGGTTGAGCTCGATCACCTCGGGCTTCAACCCATGACTTATCAGGGCCCCGGCCACCTTGCGGCCGGCCGGCCCGAACCCGACGATGAAAATTCGGCCGTGCCGCTCGGAGGACGGCTCCGCCTCCTCGGCGTAGCGGCTGCGGACCGAGGGCGCAAAAAAACCGATCAGCCCTCGCGCGCAGGGGCGGGCATAGGTGACCATGTAGGGGGCCAGAAACATGGACAGGATCGTCACCGACACCGCCAGCGAAAAAATGTCTGCATCGATCAGTCCGCCGTTTCTGGCCTCGGTGGCCAGCACGAACGAGAACTCGCCGATTTGGGCCAGGGTGACCCCAGCGGCCAAAGCATGAATCGGGCTCATCTTGAGAATCACGCCGATGCCGAAAATGATGAGAGCCTTGCCGAAAAAGACGACGGCCAGCCAGGCCAGCACTTCGATCCAGTGGGCGAGGAACCACGCCGGGTCGGCCAGCATGCCCACGGAGGTGAAAAACAAGGTCACGAACAGCGTTCGCAGGGATCCGACATCCGCGCGGATCTGGGAAGAGAAGGGCGACTCGGCGAGCAGGATCCCCGCCAGAAACGCCCCCAGGGCGGGGGAAAGCCCCAGGGAGTGCGCCGCCCAGGCCGAGCCGAAAGCCAGGATGATGGCCAGCAACACCACCAGCTCGCGGTCCGCAAACAGCCCCCGGCGCAGCAGCAGCCGCGGGATGAGGTGGTAAAACAACCCGTAAAAAACGGCCACCAGCCCGCCGGCCGCTGCGATGGTCTGGCCGATCCGCACAGCGACATCGCGGGCGTTGCCCCCGTGGCTCATCACGGTGAGAAAGAGCACGAGCGGCACCACGGCAATATCCTGCAGCAGCAGGATGCCCAGCGCAGCCCTGCCCGAAACCGAATCGATCTCGGCCCGGTCCATCAGGAGTCTGAGGACGATGGCCGTGGAGCTCACCGCCACCATCTCGCCCCAGGCGACGGCCGGGCCGGTGGCGTACCAGAAGGAGAACACCAGCGCGAACAGCGCGAGTGTCACCGTCACCTGAAGAACGCCTCCCAGCAGGGCGCGGGAACCCAGGCGCTTCAGCCGCCCGAAGGAGAACTCGAGGCCGATGCTGAAAAGCAGAAGCGAGACCCCAAGCTCACCCCAGCCGGAAAGGGCTTGACGGTCGAACAGCGTCGGCCCGAGAAGGGTCCCGGCGAGCAGATAGCCGATGATCGCGCTCTGCTTCAGGCGCCGGGCGCCGACGCCGAGCACGAAGGCCACGGTCAGGAGCAGCACCAGCTTTGCGAGGGTTTCCCAGATTAGCATCGGAGGCGGCGTTCAGGAGGAGTTCAGATCGAAGACTCTGATCAACAGCTGCAAGCAGTACCAGAAGATGTTGCGAAAGTCCATAGAGGGCTTGGCCCAACCGTCGCGCAACGGCTCGTGCAACAGTTGGCGCGCCAGCTGAAGCTGGAGGCGCACTGCGGAAATCGAAGGGGAATCAGAGCGGGAGATGAAAAATAAGCATCGGGCCTTCAGCCAGGAAGCAACAATCGTCTAACTGCGGCCGATCAGGGATCGGATACGGACCGAAAAATCCTCCAAGGTGAACGGCTTCTGCAGAAACCCGTCGCAGCCGCGGTTCATGATTTCGCGGGCTTGCCCCTGCAAGCTGTAGCCGCTGGCGAGGAGCACTTTCACGCGCGGGTTGATGCGCTTGAGCTGGTCGAAGACCTCGCCGCCGCCCATTTCGGGCATGATCATGTCCAGGATTACCGCGCTGATTTGGTCGGCGTGCGCGGTGTAAGTTTCGATGGCCTCTCGGCCGCTGCGTGCGGTGAGCACCGTGTACCCGAGCCGGCGGGCCATGGCGGCCGTGACGTCGAGCACGATCGCCTCGTCATCCACCAGCAGGATCGTGCCGCAGCCTTCCTCCGGCCTGCAGTTTTTCTCAACCGTGGCTCCGGGACGCGCGTCCGTGGCCGGGAAATAGACCGAAAACGTGGAGCCTTTGCCCTTTTCCGACACCACATCGATGTAGCCGTTGTGGCTTTTGACGATGCCGTAGGCCGACGCCAGCCCGAGGCCGGTGCCGCGGCCCATCTTCTTGGTAGTGAAAAACGGGTCGAAGATACGGTCGATGATCTCCTTGTCGATGCCGACGCCGGTGTCGGTGACCGTCAAGCGGACATAGGGACCGGGGTGAATGGTGTAGCCCTTGCGGGGAATCTCCCGGTGGGTCACGGTGTCGGTCATCAGGAAGAGCTTTCCTCCGCCCGGCATGGCATCCGAGGCATTGACGAACAGGTTGAGCAGCACCTGCTCGACCTGGCCCTTGTCGGCGATGATTCCCTTGAGGTCCGGCGCCAGATTCCATTCGATACGGATGTCTTTGCGCATCCGGCCGAAGGTCTCGGCTGTCTCCTGCAACAGGTCGTTCAGCAGGAGCGGCTTGGACTCGTATTTGCCCCTGCGGGCATAGCCCAGCAGCTTCGACGTCAGGTCGGCCCCGCTGCGGATCAATTTCTCGATGTTCGTGAGGGTCCGGCGATGCGGATGGGAGGATTCCGTGTCGAAAAGCATCAGCGAGACGTTGCCCTGGATGGCCATCAGCAGGTTGTTAAAGTCGTGGGCGATGCCGCCGGCCAGGGTGCCGATGGCCTCCATTTTTTGCGCCTGCTGCAGCTGGATCGTCAGCTTCCGGCGATCGGCCTCGGAGTTCTTCTCCTCGGTGATGTCCCGGCTGTGCACGGCCAGCTGGATGACCCGCCTGCGCTCGTCGCATACGGGGTGCACCGAGGTGAAAAACGTCCGGCTCTCGCAGGTGTCCTCGAAGAAAACCGGCTGGCGGGTACAGACAGCCTCGCTAACTTTCCGGCGTCTCAATTCCGCCACGGGCGGCGGACTAAATTCGTAAATCCGCCGGCCCACCACCGCCTCCACCGTAAGGCCTATCTGCATGGCGGCCATGGGATTGACGGCCAGGACCATGCCGTGGGTGTCGATCATGAAGGCCGCGGTGGGAGCCGCGTTGAGCAGGACGCGGACGGTTTCCGCGCTCACGGCCTCCGCTTTCTGCCGGCGCTCAGAGATGATATGATCTTCAGACGACGAGGCTGCCGGAGCCGGCCATGGGGCTTCTCCGCAACTGGCCTGCGCCCTGCGATTGTCCGGGTCTTCTCTCATAAGCAAGCCTCGTGAGATGATCCCCCTGGACGGGGGCGACTACGGCATGTCCTGAGAGCGCTTCCGCTAAGGAGAGCCGCACTCCTCCATATACTACCTATAGCAGAAAGCGTGCCATCTGCTGCGATTCCCGTTACCGGCCGGATTTTCAATGGATATAGTTTATTTTGCAGAGCATCAGACGAAGAGGGCGCATCGAAACCACGCGTGCGGCATTATCCGATGTCATTTTTTTGACCTTTCAAGCAACGAAGGGCTTATTGCGCGGCAAAAGGAGGATTATCAGGCTGTTGAAAAACGGCGCCTCGCGCCGTGATCCGGCGTTGTGCGGCTTTTGTAAATGCTCACATATGAATGAATATGCTGCGCTTTCCAAAATGCCGCACGCCTTGGCTGACGGCCCGATGCTTGTTTTTAAACAGCCTGTTAGGGGTGCGATCGGTCTGGAATTTTTGACTATAAATGCCTTTGCGGATATACTGGAACAAGGCAGTCAACGAATCCGTTCACCCCGGGAGGCGGCCTTGGAGGCGACAGCTCTCAAACTGCGTTACCGGTCCATCGACCAGTTCGCGGAGCACTGCCGGCAACTGAAGTCAGGCCGGATGTTCATTCCGACCGAGATGCCCCTGCCGGCAGAAACCAGGCTGCTCCTCACCATGATCCTTCCGGACGCCCCCCGCCGGATCACACTGGAAATGGAAGTGCTCGAAGCCATGAATCGAAAAAGCGTGGCCGAGCTGAAAAAGCCCTGCGGAATGCTGCTCGCCCCGACCGGGGAGCTCGAAGCCGCCCTCAGGACTCTCGCCCAGGAGATCCGTGAAACACCGGGTCTCGCCGCCGCGCTCGCCGATCGGGGAGAGACGCTCGGCTCACCTTCTGTTGGCGGAACCGCTCCGCCGCAATCGCCGGCTGAAGTCCCCGTGCCGCCGCCTGCCTCCCATGGTCCGGCCCCCAGCGCGACGCCACTGCCCGGCGCGCACGCCCGGCCGCCGGAAGACGCGGCTTTGCCGATGGGCTGGATCCGCTCCGCTGTCGCCCAGGAAGAGGTCCAGCGCGACATCGCGCCGGAGGCCGCCCTGGCACCGGCCGCCAGTGTCAAGAAAGACCTCTCCGCCGCGGAGCGCGAGCGCATCAAGCCCGTCGGTGAGTTCGTCATGGATCTCACCAAGGCCATGATGCGCACGGGGTATTATGCATCCGATCACCCCGGCTCTCAGAACGCAAAGCAGGGTCTTTACGAGGCGTTGCAGGGATGCCTGCGGGATGCCTCGGAAATCATGGTCACCAATCAGGAAGCCCGCCAGCGCAACGAGATCCTGATCACCGGCATCCTGGACGAGCCCGTCAACGTGCGCACCGTGGTGGGAGCCGGCATGGCCGAGCTCTTCGTTCCCAAGCTGAGCGAGTGTTTCAACCGCAAGGCGCTCGTCAGCTTTGCCCTCAAGAAGGTGATCACACCCGAGCACTTCTCAGGCTTCGTAGACGTGATGAGCGACCCGACGGCCGAGAGCGGCCGGCATGCCAAGGTGGGCGAGCTGCTGACCCGTGCGCTGGTGGACCGGGGGATCACCGAGATTTCCACGGTGTTCATGGACGACATCATCGTCCTCGAAAAAAACCTGCCGTGGCGGGTCGAGATGGCCATCCAACGCCTGGCCAAGGACCTCAAAGTTCTGCCCATGTTTCGGGCGGAATCGGACGAGGCCATCAAGCGCATGAAGCTGCAGATCATCCAGGACATCCTGCGCCCCCTCAAGCACCCCGAGTTGCTGAAGGACCTCATCATCAACTGCTACGTGATCGCCAAGCACGTCAAGAACATTCAGGAAGAAGACATCGAAGAAGTCGTCGTCGATGCCCTCCCGCTGCAGACCCTGCTGCCGACCTCGCGCTTCATCTTCAAGGAACTCGCGCGCCTGAAGGACATCCGCAGCCAGGAGCCGGCCAACCCTGCCGTGCAACGCCGCTTCGCCGGCGTGAAGCGCATCCTGAAGTGGGTCGCGCGCCGTCTGGTCCTCGCGGACATCGGCGGCGCCCAGGGCCTCCTGGAAGAGCTCTACGCCAACGGCATCCTCGCGTTCGAGGAACTGCCGCCGGACGTGCAGTACCTCGTGAACACCCGCAAAATGGCGCGCAACGTGGCCGCCCACATCAGGAACTACGTCCAGCGGCTGCTGCAGCCGGCATCCGCCGCAGATGCGGTCGTGCTGCTCAAGTGTTTTCGTCGCGCGATTCCGTCCCTCATCGAACAGGGAGATCTGAAGACCGTGATCGTGCTCGCGCGGGCGGTAACCCAGGCGAAGGTGGCCGGGGCGCTCGCGGCCGGGGAAGCCAGCCTGCCCGCCGACCCCGTGCTCTTCCTGTTCCAGGACCGGGCGCACGAGCTTCACGGCGCGTACGAGCGCGCGGACGACAGTGGGCGCCCATCCATTGAAGCCCTGCTGGATCTTCTGGGGGTCTTCGGGATCGAAACACTTTGCCGGATCCTTTCCGACAGCGAGGACAGCGGGGCTCGCAAGGCGGCGATGAAGGCCCTCAGCCGGAAAGGGGCGGTCGTTCGCGAGTGGGTGCTGGAAGTACTCGAGGACCCGACCCGGAAGTGGTTTCTCAAGCGCAACGCGCTCATGCTGCTGCCGCACGTCGGCGCGGACGACCGTGACGCCGAACCGGCCCGTAAGCTCCTATCTCACGTTCATGCCCAGGTGCGCGATGAGGCCCTGAACACCATCGTCGCCATGAAGGCGCCCGATGCGGAAAAACTGGCTTTCAAGGCACTGGATGACCCGGACGAGAAAGTCCGCTGGCGAGCCGCCAACGCGTTGACCGAGCTTGCCCCGCTCTCGGAGGAGATCGTGGAGAAGCTGTTTTCCCGCTTGGCCGCCGAACCCCCCGAGGACAAGAACCTGGCCGCCCGGCACTACCGCCGGGTCACCCAGATCATCCAAACGGTGGGCGGCATGAAGGGCTTCAAGGACCGCGAGCGGGCCGAAGCCGCCTTACTGGAGGTCGCCCAAAAGGCGGCGGGCCACAAAAAAGGGATTTTGCAGCGCATCCGAAAATCCGGCGATCCGGATGATGCGAAGGTGCTGGCTGCCGCCATATCCGCCCTGGGGGCCATGGGCACCGCACACTCGGAGCCGTTTCTCGCCAAAATGGCCGAGGGCAAGATCCCGCACGCCCCGGCCGCCGCAAAGTCACTCGAGGCCCTGCGTACGCGCTTGACGGCCGCCCAGCCGCAGGCGTGATCCAAATTTACTGGATCACCTGAACCCTGAACTCCCGAACCCTGAGAGCTGAGTGACTAGCCTGCAAGCGCCCCGATATCGGGTGAGTGATGCCGCCGACAGGCTAAGCGGCCGTGCCCCTGCCCTGCTTCTTGGCGTATCCCGCGGCTTCCAGGCCGGCCACACAGCCCTCGCCGACCGCCTTGGCCACCTGCCAGGGCGGGCCGGCGATGTCGCCGGCCGCGTAAATGCCGGGCACACTGGTTTCCATCTTCTTGTTCGTCTGGATGTACTTCATTTCGTCATCCAGCTGGACCCCGAGCAGGCCGGCCAGCTCCATCACCCCCTTGGCCCCCAGCTCGATGAAGACCCCTTGAACGGACAATCGCGCGCCGTCCTCCAGAACCACCCCTTCCACGCGTTCCTTGCCGGCGATCTCTTTCACCTGGCGCTGCTCGTGAAGGATGACCACGCTGCGGCGCAGCTCTTCAGCCAACGACGCGTTGACCTCAAGCATTCGGCAGATCAAGTGCACCGACCGGGCATAGGCGAGCATGGTCAGGGCGCCGCTTGCGGCCGCGCTGCCGTTGCCCACCACGGCCACATCGTTGCCCTTGTAGAAATTGCAGTCGCACTCGACACAGTAGCTCACACCCCGCCCAAGCAGCTCCTTCTCGCCCGGGACCCCCAACCGGTTGCGGGAGGTTCCGGTCGCCAGGACCACCGCACCGGCACGAATGTCGCTGCCGCTCTCCAGCCTGATCCGGAAGCACCCGTCCGCCGCTCCAAGGGACAGGACGTCCTCGTCCGCGAGCTCCGCACCGAAGGCGGCGGCCTGCTGCCTGCCGGCCGTGATGATGTCCTCGCCGGTGGTGCTCAGGATGCAGCAGTAATTCTCCACGTGGTGGTGGTAGATGCTGCTCTTGTTTTCCTTGCCCAGGACGAGCACCGCAGCCTTTTTGCGGGCGGCGTGGATGGCGGCCTGGAGTCCGGCCGGGCCTGTTCCCAAGATGACAACGTCGTAGCGCTTCTTTTCTGTCATGGCCTCTTCCTCGGAATCGAATGGGGATTCGCTGCGGTCCGACCTGGAATCGCCAAGGGTCAGGTGAATGCCGTTGGACCGCAACAGTGAGCGCATTCCACCGCAGTTAGCTGCAGGGAACCTTCAATTGGGTCGTTGCTGCGTCTTACCCTGGATCGTTTGCAGCGCCTGTTCGGCCAGTCGCCTCTTGCGGACCCGCGGCAGGCAGATGGCCTGGACCCGGCCGGTGTCCGGGTCGAACTGCCGCAGGAAGGGCCGGCGCCGCGTGCGACCGTAGACACTGATCATGATGAGACTTGCGGCCGACGGGTTCCCGGTCTTGTGGATGCCTTCGTCGAAGGTGCCGGTGACTTCGGTCTGCCCCGGCTGCAGCAACTGCCGCCCGCTCAGAGTCAGCCGGGCGACTGACGGGTCGCAGCCGTCGTCTTCGCGCCGGTAGCGGACGACCTCCCATTCACTCAGGACCGACCCGGAGACCCCCCAGGAATTGTGGTCGTGGACCGGGGTGTATTCTCCGGGTCCATACAAATACATCCACACGGAAAAACGCTGGCCCCGGTCGCGGTAGAGGCTGAACTCATTGTCGAAGAGGGTGGCCTGGCGGATGTCCGGATAGCGGCCCCCCTTGATGATTTCCTCCAGGATCCCGCAAAAGAGCTCCCGCTGTAGGAGCAGCCCCGGCAACTCCGTCCTGAAAAAGGCCAGGCGGTCCTCCGGGTCGTTTTTTTGTAACGCCGCTTCAGACCAGCGCTGGCAGAGCTCGAACAATTTTTCCTGAACTTGACTTTGCATAACACCGAATCCTATCCCGTCATGTTTTTTATAAGGAAAATGGCACCGGCTTCAGCCGGTGCCATTTTCCAGCCGGACATATTGTTCGTAGAAGGCCGCACCGCCGCCGATGTCCGTAAGGCGGGAGGCGATCAGCTGATTCGCCCCGCCGCCCTGGTTCATCCAGTCCCCCCGTCGGTAGACGACCGCCCCCGGGTGCAGGCCTGGTTCGAATTCAACCGACACGATGAGCCGGCCGAGCGGTGAGACGAGTGCGACGGGCCGGGAGAGATCCAGGCCTGCGAGGGCCGGGCTGTCGGGTGCCACCCACACCGAGGGCGGGGTGGTCTGGTCTTCCGGCAGAATCTGGGAGTGAATCGCGGAGCGGCGGACCAGGGTCAGCAGGCGCAACGGATAGCCCTCCGGCGGTGGGGCTTCATCGTGCAGCGCGGCAGGGAAGCGGTATTTGCCGTCGGGGTGGCCGAAGACGAGGCCCGCGTAGGCGATCTTCGGCCGCTTCGAACGCGCGAATCCTTTCTGCCGCAGCTCTTCGATCGTGGTCTCTATGTGGGACGATGTCAGGGCGGCACGCAGGCAGGTCTCCGCCGCCGGCATGACGATGGGCGGGTCCAGGCGGCGGCCGAGCTCGCTCACGATCCTCAAATCGGTGCGGGCATCCGCCGGCGGCGCGCAGACCGTGCGCACGTACTGCACGTACTCGTGCAGGTAGGAGCCGACGATGTCCTCCTGCTCGAGCATGAGCGCGCAGGGCAACACCAGGTCCGCGCGCTGGGCCGTGTCGTTCATGAAGGCGTCCACCACCACCTTGAACGGAACCTGATCGAAGGCGCGCACGGTTTCCTGGATATTGGGCGCCTGATTGACGATGTTGGTGGCGTTGATCCAGAGCATGCGTACCGGTGGTTCCCGGGCACCGAGGATGTCCCGGCCGATCGTTGCAATATGGAAGGCGCGGCGGCCCATGTGCCCCGGCCCTTTCAGCCAGCCAAGCTCGAGGTTACGGTAGGAGTGCAAATGGAAATACACCCCGCCCCCGGAACAACCGATGTTGCCGGACAGCAGCGCCAGCGCGTTGATGAACCGTACGTTCTCACCGCCGCGGCGATAGCGCTGCAGCCCGGCACCGATGAAGGTCGCGAGCGGCTTGACCCGGGCGTACGTTTGGCAGAGGTGCTCGGCGTCCGCCGGGGACACGCCGCAGGCCGCCAGCAACTCATCCGGCGAATGCTTCCGGATCAGCTCATGGAACTTCTCCGGGTGGTGGGTGCGGTCCGTCACGTTCGCCGCGACGCACCCCTCATCGATCAGCCGCCGGATCACGGCAGCTGCCAGAAAGCGGTCCGTTCCCGGCCGTATCCGGATGTGCCGGTCGGAGAACGCGTTGCTGCCGTCGCCCCCGGGCGATATGGTCAGAAGCCGGGTGCCGTTTTTGCGTGCCTGCCGGACGATGGCGGCCGTGTGCACCGAGCTGCGCGGAAAATCCTTGCCCCAGTTCACGATGGTGGCGGCATGCGCGAGGTCGTCGATGTCGTTGTTCTCGCGCGTGCCGAAATCCTCGACCCCGGCGATGTAGCCGGCCGCGTCGCACAGCGAGCCCATGATCCGGCTCGAGCCGAGGGTCGAGAAAAACAGGTTGACGGCCTCCTTGAGCACGCCCTTGGCGCCGTCGCTGTGGATGTGCAGGATCGAGCGGGGCTCGTGCTGCAGCGCCTGGATTTTCTGCGCGCACAGATCGAGCGCCGCCTCCCAGCCGATGAGCTGCCACCCGCCCCGGGTCTTGAGCAGCGGCTTCAGGATGCGGTTGGGGCTGCGCAGTCGCCGGAACTGGTCCCGAGTCTTGGCGCACATGAACCCCCGCGTGAACGGGCTGTCCGGGTTGCCCCGCAGCCGGATGCGGCCGTCTTCGTCCGCCTCGGCCACCAGCGAGCAGGCATCCGGGCAGTCATAGGTGCAGGCGGTGATCTGCTTCATGGTTGAAAAAATAGGGTTCGGGGGTTCGAGGATTCAAGGGGTCAGAGTTTCTCCTTCACGGACTCGATTTTGCGCCGCATGCGGCCGGAGGGGCCTTTGCGGTAGTCGGCCTTGAGCGAGAGGACCACGCGGTTGCAGTCCTGGCGCATCGTTTCGAAGCAGCGGTTGACCACGGCCATGACCTCCTCCCACTCGCCCTCGATGCTGGTGCCCATGGCGCGAAACTCGTAGGGCAGACCGCTTTCCTGGATGATCTTGATCGAGCGTGCCACGTAAGGGCTCAGGCTCTCGCCCTTGTCCAGGGGATACATCGAAAAATCCACGATGACGCTCATGAGATTCGCCTCCGCCAATTTGACATCACTGCCATCTCTTTATAGTGTTTCGGCATCGAATGCAATTCCGAGTCCCAGGGAGGTCGTATGCCGGATTTGACCGCGCTGAACTATCGCATCCGCTTGGTCCCTGATCTTGTTCGCTTCACCTTTGACGGCCGCGTGGACATCCAGCTTGAGGCCGCCGAACCGGTGGTGCAGATCGTGTTGAATGCCGTCGAGCTGGCTGTCTGGCGCTGCAGCCTCGTGCGTGCGGAAGGGGTTGCGGCCTGCGCGTTCCGAGTGGATCCCGCGGCGGAACAGCTCTGCATCGTCCTGCCGGAGGCCGTGTCCGGTCCGGTCCGGGTCCAGATCGACTATGCCGGGAAAATCAATGACCGCATGGCGGGCTTCTACCGCAGCCGCTACACCCATGACGGCCGGGCGGAGCCCATGGCCGTGACCCAGTTCGAGGAAAGCGATGCCCGCCGCGCCTTTCCCTGCCTGGACCACCCGGCGCAGAAGGCCGTCTTCGACATCGAGATCGAAGTCGACCGCAGCCTCACGGCCGTGTCGAACACCGCGATCCAGGCCCAGGAGGTTCTGGAAAACGGCCAAAAGCGCGTGGTCTTCGAGAGCACGCCGAGAATGTCCACCTATCTTGTCTTCTTCGGGGTGGGCCCCTTTGAAACGCTTCAGGATCACGTCGACGGCCGGGTGCGCGTGCTGACGTTGCCCGGCCGGCAGCAGTTCGCCGGCTATGGCCTGGAGTTCGGCCGCAAGGCGCTGCAGTTCAGCGAGTCCTACTACGGCATCCCCTATCCCCTGTCCAAGCTGGACCTGATCGCCGTGCCGGACTTCGCCTTCGGGGCCATGGAGAACTGGGGTGCCATCACCTTCCGGGAGAACCTGCTGCTGCATTACCCGGACGTCACCTCCCGGTCCGGCGAGGAGCGCATCTGCGAGGTCATCGCGCATGAAATCGCCCACCAGTGGTTCGGCAACCTGGTCACCCCGTCGGATTGGAACTACCTCTGGCTGAACGAAAGCTTTGCGACCTATTTCGGCTACGGTGTCGTTGCGCACTATCACCCGGAATGGGAGATCTGGCAGCAGTTTTTGAACGGCACGACCGCCTCCGCCCTGACCCGCGACGGGCTGCTCGAAAACTATGCCATCGAAATCCCGGGCGGCGCCCACCTCGTCATCAACACCAGCACCGCCCCCATCATCTACAACAAGGGCGGCAGCATCCTGCGGCAGATCGAGGGCTACATCGGCCCGGACGCCTTTCAAAAAGGGCTGCGGCGCTACCTCAGCACCCACGCCTACCAGTGCGCCGCCAGCCGCCACCTGTGGGAAGCCTTCGAGGCCGCCTCGGAGCGACCGGTCAACGCCATGATGAAGAGCTGGGTCGAACAGCCCGGCTTCCCGGTCATCACGGCTGCCCGCGAGGGGGGCAGCCTGGTGCTGACCCAAAAACGTTTCACCTATCTTCCGAACGATTCCGGCCAGAGCTGGCTTGTGCCCGTGAGCCTGCTGATCTTCCGCCCCGCGGGCGAGCCCGGGCGGATGACGGTGCTGATGGATGCCGTCGAGCAGCGGGTCGACCTCGGAGGGGACGCCGTGGCCTTCAAGCTCAACGACGGCCAGACCGGATTTTACCGCGTGCGCTACGCCGACCCCCAGAACCTTGAGCGCCTGGGAGAGATGGTCCGCGAAAAAATGCTGCCGCCAGAGGACCGCTGGGGCCTGCAAAACGACCTTTATGCGTTGGCCGTGGCCGGCGAGGTGCCGCTTTCCGCCTATCTCGACTACCTGCGGCACTACGCCTCCGAGGATGCCTATCTGCCGCTGTCCAGCCTGGCGGGTCACCTGTCCCAGGCCCATCTGGTAGCGGCCCCCGGGCCGCGGGCGCAAATTGCCGCCCTGGCCCGGCCCTGGTTCGAGGCGATCCTTGACCGCATCGGGTACACCCCCCGGCCGTCCGAACCGCAGACCACCGCCATCCTGCGCGACCAGCTGCTGTTCGATGCGGTTCAATACGGCTCGACGGCCGCCGAAACGTTTGCGCTCGAGCGCTTCGGGGAGCTCAGCCGCGGCGGGCCGGTCCATCCGGACATCCTGAAGAGCGTCATGCAGTCCGCCGCCTGGTGCGGTGCCGCCCACGAATTCGAGTGGTTCGACCGGCGCTTCAACGCCTGCGCCAGCGAGCATGAACGCATGACCATCCTGTCCGCCATGGGCTGGTTCCGCGGTAGCACCGAGATCGAACGCGCCCTGGACTATGTGCTTAGCGCCGTGCCGGCCCGCAATAAGTTTATCCCGATCGTGGCCATGTCGGGAAACCGGCACGCCGTGCCCCTGCTGTGGGACTGGTACGTGGCCCACCTGGCCGAGCTTGAGCAGTTCCACCCCATGCTCTACGAGCGGGTGATCGCGGCCATCGTGCCCGTGGCCGGCATCGATCAGGCCGAGGCCGTGCGGCGGTTCTTCGCGGAGTACATCCTGAAAAACGAGAAGGCGGCCGATGTGATCCGGCTCTCCCTGGAGCGACTCGAGATCAACCAGCGGATGCGGAACCGGAAACACCCTTGACAGCATCACAAGTTGTCCGATATAGGTTCGGCAGCTTGCACCTCCGAGACTGGCTCGTTCGAGCGCGCCGCTAGCGGCGGAATTTCAACCTGTTTTCATCCGGCCCTATCGCCCTGCGGTTGGAGTTGATAGCCTACATGAATCGACGCACCTTTCTCAAGTTAGCCGGCCTGGGTAGCGTTGCCTTCGCGGCCGGTTGCAGCCCCGAGTCCCCGAAATATCTTTACAGCCTGGTGCAGGCCCCGGAAGACGTGGTAACGGGGAAGGCTACGTTTTATGCCTCGACCTGCCGGGAGTGCCCCGCGGGCTGCGGCATCCTGGCCAAGAACCGCGAGGGGCGCGTGATCAAGGTCGAGGGCAACCCGCTGCACCCGCTCAACCGCGGCAAGCTTTGCATCCGGGGCCAGGCCGCCCCACAAGCCGTATTCAATCCGGACCGGCTGAAAACTCCGCTGCTGAAGGAAAAAAACGGCTTTGTTCCGATCAGCTATGACCAAGCGCGGTCGCTGCTCACAGCCAAGGCCTGGGCGGCCGCCCGCAAGGGACCGGACCGGCTGTGGTGCCTGACCGAGGTGCTCGGCGAAAGTCAGACGGAGCTCTTCCATGCCGTGCTCCGGAACTGGAACTCGCAGCCGCCCGTCATCTTCGAGCCGTTTGCCTACGAGGCGCTCAAGACCGCCAACCGCGAGGTGTTCGGAGTGGACGGCCTGGTGTCCTATCGCATGGACCAGGCCGACGTCCTGGTCGCCTTCGGTGCTGAATTCCTGGAAACTTGGCTGTCTCCGGTGGAATACGCTTGGAAGTTCAAGGCCATGCATGCGGTCCGCCGGGACGAAAAAGGGCTTTTTTTCCTAGTCAGCCCGTTTCAGACCCTGACCGGCGCCAACGCGGACCACTGGCTCGCCTGCGCACCCGGCACCGAAGCCGTGGTCGCCCTCGGCCTGGTGCGCCAGATGCTGGACATCGGACGCGGGCAGCACCTGCCGCCCGCTCTGCGCGAGGCGTTGGATAAAGCGACCGAGCCCTACCCGCAGGAAACCGTCGTCAAGCTCTCCGGCATCCCCCTGGCGCAGTACCGGCAGCTGGTGCGGGGCCTGACCGAAGCCCGCCGGCCGCTGGTCCTGGGCGCGGCAACCGGCAACTGCGACGCCAACGGACTTGCGACCAACATCGCGGCCAATCTGCTCAATCTTCTGCTCGACCCGCAGCTCAGCCTCATCGACGCGGCCAACCGCCACCGGGTGGAAACGGCCGCCCGCCGGGCCGATGTGCTCGATATTTTAAAAGTTCTGTCCGTCGGGAAGGCGGATGTCCTGATCCTGAACAACGTCAACCCCGTGTTCAGCCTGCCGCCGGAGGCTGGAATGCGAGCGGCCCTCCAGGCTGCGGGCCTTTTTGTCGTCTGCCTGACGAACTTCCTCGATGAGACCTCACTGCTGGCCGACCTCATCCTGCCGGTCAGCCTGCCGCTGGAAACCTGGGATGATTATTCCGGCTGGGCCCCTCTCGTGTCCACCCTCCAGCCGGCCATGGGCAAAATCACCGCAGCGCCGCATCTGGGCGATCTGCTCCTGGAAGTGGGCTTTGAAAGCAACCGGCCCGCTCCTGATTTTAAGACCTTTATCGCCGAGCGCCTGCGCCGGCAGGGACGCCTTCGCGACGAGCTGGAGTGGTTGCGCGCGCTGCAGCAGGGCGGCATTTTCCCGCCGTCCGGGCAGACGACCGGCGCGCCTCCCAAGGCGCTTCCGGACCGGCTGCCCCGGGCGCTCGCGGCACCTTACCGGCCGCCGCCGGCCGGATTGGCCTTCGCGGCCGCACCGTCCATAAGATTCTTCGACGGCCGGGGAGCGAACCGGCCCTGGCTCTGCGAAGTGCCTGACCCGATTTCCCGCGTCGCCTGGCAATCTCCGGTGTGGATCCACCCGGACACCGCGCGGGAGAAGGGATTCGATCAGGCGGATGTTCTCCGGATCACCACCCCGGCGGGAAGCCTCGAGGCGCCGGCCTATGTCACCGAGGTGGTGAGGCCGGGAGTGCTGGTGATGGCGATCGGCCAAGGCCATAGCTCCTACGGACGCTACGCGCAGGTTGCAGGGTCCGAGCCGCCGGCCGAATTCTCGCCTACCGATTCGATTTACGAACCTTTCCGGAGATACGCGCCGGCCGTGAACAGCAACCCCTTTGCCGTGCTGTCCGCCGCGGTCGATCCCGATTGCGGCGGGCCGAGCTTCAGCGCCTTCGCGGTGGGCAGTGAACGCACGGGACGCACGGTGCAGATCGCCAAGGCCGACGGCAGCCGCATCCAGATCGGCCGCTCCTTCCTACTGACGACCACCGTGGACGATCTGCGCAAGGGGCCCGCCCCGCCGAAAACCGGGCTCACCATGGACGATTTTCCGTTCACCCTGCCGCTGCCGGAGGGGTACAGCCCCCAACGTGATTTTTACCCCCCCCATCAGCATGACGGCTACCGTTGGGGCATGGTGGTGGACCTCGACCGTTGCATCGGCTGCGGCGCCTGTGCAGGCGCCTGCTATGCCGAAAACAACCTCGGCATCGTCGGTGAGCTGCGGATCATTCAGGGCCGGAAAATGTCATGGATGACCATCGAGCGCTACCATGATGAAAAGCGCATGGAGCGGGTGATGTTTCAGCCCATGCTCTGCCAGCACTGCGACAATGCGCCCTGCGAGTCGGTCTGCCCGGTGTATGCGCCCTACCACAACCCGGAAGGACTGAACACGCAAATCTACAACCGCTGCATCGGCACGCGCTTTTGTTCCCAGAACTGCCCTTACAAGGTGCGGCGTTTCAACTGGTTCACATGGGAATGGCCGGAGCCGCTGAACCAGCAGCTGAACCCCGACGTCACCGTACGCAGCAAGGGGGTCATGGAGAAATGCTCTTTCTGCGTGCAGCGCATCAAGGTCGCGCGGACCCAGGCCGAGAACGAAAAACGCCCGATCCGCGAGGGCGAGGTCACGCCGGCCTGCGTCCAGACGTGCCCCACCGGCGCGCTGCTCTTCGGCAACCTGATGGACAGGAACAGCCGCGTGCGCCAGCTCTGCGACGATCCCCGGGCGTATCAGGCCATGGGGTATTTGAACACCAAGCCAGCGGTGATCTATCTGAAGAAAGTGTTGCACGAGGTATGACGTGCTGAAGGGTTCGAGGGTTCGAGGGGTCCAGGGTTCAAGTGGCCTGGCCAGAGGCTACCGATACCGAACAGCAGCCGACCTGATCAAGTGCAGCGGACACGGTTGAGCTCACTTTTGCTAAATGTCAGTTTCGAAAACCTATGATCAGCGCTTACGAGGCAACCTGGAAGGTTCGGAGAAAGTCCGGCAATATGTCGGATACACCTAATCTTGAACCCTAACCCTTGGCCCCTCGGCCCCTTGACCCCTGGGACCCTGAAAAAATCATGACCGACCTCACTCGCTCGCAAATCGACCGTACCATTCTCGCCACGCTGAAACCGGCCCAAAAGGGCTATTGGGCGGCCGTCGGGCTGGTGTTCTGTGGCGTTGTCCTCGGGGCCGGGAGCTGGGCGTATCAAATCTTCGTAGGCATCGGCGTCGGGGGCCAGAACATTCCAGTGGCCTGGGGGACCTACCTGATCAACTTCGTGTTCTGGGTCGGTATCGCCCACTCCGGAACCCTCATCTCCGCCATCCTGCACCTGTTCCGGGCCGGCTGGCGCAACCCGATCGCCCGGGCGGCCGAAACCATGACCGTGTTTGCGGTATGCACCGCCGGGCTGTTTCCTTTTATTCACCTGGGCCGTCCCTGGCAGGTTCAATACATACTTCCGATTCCCAACCAACGCCTGCTCTGGCCGGACTTCATGTCGCCGCTGGTGTTCGACGTGGTGGCGATCAGCACCTACCTCACGGTGAGCACGCTTTTCTGGTACACCGGGCTCGTGCCGGATCTCGCCATCGTGCGAGACCGCTCCACCGGACTGCGGCACAAGATCTTCCGCCTGCTCTCGCTGGGCTGGAGCGGCGCCCACACGCAGTGGCTCAACTACAGCCGCGGCTACCTTTTCTTCGCGGCCCTGGCCACGCCGCTCGTGATCTCGGTGCACAGCGTTGTGTCCTGGGACTTCGCGCTGGGGATCGTCCCGGGATGGCATACTACCATTTTCGCACCTTACTTCGTGGCGGGTGCCATCCACTCCGGGCTCGCCATGGTGCTGACACTCACCATACCGATGCGGCGCATCTTCGGATACGAGGCGATCATCACCCTGGATGTTCTGGAAAACGTCGCCAAAACCATCATCCTCACCGGCCTCATCGTGGGGCTCGCCTATTCAACCGAGTTCTTCATCGCCTGGTACAGCCGCAATCCCGTGGAAATTGAGTCCTTCCGCTGGAGGGTGACAGGAACCTATGCCTTCGGGTTCTATTTCATGGCGTTCTGCAACGTCTTGATCCCTCTGCTGCTGCTTTTCAAACGCCTGCGCCGCAGCATCGCATGGCTTTTCGGCATCTCGCTGATCATCAACTTCGGCATGTGGTGGGAGCGTTTCGTCATCATCGTTGGCGGGGTGGCGCACGGCTATCCTCCCCATGCCTGGGGATTCTACGCACCCTCCATGATCGAATACGCAATCTTGGCCGGGAGTTTTTCCTTGTTCCTTTTCCTTTTCCTGCTCTTCGTCAAGCACATGCCGTCGATTTCCATGACGGAGATGAAGGAGACCACAACCCATGTCGGCTGAAACCTGCATCATGGGACTGTTCAAGGAGGACGATGTGGCCGCCAAGGCCATCCTGGATCTGAAGACGGCCGGATTCAAATTCCAGCGCGCCCACAGCCCTGTCCCCAGCCACAAGATCGCAGAAGCCCTCAAGCTCAAGAAAGGCCGCGTGGGCTGGTTCACCCTGGTGGGAGGAATTCTCGGCTTCCTGAGCGGTTTTTCACTGGCGATTTATTGCGGGTTGGAATGGAGCCTGATCGTCAGCGGCAAGCCGGTCGTCGCCCTGGTCCCCTTTTTCATCGTCGGCTTTGAGTTCACCATCTTGTTTTCGGTTTTCGGCAATGTGCTCGGCCTGCTGGTCTGCGCGGGCCTGCCCGACTACGAGGGGCTGGAGTTTTACGATCCGCGCTGCTCCGGCGAACACTTCGGCGTGCTCGCCTCCTGCGAGAGCGGCCGCCGGGACGAGTTGATGAGTTTTTTTCAAGAGAAGGGCGGGGAGGTCAGGGTTTTCGGATGAATACGAGCATGCCATCGGACCCGCCCAGGCCGTCGGCCTCGCCGAGGCGAGCGATCTTTGCGCTGAGCGCCGCCCTGGCCGCCGTCGGGCTCGTCACTTTCCTGGTCGGCGCCGCGGGCGATCATCCGGCGCATGTCTGGCAGGCTTACGTCATCAACTTCCTGCTGTGGTCGGCGGCCGCCCAGGGCGCGGTGCTTTTCTCCGCCGTCACCCACATTACCAAGGCCCGCTGGAGCGGCCCGCTGGATGGTCTTTCCGGCGCCTTCGCCGGCTTCTTCCCGGTCTCGATCGGCCTTTTCCTGATCCTCTTCCTCGGAAAAGCCCACGTCTTTCCGTGGATTCATGAAGACCTGCACGGCAAGGAAGTCTGGCTGAACATCCCGTTTCTGTTTACCCGCGATGCGGCGGGACTGCTCATTCTATACGGCCTCGGGTTCGCCTTTCTCACCTGTTCGCTCAGGTTGAGGCTGGACCCCTCCACCCGGCCGGAAGCCGGCCTGCGCCGCCTCGTGAGCGGTGCTTCGGCGCTGGACGCCGCCGGCACGGACCGCATTCGAAGCCGGATGAGCCTTTTGGCGGGCCTGTACATCTTTGCATTTGCCTTCGTCCTCAGCCTGATCGGGTTCGACCTCGTCATGGGCATGGATCCCCACTGGGTTTCAACCCTCTTCGGGGCCTACCATTTCGTGAAGAGCTTCTACATTGGCCTGGGGGCCGTGATCATGCTCGCGGCGATTGTTTATTTGCGCCAGGGAAAAGACTCGGGCCTGACCTCGAACCATTTCCACGATATCGGCAAGCTCTTCTTCGCGTTTTGCCTGATGTGGGCGGATTTTTTTTACGTCCAGTTGGTCGTGATCTGGTACGGCAATCTCCCGGAAGAAGCCCATTACGTGATTCTGCGAACCATGCTGCCGCCCTGGCGGCCGCTGGCCTGGACGGTGTTCGGGATGTGTTTCATCCTGCCCTTCCTCATTCTCCTCAACAAGCGCCTCAAAACCAACCCCCCGTTCATGCTGGGGCTTTGCGCAATGGTCTTTGTGGGGATGTGGCTGGAGCACATGCTGCTGCTGGGACCCGCGCTGAGCCCCGGGACCGCGGATATCCCGCTGGGGGTCAGCGACGTGCTCATCTTTGCAGGCTTCCTGGGGTTGATGATGCTGGCGGTGGCTTCTGCACTCAAACTGTTCCCGGAGCTGATCCCCGGGTCGAAGCAAGAGGCTCCCACGGGATCGAGATAGAAAACGATGCGGAACTTGAAGCAAAATCGGGCAGCCGTATTCATCACCGCCGCTAGCGCTTTGTTCGTCGCCGCCTTCCTGTACCTGTATTATGTACAGCCGGAGGAGATCGGGCCGCAGCAGCCGATCCCCTTCAGCCACAATGTCCATAACGGGATCAAGGAAATCCAGTGCCAGTTCTGCCACCCGTACGTGGCCTACTCGAATTTTCCGGGCATCCCGCCGGTGGAAAAATGCCTTTACTGCCACAACTTTATCATCCCGAAATTTCACCTGGATCCAGAAAGAGCACGACTATTTCAATACCCGCACACCGACTCCCTGGGTCAAGGTGAACTATATTCCCGAGCACGTCTTTTTCAACCATCAGCGCCACATCAACAGCAAGATTGCCTGCGAGGAGTGCCATGGAGACGTCAAGACTCTTCAGCGGCTGCCCGAGAAAGTCTGGCGCATGGGCGTATGCGTGAAGTGCCACCGCGCCAAGAAGGTCAACTTGGATTGCTGGCTCGCATGCCACAACTGAGGATGGTTTCGCCGAAAGCCCAATCTGGCGTTGCGCTGCATTTCGTTTTTGCTGCGGTGCACAGGAAGTACGCCTCGCAAAGCGGAATTTGCGCGCCTTGATCTTGGGCTTTGGGCCAAACCATCCGGCGGTGACGTTCATTTTAGAAACCGCCACTGAATGTCCGGAATAGGAGAGAGAGTTGAGTACCGCTGAAGAAAACACCCCTCACGGCAATCAGACGGCCAAGGCCTTCACGTTGACCTCCGCCTTCTGGTTTGCCGTAGCGACCACCTTCGGCCTGCTGGCCGCCACCTACCTGATCGCCCCGGATTTCATGGCGAATATCGAGTTCATTCATTTCGGGCGGCTGCGGCCGATGCACGTCAACACCGTTCTGTTCGGCTTCGTGACCCCCGGGTTGATCGCGGCCGCCTTTTACTACTTCCCCCGGCTGCTGAAGACCCGTCTTTACAGTGAGAAGCTGGGAGTGTTCTCGGCGGTGTTCTGGAACATCACGGTGGCGGCGGGCTTGGTGGGAATTTCCCTCGGCCACAGCCAGGCGCGTGAATATGCCGAGTTTCCGTGGACCGTCGACATCATGGTCGTCGTGAGCTTTGCCCTGGTGCTTCTCAAACTTCATGATGACGGTCCGGCAGCGCCAGGAGCCGATTCTCTACGTCTCCGTCTGGTATGTGGTCGCGGCCATGGTTCTGACCGCCTGCACCTACTGCATCGGCAATGTGATCTGGAAGCCTGACACCGGTGCGCTGCTCGGGATTCCGGATGCCATCATCCTCTGGTTCTACGGTCACAACATCTTCGGCCTGCTGCTCACGCCCCTCGCGCTCGGCGTGGCCTACTACGTGCTGCCCCTCACCACGCGCAATCCCCTTTACAGCCACACCCTGTCCCTGCTCGGCTTCTGGTCGCTTATCATCGTCTACACGCACATCGGCACCCACCACCTGCTGCAGGTGCCGGTGCCCACCTGGCTAAAAACCATCGCCATTGTGGACAGTATCGCCATGGTGATCCCGGTGATGGTCTTCCTGATCAACATCTGGTACACGGTGAAGGGCAAGCTCGGCGACATCCATGCCGATATCGGCGCCAAATTCATCTTCACCGGGACCATCTATTACTTCTTCGTCAACATCCAGGGCTCGATGATGGCCCTGCCGGATGTCCAGCGCGTCACCCACTTCAACAACTGGGTGGTCGGCCACGCCCACATTGGGGTTCTCGCCTTCGCCGGCATCACGGCACTGGGGGGGTTGTATTTCATTTTGCCCCGTATCACCGGCCGGCCGCTGTACAGCCGGTTCCTCGCGGACCTGCAGTACTGGCTCGTGTTGATCGGCGTCACCGGTTTTGCCATCGTGCTCACCATCGTGGGTCTGATCCAGGGTCAGGCCTGGTACAACGGCGAAACCATCTACCGCACGCTGCCGGAGATCCAGCCCTACTATATGACCCGGGCCGCGTTGGGCGCGATGATCGTCGCCGGCGCTTACATCGGCCTGTACAACGTCGTCCGGTCGCTGTTTTTCAACCGCGGAGCCGCTTCATGAAAATGACCCCTGCCGTCATCCTGGTCGGCATCCTCGGGCTGCTGGCGTCGATCACGCTGATCATGGTGTACTGGCCGTATGCCCGCCAGGACCCGACCCCCTCGGAGATCTTTCGCCTGCGCACGGCGGCGGAGGATGCGGGACGCAAGATTTACCTCGAAAACGGATGCGTCTACTGCCACACCCAGTCCGTTCGGAGCTTCGACTGGGGCGTCGGCGCGGAGCGCATCGCCCAGGCCGGCGACTATCTGGCCGACGAGCCCATCCAGCTCGGCTCCCAGCGCACGGGGGTCGATCTCTCGCAGGAAGGCGGCGAACACCCTGACGACTGGCATCATGCCCATTTCATCAACCCGCGCTTCACGCGGCCGAGTTCCGTCATGCCCCCCTTCGAATGGCTGGGCACGGAACGCATCCACGCGCTGACCCAATATGTTCAGAGCCTGGGGCTGAAGATGGCCGACACCCGCATGGAACGGCAACGGCACTGGAAGCAGGAATCCATCACGGCCTACGAAGCCGGTCCGGATGCCAACGTCCGTTGGCTGGCCGACCACATCCCGGAGGGCTGGCACATGGTGCCAGACCCTTATCCGACCTCCCCCGCAAGCCTGCAGCGCGGGCACAAGGTCTACCAGTATTTTTGCATCGGCTGCCACGGCCCGGTCGGCGACGGCATGGGGCCGGCGCAACCCTGGATCTATCCGCCGCCGCTCAACTTCACCATTCTCAAGGGGCGGGCAATCTCGGGTGGCATCCTCTACTACCAGATCATGAACGGCATCACCGGTACGGCCATGCCCTACTTCAAACGCGATCTGGAATCCGAGAAGATCTGGGAGGTAGGCAACTACGTCGCCTATTACTTCATCAACCAGAGCGATGCCAACCAGGAACCGAAGGGCATCGACGCAGCCTGGGAGCCCTGAGAATGAGTTCGGAGGAATGAGCAACGAGTGAAACCCGTGAGGGAGCGGCAATGAGGTCTCAGCCGGGGATCTGCCCGGGTAGCGTGTGGGGCCCGTCCCAGGCGCACGCATGGGTGCTGGGGCTGTTCTTGCTGGCGGCCGTTCAAACGACGGGGTGCGCCTCGCAGCCTTCCGTGAACGCTGCTCCCGCGGGATCGCTGCAGGCTATCACGGATTTCCGGACCCTTGAAACGCCCGAGACATTTGCGGTCATGGTGAAAAGCGATCGACCCTTGGCCGGTACGGCGGTCAAACAGGAAAACCCGCGGGGCGTGTTACTCCGCTTTCCGGCAACCATCCTCGAGGGGCTGGAATCTGTGTATTTCCTGCCCTCGAATCCCGTGGTCCGTTCGATCCGCACCACGGAGACCGTAGGCGATGGTCGGGAGACACAGGTGTTCCTTGAACTGACCCGGGACCTTCCTTACGAAGTCCACGCAGACGCGGAGGGCCTTAAAATCACATTCCCCAAATCCGTCGCCGGCGCGCCCGGGAGCCGCAAGCCTGCCGTATCGGGCCTCACGCCGAAACCGGCCAAAGCCCCACCGGCAGAGACGGCACCGGCCGCCACGCTCATGCGGGAAGTGCGTGTCGAGGCGCGGGCCGAGGAGGTGATCATTCGGGTGAGAGCAGACGGTCCCGTGACGGAGGTCCGGACCTTAAAAATCGACGAAGACCCGGCCAGGATCGTTTTCGACCTCATCGGGCTGCGCAGCGCTTACAGCGGCGAGCAGAAAATACCGGTCCGCAGTCCATGGGTCAGCCAGGTACGCCACGCCGGGCACCCCGATAAAGTTCGTCTGGTGGTCGAAACCACCAAGGCCCATTTGAATGATTTTGTGGTGGATAGCGTCCCCGACGGGCTGGTCATTAGGGTCGGCCGGTCTGCCGCGCCAAGCCGGCAAAATGCCGGACGCACGGCCGCTGATTCGGCCTCTGGGGAGAAAAGGTAGGCGGAACCGTGTACTTTCCGTATTTCGTTGCGTATATGGTTGTGGGATTCACGGTCAGCCTGGCCCTGTTTTTCTGGGCCTTGAACCGGGGGCAGTTCCGGGATCAGCAGCGGGCGAGGTTTCTGCCGCTGGAAGCCGGCCGGTCTGCCGCCCCGGCCAAGCTGAGCCGCAGGGGGCTCGTCGAAACCTGGGGATTGTTCGCGCTGGCCTGCTGCGGCCTGGCCGGCAGCGCAGCCGTGATTATATTTACTTTGATCCACGCTCGATAGGTGGCATATGCGCATATTCGACGTTCTGAACATTCAGCACTTCGAGATATATCTGTTCCCGGCCCTGGCCTTCATCGTGATCTTTGCAGCCGCTCTGGGATACATGCACATTCGACGCCCGGATTCCGAAGAACGTGCAAGCCGCATCATCGAAGAGTACCCCGGCGGCATCGAGGGCCGCAGAGCACCGTTTCCGCTGATGCTGACGTTGATCATCGCCGGCTCGGTGGCGTGGTGCCTGCTTTACATCGTTCTAACCGGAGTCCTGAAGGTGAAAATCTGACCATGCACGCGGAACATTCACCCTCGTCGGCGAAAACCTGGCTGCTCGTGGCAGCCATGGTGGGAATTGTCGTCTTCCAAGGCTGGCTGGCATACACCGTGATCGGCGATCTCGGCATGCCGGATTGGGACTACCGGCCGATCCCGGATGTCTACGGTGAATCGCCTTACGCCATGTACCCTCCGGTGCCCTTCCCGCAGCATGTGCGCGGGCCGCAGGGCGCGGACGCTTATCCGCTGAAGATTTTGCGTTTTAAGGAGGGCGAATGAAGAAGAAATTGGTGGTCTTCATTCTGGTTGTATTGGGGTTCCACTTGGCGGCCTATTTTGCAGTAATATATTACGACAACAATTTCAAATACGGCCGCATGCGGGAGACCCCCGGCGTCAGGCCCCATGAGGAACCGCTTCCAGTCATGGAGACGGGGCTCGTGCCGGTATTTGGCGGTGACGCCGTCTACCGAGCGACCCCGGCGAACCTTTTGACCCCGCCGGCTACGCTGGCGGCGGCTGAAGCCAACGCCCGGGGCAAAGCCGTCTATTTCACCTTCTGCGCCCAGTGCCACGGTCCCCAGTTGGATGGAAACGGCACGGTGGGCCAGAGCTTCCAGCCGCTGCCGACCGATTTGCGCAGCGCAACGGTCCAGGCCAAGCCGGCCGGTGTGCTCTTCAAGTCCATCAGCTACGGCATCCCGAGCGGCCGCCAGCCACCTTTGGACACCACTATCACGGCCGATGACCGCTGGTGCGTGGTCGCCTTCGTCAAGTCGCTGGGGCTGCGCCAGTGATCTGAGCCGTCTATTATGGCGAAACCTGGAGCATCCGCCCTGCCACCCAACGTTGCCCAAAAGGGGTGCGACCTTTGCGGGCTGGCACTGCGTCCCGGCAGCGTTGAATGGATCGTCGGGGGCAAACGCTATCGTTTCTGCTGCACGGGATGCCGCCAGGTCTTCAGCATCCTGTTGCAGACCGCCGGCTCGGCCGACCCTGCCGCCTTCCGCCGGAGCGATCTTTTCCGGAAATGCCAGGCGAGCGGCATCATTCCCCGCTCCGCCGACGACCTGCCCCTCTCGGCAGCTTCCCCTGAAACCGCCTCCTCGGCAACCCCCCTCGGTGCGGCCGAAGGCCTGCCCCTGGCGCTGAAGGTTGAAAACATGTGGTGCCCGGCCTGCGCCTGGCTGGTCGAAACCGCCCTTGCCCGGGCTCCGGGAGTCCTGTCCGCGGCCTGCAGCTTCGTCACCGATCAGCTGCGGGTGCGATACGACCCGGTGGCCACCGATCCGGACCGGATTATAGGGGTCGTTCAACGGTTCGGCTACTCCGTGAGCCAGCCGGGTGAAATCCGTGATCAGGGCCTGCGGCGGCGGGAGTGGACCCGCTTCGGGGTCTCAGCGTTCCTGACCATGAACGTCATGATGCTCTCCTTTGCGCTCTACTTCGGCTTTTTCATCGATCTGCCCGCCGAATCCGTGGCCAGCATCTCCTGGCCCATGGCCGTGATGGCTGCCGCGGTGATGGGCTACGGCGGGATGCCCTTTTTCCGCCGGGCCTGGCGCGGTCTCATCCAGGCGTCCTTCAGCATGGAGTCCCTGATAACGGTCGGCGCGCTGAGCGCCTTCGGCCTCAGCACCCTCAACCTGCTCTCCGGCAGCATCCACCTCTACTACGATACCGCCTGCATGCTGATCACCCTGGTCCTGCTGGGGAAGATACTCGAGCGGCGCGCCAAGGACCAGGTGCTGGAGGGGCTGGAAAGCCTGCTCTCCCTCATGCCTTCCAAGGTGCGGATCATCACCGAAGGGTTCCCGGATGGCCGCTTTGCAGCCGCGGAGCGGCTGGCCGCGGGCGACTTGTTTCGGGTGGTGGAAAATGAGATCGTCGCCGCCGACGGCGTCGTCGTCAGCGGCGACGGCGCCAGCGATGAGTCCTCCATCACCGGCGAGCCCCGGCCGGTGGTGAAAAGACCCGGCGACCCCATCCGCAGCGGCAGCCGTCTTCACTACGGCAGCCTCACGATCTGCGCAGACAAGGTCGGCACCGAATCCACTCTGGGGCAGATGATCGCCGTCGTGCAAAACACCCTGAACCTCAGGACCCCGGGGGAAGGCCGAACCGAAAAAACCCTGCAGTGGTTTGTCCCGACCATTCTAACGCTGGCCGCGGCCACGGGTGCCGGGGTCTGGCTGAGGGGGCATGGTGTCGATGCGGCGGTGCTGCGGGCCGTCACCGTCACCGTCATCGCCTGCCCCTGCGCGCTGGGGATCGCCATTCCACTCGCCCGCGTGGCGGGTGTGGCGCTGGCGGCCCGCAAAGGCATGCTCATCCGCAGTTTTTCAACCTTCGAACGGGTTGAGTCCCTCGACACCCTCATGCTGGACAAAACCGGGACCGTGACCCGGGGCGACTGGCGGCTTCAACGCATCATCCCCTTCGGCGACTTCACCTGCGATGCGGTCCTTGCCCTGGTCGCCGGCCTCGAGCAGAAAGCCTCGCACCCCATCGCTCTCGAGCTGCTGCGCGAAGCCCGCGAACGTCACGTGCGGCCGGAGCGCGTGACGGCAGTGCAGGTCGAGGCAAACGGGATGAGCGGTTTGTGGCAGGGGCGCGAGGTCAAAATCGGCTCTGCCGAATTCCTGGAGGAAGCGTTTGAAGGACAGGGGCTGCTGCCCGGTCCGACCCCCATTCAGCCGGCCGGCAGTTCCTTTGTCTATCTGAGTGCCGGCGGCCGGCCGGCCGCAGTGCTGGTCTTCGGCGATCAACTGCGTGAGGGCATCGAGCAGGTGGTGGCCGACTTGCAGCGAAGGGGCCTGCGGTTGGTCCTGGTCTCCGGTGACGGCAGTCAGACCACCCAGGCCATCGGCCGCACGCTGGGCATCAGGGAATGCCTGGGTGGCCGGCTCCCCGCGGAGAAAGCCGAATTTTTGTCCGGTCTCCAAAAGCAGGGACAGAAGGTGCTCATGGTTGGCGACGGGATCAACGATGCCCCGGCCTTGGCCCAGGCCGACCTGTCGCTTGCCGTCTTCGCGGGCGGCAGCCTGGGAAGGGAAGTGGCCGACGCCACCCTCATGCGGGCCGAACCCACCCAGATCATCGAGTTCCTGGATTTGGGCCGCGCCGTCAACCGCAAGATCCGTCAGAACCTGGCGCTGACCTTCCTGTACAATGCCATCAGCATCCCGGTCGCCATGAGCGGCCTGCTCTCACCGCTGGTCGCGGTCTGCGCCATGCTGTTCAGCAGCCTGAGCGTCATCGGCAATACCTATCTGCTGGTCCGAAAACACTCTTAGTTTTTCTTTAAACCTGTTTGCCCGCGATAGATGCAAACGATCTCACATTTTCGGCAAGTTGCAATGCGGCCCATGGCTGTCAGTCTCGCATGCTCTCCTTCCATCGCCTTTCGTGTGGTATTTGCGGGGCACTATCGTGCCCTAGAGAGCTTAGCCGGCCCAGTAGTGGTTGACGAATCGGATGACGTTTAATGCCATCAGGAGGGCTGAACCGAGAAGCCAGGCAAACCGCCCAACCGTAGACCGGATGCTGGCTCCAATAAGATAAACCGGAAACATCACCATGTAGTAGCGTTGAATTCCCAAGGTGGTCCCCGTGCTCAACGCGATGCCCACGGAGACCAGCATGTACAGGCCGTAGGAGATTCTGGAGCGCATCAGCGCAATGAGCCCCAAAATAATCGCTATGACGGTGTAGCCTATTTCAAACACCGTGTGGACCAGGTCGGGGTTGTTGCGGATGTCAAAAAAGGCAGAGTCCGGCTTGAAACCCCTCCCGAAGTTTTTCTCGATTTTGAGGTAGAGAAAAAAATCGCCGAAGGCTATCCAGTGATAGACGAAGAAAGCGATTGCGCCTGCCGGAGCGAGTGCCAGCGGCCAGGCACGGCGCGTCAACAGTGCTCGCCAGCCGTAGGCTTGTATGAATTCGGTGATCAAGAGAATGAAAAGAAACAACCCTGCAATTCGGGTGGCGGATGCCAGGGCCGCCCAAACCCCCGCCAGCAGAAAATTACGCCTCAGCGCACAAAGTACCATTGCCAGCGACAAGAATAAAAACAGTGATTCGGAATACACCGCATTCAGGTAAAAGGCGGTGGGGTAGACCAGCAGGAATGCTACCGGGAGCAATGGGTCATCGATGTCGGGATGAAACTCCTGGGTCAGGCGGGTAAGCACGAGGACCGATAGCGCCAGGAAAACGCTGCTCACGATCCAGCCTGCGAGCACCAGATTTCCGCCTGCCAAAGGTTTCACGGCGAGCATCAGCAATGGGTAGAGCGGGAAATATACAACATTGGCCAGGTCGCGCTCCCCACGCAGGTAGTATCCATTTTGGGCAATGTCGAGAAACCAGTAAGCGTCCCAGCGATTATGCAGGTTAATGATATTCCAGCTCTGTTCGGGCTTATAGATAAAGGGTGACATCCAATCCAAGGCCGTGTCCGGGGCAACGTTTAAACGGTTCAGCGCCAAAAGGGCGAAGATGTTGATAATGACCAGCCACGCCGCAACCAGTGCTAAGCTGCGCCGGGCGGATGCGTTGGTTCTGAGATATGAGATTGTCACCCATTTCGGGTGAGCCGAGTCGAGAAAAGCTGTCGTAACTTTTGGCATGGACCCTGCTTTGATCTTTTTTGGCAGAAGCGTCATGGCCGGAGGAAAACGGGCACGGCCTTACGTCACTGCGGCCTTGGATAGCTGCTCTTTTTCATATTTCAAAGTTTCGGATGATATCACAAACGCTATTTGATTTATCCCAAGAATGGTGCCAAGCTCCCTGCTTGGGGTCGACACCGGCCATTAAGGTACCGATGGTAGTGACACTCAGAGCGATCCATTTGTATTGCATGCAAGCAACGATTCTCAATAGTGGTGATTGGCGATGGGCGCTTTATGTGGGGCACAAACGTAGTCAAAATGCTATGGCATGTCAATGACAAAGGGAACCCAAACAGACCCCATTTCTGAACGGGCATTTGCCCATTTAGCTGAGCAAAGCTGCCGCGGATTTATGCCGCTTCTAAAAAACTGCTACCATTTTCATCGATAGACCCCCATAAAATAAGGCGGTGTAACATGATGCCTCACCCCCCAGTTTCAGTTCTTTTCGTAATTGAAGGTGACGGCTCTCTGCCCAAATCACTTATGACGTATCTGCAATCGATGCCCCATCTCAAACTCGTGGTTGCCCGTCAACTGCCTGCGCAAATAGCCGATTACGATGTGGTGGTTACCCGCAATCTCCCAAATGAAGGCGCAGGGGCAGAGCATCTTAGACAATTCGTGGAAAATGGGGGCGGTTGGCTGATCCTGGTGCATTTATCCGAAAGGCCGTTGCCGGAGATTTTTGGGGTCCAACCAGAACCGGTGGGACCTGCGGCGGAATTGCGCATACTATTTGAAAACAAAACACATTCCTTGGCGGTGCGTTTACCGGATGCTGTTTATTTGCCCGGACGTTACCATGCATTAAGAATAATCGATGAGGCCTGTGAAACCATTCTTTATGCGGACTGGCACTACGACCACAGACCCGTGCTGACGCATTGTTGGGTCGGCAAGGGACAAGTCGCCTGCACGACCTTGCAGGCATATGACAATCCGATATTCCAGCGGATTCTTTACCGCCTGCTGCAGCGGCTGGCCGGGCATACCGAACCGAATCGTGAACTGGGCGTGGGATTGCTGGGATATTCGCCGGCCGTGGGCCAGAGCCACGGGCTCGGAGTTCAGCACACAACCGGTCTATCCCTTCGTGCGGTGTGTGACCTGAACCCGCAGCGACTGAGCCAGGCAAGACAAGACTTTCCCCGGGTGCAGACGTATGAAACCGTGGAGGCCTTCCGTGGCGACAAAAACGTGCAGGTCGTCATTGTTGCAACACCTCCCGACACCCATGCCGCAATGTGCATCCAAATGATGGAAGCCGGCAGGCATGTGGTGTGTGAAAAACCGCTCGTGCTCACACGCAAGGAAGCAACCACGCTGGTTGAAATGGCGGCCAGGCAACACGTTCATTTGAGCTGCCATCAAAATCGGCGCTGGGATACGGACTTTCTGGCCATTAAACAGGCGGTCGCCGACGGGTTGATAGGCGATCTTTTTTATTTGGAGACGTTTGTCGGAAGTTTCGGCCACCCCTGTGGCTATTGGCATTCGCATGCGGCCGTTTGTGGCGGCACCAGCTATGACTGGGGCGCCCATTATCTGGATTGGGTGGTGAGTCTGGTTCCGGATCCGGTTAAAACCGTTGTCGGCACCCGTCACAAGCGGGTATGGCATGACGTTACCAATGCCGATCAGGAGCGCATACAAGTCCGATTTGCCGGGGGGCAGGAGGCGGAATTTATGCACTCCGATGTTGCCGCCGTACGCAAACCGAAGTGGTACCTGCTCGGGACCGAAGGCGCGATAGTGGGGCAGTGGCAGGATGTGAGCGTTTTTGATATCGATCCGGTTCTGTACTTTCATCGCCACGATGTACCGGCAACTGAAATGCCGCCGGACTTGACGTTGTACCGGCGACACCCTACCGGCCAGATCTTATCGCAGAAAATGGCCATGCCGATCAGAGCGCATTACCCCTTTCATGCGAATTTGGCGGACCATTTGCTGACCGGTGAGCCCATCGCAGCGCCTTTAGAGGATTCCGTGAAAGTGGTTGCGATACTTGAAGCGGCCGCGCGATCCATGTCCAAGGGCGGAACCGTGGAGGAGCTCCATGCCGGATAAAATTCGATGGGGAGTGCTGGGCAACGCCACCGTCGCGCGCACGTGTGTGATTCCGGCGATTCAAAAATCACGCAACGGCCGAGTGCATGCGTTGGCCACTCGGCGTCCAGCCGACGCCGGCCGCGTTGCGGCCGAACATAATATCGAGCGGATCTACGACCACCTCGAGGCGCTACTGGAAGATCCCGCCATCGATGCCGTATATATTCCGCTTCCCAACCGTCTCCATCTGCCCTGGACGCTGAAAGCGCTGGCTGCCGGAAAACATGTATTGTGTGAAAAACCGATTGCATGCACCGCGCAGGAAGCCGACGATATGGCCAAGGCGGCCGGCCGGGGAAAGCTGCTTTTGATGGAGGCGTTCATGTATCGGTTCCATCCCCGTAGCCGGCAGATCAAACAGTTGGTCAGTGAAGGCCGGATCGGCCAACCCTGTTTGGTGCGTTCGGCATTTTGTTTTCATATGTCCAAAGAGGTTTTAGACGCCGGAGACAACGTGCGTTTAAGGGCCGATATGGGCGGTGGTGCGCTGCTGGATGTCGGCTGCTACAGTGTCAGTGTCGCCCGGTGGATGCTGGGGGCGGAGCCTACCCAGGTGCAGGCCCAGGCGATCTATCATGATACGGGGGTGGATGTGCATGTTGTCGGAACACTGCAATTCCCCGGGGGCGGTCTGGCGACACTGGAAGCCAGTTTCATTTCGGCCTTGCAGCAAACCTTTACCGTTGTCGGCACCGGGGGGGCGATTGATTTGCCGCATGATGCGTTTATCCCCTGGCAGAAGGATGCCGAGTACATTCTGCGCGGTCAGGATCAGGAAACCGGATGCAAACAGGTAGTCCCGGGAGCTGATGAATACCAGCTGATGGTGGAACATTTTGGCGATGCGGTGCTGGGAAAATCCGAATTGAATTTTTTGTTCGAGGACAGCCTTGCCAACATGAAGGTTCTGGACGCGTTGGCGCAAGCGGCTCGATCGGGAAACACCGTGAAGCTCTAGAAGTGGTTTCAAAGTCCTCTTTACGATTAGACTGCCCGAATAACGCTCACGATGGTTGCACATGGAATCAGAGAAGATAAGGAAGTGAATATCAATCGGCTGCGGATCGCGATGCTGAGTGCGCATTCCAGTCCACTTGGAAAACTCGGGTCCAAAGATACGGGAGGGATGAGCGTTTATGTTCGCGAGCTTTCCCGCGAGCTGGGTCGTCGCGGCCATCGGGTTGACATCTACACGCGCCGCAACCAAAATGCACACGACAGGGTTGTGCAGCTCGCTAAAGGCGTGCGCCTGATTCATCTGCGCTTGGGCGAAAACCAATACATCCCCAAAGCGGAAATGTATCCGCATATAGAGGACTTTTTCCGTCAACTGGAGCAATTCAGATCGGCCAACCACCTCGAATATGATCTTATTCACAGCCACTACTGGTTGTCCGGCATGCTCGGCATTTGGGCGCAGGAAACCTGGAGGCGTCCGCACGTCGTCATGTTTCACTCGCTCGGCGCTATGAAGAACCATACGGGAATTGGCGGCCCGGAACCTGAGATTCGCATCGCCACGGAGGATGCCGTCATTAAGAGGTGTCATCGCATTCTTGCCCCCACCCAGCGAGAAAAAGAACGCCTGATCAATTTTTACAGCGCCCTTCCCGGCAAAATTGGTATTGTGCCGTGCGGTGTCGACTTGGAGCTCTTTTGTCCGATGAAGCAGTCCACCGCACGCCGCCAGCTCGGATTCAACCCCGATGATACATTGGCGTTGTTTGTGGGTAGATTCGATTCCATGAAGGGTCTGGACAGACTGCTGGAGGCCATGCGGTATCTCAGACACCGGCGGCAGTTGCGTCTGATTATCGTCGGAGGCGACGGCGGTCATACCCCTGAGGAGCAAAAATTGCTCGGCGTGGCCCGCACGTTCGGAGTCGACGATTCGATTGCGTTTATGGGTAGAATCGAACAGGAGGAGTTGCCGGTATTTTACAATGCCGCCGACGTGTTGGTGATGCCTTCGTACTATGAGAGTTTTGGGCTCGTGAGTTTAGAGGCGTTGGCCTGCGGCGTTCCGGTGGTCGCGACCCCGGTGGGAGTGATGGATGCCATTATCAAAGACGGACAGAACGGCCAGCTGGTGGCGGGTGGGGATGCAAAATCGTTGGCCACGGCGATAGACAGAGTGACGTCACGGTTACCGGCACTATCAGCAGATGCGATTCGGCAGACCGTGCAGGTGTTTGGTTGGCCGAATATCGCCTCTGCCACCATCAAGGAATACGAAGCGACTCTGGTGTTAGCAAATCCGAGGTGACCGAATTATTGCTGCTGTGTAAGTCGAAAGGGCCCAGAGAAGTTCTCCAAGCCCTATCGTGGGCGTGGCTCACAAGGTTCAGCCGGGGATCGACACGGGCGAATATTTCCCGATGTACTCCAACGTCTGTTCGTATTTGGCGCGCATATCGATGTGGCCCGTATCGATATCCTTCTTCTGGGGAGTCCACTCCGTGGGGCACTCGTTTTTCAGCTGTTCGATCCGCGATGACATATCCGTGACGAGCATGTTCAGGTCTTGGATGTTGGGCAAGACCTTCTCGCGTTCTTTGGATCCAAGGCTTTCGACCTTGCGGGTCAGGTCGTACATTTTAGCTTTCCAGGCGATCAACTCCATCTCCATGCCCTTGCAATAGTCGATAACGTTCATGATAGACCTCGTTTTCAGTTTTGGTTTCAGTGCTGCCGATGTTTGGGTGCACCAGTCGATTTGTCATCTAAAGGTGCTTCACACTTTGAAACCTGTCAAGTGGCATCGATCGCCGACAGATTGGCTTCAATCCGGTTGAGAGAAAAATTAGGATGCGGAACGGAATTGACGACAAAGCTGTCGGCCATGGCGCAGGGGGCCCTTGTCGACAGCCCTGAAGGCCTTATGTTTCAGAGGTGGTCAACGCCTTTCCCCTTGCCCTTAGCAGGGTGTTGAAAAACAAGCATCGGGCCGTCAGCCAAGGCGCGTGGCGTTTTGGAAAGCGCAGCATATCCCTATGATATGTGAGCATTTACAAAAGCCGCGCAACGCCGGATCACGGCTTGAGGCGCCTTTTTTCAACAGTCTGATAGAGAAACGCAGAGGCTCTAATTCCCATTTCAGTCTGTGGGCGAGGCAGACCGCTCCAGCCACAATTGAACGATAAAACCGACGACCGGCCGCAGGCCATTATAACCGGCCCTGGCGGCCTTGGAGGATTTTGCCATGAACGCTTTCTACGGCCGCGAACACGCGGATGTTCCGGAATTCATAGTCGACAGGAACCTTTTTCGCTCGCGCTGTTACATTGACGGCGAATGGGTGGCAGCGCAGGACGGGGGAGTCATCCCGGTCTTCAACCCGTCCACCGGCAAACGCATCGGCAGCGTTCCCAAGCTGAATGAGGCGGACGCCCGGCGCGCCATCGAGGCGGCCCACACCGCAGGGCCGTCCTGGCGCGCCAAAACTGCCAAGGAGCGGGCTGCCGCCCTGCGCCGCTGGCATGATCTGATGATGGCCGCCCAGGAGGATCTGGCGCGGTTGATGACCGCCGAGCAGGGCAAGCCGCTGGCGGAGGCTCGCGGCGAAATCGCTTATGCGGCCTCGTTCGTGGAGTGGTTCGCCGAGGAGGCCAAACGGATTTACGGTGATGTCATTCCGGCGTTCAAGGCCGACCAGCGCATCTTGGTGCTCAAGGAGCCCATCGGTGTCTGTGCGGCGATCACACCCTGGAATTTCCCGGCGGCCATGATCACCCGCAAAACGGCCCCGGCCCTTGCCGCCGGCTGCACGGTGGTGCTCAAGCCGGCGTCGGCGACCCCCTTCTCGGCGCTGGCGCTGGCCGAGCTGGCCGATCGGGCCGGAATCCCCCGCGGGGTCTTCAACGTGGTGACCGGAGAGGCGGCCGCGATCGGCACCGAGCTTGCCACCCACCCGAAGGTGCGCAAACTGACTTTCACCGGATCCACCGAAACCGGCAAGCTCCTGATGCAACAGTGCGCCGGGACCGTGAAGAAACTCTCGCTTGAGCTCGGCGGCCACGCACCCTTCATCGTGTTCGACGACGCCGACCTGGATGCAGCGGCCGAAGGCGCGCTGCTGTCCAAGTATCGCAACGCCGGGCAGACCTGCGTGTGTGCCAACCGGCTGCTGGTGCAGGAAAAGGTGTACGACGCCTTTGCCGCCAAGTTGACCGAACGGGTTCGCTCGCTGCGCGTCGGCGACGGAACGGAGCCGGGGGTGACCGTTGGCCCCCTCATCAATGCCGAGGCGCTCGCCAAGGTCGAAGACCACGTTGCCGATGCGGTTGGCAAGGGCGCCCGCGTGCTGATCGGCGGGAAGCGCCACGCGAGGGGCGGGCTCTTTTTCGAACCCACCGTTTTGACCGATGCGATTACCTCCATGAAAATCACCCGCGAGGAAACCTTCGGCCCGGTTGCGCCGCTTTACCGGTTCAGGAACGACTCGGAGGCCGTCACCATGGCAAACGACACCGCCTACGGGCTGGCCGCCTACTTCTATTCCCGCGATGTCGGGCGGATTTTCCGCGCGGCCGAAGCCCTCGAGTACGGTATCATCGGCGTCAACTCCGGCCTGATTTCCACCGAAGTCGCACCGTTCGGAGGAATGAAGGAATCCGGCATCGGCCGGGAGGGCGGCAAATACGGGATCGACGAGTTTCTTGAAATCAAATACCTTTGCGTGGGAGGAATACAGTAGCCGTACTCCCCAGAAGGCTGCCCCGGTGGTGATCGATTCTCACCCCTTGAGGTACTGGGTGAACCACGCCAGGCAGCGCGCCCAGGCGTCGATGGCGGCGTTTTCGCGGTAACTGGGCCGGTAGTCCGCATGGAAGGCGTGGGGCGCATCCGCATAGATCACGAACTCGGCGGTCTTGCCGGCCGCCTTGAGGGCGGATTCCATTTCCTTGACATCGGCCACCGGGATGCCCTGATCCGCTCCGCCGTAAAGCCCCAGCACGGGCGCCTTGATCCGGGCGACCAGATCGAGCGGCCCTGCCGTGCGGATGCCCGGCGTTTTCGCCGGTTTGATCTGGCCGTACCAGGCCACGGCGGCTTTCACCTCGGGGCTGTGAGCCGCGAAGAGCAGAGTGTAAAGGCCCCCGCGGCAGAATCCCGTCACCCCGATCCTGTCGGCCCGCGCGGCTGGAAGCTTCTTCGCGTAGGCGACGAGGGCATCCAGGTCCGCCATGACCTGCGCATCGGGTACCGCGTTGGCCACCTTCAGAACCGCCTGCATGTCCGCCAGGTGCAGCACGCCCCCTTCGCGGGCATACGGCTCGAAAGTGATAGCGAGGAATCCGCGCTTGGCGAAACGGCGCACGACGTCCTTGATGTACTCGTGCATTCCCCAAATTTCCGGGATCACGATCACCACCGGGTATTTGCCGGCAGCCTCCGGGTGCGCCTCATAGACTGGAACCTGAAATCCCCCGACACCAACCTTTCCGTCGCTCACCGCAAGGCCCTCGCCCGGAGTCGCGATGATCTCGCCGGCCACCGCTTGCGAGGCGACGGCCAAGCCCGCGATGGTTGCGCCGGCGGCTGTCACGCGTGCCATAAACTGGCGCCGGGACATCCCCTCGTATGCGTTGGAAATCCAATCCTCCACCATGAGTGCCTCCTTTTCCGTGTGTGGCGTCCATGGATAACGAAGCGGTCCCACACGTTCACCTGCGAGCCGCTCATCCCTTCGGGCCGGCGTATCCTAAAAATCGTCATGGTATTGAATTTGCATTGACTCAGTATGAACGCCTGTCGGTACCTTACTCGCTGGTATTCGAATTTGCAAGGGTATTCAATCGGTTGAAACCCTTAGCGGGGCGCACCCGGGGCACTTCTGATCGCTTGAAGCTGTTCTGACACCGTCAAAAAACTGTGACGCCTGCCCACGCCCCCCTCCCGCCGCCCACGGGTGCGTCGATGATTGCAGCTGGAGTTTTCACACTCGCTTTCTCGATTGACTCGGAGTCAAACAAAGAACAAGCGCCAGGCCAAGATTCCCACAGAGAGGTGCACACGATGGTCACCAACACCAATCCGTTGCTCCAGCATTTGAAGGCGGTCAAGGCAGGACAGCGCCGATTCGAGAACGCCTTCCAGGGGGTGTCCCGCATGATCCTCGAGAGTGGAATCGAAAAGGTCATCGGTGAACGGCAAGACCACCTACGATTTCAACATCTTTCGCAACGGGTCCAAACACGTCATCGGCATGTACGACGAAATCAACAGCTTCGTCTCCTATGTGAAGGATGCCGCCGAAGGAGGCTCCTCCAAGGAGATGGCGTTTGTGCTCGTCGGGGAACCGGGCAACGGCAAGACCTTTTTCGTGGAGTTTCTCTGCCGGCAACTACCGCCGGTTCCTCTCCCGGGAAGAAAACCGCAAGTACACCTTCAAGTTCCTCAACCTGGACCGGCTCGGAACCTACGGCAAGATCACGACCATCGAGTCCCAGACCTATGAAGACCCCATGATCCTGGCCATGAATCTTCTGCCGGACCCGGATGACAACAGGGCCTTCCTGGCGAAATCGATCGGTTTCACCGACAAGCAGCATCGAGGCGCTCTATGAAAACTACCGGCCGCTGGGGGCCTGCAGCGGCTACATCTGGAACGACATCGGCACGCATTGCGGTGAGGATCTGGACGACATGCTGATCCTTTGTCGAGGTGATGCCGGTGCCCCTCACCGAAAGCCTGGGGACCGTCACCGGCAAATACCCGGCCAAAGACAAAATCACCTCCTCGGCCGTCGACCTGCTCGGCGAGGAATCGATCCAGCGGCTGCTGCACATCACCGACACCAACAACCCCTACCGCTTCGATCTGCGGCGCGGGGCCCTGGCGCGGGTGGCCGGCGGCGGCATCCACTTCAGCGACGAAATCTTCAAGAACAAAAAGGACCTGGTGCAGGTCTATCTGGGCGTCATCCAGAACCGCAGCATCGAGATCGACGGCTACAAGTGGCCCATCGACACCCTGATCGTCGCCACCAGCAACAACTCGGAGTTCAACCGTTTCCTGGCCGAAAAGGAAGAGGCGCCCATCGTCGACCGCTGCCGGATCTGCTATGTCTCCCACAACACCAACTATAAACTCCAGAAGGAGCTGACCGGCTACGCCATCGGCAGCGAGACGCGCACCACCCTGACCAAGGAAGACCTCCACCAGGATCCCAATCTGAACTACGCCGCCTCGGTGGCCGCGGTCCTGACGCGTCTGCCGCGCTCCGAGAAGCTGACGCCGGTCGAAACGATGAAGCTTGCCGCCGGCGAGGTCGCCGGCGAGAAGAGCATCAAAACCCTGGCCGAGGTGATCGACACGCTCAACCAGGACCCGGACATCACCAACCGCTTCGGCCAGAAGGGGCTCGGCCAGCGCAACCTGGGGCGCGCCATTCAGCTGCTGATCGAAAGCTCCGAGACCAACGAAGGCCAGTGCATGTTCGCCTACGATGTCTTCCGGGCCTTGGAGCGGATCATCCTGGATTACGTGACCGAGGCCAACGACCGGGCCAAATATCTGGAGGACCTCAAGACGGCCAAGGGACTCTACCGCGAGCGGATCATGACCGAAATGTTCAACGCCTACATGGACGAGCCCCTGGCCATCCGCAAGGACGTGATGAACTATGTCAACATGATCATCGGCATCGACGCCGAAAACCTGGGCCCGGACAAAATGTGGAAATACAAGGACCCCCAGACGCGGCGAGCTGAAGGCGCTCAAGATCGACGAGCGCTTCATCAACAGCGTCGAGGAACGCCTGGGGCTCAAGACCGAGGAGCAGCGGGAGTCCTTCCGGACCTCCATCCGCAAGATCTACGGCCAGAAAATTTCCATCGATCCCAACTACGATTTCATGGACAACCTGGAACTGGTCAAGGCCGTGACCGACGTGCGCCTGAAATCCGACATCGCCGGCGCGGGCAGCCTGATCGGTGCCCTGGCCAATCGGACCAACGAGGAGAACCAGAAGCTCTACGACCGCATGATCGACACGATGCTGAACAAGCTCGGCTATTGCCACACCTGCGCCCAGAAGACCATCGAGTACTTCTGCACCCAGGAGGACGAGCAATGATCCGGGCCTCGGGTGGTGGATGTCCGGGATGCGTGAACTCGCTAGTGGACGGTCATGTCCCCCAAACTTCACATAATCTATGAGCGGTTGAAGGCCTTGGGTCTGACGCCGGAGATGCAAGCCAGCATCCTGCGTGAGCTGAATCACCCCGGGGCCCACGGCCTCGACGACGCGTCCCGCGGAAACGCCGGCGCGGCCGAAGCTGCGGCCGCGGCCCCTTTATGCCTGGAACGATCTGGACCTGCTGCAGCGCATGGCGGCCATGCAACACACGGCCAGCGCCAATATCCGCTCCATCGACGAACTGCTGGAACGCGACAAGCAGCGCGAAGAAGACGGCTTTCCGCGCAAGATCCGACGTCGGCCGCCTGATCAAGCCCGGCAAGAGCGGCAAGCAGAAAGTCGTGATCGTGCCCACCACGGTGGAGGAAAAATTTCTCCACGACACCTCCTTCCGCACCGAGGAGGACAAATCCACCGGCGGCTCCGGGGACGGGGAAGAAGGCGAGGTGATCGGCGAGCAGCCCGTGCGCCGCACCGGATGCGGGCGGCGGAACGGGCCCGGGGCAGGGCGAGGGCGGCCAGCACGAAGTCGAATCCAGCGCCTACGAGCTCGGCCGCATCCTGACCGAGAAGTTCGAACTCCCCAATCTGAAAGACAAGGGCAAGAAGCGCTCGCTGACCCGCTACACCTATGATCTGACCGACCGCAACCGCGGCTTCGGCCAGCTGCTCGACAAGAAGGCGACCCTGCGCAAAATCGTGGAGACCAACATCCACCTGGGGAACCTGCCGGACGTCAACCACATCGATCCGACACGCTTTCTCGTTGCCCCGGGACAAGGTCTACCGGATCCTTTCCCGGGAAAAGGACTTCGAATCCCAGGCGATGGTGTTTTTCCTGCGGGACTACTCAGGCTCCATGGAGGGCAAATCCACCGAGCTGGTGGTCGTCCCAGCACGTGCTCATCTACAGCTGGCTGCTCTACCAGTACGCCAGGCAGGTGGAAACCCGTTTTATCCTGCACGACACCCAGGCCGACGAGGTCCCGGACTTCTACACCTATTACAACTCCAAGGTCGCCGGCGGGACCCAGGTGTCCTCCGCCTACACGCTGGTGAATCAGATCGTTCAGAAGGAGAACCTGGCGCGGGACTACAACATCTACGTCTTCCATGGCACCGACGGCGATGATTGGGACCCCGAAGGCAAGGACAGCCTGCCCCAGCTCAAAGCCATGCTGGCTTACGCCAACCGGGTGGGGATCACCATCGCCGCGCACGGCAACCCGGCAGGCCCGCCGAGCGAGGTGGAACGCTACATCAAAAATTCCGGCCTCCTGGAAGAAAAGCCCCGGCTGCTCCGCCTGGATGTGATGCAGGACGATGCGGGCGAATCCCGGGTCATCGAGGGCATCAAAAAACTGATATCCGAGTGAGGCGTTGGCCCGCGGAATCTTCCGAAAATCCTCGCTGCGGAATGCTTCATCAGAGGTTGCCCCGGAGCGGAGATCCGGCATCGCGTCATAACCTGGCGCACATGCGGGCAACGGCGGGAACTTTTATCCGAAGCTGACGGCTGAGACGATGGAACTGATCAGTCAACACACCAAACGCATCATGGAAGGCTGCAAGGCGCGCGCCGCGGAGGCCGGCCTGCGTTTCGAGGACGAGACCCTCGAGTACATCGTCACCAACCGGGATCTGCTCGAGCTCTCCCCCAAGCTGATGATTCCCACCCTCTACGATTACTGGGTCCACGATGTGGAGGTCCTGCGGGAAAAGGGCCGCTACGAGCTCTACCCGAGCAACCCTTACGAAACGGTCATCAACACCCGCCCGGCCATTTCGTATTACAATGACAACAACCCGGATTGGCTGAACGTGATGATTTTCTACCACGTGCTGGCCCACATCGATTTTTTCCAAAACAATCTCTATTTCCGGCACACCTGGGACTATGATTTCACCGGGCAGGCTCTTTCCGACAAGCGCGTGATCGCCCAGCTGCGCTCCGAACAGGGGCGCTGGGTGGACTACATCATCGAATTCGCCCGCGGCATCGACAATCTGGTGGGGTTCCACATGGAGCTGTCGCGGCGGAATCCACTGCCGGGGTCGACGCGCAACGGGATGCTGGACTTCTATTTCGATCAGTTCCTGCAGAATCTGCGACAGCTCAAAACGGGCACCTATATCAAGGAAATCGAACGCTACAACGCCTGCCTCCGGCAGTCCGCCGAACACGGGGAGCAAACGTTTTTTGCCGAGGTCGACTGCGCAAATACCCCGAGTTTGGCGCTCTTTACAAAAAGAGCCTCGAGGCAAAACCCGTCGTCCGTCAGGATCTGATCCAGTTCCTCCTCGCCGAATCGGATTTCCTGAACAAGGAAAAAAACCGCTGGATGAAACCGCTCATCGAGGTGGTCCGCAAGACCTCGCTCTTCTTCCAGCCCCAGATCCGCACCAAGATCATGAACGAAGGCTGGGCGAGCTACTGGCACGAGAAGCTGTTTCTTCAGGATGACCGGATCAGCGGCCACGAGGTGGACTTTGCCCGCGTTCACGCCGGTGTGACCTCCATGCCGCGGGTCGGGTTAAACCCTTACGCGCTGGGGATGCGGCTGTTTTATCACATCCACGACATGGCCGAAAAAGGCCGCTGCTCCTTTGCGTTCCGCCGGCTGACCGATGCGTGGGATCGAAAGCAGTTCGATGCCGGCACCGGCCAGGGCCGGGAGGCTCTCTTCGGCATCCGCGAAGATCTGGACGATTTTCTTTTCATCAACACCTTCGTCGACCAGGATTTCGTCGACCGCTTCCGGCTGTTCATCGCCGGAAGGCGCCTGAATCAGGCCAAAGCGGTGTGGGAGATCTTCGTCAAGAGCCGCTCCGCGCAGGACTACCGCGCGATGCTCCTCGCCGCGCTGTACCACCCGCCCTGGATCGCCGTCGATCGCAAGAAATCCGAAAGCGGGGGCCTGTATCTGGTGCACCGGTTCGAAGGCAAACCGCTCGTCCGGGAATATATCGCGAACACCCTGCTGGGCATCGAGTTCATGTGGGGCAAGCCCGTCCAGCTGGAAACCAGTGAAATCGCGCGCGTTGAGCCCGCCGCGATGCCCGGCGCAGCCCCCGGCACGCGCGTGACCGTGAATGAAGAGGCTCAGCAGCAGGAGATAAAATGGCAACGCGTCCTGTACACCATGAACGAACGCAGGCTGACCCGCGAGGTGCTGTAACCGCAGCACCCGGACGTCGTGCGCGCAACCGGGCAAAACGGCCGGCCGCCCCATCCCGGCCACCCCTTGAGCCCCGGCGTTCAACCCGGTGGTTGACCATCTGGAATTTGGATTCTGAAACCTGCCATGGATAACTGCGAATCGGATGCGAATGGCCTTTCCGGTGAACCCGACGCCGTCGCGATGGCATTGCACAGCCTGAACCGGGCCGCGGGCGCCGTGGATCGGCGGCTGCCCATCGCCTTCGGGGATTTCCTGAAGGAGCTGGTGGCCACGCCGCAGATCGTGATGCGCAACATCTTTCAGATCTTTCACGACATGGTGAAGGCCTATGTGGGCGAAGGGGTCGACGAATACCTGGATGATCCCGAGTCGATCCATTACGTCTGCTACGACTGCAACCCTCTGTTTGTCTTCGATGTGGACCATCCGTTTTTCGCCGACCGGCTGTTTTCCAACCGGCTGGTGAACCTCGTGGAATCGCTCAAACGGGGGGCCCAGCAAAACAAGATCTACATCTTCCGGGGTCCCCCGGGCTGCGGCAAAAGCACGTTCCTCAACAACCTGCTGCGGAAAGTGGAGGAGTACACCCGCACCGAAGCCGGCCTGCGCTATGAAGTCGTCTGGCGCTTCGACCGCCGCAAGTTCGGCGCGATGATCAACGACGCGCATCCGATGATTGCCCGATTGTCCCACCTGATCGAAAACTTCGAACAGGGCGAGGCCGACGGTGCGAGCCGATACGGGGACCCGGACGCAGGAACGGACTCCGGCGATGGCGCCGAGGGGAGCGGCCACACCATCGAAATTCCCTGTCCGAGCCACGACAACCCCCTGCTGGTGATCCCCAAAGCCTACCGTCGGGATTTCCTTGACGAGCTCTTCAAAAACGAGGCCTTCAAGGACAAACTTTTCACGGAGAAGGAATACGAATGGGTCTTCAAGGACAACCCCTGCACCATCTGCAGCTCGCTTTTCGAGGCACTTCTCAACCGCCTGAACAGCCCCGGTAAGGTGCTTGAGACCCTGTACGCCCGTCCCTACCGGTTTAACCGCAGGCTGGGTGAAGGGATCAGTGTCTTCAGCCCCGGAGACAGGCCGCTCCGACAGCAGGTCCTCAGCAACCCCGCTTTCCAGAGACAGATCAACCGCATCTTCAAGGAGAGCCATCAGGTCAAGTACCTGCTCTCCCAGTATGCGAAAACCAACAATGGCATATACGCTCTGATGGATGTGAAGTCCCACAATGCCGAACGGCTGATCGAGCTCCACAATATCATCAGCGAAGGCATCCACAAGGTCGACGACATCGAGGAGAACGTCAATTCCCTCCTGCTGGCGGTCATGAACCCCGAAGACCAGAAGAACATCGAGGGATTCCAGAGCTTCCTGGATCGCGTGGAGTATATCAACATCCCCTACGTCATGGATCTGAGCACCGAGGTGGAAATTTACCGCAACGTCTTCGGGCGGCACATCGACGAGAGTTTCCTGCCGCGGGTGCTTCACAACTTTGCCCGGGTGATCATTTCCTCGCGCCTGAACAAGCACTCCGAGGCCATGCTGGAGTGGATCGGCCGCCCCGAGAAATACCGCCATTACTGCGATGAAAACCTGCAGCTGCTCAAAATGGAAATCTACACCGGCTACATCCCCAAGTGGCTCCAGGACGAAGATCGCAAACGGCTGACCGCCAAGCGCCGCCGCCGGATCATTGCCGAATCGGATGCGGAGGGTCAACACGGCATCTCCGGCAGAGATTCCATCAAGATCTTCAACGATTTCTATTCGACGTACGCCAAGGAAGACAAGCGCATCAACATGTCGGATCTGTGCAAATTCTTCACGAAGGTAAACGGGGACGTGCGCGATCTGATCCCGCAGGGGTTTCTGGACTCGCTGTTGCGGATGTACGATTACACCGTGCTGCAGGAGGTGAAGGAGTCGTTGTACTGCTACAACGAGGAGCAGATCGCGCGGGAAATCCAGAATTACCTGTTTGCCATCAACTTCGAGGTCGGAACCTCCGTCACCTGCACGTATACCGGGGAGAAACTGGATATCACCGAGGAGTTCCTGGAAGGGATCGAACACCGCCTGCTGGGCACCGGGGCGACCCGTTCGCAACGAGCCGATTTCCGCAAGGATGCCCAGCGGGAGTATACCTCCCGCACCCTCACCCAGGAAATCATGGTCGCAGGCCTGAGCATCGCTGAAACCCGAATCTTTCAGGACCTGCGCGACCGCTATGTCCACAACCTCAAGGAGAAGGTGCTTGAACCGCTGTTGGAAAATGCGAATTTCCGGCGGGCCATCAAGGATTTCAATCAGGAGGAATTCAAGACCTACGACAAGAAAATCCGAGAGGATGTGGCCTACCTGATCACAAACCTCGGCCGGCATTACCGGTACAGCGAGCAGGGTGCCAAGGAAGTCTGCATCTATGTCATCGACAATGACCTGACCCGCAAATTCGTCAACTCCTAATGAACACCTGCAACAGAAAATTCTTCCCATCGCTCAGGGCATGAATCGTTCCGTCGGCGCCTCACGCGAACCCCTCAGGCCCATCGGGTTTTGGCAGGGGAACCGAAGCCGGCTCACACAGCTACGTTGGCGTTGAGTTGGGCCTTCAGGCAATCGCAGTACTCATCGAAAATGAAATACATGCAGCGCTCGGCGCTGCGCGATTTTTCGTAAAAGCTGCAGCCGGACTGCTCCTTTTTGTCCGCAGCCGTGCAGAAGGAAATGTGCTCGGACTTGCAGAAGTTCATCAGCGCTCCACCGACCATACTGGCCTCCCTTGTCCCCCCGTTTCTCGGGGGAATCATTATCTCTAAATAAAACTATCGCAGATTTTGCACGAAACTTGAGAAGAAATTTGAACGCCCCGGACCCCGGCTGCGCGGACGAAGGCGGATTGTTCGGCGCAGGCGAAACCCAAGGCGCCTGCGGCGTTGCGCATGGATTTTAATTGCTTATTTTGTCTTATTAACGTACTAATTTTTCGGGGGAAAGGATCGCCTTCGTACCCGCCGGGCCTGCCGGATCAGAAGGAGGATAGATGGAGAAACACCATAAGTTTTCAATGTGGTATGTCCTGCTGGGCGTCTGGGTGGTTCTCATCATTCAAAACATGCTCTTTTCGGCCCTTTCGGTCAAGGTCATTCCCTATAGTGAATTCTTAAAAGCCGTCGCCGAAAACCGGGTGGCGGAGGTGGCCATCACCTCCAACCAGATCCAGGGCCGCCTGAAACCCACGGCCGACAGCAAGGAGCAGGGGCAGGCTTTCCGGACGATCCGGGTGGATCAGGACTTATCCCAGCTTCTGGCCGGCCATGGCGTGACCTTCAAGGGTGAAGTCGAATCGACTTTCCTGCGCGACCTCCTTTCCTGGGTCATTCCGGTCTTTCTTTTCGTCGGCATATGGTATTTCCTGATAAAACGCATGCAGGGCCAGCAGCCGGGCTTCATGATGCTGGGAAAGAACAAGGCCAAGATCTACGTGCAAGACGAGGTCGGCGTGCGCTTCGACGACGTCGCCGGAGTGGATGAGTCCAAGCAGGAACTCAAGGAGGTCATCGAGTTCCTCAAGGAGCCGGGGCGCTTCAGCGCTATTGGCGGGCGGATGCCGCGCGGCGTGCTTTTAGTAGGCCCCCCGGGGACCGGCAAGACCCTGCTCGCCAAGGCCGTGGCCGGGGAAAGCGGGGTGCCCTTCTTCAGCCTGAGCGGCTCGGAGTTCGTCGAGATGTTCGTCGGCCTGGGGGCCGCCCGGGTGCGGGACCTGTTCACCCAGGCCAAGGCCAAGGCCCCGTGCATCATATTCATCGACGAACTCGACGCCCTGGGCAAGGCCCGGGGCATCGGTGCGATGGCCGGCCACGACGAGCGCGAACAGACTCTGAACCAGCTGCTCGTGGAGATGGACGGTTTCGATCCCCAGGTCGGGGTCATCCTGATAGCGGCCACCAACCGGCCGGAGATTCTGGACCCGGCCCTGCTGCGGCCGGGCCGCTTCGACCGCCAGGTGCTGGTGGACCGCCCCGACCGGAAAGGCCGCGAAGCCATTCTGCGGGTCCATCTGAAAAAAATTAAATACGACGCAAGCCTGGACATCGAACGACTGGCGAACATGACCCCGGGCATGGTGGGTGCGGATCTCGCCAACCTGGTGAACGAGGCGGCGCTGCTGGCGGTGCGCCGGGGCAAGCAGCAGGCAAGCATGCCGGAGTTCCAGGAAGCCGTGGAACGGGTGATTGCGGGGCTCGAAAAGAAAAACCGTGTCATCAACCCCAAGGAGAAAAAAATCGTGGCCTACCACGAACTGGGACACGCCATCGTGGCCATGTCGCTGCCCGGCACGGACCCGGTCCAGAAAATCACGGTCATCCCCCGGGGGATCGCCGCCCTGGGTTACACCATGCAGGTGCCCACCGAAGACCGGTTTCTGATGTGCAAAACCGAGCTGGAAAACAAGATTGCCAGCCTGCTGGGGGGGCGCGCCGCGGAGGAGATCGTTTCCGGCGACATTTCCACCGGTGCCCACAACGACTTGTCGCGTGCCACCGATATCGCCCGCAGCATGGTCAAGGAGTACGGCATGAGCAAAATCGGCCAAGTCTACCATGCTTCCAATCGGCGCGCCCAGTTCCTGAACCTCATGCCGGAAAGCGCCGGGGAGTATAGCGAGGCGACGGCCGAGAGGATCGACATGGAGATCAACGAGATCATCAGCGCCCAGTATGCCCGGGCCTTGGGCATCCTCAAGGACAAACGCGGTGCCCTGGAAAAATCGGTCACGGTGCTCCTCGAAAAGGAAACCATCGAAGGCGCCGAACTGCAGACGCTCATGAGCGATGTCGCCCGGGAAAAGAGCTCTCCCGCCGAAACCGTCAATGCCTGAACTGGAGACGGCATGCCCCTGAACAAAACCCTATGGCTGGATGACCCCGAACGCCGGCGCCAGGTGGAAAGCCCACCGGATGAAACCGCCTTTTTCGGCTACGAGCGTATCCAAGCCCGAGAAAAAACCGACCGAGTGGTGCGACATTTCAACTCGGTGGCGCAGGTTTACGATTTCATGAATTCCCTGCTGAGTTTCGGCATCCACCACGCCTGGAAACGCCAATCCATGCGCATGCTGGATTTGCACCCCGGGGATAAGGTCCTCGACGTGTGCGGGGGGACCGGGGACCTGGCCATTCTCGGCGCCCGCCGGGTCGGGCCCCGGGGCCGCGTCGTCATCTACGATATTAACCGCGCCATGATCGAAGCGGGCCTGCACAAGGTTCAGGGCGGGCCGCTTTCGGGGGTGATCCGGCACGTCCAGGGCGATGCCGAGCAGATAGCCTTTCCCGACCAAAGCTTTGAGGCCGCCCTGGTGGGATTCGGCATCCGCAACGTGACCCGCATGCCGCAGGGCTTCGCGGAGATGCATCGCGTGCTCAAACCCGGCGGTCAATTGATGTGTCTGGAGTTTTCGCGCCCGGTCTGGCCCGTTTTCCGGTGGCTCTATGATATCTATTCGTTCTACATGATGCCGTTACTAGGAGAGTTGATCGCCGGTTCCCGCAAGGCTTACACCCATCTGCCGGAATCCATCCGCATGTTCCCGCTGCCCGATGAGTTGGCAGACATGCTGCGGGACATCGGCTTCCGCCAGGTCTCTTACCGGCGCTTCACCAACGGCATCGCCGTGGCGCACCTGGCGGTAAAATAAACCGGCCGGTCTTTCACCTTCCCGCGTATTTTCTGTGAGGCGGCGGGCAAGAGGCACGTATGAAACGAAACAACCTTATCGGTGGCATTTTCTTTCTGATCGTGGGGCTCATCTTCGCCGTATACTCCAGGAGCGTGAACATAGGGGATTGGAGCGAGCCCGGGGCGGGTTTTCTGCCTTTCTACGGCGGCCTGGGCATGATCGGAATGGCGGTGCTGCTGCTCGTGACCAGCTTGGCCGGCAAGGGTGCAGGCAAGGCCGTCGATCCTTTTTTCCCGGAGACTGATTCCTGGAAAAGGGTGCTGAGCACCGTTCTTGCGCTCGTTGCCTACAATCTGCTCCTGCAGCCACTGGGGTTTGTACTGGTCACATTCTTCTTCGTTGCATTTCTCGTGAAGTTCATCTTCCCGGAGAGCTGGATCAGGTCCCTGGCAACGGCCGCTTTGTCCACAGTGTGTGCGCAAGCCCTGTTTGTAAACTTGCTTGAAATCAACTTCCCCAAAGGAATTTTGGGGTTTTAAGGGGGGGTGGAAAACGGACACTCTTCATTTTCTCCTTCAAGGCGCCCAGGTTGCATTCGAGCCCATGAACCTCATGTATTGTTTCATCGGGGTTCTCATGGGCACGCTCGTGGGGGTGTTGCCCGGGCTCGGCCCGACTGCGGCGATCGCGTTGCTCTTGCCGGTGAGTTTCCACATCCCCCCCGTGTCCACGATCATCATGCTCGCTGGGATTTATTACGGGGCCATGTACGGCGGTTCCACCACCTCCATCCTCGTGAACATCCCGGGCGAGGCCGCCTCGGTCATCACCTGCCTGGACGGCTATCAGATGGCCAAAAAGGGCCGGGCCGGGCCGGCATTGGGGATCGCCGCCTTCGGCTCTTTCATCGCCGGGACCCTCGGGGTGATCGGAATCATGCTGGTGGCTCCCCCCATGGCCAAGTTCGCGCTGGCCTTCGGGCCGGCGGAGTATTTTTCGCTGATGCTCATGGGCATCGTCATCATAATCTACATGTCTTCGGGGTCGATCCTCAAGGACCTGCTCAGCGCCATGTTCGGCTTGCTTCTAGGCACCATCGGCATGGACAGCATCTCCGGTACGCAGCGCCTGACCTTCGGGGTCCTGGAGTTGACGGACGGCATCGGCTTCATCCCGGCGGTCATGGGGCTCTTCGGCGTTTCCGAGATTCTGATGAATGTGGAGCGGGCGGTGGTGACCACACTGGTGACCGATAAGGTGAAAAACCTTCTGCCCAATCGCCAGGATTGGAAAGAGTCCTTCTGGCCGATCATCCGGGGAACCGTTTTAGGATTTTTCATGGGTGTTCTTCCCGGACCGTCACCGGTCATTTCCACCTACAGCTCCTATGCTTTGGAGAAAAAGCTTTCCAAGACCCCGGAGAAGTTCGGCACCGGATACATTGTGGGAGTGGCCGGGCCGGAATCCGCCAACAATGCCGCCTCCAGCGGCGCCATGATCCCGCTCTTCACTCTCGGCATCCCAGCCAATTCGGTGATTGCCGTGCTCCTGGGCGCGTTCATGATCCACGGGCTTCAGCCCGGCCCCATCTTCATCACCAAGTACCCGGATATCTTCTGGGCCACCATCGTGAGCATGTACCTGGGCAATGTCATGCTGCTTGTCTTGAACCTGCCGTTGATCCCGCTTTGGGTCCAAGTCTTGAAGGTGCCATACACCATTCTCTTCCCGCTGATTCTGATCTTCTGCCTTATTGGTGTTTACAGCCTGAACTTCAGCCAAGTGGAGATCAGTCTCATGATCGGCTTCGGCGTGTTAGGCTACCTGATGAGAAAATTTAAATTCGAGATGCCGCCATTGGTTCTGGCGTTGGTGCTGGGGCCGATGATCGAAAGCAACCTAAGGCTTGCGCTGATCATATCTCAGGGCGACCCCACCGTCTTTTTGCGGCGGCCGCTGTCGGCCGCGTTCATGATTATTTCAACCGTATTGATCGTTCTGTCCATGGTGCCCAGCCTCCAAAAGCGCAGGGCTGCGTTAAAAGAGAAGCTGGGAGACGAGGAGGTTTGAACTTTATCGAACGGCGGGAGGAGGTTACGATAATCTAGGCCAGTTGCCGCCTCCCAGGCCGAGCGCGTTCAACCTATCATGAAAGGAGAAGGAAAAGATGAAATGGAATCGTCTGGTTAGTGGTGTTGCCGTCCTGATGGTGGCCCTCTCCCTGGCTTCGTTGGCCGTCGGGGCGGACTACCCCACCAAGGAGATCAACTACATCGTCGCCTTCAATCCGGGCGGGGAGTCGGACATCGAATTCCGGCTCATGCAGCCTTTCCTCGAGAAGGCCTTCGGCGTTCGATTCGCCCCGGAGTACAAGCCGGCCGCCGGAGGCGCTCTGGCGTGGGGCTTCCTGTCCGCTGCAACCCCGGACGGATACACCCTCGCCGGGTTCAACGCGCCGCACATTATCATCCAACCACTGGCCATGACCGATGTCTCGTATAAGACGGACGGTTTTACCTACCTGTGCATGATTGAAAACACGCCCGTGGCTCTGTGTGTCAAGAAAGACTTCCCGTCAAAGACGCTCAAGGAACTCATCGATTACGCCAAGGCCAACCCGGGGAAGGTAACCGCCGGGGGGGTGGGCAAGAACACCGGCCCGCATCTGGCCGCACTTCAATTTCAAAAACTGGCCGGAGTGAAGTTCACCTATGTGCCGTTCCAGGGCACCGGCCAGCTGAAACCGGCCATCATGGGCGGGCACGTGGACGTGGTTTTTACCAACTCGCCCGCGGCAGTGGAAATGCTGCCGCTGGGGATCAAAACCCTGGCGGTCGGCACAGAGAAGCGTATGGTCCAGTTGCCCGATGTGCCCACCTTCGCCGAGGGGGGGATCAAGTACTACCCGCGCATCGATCGCGGAATTTTTGCGCCCAAGGGCCTGCCCAAGGATGTCTACGACACGCTGGATAAGAAGCTCTTTGCGATCGTGAGCAGCAAGGAAGTTCAGGAGAAGCTGACCGAAGGGGGCTTCGTCCCCAACCCCATGAACGGGGAGGCCACGGCCAAATACATCCAGGGGCTTACGGAGGAGATCAAGAAACTATTGGAAGAAGAGAAACTGCTGCCGACGAAATAAATGCCGCTGGTGCGATTCGGCCGAAAACCAAAAGGGCCGAGAGGGCGGAATCCGGTTCGCCGGCTGCCGGGTGGCAGCCGGCGCTCTTTTTAACCCTCGCATAGATATCAGCCACGCCTCGCATACTGACAAAAGGATCCCCTGAACCATGTTTCGCATTCGCCGTATCTACGATGACGTGCTTCCCGGAAATCGCAACGCCCTCGATCAAGTGAAAACCATCATGCGCAGCCGATTCGCGTCTATCCCCGCGGAAGAGATGGATCAGCTCGGCCGCCACCTCCGTGATCCCTTTCTCAAGCGGTTCCTGACGATCCTTTTTGTTGCCGAAAACGTGCGGCAGCGCGTACAGGGATTCGCACTCGTGCTTCACGAACCGCAAATCCGTTTTTGCTATCTCGACTGGATCGCCACCCAAGCGGGCAAGACCAGCGGCGGTGTGGGCGGTGCGCTGTACGCCCGGGTCCGGCAGGAGGCCGCGGGCTTGGGCGCTAAAGGTCTTTTTTTCGAATGTCTGCCGGATGAGGCCTCCCTGTGCCCCAATGAAGCTCTCCTCATCGAGAACCGCAAACGTCTCAGGTTTTACGAACAATACGGCGCACGCCCGATTACCGGCACTGCCTATGAAAAGCCCTACAAACCGGATCAAACCTGCATGCCGCACTTGATGTTCGACGGATTGGGCCGGACTGAAGGGCCGGAACGCGGCTTTGTCTGCGCCGTCGTCAAGGCGATATTAGGAAGAAAATATGCCGGCTACGTGCCAGCGGCCTATATCAAGATGGTGGAGAACTCGATTGATCAAGACCCGGTTGGATTGAGGGAATTTCGCTACGTTAAGCCGCGGGCCGTATCGGCGGCCGTTTCCGAGCGCTCCTGCGACCGGATCGCCCTGGTGTTTCCGGACCGGCACTTCACGCATCATATTCATGAGAAGGGCTATGTCGAGGCTCCGGTGCGCATCCGAAGTATCCTCAAGGAGATCGCCGACAGCAGCCTTTTTGAAATGGTCGCGCCCTCAGCCTTTCCGGAGAAACATATAACCGCCGTCCACGACATCGATTTCGTCAATTTTTTGCGGCGCACGTCCAGGGACATAGAAGAAAACCGTTACGTTTACCCGTATGTATTTCCCATCCGCAATAAAACACGCCTTCCCCAGGACCGCTATATCTTGGCCGGATACTATTGCATTGACACCTTCACGCCCCTTACGCGCCATGCGTACGCGGCAGCTCGATCCGCCGTTGACTGCACGCTGTCGGCAGCAAAGGAAGTCCTGAACGGCAGGCGGTTGGCCTACGCCCTGATCCGGCCTCCGGGGCACCATGCTGAGCGGCGGTCGTTCGGAGGCTTTTGCTATTTCAACAACAACGCCATTGCCGCTCAATACCTGCGACCCTTCGGGCGGGTGGCCATTCTGGACCTTGATTACCATCATGGCAACGGCCAGCAGGATATTTTTTACCGGCGGGCCGACGTGCTGACGGTCTCCATCCACGGACACCCCGGCTTTGCATTCCCGTACTTTTCCGGTTTTAGGGATGAACGCGGGGAAAGCGAGGGGGAAGGCTTCAATCTGAATATGCCGCTGGCAGAAGAGGTGGACGGCGACAGATACCGAAAAGCGTTGTCAGCCGCTCTTCAACGAGTCGTTGACTTCGACCCGGTTTTTCTGGTGGTCGCGCTCGGGCTTGACACGGCGAAGGGCGACCCCACAGGGACCTGGTCGCTGACGCCCCGCGATTTTGAGCTCAACGGGCGCATGCTGGGAGAGGTGGGGTTTCCAATGCTGGTGGTGCAGGAAGGGGGCTACCGCACCCGTACGTTGGGCATAAATGCCCGCCGCTTTTTTGAAGGACTAGCGGCCACCCATTCCCTGTCGATCCCAAAGAAGAATACACGGAAAACCCGGCCCTCACCAGCTGCCCCGGAATTTGAAGGAAATCATCGATAAGCTGATCCCCACCAAAAAGCTTTTCTGAATAAGTATTCCTCAACTCAGGTCTTCTCAACCGGGAAGGTCATCGACGCCCCGTTCCAGCCGATCACCGTCACCATCACGGACAGCGACAAGACCAACAGAATGTAGAGCAACCCCGCGCCCGACAAGGAATCCAGGATGTTCGGAACCTCCAGCCGCCAGGCGAAAAGGATGATCGATGTGAGCAGCATCGCGATGCTGAGAGGGATCTTGATCCTGACCGGTTTCAGAGGCTTGGCCATGTAGTTCAGCCACCAGGTGTAGAGACCCGTTAAGATCGTGACGCCGTTGAAAAACACTCCCGCCCCCAGACAGTGCAGGGCCGTGGTGTCGAACGCTTTGTCTCCCGTGGCCAGGTAGAGCAACGTGAACGCCGTCGTGGAAAGCATGAAAACGATGGGGAAGTGCACGGTCATCGGATGCGGGTGGCGGCGCAGGAAGGGAAACGTCTTAAGAAACGTTGCCAGGAAGGGCGGGATCCGCGGGTCCTCGGTCTCGCCTTCTTTTTTGAGAACCCCGATCTGTGTGAAGCGTTCGAGGACATCGGGGGCGTGGGGAGCGGCCTGGATATCCGTGGTGAGGTCCTGGCCGGAGCGATGGCGCTTCATGTGGGTGCCGGTTTTCCACATCTTGCTTTCACTGACGTCATACACCTTGCCGTTGTGGCTGATGTAGACCGGCTTCCCGTTTTCGCCGTTGTACTGGGCCAGTTCCTCCATGCTGAAATCTTTCATGAGTGCCCCTCTTACTAAACTTATTGGGTTATGAGGCTGATCAGCACCACGCCCAACAGGACCGGCGGGTAATAGCTCGCCCGGTTGAACAACGCCATGGCCTGATCCCGCCTCTTGCCCTGAACTAGGCGCAAGGCGGGCCACAGCAGCAGGCAACACCCGACGGCCAATGCCAGCAGGCTGAAGAAGCCTTTGCGGGGCAGGGCGGCGAGGTGGAAGACAACCGGATTGATCAGCACGGTCGCGGACAGGCTCGCCACCGCGATCGCCACCGCCCGCTCGACGCCGAAGCTGACCGGTATGGTCCGGGCCATCATCTGCCGGTCCTCCGCGATGTCGGTCATGTCGTTGGGGATGTTCTGCCCCCCGATTTCCCAGAAGAACAGCATGAAAAACAGCGCCGCCAGGAATCCCGGTGCGGGGGAAGGGTCTACGGCAAAAACGGCTGCCATGGCCCCGGAGGTTTTCACGGCCCCGCTCACGATGGTGCGGAACGGGCTCACCCGCCATAGCCGGCAATAAATCGCTTCACATACGCAGCCACCGACGAAAATCAGAATGCAGACCGGGTTGAGGATGAAGGCGCCAATGAGGGCGACCGTCGACCAGAACAGAGCCCAGACCCATCCTTCCGTGAAGCTGAGGAGCCCCTGGGCCATGGGATGGCGGACGATAACCCCGTCGATGTCGCTGCCGGCGACCGCAAGACCGCCGGCAGCCGCTTTTTCACGGTCGACGCGATAGTCAACCACGTCGTTGAGGGCATAGACCGCCGTGTAGCCGGCGAAGGTGGTCACAAGGCCGACGAGGATGACCTCGACCGCGGGGAATCGCCCCAGCCACAGCAGCGCCGCCACGGCCGGCGTGCACATGTCCAGCAGACCATGGGACGTCCGGGATAGAGCCCAGAAGAGTTTCAAACGCGACAGGCCGTTGAATCGATGCTGCGTTGCTGGATCGGACACGAGAAATATCCTGACCGGTTGAGGTTGCTGGCCCACGTCCGGGAATGATTTTGATCTAACACGCGACCTGCAACTGCGTCAAGTTGTCATGCGTTCACGGGAGCCAAGGCTTCCCAAGCGGGCGCGTATCTGGTAAGTACGTTCACCTGCGCTTGCAAACCGACACTAACCATCTGCACGGCAGACTGAGGGTTATATGGACCGGCTGGATCTGTGGGGAATGTTCATGCTGGGATTGTTGGGGACGGGCCATTGCATCGGCATGTGCGGGCCGCTCATTTTCGCCTTTCCCGGCCGCACGGGCAAATTCATGCCCCACGTCTGGTATCATCTGGGCCGCATCACGACTTATACCGCCGTGGGCGCAATCATGGGCGGTCTCGGCCAGATGCTGGCCGGAGCCGCAACCGGCAACTCAGCCGGATCCCTCGGCGGGGTCACCCTGATCAAGGCGGTGCTCTGGCTGGTGGCGGCCGCACTTCTGATGCTTTTCGGGGTGGCCCGCCTGGGCGTGATCCGCGAGCCGCGCTGGCTCACCGCACTCTCGCCCGAGCGCATCCCCGGCTTCAAAGGTGCCCTGAAAGGTGCTACGGAACATCCCGGCACGGCCGTGTTCTATTTTCTCGGTATGATGCTCGGGTTCCTGCCCTGCGGCCTTTCGTATGGGGCCTTTGCCCAGGCGCTCGGTACCGGAAACGCCGCCCAGGGCACACTGCTGGTCCTATCCTTTTCAGTGGGCACTATGCCAGGGCTCATCCTGCTCGGCACCGGGGCCTCCGCCATCTTCAGCCGCTACCGCCGGCAGTCCGACATCCTCTCCGGCGTGGTGATGATCCTGATGGCCCTCAAAATGGGACACAAGGTGATTGGGATGGTGCTTTGATCCTATTGCTTCAGTTGGCACTCTTTATCCCATTCGGGGCATGCGTCCTTCGCCGGAGTTGAAAACTTGGCCATGCATTCGCTGCACTCCATGTCGAAGTTCGGCACGCGGCCGTAACGCTCCTGCAATTCCTTTTCCGACATCACGGTGGTCTGGGTGCAGCCGCACTGGGGACAACCCGCTTTGACCGTGTAACGCTTTTTTTTCTTCTCCATTTTAACCCCTCCCGCGGTGGTCTCAAATGTCGAGCAACCGGTCGATCTCTTCTTTAGGCAAGATCCGCTCCTCCGTCAACACCGCCCGGACCGTCCGGCCGGAATCGTAGGCCTTCTGAGCCACCGCCGCTGCCCGGTCGTAGCCGATCTTCGGCACGAGCCCGGTGGCCAGAGCCAGACTTTTTTCGATGAACGCTGCGCAGGCGTCCTGATTGGCGGCTATACCGGACACGCATTTTTCAGCGAACACCCGTGCTGCCGCCGCCAGCAGGTCGATCGACTGCAGCAGGTTGTAGGCGATCACCGGCAGCATCACGTTCAGTTCGAAGTTGCCGGCCTGTCCGCTCACGGTGATGGTCGTGTCGTTGCCCACCACGTGGGCGGCCACCTGGAGCACGGCCTCGGGGATCACCGGGTTCACCTTGCCCGGCATGATCGAGGAGCCCGGCTGCAGGCTCGGGATCAGGATTTCTCCCAGTCCGCAGCGTGGTCCGGAGGCGAGCCAGCGGATGTCGTTGGCGATCTTGGCCAGACTCACGGACACGGTTTTCAGGGCGCCGCTTGCTTCCACCGCCGCATCCCGCGCGGCCTGGGCCTCGAAGTAATTTTCGGCTTTTTTGAACGGGATACCGGTTTCCCGCGCTACCATGGCGATGGTTTCGCCGGCAAACTGCGGATGAGCGTTCACGCCGGTGCCGACCGCGGTGCCGCCCAGGGCGAGTTCCGAGAGCCGTGGTTCGACGGCTTTCAGCCGCTCGAGGGCGAGTTCCACCTGGCGGGCAAACCCGGAGAACTCCTGGCCCAGGGTCATGGGCACCGCATCCTGCAGATGGGTGCGGCCGATCTTGCGCACGTCTGCAAACTCCCGGGCCTTTTCGGCCAGCGCCTGGTGCAACTGGGATAGGGCCGGGGCCAAGCGCTTCCGGAGCGCCACCAGCGCGGCGATGTGAATGGCCGAGGGGATCGCATCGTTGCTCGACTGGCCCAGATTGACGTGATCGTTGGGATGCACCGGCGATTTTCCGCCCCGGGTGCCGGTGAGAATTTCGTTGGCCCGTGAGGCGATGACTTCGTTCATGTTCATGTGGGTCGAGGTCCCGGACCCGGTCTGGAAAACCCCCACTACGAACTGGTCGTCGAAGCGGCCGTCCAGGACCTCGCCGGCGGCCGTCGCAATCGCCTGGGCAAGACCGGGTTCGAGCAAGCCGAGCCGCCGGTTGACCTCTGCCGCCGAGCGCTTGATGAGCGCCAGCGCCCGGATGAATTCAAGCGGCAGCCGGAGCTCCCCGATGGGGAAATTCTCCACCGCCCGCTGGGTCTGGGGGCCGTAGTAGGCCGAGGCCGGCACCCGCACCACACCCATGCTGTCCTTTTCGTCACGAAAAGAGGTCTGGCTCATAGAAAACGTTTTTGCATAGGGGTTTGACAGGCAGGCTGAAAGCGGCCCCATTTCCTCGTAGTTCCACCCCGACGTTCAGTCTATCTTTCAGTTTACAAAGTACTGGAAATAATACCTCTGGAAGCGCTGAAAAGCTTGTATCTTACAACTGATAACGGGTGTGTCCTTGAATTGAAAAAAGCGATTTATGCTAAGGATAAAGAAAACCATACTGCTCTTTATCTATACCAGGAATTATGCCCTGTTACTCCCATGGTTGCCAGTGGACTCCCACCTTCAATATTTCTGAAACGACTGACTGACGGATCAACTCCTATTGTCCTTCCAAAGCTTTTCTTTGTTGATTTAAAGCTTGGTGAACTAGCCGAGAATCCTCTTGGTGGTTCAGCTGAACATTTGCCCTATTCCAATTTAGGACACCTCAGAGACTGCCTTGAGATTCTGAAAGGTGAATATGAGAAACATATGAAGACTGTTCAACGCATTTTTTCCGGGGAGCTTCTTTACAGGACTATTAAAACCGGATTTTATGTTGGGGCAAAGGATGATATTGTCTATTATCCTTATCCTGGAATGAAACAGCTGGAAGACATTAATTATGAGTTTTTCAGGGCGATATAACCAAAAAGTTTAAAATAAAATTAACATTCGTTTTTCGTTTGCAATAATGAAAAACTAATTTAGTTTTGTACCGGCGAAAAAATTTTAATTTTCACCATTAAACTTTTATTAATTTAAAAACAAATATCATGATTAGTAGTATTTTTTGGATTGTGCCGATATCAGCGCTCTCTGCTTTGCTGTTTGCCTGGATCTTCTACAAAGGGATGATTATACAGGAAGAAGGAACCGACAAGATGAAGGAGATTGCTGCATATGTCAGGGAAGGCGCTATGGCTTACCTGAAACGCCAGTACACAGTTGTAACCAAGGTGTTTCTTATTCTTGTTCTTTTATTGGCAGTATTGGCTTATATTGGTGTTCAAAACCCATTTGTCCCCGTTGCATTTCTTACAGGCGGATTCTTTTCCGGTCTTTGTGGTTTCCTTGGTATGAAAACAGCAACCTTTGCTTCAAACAGAACTGCATGGGCATCTTCAAAGTCGCTTAATAAAGGTTTGCAGGTTGCCTTAAGGAGTGGTGCTGTTATGGGACTTGTTGTTGTGGGGTTTGGACTTCTTGACATTGCATTATGGTTCCTCTTACTTAACACATTGATTTTCACTCCTGAGCACATGGATGCTGGTCTGAAATTCCTGGGACTTACATTTGTACAGCCCGGTACTACTGATCATCAGAAACTTATAGAAATAACCGCTGTCATGCTGACTTTTGGTATGGGTGCATCAACACAGGCTTTATTTGCACGTGTTGGCGGTGGTATCTTCACCAAGGCAGCTGACGTAGGTGCTGACCTTGTTGGTAAAGTTGAAGCTGGTATTCCTGAGGATGATCCACGCAATCCTGCAACAATTGCAGATAACGTTGGAGATAATGTTGGCGATGTTGCAGGTATGGGCGCTGACCTTTATGAGTCCTATGCAGGCTCAATACTGGCCACCGCAGCTCTTGGTGCTGCCCTTCCGGCAGTAGTTGGCAATCCTGATCTTCAGGTAAAGGCTGTATTAGCACCGATGATTGTATCTGCAATAGGTATATTACTTTCAATAGCGGGGGTTTATATGGTTAGGACAAAAGAATCGGCAACTCCAAAAAATCTTCTCAATGCACTCCTTCTTGGAACCGGAGGAAGTTCAGCTCTGATTCTGGTTGCACTGGGAGTTCTGGCTTATGCAGGTTGGATCACATGGGGAGTATTTGGATCAGTAGTCGCTGGTCTTTTGTCAGGAGTTATTATTGGGCAGTCAACAGAATACTTTACATCTGATGGTTATAAACCAACACAGGGTATAGCAAAACAGGCTCTGCAAGGTCCAGCTACAGTAATTATTGAAGGGATGGCTGTCGGTATGTTCTCAACATGGGTTCCCGTACTAACTATCGTTGCAGGTATCATCGCAGCATTTGGATTTGCCGGCGGATTTCATGATTTTGCTCTTGGTGTTTATGGTATTGGTTTCGCAGCGGTTGGAATGCTCTCCACTCTAGGAATTACACTTGCTACAGATGCATTTGGGCCAATAGCCGATAATGCAGGTGGTAATGCTGAAATGGCTGAATTGCCAAAAGAGGTCCGCGAAAGAACCGATGCTCTTGACGGCTTGGGAAATACAACTGCTGCAACCGGAAAAGGTTTCGCAATTGGATCAGCTGCCCTTACAGCGATGGCCCTGCTAGCAGCTTATATGGAAGAGGTAAAACTCTGGTTAGGAAGACTTGCTGACAAAGCGCCGGAAGG
>CAWAUC010000019.1:0-86667 GCA_963785045.1 uncultured delta proteobacterium | reverse complement strand
AGCAAAAAATTGCTTGAGCCGGTCGCGTGGAGGATTATAAATTTGGTAACATTTGCCCAGGTTGATGACCCGTATGGCAATATCATTCGCGGATTCTCTCACAGGTAGAACCTCATTTGGACTCAGCGAGAAATCGTTTTACAGCGATCCTCACCCCAACCCTCTCCTGCTTGAGCGGCGCGCGCTTCATTAAAGTTAGAGAACATCCGCAAATCCTTTTCTGGTCTTCTGGAACCAGGCGTAGCCGGCCCAGGCCACGAAGGTAGCCACTAAGCTGTAAATCCCAAGCCCAATCCAGTTCGGAACACGCCCCCAGATCAGCACCTCTCGTGCTTGTTCAATGATGAATGTGAGTGGGTTAGCCATGATGAACGGACGGAATCTTTCCGGCACTGCAGTCACCGGATAAAAGACGGGGGAAAGAAACATCAACACTGTGGTAATGATCCCGATGGTTTGCCCGACATCGCGCAGAAATACACCCAAGGATGCCAACATCCAGGCATAGGCCAAGGGTGAGGATGACCAAGGGCAGTAGTACCAAAACGGCTGAAAACCGACGTCCAGTGCAAGTAGCCATTAAAGATTACAAAGGCGGCCAACAATACACTCAAGGCTGATGAGACTGTGAAACAACGCAGCACCCATGGCTGACGACAGGCAGTATTTCAAGCGGGAAATACCACTTTTTTGACGTAATTGACGTTTCGAATAATCAATCCGGGCGCTCGAGTTGAGTACCTCGCTAAACAGGCTAAGCACGATCATGCCGACAAACAGCATTAGGGCGAATTGCGTTTTGCTCTCGTCACCACCAATCCCACCCCAGCGAATTTTGAAAATCTCGGAAAAGACGAAAGTGTACACCACTAGCATGAACACGGGGTTGAATAACGACCAGGCCACCCCCATGGCCGAACCTTTGTAGCGGCCTACCACTTCGCGTTTAGTCATTTGCACGATGAGCTGGCGGTTGCGCCAAAGGCTTTTGCCCAGTGCCACGAGGGATGTGGGTTGGGCGGCGTGGGGGTTGGTTCCCTGGTGAGTAGTTGATGGGGATTGGTTATTGGGGGTCATGTGAACTGCTCCGCTTCTGCCAATGGTTTGCCTGTTGATCTTTTGCGGACAAAGGGGACCTTTACACAACCTGAATAAAATTGTTTATGGATTAGCAGCAGCAGAGCGATACCATTCGTATACCGACCGGATTCCCTGCGCAAAACCAATTTCAGGCCGGAAACCAAGGTTGCTGAGCCGCGAGACGTCAAGCAGCTTGCGAGGCATGCCGTCTGGCTTTGTGGGGTCCCAGGCGACCTTACCTTCAAAAGCCACGATTTCCCGTATCATCTCGGAAAGCTCCATTAGTGAGATATCGACTCCACTCCCAACGTTTAGATGCGAAACACAGGTCTCATTTTTGGCCCGGCAGGCTGCCATGAAATGCATCGTCGGAAAGTTGCATCACAAAAATACAGGCGGCCGCCATGTCGTCCACTTGCAAAAATTCCCTTCTTGGCGAGCCGCTTCCCCACAACCGGACTATGCCGCCCCGGCTTTCCCGGAGTTCACGGAGGAGATCCTTATGAATTGGCCCGAAGCGCTCTTCGTCGCGCCGGATCCCCTCCCAGTCCCCCTGCCCCGCCAATTTCGCCAGGTGAAACTTGCGCAGCATGGCCGGCAGCACGTGGGAGTTCTCCAGATCAAAACTGTCGTTGGGCCCGTAGAGGTTGGTGGGCATTACCGAGCGGTAGTGCGTGCCATGCTGCCGGTTGTAGGACTCGCAGAGCTTGATTCCGGCGATCTTGGCGACCGCATACGGTTCGTTGGTGGGCTCCAGGTATCCGCTCAGCAGATATTCCTCGCGCATCGGCTGAGGGCAGCTGCGCGGGTAGATGCAGGAGCTTCCCAGGAAAAGAAGCCGCTCGACCCCGGATTTGAACGCCGCCTGGATGACGTTGCATTCAACCATCAGGTTCTCATAAATGAAATCGGCCCGGTAGGTGTTGTTGGCGTGGATGCCGCCCACTCTGGCCGCGGCCATGAACACCGCATCGATCTTCTCCCCCCGGAAGAATTCCTGCACCGCCCGCTGGTCGATCAAGTCCAGCTCCGCATGCGTGCGTGTGATGATGCGACTGTAGCCTTCTGCCTGGAGCCTGCGCACGATGGCCGAACCGACCATGCCCCGGTGACCTGCGACATAGATGGAAGCGTTTTGGGAAGTGTTGGGTGAGACATGAATTCCTTATGAAAGTTGAATGACGAGCATATTAGATCGTTGTGATCGTTAACGCCGTTACGATGTTGAAAGATTCTATCATCTTCATCGGCAAAAAACCGGTTTCCGGTTACAAGGCGTTTGGTTAATGACCCTATTCCGAATTGCCGTAGATGCGGTAGCCCTTCTGCTGCACCATGGTGTCTTTTTCCGCTTCCTTCAGGTCGGCCGTGACCATCTCGGTGACCAGCTCCTCGAAGCTGATCCTGGGCTCCCAGCCCAGCTTCCGGCGAGCCTTCGAGGGATCGCCCAGCAGCGTGTCCACCTCGGTCGGGCGGAAGTAGCGCGGGTCGATGGCAACGATCGGCTTTCCCGTCGCCGCATCGAGCCCTTCTCCTCAGCCCCTTTCCCTCCCAAGCGATGCGGATGTCAAGTTTACCGGCGGCCACCTCGATGAGATCCCGCACGGAGTGCTGGTGGCCCGTCGCGACCACGTAATCCTCCGGCTCCGGCTGCTGAAGCATCATCCACATCATGCGCACGTAGTCCCGCGCGTGGCCCCAGTCGCGCCGTGCGTCCAGGTTGCCGACGTAAAACATTTCCTGCAGGCCCGTTTTGATCCGGGCGAGAGCGCGGGTGACCTTGCGGGTGACGAAGGTCTCTCCGCGGATCGGCGATTCGTGGTTGAAGAGGATCCCGTTGCAGGCGATAGAACCCGTAGGCTTCGCGGTAGTTCACGGTGATCCAGTAGCCGTATAGCTTGGCCACCCCGTAGGGGGAGCGCGGGTAGAAGGGCGTGGTCTCGGTCTGGGGGGTTTCCTGCACCTTGCCGTAGAGCTCGGAAGTGGAGGCTTGGTAGAATCGGGTTTTTTCCTTCAGGCTCAGGATGCGGATGGCCTCCAGCAGCCGGAGGGTTCCCAGGGCGTCGGCGTTGGCGGTGTACTCCGGGGTCTCGAAGGATACCATGACGTGGCTCTGCGCGGCCAGGTTGTAAATCTCATCCGGCTGCACTTCCTGGATGATGCGGATGAGGTTGGTGGCATCGGTGAGGTCCCCGTAGTGCAGCCGGAAGCGCACCTCTTCCTCGTGCGGGTCGGTGTACAGGTGGTCGATCCGCGCCGTATTGAAGGAGGAGGCGCGGCGCTTGATGCCATGAACCTCGTAGCCCTTGCGCAGAAGGTACTCCGCCAGATACGCGCCGTCCTGACCGGTAATGCCGGTGATGAGTGCTTTTTTCATAGTCTTCCGATGCTTGTAAAGAGAAAGCCGGGGCTCGGTCTTAGTGTCTATAAAATGATAAAAATGAAACGTTCAAATTATGCAAATTGTCAAATAGTTTTTCAAATTGCATAAACGAGTGACTATCCAAAGGCAATCAGGCCATCCCTCGAGAAGCTTATAGAGCCATGCTAATTACCCGGATTCTCTAATGAAAGATAGCCGATTCAGCGAAGCATATACTTTGACCAGTTTCCTCCTGCTGTTGAATTCTTTAATTTCTTTATACCCTTTGAAATCAACGATATCCTTGCGCCGGTCGACAAGCGTGTAGATGACGATCACATCGGCTTTATTTTCAAGCGCTAGCGTGGGCAATTTTCGAGAAATTCTTATCGTCGGGGTCCTGGTGCAGTATCTTGTTTTCATCGCCGGAAAAATCCATTTCCATGCCGGTATGAAATTTCACCCCGGGATCGCTGAAGATGATTTTCAAATTCCTCAAACCCTCCTGCTTTGCAATCCATGATCCGGCCCGAGATTTCAAGTCATCCTTAGTTGTGAAGTAATGGTTGAACTTCAGGACCGGCACGACAAAGACCAGCAGTAGAACGCATGCAGTTATGAATTCTTTATGGGACCAACCCTGGGCAAAAACCAAAATCCTATCTATGCCAAAACCGATCCACGGGCACAGCAATACCGCGGGCATGAACAGATACCTTGTAAGCAGAAGATCATGCCAAATAAAAAACCCATATGTAAGGACAAAGAGACAACCGGTTACAAAGAGCACGAAAACATGCCGTTCGGTGTATCGGGCCCGGTACAACCCCCATAGCAAAGGAATAATATTCACGGCCAAGATGACTTTGGAAAACAGGTGCAACATGCCGAGGAGATAAATAAGCGCCATTAGTTGCCTGGCGGATTCCGGCGAAATGTTGCCCTATATCGCTGTACAAAGATGCGTCTTGCATCTGCTGGAGCTGCGCAGAAACGCGGTGGTAATTTTTTAGAACGCCTTGATCTCGGAACTCATGAAAAAAAAGCGCCCAGTCGTTGTACCGGTTGATGTTATTGCCGCGGGATTCCATGCCAAATATAGACTGCCGCGATAAGGCAGGCAAAAAGGCCGGCCCAAGCGACCAGCATCCGGCTATAGTCTTTGCGTTGCTCGCTTTTGGCGATGGCCAACGCGACGAGAAAGCAGAAATATGCCGGAAAAATGATCAACCCTTCGATTCTGAATAGGGTTGAAACCCATGCGAACAGTGCCGAACCCAAGAGGTGAATGAGTCGTTTCGACTGGAGCGCCTTTTGGGCAAAATAGACCGCGCACGATGGCAAATAGAAAGAAAGGGGGGTCGCGCATCACCTCGTTTGAATGCAGCAGCGTATCCGGCAAAAGCGTGAATGCAATGCAAGCCCAGAACGCCGCACGGCGATCGAACAGATCCTTGCTCAGCAGGTACAACGGGATGACGGTCAAGGTCATGCAGAAATAGGAAATCAGTCTGCCGGCCAATATCCAATTCGGGATGATCCGATGCATCAACGCGATCAGATACGGATAGAGGGGCATCGGATAGATCGCCAGACCTTCCTTATACATCCCCGCTGCATATTTCCTGGCAGCTGCGATATAGATCTCCCCGTCGAAATTGAGATCCGCCTTCAACCTGACGAAGAAGAGCGCCCCCATCAGAATGGCGGAAAACATCAACAGCAGGGGCAGCGCCCGGCGGCTTTCAGGAATTTGGGCCAACTCCCGGCCGATATGATTTATTTTGAGGTGCAAGCTGTTACTCTCGCTTTGGCTTCAGCTCACTACAAGGGCGTTGAAAAACCGTGCCTCGCGCCGTGATCCTGCGTTGTGCGGCTTTTGTAAATGCTCACCTGTCACTCAATAAGCCGCGCTTCTCAAATCGCCGCACGCCTTGGTTGACGGCCTACTGCTTGTTTTTAAACACCCTTGCAAAATACTAAAAAAATAACAACCTATCCGTGAAAACCCAAAAAACTTTTCGCAACTATAGTCGTTCCCACTCAGCGAGCGACAACTTTTTATCAATCCCATCTTCAATTTCCCCGAAAAGCATTTTGAGCTGCGAGATCGAATATTCTTCATTGCTGGGTAGAGTTAGAGTATAGGTGCCATATCGCATATAGTGGTGTTTACCACCGGGCTCAGGACGCTGAAAACCTAATTTCCTCAGTTTCCTGATAAATTCCCTCCGTTTACATGGGCTCCATTTACCCATGAATAGCGGCCTGACCCAGAACAGATGGATTCCTTTTATTCAGGTTGATTTTGCCTATTACGGGTAATTTATCTCCATGTCTCAGCTTTACAATCAGCCATCCTTCAAGAGAAGCTTTTAGCTCTTGCTCGCATTGATAAAGGGTTTCTCCAAAAGCAATTACCCCAGGACATTGTGAAATCTTTCCAGTAAAGGATCCATCGTCTAACTTATCGTAAACAGCTTTACTCATGGCTCGGTCGATATATTTCACGATCATACTGTCACCTCACGTTTAAGATCTGTAAGAGCGTTCCCCAGAGAACGAGTCGCGTCAAGTGCGCCCGTGCATTTGAATTCGAACCCGATGCGGCGGCCTTCTAAAAGGCGGCCATTCATCTATGCACATATTTTGCTGAACTTGCTCTTGTCGTTGAATTCTTTAATTTCATTTAGGTAAACCCCCGGCTCTGCCGGGGGTTTACCTAAATGAAATTATTGTCCGCATCCTTTAAAAGCGGTGCATTGGCATCTTTGGGCGACAGCACGGGGTCGGCGACCGGCCATTGGATGTTCAGGGCGGGATCGTTCCAGCGGATGCCACGGTCGTGTTTCATAGGGGCGTTGTTTCATTGTTGACATATCCGAAAAAAAACGACGGGGACCCTGTTTTTCAAACCTCTCCTTTTGATCTTAACTCGAGGCATGCCTGGTTTTCCTGGAGTAGGACGTATCATAGGATGTCTCTGTGATGAAGCATCATATTCATGACTACTTAGTGGGTCTTTTTGCGGGTTCGTCAATCTTGCGCTCGTAAGAATTCTACCACCTTCTTTTCGAAAAGCTTAAAATCTTCCAAAGAGTCTTTGATTATTTCAAAGATCTTATTCGTGTCGATCTCCCAGTACAGGTGCACTAGCCGGTTGCGAAACTTCGCCATCGTGACCAGGCGGTCGGTCAATGCCTGGTCGATAACGCCCAGGTCTCTCAGCCGAAGGAAAATATCCGCATACGTCTGCGGGGAATCCAGCGGTTTCTGGAACTGATAAAGCGCGATGATACGGTTGCCGATGTTCAAACAGCTTTCGATCGCAAGTTGAAGAAACCGTTCAGCCGCCCCGTGGAGGACGGCATCCTGGCTGAAAACTTGTCGCTCTAATTTGCGCATATCCGCCAGCTGCAAATAGTACTTGTTCAGGTACTGCAAATGGTCTTTGATGCGCTCATCCATGATAGCCGATTCCTGCCAGAAACGTATTGTCAAATTCGTCCTTGAAAAATTTAAAATCCAGATGGTATTTTACTGTTTTTTCTATGAAATCAGTCAGTTCAGAGCGGTCGGTACAATACAGCAGTTTCCCCGAGGCGATGATTTTATGGGAAAATCGAATCGGCGCATCGTTGAGCAGGACCAAATCGATTTCATCGGTTTTGAATATCTCAGTGAACAATCCTATGAGTTCTATATGTTTGTCGAACCGTTTTTCCTTATCGATTTGCCTTGAAACGAGAACGCCGAAATCTAGATCGCTGAGCGGCTTCAACTCGCCTGCGGCAAGGCTGCCAAAGGCCAAGACAGCCACGACATCCGGATCCATGGAGACCCGGTCGGTCATGGCCGGTATTCGGTCCACGGCATTCGGCGGAAGTTTTCGACTTTCACGGATCATGATGAACTCCTTCTTACAAAATTGCAGATCACCTAAAAAAAGGCGGATCACACATCACTTCGTTAGAATGAAGCAAGGTTTCCGGCAGGGGGGTAAATGCGATGAATGCCCAGAACGCTGCACGGCGATCGAACAGATCCTTGCTCAACAGGTACAACGGGATGACGGTCAAGGTCATGGAGAAATAGGAAATCAGTCTGCCGGCCAATATCCAATTCGGTATGATCCGATGCACCAACGCGATCAGATACGGGTAGAGGGGCATCGGATAGATGGCCAAGCCTTCCCTATACATACCCTCTGCATATTTCCTGGCCGCCGCAATATAAATCTCCCCGTCGAAATTGAGATCCGCCTTCAACCTGACGAAGAAAAACGTCCCCATCAGGATGGCGGAAAACATCAAAAGCAGAGGCAGCACCCGGTGGCTTTCAGGAATTTGGGCCAACTCCCGGCCGATACGATTCACTTTAAGGTGCAAGCTATTACTCTCGCTATGGATCAAACGAAGTTATTGTCCGCATCCTTTAAAAAAGGCGCATTGGCGTCTTTGGGCGACAGCACCGGGTCGGCGACCGGCCATGAGATGTTGAGGTCGGGATCGTTCCAGCGGATGCCACGGTCGTGCGGGGGTGAATAATAGGCGGTTGTCTTGTAGAAGACTTCGCATTCTTCCGTCAATGCGCAGTACGCATGCGCAAAGCCTTCCGGAATGTATATCATTCGGCAGTTGTCATCGCTAAGTTCCGTGCCGACCCATTTTCCATAGGTGGCCGAACCGCGACGGATGTCCACCGCCACATCGAAAATGCGGCCGCGCAGGCAGCGCACGAGTTTGGCAATGGCCGCCGGCCGGATCTGGTAGTGCAGCCCTCTGAGAACCTTGCCGGTCGAACGGGCGTGGTTGTCCTGGATGAAGCGCGGGATGCCGAGCTTGAGAAAGGGTTCCTCGCGAAACGTTTCCGCGAAAAAACCGCGCTGATCCCTGATCATCCCGTGGGTGATCAGCAAGACGTCCGGTATGGCCATCACCTCAATATTAAACTCCATCAGCCCTCCGCATGTTTGCGATATAGCTCCGCCCCGTGGGTTACATGGCCAAACCCGGGAGAGAAACGTCAGTGAAAACACGCTTTCGATATCACGTCTCAATCCGCAACCAGGAAATTGACCATGAATACACTGAAATGTCAATATACCCATTTTAATTCTTTTTTATTTAGTTTCAATGTGTTAGCCTGATTCATGCACATTCGTCAGGGGCTGCTGCGCACCTTGCACAAAGGGATCATCAAAGGAGGATAAGATAGTGCCCATCTCAGAAATGTGGTTTCGGTTCAGGCCAAGGCCGCAGCGATTTTACAGCCGCAGGCAAAGTGAGACTACGCCGAGGATTGAGAAGAAGCGAGAACGTCCGGCATGGGCTGAAAGACGCCGTTTATGGGTGGACACAAGCTAAACACCCTGCTCAACCCAGGGCTTCTGCCTTGAAACTCCTGCTAATTTGTGATCTAATTTCGAACATGAGTTGAAAAATGGCACCTCAGGCTGTGATCCGATCTTGCCCGGCTCCTGGAATTGCCCACATATCCCTGGATGTGCTCGCGTTCCAAAACACCGCGCATCTTGGCTGACGGCCGGATGCCTGTTTTTAAACTTCCTCCTCAAAGGCAACCGTGCCGGGCCTGCCCCTGGTGATATCTGAGTCAAGGCGAGGTATCGACCTATGGAAAGCATCCTGATCATCGATGATGAAGCCCAAATCCGATCGATGATCCGTCTTATTCTTGAGCGTGAAGGATACGTGGTGACGGAAGCACCGGACGGAACCGAGGGGATACGCCAGTTCCGTGAAAAGCCAACCGACCTCATCCTCACCGACATCATCATGCCTAACAAGGACGGCATCGGGATGATCATCGAACTCAAAAAAGAGTTCCCCGGCGTCAAAATCATCGCCATGTCCGGCGGCGGACTCAATCGGCCTGAAGGTTATCTGCGCGGGGCTCAACAACTCGGCGCCGCCTACACCCTGTCCAAACCGATCAACCGTCAGGAACTGTTGCGCGTCGTCAAGGACACCCTCAAGGGGAAAGCCGCGTCCCGGGCGACATGATCCATCCACGCTCGGCAACCCCGGTACAGCTTCATGGCCTGACGCCGTGCGGCTGCAGCCACCTCGACTCGTCAAATGTCCGGCATAGGGGCCACGCCAGAACCTCTATGCAGGCCGCCGCATCCGACGCCATGCCCTTTCAGTCCATCGAAGCGGCTTCACAACCTCGGATCACGCCCGAGGGCAAGGCGCAGACCGATTCGAACGCGCAGCAGCCACGGCAGGTTAGGCCCATTTCGAGAGGCCTGCTACACCGCTATCGGGTGCCAGACGGGGTTATGAAACCACTTCGCCGAATAATGGGTTGCCCGCGCTGGCAGATAGTTCGATCGGCGGCGATGCTGCTCGCTGTCGCTTCGACCACACTGCTCGGCACCCATACGCGCTGCCGCCGATATCATTCATTTCAAAGACGGCATGCGAACCGTCTGCCAGGGAAAGGCCTGGGAAGAGAAGGACGAAGTGCGCTGTGAATATGACGGGGGCGTGCTGATCTATCCGAAGGCCGATGTGGAAACGATCGAACGACGACCGTCCTATGGCCCTCCCGCAGCCCCTCCTGAAAAGCAGGCGGTGCGGGTCCCGGGACCGGCTTCCGGAACCCCCTCGGCCCCGCCGCCGACTCGCGAGCTTGCGCTGCCCCAAGGCCGTCCGAACGCCGGGGCCGTGCTGTTCTACGACCCCCGGCGGCCGCAAAAATACTGGAGCAGCCCCACCCGCCATCACGATTCCTACCGCGAAGCCATTTCCGCCCTGGCAGCCGATTTCGACCGCCCGGCCGAGTGGGTGGAGCAGCACATGATCGACTCCAACGACCTCATGGAGATCCGTCAGCACCTCGAGGAAAGGCGGGCCGCCGGAGATGAAACGCAGCCCGACACGGAAACCCCCGCCGAGAAATCCATTGAATTCTACAACCCCCGCCGGCCAGCCAAGTACTGGACCTCGGAAACCGCCCATTTTAATTCCCTGGCAGAGGCGGTGCAGGCGCTCGCGCGCGAGTTCTCGGAAACCCCGGAGTGGGTTGAGTCGCACATGGCTGAAAGCAACGATCTTAACGTGATCCGCCAGAGCCTTTCCCAGGCCAAAAACCCGGACGCTGGCCAATGAGGTGTTGACATCTGCAGCCCTATTATGTAATAATAATAATTCATTGCTTCGTAATATTGGGCGGTTAGGGTACCGGTTGCCCCGCCGGCAATCCGCCGTGAAAGGATACCGGGATTATGGCCGGTTTGAATCGGGATCTCGCTCTCATCATCAAAGGGCTGACCAGTTGCCTGACGGCCGCCTTCCTGGTCTTCTTCATCTCGGCCCTGTCCGGCGAAGACCTGCTCAAGAACCACCACACCATCAAGAACCTCGACCAGATCCAGGACGAGATATCGTCGGAGCTGAACGGCGGCATCGAGCGGCGGATCCGGCAGCTGGGCGAGGCCCCGACCAAGAACCCTTATAGAAAGTTTTACTGCGCCGAACTGGCCAAGGAAATCCACGAAGTCGCCTACCTGATCGAGAAGCAAAAAATCATGTTCGATACTTACAGCGTCAGGGATTTCGAGGACAGGTCCAGGAACTTGGTCGCCTATTCCGAGTCGGCCGATGTGGAGCGCCTTATGGGCGAGCTGGACATCGTCAAGCGGGAGTTGAAAAACTCGGTCAACCTTATCGAAAGCCGCAAGGATAAATTGATCCGGCAGCGCACCGCCTATTTGATCTTGTTCTTCATTCTGTGGGTTGCTGTTTATTTCTACTACGGGCGGGGATTCGTCCGCTCCTGAGCCGAACATGCCCCCGCCCGCCCTCCGGCGGTCCCTGCGGTCGGCCATGACTGCGTGAGTGCCGAATGTATCTCAACTTCTACCGGTTAAACTCTAAGCCGTTTCAGATCACCACGGATCCCCGGTTCCTGTGGCTTGGAGAGAAGCACTCCGAAGCCCTGGCGACACTCAAATACGGCATCCTTGAAGACAAGGGCTTCCTGCTGCTCACCGGAGACATCGGGACCGGCAAGACCGTGCTGATCAAACTTCTGATTAAGTCCATCGATATTTCAGCCATTGTGGCCACGATCCCCGACCCGGGTTTGGAAGCGGCCGATTTTTTCAACATCCTGGCCGAGGAGTTCAAAATGGACCGGCGGTTCGCCTCCAAGGGCGACTTCCTGATCTATTTCAAGCAATTCCTGCTCAAGGCCTATAAATCCGAAAAAAAAGTACTGTTGATCATCGATGAGGCGCAGCGCCTTAATAACGATCTGCTCGAACAAATCCGCCTGCTCTCCAACATTGAGCTTGAAAACCGCAAACTCATCAACATCTTTTTTGTGGGCCAGACGGAGTTCAACCAGACGCTGCTTGATGAGCGCAACAAGGCGGTGCGGCAGCGCATCACCGTGCACTATCACATCGAGCCGCTGGCTGAGCTCGAGACCCAGCAATACATCCGCTACCGGCTGAGTGTCGCCGGATGCAAAACGGACATTTTCACGCTCGACGCGATGCGGCGGATCCACATGTTCTCCGCCGGTTACCCGCGGCTTATCAACATTATCTGCGACCACGCCCTGCTGACCGGCTACACCGGGGGTACGAAAACAATCGATGTCAACCTGATCCGGGATTGCGAAAAGGAGCTGCGCCTGCCCGAAGTCCCGCGACTTCAGGCCGCCGGAATCACGGAAGCACCCCTGCCCGCCCCCACCACGGAAGCCCCGGTCCGCACTGCCAGTCGCCGACCCTTCGTCATACTGGTGTTCCTGCTGTTGGCCGCATTTGCCGGCCTGATGTTCTACCAGTACCGGTCGGAAAAACCCCAGCGGTGGGGCTTGGAAGACATTGCACCACAGAGGTACAAGGGTCTCGACGGCAAGCCGCTCGTAGACGTCCAGAAAGATGAACCCATAACAGAGCCAGCTCCTGTACCGCCTGCACCGCCGGTAACGGTCCTGCCGCCCCCTGCCACACCGCCGGCGACCGTCCCACCACCACTTGCCGCGCCTCCGGCGGCCGTCGCATCCTCGCCGACACCCGTGGCAAACCCCTTCGCCCGGGGCAAGGTCATCATCCCCTTCCTCTACAATTCGAATGAGCTGAATCCCGAGGCGCTCGCGGCCCTGGACCGGATCGCAGCGTATCTCAAAGCCAACCCGAGTCTCAAGGCGGCCATCCGCGGGTACACGGATTCAGCGGGGGCCGTCAACTACAACCGGAACGTCTCGACCTTCCGGGCGAATTCGATCAAGAGCTACCTGGCCGGCAAAGGGGTCAACCCCTCCAACCTCACCGCACAGGGGCTGGGGCCAGATAACCCGATCGCCTCCAACGACACCCAGGAAGGCCGGGAGCGAAACCGCCGCGTGGAGATCGAGCCGCTACCGTAACCCGGTGCCTGCCCTCAAGCGCCGAAACCGAAGCGCCGCCGGAGAAGTTTCCTCGTCGTGGAGTTGAGCGCCAGCCCTCCCAATTCTTCCGCCGACACCCACCGGGCATCGGCCGCGTCCCCTCCCGCGCGCGGGTATCCGTCCACGTAGTCGGCCAGCAGATCGATGACAACATAGTGAAAACGGACGCGTCCGTCGGTATCGGTCTGGATGACGTCGAAGACGAAGCACGGCGCGCCGGCCTGAATGGCGATCCCGGTTTCTTCGAGCAGTTCGCGCTGCGCCGCCTGCTGCAGCGTTTCCCCGATTTCGACGCTTCCGCCCGGGATGGCCCATTCGCCCTCGGCCGGTGGCTTCCCGCGCCGCACGAGCAATACACGGCCGTCCTTGAAAACAATGGCGCCAACCGCCAGACACGGATGATCCGGATAATGTTTGGCGTCCATCGAGTCTGTTGAGTCTGTTGGGTCCATTGAGTCTGTTGAGTCGATTGGGTCTGTTGGGTCAAGGTTAATCGAGTCGGCTTGACAGCTATGGGCTTTTGCCCTAATTACCAAAAACTGTAGCAAAGTTCACGCCGCCGATCGTTGCCTGTCGGCGCATCGAAAAAACATGCATCGGACATCTATGTTTCTTTAACGTCAATAAAATATGGAACCACTTCTAAACACATGGGTATAGGGCATGACCATCACTTCCAAGCTGCCGACGGTCGGGGTGAGCATCTTCACCGAGATGACGAATCTGGCGAACGCCTCCGGCGCCATCAACCTCTCCCAGGGCTTCCCGGAATTCAACCCCCACCCGGGCCTGCAAGAGCTCGTGTCCAAACACATCCGGGACGGCCACAACCAGTATGCCCCGATGCAGGGCGTCATGGCCCTGCGCGAACGAATCGCCGAAAAGCTCCGAGGTCTTCACAAGGCGACCTATGACCCCGCAACGGAGATTACCGTCACTGCCGGCGCCACGGAGGCGCTGTTTGCCGCTATTTCCGCCGTGGTCCACCCCGGTGACGAGGTCATCATCGTCGAGCCGGCCTACGACTGCTACATCCCCATGATCACCCTGAATGGCGGCCGGCCCGTATTTACCCCTATGACCTATCCATCTTACCGCATCGATTGGGATGCCTTCCAGCGCTGCATCACCCCGCGGACCCGCCTGGCCATTTTGAACTTCCCGCACAACCCGAGCGGGGCGGTACTCGAGGCGCCGGACCTTGACGTCCTGGCGGAAATCCTCCGGGATACCGGCGTTCTCATTCTCAGCGACGAGGTGTATGAACACATCGTTTTTGACGGGCACGTTCACCACAGTCTGGCCGGGCATCCCGAGTTGCGCGAGCGCAGTTTTGTCGTGAGCTCTTTTGCGAAGACGTATCACACCACCGGGTGGAAAATCGGCTACTGCCTCGCCCCCCAGCGGCTGTCTGCCGAATTTCAGAAGATTCACCAGTATCTCGTCTTTTCCGTCAACACTCCGATCCAGCATGCCTACGCCGAGTTTATGCAGGACCAAAGCCACTGGACCCGCCTCACGTCGTTCTACCAGTCCCTGCGGGATTACTTCGTCAACCGGCTCGCAGGCTCGTGCTTCCGGCCGCTGCCCTGCCACGGGACCTTTTTTCAGATGCTGGACTACTCTGCGATCAGCGACGAGCCGGATGTGACATTCGCTCGGCGCCTGACCACGGAGCACGGGGTGGCCGCCATCCCCCCTTCGGTCTTTTACCACAATGGAGAAGACAACCGGGTCCTGCGCTTTTGTTTCGCAAAAAATGAGGCGACCCTCGCGGCCGCCGCCGAGCGGCTAAGCCCGATCGACGCCGGGGCCAAACGTTGACCATGCCAGGACTCAAGAAGGTACGGGTGCTCACTGAGAGCGATGAGCTGCCGGCTGATCCGATCGAGCGCGAACGCAGCATCCTGCAGGGCCTGGCCTGCGAGTGGGAAAGCGCCCGGCGCCTGCTCGATCCGGACTACGGCCGGCGCTTGAGAAGACCTCTCTTCGCCTTGACTGACGGCCGGTCGCGCTGGGGAACCTGGTCGGCAGAGCGGCGTGAAATCTGCCTGAGCCGGCACCTGGTGTTCAACCATGCGTGGGACGCCGTGCGTGAAGTGCTCTTCCACGAAATGGCCCACCAGCTGGCGGATGAAATCTGCGGCGCCGGCGGCGAAACAGCACACGGGCCGGTCTTCCAGGCGGCGTGCGCGCAGCTGGGGGCCAATCCCCGCGCCTCCGGCAGCTTTCCGTTGCTGACCGAGCGCTTGGACCGGGCGGCCGCGGCGGCCCCGGACCGGCAGCTTTCGCGAATCCGCAAGCTATTGGCCCTTGCCGGCAGCGCCAACCGGCACGAGGCCGAAGCCGCCATGCTCAAGGCCCACGAGCTGATCACCCGCCACAACGCTGTCCTGGTTGCGCGCGCAGAGCCCCGGGAGGTCATGAGCGTCTTCGTCGGCCGACCCGCGCTGAGGCACAGCCGGGTCCATTACCGCCTGGCCGCGCTGCTGAGCGATTTTTACTTCGTGCTTCCGATCTGGGTGCCCGCCTACGTTATGGATCGATCCCGCATGGGCCGGGTGCTGGAGATCAGCGGGACGGCGCGAAACATCCGAACCGCGGCCTATGTGCATGCGTTCATGCAGCGGGTCATCGGAGAGGAGTGGCGGAGGTTCGCGCCGGGAAAAGCACGGCGGTCAGGCCAAGCGCCGGATTTCGGCGTCGGCGTCATCGAGGGTTTCCGCGCCAGGCTCGAATCCGGCCGGATAGACCGGCCGCCGGCCGGTGGCGCCACGTCCGCGTTGGTGCCGTTGAAAGACCCTGTGCTTGAATCCTATTTCAAGCGCCGCTATCCGCACACCGCCCGCATCGCGCGCACCGCTACCCGCGTGGACCGGCGCACGCTCAACGCCGGCCGTGACGTCGGACGCCGCCTCGTCCTGTCCCAACCGGTCGCCGAAATCGGTCCAAGCGGTGGACTGCTGCCGCCCCCCGAATCGCCTTGACGCCTTATTGAAATAGCCGGCGGCCCGCATGGTTGCCGGCTATTTCAGCCAGTAAGGATTGATGAGATCGGCGAAGATGGTCATGGCGGCCTCGGAGCCCTGGCCCGCGGCCGTCACGATCTGCTTGTAGCCGCCTTCCACATCGCCTGCGGAGTAAATGCCCGGCAGCTTCGTGCGGTGTTTGCCATCGTGCGCGATATAGCCGTCCGAATTGATTTCGAGCCCTAATTTCTGTGCCAACTCGACGGCCGGCAGATAACCAACGGCGATGAAGACCCCGTCGGTCGCAAGTGTCGTGGTTTCTCCGGTCTTGACGTTGGAAAGGCTGATTTCCCGCACCCGGTCTTCGCCCCGGATCTCCTTGACCTGCGTGTTCCAGATGACGGGGATGTGACTTTCGACGATCTGGCGCACCAGAAAGTCCTGGGCCCGGAGGCTGTCCCGGCGGTGGATCAGCGTCACCTTCACCTCCATGTGGTGCAGGTAGAGAGCCTCGGTCACGGCGCTGTTGCCGCCCCCCACCATGACGACGCTCTTGCCCTTGAACAGCGGCCCGTCGCAGGTGCTGCAGTAGCTCACCCCGCGGCCCGCCAGTCGTGTTTCGCCGGGCACGTCGAGGTGGCGGTGAGTGGCGCCGGTGGCCAGGAGGATGGCCTTGGTCAAAAACTTGCGGCGGCTCGTCTGCACGACCATCGGCTTGCCGGGCTGGATGTCCAGCACGCTCTCGCCCTGAAAAATTTGAACGTACTGCAAAGCGTGGCTCACCATGATGTCCACCAGGGTCTTGCCTCCCACCGAGGTGAATCCCGGGTAGTTTTCAACGATCGGCGTGGTCGCCACCTGCCCCCCGAGCGCCTGCCGCTCGATAATGGCGGTTCGCAGGCCGCTGCGCACGGCGTAGATCCCGGCGGTCAAGCCCGCGGGTCCTCCGCCCACGATCAGCAGATCCGTTTCGACCTGCGCCGCGTCGCTTTCGGGGATGAAGATCGTCTGCGGCTCGAGGGTCTGCAGCGAAAGCATGAACACTTCCTCGGTCTGGGCGCCGTGGCCAATGAGGATGTCGTTGGCAAACGCCTGAGGAACGCTTTGGGCGGAGTACTGGTTGGCCAGCTCGATTTCGCACTGAATGTCGATGATCTCGACGGAGACATGTTCGGGCCGCTCGATGGCAGCCTTGACGGCGTTGACCGTCTGCTGCGGGCAGTAGGGGCAGGTCGGGCTGACGAACACCTTGACCCGGCGGGCGGAGTCAATGCGGCCGGCCACCTTTCGGGATTGCTCGCTCAGATCGCTCTGCCCGTTTCCGACCAGAATCAGCGTTTCCAGAAAGCTGCGTGCCTCCTCCCCCATCGGCGCTCCCAGCCAGCGGATAGCGTACGTCTGCGGGGCGATCAGAAGCGTTGGCCCGCTCGTCACGCTGTATTTTCGAGCGAGTTCATGCTCCAGGCCGTATTCTTTCAGGGTGATGCGGGGGCTCAACTCGCGAAAGGCTCGGATCACCTGCCGGGCCGCCTGAGCGAACACATCGTTCCGGCTTTTTTCGGTGAAGAGCAGCAACGGGATGTCGTTGGGCAATTGCTCGAATATCTGCTTCAACTGCCGCAGATAGGCCTCTCCGGCCATCTCCTGCTGGCGGTCGCCTGCATTCACTGTGTTCGCCATAACCCGTACTCCTTCGTCTGGCAGCGGTCTTCGCATGGTTCGCCTGGTTTTTGTGACACCAGGCACATCACAGAAGCTAAGCGTCCTGATCTGCGGTGTCAACTGGCTTGAGCGGCTCGGGGCTCTTCCACAAGGCTTCGGCGATTGCAAGGTCTTCGGGGGTGGTAATTTTGATGTTGCGGCGGCGTCCTAATACGATGCGAACCTCCTGCCCCATTCGCTCGACGAGGCCCGCGTCATCCGTCCCCAGGTAGCCGGCCTGCCGGGCCTGTTCATGCGCGGCGCGGATGATCCCGGTGCGGAACACCTGCGGGGTCTGCGCGAGCCACACCCGTTCGCGCGGCAGCGTTGACTCGACGATCCCGGTAAGACTAACCTGCTTCAGCGTTTCCCAGGCAGGGACTCCGGGAATGCAGGCACCGTGCACCCGCGCCGCATCCACGCAGGCCGTGATGGTCTCGGAGGCCACGAGCGGTCTCACCCCGTCGTGGATCGCCACGATGGAGTCGTCGTCCCCGATGGCAGCCAGCCCATTGTAAACCGAGTCCTGGCGCCGGCTACCGCCGGCGACCACGCAGACTCCCTTGGTCACACCGGTGGACGGGAGGATCGCTTTCTGGCAGAAGGCAATATCGGCCGGCGGAACGACGAGGATGATGGTGTCGATCCGCTCGCACGCCCCGAAGGCTCGCAGCGTGCGGGTCAGAATCGGCACGCCCGCGAGCAGGAGGTACTGTTTCGGTTGCGGGCTTTTCAGCCGGGCGCCTTTCCCTCCCGCCACGATCAGCGCATAGACCATGAACCGCTTCATTTTAGGTACTTCAGGTCTTTGGGCAGGGGAATACCCTTGCCCATCATGTCCTCGCCGTAGTTGACGCTGGCAAGTATTTCAATGTCCATCAGGGTGCGGCTGTCGCCTTCGAAGACGACTTCTTTCACATTCTCTTTCTGAATCTTGCCGCCCGCCCACTGGATATCGAGCACGCTGCTGGCGTCGAACCGGTCCTCTCCGACGACCAGTTCCACCTGTCCCCCATAGTTCTGGACGATTTTGGCCACGAGCAGGCTGGGGCGGGCGTGGAACCCGAGCTTCTGGGGCACCCCGACCCGGATCGAGGAGCGCTCGATGTTTTCATTGAGGATCATGTGGGCGTGCTCCTTGCCCAGGGCCAGAAAGTGACAGACGTAGTAAAGGCCATAGTTGATCGTGCAGTCGAGAAGCTTCTCCGGGTCGACCAGGGCTGCCAACTGTTCTCGCACCTGCTTGTAGGTGTTCTTGTAGCCCGTCTCATACAGGTGCCGTTCGTAGAAATGCAGCAGCCGGCCCACCATCTGCAGCAGGTGGAACACCACCGAAAAAAACCCCCGGAGTTGCTTGAGCTTGCGGTTGCCGAAACGGAACCCGCCGTGGATGACGTAAGTGTCGAAGGCGGACTGCAGGTTGTGGACCAGCATTTCAAACTGTCGGATCTCGACCTCGTTGATCTTGTCCGGGACGAGGCTGAGGATCTCCGAATGGCTGTAGCGTTCGTAAAATTTGACCTGGTCGAACTTCTTCAGGATGTTGAGAAACTCGCTGGAGATCTTGACGATGTACTGCTTCTGCTGATCCCGGTTCTCGTCGTCGATGTCGTAATCAAGCTGGCCCGTGGCCTGCAGGCTCGGGAAATCGGAAGGGCTGAAACGGTCCTCCGGCAGTCGGATGCCTAGTCGCAAAGCCTCCTTGAGCACGACCGGTGCCATCTGCCGCAGGCAGTGATTCAGGAAGCTCAGGGCGGCCTCGCCGTCATTTTGGAAGTCGGCACTGTCGGGCAGGTCGTATTGAAGCAGGCGGTTGGAGATGTGCCTCTGGAAATTGGAGGCGAGCCCGATGTGGCGCACGGCGGCCGTCAGTTCCCGAAAAAAGTAGCAGTTCTTGTTGTTTTTAGCGCCGTGGTAGTCCAGGAAATCCTCGAGCAGGGTCGAGGCCGAGGCCAGGGTGGAAAAGAATTTCTGGGTCAAATGCCCTTCTGATTTTTCCGATCCGGCCACGAAGAGGTTGCACTTCAAGAAGTCGTGAGAGAAGACGTGCGCCTTGTCGGCGAAGGCCGCCCCGTTGGAGGTCGAGGCGCTGTCGTCCGGGGATTTCAGATCGTTCTGCATGATGGAGTCACTTCACCAATTCTGATCGGGAATCGGCCGGAGCAAGTCGTAAGCCGAATTCTGTTCCCGCCGCGGGTCACCCCTTGGCGGGCGACGATCATTCCTCTGAGGGTGCCGGTTGCCCGACACCTCATGCGACCTACCCGGGAGCTTGGGCGGGCCACCCTCGAACGCTCCTCTATTTGGTCTTGCACCGGGTGGGGTTTGCCGAGCTTCCCCGGTCACCCGGGGAACTGGTGCGCTCTTACCGCACCGTTTCACCCTTACCCGTGGTGCCAATTCCCCCACGGGCGGTTTGCTTTCTGTTGCACTTTCCTTCGCGTCGCCGCGACTCCACGTTATGGAGCACCCTGCCCTGTGGTGTTCGGACTTTCCTCCGGCTGTAACGCGCCGGCGATCGTCTGACTTACTCCGGCCGATCCTCCTCTTCCCAATATATGATCCTGTCGCAGTTGGGGCAATGCTTCAAGCGGTCATTGCGCTGCAGATCGTTGTACATCTGAGGCGGGATGTTCACGTTGCACCCGCGGCACGTGGCGGCATGCACCGCGGTCACCCCCACACCGTCGGCCTTGGAGGCCTTCACCCGGCGGTAGAGCACCAGCACGCCCGCGCTGACGGTTTCCGCCACCTGCCGGGCCTCCGCCTCTACCCGCTCCAGGCGCAGCCGGGCCGCTTCGGCTTCCTTCAGAATGCACTCCTTATCGCGGCGGATCTCACCGGCGCGCTCGTCGAGCCGGGCCTCGTGAGCTTTCAGCGTAGCGCTCGCCTGCTCGATCTGATCCAGGCCGGCGATCATCTCGTCTTCCATCGTGGAGCCGATGACGCGCAAATCTTCGATTTCTTTGAGCCCCGCCTGATATTCTTTGTTGGTCTTGACGGCGCGCAGTTTTTCGTTGCTCTTGTCGACCCGGCCCTGGATCGTCTGCAGCTCGGACTCAAGCGCACGGTAGCGTTTGTTCAGTTCCTGCAGCGCGCCTTTGCCGGATTCGACAGCCTCGGAGAACTCCTTGAGTTGGGCATCCAGCCGGCCCGAGCGTTCCTCCACCTGGTCCAGCACCAGGCGAAGGTTGCGGATCTCGGTCTCAAGGCTCTGCAGCCTGATTAGTTTCTGGATTTGATCGCGAATGTCATCTGCCATGGCCACCCTTTCAACGCGGCAATCTGCCGGATTGTTGGCGCTCACGCCGCGTGCCGGCCACCCGGCGGTTAAGGCTCCGTTCGAAGCACGCTCGCCCCGGAACGGATGTCAGAGAAATGTGAACGGATCCTTTTCCAGCGGGCATGCCTCCACACGGACGCCGGCCAGGTGTTTCCGGGCCAAAGCCCCGGCCAGCCGCTCCACAAGGGCATTCTTCATGAGTTGCTCGGAGTGAAAATGACCGACGTCGACCAACCCGCGGTGTGCGGCTTCGGCATCCCGGGCGTCGTGGTAGCGCAGGTCACCGCTGATCAGAACCTGGGCCTCGGATTGGAGGAAATGCGGCATCACGCCGCTGCCGCTTCCGGTCGATACGGCCACCTGCTGCACTCTCAGCAGCGGGTCTCCCGCGATGCGGACCCCCTCGACCCCGAGTTGCCGCTTGACGGCCAGGGCCAATTCCGAAAGCCGGGTCGGGCGCGCCAGGCGCCCGACCCGGCCGATCCCGTGCCGGTTTCCGCCCACGGCTGGGTTGGCGATGAGCGGCCGCACCTTCTTGATCCCCACCCGCTGCGCCAGCAGATCGTTCAGCCCCTGCGAGACGGCATCCAGATTCGTGTGCAAGGCGAAAACCGCCAGGCGGTGCCGGAGCGCCTGTTCGATCGATGCGCCGATCGGGCTTTGCACGTCAATGCGCGTGAGCGGCCGGAAAATCAATGGGTGGTGCGTGACAAGCAAGTCGATCCGGGCGGCGCACGCGGCGTCGATGACCGCCGGGCTTGCGTCGAGAGCGACCCAGACGTTCTTGATAGCGAGTCCTGGATCGCCGAGCTGCAGGCCGACGTTATCCCAGGACTCGGCCATCGCCGGTGGGGCGATCGTGTCGAGGATCTGGACGATGTCTTTTAGAAAAGCGCCCATGCCAAGAGTTCCCCGGGCTCGAAAAAAGGGCCGGAGCGCGCAGCCGGCTGCGGGCGCGGAAAAAAAAGCGTGGGCTCCACGACCCACGCCTTTTCCCCGAAGCGGCTCGCACGATCCGTCATCTGTCAGCAGTCGCAGTGATGGGCCCACCTGGGATCGAACCAGGGACCTACCGGTTATGAGCCGGTGGCTCTACCAATTGAGCTATGGGCCCATGTTTTCAACCCGTCTCGCTTGTATCGGCCGGCCGGGTGTTTGTCAAGCGCTACGACTTCGTAAAAAGGCCAATCTCGGCGTTGCGCTTCATCTCGCTGTCGCTGCGGCGTACCGAAAGTACGCCTCGCGCCACGAGATTCGCGCGCCTTGATCTTGGTCTTTTTACAAAGTCGTCCAAGCGGATGACTCTTTACGAGTCCATCAAGCGTGATGCCGGCGTAATGCATCCCCTGCTTTCGCCGGTTATCTGAATGGAGCGAATTTCTCTTTCGCTCCATTCAGGTTTCGATGAAATGCTTCAGCTTGCGGCTCCGGGTGGGGTGCCGCAGTTTTCGCAGCGCCTTGGCCTCTATCTGGCGGATGCGCTCGCGGGTGACGGCGAAGTCCTGGCCGACCTCCTCCAGGGTGTGGTCGGCCTTTTCGCCGATCCCGAACCGCATCCGCAACACCTTTTCCTCCCGCGGCGTCAGTGTCGCCAGGACCTTGCGGGTCTGCTCGGCCAGATTCATGCTGACGGCGGCCTCCGAGGGCAGCATGAACTTTTTATCTTCGATGAAGTCTCCCAGATGGCTGTCTTCCTCCTCGCCGATCGGCGTCTCCAGTGAAATCGGCTCGCGTGCGATCTTGAGCACCTTGCGCACCTTTTCGAGCGGAATCTCCATCTTCTCTGCGATCTCTTCCGGAGAGGGCTCCCGGCCCTGTTCCTGCACCAGATAGCGGGAGGTTCGGATGAGCTTGTTGATCGTCTCGATCATATGCACCGGAATGCGAATCGTGCGTGCCTGGTCGGCGATCGCCCGCGTGATCGCCTGCCGGATCCACCAGGTGGCATACGTGCTGAACTTGTACCCCCGCCGGTACTCGAACTTGTCCACCGCCTTCATGAGGCCGATGTTGCCCTCCTGGATCAGGTCGAGAAACTGCAGCCCTCGGTTGGTGTATTTCTTGGCGATGCTGACCACCAGCCGCAGGTTGGCCCGGGTCAGTTCGCTCTTGGCGAGCTTGGCCATCAGCCGGCCCTCTTCCACGCTGGTCATGATGCGCTTCAACGTTCGACTGTTGGCGCACAGCTCCGCCTCCCGGGCGAGCACCCCTTCCAGGGTGCCCTTGATGTCGGCATAGACCAGTGACAGCTCGTCCCGCGTCAGGCTGCATCGGCCGGAAGCCCATTTCGTGAAAGCGGTCTTAGAGTTGAGGTGATCCCGCAGGTCCTTGACCGTGGCGCCGAGCTTTTCCGCGCTCTTGGGGATTTTTTTGGCCATCGTCTCGAACCACTGGATCTGCTCGAGGATCGCGCCCTCGATCTCATCGATCACGTCGGCTTCCAGGCGCCAGTCCTTCAGCAGGTTGAAAATATCGGAAATACCCCGCTGCAGGCTGCGTTTGGCTTTGCGCTGCTCTTCTGCGTCTTGGTCCAGCGCGAAGCCCTTTTCACGATGGGGCCGGGTTTGCTCGTGGATCGATTTGATCTGGCGGATGGTCTCCAGAAACTTTCCGGTTTGCGCCACCTCGTCGATGTACGTGTCGCCCTCGTCGATGTCGCGGAGGACGTGCTTCGGGCGTAAGGTTCCGTTTTCAATTTTTTCGCCCAGACGGATGATTTCCTCCACCCCCGCGGTGCTTTCCAGCAGCGCCCGCAGCACTTCCTGCTCGCCGGCCTCGATCTTCTTCGCGATCTCCACCTCGCCCTCCCGGCTGAGCAGGGTGACCATGCCCATCTCGCGCAGGTACATTTTGACCGGGTCTGTGACCGAGCCGTAGTCGGTGGCATCGATGTCCTCGCTCGCCGGCTTGCTTTCGGCGAGGGCTTTCACCGTCTTTACCAGCTTCTTGTTCTGCTTTTCGTCCACCACCTCGATGCCATTGTCGTCAAACAGCATCAGGGTTTCATCGATCTGATCCGGGGAGAGCATATCCTCGGGCAGCAGTTCGTTGATCTCATCGTAGGTCAGGTACCCTTGCTTCTTGCCCTTGACCAGGAGTTCCGTGATGGCCTTCTGGTCGATTTTTTTCTCGGATAACTTTTTGGCGTCCTCCACCGGCGTGGGCGCCTCGCGCTTCTTGGCGGTCTTGGCCGCTTTGACCACAACTGACTGTTTTTTAACTGAATTAGCCTTTTTGGCTTTCTTCGCGGGTACCTTCGTTGCTGCAACTTTTTTGGCCATATCTGGATGCCTCCCCTAATCCTCCGTATTCAACGGGCCGGAACCCGCCAGGTCGTGCCGCTCCTGGTTTCATCTCCGGCCGCCCGGCGGTGCCGACAAACCGGTGGGCGGTCTGCACGGACCACGCATCGGCCCCGCACCGGCTACCCCTTACGCTCCCGCCGCGCATCCCTCTTCTGCTTTTCCCGGCGCACAGCCATTTTCTGCTTTTCGCTCAACAGGCGCGTAATCTCGTTATTATTTTGAGCCTTCTCGGCGGCCTCGATCGCTTTCTGGATGGACATGCGCGCATCACTTTTTTGGCGGCCTTCCACAAAACGAGTCAGCAGAGTCCGGCAACCGTTCCGATTCCAGGACTCCTCTCCCATGGATAGACATGCCAGTTGGTCTTGGAGTGCGGTATCCTCCACGCCCTCCAAGAGTCCGGCCACACTCCCGGGAGACTCGCGCCAGCGGCTGACGATGCTCTCGCCCAAGGTTTTCATCCGGTCATTCGTGAAATACCCCAGGATGCCGCGGTCCACCACCTCCGGCAGGATCTCCGGGAATTGCAGCATCATCGCGATGATGCGCTGCTCGAAGCGCTCGTCCCCTGTTGCGGGAGTCAGCGCGCATCGGCTCGCCCCGGCCGCCACCGCCGGCGGCCGCTGCCCGCCGCGGCCGGCATGTTCTTTCATCCGCTCCAGAATGAGCGCCTCGGCCAGTCCGACGCGCTCGGCCAGTTGCTTGACATAGAGCGCCCGCGCCACGCTGTCGTTGACGGCCATCAGGGGCGCCTGAAGATCGCTGATCACGCGAATCTTGCCCTCCGTACTCAACCCGTGCCGGGCGACGGCGCTATCGATCATAAAGCTGATGATGCCCGGGGCGGACTGCGCCAGCCGGGTGAAGGCCTCCGCACCGTGCCGGCGCATGAACGAGTCCGGGTCGTGCCCTTCCGGCAGCACGAGAATGCGGGTATCCGCCTGGTCCTCCCGGAATACGTCCCCACGCCGGAAATCCACGTGTTCCCGCCAGAAAATATCGATGCAGCGCTCGGCCGAACGAATCCCGGCTTCGTCGGAATCGTACACCAGAACCATCCGACCGGCATACCGCGTCAGCAGCCGGATGTGGTCGGGGGTAAGCGCGGTCCCCAGCGTGGCGACGGCATTTTCCACCCTGCCCTGGTGCAGGGCAATCAGGTCGAGATAACCTTCCACGATAAACACCGAACCCAGCGCCCGGCATGTCTCCTTGGCGCGGTGCAGACCGTACAACAGCTTGCGCTTGGTGTAGATGGGAGTTTCGGGAGAATTTAAATACTTGGGGGTCGAATCGTCCATCACGCGCCCCCCGAACCCGACCACCCGCGCGCTTTCATCGAAAATGGGAAAGATAATGCGCTCCCGAAAGCGGTCGTAAAACCCGGAGCCGTCTTTGCGGCCGACCGCCAATCCGGCCTTCTCGAGCAGCGCGGGTGCGATCTTCTTGCGGGCCATGGATCCCAGGAGGTAATCCCAGCCGGACGGGGCAAAGCCCAGCTGAAAAGCCTCCAGCGTCGCGCGGGTGAACCCCCGCCGTTCCAGGTAAGCCTGGGCCTGTTTGCCCGCCGGGTGATGCCACAACGCCTGCCGGTAGCATTCGAGGGCCTGCCGGTTAATCTCGAAAAGCCGCTCGCGTTCGCTGACGCGGCGCTGCTCATCGGGCGTTAGCGATCGTTCCGGGAGGTCCACCCCACACCGGAGGGCCAGCGTGCGCACGGCTTCGGCAAATGGCGCCCCGTCCCGCTTCATGAGAAAGCTGAATACATTGCCGCCGCTGCCGCAGCCGAAACAGTAAAAAATCTGTTTGTCCGGGCTCACGGTAAACGAAGGGGTTTTTTCCGCATGGAACGGACACAGTCCGACAAAATTTTTCCCGGTCTTCTTCAGAAGCACCGTTTCTGAAACCACGTCCACGATGTCGAGCGCGCTGCGAATTTCAGAAAGCTTGTCTTCCGAGATGTGGTTTGCCAAAAAAAGCAACCTCCATCGTCCAAGAACGGGAAAAGTGGATTGATGGGTGGTGGGACTGGTTATGCTATGACGGCCCGCCTGATTATCGCTGAGTCGGTTTTCGCAACCCGGAACCGTCCCGGAGGCTACCCTAAGCGCAAGTAATAAGTATGTATTTTAAACCGATAGAATAAATTGCCCGGACCTCTTTGTCAAGGACCTCATCCGAATTTTGATGAAGTCATCAATCCGCTCGGCCGCGTCAGCGCCAAGGCTTCGGCGAACTGGATGGCCCCACTGTAGAGGGCTCTGCCGGTGATGACGCCGATGACCCCCGCTTCCTCGAGCGGCAGCAGCTCCCGGATGTCCTCCAAGCTGCCCACTCCCCCGGAGGCGATCAGCGGGATGCTCACGGACTCCGCCAGGCGGCGCGTCTCCTCGATGTTCGGGCCGGTCTGCATGCCGTCACGGTGGATGTCTGTGAAAATAATGGCGGCGATGCCGCAGTCCTGCAAGCGCCGGGCGAGATCCACGGCCTCGATGTTCGTGGTCTGCGTCCAGCCGTGAGTCGCGACGCGGCCGTTGCGGGCATCGATGCCCACGGCGATGCAGCCGGGGTGCTCCCGGCACACTTCCCTCAGCCATGGCGGGTTGCCGATGGCCTCCGTGCCGATGATCACCCGGCTCACCCCTTGCTCCAGGTACGCCTGCACCGTTTGGCGGTCACGCACGCCCCCGCCCATCTGCACGGGGATGTGGATCGATTCGAGGATGCGAGTGAGGGCTTCCGTGTTGCGCGGCTTTCCGCTGACCGCACCATCCAGATCCACCACGTGCAGCAGTTCGGCGCCGGCATCGGCCCATCGCCGGGCCATTGTCGCCGGATCATCGGCGTAGACGGTCTCTTCCTGCATGCGCCCCTGAATCAGACGGACGCACTTGCCGTCTTTAAGATCGATGGCAGGTATGATCAGCATGGGTTGAACCGCACCGGCGAATGAATTCCCCCCAGCCTGCTGCGGGGTTCGCGAGCGAATATCAAAATTCGAATAAACGTGCTTACCGGTCGAAGATTCCCGGCAAGTGGCTGCAGGGTTCTTGAATGCGCGCCGACCGCATCCATGCCGTTGACCGGGTTCGACGGCCGGCAGAGAATTGCGCCCCTTTTTTTTACCGGCTACAGGGACCCCTTGGAGGAGCGCACGCCGGTGATGCGTTCGTCGCGCGCGACTGCCTGGGCCAGCGCCCGCCCGAACGATTTAAACGTGGCTTCCAGGATGTGATGCTCATTTTCCCCATAGGGCACGTTGATGTGCAGGTTCATCCCGGCCCGGTTGGAGAGCGATTTGAAAAACTCCTTGGCCAGGCTGCGGTTGAAAGATCTTTCCACTGCAGCGCCGGCCGGCACCTGGAAGACCAGGTAGGGGCGCCGGGACAGGTCGATGACGACGCTGGCCAGCGCTTCATCCATGGGGGTCATGGCATATCCGTAGCGCCGGATGCCCTTGCGGTCGCCGAGGGCTTTCTCGACGGCATCACCCAACACCAAGCCGACATCCTCCACCGTGTGGTGGGAGTCCACCTCGATGTCCCCCTGGGCGTGCACGGCGAGGTCGAAGAACCCGTGCACGCTGAGCAGCGAGAGCATGTGATCGAAAAAGGGTATTCCGGTGTGCACGTCGGCGCGGCCGCTTCCGTCCAGATCAATGCCGACCGTGATGGTGGTCTCATTCGTCCTGCGTTCCAGTTCGACTCTCCGGTTCATCGCGACTCGCATGCTAAGAAGGGTTCACACCTCCGGACAAAAAAATTGGGGAGGTTCCTTTTGGAACCGCCCCAGCGCGATTCTGTTCTGGCGTCTTGACAACATTCCCACCGGGATGTGCAGGTGATTGCGGTGTTCCATTTCCCATAGCGTTGTGCTATGGAATTTTCATGCCAGAAACGTCGCTTCAACATGATGAGGTGGTGGAGATGAGGGGGATCGAACCCCTGGCCTCGGCGTTGCGAACGCCGCGCTCTCCCAGCTGAGCTACATCCCCACATAAAGCTTCCTTTTAACAAACTATTCGCGGCGGGTCAATGAAAAATATTAGTTGTTCCCGCGGCACCGAAGAGGGTCTGAGCAGCATGCCCACGTTGATTCTGGAAGACGCTTTCAAGCAGTTCACGCTGGACCAAGACAAGGTGCTGCCGCCGCAGGAGACCGTGGCGCGTTTCCGCGACCGGCTCCAGCGCGTGGACCTGGACATTTTTAAAGACACCGTCCGGATCGACAATGGCCGGCTCGGCATCCCCGTCTTCATCAGCCGCTGCGGCCGTGATGCCGTTGGCCTCATCGGCACCCGCAAGCAGATGGGCAAGGGCGCGACAGCCGCCCAAGCCGAGGCCAGCGCGGTCATGGAGCTGGCCGAGCGTTTCAGCTTTTTCAGCTTCGTCAAGCAGCACGACCGGTTCATCCGCGGCACCCTGGCCGACGTCCGCGACCGCGCCATCCCTTTCGAGATGATCGCCCGGTCTGTCCACGACGAATCGGAGGATCTGCCCGCCAGCCGGAGAATTTTTGAGTCGCTCCCGCTGAAGTGGACCTGGGCGCACAACCTGACCCGCGGTAGCCAGTGCCTCGTGCCCTTCGACTGGTTTTACGCCATCAACGAGTTCAACGGCCCGTCCGCCGGCAACTGCAAGGAGGAGGCGATTCTGCAGGGCATCTGCGAAATCGTCGAGCGCCACGTGTCGTCCATCATCAGCCATGAGCGCCTCCGGGTGCCGTCCATCCGGCCGGGTTCCGCAGCGGACCCCATGACCCGCGACATGCTGGCGAAGTACACCCGCTGCGGCATTCATCTGTTCATCTCCGATTTCACCCTCGATATGGGGATCCCGTCGGTCGGGGTGTTGGCCTACGATCCGGCCACTTTCCCGCAGGCGAGCGAAATCGTTTGGACCGCCGGTACCACCCCCAGCCCCGAGAAGGCCCTGAGCCGTGCGCTCACCGAGGTGGCCCAGTTGGCCGGGGATTTCAACACGGCCGCCCACTACGTCGCCAGCGGCCTTCCCAAGTTCCGGCGCCTGGCAGACGCCGCGCCCGTCACCCATCCGGGTGCGGAAACGAATCTGGCAAGCCTTCCGGACATTTCCCACGCGAACATCCGGGTCGAAATCGAGAACTGCGTCCAAGCGCTCTCCCGCCGGGGTCTCGAGGTGCTGCTCGTCGAAACCACGCACCCTGCGCTCGCGATCCCCGCGTTTTACACCATCATCCCCGGCGCGCATTTCCGCGAACGCTCGCGGGGAACCAGTGTCGGAATGTTCGCGGTCAAGCATGTCGCCGAAAATATGCCGCCGCACGAGGCCATAGCGGAGCTCTCCGCAATCGATGCCCGGCTGCCGGGCAAGTATTATGTGCAGTTTCACCTGGGGCTATGCCGCTTGAAGGCCGGTGATCCGGAGAACGGGCTGGCGCATTTCCGACGGGCGCTGGAGCTTCATCCCGACCCGGAGGAGGCTCCGACCGTTTACAGCTACATGGGGGTTGCGCTGAAAGAGCTGGGTCGTTTTGGCGAGGCGCTCGAGCCCCTGCGCCAAGGCGCACGGCTGGACCCCGAACGCACGGACATCCTCAACCTGATGGGATTCTGCCACTTCAAACGCGGGGAGCACGAACAAGCGGTCGGGGCATTTCAGCGGGCCGTGGACCTGGACCCCTCATCGGCTATGGACTACGCCAATCTGGGCGTGAATTACCAGGCGCTGGGGCATACCGAGAAGGCCGTGCACTGTTACCGAATGGCCCTGTCCCTCGATGCGGGCATCGAGTTCGCCCGCAGCCGCCTGGCGCAGCTGGAAGCCGGGCAAAAATGATGGCTTCGTAAATAGTAACTGCGCAGGTGCTTAGGCTGAAGGCTGAAGGCTATAAGAAATCTCGCAAAGTACGCATCAAGCCATTGAAGAACCCCGCCGCAAGCTGCGGGGAATGCGCTCGCTGCTGCGGTTCAAGACCTTCTCGTTTCCTACGACCTCGGGTTTAATAGCGGAATCGAATGCCTGAAGTCTAATGTGATCACGCATGGTTTGCCACTGAAAGCCTTCAGCCTTCAGCCTTCAGCCTATCTACCGGAGTCGTTACCTTCCAGCTTCCCCCATCGACCGGCGGCGTGGATATCTCCTGCTTCAGCCGGCTGATCTGCTCCCCCATCTGACGGCAGGTCCGGGACATCTCTTCCAACACGGACGCGGCCCGTTCCTTGTCGCCCTGTTGGATGATCACCCGGTCCGACAGCGCCCCGAAGTCGGCCGAATACGCCTGGAGTTGCTGGGTGACGGCCTGGGAGAGGCGTTCTGCCGTCATCTCGATCGTCTGGAAAAGGTATTTGAATTTGAGGTTTTCCTGGTAGTCCTTCAAGTGAAAAATCAGCGAATGCTGGGTTTCCCGCCGGATCCGCGCCATTCCCTCCTTTAACGCCCGCAGGTCTTCTTCCCCCGCCCGGACCGGCTTTTTCAGGACTTTCTTAAAGCCGGTCACCAGCCGGTAGAAGTTCAAACGCAGAATGGCCTCCGTTCGGATTCGCGCGGTGTAGTTCATGGCGCTGGCCAGCGGCGGATGGCTTAACCCCGAGCTGCGCAAAAGGTTCTCGACGCTGGGGACCCCGAGGGCCCCCGGCCCCCGGCAGTCGATCGAGATTCCGAGGCTGGCCATGAGCCTGCAGAACTCGGCGTAGGCGTCTTCAATCAGGCTCTTGTAAGGCGCGGCGACGGACTCGAGCTGATCCCGGATCCCGGTCTCCTGGGAGGCGATGAACCGGATAATCTGTGGGTTGATCTGCTCGGTGATGAACGCGTCCAGCGCCTGCTTGAACTCCTGGAACACCTGGTAGAGGGTCTGGGAAAAACCGGCGGCCTGCAATGCCTCGGCGTAGGTCTCCGGGTCGAACCGGTGCCCGGCGATAAAGGCGTTGATGGCCTTCATCACGTCACCTGAACCTGGGTCCAGGAAGCGGTTGACTTCGCTTCCCACCTTCTGCTTGACCTTGGGCACGATGCCGGAAAGCGAGCTCTGCAGCGCCGTCAGGATCTGCGCAAACCGCTCCTGGTGACGCCGGATGCGCTCGGCGATCTGCCGCGCGCTGGTCGCGTCGCGCGACAGGATGCCCTGATTCACCCCGGTCCAGTGGCTCATCCCGTCGATGATCGCATTCAACCGCTCGACGTGGTTCTGGAACAACAGTGCATAGCGCTTGCGGTTCAGGATCTCGTCGAAAGCGGACCGGAAGCGTTCGCTTTCGCGGTCGGAGAAAGCCACCATCTCCGCGTCGGATTTCCAGTTCTCGAGGCGATGGCGGTCCTTTTCGGACACGCGCCCGTCCTGCGAGCGAAACAGGTTGAACAGCGCCGAGAAGGTGAACACGTCCGCGCCGGATTTCATCAGCGAAAGCTCGTCGGACACGCGCCCAACGAGAGACTTCAGATCCTCAAACGAATGATGTTCGCTGAAGTCGCAGTTGAGCACGAAGAGGATGTTGTCCAGGATTCCCATTTTCTTGATCATGGAGAGAAACTTGATGTCGGCCTGCCGCAGGCCGGTGCGGCTGCTGACCACGTAGATCAACAGATGGGCAAGGCGCAGGTAATCCTGGATCATGGCCAGATGCAGCGGATTGGACGAATCGCTGCCCTGGCAATCCGCGATCTCGATGTTGCTGCCCAGGCTGCCGGAGTTGATGTCGAGCTGGATGTCTCGCAGATAGACCGACAGCGCCTCGTTGCCGGAAAAGTTCCAGTGCTCGATGAAACGCTCGTTTTCGTAGTGGCGGGTGGTCTGCTGATCCGTCAGAAACCGGCCGACCGTGTCGTACCCCTGCAGGTAGCAGGACAACAGCACCATGTTGCGGTTGCGCGCGTCGTCCGAAATGCGCTGCTCGGCGTTGAGGGCGCTCAGGGCCAGCTGCAGCCCCGCGCGTTCCCTTTCACGCCGGATGTCGAAGCGATCCTCCGTCGAACGCCAGCCCTGGTGGGGAAATAAAACGAGGGCCTGCTGTATGTCCTCGTTCACTTCCGACCAGGACTTGTAATAGAGGGTGGCCTTCAGGCGCTCACCGGAACGGACCCGTGTGACGATGGCGGTCACCACCCCGGCGCCGCGCTTGAGGAAATCCCCCTCGAGGAGCGAGTTCAAAAACGTGCTCTTGCCGGATTTGATCGGGCCGACCACTGCCACCCGGATCGTCGCCTCGCCCAACTGCGCCGGGAGTCCGGCGCAGGTTTTCTCCCAATCCCCGAAACTGTAATCGCCGAGCCCGGGGATCGACCGCGCCGTGCGGAACAACACCAGCAGCCGGTCGTTGATCCCCAGGATTGCCTGTTTTTGAATCCCGTAACCGTCCATCGAGTTCACCCATGTCCGTATCAACGACCGCCCGCCGAACCGGGGGCTATCATGCGGCTCCGTAGCCTGCCCTGCCCTGGCCTCGTGGGATTCCGCAGCCGCCTTGTCACCGAAGCCGGCGTGTGCTATAAAATTACAACTGCATCGTAAAAGGCAGGGGGTGCCACTGACGCCGCGTGGCACCCCTGTCTTAGCATGTCATGAAAATTTTTCAGAATCGGCATTGTGGGGTAAAAAACCGACGAGCCGATATGGCCGCATCCGATCACGTTGCGGGCTGTTCGCGGTGCTATAGAACAGCCGCACGGCCCGACGCCTTTCGACTGCAGCCACCTTGACTCGCCAAAGGTCCGGGCCAAGGGGTTGGGTTGGCCATCGTTGATGAAGGAAACCCGCTGTATGTCCACCAAAAACCCGGAATGCCCGCTGTACAATCCGCTCAACTGCAAAGAATATTACAACCCGAAGCTGTGCGCCTTCGTCCGCCCTGACAAGGCCTGCATCAAAAAAAAGAAACCCAAGATCAAGGAAAGATTCCAGGCCTGAAACCGGCCGCTCAGGCGTGGCCGGCCGTATCGGACAAGCGCGACGGGTTCACTCCCATCCGGCGCAGCGCCTCTTCCCAACGCGTCTCTGCCGGCCAGTCCAAAAAGCTCTCATCGAAAACCGGGTGCGTCAGCCAGGCGTTTTCCTTGATTTCCATCTCCAGCTGCTCGGCTCCCCACCCGGCGCACCCGAGGCTGATGATGAAGGACTTCGGCCCTTGCTCCTGTGCAATGGCTTCCAGGATGTCGCGCGTGTTGCTCAACCCCAGCCTGGGCGTTACCTCCAGGCAGGCTTCCCACCCGAACGGGGCCCCGTGCAGGATGAACAACTCACCTGAGTGCACCGGCCCCCCGATGTAGATCGGAAGGGCGCCGGCCGCCGGGGTGTGCGGCAGATTCAATTCCTCGAAGATGTCCCGGCCCCGCAACTCTTCGTGCCTTCGGTTGACGACGATGCCCATGGCACCGTGGGCATTGTGTTCACAGATGCAGGTGAGCGTCTGAAAAAAGTTGGGGTCGGACAGCCCGGGCATGGCGATCAGGAGGTGGCCCTTGAGCGAATCGCGATACGCTGAGCTCATTCTTTCCTCTACTTCAGCAGGCTGGCACAAAACAGGTAGAGGGCTACCCTAAAGGCATCGGATCGGTTTGTCAAGCCGCATCCAACGCGTGGGGGACAGGCCCTTCGAGCGTGATCCGAGGAGATGAAACCCTTTTTCGTCAAGGGGTGCCGAGGCGAATCGGCGTCTGGAAGGCATCTGCGCTGCCGGAAGCGGCTCCGGCCGCAGCGGGGCGTTCCCCCACTTCCTGCAGCGCATATACCTTCAGCAGGCCGAACTGGCGTTCGAAATCCAGCGGAACCGGCAGGTCGCGGACTTTCAGTCGAGAGCGCACCGCCCTCAGCGTGTTCCCCGATATGAGTATCCCATTGGGGATCGCCTTGGCCAGGCCCTGCAAGCGGAAGACGGTGTTGACGGAATCTCCGATCACCGTGTAATCCATTTTCTTTTCGAAGCCGATGTTGCCGGCTACGACCTCGCCGGTGTGAATGCTGATTCCCATGTCCACGGTGTGTCCCAACTGGTCGGCCAGCGTCCGGTTGAGGTCATTCAGGGACTGCTGCATCTCGACGGCGGCGGCGACGGCGTTATCGGCATCCTCGGCACTGGAGGCGGGCGCGCCGAAAAGGGACAGAAACCCGTCCCCCAGGTATTTGTCCACGATCCCGTGGTGTTTGAAGACGATGCCCCCCATGACCGTGAAAAATCGGTTCAGGAGCGCGACCGTCTTCTGAGGCCCAATGCGTCGGGCCAGGCTTGAAAAACCGCGGATGTCGATGTTCAACAGCGTGATGGTCTTCAACTCCTCGATGACGGGCCGGCCGTCCGCGGCACCGTGAATGATCTGGTCGACGACCTCCTTTGGCACGAACTTCTGGAAAACGCGCCGCACGTCGCGCTCATGCTCGGCCGCGGCCACCGTCGCCTTGTAGAGCCTGGCGTTTTCAAGCGCGATGCACACGGAGGCGGCGATGGCCTGAAGAAGGTCCCGGTCGTTTGCGTCGAAGCGACCGTTCACTTTGTTCAATGCTTCGATCACCCCGATCACCCGCCCCTGCGAAATCATGGGAACGCACAAGGCGGACTGGGTGCGAAACCCCGCATTCTCGTCGATCGTAGGGAAAAATTGCGGCGACGCAGCGGTGTCGTTGACAATGATCGCCTCGCCCCGCGCAGCGACGTAGCCGGCGATCCCCTGCCCCAGCTCCAGGCGGAACTTCTTGAACGACGGCAGGCGGCTGTTGAAGGCCACGGCGACTTCGAGCTCGCGCTCTTCCAGGAAGAGCAGTGTACCGGCCTCCACGTCCATCACCTCGCGCAGCATGTCCATGGTGTAGTTCAGGACCTTGTTGATGTCGAAGGTGGAGGAGGCCAGCGCGCCGCCCACCTGGCGGATGGTATCGATCTCCTTATCACGCTTGACCACGGCGGCCAGGAGGCGGTTGCGGTCGATCGCCAGGGCGAGCCCGCTGGCGGCCCAGTTGACCAGATCCTGGGCCTCATTGAACGCCTCGCGCCGGGTGCCGGCCAGCGCCAGTACCCCGAAAACGGACCCCCCGGTTTTCAGCGGGGTCAGATAGCAGTTGCCGCACCCCAGCTCGGCGATCCATTGATCGTTCAACAGCGGCAGAATCGATGCGTCGCCGTCCAGGATCAGGGGGGATTCGTGCTGGAGCGCTTTTTCGACCAGGGTGTTTTCGTACGGATAGCTGGCGTGCTTGAGCAGCCGGCAGGGCCCTGAGCTGATCAGCTCCTTGACCTGGACGGTGGTGGGGGTGTTTGGGTCCCGGGTGCAGATGAGGGCCAACTCGAAGGGGGCGATGACCCGCAGCTCCTGCAGCACGGCATGCAGCAGTTCACTCTCGCGGAAGCTTGAGTTCAGGATTTTAACCATCTTGTCGATCGCCTGCAGGTGCGTTCCGCCGCGTTCGTTTTCCCTCAGCAGCCGCAGGTTTTCGTACGTGAACGCCGCATTGCTCACCAGCGGGGTGAGGGCTTCGACGTCGTCCTGACGATAGACCCGCTGCGGATCCCGGCTGGACACCGTGAGCACGCCGATGATCTCCTTGCTGGTCTTGATCGGCATGCACACGAAGGACTTGGAGCCGTAGTGGGCATGGTTGGTCCGACCGAAGCGCTTGTCCTTCTCGATGTCCTCCACCACCAGCGGCGCTTTGTTGAGCACCGCGTACTTGGCGATGCTCGTCTCGAAATCGATGCGGTCCCCCGTAGCGACGAGTTTTCCCAGCCCGATCGTGGCCTTGATGGTGAACGCCCGGGGTTCGGCCCGCTCCAGCGTCAAGACCGATCCGATTTCGGAGTTGCTGAGCATCAAGGCGCGCTCGAGGGCAAGGTGCAGGATCTCTTCCGGGTCGAAGGTCACGTAGCAGAGTTCGGAGAGATCCTTGAGCACCGATATCTCCGAGGTCTTCTTTTCCAGTTTTTGGAACGTGCTGCTGAACTGCGTCTTGATCGTTTGAAAGGAGTCGGCGATGGCGTGCAACTCGTCGACGGCCGATGGCATCCCCGCCTTCTCCGGCGATGCGGCGTTTCCGGAGGAAACGGTTTCGGAGATGGCGGCGATGCGGTTGAACAGGTTCTTTAAGATGGTGAACCCGATGAAGGCAAAACTCAGCAGCCCCAGAAAGAAATACGGCACAAGCTCATCGCTCAGCAGCCCGTATTTGACACTGAAGAAGATGAACCCGGCCGTGGGAAATACAAATAAAAGGCTGAAGGCCAGGTTGAGCTTGCGCTGCAGATGGGTCTGATGGCGGCTCATGGCGATATGTCCGTGTTTCCGATCACGCGGCGTTCAAGGCGTGGCTATGTTCATAAAAAAATCCTCCCCGGGCGCCGCCGGTGAGGTTGGTTTCAATCGAACTGTCTCTATTTTATTCCAAAACGGGTTTTTCAGCAAGGAGGCCAAACCGTTCGGCTGCGACCCGCGGCTTGACATTCCCCGGTACGCCGCCTATAGGAGCACCTTCCGCGACAATATGGTTGCCCGAGGAGGACCATGCCGAGCACTCTCTCGCACCGCATCGCATCCGAACTTGCCTTAAATGAACCTCAGGTGGCGGCCGTCGCCGCCCTGCTGGCCGAAGGCGCCACGATTCCGTTCATCGCCCGTTACCGCAAGGAGGCCACGGGCAGCCTGGACGAAGTCGCCGTCGCTGCCATCCGCGACCGGATGGACGAACTCCATCAGTTGCAGGACCGTCGCGCCGTCATCCTCCAATCGCTGGAAACCCACGGCCACCTGACCGATGCGCTTCAGCAAATGGTGCTGGCGGCCGAGACCATGGCCGCGCTGGAGGACATCTATCTGCCTTTCCGCCCCAAGCGTCGGACGCGCGCCATGGCGGCCCGGGAAAAGGGTCTTGCGCCGCTGGCGACGATGCTGCTCTCCCAGTCCGGGCTCGACCCGGCGCCCGCCGCCGATCAGTTCGTAAACCCGGAGATAGGCGTCGGCTCGGCGGAGGAAGCCCTGGCGGGCGCGCGGGACATCATCGCTGAAATCGTCAACGAGGACCCGGCGGCACGCGCCGGCCTGCGGGAACTTTTCCAGCGCAAGGCGGTGATCGTAAGTCAGGTGGCGTCGGACAAGCAGGTGGCCGGCGCCAAGTTCCGGGATTATTTCGACTGGAAGGAACCGGCGGCAACCGCCCCGTCCCATCGCGTGCTCGCCATGCGCCGTGGTGAAAACGAGGACGTGCTGAACCTGGCGATGCGGCCGCCCGAAGACGAGGCCCTGGCCCTGCTTGAAGGCCTGTTTGTCAGAGGCTCTGGAAAAGACGCGATGCAGGTCCGGGCCGCCGCGCACGACGCTTACCGGCGTCTGCTCAGCCGTTCCCTGGAGACCGAGCTCCGGGTGGCCGTCAAGGAGCGGGCAGACGCCGAAGCCATCCGGGTCTTTGCCGCTAACCTGAGAGAGCTTCTGCTGGCAGCACCGCTCGGTCCGAAGCGGGTCATGGCCATCGACCCGGGGTTCCGGACCGGCTGTAAAACGGTGTGCCTGGACGCCCAGGGGGCGCTGCGGCATCATGAGACCCTCTACCCCCATGGGTCCGAGAAACAGCTCACTGACGCCGCACGCAGGGCCCGGGAACTGATCAAAACCTTTGCGGTCGAGGTGATCGCCATCGGCAACGGGACGGCCGGCCGGGAAACCGAGCAGTTCATTCGAAGTATCGCTCCCGGTGACGAAATCCCGGTGGTCTTCGTGGATGAGAGCGGGGCTTCGATCTACTCGGCCTCCGAGGCGGCGCGGCGCGAATTTGCCGATCTCGACCTTACCGTGCGTGGCGCGGTGTCGATCGGCAGACGGCTGATGGACCCGCTCGCGGAGCTGGTCAAGATCGACCCCAAATCCATCGGGGTCGGCCAGTACCAGCACGACGTTGACCCGTCGGCCCTCAAGCAATCTCTCGACGATGTGGTGGTGAGCTGCGTCAATCGCGTGGGGGTGGACCTCAACCAGGCCAGCGTCGAGCTGCTGACCTACGTGTCCGGGCTGGGGCCTCATCTGGCAAGCAACATCCTTGCCTACCGCAACGAAAACGGCCCGTTTCGCTCGCGTGCCGAACTGCATCACGTCCCGCGGCTCGGTCCCAAGGCCTTCGAGCAGTGCGCGGGCTTCCTGCGGATCCGCGGCGGCGACGACCCTCTGGATGCAAGCGCCGTGCACCCCGAGAGTTACCCCGTGGTGCACGCCATGGCCGCCGATCTTGGCTGCCCGCTGCAGGACCTGCTGAAGCAGCCTGCCCGGAGGCAACAAATCGACCTTCGGCGCTATGTCAGTCCGACGGTCGGCATGCCCACGCTGCAGGACATCCTGCAGGAATTGGCCAAACCCGGCCGCGACCCGCGGCAGAGCTTCGAGGTCTTCGCTTATGCCCCGCACGTGAGCACCATCAAGGACCTTACCCCGGGCATGCGGCTGCCAGGGTTGGTGACCAACGTGACCGCCTTCGGCGCCTTCGTGGACATCGGCGTGCACCAGGACGGCCTGGTGCACGTCAGCGAGCTGTCCGACCGCACCGTGCGCACCCCATGGGAGATCGTCAAGGTGCACCAGAAGGTTACGGTAACGGTACTGTCGGTGGATCCCGAACGCCAGCGCATCGCGCTCAGCCTGAGGACCTCGCGCGATCGCGGTCAGACGCCCGCGGTTCCGACTCCGCCCAAACCGAAAATGCCCCGGCCGGACCCTCGGCCAAAACCGGCACCGTTTAACAATCCGTTTGCGGAGGTCCTCCGTAAACGGTAAATCGCGCAGTGGGTCGCAGCGGCCGCCGGACAGGAGACACCCATGCGGGCGGTGGTTCAGAGAGTCAGTGAGAGTTCGGTGACCGTCGGTACGGAGGTGGTCGGCCGCATCGGCCGGGGGCTGTTGGTGCTGCTCGGCGTGGCCAAGACGGACACCGAGAAAGAGGCCGCTTACCTGGCGGAAAAGATCGTCCACCTGCGCGTCTTCGAGGACGAGGGCGGCCGGCTCAATCGTTCACTGACAGAGGTGGGCGGAGAAATGCTGGTCGTCTCCCAATTCACCCTGCTCGCCGACTGCCGCAGGGGCCGGCGGCCCTCGTTCACCGAGGCCGCCGAACCGGAGCTTGCCACGCGCCTTTATGAGCACTTCGTTCGTCAGGCGGCCAATCTGGGCATCTCCGTGCAGACCGGCCGCTTCCGGGCCCTCATGGCGGTCGGCCTGGTGAACGACGGCCCGGTGACGCTCGTCATCGACAGCCGATAGATTTTATTTCAGGTTTTAACCTGAAATCACATGCGCATAGGCACTGTGGTTGTGGATGGACTCGAAGTTTTCGGCGCTGACCGAAAACCAGATGATGTTCTCGTCCGTCATCAGCCGCTTGGCCACATCCCGGACGATGTCCTCCACGAACTTCGGGTTGGCGTAGGCCCGCTCGGTCACGCATTTCTCATCCACCCGCTTGAGAACCGAATACACCTCGCTCGAGGCGGACGCCTCCACCAATTCGATCATGTCTTCCAACCAGATGAATTTTTTAAACCGCAGGCCGAGCCGCACCTCCCCGCGCTGGTTGTGTGCCCCGAAGTCGCTGATCTCCTTTGAACACGGACAGACCGAGCTGATGGGCACCACCACCTCCGACATCAAGTCCACCTTGCCGGAGGCGTCGCTCGATCCCACGATGCTGCAGCAATAGTCCATCAACCCGGTGGCCATGCTGATGGGGGCCTTTTTCTCTATGAAATAGGGGAAGCTCATCTCCAGGTGGGCCGAAGCGGCGCGCAGGTATTTCTTCATGCTTTCGAGGATCATCGCGAATTTCTTCAGCGACACTTCCGGTTTCAGCACGTGCAGCATCTCCACAAAGCGGCTCATGTGGGTGCCTTTGTAATCATGAGGGAGGTCGACAAACATGTTGATGGTGGCTACCGTGTGCTGGAAGCCGTCCCGCCGGTCGCGGATGGTGACGGGATAGCGCAGATTCTTGATCCCCACCTTGTGAATGGGAATGTTGCGAAAATCCGGCTCGTTTTGGACGTCCCGCATGCTCATTTCAACAGGTACTCGCTCTTGACGTTGCGCATGGCGTGAAAAATGTTGCCCCTGATCTTGCGGTTGCTGCGGTAAAGCTCCTGCAGCATCTGCTTGACCGACTGCCGCCGGGAGCGCTTCGATGTCGGGCATGGGTTCTCGGCCACCGGCAATTGCCGGTCCCGTGCGAAACGGTTGATGACATCTTTGCCGGCATAGGCCATCGGCCGGATGATCGTAAAGCGCCCGTTGAACAGGGTTTGTGCCGGCAGCATCGTGCTGATCTCGCCGGCATAGAACATGTTCAGAAACAGGGTTTCGATGATGTCGTCCTGATTATGCCCGAGCGCGAGCGTGCGGCAGCCGAGCTCGTCGGCGATTTCGAACAGGCGTTTGCGGCGCAGGCGCCCACACAGAAAGCATGGATTTTCGCGGTTGGACGGACTGTGCCCCTGGATGCCGTAGTCTGTCAGCTCCACCCTCAGCGGAACACCCAGGCCACTGCAGAAGGCCTCCAGCGCCTCGCCGGCACCCTCCCCGCCAAAGCCGAGGTCGAGGTAGGCCGCCCTCAGATCGTAGCCCACCGGCACACGGTGTCTGCGATCAGCGAGCATCCACAGCAGGCTCAGGCTGTCGGCCCCCCCGGAGAGGCCCACCAGGATCCGGTCCCCGTCCCGGACCATCGCGTAGTCGTGAATGGCTTTACCGATGGCCCGGTTCAACGATTTGGTAGCGCGTCCGGCCGCCGGCACTTAACTCTCGTCGGCGGGCTTTTCTTTTTTGAGGATGACCCGGCCCGCGGCCACCTCCCGCAGGGAGATGACCACATCTTCGTTCTTGGGAGAGCTCACCAGGTAATCGGATCCTTCCCGGATCTGCCGCACCCGCCGCGCCACCATGTTGACCAGCGCAAAGCGGTTGGGGATTTTTCTCAAGCAATCTTCAACGGTGATTCGTGCCACGATGCACCTCCATGTTACAGAATATCGACCAGCTCATACGTACGTTTGCCTCCGGGAACTTCGATCATCACCTCGGCCCCCGGCTTTTTGCCCAGGATGGCCCGGCCGAGGGGTGAAACAATCGAAATGCGCCCGTTTTCCACGTCGGATTCGTCCGGCCCCACGAGCTGATACTCCACGTTCTCGCCGGTCTCGAGGTTTTCCAGCAGCACCCGGGTGCCGAAGACCGCACGGTCCTTGGGCAGACTGGCGGGGTCGATGATCTCCAGGCTTGCCAGCTTGTACGCCAGTTCGCCGATCCGCCCCTCGAGAAAGCTCTGGCGGTCCTTCGCGGCGTGGTATTCGGCGTTTTCGCTCAGATCCCCGTGGGCACGCGCCTCTTCGATGGCACGGATGTTGGCGGGTCGCTCCACGCGTTTCAGTTTTTCAAGTTCCTTCCGGAGGACTTCGTAACCCTCCGGCGTCACCGGCATTCGCTCCAAGGTCGGACTCCTGTTCTGTTTGTCAACGGCGGCCATGTGGCGCGCCGCTGCGACGCTACAAATAGTGTTCGCCCAGGATCTGGGCGATCTGGACGGCGTTGGTGGCAGCCCCCTTGCGGATGTTGTCGGCCGCAACCCACATATTGATGCCGTTCGGAATCGACTCGTCCTGTCGGATCCGCCCCACGAGCGTCAGGTCCTGCCCGGCCGCGTCGATGGATAGCGGGTAGAGATTGCAGGCCGGATCGTCCACCACCTTGATTCCGGGAGCGGCGGCCAAAAGCGCCCGCACCTCCTCCGCGGAGCAGGCGCGGCGGGTCTCGACGTTGACGGCCTCGGAGTGGCCGAAAAAGACCGGGACCCGCACGGTGGTGGCGGTGACGCCAATGCTTGGGTCCTCCAGAATTTTGCGGGTCTCGTTGACCATCTTCATCTCTTCCTTGGTGTAGCCGTTGTCGAGAAACTTGTCGATGTGGGGCAGACAGTTGAAGGCGATGCGATGCGGGTAGACGCGGGTTTCTGCCTCCATAAAGTTGATCATCGCCCGCGTCTGGTTGAAGAGTTCCTCGATGGCCTTCTTGCCCGTGCCGGACACCGACTGGTAGGTGGAGACCACGATGCGCCGGATGCCGTATTGGCGGTGGATCGGGTTGAGCGCTACCACCATCTGGATGGTGGAGCAGTTGGGGTTGGCGATGATCCCCTTTTGGGTGTACTGGGCGACGGCGTGCGGGTTCACTTCGGGCACCACCAGGGGGACCTGTGCGTCCATGCGCCAGGCGCTGGAGTTGTCGATGACCACGCAGCCGGCCTTGGCGGCGATGGGGGCAAACTGTTCACTGATGCTGCCGCCCGCCGAAAACAAGGCGATGTCCATGCCCGTGAAAGATTTATCGGTCAGCGGCTCGACATCGACCGGATCACCCCGGAACCGCAGCTTCCGCCCGATCGAGCGCGCCGAGGCCAGCAGCCGGATGGACTTGACCGGAAAATCCGCCTCCTCGAGGCAGGTGACCATTTGATTGCCGACAGCTCCCGTCGCCCCGGCCACCGCGACATTGAATGTCTTCTTGCTCATGAGCACTGTCTCCTTCGTCATCCGTACCCGGTGCCGGGTGCGACCGGTTCTGGAAAATACTCGACCCACCGGCGGCGTGCCGGGAAAACCACGCGGATTACAGGGTGAAGTCGGTGGTTGTGAATCCCCCGAGGATGGAGGTGCCGGCCCTGACCTTGTCTCCGACGGACACCGTGAGGCTGATGTCGATAGGCAGATAGACGTCCAGGCGCGAACCGAAGCAGATCATGCCGAAGCGCTGGCCGCGCCGCACGCGGTCATCGGCCTGCACGTGGCAGATGATCCGGCGGGCGATCAGCCCGGCCACCTGGACAACGCACAGCTTTTTGCCGTAATCGGTCTCCACAAAAACCGCGTTGTGTTCATTGCGGTGGGAGGCATCGCTGCGATCGGCTGCTACGAACTGACCCGGGCGGTAGCGTACGCGAACCACCCGGCCTTCGGCAGGGATGCGGTTCACGTGCACATTTAAGACCGACATGAAGATGCTGACCCGCCGGCATTCCCCTTGTGCAAATTCTCCGCCGTCCGCCACGCCTGCGAAGATCACCTTCCCGTCTGCCGGCGACACGACCGCGCCGGGCCGCTTCGGGGTCACGCGGTCCGGGTCCCGGAAAAAGGCGCAGATGCAGAACGTGGCCGCCAGACCGATCACGGCCAGCACACTCATCCCCAAGAGCGATAGAATGAGGGTCGCGAAGGCGGCTCCTCCGATCAGCGGCAACCCGGCCTTCGCCACGGGAAAGGCCATACGGCCCGGTGTGTCCGACCAGACAAACTCCTCCATGCCCCCCCTGTCGCCTGCGTGCCGGCAGGCATATGGCTATAAACCTGAATTTATATGTGAGGTTATCTGATCTGTCAATATCAAACTTGATTAGCCGGTTCAAACGGGACCTTCCGGCGCTACTTGCCGCGGCACGCCGATCCTGAGCTCGGCGTCGGACTGGCGAACGTAGCGCGGCAATAGACGGTCGAGCTCCTCTATCTGCTTCAGGGCGAACTGCTGCCGCGCGAGGGCCGCCACCGTCGAGGCGCGGATGATGTCCTGGCCGGGATCCGCGAACAGCGCCAACGGCCCCAGCTTCGAGCCGATCGGTTCGCGGTAACGCCTGGCGCCGTCCCCCACGAACAAACAGGCTTCGTGGATCCCGGCCAAGGCGTCCCCTATCGGGAGCACCGCCTCGCGGCCCTCCCGCTCCAGGCGCCCGTCACGCGCCCGAAAGCGCGCGGCATAGACCTCGGCTTTCCGGGCATCGAGCAGCGCGCAGATCAGGTGCGGCCAAGGCAGGCAGGCGTGCGCCAAGGCCTCCAGACTGGAAACCCCTGCCACGGGCTTGGCGGTTGCGAACGCCAGGCCTTTGACCGTGCTGACCCCGATGCGCAGCCCCGTAAACGACCCCGGGCCGACGCAGACCGCCAGGCCATCCAGCCCGTGCAACTGCATTTCCGCCAGCGCGAGAGCTGTCCGGATCAAGCTCAAAAGGTGCGTCGAATGGGTCCCCGCCGGCCCGGTGGTGATCTCGCACGCCAGTCGGCCTTGGTCCACCACGGCTACACTGCAGGCCCGCGTGGACGTGTCCACGGCGAGAAGTTTCACCGGCGGTTGCCCCGCGGCCGAACCATGGCCTGTGCGAGAACTTCATCCATGGTTTTAACGGGCACGAATTTCAGCTTGCGCTTCAACAAGTGAGGCATGTCCGCCAGGTCCTTGACGTTCTTATGCGGAATCAGCACGGTGTGAATGCCGGCCCGAACGGCCCCCAGCGCCTTTTCCTTGAGGCCGCCGATCGGCAGCACACGGCCCCGCAGGGTGACTTCGCCTGTCATGGCCACATCGTTGAGGATGGGCCGGCCGGTCATGGCGGAGACGAGCGCGGTTGCCATGGCGATCCCGGCGGACGGCCCGTCCTTGGGGATGGCGCCCGCCGGCACATGGATGTGCACGTCCGTGGTGTCGAAGTTTTGTTTTTTGCCTTTGGCATCGCGCACGTAGGCGCGCGCATACGTGACGGCAGCCCGGGCCGATTCCTGCATCACCTCGCCCAACTGGCCGGTCACGATCAGATCGCCTTTGCCCCGGATGAGGGAGGCCTCCACGTAGAGGACCTCGCCGCCCACTTGGGTCCAAGCCAGGCCGGTTGCAAGCCCGATCTGGCTCTCCTCCTGGTCCATCTCGGGGATAAATTTGGCCGGGCCGAGGTACTTGGGCAGCGTCTGCCGGCTCACGTGCACCGGCTTGCGCCGGCCTTCGGCGATCCGGCGCGCCACTTTCCGGCACAGATTGCCGATCTCCCGCTCGAGATTCCGCACCCCGGCCTCGGAGGTGTACTCGCCGATGATCTGGCGCAGGGCCCCGTCGCTGAAGGTAATCTGCTTGGGTTTGAGCCCGTTTTCCCGCACCTGTCGCGCGATCAGGTGCTTGCGGGCGATCTCCAGTTTTTCCTCCTCGGTGTAGCCCGAAAGATTAATCAGCTCCATGCGGTCAAGCAGCGCCAAGGGAATGGTGTCGGTGATGTTGGCCGTCAGGATGAACATCACCCGGGACAGATCGAAGGGCAAATTCAGATAGTGGTCGCTGAACGCGGCATTCTGCTCCGGGTCGAGGGCCTCCAGCAAGGCCGAAGAGGGATCGCCCCGAAAATCCGAACCGATCTTGTCGATTTCGTCCATCATAAAGACCGGGTTGTTGGCGCCGCTCTGTTTGATGCTCTGGAGGATGCGCCCTGGAAGGGAGCCGATGTAGGTGCGGCGGTGGCCCCGGATCTCGGCCTCGTCGCGGATGCCCCCCAGGGAAATGCGCACGAACTTGCGCCGCACGGCAGCGGCGATAGCCTTGCCCAGCGAGGTCTTGCCCACTCCGGGAGGGCCTACGAAGCACAGGATCGGTCCTTTCATCCTGGGGTTGAGCTTGCGCACACTCAGGTACTCGAGAATGCGGTCCTTCACCGAGGCCAGGCCATAGTGCTCGCGGTCCAACAGCTCCCGCGCCTTGCGGATGTCGATGACATCCTGGGTGGATTTGCTCCAGGGCAGCTCCACCAGCCAGTCCAGATAGGAACGGATCACCGTGGACTCGGCCGAGTCCGGGTGCATCTGATCGAGGCGTTTGAGCTGCTTCAGGGCCTCGGTGTTCGCCTCTTTGGACATTTTGGCCTTTTTAATCTTTTTATCGTACTCTTCGATTTCGACGGAGCGGTCATCGTGCTCCCCGAGTTCCTTGTAGATCGCCCGCACCTGCTCGCGCAGGTAGTAATCTCGTTGGCTCTTCGAAATCTCGTCCTTGACATCGGACTGGATCTTGGCTTGCATCGCCGACAGTTCGAGTTCCCGCGAGAGCACGTCGTTGACGCGTTTCAGACGCTCGATCGGCACCAATATCTCGAGCAGCGCCTGGGACTCGTCGATTTTGAGCCGGAGGTTGGAGGCGACCAGGTCGGCAAGCTTTCCGGGGTCATCGATGTTCTGCAGAATGGAGGTCACGTCGTTGGTCAGCTCGCCGCGCAGGGCCAGAATTTTTTCCGACTGCTCGCGCACGTTGCGCATGAGGGCTTCGACCTCGAGCGAGACCTTCTCCTCTGCGGGCGGCTCGGGCAGCAGATCGATCCTCACCCGGTACGGGGCTCGCTTGCGCATGAATTTCGATATGGTGCCCTTGGCAACCCCCTGCACCAGGACTTTCACGCGTCCGTCCGGAAGCTTGAGGATGCGCAGCACGCGGCCCACCGTGCCGGTGTGGTAGATTTCATCCGTGGAGGGATTCTCGGTGGCCGCATCCTTCTGGGTCGCCAAAAACACGAAGCCTGGACCGCCCACGGCTTCCTCCACTGCGCGCACGGATTTTTCACGCCCGACGAACAGCGGCAGGAGCATGTCCGTGAAAATGACCACATCCCGCACCGGCAGCAGCGGCAGTGTTGTCGGAATTTCGGTGGTTTTGTCCTCTTCTTCAATGATGCTGATAAGATCGTCGCGATCTGCTTCGGCCATTTTAGCTCCTGTCCGCTGCGTGCTGGGGTGTGCCGCCTCAGAAGAATGTCACGCGGGAAATTTTGGTAGGCAACCGCCCGAAATCGACGTATAATACTAAGACACGTTTCGCTTTTGACAACCGAACCGGTTTTGGATTCGAACGGTTGTCCGTATTTACAAGCCAAAAAGGCCGCAAGGTCAATGGGCGCCGGACCCGCGGCAACCATATTGGGTGCGATAGGGGATGGAGGGGAGCCATATGGAGTGGGTGGCATTCGTTTTCGGCCTGTGCATCGGAAGTTTTCTAAATGTCTGCATCTATCGGCTGCCGCTGTCAAAATCCATTGTGCACCCGCGCTCGGCGTGTCCGAAATGCGGCCACCCGATCCGGGCCCGCGACAACATCCCCGTGGCGAGCTTCCTGATGCTGCGGGGGCGCTGCCGTGACTGCGGGGCGCCCATCCCGGTGCGCTACCCACTGGTGGAACTGCTGAGCGGCGCCTTTGCGGCCATGGCGGTACTCAAGTTCGGTGCCAACTGGCAGGGCCTGATGATGTATGGGGTGACGGCGGCACTGCTCGTCATCACGTTCATCGACATCGACCACCGCATCATTCCCGACCTCATCACGCTGCCCGGCATCCCCATCGGCCTTGCCGCAAGCTTCGGCCTCACGCGCATCAGCCCGCTGCAGTCCCTGATCGGCATCCTGGTCGGCGGCGGCAGCCTGTTTCTGGTGGCCTGGGTCTACAAGCTCATCACCCAACGCGACGGCATGGGCGGTGGCGACATCAAGCTGCTCGCCATGATCGGCGCCTTCTTCGGCTGGCAGGGCGTGCTGTTTACGATCTTCGTCGCCTCGCTCAGCGGCACCCTGGCGGGGACGGCGCTGATCCTGCGCAGCCGTGGGGGCATGAAGTTGGCGGTGCCGTTCGGACCCTTCCTGGCGGTGGGCGCCCTCGGCTACCTGTTCATCGGGCCCGAGGTCATTGTCTGGTACATCCACTGGATCAAACATTGATGGCTTCGTAAAGAGCCCGACCATGAAGATCGCTGTGCTGTCAGATATCCACGGCAACATGGACGCATTTGAGCAGGTGCTGGCCGACATCGACGGCCAGGGGGTCGCATCCATCTTCAGCCTGGGTGACAACATCGGCTACGGCGCAGAGTCCGAACGGGTGGTCCAGACCCTGAAGACCCGCGGGATCCCCTCCGTGCTGGGCAACCACGAGCTGGCCGCTAAAACGCCCGGTTTTCTCGGCTGGTTCAACCCCACGGCCCGCAAGTCCCTGACCATGACCTTCAACATGCTGAGCGCGGACTCGATGGCGTTCATCTCCAGCCTGCCGGACTGCCGGGTGGTTCATGACTGCCGGTTGGTGCACGGTTTTCCTCCGGACTCCCCCACCCTCTATCTGTTTCAGGTGCCGTCCGAGGACAAACAGAAAACGATGCGGGACCTTCCGGAGCGCATCTGTTTCGTGGGCCACACCCACGTTCTGGACCTCCTCAGTTACGATGGCAGCACGCTTGCGGGCGTCGCGTTTGAAAAGGGTGCCAACCGTCTTAACCCGGCCCTGCACTACCTGGTCAACACTGGCAGCGTGGGCCAGCCCAGGGACGGGGACCTTCGGGCGAAATACGTGCTATGGGACCCGGCTGAAAACACCCTGGACATCCGCTGCGTGCCCTATGACGCCGAGGCCGCCGCCGCCAAAATCATAGCGGCCGGAATGCCCAGGGAGCATGCGCGCCGGCTGTTGGGATGAAACGCATTGGCAAATACATCGTGCGCGGCCTTCTCGGCCGCGGCGGCATGAGCAAGGTGTTCAAGGTCGAGATCCCGACCATCGGCAAGATCGTTGCCCTCAAACTCCTGGAGCCCCACCCGGTGCTGGTGAATGTTCTTGGAGCCGTCAGGATCCGCGATCTCTTCCTATCCGAGGCCATCACCCTGGCCCGCCTCCAGCACCCCCACATTGTCGCCATTCGTGATTTCGACGAAGCCGGCGGCAAGCCTTTCTACATCATGGATTACTTCTTCTCCAACCTCGGCCTGCTGATCGGTGAAAGCGCGCACGCCGAGGAGCCCTCGCGCACGGTGCGCCTGGATCGGGCGATCGACCTCATCCGGCAGACGCTCTCGGGCCTGGCCTGCCTGCACCACCACGGAATCATTCATCGCGACATCAAGCCCTTCAACCTCCTGCTGGACGAGCAGGGTGCCGTCCAGATATGTGACTTCGGGCTTTCCCGGTTGCGCGGCGAGAGGCTGAGCATCCCGCGCCATCTGAAAGTCGGCTCGCCGTGGTACGCCGCCCCGGAACAGGAGGCCGACCCGGATGACGTGAACGCCCGCGCCGACCTGTATGCCGTCGGCGTCACCTTCTATCGAATGCTTACCGGAACGCTGCCAGCGCTCGAGCCGCTTCCGCCGAGTGCCCTCAACCCGGATCTGGACGCGGACTGGGACGACTTCATGCGGCGCGCCTTGTCGCGGGACCCGCGCAAGCGCTTTTCGAGCGCGGCTGCGATGCAGGCGGCCCTCGAGGGCCTGGAGCGGGCGTGGCAGGACCGACGCGCCCGCATCTGCCGCCTCGCGCCGCCACCGGAGGGTGCGCGGCCTGCGATTCAACACTCTTTGCCGCCGCGCCGGGCCGCGCTCAAAATCGACCCCCGGCGTGCGCGGGTTGATTTCGGGGCGGACGGACTCTGGCGCCCCGCGGCCTTCGTGCTGAACGACCTGCACGCACCGGGCCCGGGACTGCTGCGGGACGAGGCCACCGGCCTCACCTGGCAGCAGTCGGGTTCGCCCTACCCCCTCACCTGGCCGGAGGCGCGCGATTACGCGTGCGCCCTGAACCGCCGGGGGTTCGCCGCGCGCACCGACTGGAGGCTTCCGACCGCACCGGAGCTGATGTCGTTGCTCTCGCAAACGCCGCACGGGGAGGCCTTCTGCGTGGAACCGCTTTTCGACCCGGTTCAGAGCACGTTGTGGAGTGCGGACCGCCGGTCGTACACAGCGGCCTGGTTTGTGAACGTCGAGATGGGGTTCGTCGCCTGGCAGGATTTCAGCGCACGGTGCTATGTGCGAGCGGTGTGTGGTAGATAAAACGAACGCTTTGAGATTACGCTTTGGCCGCGTTTCCCATTTCGACGCCCAGTTGCAGCGCCCGCTGGTTCATCCCCAGGAAATCCTTCGGGACGCGGCCCTCCAGCACCTTCATGATGGACTCGGGCCGGACAAGGTCGGCCAGGGTGATGACCACGCCGAGCATGCAGATGTTGAACACAATGGGCTTTCCGACGTGTTCCATCACGGTACGGTACATGGGCAGTTCGCGCTGCTGAGCATCCACTTTGCGCTGGATCTTGACGTAACGCATGTCGGTGATCAGCAGCCCTCCGGGCCGGACGATCGATGCGAAACGGTTGTAGGCCTCTTGCGTGAGGCAGACCAGGACGTTGGGCTGCAGGACCTTGGGGAAGTGAATATCGCCGTCGGCGATGATGACATCCGAACGCGTGGCGCCGCCCCGGGCCTCCGCCCCGTAGGACTGGGACTGCACCGCGTTGAGCCCCTCGCACAGCACCGCGGCTTCGGCCAACAGGATGGCGGCCGTAATCACCCCCTGCCCGCCCGAGCCTGAAAAAACAAGCCTGCATCGTTCCATTACTTCCGCCCCCCCATCGCGCGTTCGACGACTTTTTGGTATTCTTCGCAGTATTCCGGCGCCGTGATCTGAACGAAAATCCCACGTTCGATGAGCGACGGGTTGTCCTGCTTGGCCTTGGACCCGATGGGGGTGGTGTGGTCCTTGAACCACGTGATCATGTCCGCCGCTCCGCCGATCTTGTTCTTGCGCCCGAAGTAGGTCGGGCATTGCGTCAGGATTTCCACCACCGAAAAGCCCTTGTGCGTGATAGCCTTCTCGATCGTCTCGCTCATCTGCTGCACGTGGTAGGTCGTGCAGCGGGCCACAAACGTGGCGCCGGCGGCCTTCGCCAACTCAACCACGTCGAAGCCGCGGTCGATGGTGCGGTAGGGCGCCGTGGTGGCATTGATGTCTTCGCCCGAGAGCGGCGAGAACTGCCCACCGGTCATGCCGTAAATGCGGTTGTTCATGACGATGGCGGTCATGTCCAGGTTGCGCCGGGCAGCGTGAATGAAGTGGTTGCCGCCGATCGCCAAGGCGTCGCCGTCGCCCATGGGCACGATCAGCTTCAGCTCCGGGCGCGAGATCTTTACGCCGGTGGCAAACGCCAGGGCGCGGCCGTGGATGGTGTGCAGGGTGTGGAAATCCACGTAGCCGGAGATGCGCGACGAGCACCCGATTCCGGACACCATCACGATCTCGTTCTTGCTCAAGCCAAGGTTCTCAATGGCCCGGACCAGTCCGCCCAGCACTTCCCCGTGGCCGCAGCCCGGGCACCACATGTGCGGTAGAAATCTCTCCCTCAGGTAATCCTTGACGGCCATCGATCAAACCCCTTTGCCCTGGATAATCCGCAGGATGTTCATGATGTCATTCGGGGTGATAAAGTTGCCGTCGATGCGGTTGGCGAGAAACACCCGCTCGGGATGTGTCACCGCCAGTTTCACCGACTGCATGATCTGCCCCATGTTCATTTCCACCACGACCAGCGATTTGGCGTGGCCGCATTTCTGGCGCACGATCTCGGACGGGAACGGCCAGAGGGTCTGCAGTTCCAGGAGCCCCATGGGCTCGCCCCGTTGCCGGCGGTTTTCCACCACATGCAGCGCGGAGCGCGCCGAGGACCCGTAGGAGATCATGATAATCTCGGCATCTTGAAGATAGTATTCCTTGTAGCGTGCGATTGCGCTGGCCCGATTCTCCAGTTTGTCCACCAAATGCCGCAGCAGGCCGTGCACGGTCTGGGGGTCGGTCGACGGGAAACCCCACATATCGTGCACCAGACCGGTGACGTTGTAACGGTGCACTCCCCCGAAATCCGACATGGGCAGCCGGCCGTCCTCACGCGGCAGGTAGGGATGGTAATCCACCCCTTCCTTAACCGATGTCCGCAGCCGGTCCACCAACGGGATGGCCCCGGCCTCGGGTACCACCAGTTTCTCCCGCATGTGGCCGACCACCTCGTCGAGCAGCAGGATGACCGGCGTGCGGTAGGTTTCGGCCAAGTTGAAGGCCTCCACGGTTATGGCAAAGACGTCCTGGTGGTTCGAGGCCGTCAGGGCGATGATCGCATGGTCGCCGTGCGTGCCCCAGCGGGACTGGTTAACGTCGCCCTGGCTCACGTGGGTGGGAATGCCGGTGGACGGTCCGCCGCGCTGCACGTTGGCGATCACGCAGGGGATCTCGGTCATGATGGCGTACCCCAAAGCCTCCTGCATCAGCGAAAACCCCGGGCCGCTCGTGGCCGTCATGGCCTTGCGGCCGGTCAGCGAGGCGCCGATGATGGCGCACAGCGAGGCGATCTCGTCCTCCATCTGGATGAACTTGCCGCCGATCTGCGGCAGGCGGTAGGCCAAGAGTTCGGCGATTTCGGTCGAGGGGGTAATCGGGTAGCCCGCAAAAAAATCGAGCCCCGCGTACAGGGCAGCCTCCACGCAGGCTTCGTTGCCTTGAACGAATTTTATGGTGTTCCCCATGGCAGTTTTACTCCTGGGTTTCCACTTCAATGGCGAAATCCGGGCAGCGCAGTTCGCAAAGCCGGCAGCAGATGCAATCCTGAGGGCGCACGACGCTCACTTTTTCCTGCTCGTCGAGTTCCAGCACTTTCTTGGGGCACAGCTCGACGCAGATCCCGCACCCCTTGCACCAATCGCGATTGATATGATGCTGCTTCAGCTTCGGTTTGGCCATGTGGTAGACCTCTGAAATTCGGGTGATTTCCGCGTGCCTCGAGGTTTGAACGGACACGGGATGAACTTTTAATGTAATTTAGGGATCACCAAGATGTCAAGAAAAAGCGTTGTCACCTTTGACAAGCAACCGGGGCATCGCTTATGTTGGCGGGGCAGGCGGGTCCGGTCGACCCGACGCCTTCACCATTAACAGGGTGTTGAAAAACAAGCATCAGACCGTCAGCCAAGGCGACCAAGGCTGGAGGCTCGGAGGCTGGAACGCCAGGAGGCTAAAAAAAAGGCAGAAAAATGTTTTGCTTCAAGCTTCCCAGCTTCCTAGCCTTCTAGCTTCGGGCATAAAACGCATCTACAAAAGCCGCACAACGCCGGATCACGGCGCGAGGCGCAGTTTTTCAACACCCTGTTAAATCATCCGCCGGGAGAGGCCCCAGCGTGAGACGAGCTCTGATCCTTCTTTGTGCCATTGTGGTGGCCATCGGCTGCGCCGCGGCGGCGGTCTATCTCGAACTGAAGTCCTACGCCGTCACGCCCGCATCGCTCAACACCGAGGAAGAAGTGGTTCTCGTCGGTCCCGGGCAACCCGTCTCCACCACCGCCGAGGTGCTGTTCCGCCACGGTCTCATCCGCAGTCCTTTGAAGTTCAGGCTGCTCGCCCGGCTCCAGGGCTTTGACCGGCGTTTGAGGGCCGGGGAGTATGGTCTGAAGGCGTCGATGACTCCCCTCGAGATCCTCGGAATCCTCGCTCGCGGGCAGGTCAAGCTCTACAAGGTCACTATCCCCGAGGGACTCACGCTGCAACAGATTGCGGACGCGGTGGAAAGGGCCGGCCTCGGCAGCGCCGCGGCCATTGCCGCCCGCGCCACCGACCCGGCCTTCGCCCACAGCCACGGCATCCCGGCCGCTTCCCTCGAGGGCTATCTCTTCCCCGACACCTATCTTTTCCCCCACGGGGCTGCGCCGGAGTCGATCCTGACCACCATGCTCCAGCGTTTCCGTTCCGTTTTCTCGGCCGAATGGGAGCAGCGCGCCGCGCAGATCGGCCTTACGGTCCACGAGGTCGTTACCCTGGCCTCGATCATCGAAAAGGAAACCGGCGCCCCTTCCGAGCGGCCGCTGATTTCGTCCGTGTTTCACAACCGCCTGAAAAAAGGCATGCGACTTGAAAGCGACCCCACGGTCATCTACGGCATCAGGGACTTTGACGGTAACCTCACCCGCAAACACCTCGAAACGTTAACCCCCTACAATACCTATATCATCAAAGGGCTCCCGCCCGGACCGATCGCGAGCCCTGGCAAGGAGGCGCTGGAGGCGGCTCTTTTTCCGGCTCAGGCGGACTATCTCTTTTTCGTATCGAAGAATAACGGCACCCACCACTTTTCGAGCAGCTTCGAAGAACATCAGAACGCCGTGCAGCGCTACCAGATCAAGCGTGAAAGGGCTCGGCCGCCTGAAAGCAGGTCCAAGACCCCCTGAAGGTCTGCGGGTCGCCATCGCTCCAAGCCCGCTGGCTTGACAGCAGGGAAACGGCTCTTTAACTTAGACATCAGACAGCGCCACGTTAGAGCCAACCGCCCCGTAGGGAGGATCCTATGGCCGACCCCGCCCGCAAGAGACATACCTTTTTGATGGATTTGGAGAAGCTCAATACCCTGAACGCCGATGGCTGCCCGTCGTGCGGGCGCAAGTTCACCCTGGGCGAAACAGTCGTTCTGGCCTGCGGCACCTGGGAGGGCGGACCGAAATTGATCCACGAAAACGAGGCCATCTGGGATTCCCGCAGCGGCTCCTTCTTCGAGCGCGCCTGCTTTACCTCCCGCAAAGGCTGATCGCCGACCGCTGGCGTGTCCGGCCCCGCCACCGGTAACATTCGAAAAAAGTCGATTCCACTTCTAATGTTTTGATCAATCCTGCCGATACTCTCCTCAAGCCTGTTGCTACTGTTGTCTTGTGCCCATCCAGAAGTGGATAACGTATCCACGGGTATCCGAAAAGGACCTGGAGACTCTATGGGTTTCGCGAAGAAAAGCCGCCTTCTATTATTTAGGATTATCCTGGTCAGCCTGGGTCTCAGCGCGTTGTCGGCACCATCGCGCGCCGCAGACCAGCAAGCGATCTATGTGGGGACAGAAGCCTGCAAAGGCTGCCATGAGGCCCAGGTCGACCGCTTCATGGCAAGTTCCAAAAAAGCCAAATCCTATGCCAGCATCCAGAATATGCAAGCAAAGCTGACCCCGGCCGAATTTAAAGACTGCTTCAAGTGCCACACGACCGGCTACGGCGAAGCCGGCGGATTCAAGTCCGCCGAGGAAACACCTGATTTAAAAAACCTGGGCTGTGAGGCGTGCCACGGCCCCGGCAGCCTCCACGCCGAGAGCGGGGACCCGACCGATCTGGCCGTAAAGGTAAATTTGCAGGTCTGCAGCCCGTGTCACAATTCCGAACGGATCGCCGCCTTTGGTTTCAAACCCATCCTGCACGCCGGTGCACACTGATGCGGCAAGAAATGCAGGCCAAGGAGGGTGTTGCTTGAGAATGAATCCGGTCACACTCTTCCACGAGAAGTTGTGGATCCAGGTCGTCGGCATCATCAGCCTGATCCTGATTGCCGTGATCGGCCTCATGGTCGCCTTCAACATCCACGCCCAGCATTCATCAATTCTTACGCAGGGCCGGCTCACCAGCCAGCTGCTCGCCATCGTCATGGAGGGCGGCACCTTTGACGCCCTGAGTGCAGGCCGCAACAACGACGTCGTTCTGCAACTTCGACGTCTCAAGCAAAAAGTGCCGTCCCTGGATATCTCCATCTTCGATGTCAATCGCAACCTCACCTTTACCACCATGCCGGGGGCTGCCGGAAAGGAGCTGGACGCCTTCCTGCGCAGCCCAGCCGCCGCCGCCGCCGCGGCCCGCATGCTCGAGGACGGGCAGGATACCGGTGAGCTGTTCGAGGAGCAGATCAACGGCAAGACGCACCTAAGCATCTTCCAGCCGATTGCCAACGAGGCCAGCTGTCACCACTGCCACGGCAGCTCCCGCAAGGTGCTTGGCGGCCTGCACGTGCGCACGGCAGCCGAAGGGGCGGTCCAGATGGCACGCTCGGCGCGCAACCAAAGCCTTCTGATCGGGGGCGGCGGCATCGCGGCCCTAATCCTCGCCATCTATTGCCTCTTCCAGCGACTGGTCAACCGGCCGATGCAGCGTCTTCTGGATTTGGCCGGCAAGATGCGCAGGAACGACCTGAGCCACTCGGTCGAGGTGTGCGGCCGCACCGAGATCAGCCACTTGACCGCACGCATGAACGTCGTGAACCGGGGCCTGCGCGAAATGATCGGCGAGATCGCCGCCGCCTCGAACACCCTGTCCACATCGGCGACCGAGCAGGCCTCCTCGTTGGAGGAGACCAGCGCGGCTCTGGAGGAGATGTCCTCCATGACGCAGCGCAGCGCCCAGGACGCCCAGGCGGCGGACACGCTCATGCGCGGGGCAAAGCAGGTGGCCACCCGGGCCAACCAGTCGATGTCCCAGCTGATTGAATCCATGTCGAAGATCTCCAGGACCAGCGAGGAGACTTCCAAGATCGTCAAAACGATCGACGAGATTGCCTTCCAGACCAACCTGTTGGCGTTGAACGCAGCCGTGGAGGCCGCACGGGCAGGCAGTGCCGGGGCCGGCTTTGCCGTGGTGGCGAATGAAGTCCGGTCGCTTGCCATGCGCGCCGCCGAGGCGGCGCGCAACACTTCCGACCTTATCTCCGGAACGGTGAACAGCGTCCAGGAGGGCTCCACTCTGGTCTCCGTGACCAACGAGGCGTTCGCCGAGGTGGGCGACACCATGCTGAAAACGGCTGAGCGCGTATCCGCCATCGCGGCCGCCTCGAAGGAGCAGGCTCTTGGAATCGAGCAAATTAACAAGGCTGTGGCCGAGATGGACAAGGCCACTCAGGATTACGCCGCTACGGCCGAACGGCTGGCGGCCTCCACCGGGCAGTTCAAACTGGAGTCGGATTCAGACACACCCTCCGCCAGACACTCGACTGCAGGGGAAGCGATGCGTAACGGCATGGCGGCCGCAAGGGTGGCGTCATCGGAATTTTGACGCTCCGCAGTTGGGGAATTGTACCGGTATCAGCTGTAAAATAGGCAACACACTGAAATCAAATAGTAATTTCAAATCGATGTGGTTTGGCACAGATATTGAAATGTAGTCGTCCCAGATTAGGCTTCTCGGATGTGCGTGCATCTTTTCTGGCGGGCTTCCACCAAACGGTTTGAGAAGATATCCCCACGAATAAAACGGCATCGTGGGAAGCCGAAGATAAAAGGACAGAGTCATACGGCCCTGTCCTTTTTCTTTTCCTTGAATTCATAATTTTCCTCAAGCCAAGGCTGCTGCGTGACGATATAAAATTAGAGTATCCGTCGGCCGAAACCACGTACGTCTGATATGATGAAAACCAAACGTCACACTACCCTGCTCGACAAGACCGGCATCCTTATCATCGGGGCTGGGGCCTGCCTGTTCTATTATTTCTTCGAAACGACCCTGAGCGGCAGAAACCTGGGCATCCTGATCACGGTCGGCATCATTCTGCTGATCAGCATTTTCACGCAGTACCTGGTGAACAACATCAACAGCTCCAGGGGCGCCCTGGTGCAGGTCAACGAAACCCTGGAACAGCGGGTCCGGGAACGCACGGAGGAGCTGCGCAACTCCGAACTCAAGTACCGTACGATTTTCGAGAACACCGGCGCCGCCACGATCATCATCGAAAAGAACAAGAAAATCTCGCTTGCCAACTCGCGCTTTCTCGACATGTCCGGGTTCAGCCTCTCGGAGATCCTGAACCGGAGAACCTGGCAGGACTTCATCGACGAAAAGAGTTACCGCAAGCTCTCCGGCGAGGAAAAAGGCCCTGCAGCTGAGATGCCGGCCACGCACGGAAAGCAGTTTGAATGTCAATTTGTTGACAAACACGAACACCGCAAGGACATCCTGATCAGCTTCGCCCGGATTCCGGAAACCGAAGCCAGCGTGGCCTCTCTCACGGACATCAGCGAACTGAAGGACGCCGAGCGCCAGATCTACTTCCAGGCCTTCCACGACGCCCTCACCCAGCTGCCGAACCGGGCCCTTTTTCTCGAACATCTCAGCATGGCGATCAAGCGGGCCAAGCGCCGGTCGGATTACCATTTCGCGGTCATCTACCTCGACATCGACCGTTTCAAACTGGTGAACGACAGCCTAGGGCACGGCGCCGGCGACGACCTGCTGGTGGCCTTCGCCGGCCGGATCCGCGAGATCCTGCGCGACATCGACATTTTGGCGCGGCTGGGCGGCGACGAGTTCGTCATCCTGCTGGAAGACGTCAGCGACCCGGGGTATGCCAACGCCATCGTCGAACGGCTGCAGCAGGCTCTGCGCAGGCCGTTCGGGCTCCAGGGCAAGGAGGTGTTTGCCCCGGCCAGCTTCGGCGTAGTCCTGAACACCCAGGACTACGAACAGCCGGACATGATTATCCGCGACGCCGACGCCGCCATGTATCACGCCAAGGAGACCGGCCGGGGTCAGGTCAAGGTGTTCGACAAGAAGCTGCACGAGAAGGCCATCCATCTGCTCCAGCAGGAAACCGACCTGCGCAAGGCCGTGCACAAGAACCAGTTCCAGAACCACTACCAGCCCATCGTGCGCTTGGACACCGCTTCCGTCGTGGGCTTCGAGGCCCTCATCCGCTGGAACCACCCGGAAATAGGCATGATCTACCCGGGCGCGTTCATCCCCACGGCCGAGGAAACAGGCCTGATCATCCCGATCACGCGTCTGATGGTCGAGCAGTCCTGCCGCGACCTGCAGGACTGGCGGAGAATTCTGGACAACAGGCTCGAACTCACGGTGAGTGTCAACATTTCCAGCAAGCATTTCCAGCAGCCCAGCCTGCTGGACGACCTGAAAGAGGTCCTGGACAAGGCCGGCCTGCCGCCCCACCTTCTGAAATTGGAGATCACCGAAACGGCCCTGATGGACGAGGCCGACGAAAGCATCCGCCTGGCCTACCGCCTGCGGGAGTTCGGGATCCGTCTGATGATCGACGATTTCGGCACCGGCTATTCGTCGCTGAGCTACCTGCAGCGGCTGCCGATCGACACCCTCAAGATCGACCGCAGCTTCGTCTCCAAAATCCACGAGGATCCTGAAAGCAACCGCAACATCGTCGAAGCCATCGTGTCGCTGGCCCATAAGCTGGACATGCACGTGGTGGCCGAAGGGATCGAAACCCCTGAACAGCATGCCATCCTGCGCGACATGAAGTGCGAGTTCGGTCAGGGCTATCTCTTTTCGCGGCCCATTCCGAAGCCGGACGTCGACGCGCTGGTCAACCGGATGGTGAATTCCTCTCTTTCAGAACGCGACCAGCCCTACTCCCTGGTGAGCTGCCTGTCGAATTAGTGTCCATCCATAAACGGCGTCTTTCGGTCCATGCCGGCGTTCTCGCTCTTCGCCATCCTCGGCGTAGTCACACTACGCCTGCGGTTGCGAAATCGCTGCGGCCTTGGCCTGAACCGAAATCCACCATTTCTGGAGGGGCACGAATTAGAAGGGGTTACATAACCCCGTCTGACACCCGATGGCGGCGTTGCAGGCCTTTCGAGATGCTCACAACCTGACGTGGTTGCTGCGCGTTCGAATCGGCCTGGGCCTTGCCCTCGGGCGTGATCCGAGGTCTTGAAGCCACTTCTATCCTTTGCGGGTGGATCCCAGCTGCACGCTGACGCCGGCTTGCCTGTAACGATCAGCAGTGGTAGGTTGCTGAGAGGCTGGGAGGATAGGAAGCTGGGAAGCTGGGAGGCTCAACGATGTAAAAGGCAGCTTTCCTTTGACGGTGCTCTTGTGCCCGCTTTAGATTCACGGAGAATGTTTATGGTGGAATTCAGCACGTGGACTGACGAGCAACTGGCCGGCCAGCGCCTGATGGCAGGCTTTGACGGCACCCACATGGATGCGGCGCTCGAGCACCTGATCGCCGGCCTGCGCGTAGGCGGCCTCATCCTTTTCAAGCGCAACGTCGCCTCCCCGGAGCAGATCGCCGGGCTGTGCCGCGCCGCACAGGCGTGCGCCCGCTCCGGCGGTCTGCCGCCCCTGTTCATCGCTATCGACCAGGAGGGCGGCCAGGTAGCGCGGCTCGGCCCGCCGTTTACCCAGTTCGCCGGCAACCCGACCATGCGGGACGAGGCCGATGCCGCCCGTTTCGCAGAAATTACCGCGAGCGAACTCGCCGCGGTGGGCATCAACATGAATCTTGCCCCCGTCGTGGACGTGGCGCCGGAGGGCATCGACAGCATCATGGCCGGACGCGCCTTCGGCGCCGACCCCGGCAGGGTGGCCCGGCTGGGCGGTACGGTTATCGACGGGCTCCAGTCCCGCCGCATCATGGCGGTGGCCAAGCATTTCCCGGGCATCGGCCGCACCAGCCTGGACTCGCACCGGGACCGACCGGTGATGGACGCGGACCTTGCCGATCTGGAAGCCTTCGACCTCGTTCCGTTCCGCACCGCTGTTGAGCGGGCGGTGGCCGGCATCATGCTGGCCCACATCCTCTACATTCGCCTGGATCCCGAATGGCCGGCAAGCCTCTCGCCGCGCATTGCGCGGGACCTGCTGCGAAAACGCCTGGGCTTCAAGGGGATCGTCATGACCGACGATCTTGAAATGGGGGCAATAGAGCGGCACTATGGGTTCGACGTCAGCGTGCGCCAGGTGCTGAAGGCGGATATCGACGTTGCTCTGATCTGCCGCAGCCGGGAGAAACTGGAAAGGGCTTTCGGGGTCATGGTCGCCAGGATCGGAAAATCAGAAACACTCAGGCGCCGGGCCGAAGCTTCGGCCGCGCGCATCATGGCGCTTAAAACCCACTATCTTTTGCAGCCAGAAGTGGTTTAAAAACCTCGAATCACCGGCTGCGCGAGAACACATCCTCATCCAGCCCGCCCCTCCGGCCGGACTGAATCAGGTGATAGCCGGCCGCCGCCACCATGGCCGCGTTGTCCCCGCAAAGCGCAGGCGGCGGCACGTGGACCTTCAGGCCCTCGCGGCCGGCTTCCGCCGCAAGCCGCTCCCTCAGACGCCGGTTGGCCGCCACACCGCCCACCATGGCGACCCGCTCGACCTGCCGCGCCCCGGCGGCCCTCACCAGCTTGTAGACCAACACCTCCACCACTGCTTCTTGAAACCCGGCCACAATATCCGGAACCCGGCCTGGGACCAGTTCCCGATGGACGGCGATGTATTTAGCCACCGCGGTCTTGATCCCGCTGAAGCTGAAGTCGAAACTCTCCTTGTCAATGTAAGGCCTCGGGAAGCAGATCTTCGCCGGGTCGCCCTCCCGGGCGATGCGCTCGATCGCTGCGCCCCCGGGGTAGCCGAGGCCGAGCATTTTGGCCACCTTGTCGAAGGCCTCCCCGGCGGCGTCGTCCCGGGTCTGGCCGATCAGTTGCATGCGCATGGGCGAGCTTACGTGATAAAGGCCGGTGTGACCGCCGGAGACCAGCAGCGCAACAAAAGGAAATTCCGGCGGATCGCCGGACAGGTTGAGCGCGTGGACATGCCCCTCCAGGTGGTTCACGCCGACCCACGGCAGACCGCAGGCATAGGCCAGGGCCTTGGCGAACGAAAAGCCGACCAGAAGCGAGCCGATGAGCCCGGGACCCTGGGTCACCGCCACGGCCTCAACCGCCGCAAGCCCTAAACCGGCCGCGTCAAACGCCTCGCGCACCACCACAGTGATCGCTTCCAAGTGCTTGCGGGAGGCCAGTTCGGGAACGACGCCGCCGTAGCGATAGTGTACCGCCACCTGGGAGGAGACCACCGAGGAGAGGATCTCCCGCCCATCGCGCACCAGCGCGGCCGCTGTTTCATCGCAGGACGACTCGAGGCCGAGAACGATCATAGGAAAAAACCGGAAAAGTCAATTGCGGTCGACGCCAGCCGACGGCTTTGCGGCTGGGTCGGCTTATGCCTGAGACCTGGGGATTTTCACACCGCTTTGAGCCCGGACCACCATCTCTTAACAGGGTATTGAAAAACAAGCATCGGGCCGTCAGCCAAGGCGACCATTGGCTGGAGGCTCGGAGGCTGGAACGCCAGGAGGCTAAAAAAAGGCAGAAAAGGTTTTGCTTCAAGCTTCCCAGCTTCCCAGCCTTATATCTTCGGACTTAAAACGCATTTACAAAAGCCGCACAACGCCGGATCACGGAGCGAAGCGCCGTTTTTCAACACCCTGTTAGTCCCAGACCAGCCTTTGTCCGGCCGACCCGCGGTCTAAAATCTCCCCGATGAGGAAGGCTTTTTCGTTCATCCCCGCGAGCCGCTCGATCACTTCCGAGGCGGCGTTCTCCGGGACCACGGCGACCATCCCGATCCCATTGTTGAACGTGCGCAGCATTTCCGCATCGGAGATGTTTCCGGCCTGCTTGAGGAAGCTGAAGACCGGGGGCACTTCCCAGCTGTGGTTGTGGATCCGCACGCTGAACCCCTGAGGGATGATCCGAACGATGTTGTCCACGAGGCCGCCGCCGGTAATGTGGGCCAACCCATGGATGGGCAGGTCCTTGAGCAGGCCCTGCACGATGTCGGTGTAAATCCGAGTGGGCGTGATCAGCTCCTGCCCCAACGTTTTGCCCAAGTCCGGCACGTGGGAATCGACCCTGAGCTTCAACACGTCGAAGCAGACCTTGCGCACCAGCGAAAACCCGTTGCTGTGAAGGCCGCTCGACGCAATCCCGATCAGCCTGTGCCCCACGCGAATCGAGGTGCCGTCAATGATCTTGCTGTTGTCGACGATGCCGACCACGAATCCGGCCAGGTCGTATTCGCCGGGCGGGTAGAACCCCGGCATTTCGGCGGTTTCCCCGCCGATCAGGGCGCACTTGGCCTGCTTGCACCCCTCGGCCACACCGGTGACGATGGCTTCGGCACAAGCGTTCTCGAGCTTGCCCATGGCAAGATAATCTAGGAAAAATAGCGGCTTGGCACCCTGCACGAGGATGTCGTTGACGCACATCGCCACCAGGTCGATCCCAACGGTGTCGTGCTTGTGCATCAGGAAAGCGATCTTGAGTTTGGTCCCCACCCCGTCGGTGGAGCTGACCAGCACGGGATGTTCCATTTCGGCGGTGTGCCGCTCGATGGAGAACAGGCCGGCGAACCCGCCGATTTCGCTCATCACGCCGGGGCGGTTGGTCTGTTTGGTGATCCGGCTGATGGCACTCACCAGGGTGTTGGCCTTTTCGATGTCCACTCCGGCATCGGCATAGGTAATTGAATCCGTCATTGCACTCTCCTGTCATCGTTCGTGGGCATCACAAAACCCTTGAAAAATAGACTGATCCGGCTTAAAAGTCAAACCAAACCTGAGTCAACGTTAGCGAGCGATGCGGTCGATTTCAGAAGGCCTGCACCCGGGCACGGTTCAAAAACCGGTGCCGCCGGCCACGTGTGAAAGGAGGGTGCTGTCACCGCTATGGGCAAGTTTGCAAGACTCGATCGTCTGCCGCCCTACGTGTTTGCCACCGTCAACCAGATCAAGATGATGTCCCGGCGCGAGGGCCAGGACATCATTGATCTCGGCATGGGCAACCCGGACATGGGCACCCCAGAGCACATCGTCGAGAAGATGGTCGAGGCCGCGCGCAAGCCCCACAACCATCGCTATTCGGCCTCGATGGGCATCACCAAGCTGCGCCTGGCCATTGCCAACTGGTATGGCCGCAAATTCGGAGTGGACATCGACCCGGAGACCGAGGCCATCGTGACCATCGGCGTCAAGGAAGGTCTGTCGCACCTGGTGCTGGTGACCACGCGGCCGGGCGACGTGGTGTTCACCCCCAACCCCACCTATCCCATCCACCCCTTTTCGGCGATCATCGCCGGTGGGGACGTCCGCGGCATACCCGTCGGTCCGGGGCAGGACTTTTTCGAAAACCTGATTGCCGCCACGAAGCAGACGTGGCCGCGGCCGAAAATGCTCATCATCAGCTACCCTCACAACCCGACGACCGAGGTCGTGACCCTGGAGTTCTTCCAGAAGGTGGTGGACTATGCCAAAGAAAACGACATGCTGGTGATCCACGATTTTGCTTACGCAGACATCACCTTCGACGGGTACCAAGCCCCGAGTTTCCTGCAGGCCAAAGGCGCCAAGGACGTGGGGGTGGAGTTTTTCTCGCTTTCCAAGAGCTACAACATGGCCGGTTGGCGCGTGGGCTTTTGCTGCGGCAACCCGGAAACCGTCGCCGCCCTGAAACGCATCAAGAGCTATCTCGACTACGGGATCTTCCAGCCCATGCAGATCGCGGCCATTATCGCGCTGAACGGCCCGGAGGACTGTGTGACGCAGATCCGCAATACCTACAAGGAGCGCCGCGACGCATTGATCCGCGGCTTGAACAGCGCCGGTTGGAAGATCCCCAAGCCGAAGGGCACCATGTTCGTCTGGGGCCGAATCCCGGAAAAATACCGCGAGATGGGCTCGGTGGAATTCTCCAAGTTCCTGATCCGGGAAGCCCAGGTGGCGGTTTCACCCGGTCTCGGGTTCGGGGAGTACGGTGACGAATTCGTGCGCTTCGCACTGATCGAAAACCCCATGCGCATCAACCAGGCGGTGCGGGGGATTCGGAAAATACTTTAGCTTTATTACTAACTATATAAAAAGGTTAAGGGTTGAATTGTCATGCGTGAAATAAACGTTGGCCTGCTTGGTTGCGGAACGGTCGGCACCGGGGTAGCCCGGCTGCTCCTGAACAACCGCGACCTGATTGCCGCCCGCCTCGGTGCGGCGCTGAATCTCAAACGCGTGGCGGACATCGACCTCGACCGCGACCGCGGTGTGCGCTTCCCCGAGGGGGTCCTGATGCGCGACGCCCGCGGGCTCGTCGCGGAGCCCGGCATCGACATCGTCGTCGAAATGATCGGCGGTGAGGGCATCGCGAAGGAGTTGATTCTGTCGGCCTTCGCCAACGGCCGACACGTGGTCACCGCCAACAAGGCGCTGCTCGCCGCCCACGGCAACGAGCTCTTCCGGGCCGCCGCCGCCAAGGGGGTAGACCTGTACTTCGAGGCCAGCGTCGGCGGGTGCATGCCCATCATCAAAACCCTGCGGGAATCGCTCGTCGGCAACCGCATTTCCGCCATGACCGGAATCCTCAACGGCACCTGCAACTACATCCTGTCCAAGATCACGGACGAAGGCAGCACCTTCGAGGATGCCCTGGCAAAGGCCCAGCAGGAGGGCTACGCCGAGGCCGACCCGACCCTGGACGTGGAAGGCCACGACACGGCGCACAAAATCGCCATTTTGAGCGCGCTCGCCTTCGGCATGGAGATCAACCTGAAGGACATCTATATCGAGGGCATCTCACACATCACCCCCTTGGACATCGAGTTTGCCGGCCAGTTCGGTTACCGCATCAAATTGCTGGCCATCAGCAAGGCGCACGCAGCTGCGGTGGAGGCGCGGGTCCACCCCACCATGATCCCGTTCGACAACATCCTCTCCAATGTGAACGGCACCCTCAACGCCGTGACGGTGACCGGGGATGCGGCCGGCGACATCCTACTCTACGGCCGCGGCGCCGGTATGATGCCCACGGCGAGTGCGGTGGTGAGCGACCTGGTCGACTTGGCGCGCAACCTGCTTACGGGGGCTGGCCCCGGCCGGCTGCCCGGCCTCGCCTACCAGATGCAGAACATCCGCCGGATACCGATCCTGCCCATCGACGAGATTTCCACCCACTACTACTTCCGCTTCCTGGCGCTGGACCGGCCCGGGGTGTTGTCGACCGTATCCGGCATTCTGGGCCAGCACGGCATCAGCATTCAGTCCGTGCAGCAGAAGGGGCGCAAAACCAATGGCGCCGTTCCGCTGGTGATGCTCTCCCACCGGGCCCGGGAAGCCGATGTGCGGCGAGCCCTGGGCGAGATCGGCGCGCTGGACGTTGTTGCCGCGCAACCGGCCTTGATCCGGATCGAGGACGACCATTTGATAGATTGACTTTTCTCCGCTTTCAAAGAAGCCCCGATGGGGGTCAACGTATTTATTTGACATATCTTATGGTGAGGTGAAAAGACATATGCATCTGGTATGCTCCGACTTGGAAGGCATTTTCTTGCCCGAGATCTGGATCAAGTTTGCGGAGAAGACCGGCATCTCCGAACTCAGGCTGACTACCCGGGACATCTCCGACTACGACGTCCTGATGCAGCACCGGCTGAACATCCTCAAACAACACGGGTTGAAGCTTTCCGACATCCAGGCGGTCATCGCCACCATGGACCCCCTGGACGGGGCTTTGGAATTTCTCGACTGGCTGCGCTCGGTGACCCAGATTCTGGTCGTCTCCGACACTTTCGTGCAGTTTGCCGGCCCCCTCATGCAAAAACTCGGCTTCCCGACCCTGCTCTGCAACAGCCTGGCGGTGGCAGCTGACGGCACGATCGAGAACTACGTCATGCGCCAGAAGGACGGCAAAAAAAGGGTCGCCCACGCCATGCAATCACTCAATTATACGGTGATCGGTGTCGGCGACTCCTACAACGACATCGCCATGCTGCAGGCCGCCGACCACGGCATTCTCTACCGGCCGCCGGAAAATGTGCGCCGGCAGTACCCGGCTTTTCCGGCGGCCTCGGATTTCGAAGAGCTCAAAGGTATGGTTCAATCCATCATCGGCGGCGACGGAGGCCAGCCGTGAAGCATCGGACGACCTGCCGGGTGATCTACGGCGATACCGACCGCATGGGCTATGCTTACAACGGCAACTACTTTCGCTGGTTCGAAATCGGCCGCACCGAGATGTTCCGCGACCTGGGTCTGGCCTACAAGGCCATCGAGGAGCAGGGCATCTTTCTGCCGGTATCCGAATGCCATGCCAAGTTCACCACCCCGGCGCAGTACGACGACCGGATCGTGATCGAGACCACGGTAGACTCTACCGTCAGGGGGGGTGTCAAGTTCGACTACCGGATTTACCGTGAGGATGGCGGTGCGCTCCTGGCCGAGGGGTACACGAAACACGCCTGTGTCGACCGCGAAGGCCGGGTGGTGCGGCCGCCGGCGTTCATCCGGGACTTGATCGGCAAGCACCCCGCGAGTTAATGTGACACGTTAAGGTTGCATGCATGAACCCTGATTTTTCAGCCTTTGAACGGTGCCGACTTCTTGTCGTCGGCGACTTGATGCTGGATGAATACGTATGGGGACAGGTGGAGCGGATTTCGCCCGAGGCCCCGGTACCCGTGGTTTCGGTACTGAACGAGGAGTTCACCCTCGGTGGGGCTGCCAACGTTGCCAGGAACCTCTCCCTGCTGGGCGCCCGCGTTGCGGTGGCTGGTGTGGTCGGCGCGGGACCCCAGGGCAGCCGGCTGCGCTCCGAACTGACCAAGCTGGGAGTGGAGGTGGGCGCGGTGGTCGAAGAACCCGGCCGGCCGACCACCCTCAAAACCCGCATCATCGCCGAGCACCAGCAGGTGCTGCGCATCGACCGCGAAACCACGCGCGCAATTTCTAAAGCTTCCGAGCAGGCCCTCATGTCCCGGGCGCTGGAACGGGTGCCTGACGTGGACGTGGTCCTGATATCCGACTACGGCAAAGGGGTGATCAGCCGTGCCCTCATCGACAGCCTGTCCGCGAAAGCACGCGCCGCCGGCAAGCTGACCATCGCCGACCCCAAAGGCATGGATTTCTCGAAGTACGCGGGTCTCACGCTGATCACCCCCAACAAGAAAGAGGCCGCACTTGCGGCTGGTATCGACGTCAGGGATGAGCCCGGCCTGCTGGCGGCAGGGCAACGGCTGCTCGAAACGGTGGCCATCGACAAGCTGCTCATCACCTGCGGCAAGGACGGCATGGTGTTCTTCGAACGCGGTGCGGTCCCGCTTAAAATAGGTACCCGGGCCCGCCAGGTCTACGACGTCTCCGGCGCCGGAGACACCGTGGTGGCGATGCTGGGCCTGGGGCTTGCCGCGGGCCTCTCCTACCCGGACGCCATCAGAATGGCCAACGCCGCTGCGGGTGTCGTCGTGGGCAAGGTCGGCACCGCCGGCGCGTCGCGCGCCGAGCTGACCGAAGCCCTGCAGCCGTCGGCGGACCCCTCCGTGATCAAGCATCGCAGCCTGAACGAACTGGCCGACATCGCCAGGCAGCTCCGCCGCAAGGGCAGACGCATCGTCCTCACCAACGGATGTTTCGACCTTCTGCATGTGGGACACATTCGGCTCTTCACGGTTTCCAAGACCATGGGGGATGTGCTGATCGTTGCCGTGGACGACGACGCATCCGTGCGCAAGCTCAAGGGCGCAGGCCGCCCCTTGATCCGCGCCACCGAGCGCGTGCGCATCCTGAGCGCCATGGACAGCGTGGACTACGTCGTTGTGTTTCCGACACAGGAGCTCGAGCGTGTGCTCGAAGCCGTCCGCCCGGACGTGCTCACCAAGGGCAGCAACTATGAGACGGATGAAGTGCTGGGCCGCGAGATGGTCGAACGCTACGGTGGACGGGTCGCCCTGATCCCCGTAACCGAGAGCGTCTCCGCCAGCCGCATCATCGACACGATTAGGAAGGTCTGATGCTCCCCATCCAACAGCACCCGACGGGTCTGACGTTTAAGATCCGCGTTCAGCCGCGCTCCTCCCGGAACATGATCGTCGGCCTGCTCGGCGATGCTCTCAAGGTGAAGCTTACCGCACCCCCGGTCGAAGGTGCGGCCAACGCGATGTGCATCGAGTTCCTGGCCCGCTGTCTGGGAGTCTCACGGTCCGCGGTCGAAATCCACGCGGGCCAGACCGGTAGGATCAAACAGATCTTCATCCGCTGTGATCCCGCCGACCAGCCGCGCCTGCGACAATGCATTGCAGGTCTTGCCTCGGATGAATCCAGTGTTCATCCATAAACGGCCTCTTTCGGTCCATGCCGGCGTTCTCGCTCTTCGCAATCCTCGGCGTAGTCTCACTACGCCTGCGGTTGCGAAATCGCTGCGGCCTTGGCCTGAACCGAAATCCACCATTTCTGGATGGGCACCCGCTAACTGTTTTGACGTCGAGTTCCGGAATTTTTCCACCGGCCGTAAGAATACTTTTTGAGAAACACCTTGACTTAGCATCAGGCATTGTTTATTATCCGGGTTCAATTGCTGCGGGGTGGAGCAGTCTGGTAGCTCGTCGGGCTCATAACCCGAAGGTCACAGGTTCAAATCCTGTCCCCGCTACCAAAAATATCAAGGGCTTACGACGAAAAATCGTAAGCCCTTTTTATTTATTAATCGCAACCCTATTTCCAACCCACAAAGACCCCGTACAAGGTATTGAGGTAACTAAACAAGTCAGTCTGAGGGTAAAAAATGCGATTTGTATTGGTTACTGAGACCCAGCCGCTTAGCATTCTTTCTCGACGCCAAGGAATCAAGGCTACCCACCATCTTGAACCGGTTTCAACTATTCAAATTCGCATGATAGTGCGAATTTTAAGGAGATCGAGAATACTTTCGCACTGTCTACTCACAAATTTTTCTAATCAATACCCATTCCCATTTTCAAACCCAAATTTGAGATCGGTCGCAAGATCGCCCCTGCACCCATCTCTCTGTTCCCAGCCCAAACGGTTTAAGGGTTCCAAAGATGGCCGGTAGGCTAAGAGGCATGGCCAGGTGGGTATTGGAATAGGCAGGACAAAGGAGCGAACGGCTGGGTTAATATGGCGCCGGCAAGCCTGACTGAGACAGTTCAGGGGTTCGGGCAGTGTGAGCTTCTTCTGTTATTCTTATTCTGGATCACGACCAGGGTCGCATCGTCTGCGAATGGTCTTCCCCGGCAGAAGCGCTGAACAGAGTCAAGAACATAATCCAGCATTTGCCGGGCGGTGCAGCCGGAATACCTACGGATGATATCCTTGAAGCGCTCTTTTCCGAAGAAGCGGTTCTCCGGGTCCAGTGCTTCCCAAATACCGTCCGTTCCAATTACAAGGAGTTCATTGTCCGAAATACTACGGCGGGTGTATTCGGTGTAGTATTCACTGCCCCGAATTCCCATGGCGATTCCCTGACCATGGAGTTCTTCAAAGGAATCCGCTGCGGCGTTGTATATCAAGGCGGGATCATGGCCGGCCCTGACCCAGGTCAGGCGTTCGCCCCTGTCCTCCAGTCTGAGAAAAAACAGAGTCATGAACTGCCCCGAATCATACACATCGGAGGTCAGCAGCCGATTAAGGTCGGTGACGAATTCGCATGGTCGCCCGCTCTTGCTGGCGCGCATGCGCAGAAGCGCTCGAGCCGTTGCCATGAGCAAGGCGGAGGCGATCCCGTGACCGGAGACGTCGCCGACGACGACCGAAACTCCATGGTCCTCCGGCAGGACCAGGTAGTCGAAATAATCCCCTCCGGTTTCATCGCAATAGATGCTCCGACCGGCGATGTCGAAACCCGCGACGATTGGGCTGACCTGGGGCAGGAGCCGCTGCTGCACCTGCTGAGCCAGGCTCAACGAATCGCGCAGGATCCTGTTCTGCTCATCGATTCTGCGGTTGGCTTCAACCAACTCCCCATTGAGTCGCGTGAGCATCCGGGAGTTCAGCGCCTTCTGGTATTCTAGCCTGGCCTGGCTTTGCCTGGCCCGGTTCAGTTTTCGCTCGAGGAGTTCGATGTGCTGCTGTGAACGAAAAGCGAGTCTCGCTGGTGCTGCCTTGAGTTCGATTGTCGGGTGATCTGTCCGCTGCGCGTCAGCTTCCCCCAAGAGCAGAGTGATCATTGTGCAGTTGTGCAGCACGGCGTCTCTGCCCGGCCCCAAGGGACCGATTTCGCCGAACGAATAAAAGCCTATGAGCGGCAGTGCCTTGGGTAGCCGAGAGTCCAACAGCGCAAATTCCTCAGCGGAGCGCGTACCAAGGATCCACTTGCGCGAGACGCACGAAGCAACAATTGCAGCCTGGGGGGCCCAATTCTGGTCGAGGCCATCCACGAGCTTTCCCAGGCTCGCATCGACATCGTCAATGATCCCATCCGGGGTGGCTTCCGTGAGTTGCACCTGGGCGTTCTTCGACATGGTGTCTGAGAAGCCCACACTGCCATCCGATTCATCGTAATCGACAGGGGTTCGGATATAAAACTGCTCGTCTTCCTCAAATACGGCCATGGGCATTTCAGGGAGAGGTGTGGAATGAGTCCCAAAGATGTCCCGGTAAAACTGCAGGGCGCTTCTGCCACCGATATGGGTGACACGATTGCCCTGCACGCCATCGATGGTCGTGCGCACACCCACCGGCCGCCAGCTGTTGCTGACACGATGAACAACCCTCAACGGGCCCGAGAACAGCAAGATCGGCACCGAGTCGGTGAGAACCTCCTCACCCCAGAACTGGAAGACTTTATTGCTTGGCAGTTCTTCACCGCCGGCAAAGCCACCGAACACCGGGCAGCAGTTCTCCAGCTCCGCGCCGAGAGCCGCAACAATTTCGCTGGCGGACGCGGTGAGTGCATCGGGGAAAGCCAGGCACAGCGAGGGAAGCCCTTTCAGCTTGGCTTTCGCCATCGTCACGGCGTCACGGGCAGCCTTCGCAGGGGAGAGGGAAGCTCCTTTCCCGACTCCCGAAACCATGGCAATGCGATCCGAGGAAAAGAACATCATGCAGAGCGAGTCTTCGCTGAATCCAAACACTGATGAAAACTCACCGGCAGTTGTGCAGCCTACAAGCTCCAAGGCCGGGAAGGCCTCTCGGGTCATCTTGAGCAAAAGGCCATGATCGAAGGCGCCACTCGCAAAGATCAGCCCGGCGCTCGGCTTAAACTCCCCGATTTGCGACCGGCATTGTGAAAACACCTCGTCGGCGGTGGCAAGGGTGTCGATGCCCTCCGCCTGTCCCAATATGGCTCTGAACATTTCCCAACCTCGCACCGAAGATTGACGCGGGCCCCCTGCTTTACAAACCGCTTTCTCTGCAAGCCGTTGCAGATTCGAAGATAAACCGCCGGCCTGTTCTGGGCTTTTCGCTCTACCGTCGAGACCCGATTCGCCTGTTGCTCGGGCAGTCTTTAGATCCCAAGCAGATTATGCAGAAAATAAGCAGCAACCGAACGAAAGGGAAGCCGGGAACGTGCCGGGAGTCTATTCCCCTTATCCCGTTAATCATCCGCATCAAAAGTGGTTTTGCAATCTCGGCAACTCTGCATAATTTACGAGGCACGCCTCTGCCGATCCATGGCACCTTCATGATGTGCATTTTATCGCAGTCGGCACAGATGAGCTCAAATTTCGACTTTTCGAAACCTTCAACCTCGGATACTTGATCAAACCCTGGGTCAACATCCTCGCCCAATCAGCAATTTCTGCAAATCTTGGGTTCGAAAGATGCCATTGGGTTGGAAGCTGAGACCTGGGAGTGGCCAACGGCAAAGCTTGAATAGAGTTTTTTTACTGGATTCCGACATACAGGGCACTTGACTTCGCTGTCGGCACGAAGCACCAACCGGTCAAATTTGTTATTACATTTTTCACAGGTATATTCAAAGATTGGCATAATTTCACCTCTCGTTATGGTTATGTTAAATAAAATAGGTCTGTTGAGCGAATGTGCAAGTCTTGAAGCGCCGCCCGAGAAATATCTTGACCGCAATCGTGCAATAGTAGCCCAACTGAATTTTCTGTTGGATCTGCCAAAGTGGTCAACCAAGGTCGGCAACAACAAAAAGGAATGCATGGAACCGATGAAGGATGTCAAGGCTTATGGATTCAGAAACAAAACGGGCAACCCCAAAACTTGCATGAGGTTTCCCGAGTCTTGCGATTTTGCGGCTCAGGAAGTGGATGGGGTATGAACTCAATGCAGTCCGGATGATCTCTCATCCTTTTTGCACATGCTCCCCATCCTCTTCCTCGGGTCACGAGTTTCCCCGCTTCCCGATTAGAATTTAGGGTTTCATTCCAACTCTGTCAAGAGAGGCAGAAAAAATCGAGTTGATGTAAGACGGAATCGGGTAACCATCAATTCTTGCAGTTGGCATTCGCGTGGATGGAGATGGAATGCTGAATCAGAACCGGAAGTGGTTGACAACTGCTTTCAACCGGCTCCATATTTAAAATAGAGATGATGACGGCTCCAATGTTTCAAGGGCAGCCCATCATCCTCCCCTTGAAATTCGGAGTGTCTTCTGATCCGGGGTGGCCAGTTTTCCCCTCCTTTTGCCTGGCCACCTCTTTTTTGCCGCAACCAGGTAAAGGGCCTTCAAATGTGCGGCCGCTTTGCACGGTACAGTCTAACACGTGAACTGGAGCGCTATTTTCATGCTCACCCACCCTCCTTTGAGATCCAGCCAAGCTATAACGTAGCGCCGGCCCAGGAGATTCCCGTAATCATCCAGCACGAAGATAGCAGGCACATCAAAAAACACCACTGGGGATTGGTCCCTTTCTGGGCCAAAGACATTTCCATCGGCTCCCGGATGATCAATGCCCGGGTGGAAAATGTAACCTCCAAGCCTGCTTTCAGGGCCGCCCTCAAACTGCGTAGGTGCCTTATCCCGGCCGACGGTTTTTACGAGTGGAAGGGCCAATCAGGGAGCAAGCAGCCCTACTATTTCCATCTGCCTTCAGGAGAGCCGTTCGCCTTCGCTGGTCTGTACGAGGTCTGGGAGGGCAAGGAAGCACCCCCAGAGGCCGGCCCCTACAAGTCCTGCACGATCATTACCACGGAGGCCAGCGACTCGGTCAAAGACATCCACAACAGGATGCCGTTGATCTTAAAACCAGAGGCTTATGTTGAGTGGCTTGACGCGAAAAACACGGATTCTGGCAAGATAGAAAAGCTTCTGAAGACCAGCTGCGTAACGGAACTCAAGCGATATCCGGTATCGAAGCTGGTCAACCGGGTGGAAAACAACTCGAAGGCGTGTGTTGAACCGCTTAGGGAAAACGATGATTAGGTCATAGAGCTTTTCAAGAAAAGTTTGCCGCTGACTGGGTCTTGGTTCTTCACAGCCATCGGAGTATCCAAAATCCACATACCACTCAGGAAACTATTTCGCCTTGTTGAGGTGACCGGCACAAAATAAAATTTACTCCCTTTACGCTCATGACAACATCTCTTTTTTGATTCAACACTTCAAAAAGAGATTGGACAATTCCGCGATCCGGCTTTGAGTGCGATCTGGTGGCACGTAAAACAGTCGATCTGATGGTCAATTTATCGCCAGGTCGAACAGGCAGGTTCCAGCTCAGCTCATCGATACCGGGTGAACCGAGACTTGCAGCTCTGGGCAAATAATACCGTACACACTCACGCATCATAAGACTTGCGGTATGCCATCCAGAGGCAATGAGGCCGCCGTATATCGTTGATTTAGCTCCTGCAGGGTCGGTGTGAAAAATTTGAGGATCAAACTGCTTGCCAAAAGCAACAATGCCCTCCTCCTCTATTGTGACCCTGCCAAACTCGTGAACCGATCCAGGCTCATAATCTTCGAAATAGCGATCTTCCACCGGAGTTTTAAAACCAGCTGAGTCCATCAGATATCCTCTTGTTGATTAATCTTCTGCCTTAGGCTTCTCTTGTGGCCATTACCTCTTTCGCAATCATGATTGCGGTCATCGCCGTTGGCCATCCCGAATAAAAAGCCAAATGGGTGATGACCTCGATCAACTCATCCCTGGATAGGCCATTGTCCATCGCTTTATTCAGATGGAACCTCAACTGTTCCGGACGATATAGTGCAACCAAGGCAGCCACGGTTATCAGACTACGGTCACGCTTCGATAAACCTGGTCTCTCCCATACATCCCCAAACAGCACGCTATCCGTAAGTTCAGCCAGTTTGGGTGCAAAATCTCCGAGCGTTTTCTGAGCAACCGAAGGCTCTTGGCCCATTTTCCCCTCCTTGTCTAATTGAGTGTTTCACATGTTGGGTCTGCGTCAAGCTTGATGGATCACGAGATAGGTCGTGCCCCAGAATATGCATACGTTCTGCCAGCCGATAATTGCCTTGGCGTTTGAAGACAGCACAACTTTTCGGATAAATCTCATTCCACCAATTTATTCTGACTTATTGATCTTCTCCCTCAATCCCCACGAGCACTTGAAAGTTACAACCCGTCTTGGCGCCAGCACGATGTCCTCACTGGTTGCTGGATTCCGCCCTCTCCTCTCCCGTTTTTCCTTGACGCAGAATTTTCCGGAGCCGCTGACCAAGACATCCTCACCGGCAGCGAACTTGGATTTGATTATTTCCAGGAGGGCTTCGACCAGCTTCGATGGTTTGATTGACAGGATATCCGTTTTCCTTGGCCAGCGCTTTGACAAGATCGTTTTTTGTGAGGGTCATCGCTCAAAGGTTCCAAAAAGAAGGAGCCGGGGGAGGGAGGACCAACTGGAGCCGGATGCAACTTACTGTTTCCATAATATTTTTGTCAATAAAATTAAATTGAGCTTATGATTGAAAGAATTTTCCGTAACCATGACCGCATCTGTCATTCTACTGTGATACAGTGCCCCCCAAGATTCGCTATAAAAGACCACCGCGAGGCCACCATGACAACGCTACCAGTCCCCTTCCCCCGTTCCTACTGGGTTATCTCTGGCAAACTCCTTGCCGGTTTTTACCCGGGCGCAAAAGATCTCAAAGAAGCCACGGCTGTAGAAACCCACAATAAACGGGCCTCAAATTTCTGATTATTTTGAAGCAGACTGGATTTTTTCAGATTCAATGAACCGCCACTGCCAGTCGGACGCCCGGTGTCAAAAGTCCGGGTGGTTCTTAGGTGGCGATTGATTGATGCGTTGGAATAATTCATTGCGTTCGCGCAGCTTTCGCAATGCCGCCAGCAGGGCATCGAGCATCAACTCTTCGAGTTCCCCCGCGATGCGGTCCATTTTCTCTTCATTGACATGTCGGATGCGGCTGAAAAAAGTTGACAGGGGTTTTAAATGACGTTAATAAAGTACGGCCTGATGTGTTGCCACGTGTGAAAAATAAATATTGCCTATCTCTTTGCACGTAGTACTTTGGCTATGCCGGAATTTTTGACCAAACTCTGCCTTATTTCCCTATGGCATTAGTTTCCCCTGCCTTGAAGAATAACTTCTTTTTGATTAGTTCTAGTGGCTCCTGGAGGTGTGGTATGCAGATCAAGAAGGTAATCAACGACCCCAAAGCGGTAGTTTCGGAATTAGTAGAAGGACTCGTTGCAGCTTACGGTGGTCATATAAAGAAATTAGGGAATCTAAATGCATTGGTGAAGACGAACTTGCCGAAGGACAAGGTCGGCCTCTTGATCGGGGGGGGCAGTGGCCATGAGCCCTTGTTCCCTGCGTTCATTGGAGATAACTTGGGCGATGGGGCAGCCTGTGGAAATATCTTTGCTGCCCCGACGCCAGACACTGTTCTCGAAGCCACAAGAGCCTTGAATCAGGGGAAAGGAGTTCTTTATCTGTACGGCAATTATGCTGGCGACAACATGAATTTTGATATTGCCTCGGAAATGGCCTCTGACGAGGGGATTGCGACAAAAACAGTTCGGGTTTGGGATGATGTTGCTTCTGCGCCTGCAACAAAAATCCAAGAACGACGTGGAATCGCAGGGGATCTATTTGTCATCAAAATCGCTGGCGGTGTTTCCGCGGCGGTGAAGGATCTTGAGGAGGTATATCGGGTGACATCAAAAGCTCGCGATAATACGCGGTCCATGGGGGTTGCGGTTTCAGCAGGTTCAATCCCCGAGACGGGGGCCCCGACCTTTTTGCTGCCCGACGATGAAATCGAAATTGGGATGGGGCTTCACGGGGAGCCAGGAGTCTCGCGAGAAAAGATGTTACCGGCAGATCCGATGGTTGAACAAATGATGAACAAACTCCTGCCCGATCTTCCCTTCAAGAGCGGGGATCACGTTTGCCTCCTGATTAACGACTTAGGCGCCACAACAATGATGGAACTATTGATAGTCAACCGCAAGGCCCATCAAATTTTGAAAGAAGCCGGAATCCGAGTGCATGAAACTTTGATCGGTAGCTTTTGTACTTGTCAGGAGATGGCGGGTTTTTCCATAACGTTGATGAAATTAGATGGTGAACTCAGGAATTATTACGATGTGCCCGCAAACTCCCTTGGTTTTCGGAAGGTTTAGCTCCATGGGAAAATCTCAGTTAGATATAGAAATGACACAGAAAATGTTTGTCTACGTCTCAAAACAGATGGTGGATAGCAAGGATTTGTTGACCGATCTTGACAGAGCCATCGGAGATTCGGATCACGGTATCGGCATGGCGCGTGGATTTGAGGCCGTTTGCACCAAGCTTGAGAATCAGTCTTACGATTCCGTTGGGAAGTTGCTACAGATCATTGGTACAACCTTGATGATGTCGATCGGCGGTGCGGCTGGTGCAATTTTTGGTACCATGTTCCGCGGGGGCGCATCAAATTTGCTCCAAGAGCGTGAGCTTACGAGTCGTGTGCTCTCCAAAATGCTGCTCGATGGGCTAGACGCCGTCAAATCAAGGGGTGGTGCCAAGGTAGGTGACAAGACAATGGTGGATGCTCTTGAGCCCGCAGCGGTGAAGTCCAAGGATTTGGTTGATGCCCCCCTCAGTCAAACATTGATGGTTGTTACTGAAGAAGCTCGAAAAGGCATGGAAAGGACGAAGGCAATGGTAGCCACTACGGGAAAAGCCAAGACATTGGGCGAACGGGCCCTGGGGCACCCGGATCCAGGTTCAGCATCAACTTACCTGATACTGAAATACATGATGGAGTTTACAACGGCTTCTGAAACTGAAATGAGTGAGTGAGCTAATGCGAAAAATCTGGATTGGAACCGGTTGGAAGATGAATTTCCTCCATGCTGAAGCTGAAATATATCTTAAGGAGCTTGGAAGCTATCTTGACAGAAACCCTGAGAATTTAATAAATTTATTTCTGGTTCCCCCCTTTACTGTTTTGCGAAGCGTATGCGAGTTGGTCAGAGGCCTTCCAATCCAGATTGGTGCCCAAAACATGCACTGGGAAGAAAAAGGCTCCTTTACGGGAGAAATTTCTTCCCCCATGGTCAAGGATTGTGGTGCTCATATCATAGAGCTCGGTCACTCCGAACGCCGAGCCATGTTCGGTGAAACGGACTCGACGGTCAATAAAAAGGTCCACGCTGCACTCGCCCATGGGTTAAAACCACTCCTGTGTGTCGGCGAATCAGCAATGGAAAAGCAGTTCGGTGTTTCACCAGAATCCGTCATCCGTCAGGTGAAAATTGCCCTTTATGGAGTACCGAGGGACCAGGTCGGCAAAGTTCTCATCGCCTATGAACCCGTTTGGGCGATCGGCGAAAAGGGAACGTCCGCCCAACCGAGCTATGCGAATTCTATTCATGTTGCAATAAGGCGAGCGGTTGAGCAATTGTACGATCGAGACAGCTCTCATCACATCCCCATTTTGTATGGTGGAAGTGTGGACTTGCAAAATGCAGAATCCTTGCTCAGAGAACCAGATATTGACGGACTGTTTGTGGGTCGGGCGGCTTGGAACCCCCAGGGGTTTATTAGATTGGTGGAAATCGGAAGAGATGTTTCACGTCTCAAATATGGTCAGCTGTAGCAGCGAAGGTTTGATCTGACAGCTACCTCTTCTGACGTGTTGTCTGCTTATGCCGCAATTGCCAAACGTTGCTCTCCTTCGATACCCAACCTTTATTCTTGACATCCGGGCGTTCGGTGCCTAGACTGCAACGCCAAATTAGGAGCTTGCAAACTGTTTTAATCTCTTACGAAAGGAGGTGAAAAGCGGTACAGGTTGTTTTCCATGTGCTACCTGTGAAATCAAGGTTAATGTGAGAAGGCGGGCCACACAGAGACTCGCCAGTTATGGCACTGTACTTTCCAGACCGAATTTAGAGAGGGGGGCATTATGTGGAAAAGGGCTATCTTCATCCTACTTGTTGTTCTGCTCATCGTTCCCTGTGCATCAGCAAAAGATTTTCGATTCGTCATTGTTCCAAAAGTCGTTCACCCCTGGTTTGATGAGGTGAACAAAGGGGCGCAGGAAGAGGCCAAGCTACTGGGGGAGCAGCTTGGCGTAAAGATTGTGGTCCAATACATAGCTCCGACAAAAGCCGATGTAACGGAACAGAACTCAATCTTGGAGCAGGTGGCAACGACTAAACCTGATGGAATCACTGTCGATCCACTCGATGCATCTGGCAACAGGCAGGTCTTTATTGAGATCATGCGACGCGGCATAAAACTCATGACCTTCGATTCCCCTCCGCCGCCTGACTTAGGGATCGCGGGCGTAGGAAACAATTTCACCCAGCAGGCAAATATTGCTGATGAAATGCTCCTCAAGCTCGTGGGAAACAAGGGCGAAATTGCCGTTATGCAGGGGTTCCCGACAGCGCCGAACCATAAGGAACGCTATGAGGCGCATCTCGCGTACCTAAAGAAGTTCCCGAATGTCAAAATCGTCGACGGGGGTATCGACAACGACAGCATCAACACCGCTCAGCAGCAGGCTGCTGCGGTGCTTGCGTCGCACCCGAACCTTGTCGGCTATCTCAACTGTGACGCGACCTCTGCGGGTATCGCCGCCGCAATCAGGGAGGCAGGGAAGATCGGGAAGGTCAGGGCTGTCTTGATGGACAGCCTTCACGACGAAGTCGTACAGGTCAAGGATGGCATCATTGATGGACTGTCGGCCACCAAGCCGCGGGAGCAGGGCGCTCTTGCAGTCCTCATGCTCTACCAGGCGGCTATCGGTGGAAGGATGCCCTACTGGGTGGATACCGGCATCGATGTTATTACCAAAGCCAACGTCGATGAATGGCTGAAAAAGAACCCTAAGTAAGGGGTCCCTTATTGCCCCTTATTGCAGCGAAGACGGAGAGTTGAGTCGGAGGTTCGAGCGGCACGGCTCTCCGTCACATTTTAGTACGAGCGCTGCCATGTTTGCAGTTGAAGCGAAAGGAATCAGCAAGACTTTCCCCGGCGTTTTAGCCCTGAACGACATCAACATGGGGCTGGAACTGGGAAAAGTGCACTGCATCGTCGGCGAGAACGGTGCGGGAAAGAGCACGCTCATCAAGATACTAACCGGCGTCTACCACCCTGACCAGGGTTCCATTTCCATCTTGGGCCAGGATGCGTTGAAGCAAAGGCAGCTTTTCCGAAAGGTCGGCTACGTTCCCCAGGAAATCGATCTGTTCCCAAACCTTACCGTCGCGGAAAACCTCTTCCTTCCGTTCAATAGCGATATCTACAAAAACCGTTTTGTCAGTAGAAAAGTACTTGAAAGAGAAGCGTTACCCATTCTGGACAAGTACCGTATCAAGTCGGGGCCGAATGATATCGTTCGCAAGATACCCATATCGGAACAACAGCTCCTGCAGATAGCCCATGCCATTGTCAGTGAGAGTTCGGAAATCATTCTTCTCGACGAGCCCACGACAAGCCTCGTGTCAAACGAAATCATGAATCTCTTTAATGTGATCGAGGAACTGAAGAAGGCGAACAAGGCCGTAGTGTTTGTTTCGCACAAACTTGAAGAAGTCTTCGCGGTCGGCGACGAAATAACCATATTGCGGAACGGCATGAGGGTTGGAAGCGCTCTTGTTAAAGAATGTTCCATGGATTGGGTCATAGAAAAGATGGTAGGCCAGGAGATTGACCCCGCCGCGAAGTACAGACCGGTGGGGATTGCGACTTCTACCATTTTGAAAGTCAACAACATTTCCGGAAAAGGCTTCAAAAACATAAGCTTTGAGCTCAAAGAAGGCGAAATCCTGGGTTTCGCCGGCCTTTTGGGGGCAGGGAGATCCGAGATCGCACAAGGAATATTCGGGTACAAACCTTTTTGGTCAGGCTCAATCGAACTGTTTGGCAAAAAAGTCACATCTCCCAATCCCACGACGGCAATAAGGAGCGGAGTTCTTTATCTGCCGGAAGAGAGAAAGCAGCAGGGCATCTTCCCGTACCTTCCCATTCTGGAGAACATCTCCATGATTTTGCTGGAAAAGCTCAGAAGTCTGTTTCTGATTTCCGGCAGAAAAGAGACCGCTCTTGGCGCTCAGGTTGTAAAGACCTACAACATCAAAGCTGAGTCTCTGGCACAGAAGATCAAGTTCCTGAGCGGTGGCAACCAGCAGAAAGTTATTATTGGCCGGGCCATGTCTAAAAGGCCAAGAATTCTCATTTTTGATGAACCGACCAGGGGCATCGATGTCGGCGCCAAGGCAGAGATCTACCGGCTTATGAAGGAAATTGCTGAGAAGGAGAGGATATCCATCATCTTGATATCCTCTGAAATCGATGAACTCATAAAATGTTCCAATAGGATATTGGTCGTTCACAACGGCGAAAAAACCGGAGAGTTTCAGACGGAAATCACGGATAGAACCGACATCATCGCGGCCATGATAGGCTCAGGTCAGCCTACAAGAGAGCGGAGAGATACAGCATGGAAGTTATCGGAAATAAAAGAATAAGACGCTTCTTGAAATCGGCCAGAGAATCGTCCACCTTTAGTATCTTTATCGTGTTGATGGTTCTTTGCCTGTCGGGAAGCATTTTCTCGAAGTACTTTCTGGACTTCTATAATCTCCAGTCTCTCATGCGAGACATGGCGTTTTTAGGGTTGATTACGCTTGGACAGGCGATTCTCCTTATTCTCGGCGAAATCGACTTATCATTGGGTACAATATCCGCCTTGTGTGGGGTAATTGGCGGCATTTTCATGGTGCAATTGCATGTCAACCCGTATGTTTCCATCTTACTGTGCCTGGCTTTCGGCTTCGTCTTTGGTCTAATAAACGGATTGCTGGTCACCAAGCTCAAGCTGAACTCCTTGGTTGTTACAATCGGCACGAGCGGCGTTTTCGGCGGCTTCAACCTCGTATTTACGCATGGTCAGGCAATAACGGATATTCCCAACAACATCTACTACCTGGGACAAGGTTACCTGCTGAATATTCCAACACCGTTCATCATTATGATAGTCATTGCCGTTCTAGTCATCCTGCACATGAAATACACTAAAAACGGCAGATACGTCTACGCCATTGGAAACAGCAGGGAAGCTTCGCGAATCCTGGGGATTAGGGCCGATCTCATTAAGACTATGGCTTTTGCATTTGCCGGCCTCTGGGCCTCGATCGCAGGGATTCTCATGGTAGCTAGGCTAGGAACTTCTCAGCCAGGTATTGGTGGAAGCTGGCCGTTGAACTCCATAGCAGGCAGTGTCATCGGCGGCGTCTCCCTGATGGGAGGAGTCGGATTACCGTTTGGCGCGCTACTGGGAAGCTCCGTCATCCTCGTGATTCAAAACATGATCGTGCTTTTCGGAGTCTCGCCTTATTGGCAGACAGTGGTAAGCGGCTTTGTCGTGGTGGTTGCAATTGCATTCGATTCGATCTCTAACATGATCTCCGAGTATAACGAAAGAAAGATGATCAAGGCAAAGGCAACCGTCAAAGATTACGAGGAAACTGGGCAATGAGGTGATTTTGTCATAGATGCTTTCCGAATGGATAGTTTCGAAACCCCGTAAAATACTGTTTCCTCAGTGAGGATAGCACTTAAAAAAATTGAGAAATTGCACGGTATTGTTAAAAAAAGAATAAAACGTTTTTACAAAATCAGGGGAAGTTGAAGGTGGAATGATATGAAATTGGGATTGAACCTTTCTTTCGCTACTAAGAGATGGCAGTCTCCCGAGTATCTGGCAAAACTGGTAAAGAACGAACTAGGGGTCCGCCTCATTCAATTCACGTGGGACTTAATCGATCCTTGGTGGCCAGATGGAGCGCGTGACAGACTGGCGGGGAAATATCGGGACAGTTTCGAGAAAGAGGGATTGAAGATCGTGTCGTCCTTCGGAGGTTTGGCGAATTACACCTACCCGCAATTGCTTTCCAAGGAAAAGGATCAGAGAGAAATCTCATTCTCCTATTTCAAACGGACTGTAGATTTGACGTCGGCCCTAGGAGTTGAAGTGCTGGGCACGCCCCTGGGAGGAATGTCGGATGATGACTCCAGGGACCCGGACGTGAGAAAGCGTTTGTACAAAGAGCTCTTGGATTACCTGGCAAGACTCTCCTTATACGCTCAAGACAAGGGCTTGAAAAAGATACTCATTGAGCCGACGCCACTTGCAACTGAAATCCCAAGCACGCCGGAAGAATCGAAAAATCTAATGGAGGATTTGAAAGGTATCACCGCCATCCCTGTCGCCTTGCTCGTTGATTGGGGGCATGCCGTGTTCGAGCCGCTCTTCAAGGAGCGTGCCAGGGTCGACATTTGGATCGAGCAATGCGCTGAGTACATCGATTCATATCATCTCCAACAGAGCGACGGGCAGTTGGACTGCCACTGGTCTTTCAGTAAGAAAGGAATTTTTGACGAAGAGATGATCCCGCACCTCTGCACGAATCCGAAGGTTCCCAGCGATACGATCGGTTTTTTGGAGCTGATTTTTCCCTTCGAAATGACAAATGTTGACGTTATTAAAGAGGTGAAATACAGCCTGGACTACCTCTCGCGGTTCCTCAACGCATAGTCTCGGTGACATGGAGGATACCAAATGATCAGAGATCTTGCCGAACGTGCTCTGAAAGAGTTAGAGGAAGTATTTAAGCTTGTCGATGAGAAACCCATCAATGCCTTTATCCAGGAAATACTACGAGCCAAGAAAATAATTCTCATCGGGGTGGGAAGAGAGGGCCTGGCAACCAGGGCCTTCACGATGCGCCTAATGCACCTCGGTTTCGACGCTCATTGGATCTGGGATGATACTACGCCGCAGTTGGACAAGGATGATCTACTCATTGCCACTTCAGGCAGCGGGGAAATCGGCCATATCCATTACGTGGTAGAAAGAGCCAAGTCCGTCGGTGCACGTATCGCGGTGGTGACGGGCGACAATACCCGCAAGACGGTTAAGCTTGCCGACGTCGAGGTGTTCGTGCCAGCCACCGTGTACCTGGGAAGCGTGAACACCGTCAAATCATCCCAGATCATGGGGAACCTTTTCGAGCAGAGTCTTCTGCTAATGTTTGACTGCATCGTGCTGGAGATTATCAACTCCAAGAAGATGGATATTCCGAGCATCGTTCGAAGGCACAGGAACTTGGAGTAGCATAGAACCTTGACAGTATTGTTTTTTAAAGGCCAAAAGTCATGCCACAAGCCGCAATTTTTCCGATCAATTCGAGTCTATTCTTTGCTCCATATGGATTATACGCCGGAAGGACTCGACGAGAAATAAATGGAACGGTTTGAAAATCAAATCGAGGGTTGGGTGAAGGAATATAAAAACGATCTCCCCCCAGGGTCGGATTTTGAGCCCCGGGAAAAGTCAAGAACCCGGTATTGTCAAGATCCAGAAAACCTTCCAACATCTCGTCAACGACAGCCTACTGATTACTGACGAATTTCCGCATGCTCCTCTCCGCCTCCTGAATAAAAGGCGAAACTCTTTCTTTACTTCTGGCAACCCTTGGCATATTCGTAAATCCTTTGAATTTTAGGTTCAGATCTGCCGCCTGTGGTGTACTCCGACTTCAACCAAATGGTCACCAGGGTTTTAGCCAGTTCGACACCCAAAACCTGGGCACCTAAGGTCATTATGTTCGCATTGTTGCTTTTTATAGAACGCTCTGTCGAGTACGGATCAGAGCAGAGGGCGGCATAAGCTCCCGGCACCTTGTTCGCGGTAATGCACATGCCGATCCCAGTGCCACAAATTAAAATACCACGTTCATGCTTACCTGCTGATACGGTTTCGGCAACTCTTATGGCTACGTTCGCATAAATAGGGTCATCGCTTCCGTAATCCCCCCATTCATACCCCAAATCAGTCAGATGCTTCTTGACGGCTTCCTTGAGGGCCACAGCATTCGGATCACATCCGATGGCTATCTTTTTCATTGGCTTAACCTTTCCCTTCCCCCCTCGGGCATATCCCGTTAAAATTCTTATTGCTACATAATAAAGCTTTAGTCAACGTTACTGGTCTCACAGACCAGGGTCCCGTCAAAGTTAATCGGGTACCCCGATGAGTCGCAGGACACCTATGCCAAGTTTTTCGCAAGCACGAGTTGCGGGAGCGATGTTGCTTGAGCCGGCCATGCGAAGCACACTATCTCTGATCCTCCCTTTGGGGTCCGAATCAGAGCTTAGCACACTGTCCAAATTTTGGGGACCACCGCCAAGATCGCCCCTGCAACCCATCGCTTTCTTCCCAGCCCAAACGGTCTAAGGGTTCCAAAGATGACGGGCAGGCTGAGAGGTAATGGCCGGGTCGGTATTGAAACAGGCGCCTGGCTTTCGAGACTTTCTCGCCCAAGGTACACCAGCAGCTTGACAATCCAGCGAGACCGATTCACTTTTAAAACAGATTCGGATGACCTTCGGAACTCCGTCTTCCGATCTGGGGTGGCCTGTTTTCCCTCTCCTTTTTCAGGCCACCTCTTTTTCCACTATACCCTCGGAGGAAGGCCTACCCCATGTGCGGTCGGTTCGCCCTATTTTCGTCACCGGCGGACATCCAGCGGTTTTTTGATGTTCATCCGATTTCCTTCGACCTCCAGCCAAACTACAACGTTGCACCCACCCAGGAGATACCTGTCATCGTCCAGCACGAAGGCGCCAGGCGCATCAAGAAAGGCCACTGGGGATTGGTACCTTTCTGGGCCAAAGACATCTCTATCGGCTCCAGGATGATCAACGCTCGGGTGGAAACGGTAGGCTCTAAACCCGCCTTCCGAACTGCCCTTAAATTGCGCAGGTGCCTGATCCCCGCAGACGGGTTTTATGAGTGGGCGGGAAAGGCCGGGAGCAAGCAGCCCTTTTATTTCCATCTTGCCATCCGGTGAACCGATCGCCTTCGCGGGTCTGTGGGAGGTATGGGAGGACAGATATGCGCCTTCCGAGTCTGACCCCTACAAATCCTGCACAATAATCACCACGGACGCCAGCGAGTCGGTCAAGGATGTTCATGACCGGATGCCGCTGATCCTCAAACCTGAGGCCTATGAAGAGTGGCTTGATCCGGAAAACAAGGATGCTGGCAAAATCGAGGAAGTTCTGAAGAACGGTTATGTGAAGGAGCTCAAGCGCTATCCGGTTTCAAAGTTGGTCAACCGGGTGGAAAACAACTCGAAGGCGTGCATGGAACTGACCGACATCCCATAAAAGAACCTTTACGAACCGTTCTTAAATCCGTTGAACGCTTTGAACCATTGCTCGAATGTTGGCAATAGGAGTTTCCAGGTGCAGGGCACAACCGGCGCTCAAGATATCAACCCCGGCCTGAAGGCAGCGCTCGGAATGGAGACGCACCGCTTCGGGATCCCCTTTCTGGAGAATAGAGGTCGGCACAAATCCTATCAAAGCGATTTTCTCTTTAAAGTCTGACGCGGCGGAAATGTCGGTCTTTTCATCGAAGCTCAACCCATTGACACCAGTTTCTGCGATGTGCGGCAGATGCCCCGTAATTTTACCGCAAATATGGAGGATCGATGGGCCGTTTAGAGAAGAAAACAGCTTGCGGTGGTAGGGGGCAACAAAGCTGGCATAATGATTCGGCGAGATCAGATCCCCTGACGCCATGGGGTCCGCCGCCTGCACGACGTGGGCGCCGGCTGCAAACTGCGCCTGGGCATATTGGATGGCCAGCCCGGTCAGTTTGTCCATGATGTTGGCATAGGCAGATGCATCGGAAAGCATCCACATCATCACTTGTTGGAGCCCGAATATATAGCCGGCCAATGTGTAAGGGCCGACAATGGATGAAATGACCGGGATGGCACTGCCGTATTGCCGTCGGCACTCCCCGATAGCTTCCAGGATCAACGGCCCACGCTTCAGCCTCATAAAGTCTGCCGGTATTTTTAAATCTTCCGGATTTGATAGAAACGGCTGACGCAGCTTGGGCAGTGTCGTGTCGTCACCAAAGTCGATATCGCCGCCCAAGGCCTCGACTTCTACCATTAAGTCAAACGGCAGCTTCAGGGACTCTAATCCGCACAGCTCGGCCGCAGCTGCGGAGAGTTTTCCCATCAGCTTTGCGTCGAGGTGCGCCGCCGGCAGATGGACCTCTACTCGATCCATCAGTTCTTGTGAAATCGAAACCATCGGCCCAGCGACCGGCGGTCTGTCCACGGCTTTTTTCTGCAATGCGAAAACCAAGCGCTCTGAATTATTCATAGCCATGCACCTTTGTGG
>CAWAUC010000018.1:0-72145 GCA_963785045.1 uncultured delta proteobacterium | reverse complement strand
ATCAATTCCAGTGATCTGTGATGCCCCTGGCCTTGAAGGAAACCCGTGTGACATACACGTTGGCACTATCAAGGATATCAGTCCAGCGGGGCTCGCCATAGAGCTGTTTACCAGTCCGGTCTCCGAGATAGCTTTCTCTATCCTTTATCGATGATGATAACAGAGATGTCCAAATCAAGGCCAAAGTGGTTCATTCAAGAACACAGTCATTCATGACATGGATGGGCGTGTCCCTCACAGGCCCACAGATGGAAGTAGACCACTTTGTCACGCAGGCCATGAAAACTCACCACTCTACCTATAACGTGGACCAGCAGGCCCAGATCCAAGGACGCCAAGAAGGCGAACATCCGCCAATCTCATAGGTATTTTCAAGGAGGTCTATCTGGAAAGATGGATAAAGAACATCAGCACGTCCGAAAGTCGGAGCGATTCAAGTTGGAAGCCCACATCGGATTCATGGTGGCCCTTGACCCGAGTCTTTTTAAGTCGCAAATTTTAAACTGCAGTCAAGAGGGCGTCTTCTTCGAATCCGAATTAAAATTGCTTCCCGGAACGGTCGTTTTCATTTCCTCGGAGGGTGATTCAAAATATTTCAGAGCTAAAGTCCAATGGGCAAAAAAGTTGGACGGAGTTGGCGTGGAACGATATGGCATAGGAGCCGAATATATTGACCCTCCATAGCCTCTCCAAAATCCTCGGGATCAAATTGCCCTGCCATGGATGGAGATGTAGACAGGCAACGAAAAGGAGTCTCCTCTTGCTTCCTAATGCTCTCCATCAAAAGGGGGTTTGGCGATCCCGGCAGTTCTTGCAAAATTTACGTGGAACACCCCTTCCAATCCACCGCAACTTCATGATGTGCATTGTATCGCAGATTGGAAAGATGCATTCCAATTCCACCGTGGACAAATTGTCAACCTCTTGATCAGCAAGGAAAAAGGATCGAAACTAATTCACGGCATCCTTGAGAGCTTTGCCCGGCACAAACTTGGGAGCGTTGGAGGCGCTGATTTGGATTTCTGCGCCGGTCTGCGGGTTGCGGCCTGTGCGCGCTTTGCGCTTGACCACCTTGAAGCTCCCGAATCCCACCAGAGTGACCACATCACCCTTTTTCAGGCTTTTAACGATAGACTCAAAAACGCAATCCACTGCCGCCTGTGCTTCCGTCTTGCTGCTGACGACGCTCGCCACTTCGTTGATCAGATCTGCCTTGTTCATGCATGTCCCCTTTCTTCCCGTTGAGTTACAAGTTGAAAACCACCTGGAATAAGCAGGATGTCGCGTTTTCCGATCGATGGGGGGGCCGCTACGATATGTTATCGCGGCAGTTTTGACAGTATTTCCGGGGTGTGCCTCTGCCTATCCAATGAAAATTTAGTAATGTGCTTTTTGTCACATTTGGGACATATGCACTCGACCTTCGACTTGTCGCAGTCGGCGTCCACTTCGAAATCGCCGTCGGGGTTCTCTATTGGCCTTTCATGCTTCCTGGACGCGTTTCGTTTATCCGATGGCATATTCAAAACCCCCTTGATGACGAAATCACTATAAACGAAACGGGCGCCCCCATACTAAGAGAGATCGCCCGGATAGTGCGGTTAATTGTTCAGGAAGCGGTTGGGTTATAAGCTGTTCCCCACGTAGGGCTATTATGCATCCTTATGGGCGTCAGCCCCCATCCTCTTCCTTGGATTACGGGTTTCCCCGTCACCCGTATAAAGTTAGGATTTGGCATCCAGCCTGTCAAGGGAGAAAGAAATATTTCAGAGGACTGAAATAATTGTGGCTGAACGATAGCCTGATCCTTGACAAAATATCATGAGTGACTCATTTTCAGTTCAATGAAGGGAACGGCTTCTCTGCCAAGAGGGTCGACCATCATCCTCCCCTTGTAACATGAGTTAACCGTCCTCTTCAGATTCAATGGTGGCCTTTTTAGCTTCGGCTTTTAAGACCACCTTTTTAATTGCCTAATCCTGTGCCCGATACATATTTCTTGCAGGTCTTCCAAAGGAGGTTTTAGTGTGGGATAAATCCCGGAGAAACAGTATACCCCTCTCACTCCAAACTAAGAGGATATCTGCAATTTTCGGGTATCCCCATTTGCGATTGTCCTCCTGCTTCTTATGTTCGTATCCTCTCATTAAGGTCTACCTTGAGACTGTTGGTGTTGTGATTCCTCTTGTTGTTGCTGGCCCGGGGGCTGAGAATGCCGTTGTTGGGATTGCTGTTCTCCCTGGCGTTGTTGGCCCGGGGGTTGAGAATGCCGTTGTTGGGATTGCTGTTCTCCCTGGGGTTGATGAACCTGGGGTTGATGTTGTTGCTGTTGTTTTTGATGCTCTATCTGTTGCTGATGCCGCTGAACCTCTGGCCTTCTTTGATATTCCTCCTGCCGTTGCTGTCTGAGTTCCTGCCTATGTTGTTGCGGTTGAGGGTGATAACCCTGAACGCCCCAGGTTCTTTGCCTTTCCCAATATCGGTTATTATTCCAACTCTTCCAGTTCTGTTGAAGTCGTTTGTCAGGAATCCGTTCATAGTTCCAATGATGTCCGTACCAATTATGCTCTCTGTAGTGCTCTCTCCAACCGGGGTCAACATCAAAATAAAAACTTGGGGCATGGTTGTAATAAGTCCAACCCCGGTCGTAATAATGTGAACGATACCAACGTCCTTCCCATGGCCGCCACCACCAACCACCCCAGAAAAACAGGTCTATATTTATATCAGGAACAACATACACATTGCTCGTATCAGGCATCACTATCACATCCGGGGGTGCCGCAAATGTGATGAGGGGCGGCAGAGGAATTTGAATATTTATATTTATTTGTGCTATTGTTGGATTAGGAACGACCATTGATAAAGCCAGAAAAATTGTCCCCAAAAAAAACTTCTTCATTTTGTTGCCTCGTTATTTAGTTTTCATTCGGAAACAACCATTGTCCGTCTTGGTGAGGCTGCGTTGGTCTGAGAGCGTACGCTAAGCCGAGATGATATGGTCTCAGGGGCACCGACCCGGTTCGTCACGCAATGACAGGTACTCTTCGCCTCTCGTTTTTCGCTGGAGCTCGTCTTGGAGGAAACCTCCCTGTCTTTGCTTCATTAACCTAAACATACCTGCTGCCTGAATCGTGCCATATACTGATTTTTTAAATAGGTGTTTTATTGCTGTACATACCTGGCATTGTAAAACTGCGGTTAAGACTTTGAAATAAATCGGGCGGCCCCAGAAAACCTTCCGAGGTCGCCCGGATGCACTATGCAATCTATGCTCGCTTTGTCAATCCCTGTCATGTGACTCGCCCTTATCAGAATCATGCGAGTCGCCCCTATCAGAACCATGCGGCCCGCCCCTATCATAGCTGCGATCCACGTTGGTTCCTTCATCCCCGTGATAGTTGCTATTGTAACCATGATAATTTTGGTCTTGGTCGTGATGTGCTCTACCCCCGCCATCCCCTCCAATTCCGAGGTAACGGCGGTGGTCCCCAAAATTTGGACAGTGTGCTAAGCTCTGATTCAGACCCCAACGGGAGGATCAGAGATGAGCAAGAAACGTAAAAAGCACAGTGCCCAGTTCAAAGCGAAAGTGGCCCTGGCCGCCCTGGCGAACGAAGAGACCGTCGCGCAGCTGGCCAGTCGCTTCGAGGTTCACCCCACCATGATCTCGGCCTGGAAACGGCAACTGCTCGACAGTGCCGCCGAACTCTTCGACAAAAACAACAAGTCCCGTAAACAGACCGAAGGCCAGGTCGACGAGCTCTACCGGCAGATCGGCCAGTTGAAGGTCGAAAACGATTTTTTAGCACGAAAGCTCGGCTCATGAGCGCAAAGCAACGCAAACAGATGATCGAACCCAATCTGCGCGAGCCGAGCATATCCCGCCAGTGCCAGTTGTTAAGCCTGAGCCGGTCTTCGTTTTATTATGCACCGGTTGCCGGTCAGTCCCGAGGATCTGGAGTTGATGCGCCAGATCGACGAGCAGTACCTGAAGACTCCCTTCTACGGCAGCCGATCGATGGTGCGTCATTTCTGGCGGCACCAGGGCCGCAGGGTCAACCGCAAGCGGGTCCAGCGTCTGATGCGACTCATGGGCATCGAGGCGGTCTACCCCAAGCCCCACACCAGTCGGCCCCATCCGCAGCATCGGATCTACCCCTACCTGCTAAGAGGACTGAGCATCGATCATCCCAATCAGGTGTGGGCGGCCGATATTACGTACGTTCCCATGGCCCGCGGATTTATGTATCTGGTGGCGGTCATGGACTGGCACAGCCGCAAAATCCTCTCCTGGCGCGTCTCCAACACCCTGGACTCGGACTTCTGCAATCAAGCCCTCCAAGAGGCCTTGCAGCGTTACGGCAAGCCCGAAATCTTCAACACTGATCAAGGGGCCCAGTTTACCAGCAACGGCTTCACCCAGATTCTCAAAGACCACGAAATCGACATCAGCATGGACGGCCGCGGCCGATGCCAGGACAACATCTTCGTTGAACGGCTTTGGTGGACCATCAAACACCACTACCTTTACCTGCATTCGTTCAGCACCGGCTCCGAGCTGCGTCACGGCTTGGAGCAATGGATACGATTTTACAACTATGAGCGCGGTCATTCCTCTCTTGACGACCGCACCCCGGATGAGGTTTACTACGGATTGCCTCATCCATTCGCAGAGGCTGCCTGATGCTTCACCAAAAAGAAAAAGAACGACTCAGAGCTTATCCCACCCATCAGGCTGTCCAAACATCGGGGTCCACCGCCAACAACCTCCAAATGACAACAACATCAAGATCAACATCATTCCCAACAGCACCTTATTTTTCATAATATTCTGCTTTCATTTTCAACAGCCAAACATCAACGGTTTTATTGTGCGCATTTCAATCACTGACTTGCTGGGCTCTCTCACCAAGCTTTTTCACTGAAAATGCATCTTTCCGTTTAAACCTACTTTGGAGACCGTTAATAGACAGAGATCATGCAAGTAGTCATCGCAAAAAGCCTGCCAATAAGCCGATAACAATAAAAAGGTTGGAATCACGCTTTAATACAAGGGATTAGAAGAACAGAAAGGAATAGTCGAGAAGTATGAAACGATTTGTTTGACCTCAGTATTTGGTGGAACCTCTATATATTGAGGGATACGTTGAAAAGATCCAGAAAGCTTAATCTGACTCCTTTGTCTTAGGCCAGTCGATATCTGTGCTTTTGATAGGCGGAATCTTTGGTTTTTTTGCGGTCATTATCAAAAATTTCTTAGTGCCGAGTTTCCAGTGATATTTCCGAAATCAATGGCACATTTCACTTAACGTGAAGGGCAATCAGCGACTATACTCGCTCATTTGGTCGGTGTGTGAGCGAGACTCCACATCCAGAAGCTCAAACCACCCAAGATAACGAAGGCCAGCGTGCTTGGCCATAATGGCAATAGATGACCAGCCACAAGCACTTCGGGGCGTATCAAAAGCCGCACCATTTGCGCTATGGACATCAGCCCGAATATGACGCTCGCTACTCGCAATCCTATAATTTGAGAGTTCATACTTTCATTACCTATTTGTCGGGGTGCATTTAAAAAAAGAAGGGAATTGTTTTTAAACTTGAATTGAAGTCTTACTGCCCGATTGCATGTCTGCACAATAGAAAAGAGGATATTGCGACATGCCCTTCTGGGCTCCAATTATCTGTAGTTTTTTTGCTTCTCTGTTAGCCTTCCTTGGTTTTTCTGTATTCTTTCAGAATCGCTTTCATCCACTCGTCACAACGTAATTCTTTCCCTTCTTTCGTCTTGACCATGTAGGGTTGACCCGTCACAAGACTCTCGCTGGCAGCCAACCGGATGAAATCTTCTGGTGTCACGATCTGGTCCTTGAAATACCGACCCTTTTCTTGCATGTGCCTTGACGCTTGCTTATCTGTGTAGGATTGGCCGTTCCGAATAAAGGTGTAATCGGATTTGGCTACGAATGCCAGCAGGTACGCAATTGTCTCGTCTGTATTTTCTTGAGGCCTCGTATCTTCAGCAAAAACCATAGTCGCAGTAAGAACAATTGCTATGATTACAATGATCAAGTTTCTGTTCATATCCTCCTCCGCCAACTTTCGGCTCAGCGGTTGTCAGCGCCAATTGACAATCCCGAAGTTTGGGTCGGCGAGTAAGGTGTAAGCTATGCTGACGGTCCCCCCTGTCTGATGACTGTTGCCTGCATCCAGGCTCGACGCCAAGTACTGGATTCCGAGGGCGTGCCGGCCGTAGATGCGAACAGTTAGGCCCGCGTTCAGGCGGCCGACGCTCACGCTATCGCCAGCATCGCTGGATTCAAAGCCGCTGATATAGTACCCGCGAGCCGTCGCGTCGAGCATGGCCCTGTCACCAAGGATGAGGCGGAGCGCGAGAAGTCCCTGCGGGTCGATGCCGTAGTGGTAGTCCCGGTTCCCCTCTCCGGCGATGTTGCCCGCCGCGCCGTAGCCGATGCCGCCGAGGACCGAGCCCTGGAGTGCCACCGCTTGAGCGAGATCCCATTGGAAGGTGGTGCCGAGAGAGGCGGCTGTGCTCGAGACACGGTAGATTGGTGGCGCTATGTAGTCATAGCCTCCGTAAAGTCCCCATATCCCTCGATAGGAGTCGCCCGCGTCATATTTCTGTCCGAGGAGGAGGCCGCGAACCATGACGTCCTGGAAGGGGCGGTCTGCGTTGCTGACAGCCATGGCCTCAAATTGGAAGTAATCGAAGGGGCGCGTATAACTATAGCCCGGCTTCCCCGGGAGCCCATAGGACATGGAAAAGTCGGTAGTAGCATTCCCGGCGGCGGCGCTGTGACTGTCCTTGTCATACACGTGGTCGTCCAAAATTACGCCGAACCGCAGGCGCCAGAAGGTAGCCGGATCATTGCTCGGGAACACGGGCGTGAATCGCTCGCCAAAGACGAGGCGGTTGAAACCAGTGGGCGGCGATATCACGGTAGCGCCCAATTCACGCCAGAACGTCGGTTTTTCGCCCTCGAGCAGCAGGCTGGCCATCCGGAAAAGCGGTTCCCCGAAGAAGGCCCCGCCAATACCGCTGGCGATCTGGTCATTGTAGGATGGTGACGTTGTCTCCCCAGCCGTCTCCCACAGAAAACTGCCCGCGAAGGTATAAGCAAACGACTCCCAAAAGCTGAGGCCGGCCGATCGCGCTAATCCATAGTACACGGAGCCCTGATACGGATGCAGGAGCTGGTTTGTTTTGAAGTCGTCTTGGTCGAATCCCCAACCTTGAGTGAGGTTATCCTTGATGGTGGATGGGGTCACGCTATAGACCTTTTTCCCGTCCTCCTCGTCACTGGGTCTGGCGAGCCGGTTGTATCCATTAAGAGCCAAAATGAAAGCCGGGATTTCGAGGGCGGGGATGAGGTAACCCTTGCCGGCCCCTGTATCCCAATTCAAGACTGGCGTCGGCACTTCGGGCTTGTACTTCAAATACTCTTTTTCGCCCATAACGATATTTACGGTCCGGTTCGGGCTGATTTCGGAAAGCACAATCACACCCATCGCCGGCATATCGTCATATCCGAGTTTTGACGCCCGAAGGATGTAATTCCCCATAGATGGAACACCCACTGAATAGTTACCCAACGCATCAGTAGTACCGGTTCCGGCCAACGCACCGGTACTTACATCTTTTACCGTGATGATCACCCCTTGAATACCCCGGTTGTTTGAGAGATCCCTCACTGAACCCGTGATGCTGCATTGGGAAAGGGCCCAGCTACTTACAGCAATCAATCCACCCGCGAAGAACATCACAATAATCGCCTTGAATGTCATTTTTCGCCGTTTCATGATTTTTTCCCCTCCCGTAGAGACAATGACCGGAAAACAATTAAGATCGCATATGGATTATACCTAAAATATAATTCCGGATACAATCGGGTCGAACGAAGCTACTCCTTATAGCTTATAGGTTTAAAAAGAGCGCCTGCAATTTATGAGTCGCAAAAATGATAACGGTCGTCTATTTCGCGATCAGATTATTCTTTACCTTTCCGAATGGTGGAAGTTTAATATCACAGGTTTATTGCCGTGGTGATATGTCGGATGGAATCACCGACATGCCGTTATCTGTGAATATACGCCTGCGCCGGTCGATACCTGCATCTTTTTCCTTCCTCCATTTTTGCAAGCTTAGCTGTCAGAAACACAGGTTTTACAAGAGTCCATTTTCCTGTGATATAGCACCTTACGTTTGACTTGAGGCGCAGACCGGGCCTGCCGGGGCTGTTGCTTCGATGGAAGGGTTAGGCATCTGTGCGGCGATAGAGTGCCAAAAATGCTGCCAGAGAGAACATGGCTGCTACGCACGAGCGATTAAAATGACGCATAACGCGTGCGGTATTGGTGTTAGTAGGTAGTTCCGAAGGCTTCGTTTCCTGACTGGTGGATGGTGGTGATGGAGCCTGTTTGGAGGTTGGTTACGGTTGATTCTTGAGTGTCGCCGGTGGGGTGGGAAGGGAAAACGATTAGACCGGTGGGTGGAGCGGGGCCGGGTCGGTTAACGCCTGGAGGCGATGGTGGTCTGGGTGGAGTAGAGAATGCGGGGAGTGGCGTAGTCCTGGGCGAGTGCAGTGGTGGCGATGAGGCAGAGTGCGAGTGACAGGGTGAGGATGCGTGAAGTTTTCATAAGGCCTCCCGACGGATTGGGGGTATATGGCGATTATAGTGCCGGTTCTGGAATCTGTAATGGCATCAATGCAAACCATGAAAATGGAGTTAGACACTTCTTCTATATCGTTACATTTGGAAATAAGAAAAGGGGTCAGACCGAATGGCCCGGCTTCTTCTGATGCGAATTTCTTTAATTATTCTTTGATTTTTTTCCCCCGAAGATAGCCAGGTCGATTAAGCCCACCCCCATTAGAAGCAGCGTTGATGGTTCAGAAACTGACGATATCCTAACATTGTCTGCGAAAGCGGTCAGTGGTAGAAGTAATAAAACGCATAACAGTAATGCAGCCATTTGAAGTTGTTCCTTTAAATTTGGAGAACGCACAACGGCCTATGCTTCATTTTCACAAAAATCTCTCACTTCCCATGACTTGATCCACCACTGTCTTGGCGGTTTGGTTTTTGATCAGCCTTAGATCGATCAACTGGCCGCCGGTTTTTCGTCGATCGAGCCACACCAAGAAGTCGCTCAAAATAGTTATCGGACTCCAGTTTTGAGCCTCACCTTCCCACGTGGCTTGGTAATCTTTCCAAAACATTTCTGCGATTATTTCTGTAACATCCATCACCCCTCCACTGCTCGTCTCCAAGCTTAAATTATAAATGATTGGACATAACGATCGCTTTTTCTAAGTTATGGTTTCGCATGCATGTAGCTCCTCATGAGTTTTGCCAGAGCTGACAGTTTTGTTCTCAGAAAAATGGGTCAGCAGGTAAACTTCTGGCCTAATTTCATAGTCAGTTCTTAAGTACTAAAAAACGCAGCAGCGCATTTGGAGTAGGAAGGGGATTGGAAGAACCTTCATTCGTATGATGACCAGGATCATGCAGATAGTATCTGCAACTAACCTGCCATCAACCGGCAAAATGCAAGAATTTGTGATCATAGCATTAATAACGGGGGATTAGATGAATAGGAGAGCAGCACATAGAGGAGTGAAGCGATCTGTTTGCCCTCAGTATATGATGGAACCTCAATAGGCTGAGGGGTCCAGTGAGGTAAGCCGGGCAGCTTAATCCGACTCCTTGGCCTCCGGGCGGAGTATCCTGAGCTTATGCATCCTCGCTCTCAAGGTACTCGGGTGCAGGCCCAGGATCGCTGCGGCCCCGTCTTTCCCCTCGATGCGCCATCGGGTTTCCGAAAGGATTTTTTGGATTTGGCTTCGCTCCACCTCTTCCAAGGTTCTTATGGTGGATGACACGGAAGGGGACGAAATCTCGAGTCTATCTGCGAGCTTCAAGACCCGTCCGGAGCAAAGGATCGCGGCCCGTTCCAGGACACTTTCAAGCTCCCGGACGTTCCCGGGCCACGGGTAATCCTGGAGTGTCTTCATCGTCGTCTTCTGGACCGATGTGATCTGTTTCCCCAATTTCCTGGCATATCGCTCGATGAAGGCCTCGACCAACAGCGGGATGTCATCTTTGCGCTGCCGCAGCGGAGGCACCGTGATGGGGAAAACATTGAGCCGATAGTAAAGGTCCTGCCGAAACCTTCCTTTGCGAACCTCTTCCTCAAGGTTTCGATTGGTCGTTGCTACGATCCGCACATCGACTTTGATGGTATGGGACGACCCCAGGCGCTCAAACTCGCCATGCTGAATCACCCGGAGCAGTTTGGCCTGCAACTCCAACGGCAGTTCCCCGATCTCATCGAGACAAAGGGTGGAACCATTGGCGACCTCGAACCGGCCGACCTGTCGGGTATCAGCCCCGGTAAATGCCCCCTTCTCCCGGCCGAACAACTCGCTCTCAATCAAATTGCCCGGCAGGGCAGCGCAGTTGACGGTGATCAGGGGCCGATCCCTGCGAGGGCTCATGTCGTGGATGGCTGCGGCGATCAATTCCTTTCCCGTACCGGTCTCACCGAGGATGAGGACCGTTGTGTTCGTAGGGGCGACCTGCTCCGCTCGATAAAGGACATACTTGAGACTATCACTTTGCCCGAGAATGTGCCCGAGTTTATGTTTTGTTTTGAGCTCTTGACGGAAATAAATATTTTCGGCCTCGAGTTGGTCTTTCAATGATTTGATTTCCGAAAGAGCCGTTCGAAGTTCGACCGTCCGCTCCTCTACCACCTGTTCGACCTCGTCATAAGCTTTTTGCAGCGCCACATCCAACTTCTTGTGCTCGCTGATGTCTACCATTACGACTACAATACCGATGACACCTTTATGAGTGACAAGTGAGTTTGCGCTCAATAGAAAGGAAAACAACTCGTCATCCCCATGCTTGAATGTGACCTCAACCGCGTGAAGGAACTTGTCACTCATTGCAGACAGAAGGAAAAAGGGAGTCCCGTCGGGATAGTGGAGGTGAAACGCCTTGTCAAATGCCTGAAGGATCGGGCTTTCACCTAATAGCTTGTTGGTCGATTCACTTGCACGGATGATACGGCCTTGGTGGTCGCAGAGAACAAACAATTCCTTAGCTTGATAGAGGATTTGAGTTGTCAGTTTTTCCTCTGCCAATATTTCTTCGTTGCGCTTTTGTTCCGTCAGGTCGGTAACCACCATGCACACAACACCGGGCATGTTCACAATCCGAAGGGGACTTACGGAAAGCAGGACGGGTGCAAATTCTTCACCTCCAGTCTGTACGTCCAATTCTACCTTACTGTTCCCTTTTAGACCGCGCGCAACCAATGCCTCAAATATTTTAAGGTCTCTTGATGAAATGAATTGGTAGATTGAAGACCCGATAACTTTATCCAGAGACCCTTTGACGATTTCTACAAAACGTTGGTTACAGTAAAGGATCGTGCCGTCGGAGGCCAAGGTGACGGCCCCCTCGTTCATGGTTTCGACCATGACCCTGTAGGGATGCTCGGCACCCGTTAGTGTAAAGACCCGATCTCCCTCCGCCGTTGAGACAACCAGGCCATCCACCTCGCCGTTTCGTATAGCGCGCAGAGTTTCCTCGGCTTCCATCGCCCGGGACGCGAGTTTCTGCAACTCATCCAAAAGCTGCTGGCGTTTTTTATCCGATTGGCTCATGGATTCAAACTCAAGAATTTTTGGGTTTCAGATCGATGCCTACAAGAAACCTTTCCGTATCCGACATGTCGCCGATAAGTTTCCGGAGAGGCAGGGGGAGTCTTTTGATGAGCGTTGGGGTGGCAATAATCTGCTCTCCCTGGACCAGTTTGGGCTGCTGGTAAATGTCTATCACCTCGAGTTCGTAGCGGCCGGCCAGGTATTCTTTACAGAGTTTCTCGACATTCGCGATTGCCTGGGTTGACTTGGGGGTCATCCCTGTAACATACAGCCGAAGAACATACCTTGTCCGGTCTCGAGTCGCTGCTGCGTTATCGAATTCCTCAGCGCTCGTTTTCCCTCTGTTCCTCTCCATGGCTGTTGCTCCAAAATTGATTTTATCATCCGGAGATAGAACGAATGTCGAGTCCCACCAGCACGCGCTCTGTGTTGGCCAGATCTCCGATGATCTTTTTAAGCGGTTCAGGAAGCTTCCTCACCAGCGTCGGTATGGCAACAATCTGGTCCCCTTTAGCAAGTTGGGGATTTTTTAAAAGGTCCACCACTTCAATGCGGTACTTTCCCGCGAGGTGCTCTTCGCAGATCTTCTTTAAATTAGAAAAGGCCGTAATCGATTTCGGGGTCTGGCCGGCAACATACAACCGGAGATTCCATGTTTTTTTTGTCGAATCGGCCTTTGCCTTCTTCCCTTTTCCCGATGGGGCAGCTTTCACCTTACTCTCCTTTTCCGCTTCTTTTTCGGGTGCTTCGCCGGACTGCCGAAGGTCCCCCTCTGCGAAGATGCGCCATTTCTGAACGGTCTTCTGCCAGAACAGTTTGTCTTTTCCGCTCTTCTTCCGCCATCAAATTAAGCTCTTCTGATTCCGCATCGAACTCGGCACGGAGGGCTGCGATCTTAGCTTCCATGGCCCTTCTCTTGCGCTCCTGCTCGCGGAGCCTGCGATCCACCTCACCCCGGCGTGCCGCCTCGGAGGCCTTTTCCTCGGCTTCCTGGACTGCCCGGGCACTGCCGGTTAATACCTCGCCGGAACCGGTATAGATATCGACGAGGTCAATACCCTCATTCGTGAGCACAAACTCTTGAATCTGGTTGGAGTGGGCCATGCCGCGGGACTTTAAAATGTAAAGGCCCCGGTTGCGTTCCCCTTTGAGTTCGATATCCCGTAGGAGAAGCCACGTATCGATCAGGGAAGATATCTCTTCGCTTGTGTGTTCAAGGCTGCCTCCAAAATGGGTGAGGTCCGTAAGGAAAGTAGAGATCTTTTTCATCTTCAGGTAGTCGATCAGGCGCGTTAATATGGATTTGACCTCCGACGCGTTTCCTGCGGCGCTCAGGTTGCTGATCGGGTCAACGATAAAAACCTGGGGATTGAACTCGTTGATCACCTTGTGGAAGGTGACAAGATGCATCTCAAGGCCGTAAAGCGTGGGACGGGCTGAATGAAACTTGAGGAGCCCCTTCTTCACCCATCGGGCGAGATCGATGCCGATGGAGCCCATGTTCCGGATGATCTGGCTGGGCGATTCTTCGAAGGCAAAATACAGGCATCGCTCACCCCGCAGGCATGCGGCGGCGGCAAAGGTCGCGGACAAACTTGTTTTGCCTGTGCCCGCAGTTCCGGAGACAAGCACGGTGCTGCCCCGGTAGAACCCTTTCCCATCCAGCATTGCATCCAACCTGGGCACCCCCGTGGAGATGCGCTCCGTGGAAACGGGATAGTCGAGCCCCAGGGAAGTGATTGGCAGGATAGAGATGCCGCTCTCGTCTATCAGGAAGGGATACTCGTCGGCGCCGTGAGAGGAGCCGCGGTACTTGACAATACGCAGGCGGCGGGTGGAAATTTGCTCCTCGATGCGAAAATCGAGGAGAATCACGCAATCGGCGACGTATTCTTCGAGCCCGTAGCGTGTCAAGGTCTTGTCGCCGCTTTCCCCCGTAACGATGGTCGTCACACCACGCTCTTTCAACCAGTGAAAAAGCCGACGAAGCTCCGCCCGAAGGATAGTGGCGTTAGACAGCCCGGCAAAAAGTGCCTCAATGGTATCTAAGACAACCCGCTTTGCCCCGATGGTATCAATGGCATCCCCCAGACGGATGAACAATCCTTCCAAGTCGTATTCACCCGTCTCCTCAACCTCGCTGCGCTCGATGCGGACGTAATCCGTTGCGATGAGACCACGCGACGTCATGTCATGGAGATCAAAACCAAGGGAGATGAAGTTCTTCGCGAGATCCTCCGGAGTTTCCTCGAAGGTCATGAAGACCCCGGGCTCTTCGTAATCCATAGCGCCCCGCACGAGAAACTCCATGGCGAAAAGTGTTTTGCCGGAACCCGCACAGCCGCATAGCAGGGTTGGCCTTCCTTTCGGAAGACCCCCCTTCGTTATCTCGTCGAGACCCTTGATGCCCGTCGGGCTTTTTTTAAGAACATCAATGTCGCGTCTTGCCTTAACCATTGTCATCTCCCAACACTTTTATTAATCTGAAGTGATACCGATCACAATACCCCCCACCGACCCTGCCTTTCAAAGAAATAGGTGGGCGAGGGGTAGGATGTCATTTTATTTATCGCTTTAATGTTTTTTATCAAAAAACCAATTACTTTTCTATAAAATAAAATACAGGAATGTCCCCCTTATGGTCGTCTTCGCTGTGTATAAAGGGCGGCTGAAAAGTGAGACGTTAGAAAGGCGGTTGAAAACTGTGACACCCTGAGACAGACTTCTCCGAATGGCGGAAGATCGACCGATGGTCGTATTTTCTGATCAAGATGCCATTTGGGAGGGGGGAAAGGGTGTATACAGAGATGGAATGGTGGACAAAGATTCGTTTGGAGGTTTTAAGGGGTGAGACCAGCAAGCGAGCGATCCTTCGTCGTGAGAACATCCACTGGGAGACGCTGAAGAAGATTCTGAAGTATCCGGAGCCGCCCGGCTACCGGAGCAAGAAGTCCCGCCAAAAGCCGAAGCTCGGCCCCTATCTTGAGCGCATCGCTCAAATCATAGAAGACGACAAGGCGGTTTCAAAAAAGCAGCGGCACACCAGCAAGCGGATATATGAGCGGCTTAAGGCCGAGGGGTATCCGGGAGGGTCCACTCAGGTCAAGGAAGCCGTGCGCGAGATTAAGCGCGTCAACCAGGAGGTGTTCATGCCGCTGGTGCATCGACCGGGGGAGGCTCAGGTCGATTTTGGGTTCGCCGTAGCGAAGATCGCCGGGAGTTTTACGGAAGTTTGCGTTTTTTCGTGATGGTGCTGCCGCATTCGGATGCCTTTTTTGTGATGGCCTTTGAGCGGGAGTGCACGGAGACCTATTGGGAGGGGCACATGCGCAGCTTTGAGTTTTTTGGCGGTGTCCCCAACCGGATCAGTTACGACAACAGCAAGGTCCTGGTTTCCAAAGTGCTGGGGGGCTGCGAGCGGAAGTTTACCGACGGTTTTTTAAAACTGCAAAGCCATTACCTGTTTCGTGAGCATTTTTGCCGGGTGAGACGAGCAAACGAGAAGGGCGTGGTGGAGGGTGTGGTCAAGTATGCGCGGCTCAACTTTCTTGTCCCCGTGCCGCAGGTAAGTGGCCTGGAGGAGTTGAACCTCAACCTGGCCGAAGCCTGCCGGGAGGATCTCAAGCGGCGTCTTCGCGGGAAGAGCGGAACCAAGGCCCAGCTTTTGACAGAGGACCGGGCAGCGTTTTTGCCGCTTCCTGCCGGTGGGTTTGATCCGTGCCGGAAGGTTCCCACCCGGGCCAACTCGTTATCGTTGGTCCGGTTTGATGACAATGATTATTCCGTGCCCGTCGCCTATGCGCATCGCGAGATTCTGGTCAAAGGCTATGTGGATCGAGTGGTGCTGGTCCACAAGCAGTGCATAGTGGCGGTGCATCGGCGCTCCTGGGGCAAGGAGGGGGTGTTTTTAAATTACCTGCATTACCTGCAGCTGCTTGAACGAAAGCCCGGTGCGATAGATCATGCGCGCCCGATGGCCGACTTGAACCTGCCGGGTTGCTTTGACGTGTTGCGACGCAGGCTGGAGAACGAGCAGCAAAAGCAAGGCGACGGGACCAGGGAGTTCATCCGGGTGCTGAGGCTTCTGGAAGACTACCCGATGAGCAGGCTCGAAGAGGCCGTGGAAAAGGGTCTTTCCATGCGGGTTCACAGCCGCGATGCGATAGCCCAGTTTTTATCTCCCCGGCCGTCTTTGCAGCGGAGCACCTTCCTGCTTGACGGGCAAAAACACTTCTGCCGGGTGCAGGTGGACAAACCCGATATATCGGCCTACCGGGCCCTGCTCTCCAGGGAGGCGAGCCATGGACAGCAAGAATAAGCCGGCGGTGCTGCTGGAGTATTATCTGAAGAGATTGAAACTGGTGACGATGCTCAAAGAATATGCCGCAGTGGCAGAAGTCTGCGGGCAGGAGCGCACGGACTATTTGAATTTTTTGCTACGACTGGCTGAGAGGGAAGTGCTGAGGCGGGAGGAACGAGCCGCCGAACGACGCATCATCGCGGCAAACTTCCCCGTGATCAAGGTGATCGACACCTTCGATTTTAAGGCCCAGCCTTCGATTAATGAGCCTTTGATCCGGGAGTTGCTGCGAGGGGAATATGTCGGCAAGAAAGAAAACATCCTGTTGGTCGGCAACCCCGGAACCGGCAAGACCCATCTTGCCACGGCCCTGGCGTTTGCGGCCTGTTCACAAGGCCGCAAGGTCCGGTTCTATACCGTGATGGATTTGGTCACCGAGTTGATGGAAAGCCAGGACGAGAGGCGCTTGCAACGCCTGCAGAAACAAATGCGGGGCCTCGAATTGATCGTGCTCGATGAGCTGGGCTATGTCCCGTTCTCCAAGGCAAGGGCCGAGCTGCTCTTTGAGGTCATCAGCCACGCCTATGAGTACCAAAGCCTTATCGTAACCTCGAACCTGCCGTTTGATCAATGGACGACGATCTTGGGCTGTGAGCGCCTGACGGGCGCGCTTTTAGACCGCTTGACCCACCGGTGTCACATCATAGAGGCCAACGGCGAGAGCTACCGTTTGCGCCAAGCCAGGAGGCAGGAAAAAGCGCCTCCGTTGCCAATCTGACGAAGACGCTGAAAAGCACAGGTTTTCTATTGACAAAAATATCGATAACGGATCACTTATGGACCCAGTGTCACAGTTTTTTGCCGCCAGCTGTCTCAATTTTCCTCCGCCCTCCACAAAATTCTTGAAAAATATGGCCCCTGGATTTTTTTTATGATTTCCGCAATGGCAATCTATGGGGGACTAAGGGACATCCGTGGCAAATTGAAATAAATAATAAATGGAATTCTATAGGGTATCATGCCACGCAGAGCTCGCATCGATGCGTCAGGGGCGGTGCATCACATCATTGTCCGCGGTATTGAACGCCGGCGAATTTTCAAAGATGACCTGGATCGGGAGCGTTTTCTGGGAAAGCTTGGCTCAGTCCTGGCGGAAGGTGCCACTGGGTGTTTTGGCCGAGTGCTGATGAAAAACCTTCATCTCACTATTCGCCGCCCCGGAATTTCCCCAAAATGCATTGAAATCAGCCATATTGAAAATTCGGTTGACGACACCGAAATTTCAAGATAAATTGTGCCTCATGATTGATCGCCAGCGAGAACTGGAAACGATTAAGGGGTTGATCAAACGTAATCCTGTCGTTGGAATAGTGGGCGCCCGTCAGGTGGGCAAAACAACTCTTGCCCATTCCATTGCGTCCATAATGGGAAATCCCTCTTCTTATTTCGATCTGGAAAACCCTGAAGGCATGGCTCAGTTGGCCGATCCCATGATGGCTCTTAAGGAACGCCATGGCCTGGTGGTGATCGACGAGATCCAAAGATACCCCGATTTGTATCCCGTGTTGCGGGTGCTCGTGGATCGGCCGAGAAGCCAGGCACGCTTTCTGGTGCTGGGGAGCGCATCACCGGAATTGCTCCGGCAGAGCTCTGAAACCTTGGCGGGGCGGATCGTCTACCATGAATTAAGGGGATTTGCCCTCGACGAGGTTGGCGTCGAGGAGAGAGTTAGGCTTTGGCTGCGGGGCGGGTTTCCGCGGTCGTATCTCTCCCGGAATCTCGGGCAGAGTGATGAGTGGCGACGGGGGTTTATTAAAACTTTTCTCGAAAGGGACCTGCCCCAACTGGGGATCAATATACGATCGGTCACCTTGCAACGGTTTTGGAGCATGCTGGCGCATTACCACGGTCAGGTTTTCAACGCCTCTGAATTCGGCCGTTCCTTCGGCGTTGCGGACACGACCGTCCGCAACTATCTCGACCTGCTCACCGCCGCGATGGTGGTGCGGCAATTGCCGCCGTGGCATGAGAACATATCCAAGAGGCAGGTCAAGGCTCCGAAGGTGTATCTTGCCGATACAGGCTTACTGCACAGCCTGCTGAATTTGAAAACGCTCAGCGAACTGGAGGGGCATCCGAAAGTCGGAGCGTCGTGGGAGGGCTTTGTAATGGAAGCAGTCGTGCGCCACCTTGGAGCCAGGCGAGAGGAGTGCTTTTTCTGGGCCACCCACGCGGGCGCTGAGCTCGATCTATTCGTGATAAGAGGAAAGAGACGGATAGGTGTCGAAATCAAACGAACGAGCTCGCCAAAAATAACCCCATCCATGCGCAGCGCAGTGGCGGATCTGGGGCTGCAGCGGATGTACGTGATTCATGCCGGCGAGCATACCTTTGACATGCAAAAGAGGGTGAGGGCTGTTGCGTTCGAGCGATTCCAAGAGGACTTGAGCCCCTTGCCGTAGATCGGGAAAAGAATTCTTTAAGAATTGGAGGATGGGGACGTCCGGGGTATTCATGCCACGGAAAGCTCGCATCGATGCGCCGGGGGCGGAGCGTAACATCATCAGCGAACCTTTCGAAGCCGCTTTCCAGGCATAGAAATAATATCGATATGGCTGCTCCCTTCCTATCCACAACCTGCCCCGGTTGGCCAGGATGGCCGGCATCTCATTGAGCCCGGAGAGGAGAGAGCAGCTGGTTATGATAACATCGTTCAACATCGAAGCCCGATATCCCGACCTGAAGAGGTCATTCCGGAATAAGTGTACCAGAGAATTCGCCTCCGGGCAGATCACCGGCATTCAGGATGTAATGAAATGGCTGCGCGAAATAATAACCTTGAAAAAATAATTCGGGTTTTCCTTGATGAAATTCAAAGGACCTACCGGCTGGACAGCGCCTACCTGTTCGGCTCTCACGCGAAGGGGACATCGAATCAATGGAGCGACATCGATCTGGCCATCGTTTCGTCGGACTTTTCGGAAGATCTTTACGAAGAACGTTTAGTTCTCATGCGTCTAGCGGCAGAGATTGACGACCGTATCGAGCCCAAACCCTTCCGACCCGAGATGTTTAATCCCATCGAACCCCTCGTTGATGAGATTCAAAAATACGGCCTCAAGTTGCTCTAAGAGTTAGGCATGTTGCGCGACTGCAGAGCGGGGTGTCGACGGGAATGCAATAATGTACCAAAAACGGGAATGAAAAGTGTACCACCCTCGCGGGGATGACATGGTAATCTTCTCGGATAACCGAGGAGGTGGCCATGATCACCGAGGAGGCTTTTATGGACATTGTGGCATTGCACTGTGAGGGGCACAGCATGCGGTTTACCGCCAAGCATCTGGGGCTACACCGCAACACCGTCAAAAAGTTCATCCTGGGCAAGAGCTTCCCCGAGTACCGCCGCAGCGAGCGCCGACTTTCTATCCTGGCCCCCTTCGTGCGGATTATCCAGTGAAAGTGAAGGTGGTCACCCATTAATCGGTCTCGGCCTGCTCGGCGATGGTTTGCAAGACCTCGTAGGCCCGGTTAAGGTTCAAACGAGTCAGGTTATCGCGCAGACGGTCGGTAATCAGCTGTTCCATAGCACACCCCCTTGCACTATCCGCTCGTAGTCGGCCAGCGGCAGATACATCACCTGTGGGAGGAAAACTTCCGCCTCCCGCAGCAGTCCAACAATATTCTCTGTGGTGAAACGCTCCCGACCCCTACTCACCTCCCGGATCCTGAACCTATATTATGCCAGATTCCTCTCACAGAATCTGGACCAGTTTTCGGGGGGCAATTCAGATCGAATATGAGGGGCTTTGAGCCACTGCTGCTTCGCATGGCGCGAGGCAATCGTTCCCGCGCCATGCAGTGGTTCGGAGTGGCCTACACTGGACGTTTCGATGAGTGAAATGAAAAAGAAAGGGAATTTGTTCAGAGACAGGAACAAGGAAAGCCAGATCTGGGAGGACCTGGGAAACGGGCTGATCTATGGTGCAAAGCGCCTTGTCGAAGGCATCAAGCAGCGCTTTCTGTCCATGATGCTGCATCGGGAAATCCTGCAGCAGCGGGATGGGGCCCTATTGTCGATTTCCGATGCGGACTTAACGCATATTTAGCGAATCGAGATAAGCAACTACCCGCTGATTTGTGCGGCGCCGTGGCGCCGTTTTTTTTCTTTTTTGAAATTGCCTTTACCCAAAAGTATATCGCACCAATTTGCTCCTCCCTCGGCCATGGTCCAACTATTCGAGATAACCTCTTGGAATCGATTAAAAAGGCACACCTAACTCCTTCGCAGGCGAGAGGTGGCATTAGTTTTGCTGTCCTTGTGATTGTACATCAAAGGCCATAAACCATTTTCTGCTTGAAAAAGGCAAACCACTCAAAAGGGTGGGACGCAAAGCCACCGGCCTAAATCCGGACCCTGGCTCGGCCAAGCCGGGCCCGGATATGGCAGCGGGGTTGCCGGGCAGCTGCAGCACCTTCGACCAGGGCTGCGCTCAGCGCGGCTACGACAAATCGGAGGTTGCTGTGATGAGAACACGTCGCATCAGATGTTCTTATTCTTCTGCGGCAGCGGGTGCCATTCTGTGCCTGCTCTTGCTTTTAACGTTTTCAATTCAAGCCCGGGCCGGCGAAGTGAAGCTGGCCTGGGACCCCAACCCGGATGCGGACATCGCCGGCTACCAAATCCACTACGGCACGGCGAGCGGCAGTTACACCAGCACGCTCGAGGCCGGCACCGCCACCTCGGTTACGGTATCGAACCTGGCGGACGGCAAGACTTATTATTTTGCGGCAACCGCCTTCGACGGCTCCGGCAGCCGGAGCGGCTTCTCGAACGAGGTCAGCAAAACGTTTCCCGCGGCCGACCTAAACAACGATGGCGACGGAATTCCAGACAACGGATCGGTATCCGACACCGCCTCTTACCGGATTTGGGACAATACTGCGGTCCCCTCACTCTTGTCGGATTCCGACACCAGTGCTGTCGAGCTCGGTCTGAAGTTCAAGAGCGATGTCGACGGCTACATCACCGGCATTCGTTTCTACAAGGCCTCGGCCAACTCCGGCCCTCATGTGGGCAGCCTGTGGAGCCGCAGCGGGAAGCTTTTGGCCAGCGTGTCCTTCACAAGCGAAACGGCTTCGGGATGGCAGGAGGCTGCCCTGTCCACGCCGGTAGCGATCAGTGCGAACACGACCTACGTGGTCTCTTACCACACGACGGTCGGACGCTATTCCGCGAATGTGGGCTTTTTCAAAGGATCGGCGCTGGTGAAATCGCCGCTGCGCGCACTGGCGGACGGCGAGGACGGCCCCAACGGCCTCTACCGCTACGGGACGGGCGGGTTCCCAACCCAGAGCTTTAATTCCAGCAACTACTGGGTGGATGTGGTCTTTAAGAAAATCGCCCAGGATCCGCCGGCCGATCTACCGCCGGCCGCTCCGGCCAAACTCAACGCCACGCTGCAGGGCTCGGAGGCGGTGCTCACATGGACCGCAAACAGCGAAGCCGATCTGGCCGGCTACAGCATATACTATGGGACGGCAAGCGGAAGCTACCTGCAAAGCCTGGATGCCGGCAAGACGACCAGCCGGACGGTTGCCGGGCTTACGAGCGGGAAGACCTATTACTTTGCCGTTCTTGCTTACGACAACGGAGGATTGAAAAGCGGTTTTTCGAATGAAGTATCTATCCAGGTGCCGGCCGCTCCAAAGGACAGCGACGGCGACGGCATCCCGGACGAGCTTGAGATCAACACCTACCACACCAACCCCTATCTTGCTGACAGCGACGGCGACGGCATTCCCGACGGCCAGGAACTCGCGCGCTGGGGCTCGAACTGGAACGGCGACATTGACGGCGACGGGGTGATCAACCTGCTCGACTGGGATTCGGACGGCGACGGGTTCTCCGACGGCGAGGAAGTTGCCAAAGGCACCGACCCGGCCGACAGTGCCTCCCGCGTGGCCGCGTTGCCCATGGAGGCCGGCGAGGTAAGCGTCGACCAGAACTGGAAGCGGGTGAGCTTCGGTCGACAATTCCTCAACCCGATCGTGGTGGTCGGGGGGCTCAGCAGCAACGAGCGCGATCCTGCCATCGTGCGGTTGCGCAACGTCACCGGAAGCGGCTTCGAGATCCGCATCCAGGAGTGGGAATGCTACGACGGAGTGCACGGAACCGAGACCGTGGGCTATCTGGCGGTCGAAAGCGGCTCGTACAGCATCTCTGCCAATGTGAAGGTGGAAGCCGGCCAGTTTGCATTCAGCAAGGCCGCAACTTTTGGGTCGTTCAGCTTTAAGCAGACCTTTGCGGATGCGCCCGTGGTGCTGGCCGCGGTCACAACGGTCAACGACCCCAACGCCGTGGCGGTGCGCCTCAAGGGGATTACTACAAAGGGTTTCAGCCTGTGCCTGCAGGAGCAGGAGGCCAATGTCCAGGACCACGGCATGGAGATGATTTCCTACATCGCCTGGCAGCCCAGCTCCGGGGACTTCGACGGGATCCTGTTCGAAGCCGGAAGAACGGCCAAGGTGGTCACCCAACAGTTCCGCGAAATCGAGTTTGCGCCGTCCCACGCCTCGTCGCCGGTGTGTCTGGCGGAAATGCAGAGCGCCAACGGCAAGGACACGGCCAGTGTGCAGTGGAGCGATAAAGACGCCGAAGGCGTGGACGTGAGGGTCGTCGAGGAGGCTTCCCTCAATACGGAAATCAAGCACGCAGCCGAAGTGGTGGGCTATTTGGTGATTTCGGCAGCCCCCTGAGTCGAACTTCAAGCAAGAAGGCGCCGTCTCGTGCGGCGGGTGAGCTACAAAGTAGAAGGGAGGTGCTCAGCAATCGGAAGGCGGCACCCGGCGTATGAGCAATGCGTGCCGCTAATGGTCGGCGGGCGGGGGGATGAAATCCTGCCGGCCCGCCGGTCTTTTTGATGGCTTAGCGCAAAAAACGGACAAACGATATCGAGCAATACCCCTCTTTGTTAGAAGTGGTTTCATAAATCTCGGATCACGTCCGAGGGCAAGGCGCACGCCCGATTCGAACGCGCAGCAACCACGGCAGGTTGTGAGAATATCTCTATGCCTGCAACGCCGCCTCCGGGCACCAGACGGGGATATGAAACCACCTCTAATTTGATTGGTCGTCTATCTCGCCAACCTTCTTCTCCCGAAACTGGCCAATCCGATTAAACCAATTCCAAGCAAAACCATCGTCGCCGGTTCGGGAACCTGTCTGCGATTCTGCCTTGGTGTGTAATCCTGATAGGCTAAATAACCTGCGTCACCAGAGGCAGGAATGACATCGTGAGACCGCTGATCGTGGCTGCCGGAATAGAGGTCCAAGCCCACGGGACATTTTAAGTATTCGTCGAAATTAATAGACGCGGAATTGTTTGCGCCATAACTATTACTGCTCGGGTTTACGCCAAATTGATGATAATCAAATTGGAAGATTGCGCTCGAAGGCAAGCCATGACGCGCAGCATGACCTTTACCTCCTCCTCCGCCACCACCGCCGAAGGACAGAAACCCTGCATTGCCGATGTTGGCAACTCCAATTATGACCATCCCCCACACCAAGCCCAGTAAAAACCTCCTCATATGGTTTCACCTCCTTTCGCCGATCGATATTTTACATAACCGAGCCTTGTTCTTGCCGGACTCACAAAATTACCCTTTTTCTGACCTGCGAACCGATCATTGTATCGCAAAACGGCATTTAGAAATAATTTTACCGAAGAAGCTACGGCCTATTCGCCAAAAGTCAACCCGACAGTTGTCTTTTCCCTTGCGAGTGAATGGGAGTGGCTTGCAGGCCCGGTGCGGGTCGATGGCGGCCGCCTGCAAATGATTGTGTCCCCGGCCTTCGGTCATGCTCCTGTGAGAACAGTTCTGGTTGCGCTATTGTGGACTCCGGAATTTGACGATTTCCAACGGGCCTGAAGCGTGAGCTGGCAGCGTTGATAAACTGGCCTACAGACGTAAAGCGTAGTAAAATCTCGAGTGAAAAGTTCGAAGAGCTGCCCGCGACCGCTGACCGTGACTTGAACCATCAACCCCGGAGCAACCTGCGAGGCAGAACAGCATGCCGCGCCTATTTTGATGATCCCCGGATTATGCCATGTCAGGCGAAAACGGCAATCAATGTATCGATGGGTCCGGAGCCGGCCACCGAAGTCTCCACCCGGGCCGAAAATGAGTCCATCCAGCCGGCTGCCTGGCGCCTTGGAGCCAAGCAGCCGGGCTGGTAATAAACGGACCGGTCAGAATCCGGAAAGCGGAAAAAGCGTCACCCAGCTTTCATCAAAAGATAATCCATAATTGCGATGTCGCGCACTTTTATAAGGACGGATGTCAATTTAAGAACCTGCGACGTCCGATGCCGGCAAGGCCCAACAAGCCAATACCCAAAAGCAGCATGGTCGCCGGTTCGGGAACTGGCTTCATGGCAATGATCATGTCATCAAAATCACGATCGTTGTTCTGGTCGCTCGAGTTGTTATCATTCCAACCGATAATTATTGTGCCTTCAGGCAAAATCAAACCAGACAAATAGGGAAGCGGGTTTGAATTAGCCAGTCAAAACGAAAAATTTGAAATAATCTCCGTTCGAAGGATCCAATGCCACATTGTAGGGACCGTCCGAAAGTCGGAGAAATAAATATTGCCGGGATTAAAATCGACAGTTTTAAAAGTGCCCCACAGAGACGCATTTTGGTTTGAAAAGCTCAGTGTAGAAGAATCAGGAGATTTCAGTTATGTTAGTATTAGCTGCTTCAGATGCGATGGCCGTGTACTGCCAGGTGCCAGTAAAGCTCTCTATAGGGAAAATCTGCTCATAGGAGTTGAAGTATCCAGAATCGTGTAAAAAAGATTCGATTGTGCCAATGGGAGGGGTGGGAATGGAAACCGCGTTTCCGACGCCCGCAAGCGATAAGAAAACCAAAACAAACGTCATTAAATAGAAAAGTCTTTTCATAAGTTCCTCCGACGCTGTCAATAGTTGCCTGAATCGTGGGGCTGCTTTTTCTGGGAGCCTCTGTGTTGTTGATCTTCGTATTGTGAGGTTCAATTCTTATTTAGCTCTAATTGCAGGTTCACCTCCTTTCGGTTTCGAAATTTGTTCTGCCTCGAAAATAATTTAGGATTCGCAATTTAACTCTGCAAATATGATGCCAGTTGTTAAATTTTCGATAGTTTATAATAAACGACATAATAGCAGTGTGTTGCAATCGATAACGCTGTCTCATAAGATCATCATCGGGACTCATTGGGTAAAAATTTCTATATATGTAGCGAAAAAAGGTTATGGCCTTCAGGTAGTTCGAAGCTTGTGTGAAAGAGTTTATAAATCTCCGTTACCAAGAAACCACCCGGCAAGGGTATCCCATATTCTGAGAGATTTTGGCGGCACAGCTTGAAAAGCCGAAGATGGGATGGGAAATCTGCGGTCACGCCTCGAGGGAAAGATGGGGGGGCACATCTCGATTAGTGATTTCTATTTGAAAAAATTTTGCCCGCACAGGTAATCGTTGGTCATGGCATGGGCAAGGCGCTATGTGTAACGGTGTTTAAACGAGTTCATTGGGTTGGTTGGGTTGATAGGGGCTAATCGGGGAGCAGGTCGTTGAGCAAGGGGAGCAACGGGGTCAGATCCTTTCTTGAACGATCTCCCGATCAGCCATACAGCACCTTACCTTACCCTCTGCAACGACTCATTCCAGAAAAGGCTCCCTCATTTCTACCCGCTAAAAAGAAAAATAATCAAAATTCTCACCGATGCCGCTTTCATTTCAATGGGTTTTCGATGCGAACGCCGCGGATGACCTGTCCATGGTTCAGGTCTTCGGTCCACAGCTCTTCACAGTGAGCACTTTCGGCGGCCACGACGATCAGGGCATCCCAAAACGACAGCCGGTTGATGATCGCACAATCTATGGCCTCTTTGATGAGCATTGGCGAGACTACCACAGTTTCAAGCCGTTCCAGAGACCTGAGGATGTCCTTGACCAGCAGTGGATCAGCCCCCAGTTTGGTAGTGGCGGCGACATAAAATTCCTGCATAATCTGCGTTGAAATGACTCCGCTGTTCTCAGCGGTGAGAGTCTTGATCAGCTCCCGGCACTTTTTGCGTTTACCGGCATCTGATTGATCCAAGCTGTACACGAGGATGTTCGTGTCGATAAACACCTTAGACATTGTAGAGATCCTCACGTTTCCAGCGTTTGCCCCTCGAGTGGGCATTGGCCCGATCCATCAGTGCAAAGCACTCATCGAGCCACTGGATTGAATCGGTCTTTACCGTCTGCTCCAGTAGGTTCCGAATGAGCGCATTTACGGAAGTGTGATGCTTTTCTGCGTATCGCCGGCCGAATTTTAAAAGCTTTTCGTCTATCGATATAGTGATATTGGGCATGATGCACCTCTCCATGTTAGACACATTATATGTGTACACTGATTATGTGTCAAGGAAAAGGAAGAAATGTGACCGGCATCTGACTGATCCAGGCTGTTCACAAGGATGTTGATGTCGAGAAACACCGTAGACGGGGATCAACGTTTCATGGGTTGACACGGTGATTGCCCGGAGTTAGAATACAAATGAATAAATAATTGAATAGAGGTGACACATGGCGAAGACCGTGACATTGAGACTGGACGACGAGGTCTACGGCCTTTTTCTTGAGGCGGCAAAGGCTGAAAACCGGCCCTTGTCGAACCTGATCGAAACAGCGGCCCTAAGCCAGATCCGGGAGCAGCAGTTCGTCGATGACGCTGAAATGTCAGAGATATTAGCGAACGAAAACCTGATGAACCGTATGCAAAAAGGCGCCCGAGAAGCCAAGCTCAGAAAGGGCCGGTTCGTTGACTGATTTCAGGATTCTTGAAACCGACCAGTTTCAAAAGGACCTAAAGCAGATCGCCCGCTCAGCTATGCCCAAGCTGGTGGGCAAGCTTTACGAGTATGTCTACCCGCAACTCCGTTTAAACCCGGTAACGGGGAACAATATCAAGCGATTAAAAGGGCCCTATTCGGACATATGGCGGTATCGCATCGGCTCGTGGCGTTTTTTTTATATAATAGACCAAAAGAGCCATATCGTCTCCATGATCGCCGCCTCCCATCGGAGCAAGGCATATTAGCAGGCGGTTGAAAAACGGCGCCTCGCGCCGTGATAATGCCGGAAGCTATAAGGCTGGGAAGCTGGGGGGCTTGACTTATGGCAAACTGAGCTAATTGTATATTCGTTTCATGCTGAGAGGCGCGAGGGATCTGGCCCGCTGACCGCCCGGCAACCTGCTGACAAATAAGGTGCCAAATCCAGCCCGCAAGGGACACATGAGGTCGTTGAAGAATATCGATACTGCCTCTCCTTGTGAGAGGCTTTTTTTTTTTACTTCTCCAACGCCTTTCGAATGCGCATCGTGCCGGGCTGTGTGGATCGTGAATAGGAGACACGCGAGATGAAAAAAACGGTATTTCTGTACTCGGGCGAAGGAACCCATAGCCATGAAACCCGTTTCGGGCTTTTGAAAAATTCCATCCTTTGGTCCCGGATTGATGATATTCTCAGTTCGAAAATGGACTTGAATCTGGAGGAGCTCTGGAAGCGTGAGATGGGGCAGCATCGCTGCCCATACAGCCCACTTTTGACCGTGGTGGCGCAAATATGCCTGGCTGATATCTGGCAACGCTGGGGATATCACCCGGACGTGGTGCTCGGCCACAGCACCGGAGAACTGGCAGCGGCCTATCAAGCGGGTTTTTATACGCTGGAGCAAGTTCTCCTGTTGGCGTATCGAATCGGGGAGGTGGCTTCTCATCTGGATGGGGTGATGGTCCATGGCATACTGTCCGACGCTCAGACTGCGGATCTGCCTGTCAGTGTGTCATCCCTCAATTTCAAGTTCGAAAACAGAAGCCATGTCACGCTGACGGGATCTTCGTCCGACATCGGCGCATTCCTCCTGAAACATCCTGATTTTGTGAAAATGAAGCTGCCCCACCCGTGGCATCATCCGGATTATTGGCGGTTTGCCGATCAACTTCCGGTCATCCCATCGGCTGAGGTTGCAGAGGGTGCTTTCGTATCCGGGGTCACCGCGAGGTTTGAAACCCGAATAGAAGATGGGTATTGGCGCAGATGGCTGGTCCATCCGATTGATTTCATACAGTCCATGCAGACGATCAAAGACCGGCATGGGGATCATCACATAGACTTCATTGAAATCGGCTTTCATCCGGTGTTGGAAAAGTGCTGTGCGGTTTTCAGGGATTACACCTATGTTTCATCCATGTTCCGTGGGGAAGACGACATCAACTGGATTTTGTACCAGAGAAAAAAGCTTGACCAGAAAGGTTTCCTTGAAGAATTGAAGAAGAGCGTCGATGCGTTCAAGCGAGGACTGGATTACGAATCCGCGTTGGCTTATCAGGGGCTTGGGTCTCTGGAATTTACCGAACTGTCGGTCCGATTGCAGGCGTTTTTCCCGGGGCTCGCGCCGCAGGATTTCTATCGCTATAAAACCATCAACCAATTGATCGAACGATTTGGCGTGGGCAGGACGGTTGAATCGGCAGAGAAGGAAATTCCGGGGAAAAACGGTGTTGTGATTTCGGGGATGAGTTGCCGTTTCCCGTCGCGCGTGGAAACGGTGCCTCAATTTTGGGATATGTTATTGAGTCAAAAAGACCAGGTGCAGCTTTCGACCGGAAGGGGTCAAGCAGAAGCGGGATACCTGGACGATGCGATTACCCGGTTCGATCACCGGTACTTTAACATACCCGCAGCGGAAGCGCGCACCATGGACCCCCAGCAGATCCTGGCTCTGGAACTGACCGAAATGCTCTGGAAGGATGCGGGCATCGATCCGCAAACACTGGATAAGAGCAGGGTCGGAGTCTATATCGGTGTCTGGAACCAGGAATTCCGGGGTGATCGGACGTCGGTTTTCTATCCGACCGGCAGCAATCCCAGCATCATCGCCTCCAGAATCAGCTATCATTATGATTTGAGGGGACCCAGCTGGGTTTTAAACGGCGCCTGTGCGTCTTCCTTGGTGGCGGTCCACTATGCGGTAAAAGATATCGAGGCGGGCCGGGTGGACTATGCCATCGCCGGTGGGGTCAATATGTTGCTGGACAATGAATTTAGCGGAAGCATGAGAAATTCAGGATTTTTGTCGAAAGACAACCGCTGCAAGGCGTTCGACGACTCCGCCAATGGCTATGTCCGGGCAGAAGGGGGCGGCTTGGTTCTTTTGGTAAAAAAATCTTTGGCGGAAAAATATTACGCTGTGGTCGCAGGGTCTGCCGTCAACCAGAACGGCCGCCGGTCGCAGGTGATCACCGCACCGCATCCGGAGGCCCAGGAGGAGGTGATTGCAGCCGCCTGCCAGGACGCAGGGATCCGCCCGCAAGAAATCTCCTACGTCGAATGCCATGGGACCGGAACGAAGATCGGCGATCCGATCGAGATCTCGGCGATCAGGAACACGATTGCCAAAGACCGAAAAGATGCCTGCTACGTCGGTTCGGTAAAATCCAATATCGGGCATCTGGAATCGGCCGCCGGAATTGCGGGACTGATCAAATCGGTTGCAAGCTTATCCTACGGCATGGTTCCGCCCAATCTGCATTTCCATCGACCCAACACGTATATCGACTTTGAATCCATGAATATCCGCGTGGTTACTCAAGAGACCCACATCGATCATCAAGCCTTTATCGGTGTGAGCAGCTTCGGATTCGGCGGCACCAACGCCCATGTCGTCGTGAAGGGCGTGGACGCACCGGTTCGCAAAGAGATACGCCCTCTGGAAATCCCGTTTGACCGGGAAAGAGCGCTCTCTCTGAACCAGTACATTAACCTTCAGGAGCAGGATGCCTTTCAGATTGCCGGTGAACCGGAAAAGGAAAACAAAGCGGTTGAAAAAGCAGTCACCAGAGAGGATATCGACAACATGCTGGGCGATCTTTTTTTCCAATTGACCAATATCAAACAGATAGAGCCGGAAATCGAGTTGACGAATCAGGGCCTGGACTCCTTGAGCGGCACGGAACTGATCTCTTTATTGGAAAAAGCTCTGAACATAGAGATCGGGCCTGAGATTCTTTTCGAGTACCCTTTGAAAGACCAGTTCGTCGATCACATCCATCTACTGGCGGCAGAAAGCCAAAATTGATATTCTGAACGCTATCAAAACAACCCACGTGGGCTCTCTGCCTCGTCCCCAGGAAATGATCACAAAGGTGCTGCGAAAACAGGAAATCACCCAAGAGGAGCTCAGAAAATATCTGAAGTTCGTTATGGAAAAACAGCTGTTGCTGGGGATCAGTCATATCAACAACGGTGAGTTGCCAAGGATGGATTACGTGCGTTCTACCGTCAGCCGAATATCGGGCTTCGGCGGCACCGGAACTGCGCCGATACCCAGGGATGTGGAGGAGCTGCCCGAATTGTCGGGACGGTTCGGCGGCCGGAACGGGTTGATCACGCTGAACCCAAAAGCACCGGTTAAGCTCCCGGCGTGCTCAGCGCCGCTCGCCTACACGGGCGAAGCCTCGTTGCGTGAAGAACTGGACATGATGACGAGTGTCTTCCATGAGCTGGAGCAAGCCCACCCGGAGGCGACATTCGGAGCTTTTCTTCACCGCCCCATCCCCCGGGGCTGTGGCTGTCTTCATGGAGAATTTGCACTACCCGAGCTACGAGGAATACCTCGAAAACCTCGGAGCGGTATTGAAAAAAGAATATGATATTATCAGCAGCTACGGGGTGCACCTGCAGGTCGATTGCCCGGATCTCGCCATGGGTCGGCACACGCGTTTCAAAAACCTGGACGACAACGAATTCCTTGCAAGGATCGACACCAATATTCGAGTTTTGAACCACGCCCTGGAAGCCATCGATGCGGCCCGTTGCAGAGTGCATATCTGCTGGGGCAACTATCCCGGGACGCATCATTGCGATATAGGCTTAAAAGAGATTTTGCCCCACATCGTTTCAGTCAAAGCGAAGTTCATATCTCTGGAAGCCAGCAATCACCGCCATGCCCACGAGTGGAGCGTGTTCGATGAATTGACCCTGCCGGAAGACAAGGTGCTGATGCCGGGGGTCATCGATACCAGTTCAAATGCGGTGGAACATCCCGACCTGGTAGCGCAGCGGATATCCAATTTTGCAAAAATTATCGGTCCGGAACGAGTGATCGGGTCAACCGATTGCGGATTTGCCACGACCGCCTCCGCAGCGAGCGTTTCAGGTGAAGTGGCTTGGATGAAATTGGCGTCCTTGGTCGAAGGGGCCAGGCGTGCGGGCCGAGCAGTTAACAGCGAGCCATGACGTGAAAAAAGTCGTCCAAGGCCGTGATCCATTGCGCTGTAGGCTTGAGGCCATAAAGATAGGCAGGCTGGGGCAGAGCTGGGAAGCTTGAAGTAAGATCTTTTATCTGTTTTTCAATCGCTCTGCCTTTAGTGCAAAGAGTAGGCAGGCCGATGGTTCCCATGAATAACAAAAAGACTTGTAAAGTGCAACCGAGGAGATGCGCATGAATCCGACAATAGGTGAAATCCAGAATGCACGCGTGGCCAACTTTTCAAATATTGATTTGCCAGGTGGCCATCTGTTGACGTTCGGCACCGAAAATGCCGAAGCAATGGTTGACGCAATCCGAAAATATTCCGACCTGCCGTGCATCTATGTCGTTTCAAAAGAAAATTCAAGACACGTCGCTGAATTGCTTTCCGCTTTGAAAGCGATCCGGTCCCCATGCTATCCATATGCCTTGTTCCTGGTGGATGGGGCTGATCTGGATCACGGCAACCCGGATCTGGATGTCGTCAAGATCGAAGATGCGGATTCGGAATCGCTTCAAGAGCGCCTCAACGAATATGTCCGCTCCAGGTTCGATTTTGACGTAAACAAGCTACGGATCGAAAATGCCCGTCCCCTGCCGGCGAGCGTCGATGTGGTTATTGTCGGAGCCGGTTTAACTGGCTTATACGCCGCCAATAGGCTGATGGAGGCCGGCATCTCTTTTTGCGTTTTTGAAAAAAGTGACCGGGTCGGTGGGATATGGTCTCATGTTGCCAATAGCACCTCCCGGGTCAATTCCTCGGAATGCGCTTACAGACTTTTTGAGAAAAAGGATAGGTCCAACCGCGACCACTCCGGCACCAGAGAGATACTGGATGATATTGCCAGTCTGGCAAAAAATGTTGCGGACCATCTGTTCGTTGAGACCGATGTTGAAAAAATTACAACTGACAACACTCGTTACCAAATCGAAACAAAACGAAGTGGCGAGCCGACTCTGGTGGACTGCAAAGGGGTTATTCTGGCGATCAATGATCGCGTCGGAGCGCCAAGGGAAGCAGAGTGGGAAAACCAATCGGCATTCAGGGGGAAAATCGTCACGGGCACCCGCAATGACACCGATCGGCTTGATTGGCGTGAGAAAAAGGTTCTGATTGTCGGCATGGGCGCCTTTGCCGTAGAGAACACCCGGACCGCGCTGGAAGGCGGAGCACGCCATGTGACCGTGGTATGCCGGCGGCATGGAACGGTGTGCCCAAAAATTATTGATTACTTGAATTTTGCCACGCCCTACGATGACGAATTCAAACATGACAAAAAAAGCAACCTAAGGAACATGATGTACTGGAAAAAGCAGTATGAATTGAGTGGCGCCACCCAACCCGAATGCTGGATGAGCAAGGTAAAGCACGAAGGGCACACGATCAGCGTGTCCGATATCTGGTTTGTCGGGCATTACCTGAAAAAGATACAAACAGTGACCGGTGAAATCAGCAGCATGACGGAAAACGGCGTTTGGGTCGACGGCCATCGGCACATCGAGGCTGATATTGTCGTCAACACGGTTGGATTTGAGAGGAATGTGTCGCGTGCCAAGGAGTTGAGCGGGTGCGGTGCAATCTATACGAACAATTATCTGGCCAAAGATTTCATATACCTGGCGGATGCCTTTATCGACGATGACGCTTTCAATTCCTTTTTCGGCTCCAGCGTTCTCGAGATGGTGAAGTTTTATGTCGAAGTGTTCATCAAATTTTTCGATAATCCGGAATATGAACCCATGATGAACACTGAAGGGATAGAAAAAATACCCATCGAAGAAAGAAAGTGGTCGCATTACATCAATGCTGCCGTGGCCCTGGTTCAAAAATATCCGGATATCCATGAAATAGCTAAAAAGCAGGTCAGCCAAAGAACCCAAAATTTTTTGGAGGCCCATGACCTTGAAACCTACATTGCCCAGAACAAAAGAGAGTGGATCGATACGCATTCGAAGCTTGCCGGAAAGCCCATGAAGGAAGCAGAGTGCCTCCCGTATGTTTTTGAAAAGTTGATAAAAAGGTAAATAAAGATAAGAATTGACACGTCTTTTTGTTACGGTATAATTTCCGACTGCTAACGTGAAGGCGTCTTTCTTTTGATTTTGAGCCCGGTGGGTCGATTTAACGCGCAGCTGCCCGGCAGCCCAATTTGTTCCCGGAGGCAGAAGATAAAAGGTCGGAAAGGGGTATCAACCGTTTGCGATGAAAAGGAGGTTCAGGATGCTGAGAAAAGCTTTCGCCGTTGCCGCTATTGTTTCCGTGTCGGTCATTTTTCTCTTCGGTGGGATCGCTCAGGCTAAATGGCCTCAAGAGCCGATCCGGATCATTATCCCATGGCCGCCCGGCAACGATCCGTCTACGATGGTCACCACCGCCATGGTTCCCCTGATGTCTAAAGAACTGGGGGTGCCGGTCAAAATCATCAACAGTGCAGGAGGCAGCGGAGTTTTAGGAACCAACGATCTGGCCGGCGCCAGGCCGGATGGGTATACCATGGGGCTTATTTCCATAGGGCCCATGGTGACCCAGGTGCTGCGGGGTGCGACCCCATACAAGACCGAAGATTTCAAGACGCTGGGGCTTATCTGGGCCTCGCCCTTTACCCTGGCGTGCCGGGCCGATGCGCCCTATAAAAACCTTGAAGAACTGGCGGCCTACGGAAAGACGCATCCGCTCAAGCTGGCGCACTGGGGTTTGGGGGCCGTACCGACGCTGATTGCCCTCAACGTCGCGAAAATCGGCGGATTCCAATGGCAGGAGACTGCTTACAAGGATCTCAACCCGCTCCTGATCACTTCGGGGGACGCCGATGTGATCACCTATTCGATCCCCGGGCTCAAGGATTACATCGAAAGCGGCAAGATGCGCATTTTGGCCGTTATGCTTCCTCACCGCCTCCCGGACTATCCGAACGTGCCGACGGTCGCCGAACAGGGCTTCGGCTCGGCCAATTCCATCTGGTTCGGCATATTCGTCCCGGCCAAGACCCCCCCTGACATCTGCAAGCGCCTCTCGACGACCTTTTTCAAAGTCATGGACACACCGGAGATTCAAGGCATCATCAAAAAAGTGGGTGCCGTTCCCATGCCCACCATGCCCGACAAGGCCCAGGCCGAGATCAAGGATGAACTCGTCGGATTTCGGGCAACGATGCAGCAGTTCGGTCTGCTCAAAAAATAGGCGGGCCGGCGAGAGGTTATGACCCATCCGGATCCCAACAGCAAGGGTAGCGATCTTTTGGCCGCCCTGCTAGGACTGCTCGGTGCGGGGCTCCTGGTAAGCACCCGCTGGGAAGTGGACGTGAGCGGGCCCTATCCGTTTTACAAGGGCCCGCTCATATTTCCCCTGATCGTTTTATCCCTGATGGTGATTGCCGCGCTGCCGGCCATATGGCGGCTTATCCATGCGGTCGCGGGGGCGAGCTGGAAAGTCGATGGCTCGGGAGTGCCTTCACGACCCCTGGTGCTGCTTGCCCTCATGGTCCTTTTCACCTTCGGTATCGGGGCGGTGGGCCTGGAAGTATCTTCTTTTCTGTTCATGAGCATTGCTTTTTACTACCTGGGCCACCGGGATGTGCTGCGCCTTGTACTGATTCCCTTGATCGGGACCGTTGCCCTGGTAGTCGCGTTCAAATACGTTCTGGGCGTTTACTTCCCGAGCCCTTTGATCTTCGGATGGTTTAGTGGGTAGAATCCATGTGGCACAACCTGTGGCTCGGACTTTATCACACCCTTTACTGGGGCAATGTGATCTGCCTGGCTTTCGGTTCCCTGGTGGGGATCATCGTGGGTATCCTGCCGGGCATGGGACCGATGGTCGGCATGGTGGTTCTGCTGCCGTTCACGTTTCACATGTCGCCCGAGTTGGCCCTGTCCTTTTTAATGGGGATTTTTTGCGGCGGATATTTCGGCGGCGGTGTGCCCGCGGTGTTGATGCGGATTCCCGGGGTCCCTTCGTCTCTGTTTACCACGTTCGACGGGTACCCGCTCACGAAAAAGGGCCAGGCCCAATTGGGTCTTTCAGCGATCCTGGTGGGCTCCTTCAGCGGCGGGGTGATCAGCGTTTTCATTTTAATGTTCCTCGCCCCCCTGCTGGCGCATGTGGCTGCCCAATTCGGCCCTCCCGAGTATTTCTGCGCCGCGCTGTTCGGCATTGTCATGGTAGGCATGACGTTTCGCGGCCAGTTTTGCCAAGGCCTGCTGCTGACGGGATTGGGGTTGTGGTTTGCCACCGTCGGCATCGACGGCCCGACGCTGGTGCCGCGGTTTACCTTCGGCACCCTGAGCCTGCAAAACGGCCTGCCCCTGGCCCCTGTCTGCCTGGGGGTATTCGGCATCGGACAGGCCCTGATCCTTTTGGAACAAAGCATCCTGCAGGCCGACAGTGTCCAGCTTTCCCGGCGATCCCTTGATTTCAGCAAGATCAAGGCTGTCCTGTGCTATTGGCGAACGATCTTGCGATCGGGATGCATCGGAACCTTCGTGGGGCTTCTTCCGGGTCCCGGATCCATTCTCGCCTCCTTTTTCTCATACGAGGCGGCCAAGCGCGCCTCCAAACGGCCCCAGGACTTTGGAGCCGGCACGCCGGAAGGCTGCGTCGCCTCGGAAGCCGGCAACAATGCCGTGCCGGCCGGCGCCATGATTCCGCTTCTGACCCTGGGAATACCCGGAGACGCAATCAGCGCCTTGCTGCTCGGCGTATTCACCATCAACGGCATCTATCCCGGCCCGCTGCTTCTGATCAAAGAGCCGGTCCTGATCAACGAGCTGTATTTTTCCATGCTCCTGATCAATATCGTCTGCTTTATCATTCTGGCGATGTGGATACGACCGCTGGCCATGATCGTGAAAATGTCCAACACCCTTCTGGCCGTCCTGATCATGGTGACCTCCCTGGTGGGAATCTATTCCATCAATGGGCATCTTTACGACCTGGCCGTGGCCATCGTGATGGGGGCCTTGGGCTACGTTCTGCTGCGTCTGGAATGGCCGGTCGTGGGGTTGATCATGGGCCTGGTGCTGGGCGACATTCTCGAAGACCGGCTCCGCCAGTCCTTGAGTCTGTCTTCGGGAGATCCAACGATATTTTTCAAACGCCCAATTTGCCAGGGCATTCTCCTGATCTGCCTGCTCTTTGCGATTCTGCCTATAATCAGGCGCTGGCGCTCCAAGGGGCCACGGAGCCATTGAAGGGTCCTATCCGAAAAAAGAAAGCAAGGACATCATGAACCCGGAAGTGATTCGAACCGATTTTCTTATCCTCGGAGGCGGTGCCGCCGGCTGCATGGCGGCTATACGGGCCAAGGAAATCGCCCCCGGCATGAAAGTCACGGTCATCGAAAAGGCGGAAATTTCCCGCAGCGGAGCTGCCGGCAGGGGTATGGACGCACTCAACAACGTCGTCATCCCCGGGATCAGCACGGTGGACGAATATGTAGAAGCCGTGGGAATGGTTATGGATGGAATCCTCGATCCGACCATCAGCAGGGTGATCGGTGAGCGGTCCTTCGGCATTCTGCAGCGCCTTGAAACCTGGGGGCTCGAATTTCCCAGGGATCCGGCGGGCGACTATATCGTCAACCAGTTCCATCCCAAAGGCCGCTTTTTGGTCGAGATGCGCGGGGAACTCAAAAAAATCATCGCCCGCCAGGCACGCAAGGCCGGCGCTGTGGTTTTCAATCGTCATACGGCCCTGGACCTGATCACGGAAAACGATCGCATTGCCGGTGCCCTGGTTCTGGACATCGCCACGGGGCAAATCCGTTCAATTACGGCCCCGGCCGTGCTTCTGGCCGCCGGAGGGGCCGCCCGCATCGGCCTGCCCAACACGGGCTATCTGCATGGTACCTTCGATTGCCCCTGGTGCAACGGGGAGGCCCACAAACTCGGTTACGAGGCCGGGGCGAAGCTCACCGGCTTCGAGTACACCGCCGTGTCTTCCATGACCCGGGACTTCAATGGCCCCGGCCAGTCCACTTTTATCCGACACAACGCCCACCTCGTAAACGGACTTGGGCAACGTTTCATGGACCGATATGATCCGCTGCGCCTGGAACGGGCGCCGGCAGGGGTCCGGATGAAGGCGATGCGGGAAGAAATCAATGCCGGCCGGGGGCCCGTGGCATTTTCCTTTTCCCACCTGAGCGATGAGGTCATCAAGCTCATCGAAGAGGGTATCTTCGAGGCCGAACGGCCCACCATGAGGGAGTACTTTCATCGCAAGGGGATCGATTTGAAAACCTGTCCGGTCGAGTTGGTGGCTACCGAAGTCTATCTGTGCGGCGGCCACGGCATGGCCGGGCTGGTGGGCGATGCGTGGGGGGAGACCGATGTCCCGGGCCTTTTTGCCGCAGGAGACTGCCTGTCCAATCCCTACGGTTTTCTGCCCGGCGCCATGGCCATGGGTGAGGCTGCGGCCGAGCGGGTGGTTCAAAAGGACTACCGCCCCCCATCGCCCCATGCGGGCACGGATCGTCTGGGAAGGCTCGCACAGTCCTTGGAACGTCACCGCACAGGTGCCTTGGGGGTGCCGGTCGGCGAGTTTGAATACAAGTTCAGAAGACTTGTCAACGAATACGTGGCGCCGCCCAAATCCGGCATGAAACTGCAGCGCTTTTTGGATGAAACCGAATCCATGCTCTATGACCAAGACGACCTGCCGGCTGAAGACCCCCACCAGCTCATGAAGGCCTTCGAAGCCAAAGCGGGTCTTTTTTGTGCACGCATGGCCGCCAGGGCCTCGCTTTTCCGCACCGAGAGTCGTTTCGGCCTCTATCACCAGCGCGTGGATTATCCTGAAAAGGACGATCAAAATTGGAAGACGCGTGTTCTGATTTCCTCCGGCGGGAAAACACCGGTTCTCGAAAAGGAAATGCCGTGAATCTTTCCATCAATAGAGACTGCTGCATCAAGTGCGGCGCATGCGTGGAATTTTGTCCCGGCCATGTCCTTGACTCGGACGCTGAAGACCGCCCCTTTGAACGCTACCCGGACAGCTGCTGGTATTGCGGGGTGTGTGCCACCGAATGCCCTGAACATTGCATTGACGTCATTTTCCCCTACCTTATCCGATAGCCTCCAGCAGGGTGTTGAAAAACGGCGTCTAAGGTAAGTGACCCGGCCTTGTGCGGCTTTTGAAAAGGCGTTGTAGGCTTGAGGCTATAAGGCTGGGAGGCTGGGAAGCTTGAAGACTGGGAGGCTTGAAGCAAGACCTTACCACATTCACCCTGTTCTACTCTGCGAAAATACCGTTACGTGATTAGAAATGATTTCATAAACCCCGTCTGACGCCCGATGGCGGCGTTGCCGGCCTCTCGAAATGCTCACAACCTCCATTGGTTGCTGCGCGTTCGAATCGGCCTGCGCCTTGCCCTCGGGCGTGATCCGAGGTTGTGAAACCACTTCTATGCTGGAGACGCTTTGAAACTGAATATCAAGATTCCGCACAAATGGTCGCTTTGCTGTTTGGCGGCTGTTTTTCTCGCTATTTTATTCTTTGGGTTAAGACCAAAGGAATTTTCGTATTCCAACGCCGTCACGTGGATTAGCGATCGAGCCGGCATTCACTTCAGCAAACGTGGCATTGCGTATACCCATCACTTTAACGAAAAAATGGAAGATAACACGTCTGAACCCAATAATTTTTCGCTGGAAATTGCGCTTAAGATAGAAAGACCCTATAAAAACGGCTTCAATTTTATATTCGCGCTTCACAATGGCAAGGACAGTGGCCAGTTGTTACTGGCACAATGGCGGTCTTGGATAATTTTCATGAATGGTGACGATTACGCTCACAAGAGAAAAACTAATAGAATAGCTCTAGACACAGCCCTGCTTCCCGGGGGCCAGCTGTTTTTGACCATGACCACGGGACGCTACGGGACCAAACTATATTGTGATGGCAAACTTGTGCAGGAAAAAAAAGATTTGATCCTCGAATGGCCACATGGTGGAAACTGGCGGCTTCTGTTAGGAAACTCCGTTTATGGCATTCATCCCTGGGAGGGGGATGTTTACGGCCTGGCGCTTTACCGATCGACTCTCGCTGAGGAAGCAATCGCCAGGCACTTTGCCAGGTGGTCGGATGAGCGCAATTTCTCCTTTGCAAAAACCGAAAAACCGCTCGTGCTGTTTCTTTTCGATGAAAAGGAAGGCAAATGGGCCGATGATCATGCCGCCGGCAACCATCCGCTTAAAATTCCGAAAAACATAAAGATATTGGAAAGGAAGATTCTAGAACCGCCATGGCCGGACTTCAAATACGACCGAAATAACCTTGAGGATATTCTTTTAAATGTGATCGGTTTCGTGCCGTTAGGCTTTTTTCTTATTTCCATTTTAAATGGACGTGGGGGCGTTTCCATGAAGCATGGAGTTCTCATTACAGTGATTTTATGTTTTGGTGTAAGCCTCTTCATTGAAATCGTTCAAGCATGGATTCCATCACGAAACTCTTCCATGGTGGACCTGATATCGAATACGTTGGGGGGGTGGATTGGATCGATGACATTTAGCAGGGTGCTGAAAAACGTCGTCTAAGGCCGTGACCCGGCGTTGTGCGGCTTTTGGAAATGGGTTGTCGGCCTGGAAGCTGTAAGGCTGGGAGGCTGGGAGGCTGGGAAGCTTGGAGGAAAACCTTTTATCTCTTTTCTTAGCCTCCTATCGTTCCAGCCTCCGAGCCTCCAACTCATAGTCGGCTTGGCTGACGGCCCGATGCTTGTTGTCCATCGGCCGTGTCCATGCTATGCTATTGCGGTGCAGGCAGAGACCCACAGCGGGTCGCCAACCTGCGACCGTGTGGCAAGGGTACGCCTCTCGAGCATCTGCCGCTTTTTTGCGAAGTCCTCAACAACGGATCCTGCAACCAGGAATAAGGTGCATGTCTGAAATGCGATCTCACGTGTGCTTCGCCGGGCTTGTGTTGCTGGGTACGGCGCTCTATTTTTTTCCGATCGGCGCGCTGGTGAAGCTCGTCTTCGAGAACGAAACCTACTCCCACATCAGCCTGATCCCGCTGGTGAGCCTTTTTCTGATGGTGATTCAAAGGAAAAGCATCTTCGCCGAAGCCGGCCGCAAGCCTGCTGCGGGGTTTGCGGTCTGCGCCGGGGGGCTGGTTCTTTATGGTCTTGCAACCGTGCTGCGAGAGCACCTGGGCCACTCGGATTTCCGGAACAAGGATGTGCCGAATGACTACCTGACGCTTTGTATGGCCGGTTGGGTGGCCTGGATCATCGGGAGCTTCATCGCCGTTTACGGAATGAAGGCTTTCAAGAAGGTTCGGTTTGCACTTTTCTTCCTGGTCTTCGTCATCCCCATGCCGGTGTTTCTCCTGGAAGGGGTTGTCTCCGTGCTGCAGCATGCATCGGCCGAGGCGGCCGACATCGTTTTCCGCTTGACCGGAGCACCCTACCACCGCATCGACCTGGTATTCGAATTTCCCAACGTCACCATACGGGTGGCCGAGGAATGCAGCGGCATCCGTTCGAGCCTGTCGCTATTCATCCTGAGCATCATCACAGGCTACCTGTTCCTGCGCACATTTTCCCGGCGGGCCGTGTTGGCGCTCGCCATCTTCCCCATCACGGTGGTCAAGAACGCTTTCCGGATCGTGACGATCACGCTTTTGGCCAATTACGTCGACCTGCGCTTTATCACCAACCACTGGATCCACAGGAGCGGGGGCATACCGTTTTTTGCCGTTGCGATGGCGATGTTCATTCCGCTGGTGTGGGCGCTGAGAAGAACCGAAGGCCCCGGCGCACATCATGCAGCGCCGGATTCAGGGCAGGGGGGCGCGGAAGACAAGGACCGGATCAGCTTCTAGTCCAAAACCGATACGGTTTGCAATTAAGGGCGATTGATAATAAAAACAATATTGAAGGCTTCGTAAACAGCGGATTATGGCACGCAGCGCCATCCTTATTACAAAATTACAAAGCCATCGGTTCGGATGACCACATCCCTGGAGATGTCGACATGACAGCGGTGGCTGGAGTGGCGGGCAAAGACGCCGCAAATAATTTGCCCCGGGCAAAGAAACCAGGGGTGATCCCATACCAGCCCATGCTGGCGCTGCTTGACGTGCTGGTAACAACATGTGCCGGCATCGTGGGCGCCGGGCTGTCCGCGGGCGCGTTCTTCCCGGGCGCGGGCCTGCTGCAGCAGGCCCTGCTGCTCGGGCTCTGCATGCTACCGATCGCCTATTTCAGCTCGTTTCGCCTCTACAGCTACCACCTGATATACTCTGCCCGCTACCACCTGCTCAACATGTGCAAGGCGTTCGTTCTGAGCCTGCTCACCCTGGGCATGGTCCTGGCGATGTATGCCCAGCCGGTTACCATCCCGCAGAGATGGTTTTTGCCGGCTGCGGCTGCGCTGGTGATCGGAGTTATGCTGGTGGGCCGATTCCTCTGGGAGTATTTCATCACCCTGCTCAAACCGGTCGGCTTGGCGTGCATCATTATCGGTCTGGCGGGGCTGATAAGCCCCAGTGACGAGTCGTTCATCCTCGAGCACCGGCGCGAGGTTTTCTCCGCGGTGTCGTTCGCGATGGTTCTGCTTCTGGTGTTGCGCGCGGCCATCGTGCACGTGGTGTTCAACCAAGCGCTGCGCCGCCGCTTCCGGAAGCAGGTGCTGCTCATTGGGGCCAACAGCGACGCGGAACGCATCACGGATCTGATCATCCGCCAGAGGGCGCCCTTCTGGATCGCCGGCACGGTGAGCACCTGCGAGGACTGCCGTCTGGACAGCGTGGTCCCCAAGAGCAGCCTGGGGAGGATCAAGGACCTGGAGGCGATCGTCGGTGAGCACTTTTTTCAGGAAGTTATCATCACCGATGAATTGATCGAGAAGTCGGAATTGCTCGGTTTGCTGGATTTTTTCACCTCCAGGGGGATCACCATTTGGTTTGTGCCCAAGCTGCTGCCGATCCTGCACATGAAGCTGGACAGCGACAGTCTTTGCGGCATGCCCATGTTCCGGCTGAGGGGCGGCCGGCACGAATGGCTGTTCCCGAAGGTCAAACATGCATTCGATGCCGCCATCGGCCTGGTTGTGACGGTGATGGCGCTGCCGATATTTCTGGCCGCCACCCTGGCCGTGGCGCTCGACTCCAAGGGACCGGTGTTCTATCGTCCCCGCGCCATCGGGAAGGGCGGGCGGCCGTTTACCATGTTCAAATTTCGCTCGATGTTCACCGACGCCAGCAAGAGTCTCCATCAGGACTACGTAGCCAAGCTGATTAAAGGCGAGATCCGCCAGGACCCCTCCGGTCAGCCGTTGAAGATCACCAACGATCCTCGTGTGACCCGGGTCGGGGGGTTTCTGCGCAAGACAAGCCTGGACGAACTGCCCCAGCTGCTCAACGTGCTCAAGGCCGACATGAGCCTGGTGGGGCCGCGGCCCTGCCTGCCGTACGAGTGGGAGATCTACAAGGACTGGCACAAGAAGCGTTCCGCCGTGCGGCCGGGTATCACGGGACTCTGGCAAGTGGTGGGCCGCAGCGAAGTGAGCTTCGAAGATATGATCATCCTCGACCTCTACTACATCTACAACCGCAGCTTTGAACTGGACATGAGCATCCTGTTCGAAACCGTCTTCGTGGTGCTGAGGAAGAAGGGGGCGCACTGAAATATCCATGAAAGACTACCCGCCAATGCCTACGAAGATGGCCCGTGTCGTTGTAAAATTCTGCTAACATCGCTTCGCGCGCGCGCCGCTGTCTATGTATACAATTTCCGCTTTTGGGGTAAAATTTTTCCTTGGATTCCACAGCATAACTTGATATCGTTATACGTACTTATTAGTCGAGGATGTGATCATCCTCGACCTTTAGTACATTTACAACCGCCGCTATGGACTGGATATCACGCCCGAAACTTCGCCCGTGGTGCTGAAGAAGAAGGGGACGCACTATCTCAAATGCGATAAAGATAACGCATGTTACTTTTAAATGCCGCTAAATCGGATTCCCAGCCATTGCCCAAAACTATCTAAATTATGTAATTTTTTTAGGCAAAATTTTTTCCTTGCACACAACCGCAAAATTTGATATAAAACTTTCCATTTATATTTGAAACTGAATTTGCCTAACCTCTCATGTCACGGAAGCTTCGTCGTCGTGGAGGTGCCCGAGGGAAATCCATGAGAAAAATCCGAAGTGTTCACTGGGGCTGGAGATTTATCTTGTTCGCTTTTTTTGTCAGCCTCCTGTGTCCTGCCCTATCCTTGTCTGCTGACGTGACACTTGCCTGGGACCCCAACGGCGATCCCGACCTCGAGGGGTACGGCGTGTATATTAGTGAAGACATGCCAGGGCCTCCTTATGATCTAGCGGGCTACATCACCGCAGCGGAACTCCGAAATATTTACAGCCCTTCCTTTGTGGTAAGCGGTCTCGATAAAGGCGCCAGGTATTATTTTGCCGTTACTGCATACGATACTGCAGGAAACGAGAGTGCATTTTCAAATTCTGTTTGCGCCGATGTCGGGGACACCATAACGCCTTGCTCTGCGGAAGCCTCGAGCAGCAGCCAGACGTCTGACGGCGGAAGTGGCGGTGGCGGCGGAGGTGGTGGGTGCTTCATCAGTGCCTCATCCAAAGCGAATTTCAATGATTTCGGAATAAGCCAAATTTCGGCGTTACGCTTTTTCGCGTTCCCCCTGCAGCATGTCATTAGCACGCCCTGTGACACAGGATTTGCCGGCCTTGAACCTGGTCTTTTTGGAAAACCATCAGGTAGGGTAACTTTTGATGAACTCATAAATGTTCCCTATGCCCTGTCTTTGCTCGCCCTGTCTATCACGGGGTTCATCATGCTGTTTGCGGCCGGTATATCAAAACCGAATTACAGATAGGTAACCGAAGTTACTCTCCCCCCGCTTTTCTTCCCGGGCCGGTACCGCCGGCACCACGCACTTTTTCTTCGCCTGTATGAAATTATTTTATTTTAAATCAGACCGTTGACTGCAATTTGTTTTTCGGTGCCCGCTTGGCACTTCTTTTGCTATAAATTTCTGCGGTCATTGTTCTTTTTAATTTTTAATTGCTTGATAAAGGCAAACCACTCGAAAGGGTGGGACGCAAAGCCACCGGCCTACGTCGCGCGCAAGCGGGATACGGCAGCGGGGTTGCCGGGCCAACGCCGCACCTTCGGAAGCGTGCTGGTCGTCTGCCGGCCAAACGATTCTGGAAGGTGCGATTATGAAACCGAACGGACCTGGACCCAGCGAGTTATCCAGAAACCTGTTGTTTTTCTCGGTGTTGTTGGTAGCCCTGTTGATCTCCGTCTGGGCCCGGGCGGAACAAGTGACGCTGGCCTGGGACGAGAATACGGAGACCGACCTGGCGGGCTACAAAGTGCATTACGGCACCGTCAGCGGCGTCTACACGGTTCATACCGATGTCCACAATGTCACCACCGCGGTGGTGACCGGCCTTACGGCCGGGCAGACGTATTACTTTGCTGCTACCGCCTACAACGCCGCGAGCAACGAGAGCGGCTATTCCAATCAGGTGACGTATTCAGTCCCGGCGCCAAACGGGGCCCCTGGGACTCCGGCCACCCCGTCCGGGGCCTCCGGCGCCCTGGTGAACGTACCTATCGTATTTAACACATCCGCCACCGACCCCAACGGCGACGGCCTGGAGTACCGTTACGATTGGGGGGGAGGAGTCCTCTCCAACTGGGGCGCGGCCAGCCAATCTTACAGCTGGTCGGCGGCCGGCCAGTACGTCGTGAAGGCCCAGGCGCGGGACAGCTATTTGGCGCAATCGGCCTGGTCGGCCGGCAAGACGGTCACCATCTCCCAGAACCAGCCGCCGACGGCCAACGCCGGGCCGGATCAGATCGTTGCAGCCGGCGCGGTAGTGAGCCTGAACGGCACGGGTTCGGACCCGGACAACGGGATAGCGAGCTGGCAGTGGACGCAGACGTCCGGGACCTCGGTCATCTTAAGCGGGGCGGCCACCGCACAGGCGCACTTCACGGCCCCGAACCTTGCCACGGGCAGCACCAGCCTGGTATTTCGACTGCGAACCACGGATGCGGGAGGCTTGTCGGCCACCGACAGCATTACCGTGACGGTGCAGTCCGCGGACCTGGACGGCGACGGGGTGCCGAACACCCAAGACGCCTTTCCCACCGACCCGAACGAGTGGGCGGATGCAAACGGGAACGGCATCGGCGACAACGCCGATGCGGCCGCCCAGGCCAACCACGCGCCGGATGCGCCGGTGCTGGCCGCCCCGGCGGCCAACGCCACCGTCGCACTGACTCCGCTGCTTCGGACCGCCGCCTTCCACGACCCGGATGCCGGGGATTCGCATGCCAGCACCCGCTGGCAGATTCTGCAGGCCGCCGACGGCCTGGTGGTCCTGGATTTGACCAGCATGACCCAGTTGACCTCCCTCCAGATCCCCCGCTTGGTCCTGGACGAAAATACGGTCTATCATTGGCGGGCGGTGTTCAATGACAACCACGGCAGCGCATCCGCGTGGTCGCCGGCCGGCACTTTTGCGACGGACTTCGATGTGCTCGACAGCAACGGGAACGGAATCCCGGACGACCAGGAGGTGGATGGCGCGACCGACCTGGACGGCAACGGGGTGCCGGATGCCTCCCAGTCGGACATCAAGAGCATGGTGCTGCCGGACGGCATGAGCAAGGTCGGGATCAAGGCCGGCGGTTCGGAGGGGAGCGTATTCGTCGCCGCGATCGAATCCGCGGATGAGGATGGCATTGATTCCGACGTCGACGGGGACGGGATCGTCGACCAAATACCGTTCGGGATGGTTAACTTCAAGCTGATCGTCCCTTCCCCCGGGGACGAGGCGGTGGTGACGGTTTATTTCTCCGAGCCGGTGCCGGCGCAGGGACTGTGGTACAAGTACGATCCGATACACCAGACGTGGTCGGATTTTTCCAGCCAAGTCGTTTTCAGCGCGGACCGGATGTCCATGACCCTCACCTTGCGGGACGGCGGGGAAGGGGATGCGGACGGGGTGGAGAACGGCATCATCATCGACCCGGCCGGGGTGGCCGGGGTGGTCCTGCCTTCCTCTTCCTCCGGCGGCAGCGGCGACCTCGTCGGAGGTGTGGTGGGAGGGATCGGCAACATCGCCGGATCCGTGGGAGACGCTGCCACCAGCCAATGCTTCATTGCTTCCTCAGAAGCAGCCGCCGGTCCGACGAGCCTGCTAACCCTGTTGGGCCTTATTGCGCTCAGCGCGTTGGTCTCAATGAAACGAGCCGGCCGGAGGTAACCCCTATCCGCTGCGTTGCGGGCCATTCGCAGTACCATAGTACAGCGAATGGCCCGACGCCTTGCGGCTGCCGCCACCTCGACTTGAAGCCATCTCAAAATAGCAGATCACAGCTGAGGGCAAGGCGCACGCCGATGAAAAAGCGCAGCAACCATGACGGGTTGTGAGCACTTTTCAGAGGCGTGCAACGCCGCCATCGGCTGTCAGATGCATTTTTGAGATAGCTTCTCGTGAAATATCCAGGTTGGCAGGGTGTTGAAAAGCAAGTATCAGGATGTCAGCCACGGCGACTATTGGCTGGAGGCTCGGAGGCTGGAACGCCAGAAGGCTAAAAAAGGGCAGAAAAGGTTTTGCTTCAAGCTTCCCAGCCTTAGACGCCGTTTTTCAACACATTTGTTAGAGCATGTCCTTGAGCCGTGTCGCCACGGCGTCGATGAAGCCCTCGGTGGACTGGTGCGCGGCCGGCCGGGGCGCAATCAGCGGCACCAGGTCCCTGGTCACGATGCCCGCCTCGATGCAGGCGATGACCGCCTTTTCGACCTGCGCGCCGAACCGGGTCACCTCGGGGGTGCCGTCGAGCTCGCCGCGTTTTTTGATGCCCCCGGTCCAGGCGAAAATGGAGGCCACCGAATTGGTGCTGGTAGGCCGCCCCTTGAGGTGCTCGTAGTAGTGCCGCCGCACGGTGCCGTGAGCGGCCTCGAACTCGTATTGGCCGTCGGGGGAGACCAGCACCGAGGTCATCATCCCCAGGCTGCCGAACCCCGCTGCCACAACATCCGAGAACACGTCGCCGTCGTAGTTGCTGAGCGCCCAGAGGATGCCGCCCGCCTGCTTCATCATCTGGGCGGCGGCGTCGTCAATCAGCATGTAACGGTACGAGATGCCGGCCTGCTCGAGCCGAGCCTGCTGGGCCGCAGCCTCCGCGGCAAAGATGTCCTTGAAATAGGCATGGTATATCTTGCTGATGGTGTCCTTGGCGGAGAACCACAGCGGCACTTTTTCGCTGAGCGCATAGGTGATGCAGGCGCGGGCGAAGGAGCGAATGGACTTCTCGAGGTTGTGGATGCCCATCACCACCCCCGGGCCCTTGAAATCGTGCAGCAGCATGCGTGTTTCCGGCCCGCCCGCGGGGCTGTAGACGATTTCCACCTTGCCGGGTTTGTCCACCAAGAGTTCGACCCCCCGGTACAGGTCGCCATAGGCGTGCCGTCCCAGGATGATGGGCTTGGTCCAGCTGCGCACGGCCGGGGTGATGTTTTTCACCAGAATGGGCTTGCGGAAGACCGTGCCGTCGAGGATCGAACGGATCTGACCGTTGGGGGAGGGCCAGGCTTTCTTGAGCTTGTACTCCACCACGCGCTCGGCGTCCGGGGTGATGGTGGCGCATTTCACGCCCACGCCGTATTGCTGGATCGCGCGGGCCGACTCGGTGGTGATGCGGTCGTCGGTTTCGTCGCGCTTCTTCACGCCGAGGTCGTAATATTTCAAGTCCACGTCCAGGAAGGGCCGGATGAGCTTCTCCTTGATCATCGCCCAGATGATCCGCGTCATCTCGTCGCCGTCCAGCTCAACGATCGGTGTCTTGACCTGTATCTTAGCCATAAAATGCTCTCCTAGTACCGTAGCGTGGCTTCCCGTTTTGCGCCTTTCGCAGGGTGTTGAAAAACAAGCATCGGGCCGTCAGCGAAGCCGACTATGGGCTGGAGGCCCGGAGGCTTGGACGCTAGGAGGCAAAGAAAAGAGATAAAAGGTCTTGCTTCAAGCCTCCCAGCCCCCCAGCCTTAGAAGCCGTTTTTCAACAGCCTGTTCGCGTATTCCGTAGTTTCATAGCGGCTGCAGCAGCGGGCCTTATGCCAGCAGCCGGGTGAGGTCGCGGATGTCCTCGATCTGGTCCAGATGCCCGACGGTTGCGACGATCTGATCGGCCTGCGCCGGCGAAAGCACGCCGGCGGCCAGGCTGCGGAACTTTTCGGCCACCTCCGGCAGGCTCAGCGGCCGCCCGGTTGAACCTTTGGGGTAATCCACCCGCGTTTCGAACCGGCGGCCGTCCCTCAGAAAAATTTCCACCCGGTTCGCGTAGCGCTCCGGATAGACCCGGTCGATGTCGGGATCCACGGTAACCTCCACGCGCCGGGCCAGGTCCCGCACCAGGGGGTCGACGATCTTCTTCTCCGAGAACTGCTCCAGCAGTGCCGCACCTTCCAGGAGCGTCACGGCCACAATGTACTGCAGGCTCATCTGGGCCTGGACGATGCCGGCCGCCTGGTAGTCGAACCCGCATTGCACCACCACACTGCCGGCGGTCTTCACCCGCACCCGCTCTACATCCGCCGCAGTAAAGCCATGCCGGTCCTTGAGCTCCAGGACGGCATCGACGGCGGAGTGCGAGCTCGCGCAGCAGGCATAGGGTTTGATGTTCACCTCGGCGCCGTGAAACCGCTCCCCGAGCGCGTCCGTGACCCGGGACAGGTCGAACCGGTCCGAGGTCGCCTGACAGAAGCCGCCGTCCGGGGCCTCCAGGATCTGAGTTGGACCGCGGAACCCGCTGCGGGCGAGAAAAGCGGCCATGACACCGCTCTGGGCTGCGCGGCCCGGGTGGAAGCGTTTGCTCATGGCACCGTCGGCCAGAAACGCCCACAGGCCGGCGGACTGGGTGCCGGCGAGCCCCAGGGCGCTCGCCATGTCCGCTGCGCTCAGGCCCAGGAGCCTGCCCGCGGCGGCCGCGGCGCCGAAGGTGCCGGTGGTCCCCGTCAGGTGCCACCCCTTCAGCCGGGAGGCGGTCGGCCCGGTGGCCAGGCTGACGCGGATCATGGTTTCGTAGCCGGCCACCGTGGCGGTCAGCACCTCCCGGCCGGAAGCGCCGAGGCTCTCCCCGACGGCTACAGCCGCGGGGATCACCGGCGCCCCCGGGTGAATCTTGGCCTGGTGGTAGTCGTCGAAATCAAAGCTGTGGATCATCACTCCCAGGCCCAGGGCCACGTTCGCCGCGGGCCCCTGGAACTGATGGCGCCACAGGGTCGCTTCGGGTTTTCCCTGCTGTTCCATCACCCAGCCGTTGATGATACGCGCCCACGGCTGCGAGGCGCCGTGGAGGCCGCAGCCGATGGCATCCAGCAGATACATCTTGAAGCTCCCAACGAGCTCCGGCTTCAGCTGGTCGAACGACAACCGCGATGCGAAGCCGGCCAGGGTGCGCGTGACAGGTTCCATGGGGGTGTCTCTCCGCGGCTCACAGCCCTTGGAGCATTTTGGGTTTCTTGAACAACGGGTAAACAATGGAGAACAGCGCACCGGCCAGCAGCACAATGCTGATGGGGCTGCTGACCAGGAACATGGGACTGCCGTCGGAAAGCAGCAGGGAGCGTCGCAGGGACAGCTCCGCCAGGTCCCCCAAGACTAGCGCCAGAATGCAAGGGGCCACCGGGACCCCGAACTTGCGCATGAAATAGCCGATGACGGAAAAACCGAACATCAGGAACAGGTCGTCCACGCTGTTGCTGAGCCCGAAGGCGCCGATGGCGCACAGGATCATGATCGCCGCCGAGAAGACCGAGTAGGGCAGCCGGTTCAGCTCTAAAAAGAGCCGGATCGATACGCCGGTCAGCACCAGGAGCAAAAGGTTCGTGAGCAGCATGGCGACGAAGATTCCATAGACGATGTCGGGCCGGGTGGACAGCAAAAGCGGGCCGGGCTGCATGCCGTGGATCATGAAAGCCGCCACCATCATGGCCGTGGTGTTGCTGCCGGGGATTCCCAGGGAGAGCAGGATGGTCATGGAGCCACCGGTGGAGGCGTTGTTCGCGCATTCCGCGGCCATCAGTCCCTCCACGGCGCCGTTGCCGAACTTCTCCGGCTCGTGCTTGGCCGTGCGCGCCGCTTCGCCGTAGGCGAGAAAGCTGGCAATGGTCGCCCCGGCGCCCGGCAGCGCACCGACAACGGTCCCGATGATGGGGGAGCGGACCATCGTCAACCAGTATTTCTTGAACAGCGCAAACGGGGGCATCTCCTTGAGCAGGCCGCGGTACTCGACCCCGCCCTTGAATTCCTTGAAGGGTTCCTCGGCCTCGATGAAGATCTCGGAAACGGCCAGCAAACCCACCATCGCCACCACGAAATTGATCCCGCCCAGCAGGGTGACCGTATCAAACGTGAAACGCTCCTCGCCCGTGATGCCGTCGGTGCCGACGGTCGCCAGGAACAAGCCGAAAAAACACGACAGAAAGCCCTTCATCATCGAGCCGCCCGACAACCCCGACACCACGCTCAACCCGAGGACGGTCAGCGCAAAATACTCCGGCGGCCCGAACCGCAGGGCGAAATTGGCGATCAGGGGGGTGGCCAGGATCATGACAAAAACGCTGAATATCCCGCCGAAGATCGAGCAGAGCAGGTATACCCACATGGCATAGGCGGCGCGGCCCTGCTTGGCGAGGGCGTGGCCCTCGATCACCGTGGGCACCGAGGAGGGCTCGCCCGGGATGCCGAAGAGAATCGAGGTGATGGACCCGCCGGTGATCCCCCCCAGGTAGGCGCCCACCAGCAGCACGAAGGCCGTCATGGGCGAGAGGGAATAGGTGAACGACAACAGTAAAACGACTCCCATCGAGGTGCTGATGCCCGGCAGCGCCCCGGCCAGCAGACCCCAGAGCGAGCCGAGAACCATGGCCAAAATGTTCTGTGGCTGGAGGACCGTGGCAAACGCCTGCAGGTAGATGTCAACCATGTCGGCAACCCTCCGTGTCTAATAGAACAGGCGGCTGAATTCGGCGAAGATCCCGACCCCTTTCGGAAATGGGATCGTAATGAATTTCGCGAACACGGCCACGATGATGGCGGTGAGCAGAAAAGGCGAGATAAAAATCACCGACCTTCGCCGCTCGCCCAAGGCCAGGGCAAAGGCTGGAATGTAAATAAAGGTCGAGAGAATGAAACCGATCCAGGGCATCACCACCAAGTACAAAAGAAAGCAGGCCACGCTCAGCGCGACGGTAATCCGCTGCCGCTTTTTTTCGGCGATCGCCTCCGGCGTCAGGTCTTCGGCGGCCCCCGCCTGTCTTAATTTTTTAATGCTGGAGATCAGCAGGCTTGCGCTCAACAGCGTCGAAGCTCCGAGCGCCATCAGCGGCCAGAGGGCGCTGCCGATTTCCCCCGAGCGGCCGTGGGTCCTCAAATCCAGCCCATCGTAGAACATGAAACTGAAAAAAACGACGCAAACCGCAAAGAAGATGACCTCACCCTTTTTCATCGTCGACCTGCCTGTGGTGGAGGATGCGGGGAGAACCATCCTCCCCGCGTCTCTGACTCAGTGCCCATCCATAAACGGCGTCTTTCGGTCCATGCCGGCGTTCTCGCTCTTCGCAATCCTCGGCGTAGTCGCACTACGCCTGCGGTTGCGAAATCGCTGCGGCCTTGGCCTGAACCGCAATCCACCATTTCTGGATGGACACTAAATAGGGTGTTGAAAAGGAAGCATCCGGCCGTCAGCCAAGCCGGCTATGAGCTGGAGGCTCGAAGGCTGGATTGATAGGAGGCTAAAAAAGAGATAAAAGATCTTTCTTCAAGCCTCCCAGCCTCCCAGCCTTATAGCTTCGGGGACACAACATTCTAAGAGCCACGCAACGCCGAATCACGGCTTGAGGCGGCCCTTTTCAACACCCTGCTAAATGGGCAAACGCCGCTCCGCCCCGTTTATTTCACGTATCCCAGATCCTTGAGAACTCCCGTGAAAAACTGAACCTCCTCTTCCCAGTACTTGCGGGTCTCCTCGGGGCCCAGGTACCCCGGTCGGGCGTCAAGATGTTCGTCTTTGACGAACTTGACGTACATCGGGTTATCCAAGGACTTCTTAATCACCTCGAGCAGGAATTTCTCCCGCTCCGGCGGGGTGCCTTTCTTCACCGCCCAGGCCCGCATCAAGCCGTGGGTGTAATCGATGCCCAACTCCTTGGAACAGGGGACATTCGGAAGGGCCGGGTGGCGCTTCTCCATGATGACACACAGGGATTTTAATTTGCCGGCGTCGATCAGGGGCAGCGTTTCGGCCAACTCTTCGACGGCGCCGGTGATGTGCCCGCCCAGGATAGCAGCTTTGATCTCCGCACCCGAATCAAAGGGCACGAAGGTCACTTCCACTCCGCACTTTTTGAAGAAGGCCACGGTCTGAATCTCAGACCACCCTCCGGGAGAGGTTCCCGCGAACTTCAACCCTTTGGGGTTTTTCTTGCCCCAGGCGATCAGGTCGGCCAGGGTATTGAACTGTGAATCGCCGGCGATGGTCACCGCCGAGGTGTCCCACTGGATCCGGCACAGGGGATCGAAGTCTTTCAGTATGTTGGCCCGTGTCTTGGGTTTGACCGCATCGATGAGGTGCGAGGTGGTGACGGCGAGAACCGTGTACCCGTCGGCCGGCTGCTGCGAGACAAAAAGCATGCCCTTGGTGGCGCCGCCGCCGGGCATGTTTTCCACCACCACGCCGTTTTTCAGTTGGGGCTTCATACCTTCCACCACCGCCCGCGCTGCGGTGTCGCTGCCGCCGCCCGCGCCGAAGGGGACCAGAATTTCAATCGCCCGCTCGGGATACTCCTCCGCCATAAGGTTCCCGGCGGCCATGGCCAGACCGGATACGAGAACAACCACCCAGGTCAATGTCTTCACCTTTTGCATTGCATGCCTCCTTTCAGGTCGTTGCCTGACATGTTGATGTTGGACGCTTCTTCCATATCAGGTCTGAGAAAAGCGAGTCAATCCCCAACTGATCGAACCGGTGTGGGCAGCCTCCGGGATGGCTCCAGAAAGCGTCGACCGGCGCTCAGTGCCTTCGAAGAATTTTCATCCTTCGTGCTAGAAATGCGTGGCGGGCACCAGCACGTGGCCCTCCATCAATCGGCGCGCGGTTCGGCCCAGGACGGCCTCGCGGTAGATGCCGGCGGGGCCGCTTTTGTCCACGACCGCCCCGATCTCGATGGTGCCGCCCGGATGTCCCAGACGGATCATCGGCCTTGCGTGGCTGCTGCCGGTCAGCACCGCGTGCACGACGGTGCCTGCGATCCGGGCCGCACCGGCGGTACAGATGGCCCCCGTCACGGCGTAGGACCGATGCAACCCTCCCATCGACATGATGCGGGCCGTCAGGTCGATCTGGGAGTCCTGGACGATCTCGCCGCTGGTGCATGGGTAGGACTGGGCCGGCGCCACGACGGCCATCTTCGGAACTCCCTGGCTGGTGCGGCTGGCCTCTGCGGGGGAAGGGGCCAACCCGATCAGTGCCGCGGCATGGCTGCGGATCGCCTCCAGCATGGAGCGGATGGGCGTCGAGTCGATTTCATCGATTTCCGTCCCCAAGAGCCCGACCTGGGAGGCCTGGACAAACACCACCGGGTTGGCCGCGTCCATGATGGTGACGCGGACGGATCCGATCCCAGGCACCTTCAGATTGTCCTGAAGGTTGCCGGTCGGGAAGAGCTTGCCGGTCATCGAGCCTCCGGGGTCCACAAACCGCAGGGTGATTTTGGAACCCGTGCCGGGGATCCCCGAGATGCGGTAGTCGCCCTGCTCGGCGAAACGCCCCCCGGCAACGGGGACTTCCGCAACGATCAGCTTGCGGGTGTTTCTCTGAAAGATCCGCACCCGGGTGATGGGTTCGCAGGCGGCGACCAGGCCTTCGTCGACGGCAAACGGGCCGACGGCCGCTGACATATTCCCGCAATTGCCCTTGAATTCGATGGAGGGGCGGTCGATCAGGACTTGGCCGAAATAGTATTCGACGTCATAGTCAGGGTCGGTCGAAGGACCGATGATGGCTGTTTTGCTGCTGGTAGAGACGGCTCCGCCGACCCCGTCCATCTGTCTTCGATACGGGTCCGGGCTGCCGTAAGCGGATAGAATCATCCGGTCGCGGGTGGCCGTATCCGACGGCAGGTCCTTTTCGTGGAAAAACAACCCCTTGCTGGTTCCACCGCGCATCAACACGGCAGGAATTCTGGCTTGCATGGCGCATGTCTCCTGTTCGTATATTCTTCTATTATTCTGTTCGTATATTATCGAACTCTTCCTGATGGGGCAAGCCCTTTTTCCAGCGCGACGATCGTCGCCCCCCAGCCGCCGGCCTCGGGCGGCGCGTCCGTGAACGAAAGCACCCGGGGATGGCGCCGCAGGAGTGCCTGGACGCGCGCTTTTTGAAGCCCCGTGCCCTTGCCGTGGACGATCCGGACCGAGGTGAAGCCCGCCCGGATGCATGCGTCGATGTACTCTTCGATCAGGCCGGGTATGTCCGACGGGCGGAAGGTGTGCAGGTCGATGGCGTCCTCGATGGGGATGCGAATCGCATTCATCGTCAATCACCTCCGGTGATAGCTCGTAACCGTGTGGGTTGAAATTTCAAGAGGTATCGATTAATCAATGTGTAGCAGGGTGTTGAAAAAGGGCGCCTCAAGTCGTGATCCGGCGTTGCGCGGCTTTTGTAAATGTGTTGTATGCCTGAAGCTATAAGGCTGGGAGGCTTGGAAGCTGGGAAGCTGGGAAGCTTGAAGAAAAACAACTATATCTTTTCTTAGCCTCCTAGCTTTCCAGCCTCCCAGCCTCCAGCCCATGTCGGCTTCGCTGACGGCCTGATGCTTGTTTTTCAACACCTTGTTGGACGAAAACAAGTGGGCTGCCTTTCTTCCGTGCAGGTAGGCCAGCATGGTGTCGCCGGAGCTTTTTTATAAAATAGGGATAGTGCTGTCGGCCTACCTGCTGGGCTCGATCCCCTGCGGGCTCGTCTTGACCCGCGTCTTTGCGGCGACCGACGTGCGGCGGTGCGGCAGCGGCAACATCGGCGCCACCAACGTGGCGCGCGTCGCCGGTGCCTGGCTGGGGCTGGCCACACTGACCGCGGATGCCCTCAAGGGGTGGCTTCCGGTCTATCTCGTGCGGTCGCTGCCGGCCCCGGCAGCCGGCGTCGAAACGTGGGCCACGGCCGCAGCCCTGCTGGCTTTCTGCGGCCATCTTTACCCGCTGTACACCCGTTTCCGGGGCGGCGGCAAGGGCGTTGCCACCGGCCTGGGGTCCTTCATCCTGCTGGCCCCCTGGGCCGTGCTGAGCGTTTTGGCGGTGTTTCTGGTCGTTTTTTTCATCGGCCGCAGGGTGTCGGCCGCTTCCCTCGTCGCGGCGGCGGTGCTGCCCGCGGCGGTTTTCCTGACCGGCTCGGCCGCTGTCGTTTGCGCCGGGGCCGGGGTGGTTGCCGTCGGCATCTTTCTGCGCCACGCCGCAAACATCCGGCGCCTGCGCGCCGGCACGGAACCGGAGTTCCGGATGCCGCGCTGAAAAGGCCGGTTCAGCCCCATCCCAGACTCCAGGCGAGCGCGAGAATCCCCCCCAGCACCAGGTGGCTCTCCACCAGGAATTCCAGCCGCAGCCCCGGCAGGATCACGCCTTTTTCGTAGGCGGTGATGATGGCGAACATCGCTGCCGGGCACACAGCGAGCACGAACCCGAGGCTTGCCGTCAGCCCGGCTGCGGTGAGCAGCGGCAGGCCGATGGCGAGGCCGGCCAGAATGCCCTTCAGCAGGCGCAGGGAAGCGTTCTCCCCGATCAGGATGGGGATGCTTTCCCGGCCGACCAGTCGGTCGCCCTGCATGTCGAGGATGTCGAAGAAGGCGGTGCGCACGAAGACGAGCCCGGCCGTCCAGACAAAGACGACCGCGTTCGCCCAACGGTAGGCGCCGAAGAAGGAAAGCGGCGGCAGCACGGCGGTCGCTACCCCCCAGGCCAGGGCGATCAGGATGGTCTTGGAACCCGGGATGTCCCGGATTCTGCGATACATGAAGCCGGAAATCGACTTCGGGATGAGATAGAGGTTGTAGGAAAGCCCCATCAGGCTCATCAGCAGCAGAACGAGAAAAGGCATCAGCCCCTGGCTGAAGGCGATCAGAAGCCCGGCCGCGCCGCACGCTAAGGCCAGAACAGTCAAGGGGACCCGGCGGCGTTGGTAGAAGCTGGCCCGGTCCGGGTCGTTGTAGCGGTCGGCCTGGCTGCCGGTCAAATGGTTCAGGATGTGCATGGACTGGACGTACAGCCATGACATCAGCACAAACGGCAACTGATCGGCAACCGCCTGGAGAAGACAGGCGGCATAACACAAGCCGCCGGCGGCGAGGGACACATAGAGATTGGTGAGCAGGCTGGCACGCAGCAGGGCATGCAGGGCCTTGTGCCGCCACGACCGGCGCTTGAACAGCTTCGCCTCGAGGGCCATGGTCACCTTGCGGATGACCCAGTTCGGGGTGGAGGCGCCGGCGGAGATGCCGATGGTGCGTGCGGCAACGAGCGTGCTCAGGTCGATGTGGTCCAAGTCGGTCTCGGTTTCGACGTGGAAGGCGGGTTTCCCGGTTTGCCGGGCGATCTCGTAGAGGCGCCGGGTGTTGCCGCTGGTGCGGCCGCCGACGACGACGACTGCATCCACCGATTCCGCCAGCTGCTGGACGGCCGCCTGGCGTCGCTCGGTGGAGTCGCAGATGGTTTCGAAGATCTTGTAGTGGGGATGGGTGCGGCCGGCCCAGTCCTTCACCGCCTCGTAAAACCGCATGTTCTGGGTGGTCTGGGCCACGATGATGGCCTTCTCGAACACCGGCAGCGTGTCGAGTTCCTCGAGGCTTGCGACCACATGCCCGTTTTGGCCCGCATAGCCCAGCAGGCCGACGACTTCCGGGTGGTCTTTTTCGCCGATGATGATGACCGCAAAGCCCTGCCGGGCGTGTCTGCGGATGATGGACTGCACCCGGATCACCCGCGGGCAGGTGGCATCGATGACGTTGAAGCCGGCCGCTTTCAGCCTCTTTTTGGTGTCCGGCGGGACCCCGTGGGCCCGGATCAGAACGGTGCCGGCACCCCTTTCCGGGATGTCCGTGATCACCGTGATTCCCTTGGCGTGCAGCAGCTCCAAGACCTGGGGATTGTGAATGAGCGGGCCGTAGGTGAAGATCGGGGCAGGGTGCTTCGCCGGCGCATCCAGCACCGTTTCGACGGCCCGGCGCACGCCCATGCAGAAGCCCGACATTTTGGCGATCACGATTTTCATGATTCAGCCGGCATTGAGGAACGCTCGTACATGCATCTCGACCAGCTCATCCACGAGTTCCGGCAGCGGCAGGCGGCGGGCGCCGACAACGGTGAGGTTCTCCTGCGAAAGAGGCAGGAGCAGCTTGGGGGCCGGGCACGCGGCCACGGCCTCGGCCATGGCGGGTGTGACTTCGCCCATCATGGCGTGGGCCAGGACGATGCCGATGGGGCCAAGGATGAGGTCCACCTTGGGCACGGTCCGGCATACGGCGTTTTCGCCGGAAGCCCCGCGGTTGGCGCGGGCCTTGAGCATCTGGGCCGTGGCGACCGCATTGGTGCCGAGGGCGATTACCTCGATGCGCTCCTCGAACGCCTCCCTGAGCTTGCGGATGATGGTGCTGCCGATGCCCCCGCCCTGGCCATCGATCACGCAGACTCGTTTCATGGCTTAAGCCCAGTGGTCATCTGCTGTCAAAGTTTCGCGGTTTTGGCCTGATGGTGACGGATTCGTTTTGAAAGGCGTTTTCCGGCCCCCTTCTTGCGGGTCGAGATCCGCCGTGCTGCGCCCTCTTCTTCCGGGCCGTCGGCACCCTCCAGGGCTACCGCCATGGCGATACGGGCTTCGAACTCGGGGGAGGTCAGCGTGGCCGCACCGCAGGACTCCGCGGCACGGGCCACCGCGGCATCCGAACTCACCACGACGGCCTGCTCGCGCTCCTGGCAGGCCATGCGCACGATGACGGCATCGGCAAGTTCGCCGGCGCGGGAGAAGGCGATCTGGATACCCTTGACCCGGTCCCGGGCAGCGGAGAACGCGGGAGCCTGAGCGCCGTCGAACACCACCGTGATGCGGTGCGGCTTGAGCCTGCGGTAGGCGGCCAGCCGGGCGACGAGGGCCTCACGGCCGCAGGCGATGTCCTGTCGGTCCAGGCGGCTCAGCTCCGGCGACTGGCGGATCAGGTTGTAACCGTCGATGATGATGTGGACCGTCATAAGACCGGGCAGGCTTCAGAGCTTGATTGCTTCAAAAAAATATTCGCTTGGACGACTTTGTAAAAAGGCCATGGTCAAGGCGCGCGAACCTCGTGGCGCGAGGCGTACTGACAGTACGCCGCAGCGACAGCGAGATGAAGCGCAACGCAGAGATTGGCCTTTCTTACGAAGTCGTCAGAGCTTGACCTGGCGCAGCCGCGCAATCAACCGCTCCAGGTCGTCGTTGCCGTAGAACTCGATTTCGACCCGCCCCTGCTTTCCGGACTTTCGGATGGTGACCTTGGTTCCCAGATGACGCGAGAGGTCTTCGGACAGGCTCGCCAGCTGCACGGCCTCGGAGCCGTGCATGGTCACCCGCGGCTTTTTCTTTTCCGACTTCAGGCGCCGCACCAGCTCCTCGGTCTCCCGCACCGAGAGCCCCCGGGCCACCACCGCGCGCCACGCCGCCAGCTGCTGGGCCCCGTTTTCCGCGCCGAGCAGCGCCCGGGCATGGCCCATGCTGAGGCCGCCCCCGACCATGCTCGCCTTGACCTCCTCCGGCAGCTGCCGCAGGCGCAGGAAATTGGCCACCGCGGAGCGGCTTTTGCCGACCCGCGCTGGCGGCCTGGTCCTGGGTGAGATGAAACTGCTGGATCAGCCGGTGATAGGCGTCAGCCTCCTCGATCGGGTTGAGGTTCTCGCGCTGGATGTTTTCCACGAGCGACCACTCGAGCATCTGGTCGTCGCTGACGGTCCTGACCACGACCGGGACCTGCGCAAGCCCGGCCCGACGGGCGGCCCGCAGGCGGCGCTCTCCGGCGATGAGCTCGAAGCCGGGGTCGGATTTGCGGACGATCAGCGGCTGGAGGACTCCCTGCTCGCGGATCGAGGCGGTGAGCTCCTCCAGCTCATCCTCGGCGAACTGACGGCGGGGCTGGAACCGATTCGGGCGGATCAGGCCGATGTCGCAGAGGAAAAAGCCGGTTTCAGCTTCGAAAGTAGGCCCGGCGTCCGGTATGAGGGCACCGAGCCCCCTGCCGAGGGCGAGTTTCTTGCGCTTGGTGGTCGCTTCCGGAGGTGGCGTGTGATTGTCCATAACTTAACGTGAAGCCTCGCTGATGGAGCGGGTAGGGTGCATGAGCTCCCGGGCCAGCTCCACGTAGCTCTGGGCACCCAGGGAGGTGGCGTCGTAAAGGATGATGGGCTTGCCGAAGCTCGGGGCCTCGCCCAGCCGGATGTTGCGGGGGATCGTTGTCCGGAACACCAGGTCCTTGAAAAACTTGCCGGCTTCCTCCGCCACCTGCTGGGACAGGTTGGTTCGCCGGTCAAACATGGTCAGCAGGATGCCGGTGATGTCCAACCCCGGATTGAGCGCGCGCTTCACGCGCTTTACGGTCTGCAGCAGCTGGCCGAGGCCTTCCAGGGCATAGAACTCGCACTGCAGCGGGATGATGAGCGAGTCCGCCGCCGTGAGGGCGTTGAGCGTGAGCAGGCTGAGAGAGGGCGGGCAGTCGAGGATGATGTAATCGAACCGCGGCAGCAGCGGGGCAAGCAGCCGCTTCAAGGCCTTTTCCCGGTCGGGGGCTGCCATCATCTCCACCTCGAAGCCGATCAGCTCCACGTTGGACGGGATGACCTTGAGGGTGGCGATGGCGCTGTCGTGGACGAGCTGTTCCGCTTCGGCCTCTCCGAGCAGCCCGTGGTAGAGCGTGTTGTGGTCGGAATTCTTGTCGATCCCCAGACCGGAGGTGGAGTTGGCCTGGGGGTCGCAGTCCACCAGCAGGGTTTGCTGCTCGAAGACGGCCAGCGACGCCGAAAGGTTGATCGCCGTGGTGGTTTTGCCGACCCCGCCTTTCTGGTTGGCGATGCAGATGACTCTGGACATGCTCCGGCATCTACCATAAAATAGGATGTTTGAAAAGGACGTTAAAATGTGCCATTTTAAAACGATGCTGAAAAGACGACATCCGATTGTCTCATGGATCCTGCTGGTGCTGCTGGCGGCATCGCTCGCCGCCCCCCGGGCGGGGTTCGGAATCACCATCGGGGAGGAGGATGAACTTTCCCGCGAAATGCTGCGGATCATCTTTAAAACGGCCCAGGTGGTCCAGGACCCCTACATCGCCGACTATGTCACTCGGGTCGGGACGCGGATTCTGAGCGTGATGCCGGAGCAGCCGTTTCGGTACCACTTTTACGTCATCAAGGATGCATCTTACAATGCGTTCGCGACCCCGGCCGGCCACATCTTCGTCCATACCGGTTTGCTGGAGGCCATGACCCAGGAGGAGGAATTGGCCGGCATCCTCGCGCATGAAATTTCGCACGTCTACTGCCGCCACATTTCGCAGAAGATCGAGTTGTCCAAGAAGATCGGATGGGCCAGCCTGGCCGGGGCGGCCGCCAGCGTGCTGCTCGGGGCGGCCGGCGGCGCCGGGGCGGCGGGCGCCATGATCATGGGCACCCAGGCCGCAGGGGCGACGGCCCAGCTCGCCTTCAGCCGCGAGAACGAAATGCAGGCCGACCATGCTCGGCCTGAAGTTCATGGTCGATGCCGGCTACAACCCCGAGGGCCTGCTCACGATCCTGGAGAAGATCCGTGGCAAGTCGGCCTGGGGCAAGGAACAGATCCCCGTCTACATGATGACCCACCCGGCCATCGAAGACCGCATTGTGTACGTTCAGAATTTTATTCAGGACCACTCCGCCCAGTTGAAAAAACTCGCCCTGGTCAACCCGGCCGAATTCGATCGCATCGAGACCCGGCTCATTGCCGAGGACGAGACGGTGAACTCGGAGCTCAGCGCACTGGAGGCCGAGCTCAAGCGGGACCCCGGCAGCGTGCTGACCCGCTACCGTTACGGGCTTGTGCTCGCACGGGCCAACCGCTGGGACGATGCCATCGCCCAACTCAAGGAGGCCCTGTCCCGGCGCGCCTTCGACGGCTACATGCTGCGGGATCTTGGAAAGGTGTACTTCCTCTCCGGCCAGCTGCCGCAGGCGCTGAGCACGCTGGAGGGCGCGCGTATGACGATTCCCAACGACCCGGACTGCCTTTTCTTTCTGGGCCGCACCCAGCAGGAGTTCGGCAAGCTGAGCGAGGCGATTACGCTCTACCAGACCGTCCTTCAGAAAATGCCGAACTACCGGGAGGCGTATTATTTTCTCGGCCAGAGCCTCGGCAAACAGGGCTCCCTGGTGGACGCCCATTATTACCTGGGCATGTACCATCTGAAAGGCTACGACTACAAGACGGCGGCGGCCCAGTTCAGGCAGGCCCTGCGCAACGATCCCGACCCCGAAAAACGCGAGCGCATCGAGCGGCTGCTCAAGCAGACCGAAAACGAGATCAAGGCCGAGCGCAAGATGCAGGAATGACGGCTTAGCTGCGGTCGAAGCGGGCGAAGTGCATCGAGAAGGTCCCGCGCCCTTGGGTGGCAGACCGCAGGGAGGTGGAATAGCCGAACATCCGCGAGAGCGGCACCTCGACGGCGATGACCTGAATCCCCAGCTTGTGCTCGATGGACTCGATCTTTCCGCTGCGCGAATTCAGATCCCCGATCACATCCCCCAGGAACGCATCCGGCACCAGTACTTCCGCGGCCATGATCGGCTCGAGCATGAAGGGGTTGGCCCGCGTCAGGGCCTCCTTGCAGGCCATGGAGGCGGCGACCGTGAAAGCGAGCTCCGTGCTGAGGGTGTCTTTCAGACTGGCCGCCGTGAGGGTGATGGCCACGTCGACCGCCGGATAGCCGGAGAGCGGCCCGCTGCCCAGGGACTCGACCGCGCCTTTGCGGATGGCTTCCAGGAGCGGGGCCGGCAGGGCGTCCACGGGCAGCGCGGAGTCGAAGGTCGCACCCGCACCCCGCGCCAGGGGCGCCACCGCGAGGGTGACCTCGGCGGACTGGCGCTGGCCGGCGATTTCCCGGTCGAACACCGCCGTCGCTGCGGCGCGAGAGGCGATGGTTTCCCGGTACATCACCTGGGGTTTGCCGACGTTGACGCTCGTATTGAACTCGCGCTGCATCCGGCTGATGATGATGTCGAGGTGCAGCTCGCCCATGCCCGAGAGAATCGTCTGCCCCGTGTCCTCGTCGCGGCGGACCCGCAGGGTCGGGTCCTCGGCGGTGAACTTCTCGAGGACCTCGTCCATCCGCTCCTGGTCGCTGTGGGTTTTGGGTTCGACGGCGATGGAAATCACCGGCTCGTAGGCCTCGATATTTTCGAGCAGGACCGGGTGCTCGGGCGTGCAGAGGGTGTCGCCGGTGGAGGAATCCTTGAGGCCGACCACCCCGACGATGCTGCCCGCGCCGGCCTCTTCGATGCGCTCGCGTTTGTTGGCGTGCATGCGCAGCAGGCGTGCCGGTTTTTCCTTGCGCTGCAGCGTGGGGTTGTACACCTCGCTGCCGGCCTGGAGGCGGCCGCTGTAGACCCGCGCAAAGCAAAGCTTGCGGCCCTCCATCATGGAGACCTTGAAGATCAGGGCGGCCAGGGGGCTTGCGTCGCGGGGCGGGCATTCGATGACCTCGCCGGTCTGCGGGTGGACCCCTTTCGCCGGCGGGATGTCGGCGGGGCTTGGCAGGAATTGCGCCACGGCATCCAGCAAGGGCTGGATCCCCTTGTTTTTGAGGGCGGCCCCGCACAGCACGGGGACCAGTTTGAGCCGGATGGTGGCCCGGCGGACGGCGGCGGCGAGCTGGCTCGCGTCGATCGGAGCCTCGGATACGTAGGCCTCCATGAGCTCGTCGTCCTCGCCGGCCACCGTCTCGACCAGTTTGTCGCGGTACTCGGAGACTTGCTCGGCCATGTCCGCGGGGATCTCGCCGGTCGTGAACACCGTGCCCAGGGAGGCGTCATCCCACCGGATCTGCTGCATGCGGATGAGGTCGATGACGCCCTGGAAGTCCTCGCCCATCCCCAGCGGGAGCTGCAGGACCAAGGGGTTGGCGTTCAGCTTGGCCCGCATCATCGCCACGGTGCCGTAGAAGTCGGCCCCGATGCGGTCCATCTTGTTCAGAAAGGCGATTTTGGGGACGTGATACTTGTCGGCCTGGCGCCACACGGTCTCGGACTGGGGTTCGACGCCTTCCACTGCGCTGAAAACGCCCACGGCGCCGTCCAAGACCCGCAGGGACCGCTCGACTTCGATGGTGAAATCGACGTGGCCGGGTGTGTCGATGAGATGGATCTCGATGTCTTTCCAGGGGCAGGTGGTCACCGCCGAGGTGATGGTGATGCCGCGTTCCTGCTCGTCCGGCATCCAGTCCATGACGGCCTCACCGTCGTGCACCTCTCCCAGCTTGTGGGAACGGCCGGAATAAAACAGGATGCGCTCCGTCACGGTGGTCTTGCCGGCGTCGATGTGCGCGATGATGCCGATGTTGCGAACGGCAGTGATCTTGGTTTTTTTCATCGTGGTGGCCAATCGGTGAGCATTTCCAAAAGCCGCGCAACGCCGGCGGCATTATCCTGCGTATTTCAGGGCACCGTCGGCGAACCGCCGGCTCCCCGTGCCGCCGGAAGGTTCGCCAACAGGACCTGCCTTTTTAAGCCATACGGCTTGCGTTGTCAAGGCGCGGCGGGCCGGCCGGGAGGCCGTGGTTTATGCGGCCGACGGGCGCTTCCGAGGACCCGGCCGCCGAAACCGGGTGGCGGCAAGAAGAGGCGGCGACTGGACGGGACCTACCCGTTGCCGCAGTTGGTTAGAGGGGCGCTGGGATTAGAAGAAGGTTCTAAAGTTTATAAGGATGTGGTTGATATAATAAAGTAAACATAGATAGTGTCCAGCCAGAAATGGTGGATTGCGGTTCACGCCAAGGCCGCAGCGATTTCGCAGCCGCAGGCGTAGTGCGGCTTTGCCGAGGATTGCGAAGAGCGAGAACGCCGGCATGGGCCGAAAGACGCCGTTTATGGATGAGCACTATATAAAAACATGAGGCCGGAGGCTTTGGGAGCGGGTATTCATATGAATCAAGAGTGTCCAAAATGCCACCGCATGTTGATCCGTCCCCGGGAGTGCCAGCAATGCGGACCGATTGCAAGGGAGTCATCAGGGGTGTTTTGGGTCCTGGCATTCAGCGCGGTCATTCTCAGTGTCATCGGCGCGGCGGGGTGCCTGTTTTTTCAGTATTTCGGAACTTTTCCGCTTTTTATTTCCGGCAAGCTACGGCTGTTGAAAACTTACGAGGTATCTCGCTCAGCTGCGGAACTTCCTGTTTCGAGGAAGCCGCGGTTATCGCTCGCAGTTGACGATTATCTTCAGTTACGCAAGTTGCTCGAAACCCGTCAGTTTGACGCTCTGAACGAAACAATAGACGGTTATCAAAATGCGTTCGCGCAAGACTTTGGGAAAGATTACCTCGCCTACCAAAGTTTTGAGGTGTTCCAAGTTGCCCGGGGAGACTACGAAGAGTTGTTTCTTGCATGGGCCGATCATAGCCCGCGTCACTATGCGCCGCATCTCGCGCGGGCGTCCTTCTATTATCATCAGGGTTATGAAAGCAGAGGTTACAAGTTCGCCAGGGAGACCTCAACAGAGCAATTCAAAGGCATGCACGAGAATTTCGCCAAGGCTCTCAAGGATATCGATGTTGCGCTGAGCATCAAGACAGATCTCGTGCCCGCTTATGCCATCCTGATCAGCATCTACAATGCAAGCGGAGAGAGGGCCGAAAAACTTGGTGCCATCAACCGCGCTCTGAAGCTTTTTCCCGGGTCATTTCTCATCTGGTCGAATTCGCTGCGGACGTTGGAGCCACGCTGGGGCGGCAGCTACGCGGCCATGGAGAATTTTGCCAGACAGGCCGAGCCGCATTTCGGTGCAAGTCCTTTATTTTCGGCGCTGTATGGATTTATCTATTACGACCAAGCCAAGATAGTCGATGCGCAGAAAAAGCATCAAGATGCGATCATGCTTTATACCCGCGCCCTTGAGTATGGCGATCACCCTGATTTCTACTTTGGGAGAGCGGAGACGTATCATTTCAGTCTTGACGACCCGGCCAAGGCGTTGGCGGATATCAACCGGTGCATCGCACTGCGGCCTGCGGACGCAGATGACTACCGCTTACGATCCCGCATCAAATTCAAGCTCGACGCTCTCGATGATTCCCTGGAGGACCTGCGCATAGCCGTCCGCCTCAAGCCGGGGGATCCATCCAATCAAAGGTGGATGGAGTGGGCATCGAAAAACCTCGTAAACAGAGGACACCGAGTGTATCAGCAACACTTCGACCAGGCGTTTCAATGGTACAACTACGCCCTGGAATTCAACGCAGAGAACAGCGACGCCTATTATTGGCGTGCGGTTGTGAATTACCGGCAAAGCCAGTTTGAAAAAGCCCGGACGGACCTGGATCGCGCCATCGATATCAACCCGCGCCATTTCGAATCCTATCTGATGATGGACCACGTCCTGCTGCTGCAGAAAGATTTCGATGCGATCATCGCATACTGGGACAGGTTCCTGGAATTGGAACCGGCCCATGCCCGAGCGTATCTGGAACGAGCCGGGGCCTATCACCACAGAGGGGACTCTTCCAAGTCCTTAGCCGATTTGAAACGGTCCTGTGAACTTGGAAATGCAGAAGCCTGCAAACACCTTGAGAAGACTAAAGGATAATGATCCAAATAAGGCGGCCGCTTTCATCCACTCGGCAGGGGAGCCCATGGACCAAAACCGGTATCAGGTGATCTACAAGGGGGAAATCCTTGAAGGCTACGACAAGCCGGCGGTCTTGCATAAGGTCGCGCAGATTCTGTCCATCAGCGCGGAGACAGCCGGAAAGGTTCTGAACGCCAAGCGAGTGGTGTTGAGAAAAAGCTCGGATGAGGCCAAGGCTCGCGAGTTATGCCTGCTGCTCAAAAAGGCCGGCCTTCGGGTCGCGCTGGGAGTGTTCCAGCCCCAGGCGATGGAGGGAAAACCGCAAGGGCTTACGCCTGCGACCCCGGCCGTGCGAACCCAAACACTGCTGTCGGCAGATGCGTCGGTTCGCGTGGCAGACTCTGCAGCGGCCAAGTTGAGGCGCAAGGTGGCGGGCAGCCCGAAACCATCGGCGGCGGTTGCGACGCCCAGGATGGCCTTTGAGTTCCATGGCAAGGGCTCCGAGTACTTCCGCATCTGGATTGTGAACCTATTGCTCACCATCCTCACACTCGGCATTTACTCGGCATGGGCCAAGGTCCGCCGCAAGCAATATTTCTACGGCAACATGCGGGTGAACGGTGCCGGCTTCGAATACCTGGCAGACCCCTTCAAGATCCTGAAGGGCCGCCTCGTCGTCGTCGGAATTTTTATCGTTGCCGCCGCCGCATCGCATTTTTTCCCCTTGATCAAGTTCCTGCTTGTTGCAGCGATGGTCGTCCTCTCCCCCTGGCTGATCACGCGTTCGCTGATGTTCAACGCGTTCAACAGTGCCTGGCGCAACATCCGTTTCGGGTTCAAGACCCGCTACGGCCAGGCCTATAAGGCCTATGTGCTGTGGCCGCTCCTCATGATTTTAACCCTCGGGATCCTCTCACCCTACGTCTATTTCCGCCAGAAAAAATTCCTGGTCGAAAACAGCTCGTACGGCAAGACGCCTTTCAGCTTCAGCGCATCCTGGAAGGATTATTATCGCATCCTGACGGTTGCCTCTTTGCTGGGGATACTGGCTGTTGCCGTCGTTGCTGCGGCGGCGGCGATGTTCGCCCCGCTGGCGATCTTGGCGCTGCCCATCTATATCTACGCCTACGTCTATTTTGCGGTCGAAACGGGAAAGCTTCTTTACAACACCAGCCGCCTCGGGCGCCATCGCCTGCAAACCACAATGGACGTCAGGAGCTTCATGATGCTGGTGCTCGCCAATACCCTGGCCACGGCATTGTCTCTGGGTTTTTTTCACCCCTGGGCCAAGGTGCGCACCATGCGATACAAGGCGCAGCACCTCACCTTGATCGCGGCCGGCGACCTGGATACCTTTGTGGCCGAGAGGCAGCAGCAGGTCGGCGCCATCGGAGATGCATCGATCGATTTCCTCAACTTTGATCTTGGGCTATGATCGTCATCCATGGCAACTATTACGACGGCAAAACCTCGGCCCAGGTGCCGGCGGAATGCCGCGTCTTCGACAACGGGGCCGTGCATGTCCGCAGGATCCGGATGGGCGAGCCTCTGCTGGTTCTGCCGCGCTTCGATCTCACGGCGTCGCCGCGCCTGGCCAACACCGCGCGCTTTATCTATTTTCCGCACGGCCAGAAGTTTGAAACCGAGGACAACCCGGCGGTCGACGATCTGCTGAAGCACTTTCAAAAGCGGCCGCGCCTGCACATCGTCCATGTTCTGGAGAGCCGCTGGCGTTACATCCTGATCTGCCTGGTAGCGATGAGCGCCGTCATGTGGGCGATGGGACGCTATGGAGTGCCCGCCGCCGCCCGGCTCGTCGCCCACAACCTGCCCTTATCCGTCGTCCAGAAAGCGGGGAGCCAGACCCTGGATATCCTGGACCGGACGGTGTTCAAGCCTTCCCATCTCGACGAATCGGTACGCCAACGCGTGATCTCCCACTTTGAGCCGATGGTCCAGAGCCACGCCCGCCTGCGCCTGCGGATTCATTTCCGCAAAGGCGGGCGGCTGGGCGCCAACGCCTTTGCACTGCCCGACGGTGCCATTGTCTTAACCGATGAAATGGTCAACCTTGCTCGACACGACGACGAACTCCTGGCCGTGCTGGCGCACGAGGCCGGCCATGTGGCCTATCGTCACGGAGTTCAGCGGATCATCCAGGACTCGCTGCTGGCATTCGCCATCATGGCCGTCACCGGCGACGTCTCCGGCACCTCCCAGGTCTTCTTAGGGCTGCCGGTCATGCTGACGGAGCTCGCCTACTCCCGCGATTTCGAGCTCGAGGCGGACCGGTACGCTCTAGACTACCTGCAGTCGCACCAGATCCCGCCTCGCCGTTTTTCCGACCTGATGCGGCGATTGCAGCAGAAAAAACGGCCGGACGACCCGGACATGGAAGGGCGTTGGTCGAACTACCTCTCCACGCACCCCGACACGGAAGAACGGCTGCGCCGGTTTGAAGAGGCGAAGTGAGGGGCTACAAGATCCTTCGGCCCGATGTGTCGGAGCCTGCCTGAATACAGGCAGAAACGGGCATGACCGGATTGTTGACAACCACTGAAGGCGGTGCTTATGGTCCGAGCATTGCTGGAGACAGGATTTTCCATGACAGACCGGATTCGGAAACATCGCAGTACTCTGCTTACCGGCACTCCCGGGGGTGCGGATTGGGCTAAAAGAGCGGCAGCACGCGCCATGCTTCGTGCCGTCGATTTCACGGACGAGGATTTCGCGAAGCCGATCATCACGCTGGCCTGCCCCTTCACGAACGCCACCCCCTGCAACGACCATATCCGAAATCTCGGTGACATCCTTTCCCGGGAGATCGATCAGGCGGGCGGAAAAGCGTTCCTGTTCGGCACGCCCGTCATCAGCGACGGGGAGACCATGGGGATGGAGGGGATGAAATATTCCCTGATGTCCCGGGACCTGATCGCCGACTGCATCGAGACAATGCACGAAGGATACGCCGCTGACGGGATCCTCACGATTTCCGGATGCGACAAGAGCATCCCGGGCGCGCTCATGCCCATTCTTCGGAACAACGCCATCGGGCTGACCCTGTATGGCGGAACGATTCTGCCGGGAAGATACAAGGGCGAAGACCTCACAATCGTAAGCTCCTTCGAGGCGATCGGTGCTCACGGGGCGGGAAAGATGACGGACGAGGAACTGCACCAGGTGGAGTGCCATTCCTGTCCCGGTTCCGGATCGTGTGGGGGGATGTACACGGCCAACACGATGGCTTCGGCGATCGAGGCCATGGGGATGAGCGTCCCAGGGTCGGCCGCTCACGCTGCGGTGGACCGGCGAAACCGGATCTCGGCCAGGAAACGGAAGGACTGTGTCGATTCCGTCAAGGCACTTATAGGGCTTCTCGACCGGGGAATACGCGCCCGCGACATCGCGACGAGGGAGGCCTTCGAGAATGCCATCGCTGTTATGTTGGCCCTGGGTGGGTCGACAAACGGCGTCCTGCACCTTCTCGCGCTGGCCCACGAGGCGCAGGTGCCTCTTGAACTTGAGGATTTCCAGCGAATCGGAAAAAAAGTTCCGCTGCTGGGAAACTTCAAGCCTTCCGGGAAATACGTGATGCTGGACCTGGACCGGATCGGGGGTGTGCCGATGGTGATGAAATCGCTTCTCGACGCCGGCCTGCTCCACGGGCAGTGCCTGACCGTCACGGGGAAGACGGTGGCGGAAAACCTGGCAGACGCCCCCACGGTCCGCCGAGGCCAGGACATTTTCTTCCCGCCGGAGCGCCCCCTTGCGCTGCCCGGACGGCACATCACGATCCTCCGCGGGAACCTTGCTCCGGAAGGGGCGGTTCTGAAACTGAGCGGAAAGGAACTGGATCATCACACGGGACCGGCAAGGGTCTTCGAACGCGAAGAGGACGCGCTGGACGCAATCCTGTCCGGAAAAATCCGAAAAGGCGACGTGCTCGTGATCCGGTACGAAGGCCCCAAGGGCGGGCCGGGAATGCGGGAGATGCTCTCGCCTTCTGCCGCGCTCATGGGCGCGGGGCTGGGAAAAGATGTCGCGCTTATTACGGACGGCCGGTTTTCGGGCGGCACGCACGGGATCATGGTCGGACACATCGCCCCCGAAGCGCAGGCAGGAGGGCCGATCGCCGTCATCCGGGAAGGCGATCCGATTACCATCAACCCGAAGGACCGGTCGATCTCACTGGATGCGGGACCCGAGGAAATCGCGGACCGGCTGTCGCGGTGGAAGGCCCCGGAGCAGAAGTACCGGCGCGGCGTCATGGGAAAATACGCCAGGCTCGTAGGAAGCGCGTCGCGTGGCGCGGTGACGAGTTAACTCTCACAAAAATCCTGCCGATCCGAGTCATCTTGATAAATCCGGCAGCGTTGAATCCCGCGGCAGATAATATGCTGCAACGCCCCGGCGGTATGTGGGCGGGCTCTGCGTGCCATACGGGGATGTTACAAGAACCAATTAAACATATAAAGTATTAAAAATAGAGTATCCCCATACACCCCTAATTTTTGGATCATAAAAACCAAACCATGCAGTGGAAGTCCAATCGTTAATATTTATAAAAAAGTCGGGAGGCAGAACAAAAAATAAGTCCCGCCTCCCATAATCGATTAGATTTACCTTAATCACTCACCTTGATTAGAGTCCGAGCAGTATTGCAGACTGCCCAATATAAGTGAATGCCATTTAAATTCTGAACCTGATTGGCACTGATAAGTGTCATGGTTCTTTTGTCATTAGAAATACTCCCTATGAGTTCTACTATTCCAATTGTTGGATTGCCAGTAGTCACCGTGATATCACCAAAGGGAGAAACAGTGAATGTAAAATTTGCTTGAGGGTGCTGCTCTAACAGAATCCCATTTGCTGGATCGTAAAAGTTGCTCCCCGGCAAGATTGTGGCATAATTTGTAACAGTATACGTTCCAGTCCCATCTTTATTGAAAGTCCAGGTACCAAATGCCACAGTGGTTCCGACATAGAATTTTGAAGGATCTACAGGAAAAAAAGGCGGCTTTTCAGCGTTTAAATTATATTTAGGTGGATCACTACTGTCTTTCCACCCATCTCCTGAATGCGCACAGCTACCCGAAGCGATCATCTCATATGTCCCGTGAAAGTACTGGAAGGGGTTATTGTTCCACCACCAACCGTTGCGAAAATCTGATGCTACCGCAGCAGACATAAACATAGTTAGCGTCGTAATAATCACAATTAAGGATAATTTTTTCATTTAAACCTCCACTCAGTAGTTTTGGTTCACTGCAACATATCTCACTCGGCAAGAAAGCAGAAACCGATGTCATTGGTTATGGATCATCTGCGGAAAGTGAATCGAAAGCCCCTAAAGGAAAAATTACTCCTCTATGGGCTTAAAAGGGGAATCTTGATTCGTTGGCTCCTCATTCACCACCTCCTTTTACTGCTGAAACTATGCAGAAAAACGGAAGGTGAAGATGAAATGGAGGAACGACAGGTGAGGTGAGCTCCGAACCGTTTAATGAGAACAGCGTTCGCCTCAGGTCCAGTGAGAAGAGTACGAAAAAGCAAGTGTATGTTTATGTAATGGACTTAAAAATGTCAAGTTAATTTTTAAACCATAGAAACAGTATCACAAGGTATAACCTACGTGCGATGTGTCGGATGAAATCGCTTGAACTCAGCCACATGTAAATAAGCCCTTAGGTCGGTCAATCTCCAATTTTTCAGTAACCGCAAAATTGATTTTGTCACTGTTTAATCTGGGATTATGCACTACCTACCGATCCGTATCCCCGTCCGCAAACAGAATCGAGTCCTTTGCTGTCCACCTCCCAACCTCAGGATCGTAGTCCCGATACCCGAATCTCACCAACTCCGTATCGCGGTCGTGCAGGCCGCCTGCAAACTCGAAGGGGAGCGTCAATGTAAAAGGGGCG
>CAWAUC010000017.1:0-83411 GCA_963785045.1 uncultured delta proteobacterium | reverse complement strand
TGTTATATCAGAATACATCGTCAGCATCGTCATCGCTGCAAGGATCAATACCGCTTAATTCCTCTGAAAGTTCCTTTAATCCTTTTTTGATTATATCCGCTGCAGGAATTCCCTCCCAGCCTTTTTGGGTCCTTGTCATTCTAAGAACCTCATAAAGAGTGTCTGAAAGTTTCCATTCCTCAGCCTCATCGGGCTCAATGTAGTCATCATCCTCTTCTCTAATTTCGAGGCCTTGATAATATTTTTTATCAGCGGCTGCTTGGCGCATGCGCTCAACGTGCGACATTGCAATATCGTATTCTTTTTCAGACAAGATGAGCCGGATGCCGTTCCAGACAGCTTTGAGTTCTCCTGATGATTTGGGCACCATCTTCCTCCAAACTCAATTTCAATTAGGAGCGTTGCAGTTGATCATTCCTGGTTGTTATTTTCATCTCCCAGTTTCAATAGGTCGTCCAGAATATCTAATCGCTGTTTGTCATTGATAGCACCCTCGTACTCCGGGGCTTTTCCACACAGCCCTTTCAGCCTCATTGAAGCCACAGTTTCTGAGAGATCCTTAACACATTCGGAAAAGCCCTTAGACAGCCCACGATGGTATCTGTCGCTGCTGGTCTTCTCCTGAAACTCCCGCTCTTCGTTCCAGCCAGCAATCAAATTTTCAAGGCGATCACATACCCAGCACATTGGAATCCGCCCTCACAACGATTCCCGCTCCTTTAGCGGAGAGTCTCGGACTTTAAATTGATACACGGGGACATAGGTCAATTTAAATTCCGCCCTTTGGTTGGACAACTCGGTAGCACGCGGCTCACATCTTCTTTCCATCTGTTGACCTGGCTTTTTCATGTCTTAATCATAGTGACACAACCAACAAAGGCAAATGAAATGTGCGGACGTTTTGCATGGTACAGTCTATCACGTGAACTTGAGCGCTATTTTCAGGCTCTACTCCCGCCCTCTTTCGAGCTTCAGCCCAACTACACTGATTTTTGTGGTCGAAGAGAAATCGCTGACACGGGTTAAGCCAACGCCTTCATGGGCTCCTGATGTTTCTCGTAGTCTGGGGCTAAGGTATCCGTTCGTCGAGTGCAAGCGCTCGGCGTTGTAGAAGACAATATAGTCGAGAACTTCAAGCTTGGCGGACTGCCGGGTCTCGAAACGACAGAACGCCAAGCATTCGGATTTCAGGCTGCGGAAGAACCGCTCCGTAGGCGCATTGTCCCAGCAATCGCCCTTGCGGCTCATGCTCGGGACCATGCCATATTGCTCTAAACGACGCTGGTAGTCGTGGCAGGCATATTGGCTGCCACGGTCAGAATGATGGATCAAGCCGGCGGCCGGCTTGCGGCGGAAATACGCCATGGAGATCGCTTGCAGCGTCAGGTCCTTTTTCATACGCTTGTCCATGGCCCAGCCGACAATCTGCCGCGAGTGCAAATCCATGACGACCGCCAGGTACAGCCAGCCCTCCAGCGTCCAGACGTAGCTGATGTCGGCACTCCAAGCCGTATTCGGCAAGCTGACATCGAAGTTGCGGTTGAGCAGGTTCGGCGCCACGGGGAACGCATGCCGGCTATCCGTAGTGCGTTTGTAGCGTCGCGAGACCTTCACCTTCAACCCGAGCTTTTGCATCAGATGCCGCGCTTTATAACGGCCGACTCGATGACCTTCGGCTTTCAATTTCTTGGCGATCCGGCGCGAGCCGTAGCTTCCACGAGACTGCTTGAATATCAGCTGGGTCCGAAATTCCAATGGGCCTGGCACCGGTGTTGTTTTTTCCTGGCAGGCGCAGCGACCCAAGTAGTCGTAGAACCCGCTCCGGCTAACCCCCATCACCTGGCACAGCACGGTGATCGGAAAGGCCTTCATTTGCTGCCGGATAAAGCCGAACCTCAGTTCGACTCTTTGGCAAAGAAGGCCGTGGCCTTTTTTAAGATTTCACGCTCCATCTCCAGGCGTTTGTTTTCTTTGCGCAAACGCTTGAGCTCGGCTTCCAGCTGCTCGCGGGAAAGACCCGAATGCGTCGGCTCGTTCACCTTGTCCCGGTGCTGGCGCACCCAGCGGGAAATGTTGTTGGCACCTACGCCCAGACGTCGGCCGGTTTCCTCACAGCTGTAGCCACTGCTCAACGACCAACTGAACGGCGTCGTCCTTAAATTGTTTGGTGAATCGTTGCCGGGTGGAACTGTCGCTCATAGGACACCTCGCTTTCTGTTAGGGTACTCTTATCAAGGTGTCCGTTTCTTTTAAACCACATCATTTTGCCTATATAGAAGGTTGGCGCATATCAGAAATCACCGGTCTTGTCTGGAGTCAAGTTGATCTCGACTTAGGCATCGTCCGGTTGGAGGTTGGGGAAAGCAAGAACGACGAGGGCCGCATAGTTTACTTGGATGAAGAGCTTAAGGCAGTCTTTATTCAGCAGTGGGAAAGGCGAAAACGGAGTGGCAAGCTGTGTCCCTTTGTGTTCCCCAACCGAGATGGAACGGGCCGGGTCATGAACATACGCAGGGCATGGTATGCCGCTTGCCATAAGGCAGGCTTAGGAAAACGCCTTTTTCATGATTTGCGTAGAACGGCCGTTCGTAACATGATTCGCGCTGGCGTTTCGGAACGGGTGGCGATGATGATTTCCGGCCACAAGACCCGGTCAATTTTCGACCGTTACAACATAGTCAGCGACGGTGACCTGAAACAGGCGGCACAGCGGCAAGCTGAATACCTTGCGTCGCGTTTAAGCACAATTCCAGGTACAATCTGCAAATCTCCAGAAAAAAAGGAGTCAACCGAATGAAGGCTAACTCTTTGTTATTGTTCTGGTGCCGGAGGCCGGACTTGAACCGGCATGACCTTGCGATCGGAGGATTTTGAGTCCTCTGCGTCTACCAATTTCACCACTCCGGCGTCGGCTTGATATTGGCGCTTTTCAACATTGCCATTGCCGATTCCAGGCAACCCTCAAAAAGACTTGTGATGCGCTTTATATTACAACCTGCACCAGAAGGTCAAGACTGCCCCGGGCAAAAAATGCTTTTGACCGATGTCAGCATTTATTCTACAGGCCGTTCCCGCGTCACCTTCTGGGGAGTTTGTTTTGATTGACCTGCCGTTGAGGGCTTGCTCTCTGATGTTTTCGGCGATTTTGCCTCCGGGAACTTGTGCTCTGAAGTCTGCGGCGATTTTGCCTCCGGGGGCTTGCGCCCTGAAGTCTGCGGCGTTTGCGCCTCCGGGGGCTTGCGCCCTGAAGTCTGCGGCGATTTTGCCTCCGGGGATTTGCGTCCTGAAACTTCCGGCGATTTTGCCTCACTCCTTTTCGGCGATAGGCGACTGGCAGGCTCACCCGGCATCTTTGGGGCTGCCGGCGCCGGGCCGGCCACCTGCCCTTGCGGCTGCCGCTGCACCGGCCGATTCGCCGAGGGTGCCGCCTCGGAGCCGCGGCTCGGACGAGCTGACAACCCGGGTTTCGGTGGAGCAGGCGACTTCGCACGATTGGTCGTGGAGCGCTCTACCCCACTGTGCCCGAACGCTGGCCGTGGCAGAGGGGTGGCAGCCTCTCGCGGCTGCTGCGGCGCCGAAACCAGCCGCGGGGCCGGGCCTTGGTTCGGCTCGCGAGCTGCGCCATGCCCCTGCTCGGCCTGCGGCGCCCGGGTGGCAACCACGGGCCGACGCAAACTGGCTTCAGGGGGCCGGACACCGCGCCTATCCGAGGGAACAAAGCTCGCAGGCGCCGCGTTAACCCTGGGGGCTGCATGGACCGGACGGAACTGTTGCGCCTCCACATGGGCGATGCGCGCCGAGGTAATGGGCCCGTGGCCGAAGCGGTCTTCCCTGACCACCACCAGGCCGTTTCGTACGCCGGCGTTATGGTAGACATTAATGTTTTCGACCCTCACCACGGTCGTGCGGCTGACGACCACGTTGTTGACCACATGCGGGCCGCCCCAGCCGCCCCACCACGGCCGGTGGGCAAATCCGGGGCGTCCCCACCAGGGAACACACGGCTCACCCCAGCCCAGTGCCACCCAGCCTACGGCCGGTCCTCCTATGCCCACTCCAACGCTTACACCCCCATGGCCGAAGAAGGCGACCAGCGCAGGGGAGTACGCCGGTCTGGCAACCGTCGGCCCGGGCGCCCAGCCCCAATATCCACCAACATACACCCATCGGCCGTAATGATACGGCGCCCAGCCCCAGGGTGCCGTGTCCACCCACGTCCAGCCGTAGTGCGGATCCAGCGTCCAGGACCCCGTCGTGTAAGGCGCCCATCCGGCCGGCACCGCGCTCGGAACCCACACCGGACCGTACTCGGGCACGCTGCGCCACACCCCGCTGCGGTCCAGATCGCTCACCCCGTAGACCCCCGGCGAGACATACCGCGCGCTCACCGCCTCCTGGAGATGCTCGGTGCGCGCGTAGTTCCAGGTGTCCCAACTATCCGGCGGCGGGGCCGAATACGATGTGATCTTCGGGCTCTGCGTACCTTCGATTACCACCTCTTCGCTGGGGGCGATGCTGAAGGCCTCTCCGCTGGCTGGGCTCACGCTGGCTCGTCCCGCTCGACGGATAATGAACGAGGTCTGCTCTGCGCTGACGTCTACACGGTAATAGCCCGCCTGATCGATCGTGAAGGCTGCGTTCGGAGTGTCCACCTCCACCGTGTGGCCGGGCTCAAGCGAGCGCAGGTCAAAGGAAACGTGGCCGGCGGTGACTTTGAATTGCAAAAAGTCCCCCTCCTGGCTTTCCACTCCGATCTGGGTGTTCGCCCACGCGCGCACATATGCGCGCGGTCCGGTCTGCAGCTCCAGGTTGCCCGGAGAGCCGGTGTAGAGCTGGTCGCCCGGGGCCAGCGCGGTGTTGAGCTGCGCCTGCGCCCAATCCTGGGCGCCGGGGCGCCAGAACGACACCTGGCCATCCACGAAGCTAAGCCGGGCAGGCGTTGGCCCGACCTCCTCATTTTGGGGCGGTTCTGCGGGTGCGGTCTCTTGAGCGGCCGCCGAGAGAACAGTTATCATGCAACTTACCAGCACAAGTCCAATGATCAGTTTGCTGCGCATTTTTAATTACCCCTTTGGCACTGAAACGATAAATGTCATCCCCGCAATGAAATTTAGCGGGGTAGTGTCCTCATTTTAGGGCTATGCCGAATTTTATTTCAGTTCAACCTGTTATAGATAAACCGCTGCGACTCAATTCGGCCCCTTCGCCGCGACTACTGCGGCGGGGGCGGCGGCGGGGGGCCTGCGGGAGGAGGCGGCACGACCTCCGGCCCTGAAGTGTGGGTAGGTGGCGGGGGCGGCGGGGGCGGACTCGACGAACGATAAGCCTGCAAGTGGCCTGGAATCTGGTTGCCTTTGGCATACATGCACTGCTGGTAGGCATTGTCGTACCGCCGCTGGACCTCTCCCCCGGCGCCGTATGCCTGAGTCGAACCCAAGGCGGCACCTCCCAGAAGCCCAGCCCCTGCTCCAATGGCAGCCCCCGGACCCAAATTGCCGGAGGCGGCACCGATCAGAGCACCTGATGCGGCTCCCAAGGCTCCACCGGCGATCGCTCCTCCGGCCAGGTTTTCATTGACGGTCTTGTTGGCATTCCACTCGGCCTGATTCTGCGCCCACTGACGACAGACAGCGTCGTCGGCCTGAAAGGCCTCCCAGGACTTGCCATTGCCGGGCATTACCAGGACACTCGGCCCCGGCGGGATCGTTGCGCAACCGGCGAGCATTATCGCCGCCGAAAGCATGATGGCAGAGCTTTTCAGTTTCATTTCTCCTCTTCCTCCGTCATCTGCCGGGTGGAACGGTTTCGGGTACCACCTTCATCCACCCGCCCGGGCAGGACTTGATGTAGGGGTAGTAACCCTGCGGATTCTGACAATAGTACCAATACCCGGACTCCTGCTGATTCTGCTGATCCTGCTGAGCATAGCCCTGGGGCGCTTGTTCGATGACAGCCGGTGGCGCTGGATAATACGAGTAGTATGGATAATAAGGGTAAACCGGAGAACCCCACCATCCTGGGCCCCATCCGCCCCATCCAGGGACGATCCCAATACCAAAGCTGTAGGAGTTCCCATGTCCGTTGTTGCCACCATGACCATAATAGCCACCATGACCCATAATAGCCGCCTGACCCATGGTAGCTGCCTGACCCATGATAGCTGCCTGATGAGCCATGATAACCGCCTGACCCATGGTAGCCGCCTGATGAGCCATGATAGCCGCCTGACCCATGATAACCTCCCGGACCAGCCGCACAAACGGGTAAGGCACAAGCCAATAGAAGTGCCAATAGGCCAATAATATTGTAGATAAAGGTTTTCACGGCAATCGCCTCCGTTTCTTGTAAACTGTCCATTTTTCTTCGCCGCAGCAGGAGACTTCCTGAATCCCTCTTGTTCTACATTAGACGTATACGCATGAAAACCGTTTACACAAGATGCCCGGGGACTATGTCCGAAAAAATAGAGCAACGGCGGGTAGTTGGTCGATCCAGTATAAAAATTATGAGACTGATAGGGAGAATCTCATCCGCTGACGACTGCGCCTTTTCATGGCGAACGGGCAAATTCGGGCCACGTCAAGCACTTTTTAAAGCCGCCAGAATTTCCAGCCTTGAAACCTCCCCTTCTCGGATAACCAAGGGGGTTGCGCCGGTCACGTCCACGACCGTCGATCCCACACCACCCTTCAGGGATCCCGCATCGAGGATAAGATCCACCTGCCGCGCGACACGCGGGTCAAGCTCGCCGATCTGTCGGCAGCCACCCCCGCCGGAAACATTAGCACTGGTCCCGGTAATCGGCTGGGCGACGGCTTCGGCCAGGGCCCGCGCCACCGGATTTGCCGCCAGGCGGATCCCGATCTTGCCGGTGCCGGCCGTAAGCCGCGCCGGAAGGCCCGGCCGGGCGTCCAGGACCAGGGTCAGCCGCCCGGGCCAGAAACGCTGCATGAGAAATTGGGCCGCCTGCGGGACGCGCGCGGCCAGCTCGGCCAGTTGATCGGTCCGACTGATCAGAAGGAGCAGCGGCATTTCCGGCGGACGCTGCTTGATCTCGTAGACACGCTCAACGGCGGCTGCGTTGAACGCGTCGGCGGCCAAACCATAAAGGCAACGGGTCGGAAAACACACGACCCCGCCGCCACGGATGACCCCGGCCGCCCGGTGAATGGCCGCCGGCTGGGGTGCCCGCGCGTTGACGGGGAGCTTCTCAGCGGTAGTCTTTGAGTTTTTCGGCTTTGCGCTCAACTTCGGATGCCATCTCCTTCTTGAATTTGTCGATGCGGCCGGCCAGTTCCGAGTTGAATGACGCCAGCACCTGGGCGGCAAAAATGCCCGCATTGCGCGCGCCGGGTTTACCCAGGGCCATCGTGGCCACCGGTATCCCCGGCGGCATCTGCACGGTGGACAGCAGCGCATCGAGCCCTTGCAGGCTGGAGGAGTCTATCGGTACCCCGATGACCGGCAGGCTCGTGTGCGCCGCGAGCACCCCGGCCAGGTGTGCGGCATGGCCGGCGCCGGCGATGATGACCTGCATGCCCCGCGCGCGCGCGGTTGCAGCAAATTGCATGGCCCGCTGCGGACTGCGGTGGGCCGAAGCCACCGTCATCTCGAAGGAAATGCCGAACTTCTTCAGCATGGCCGCGGTCTCCTCCATGACCGGCAGATCTGAGTCGCTGCCCATGACGATGCCGACCGCCGGGGCCTGGCCCAGGCGCGCGACGGCCTTGCGGCCGATATCCGTGCGGAAGCAGACTCCCTTCCAGCTGATCCTGCGCACGGCCTCGTAGGCGCAGGCGATGGCGTCAGCCACCGTCTCACCCAGGGCCGTCACCCCCAGCACCCGGCCTCCGTCGGTCAAGATCGTTCGACCCTTGCGGGTCGTGCCGGCATGAAAGACGGCCACGTCCTTCATGCGCCGGGCGGCATTCAGGCCGGAGATCGGCAGCCCCTTGGGGTATTTTCCGGGGTAGCCGCCCGAGGCCATGACGACGCACACCGCGGTGCGCTCATCGATGTCGAGGGTACACTGGTCGAGGCGGCCGTCGATGATGGCCTCCATGATCGGGACGATGTCGCTTCTGATCCGCATGAGCAGCGGCTGGGCCTCAGGGTCGCCGAAGCGGCCGTTGAACTCGAGCACCTTGACCTGGTCGCCGTCGATCATGAGCCCGGCATAGAGCACGCCCTTATACGGCCGGCCTTCGGCCGCCATGGCCTTCACCGTGGGCAGCATGACCTCCTGCATGATCTTCTTATGGATCAGCCGGTCCACTACCGGCGCCGGAGAATAGGCGCCCATGCCGCCCGTGTTGGGCCCGCGGTCGCCGTCGAAAATCGCCTTGTGGTCCTGGGAGGTGGGCATCGGCAGCACCGTCTTGCCGTCGGTGAAGGCCAGGAAAGAGGCTTCCTCGCCCGTCAGGCACTCCTCGATCACCGCCAGGTTGCCGGCATCGCCGAACTCCCGCTTCACCATGACCCGATCAAGGGCCCCTTCCGCCTCTTTTAGCGTGGCGCACACGATAACGCCCTTGCCGGCTGCGAGCCCGTCGGCCTTGACCACCACAGGCGCGCCGATCTGGCGCAGGTAACGCCGCGCCTCTGCAATGCTCTTGAAGCTCTGCCCCCGGGCGGTGGGAATGCGGTATTTCAGCATGAGGGTCTTGGCAAAGGACTTGCTCGCCTCGATCTCGGCCGCCCGGCGGGTCGCCCCGAAAATCCGCAGGCCGGCCTTTTCGAAAACATCCACGATGCCTACGGACAATGGCCCCTCCGGGCCGACCACCGTCAGGTCGATCTTCTGCCGGCGGGCGAAGTCCAGCAGACGCGGGATGTCGGAAGCGGGGACGGGCACACACTCGGCCGAATCGGCAATTCCCGCGTTGCCGGGAGCGCAGAACACCTTTTTCACCTTCGGGCTCTGGGCGATCTTCCACACCAGGGCGTGCTCTCTTCCGCCGCCGCCAATTACGAGTACGTTCATGCCTTCCTCCCCGGGAGTTGAGTCTATTGAGTCTATTGAGTCTATTGGGCCTATCGGGTTTGTTGGCTTTGTTGGGTCATGCTTCACGCCATGGAGTTCGGTGATCAAGACCGTGAAGTTCCGCTGCAGCGGGAGTGGGTCGGTTGAGTTGAAGGAACACGATACCCGGCGCTTCCGGATTTGTGCGCCCTGGGGAACTCAACGACTCGATAGACCCAATAGACTCTAAAGACTAACGTTCTTCGGCCAGCCGTTCCAAGACCGCTTGCTTTCTTTGGTTCAACTCGGGGCGGCTGATGCCGGCGCCGACGATACCGCCGTCGAGGGCGATTTCCGACAAGTGGCAGGCGCCGCCCTCGCCCACGTGCAAATCGATGTGGGCGTAAGGAAACCGGCCGCGCCCCATGACGGCGCGGCAGAGTGTCTCCATGGATGCGTCCACCGCAACCGGCGCGCTCACCCCCCCGGCAGCGAGATTGGCCCTGAAATTGAAGGGGTTCTTGCGCGTGTAGGCTTCAACGTAGTCGCCAACGATGATGACGCGCACGTCCGCGATGTCGGACCGAAACGGCTGGAGGACCAGCGGGAAGGCGGAGTCGCTGAAAGCCACCGCGTTGTAGAGCGCCTCGGCGCTCTCCCAGCGCCGGACCCCGTGCCCGCAGTGCATGCCCTCCTGCTTGCTCACGACGGCCTCGATGCGATGCTGCGCGCAGTAGCCGACGGCGTCCATAAGCTCGGCGCGCCGCGCGATCACCAGGGTGTGCGGCGCCATCCACGGTTTGAGAACAAAGGCCTGGGCGGTTTTGGAACGAGCCAGAAGCTGGCAGAGCACGCAAGGCACGCAGCGCACGCCTCGCTCCAGCAGGTCGGCGGCGGAGGCCCCCCGCAAGTGCTTCGCGGGCAGTGAACCGAGGAAAACGTCTCCCGGGCCCAGGTCATGAAAACGACTTTCGAGCTCTGCGACGCTGCGCAGGATCATGCCCTCACCGTACCGCCGCCCGGCCCTCAAGGCTGAGCTCGATCAGCCGGTCCAGAAGGCGGCTGAAGCTCATCCCGGCAGTACGGGCCGCCCGCGGGAGCAGGCTGGTCGCGGTCATGCCTGGAATGGTGTTGGTTTCGAGGATGACAATATCACGGCCCCTCAACATCATGTCGGTACGGCTGTACCCTCGGCAAAAAAGCGCCCGGTGGGCCTCCATGGCGTAATGCTGCGCCCGAGCGGTCAGCTCCGCGTCGATGCGCGCCGGGCAGATCTCCTCGCTCGCCCCGGGCTGGTATTTGGCCTGGTAGTCGAAGAACTCATGGCCGGGGGTGGGAATGATCTCGATGATCGGCAGCGCCTCGAGCGTGTCGTTTCCGAGAACACCGCCGGTGATCTCCGTCCCCTGGATATAGGCTTCGACCAGCACCATGGAATCGTGCCGGAGGGCTGCGCCGACCGCCGTCTGCAGGTCCTCCAGGCGCCGGACGATGCTGATCCCGACACTGGAGCCGCCCACCACCGGCTTGACGACAAGAGGCAGGCCGAAGCGGCCGGCCAATTCCTCCGGGTTGAGTGCCTGGCCGCGGCGCACCACGTCGTAGGCCGGCACCGGCAGGCCGGCATGCTCATATAGACGCTTGGCGGCGAGCTTGTTCATGGCCACCGCACTGCCCAAGACCCCGGCCCCCTGGTAGGGGATGTTCAGCAGGTCGAGCAGACCCTGGACAGTGCCGTCTTCGCCGTTCGCCCCGTGTAGGATGATCAGCGCAGCGTCGATGCGGGCGGCGTCGGCCACCAGCCGGGGCAGATCGCACTGGGGGTCGTAGCGCAGAACGGTGTACTTATCCGGGTCCAGGGTCTCGAAGACCTGGGCCCCGCTGCTCAGCGAAACCTCCCGCTCCGATGATGTGCCGCCGGACAGCAGGGCGATCGTGAGTTTCTTTGCCAACGTGGTTCTCACTCTCTTATTTCCGTCTTTTGCCATCTTCAAGGCGCGCCACGACCTGGGCGGCATAACACTGCGGGATTTCGTTTGCGATCGATGTGCGGCGCATCGCGTTGAGCTTGAGGATCAGAAAGTTCAACTTCTTGAGCGCCTGGTATTTCTCGGCGGTCTCGGGCATCGCCGCCAGAAGGTCCTCCGTCTTCTCGATGTCTTTGCGCAGCTCCACTTCCGGCGGCAGACACTCGGCGTTCTTCAGGATTTTGTAGGCCAGGCGCAGATCTTCGGCGATATGCCCGTCCGGCTCGAACTCGAGCGGCCGCCCCGCACCGCAAAGCGCGTCGAACTCCCCGCGCTCCTGGGCCCTGCGGATCCGCTCTTCGACGATTTTTTCAAACCCGGTGATCATACCATCAAGGAAAAACCAAACGTGTAGTCTCTGATAGTTGCGTATCCGCCACCTGCCTTGCTTTATACCTTTCGGCAGGTGTCTTTGCAAGAGGCATGCGGATGAATAGTCAGGCACTGCGGAATAGGCCCCGCAAACAGGCCTGGATAGCGGCCTTCCCGGTCGTTCGCGGCAGTTCGGCAACAAGGGGCCGCTTAAAGGGCTCTGCCGAAGGGTTTGCGGCTCATGTTGCGCTTGCCTGACAACGAGCCGGAAGCCCCGCCCCGTCGCGCGCAAAAAAACTCACTCCCCAGCCTCCCCTTTCCCTGACTTCGGGCAGGTCGGCACCTTTCAAATTTTGAGATTTCCGCCAGCCATCCCGACCCGACCCATACCGATAAGGGTCCGGGTGACAGGCTCGGGGCAGGCAAGTTGCCGGGTTCAGATAGAATAAGATAGCCGTCATCGAGCGTGGACTCTATATGCCGCACCGCCTCCTTGTCCAAATTTCGGGGGTCACTGTTGGGGTCAGCGAATCCACATTGAAAATCCGCACTGGAGCTTGAAAAAAAGGGACCACTCGCGTATGCTTAGGCCTCTGCTAAACTTGTCAACCGACATTTTTCCCGGCAGCCATATCCTAGAAGGAGCCATGAAGAAATACAGCTCTTGCTGCATCCTCGTTCTGTTGTTCGGCTTTTATGCGCTTGCAGAGTGCCAGGCCGATTCTCTGCCGATGGCAGACCGGATCGTCATTCGCAAATCAGAGCGCATGCTATTCCTTGAACAAGACGGGCGAGTTTTTCGGGAATACTCCGTCTCTCTAGGTATGAACCCCATCGGACACAAACAGCGCCGCGGCGACAAGCGGACCCCGGAAGGCTCGTATGTTATCAGTTACCACCTTCCCGGGAGCACGTTCTACAAAGCGCTGCTCATCTCGTATCCCAACCGGGACGACATCAGGGAGGCCCGTAGAAAGGGATACGACCCGGGAGGCCTGATCATGATTCACGGCTTGCCCGAGGCGGCCAAAGGCAACGAAGAAGACTTCTTTCAGCGCGACTGGACCGACGGCTGCATTGCCGTCACCAATGATGCCATCGACCAGATCTGGAATCTTGTCAAGGACGGCACCCCGATCGACATCCTGCCATAAACCGTCAGCGCTGCAGGCTAAGCGGTTCCACGAGCTACCCCAGGCAACTTCCACTGCATTGTCAGTCTTCCGTTCATCCTGTCTTTAAGCCAGCGGCGCCCGGGGTCATTTTCTCGATGTAACGGCGGGCGCCCAGGCATCGGAGTCATTGATCCCCGGATACTCCACTATTTCGTTTCTTTCGTTTAGCGCTTTCAAGACGGCTTTGTCGCGGTCGTAGACGTCTTCCCTGAAAAACAGAGTCCCGTTTTGCTCGACCAGCACCGTCATATAAACGAGCATGATGGGCACTGGGTGTGGCAGGCGAATCATCTGCGGCTTCTGCCTCCGGGTGATCTCAACCAACCGCTCGAGGCTCCATTTCCTCGGATCGTTGAGCAGCAGCTCCGCCAATTCCAATGATTTCTCTACGCGCACACAACCGGAGCTAAACGCCCGTTGGTCGTCATTGAAGGCATCCTGGTCGGGCGTGTCGTGCAGATAAACCAGGAATTCGTTCGGTAAAAAGAACTTGACGGCGCCCATCGGGTTGGTGGGACTCGGTCCCAGGCGCAGCCGGAAAGGCAGCGTCTTGCCGGAGTAAGCCTGCCAGTCGATCTTCGAGGGGTCGACTTCCCTTCCCCCTACGTCGAGGACGGTATATCCTTCCTGAACCACATATGCCGGGTTTTTAATAGCCTCCGGCAGGATGAGCCTATCGATAATGCAGGGAGGCACTGTCCAACTGGGGCTCAATACGAGATGGTCGATTTTCGATCGGAGGGATGGTGTCTGCCGGGCCGGCCCACCGACCTGGATGCGCGAGCGCCATACGATTTCGTTATTGCGGTAGACATAAACGAAAAATCCGGCAATATCGACGATGATGAACTCTTGTGGGAGGTCGTGCAGAACCCACCGCGCCCGCTCGAGGTTGACTTTGATCTTGCCGATCCAGTGTTCGACCGGTTGGTTCAACTCGATTATGGTCGTCCTGTGGATGGAAGGGTCAGTGCTGAGAAGGTTTCTGGTTTTGAACCGAACGACACCGAGTTCCAACTTATCGTCGAAAAGTTCAGGATCATCGCTCTGCTCAGTCAAATCCCCTGTGAGCATAAGCCTCTCCCGCAGAAGAACGACATGCGGACTACGCTCTCCTTTGACAAATCGGACATTCTCCGGGATGGGTTTCCACCCTCCGTTGCGTTGGAGGTCACGGTAAACGGCGAGCGCTGTCTTAAGCCTGAGATAGTAAGAAACCTGAGGTTTCAGGCGGTCCAGGAAATTAAACACGTTGCGGGAGCGAATGGCATTCAGGAGCGTTGGGACAGGGTCGCTGCTGAAGATATTGCACCCGTAGTTCCATGCCTCATTGAGTCTCTTTGGGTTGGCCTTGCCGCAAGACAGGTGGCAGGCGAGCCGGATAAAACTGTCGGTCAACAACAGATCGAAGTCCCCGACCGAGTCGACGCTGGGCTTGACCGAACCCCTGACTTCGGAGCGCAACCGAAGCAAATCGCTCAGCTTATAATCCTCGGGGTCGAGTCCGTCGTCTCTGACGGCGAAGACGGCTTGAATGAGTTGGTCCAGCGTTTCCGAATCGCCCCAAAGAGGATTAAAGCCATTTGCGCTGTAGAGCCTGGACAGAATAGGTATCGGGGAGATCTCAAGGCCCCTGACGTGCCTTCGATTGGCGGCGTGAAAATTTTCTATGTAATTCCTAGTTCTTACAGCCTGCAACGAGTCCTGCCCTGCGGCAGGCCAAGTGACTCCGAAAGCCATCAACAGCAGCAAGGCGGCTACGCGCAGGCAAAGGTGTCGAGATTCCGATCTTGCGGTGAGACCGCCGAATCCGCGAAACTCGAAGCGCCGGAATCTGCCGGTCCTGCGGTGTCCGATTGCAATGGAAGTGCCTCCGAACGAATGCATGTTCCTAATCCCTTCGCTGCGATTCAAATGTTGCCGCTAAATGCGCTCGCATAATCAAGGGTAAGGCCTTGCGGAAACGGCAAAAGCTGCACGCGGGTTCGTTCGCACCACCCGTGCCTTGATTCATAATCAAGGATCATGCCGAGTGTCCGTTTTCCTGGATTCCATTGAAGGTGTAATCGATAACTAACTTAAGTTACAATACTTTAATCGTGCTCGCACGGCGGGTTTTTGATTCGCTGCCAGAATCTGGTCATCTGACGCTATCGGAGTGTGTAGTCGCTGGGTTTACACGTCGGATGGTTTCCGAAATATCCAGTGGACACATCAGGTTCACTCCGTTCATCTCACTATGGGTCGATTCCTGTTGCATTTTAGCTTGCCGGCCTTTGCAGGGAGATTTCCAGACTCCTACCGTATCTCACGCTATCCCCCAAACCGTTGCAGGTCCGCTGGCACGTTTAGCCCAAAACAGTAGGAATGAGGCGCTTTAATTATGCAAGATGGAGAGCCGCTGGAAGGCTTGATCGGTCTGTCTCCCAACCAAGGAAAGACATAGAGTTCGAGCCGCCGGATGATTTTGTCGCCGTGGCTGGCAGCCCAAGACGCCGAAAACTTGGTGTGCCACTCCCGGGCGATGACCTTGAAGGTCTCAGTCTCTTGGGCGCCTGCCGCCTTCTGTGCTTTCTTGGTGTCGCTGGGGTCAACACCATTGAGCATCAAGGCGCTTGCCTGGTCACGCTTCTGCCTGGCCTCGGCAAGCGATGTTTGGGGGTATGCGCCAATGGCCAACAGCTTCTCGATACCCCCAAAACGATACTTGAGCCGCCAAAGCTTGCCGCCGGTCGGAGTGACCAGGAGAAAAAGACCCCCACCGTCAAAAAGTTTTTGAGGCTTATCTGCCGGCTTGATCGTTCTAACCTTGGCGTCGGTAAGTGGCGTAATCCGTTTAGGCATAGGGTTCCCCTCCTATTTTGGGGGTATCTCTGTTGGGGGAAGGGCCAAATACCCCTATACGTACCCCCAAACCTTTCGGATTTTACTATATACTATTGGACTCTGTCGGACAACAGAAAAAGAAAAAGGCCTGATTTCTCAGGCCTTTTTGGACAGTATCGGATGATACTGGATTTGGCGATGGTGGCGATGCAGGGATTTGAACCCCGGACACTGCGGATATGAGCCGCATGCTCTGACCAACTGAGCTACATCGCCAGCATCGGCCATATAGCGGCAAACCGGGGAAATTGTCAATCAAATTTCCTGCCTACGGAGTCGAGCCGGCCACCTCCGCGCTGTATTCGTCCACGCCGGCCGGCAGGTTGCTGAACACCGCCATGAACGGCACAGACTGGCCCGGTTTGACGCCCATGTTCATGTTATTGGTGCCGGTGCTGTTCTTCAAGCGAGCGTCGATGGCAATCAGACTCAGGGAGGACAGCTCCTGTTTCGTCAGCATATTGCCAGCGAAGACCGTGGCCGTCTTGGCCACGGTATTGCCCGCCGTGTAGAGCTTGACGGTGACCCGTATTCGGCTGCGGGGGTGGCTGTAGGTGTTCCGCACCTGTCCCTTGACCACACAGAGCGATCCGGCGGATGGATTGGCGACGAACTCCGCCGCCATGCTTTCCCGTGCCAAGGTCAGCTTGAGCGCTCCGGCACGATCCTCGGGTTCGGACTTGAAGATGTTGCCGATGAACGGGATCTCGATGTCCATATCGCTGAGGTACGGGATTTTCAAGTCGCTCAGGTACGGGATTTTCAGGTCGCTCAGGTACGGGATGCTGATGCCGAGGCTGCGCGGGAGGGCCAGCGCCGCCACCACACAGAGCACCAATACTCCCAGCACCGCCAGCAACGGTTTGCGGGACCCCCCACGCCGGGGTTTAACCGCCGCGGGCTTCGGGGCAGCGGCGGTTTCGGCAACAGGCGCGGGCTCCAAGACACTGGTCGCGCCGGCATTGGTAAACTCGTCGGTGGAGAAATTGTCGGTAGCCGCCACCGCCCCTCGGGCCGCAGCCGCCATGGAGGCTTTGGCACCTGCTGCGCCGGGCGACCGGTTGACCGGGGGCGCCGCATCTGGTTCCGCTTCGAGCTCGATTTCCAGGTCGGTGCTGCTGCCCGGCACCTCCTCCGCCGGCACGATGTCCAGATCGAGCACCTCGGAGGCTTCGTCCGATTTTCCGGCGGAGGCGGGGCTGCGACCCTCATCCAAAAGGGCTTCGAGGTCCAGCATCAAATCCTCGTCGGACCCGGCGGCAGTAGCCGGGGTGTCCTCGATAACCAGGTCGACGTCCTCCAACTCCTCTCCTGCGGACGCGGCCACGGGCTTTGCTTCCTGCTCCAGCATGTCGGAAATATCAGAGAAGTCCAGCTCATCGGCCTCGGCCGACGCCTCGGCGGAGGCCTCCACCGGGGAAGGGCCGGTCTCCGAATCGAGATCAAGCTGGAGTTCCAGGCTATCCTCACGGGCAGCGGAGTCGGGTGTTCCGGTCGTCTCGAGGTCTTCTGCTATCATGCCGAGATCAAGCGTATCGGTCTTTTGCAGGATGTCGACCGACGAGGCGCCTTCGGGCTCCAGATCGAGTGCGATCCCCTTCTTGGCGGCAGGCGCGGGGGCGGCCGGGATTGACCGCTGACCGTCAAGCATGTCCTCAAGGTCCGAGATGTCGATCTCGTCGGTATCCGAGGATGTGGCGCTGGCGCCGGTGTCTCTTGGCAGAGTGGTGGTCTGGGCGTCCGCCATCTCCAGGTCGAAATTAAGCTCGTCCAGCAGAGCGCTCGACGAATCGGTCGCCGGAACCTCGGCTTCGGGCGCTGGCTTCATCCCGCCGCCGTCACCGGCAGCAGCGCCGGTTTCGGAGCCTTCAAACCCCACCGAGTCGAGGTCGAGGTCCAACCCGAGTTCGGCGGGCGGGGCGCCTTTTCCCCGAACGGCCTCGGCCGTCTCCGTCGTCGCTTCCAGCATGGACAGGTCGATGTCAAGCTCTTCCAAGCCCGGCAGGGTGTTGCCCACTTCGCCCGCCGCAGCCGGCGCGAGATCTAGATCGAGTTCAGCGTCAATTGCACTCGCCGCGGACGTCTCTTTCAGTGGGGCATCGTCCGCCAGGAGGCCTTCTACGTCTAAGAGTTCCGAATCTTCGCCGGAATCCTGGTCTGTTTTGGAGTCGATGCCCGACGCCTCCGCCAGCCCCGGGGCGGTTTCCTCCGCCGGCAATGCGTCGTTCAATATGAGAGGCTCCTCTGCCTCGTCAGCCTGAGCCGGGGGGTACGCCACGAAAACGTGGCGGCATTTGGAGCATCTGAGCTTTGAGCCCGTGGGTTTGATCAGGTGCTCGTCCACACGGAAACCCGATTCACAGCCTTCGCAGTGTACGATCATGGTTGAACTCCGCTGATTAAAGTTTGAGGTGGAAGATGCCGGGCAGGTGCCGATAGCCCTCGGCATAGTCCAGACCGTATCCCACCAGAAATCCTCTTTCGATCCCACGGCCGATGTAGGCCACAGGCACTTCCCGCTCCCGGCGCTCGCGTTTGTTGATCAGCGCGCACACGGCGACACTGCGCGGTCGAAACGACCGCAGGTAGTCGAGCAGGCAACCGACCGTAATCCCCGTGTCGACGATGTCTTCGACCAGAAGGACGTCGCAGTCCTTGATGTCGACCCCGATTTCCATGGTCAACCGTATCTGGCCGCAGGACGTGGCACTGCTGCCGTAGCTGGCCGCCTGGACAAAATCGATCTTCACCGGAATGGTAAGCTTCCGAACCAGATCGGAAAGGAAGATAAAGGCCCCTTTTAGGACACCGACCAGAACGAGTTCTCGTCCCTGATAATCGGAAGAAATCCGTTGTGCGAGGTCGCTCACCAGCACATCGATCTCCTGCGCCGAGAGGACCGGTATCAGATCAGGCATTCGTCAGCCCACAAAAGCTTCAGGGCCGCTTGGGCAGACCCTGGTCGAATTGAACTCGTATAGATAACTTTATCTCGAATCACCATCAAAGTCAAATTTCGGAGTGACCCGCGGAAAGGGGAAAAGGCATTAATACCCGAAGGTTGGAAAGTGGGTGGGCTCAGCCGACGATCTATCAGGGTGTTGAAAAACAAGCACCGAGCCGTCAGCCAAGGCGTGCGGCGTTTTGGAAAGCGCAGCATATTCAGTCATATGTGAGCATTTACAATAGCTGCAAAACGCCGGATCACGGCGCGAGGCGCCGTTTTTCAGCAGCCTGCTATACGCCCGTCTCGGCGAGCTCCTCGACCAGTTTTTTCTGTTCCTTGGTGAGGTCCTTGGGGATCTGAATGTGAATGCGGACGAAGAGGTCCCCCTTCTTGCCGCCCTTCATGGAGGGCAACCCGTGCCCGGGCAGCCGCATCCTGGTCCCGTTCTTGGTGCCGGGCGGAATTTTCAGGCTGTACTGCTTGTCGTCAAGGGTCGGTACCGAAATGGTCGTCCCCAGCAGGGCTTCCGTGAGTTTGATCTCCCGGTGGGTGGTGAGGTCCTGATCCTCGAGGCTGAACACCGGGTCCTCGATCAGGGCGACCTGGATGTACAGGTCACCCCGCGGCCCGCCGAAAGGACCCGGGTTGCCCTTGCCGGCCAAGCGCAGTTTTTTGCCGGTGGTCATGCCCTTGGGGATCTTCACGGTGATCCGCTCCGGGACCCCCTGGTGTTGCATCGTGAACTCCTTGGTGGTCCCGGACGCGGATTCGCGCAGCGTGAGCGGCAGCTCGTAGATGAGGTCATCCCCCTTGATCTGCTGCGGGTGTGCCCGGGAACCGAACGGGGAACCCGCGCCATAGGTACGCCGGCCGCCTCCCGCCTGAGCGCCGCCGAAAGATCCGCCCCCGCCGAAGCCGAACTCCCTCAGGATGTCGTTGATGTTGAAGCCCCGGAAAATGTCCTCCTGGGAGAAGCGCTGCTGGAACCCCTCGGAGCCGAACGTGTCGTATTCGCGACGTTTCTCCTTATCGCTCAACACGGCGTAGGCTTCACTGATTTTTTTGAATCGCTCTTCGGCCGTCTTGTCGCCTTTGGCGTGGTCGGGGTGGTATTTCATGGCCAGCTTGCGATAGGCCTTCTTGATCTCCTCATCGGTGGCCTCGCGCCCCACACCGAGTGTCTTGTAGTAATCTTCTGCCATGCGACAGACTCCTGAAGTGTCGAATATTTTAATTGATACAATAAGTTGATCGCAAGCGGCTGTCAAGCGTTCAGCGCCGGCGGCGCTGCCGCACCTCGCTCAGCCCCGGAAAAAAATAAGAGAAGCCTTCGCTGCACGCAATGCGCTATCAGGGTGTTCAAAAACAAGCATCAGGCCGTCAGCCAAGGCGTGCGGCGTTTTGGAAAGCGCAGCATATTTATTCATATGTGAGCATTTACAAAAGCCGCACAACGCCGGATCACGGCCTCAGGCGCGGTTTTTCAACACCCTGTTACGCGCGTCGCGCTTTCAGTGCCACCATCAGGACCGATATGGCGGCGGGCGTCATGCCATCGATGCGGGCCGCCTGCCCCAGCGAGGCGGGGCGGACCGCACCGAGCTTTTGCTTCAGCTCGTTCGAGAGGCCGTGCACCGCGTTGAAATCGAAATCCTCGGGCAGCCGGACGTTTTCCAGGTCCTTGAAACGCTCGATCTCCCGCAACTGGATTTGAACATAGCCTTCGTATTTGACTTCGATCTCGACCTGCCGCGCGACGGCAGGAGCGATCGGATCGGGGCTTGGCGCCAAGCTCGCGACGGCATGGTAGCCGAGCTCGGCGCGTTTGACCAGTTGGTCAAGATGCGTGCTTTGCTGCAAGGGCGTCGCGCCGCGCCGCTCAAGAATGGCGTTCACCTCCGGAAGCGGCCGGATGACGATGCCCCGGATGCGCCGGATCTCGCGCGCGATGTGCTCGCGCCGGTCCCGGAGCTCTCTGACTGCCTCTGCGCCGATCAGGCCGAGCGCATGACCGGTCTCCATGAGACGCAAGTCGGCGTTGTCCTCCCGCAGCATCAGCCGGTACTCGGCCCGGGAGGTGAACATGCGGTAGGGTTCGCGGGTCCCACGGGTCACCAGGTCGTCGACCATAACGGCCATGTAGGCCTGGGAGCGGTCCAGCAGGAAGGCCGGCCGCTGCTGCACCTGGCAGGCGGCGTTGACCCCGGCCCACAGCCCCTGGGCGGCCGCCTCTTCGTAACCCGACGTGCCGTTGATCTGCCCGGCCAGGAACAGCCCTTTGACCCGCTTGGTCTCGAGGGTGTTTTTGAGCTGGATCGGGTTGACATAGTCGTACTCGATCGCGTAGGCCGGGCGCATGATCTCGGCACATTCCAGGCCGTCGATGGAGCGTACCAACTCAACCTGCACCTCCAACGGCAGGCTGTTGCCCAAGCCGCTGGGGTAAATTTCCTCGGTGTCGATGCCCTCCGGCTCAAGGATGATCTGGTGCCGGTCCTTTTCGGGGAACTTCACGATCTTGTCCTCGAAGGAGGGGCAGTAGCGGGCCGAGGTCCCCTTGATGACGCCGCCGTACAACGCGGAACGATGCAGGTTGCGGCGCAGAATCGCGTGGGTGCGCGCCTGGGTGTGGCCGATGAAACTCGGCAGCTGCGCCAGCCGCGGCCCGCTCGTAAACAGGGAAAACGGGGCCGGGCTCTCGTCGCCGGCCTGCTCGGTGAAGCGCGAAAAATCGATGCTGGAGCGCCGCAGCCGCGGCGGCGTGCCCGTCTTCAGCCGCCCGAGCTCGAAGCCGAGCTCTTTCAGGTGGGTCGGCAGGCCGTAGGCGGCAAACTCACCGGCCCGGCCCGCCCGGATCGAACGATGGCCGATATGCACCAGCCCGCTCAGGAACGTGCCGGTCGCCAGCACAACCGCCCGGGCCGGGTAGCCGAACCCGGTATGGTCCTCGGCGCCGACCACCCGCCCGCCCTCCACCACCAGCCGCTCCACCAGCGCCTGCTTGAGGTCGAGACCGGGCTGGGCCTCGATTCGAGCCTTCATGGCCATGTGGTAACGCTGCTTGTCGTTCTGGGTCCGCGAAGAATGCACCGCCGGGCCCTTCTTGGTGTTCAGGGTGCGGTACTGGATGGCGGTGTCGTCGGTGATCTTCGCCATCTCGCCGCCGAGGGCGTCGATCTCCTTGACCAGCTGCCCCTTGGCCATGCCGCCGATCGAGGGGCTGCACGGCATGGCCGCAAGCTTGTCGAGATCGATCGCCAACAGCAGCACCTGGCAGCCCATGCGGGCCGCGGCCAGCGCGGCCTCGCAGCCGGCGTGCCCGGCGCCCACAACCAGGACGTCGTAAGTTTTGGGGGTGAAGGCCATGCGGTCTACCTGTTACAGCCGTTTGCGGGGCCTGATCAAAGTGTGGTAAAGATATAGGTGTAGAGAAAAAGGAAACCGGGCGCGATTATATCTGGCCTGATTTTGCGGGTCAAGCCGTCATGCAGAATCGCTACTACGACTACAACACGTACCTGCGCGGGCTTTTCGGCTGCCGGGTTCAGAAGATCAGCGTGGACGCGGGCCTCACCTGCCCGAACCGGGACGGCTCCGTTGCCACCGGCGGGTGCATCTACTGCAATGCCCGGGGCTCGGGGACCGGCGCCCACGCCAGCGGACTTTCGATCACCGAGCAGTTGACCATCGGCAAAAAGGCCCTGGCCCGGCGCTACCGCGCCGAAAAATTCATTGCCTATTTTCAGGCGTTCTCCAACACGTACGCGCCCCTCGCAACCCTCAAAGCCCTCTACGAGGAGGCCCTCGCTGTGCCAGACGTGGTGGGCCTCGCCATCGGAACCCGCCCGGACTGCGTGTCGGCGCCGGTGCTGGACCTGCTTCAGGACTGCGCCCGCGATCGGCTGATCTGGGTCGAATACGGCCTGCAGTCCGCCCGGGACGCCACCCTGGCCCGCATCAACCGCGGCCACGATGCCGCCTGCTTTTTCAGGGCGGTGGAGGCCACCCGGAACCGAGGGATCCACATCTGCACGCACGTCATCCTCGGTCTGCCCGGCGAGAGCCGCGCAGACATGCGCTTTACTGCCCGGTGTCTTTCCGAGGCCGGCATCGACGGAGTCAAGCTGCACGCCCTCTACGTGGTGAAGGACACCCGGCTCGCGGCTCTGCATCGGACCGGGGAATACCGATGCCTCGAGCAGCAGGAGTATGTGGCGCTCGCCTGTGACTTCCTCGAACGCCTTCCCCCCGCCATCGTGGTGCAGCGACTCACCGGCGACCCCCACCCGGGGGAGTTGGCAGCGCCGGGCTGGTGCCTCGACAAAACCGGGACGCTGAACATGATCCGGGCCGAATTGGAGCGGCGGGATTCCTGGCAGGGAAAACGGGTCGGTCGGGAATAAGCGCCCGCGCTCTGTTTTCTTGAAATTCCACGAACTCCCCTTTATAGTGGCAATGAACTAGACGTCAATCGGCGTCTTTCCCGGGAGACCTTTCATGACCGCTGCCTTTCCGTTGATAGCCAGCCGCGAAGACTTCGACCTGTCTTTCAAAGTGTTCCACGAGCTCATGGCGCGCAAGGTGACCGACATCCTGCTGGTCAGCAGCCCCTACGAGGCTTTCATCATGGAGGAGGAGGGCCGGCTCGCCGAGCGTATCATCCACGAATACCGTGGCCTCAACCTCTCCCGGCCGCCGATGCTCACCTGGGTATCGACGTCCGCCGAGGCGCTCGACGCCCTGCGGCGCAAGAAGTTCGACCTCGTGATCACCATGCCGCTGGTGGACGACACGGATGCCTACGTGCTGGGCCGCACGATCAAGGACAACTTCCCGGACCTGCCGGTGTTTCTCCTGGTGCACAAGACCGGGCAGCACGTGCTCGACCACAAAGCCTCCGATCGTAAGTCCATCGACCGCGTTTACGTCTGGCAGGGCAACTCCGACCTCCTGCTGGCCCTCATCAAGAACCTCGAGGACCGCATGAACGTGGCCTTTGACACCGAGCGTGCCAAGGTGCGGGTCATCATCGTGGTGGAGGACTCGCCGGTCCACTACTCGGCGCTCTTGCCCATTCTCTACAAGGTGATCGTCAGCCAGACCCAGGCCGCCATGGAAGAGTCGGTTAACGACGAGCACCGCATCTTCCGCATGCGCGCCCGGCCGAAGATCCTGGTGGCGGAATCCTACGAAGAGGCCGTGGAGCTCTACCGGCGCTACCAGCCCTACCTCCTGGGGGTGCTCTCCGACGTGCGCTTCCCGCGCAACGGTGTGGTGGACGAAATGGCGGGTTTTTCCCTGCTCGAAACGATCCGCGCGGAGAATCCGGACCTGCCGCTGCTCAACTTGAGTTCGGAGGAAGCCAACCGCGGAAGAGCTCAGCGCATCCCGGCGATTTTTGCCAACAAGAACTCCCCGACCCTGAACGCCGAGATCCATGACTTCTTCATGCAGTACTTAGGCTTTGGGGATTTTGTCTTCCGCGACCCATCCGACGGGCACGAAATCGCCCGCGCCTCGAACCTGCGCGCCATGGAAAAGCTGCTGCCCAGCCTTCCGGACGAGTGTGTGGAGCACCACGCCCGGCGCAACCACTTCTCCAGCTGGTTCATGGCCCGCTCCGAGGTCATGCTGGCCTCGAAGCTGAAGCCGCTGAAGGTCAGCGACTTCCCGAACACAGAGGCCCTGAAAACCCACCTGGTGCAGTGCATTGCCGAGCGCCGCAAGGGGCGGCAGAAGGGCATCATCACCGAGATGAGCCCAGGCGGGTTCGATCCGGACGCGGATTTCGTCAAGATCGGCCGCGGCTCCCTGGGCGGAAAAGCCCGGGGCCTGGCCTTCATTTCAACGCTGCTCAAGCAGCACCCGGAGATTCAAGCCAGGTATAAAGACGTGGACATCCGCATCCCCAAGACCATCGCCGTCTCCACGGAGGGCTTCGACGCCTTCATCGGCGAAAACCGCCTCGCCGAATTCGCCACGCGCGAGGCCGGCGACGCGGAGATCGCCGAGGCCTGCATGGCCGCCCACTTCCCGGAGTGGCTCACCCAGAGCCTGTCGGTCTTCATGCAGGACACTGCCTGCCCGCTGGCCGTGCGCTCGTCGAGCCTGCTCGAGGATGCCCAGTTCCAGCCGTTTGCCGGGATCTACCGCACCATCATGCTCCCCAACCATCACCCCGACCCCGCCGTGCGCCTGGCGCGGCTTGTCACCGCCGTCAAGCTGGTCTATGCCTCGACCTATTTCGAAAGCCCGAAAGCCTTCGCCCGGAGCACCCACCACCGCATCGAGGAAGAAAAGATGGCGGTGGTCATCCAGCACCTGACCGGTGAGGCTTGCGGCGACTACTTCTACCCGGCCCTGGCGGGCGTGGTTCAGTCCTACAACTTCTACCCGATCGGCTACATGAAGCCGGAGGACGGCATTGCCCACATTGCCCTCGGCCTCGGTAAAACCGTGGTGGAGGGTGGCACGTCGCTGCGCTTCTCGCCGAAGTACCCTCAGTTTCTGCCCCAGTTCTCCACCGTGGACGACATCCTGAAAAACGCCCAGCGCTTTCTCTACGCGCTGAAGCTGACGGATGCACCGGAAAACCTGGGCATCGGCGAAGACCTTACCCTGGCGCGGCTGGCTGTCGACGACTTCCACGACAACGCCTGCGTGCAGGCCATCTCGAGCACCTACTACCCCCAGGAGCACCGCATCCGCGACGGGGCCCAGAGTGGCGGCTTCCCGGTCGTCACCTTCGCCAACATTTTAAAGTACCAAGCCTTCCCGCTGCCTGAGATTCTTGCGGACATCCTGGAAATCGGCCGCAGGGGCATGGGATGCCCGGTGGAAATCGAGTTTGCGGTGAACCTGGCGGCCGGACAGAAACCCGAGTTTGACCTGCTGCAGATCCGCCCGATGGCCGTCGCCCGACAGAGGCTGGAGATCGAGATCTTGCCGGAGGACATCCAACGGGCTTTCTGCTATTCCACCATGGCCCTGGGCAACGGGGAGGTCAACCACATCGCGGACATCGTCTTCGTCAACCCGGACACCTTCGAAGCGGCACACACGATTGAGGTTGCCGCCGAGGTGGGGCGGCTCAACAAGCAACTCGAGGTTCAGAAGCGCAAGTACCTGCTGATCGGTCCCGGCCGCTGGGGCTCGGCCGACCGGTGGCTCGGCATCCCGGTGAAATGGAACGACATCTCCGGGGTCAAGGCCATTGTGGAGACGGCCACCGAGGCCCTCCGGGCCGACCCGTCCCAGGGAACGCACTTCTTTCACAACATCACGTCCCTGGATATCAGCTACCTGACCACCGCGGGCAACGGGACGGATTTCATCCACTGGGATTGGCTGCTGGCACAGCGCGCGGAAACGGCCACCACCTATCTCAAGCACATCCGGCTGGACAAACCGCTCACCATCAAAATCGACGGGAAGCGATCACGGGCAGTGATCGTGGCGTGAAAAAAAAAGGCGAAAGGGGCAGGGCTTGAGATATAAGGAACGATGATACTAAGGCACACGGCGCAAGATGCAATAAATCCTTGCACCTTGCACCCTGCACCTAATCTCATTTGACCGGCGAGATTACTTCGGATTCTCCTTCAGGTACTTCTGCGCGTCTTCATCCCCCAGAGCGGCGGCTTTGCGGAAATCCTCCCGCGCCTTTTCATGGTCGCCGGACAGCAGGTACACTCTGGCCCTGCCGTAGTAATAAAGCCCGTCTTGCGGCCGCATGGCGATGGCCCGGTTGATGTTCTCGATGGCTTGGGGATAAAGGCCCAGTTGGCCGTAGGAGACACCCCGGGAGAACCATGCGCCGTCGTCGTTGGGGTTCAGCTCAATGGCCTTCGTGAAATAGCGAATGGCCGCCTTGTTGTTGCCGTACGTCGCAACGAGGGCGCCTTTGCGGAACCAGGTCTCGGCATCCCTCGGCTCCGGGGCGGCTGAGACTTTCTGGGATTTGGCCGCACTGTTGCCGGCGGCCGTAGCCGGCAGGGCCGGAAGCGCCAGGAGGGTGAAGCTCAAAACGCAAATCATGCACCTTGCGAAAACGAATTGCCGTGGCATCATGGAAGTCCCCTTCTGCTCTGCGAGATAGGATAATTCTATTACACTATCGGCCAAAAAGTCAAAAAACTTAAGCAGACTGCCGCGCCACCCGCACGTGGAAGCCGAAAGCCGGGTTCCCCTGGCCCGCCGGCCCTGTGACGCGCGCTTGCGTCTGGAATTTTCCCCGGATTGGGTATATAAATAATTTACGGAAGACGCTCCCAGGCCGATGGCACCCCGCTGCATGACCTTCCGATCGGCCGGATGAGGCACAACCCGCACGGAAGCGGATAGGGTGACATGGCAGCCGAAAAAGACATCGTCCTGATCTATTTAGAAGACAAGCCGCTCGCCTTTGCACGGATCGAAGGCATCGAAGCCGACCACAAACCCAACTGGTACCACGTCCGGCTGCTGCTGCTGCAGATGCCTGTGCAAGTCGTCACGTGGATCCTGAGGGATGCTTATATCGACGGCGGCGAATTCACCATGAACGGCAAGCGCATGCGTCTGGAAAAGGTGCAGGTGCCGGAGGAGGCCGCAGTTCCCGAAACACTACCGGAGCCCAAGGCGCCGGCCCGAGACTTTGCCGGCGCCAAGGTGATCTCTCTCGCAGACCTAAAGAAGAAATAGCCCGAGTCGAACATTACCAGCGTGAAAACCATCGTCCTCTCCGCCTCGCGGCGGACCGACATCCCCGCCTTTTACATGCCGTGGTTCATGGAAGGAATCGCCCGGGGCGACTTCGAGGTGCTCAACCCTTACAACCGCAAAGCCGCCCGGGTCCCGGCCACGACCCCGCCCGTGCACACCATCGTTTTCTGGTCGAAAAACTTCGGCCCGTTCATCCATGGTGGCTACGGCCCGCGGCTGCAGAAAATGGGCTACCATCTGTTCTTCCAGTTCACCATCACCTCGGAAGACCGTATCATCGAGCCCCACGTACCCCCGCTCGCCGCGCGGATAGAGCAGCTTCAGCATCTCTGCGGGACTTATGGGCCGCGCGCCGTCAACTGGCGGTTCGACCCGGTCTGCTTCTTCCGCCGCAACGGGGGTAAAATCTGCGACAACCTCGGCGGCGTGGCGCCCATCGCGGAGGCCGCCGCCGCCGCGGGCATCCGTCGCTGCACCGTAAGCGTCATGGACCATTACCCGAAAATCGGCCGCAGGACGTCAGGCCTGGCGGATTTTGCTTTCGTGGAGGTTGCGCTCGAAGAGCAGGCCGGGGTCTTGCTGCGCATGGAAGCGCTGCTGGCGGCACGCGATATCCGGCTGTTCACCTGCTGCGAAAAAAAACTGCTCGCCGCGCTGCCTGCCGCATCGACCATTCAGGCCGGGGCCTGCATCCCGAGCGGCCTGCTGATGGAACTTTTCGGCGGCGAGCTCTCGCTCCGGCGCGATACCGGACAGCGCGTCCGCGCCGGGTGCGAATGCCGGGTGGCGGTAGACATCGGTTCCTATCACCTCCACCCGTGCGGCCACGGCTGTCTCTATTGCTATGCGAACCGGTAACCTTCTTTCCCCATGAACATCGGCCCCCTGCATTTGGAGACCCCCGTCATTCTGGCGCCGCTTGCCGGCATCACGAACCTGCCCTTCCGGCTGCTGGCAAAGGAGGCCGGGTGCGGCCTGGTCTGCTCGGAAATGGTGAGCGCGGACGGTCTGGTGCACGGCGCCCGCAACGCCTTCGATCTGCTGCGAAGCCTGCCGGCGGAAAAACCCTTTGCGGTCCAGCTCTTCGGGTCCGACCCGGCCGTGATGGCGGAGGCGGCAGCCATCGTGGAAGACTCCGGTGCGGACCTGCTGGACATCAACTTCGGCTGCGCCGTCAAAAAGGTGATCAAGGCGGGCGCGGGGGCGGCCCTGATGCGGACACCCCAGCACGCCGAGGCGCTGCTGCGGGCCGTCCGCGGCGCGGTGCGCATTCCGCTCACGATCAAGACCCGAAGCGGCTGGGACGCCTCCGGCCGGCAGGCCCTCGCCCTCGGCGAGATCGCCGAGGCCTGCGGGGTCAACGCCGTCACGGTTCACCCGCGCACGGCCTGCCAGAAGTTCAGCGGCCGCGCGGACTGGGGGGTCATTGCCGCCCTGAAGCGGCATCTTTCCATTCCCGTCATCGGCAACGGCGACATTGGCTGCGCCGATGACGCCGCGCGGATGCTCTCCGAAACCGGCTGCGATGCGGTCATGGTCGGCCGCCGGGCGATCGGCTGCCCGCGCATCTTCACCGAGATCGGGCTGCGCCTGCGCGGGGAATCCGTTCCAGCCGACACGATCGCAGACCGCCTCAAGGTCCTGCGGCGCTACACCGAGCTGACCGAGGAGTGCTACGGACCGGACACTGCTGCCCGCTTGATACGGCGCCGCCTAAGCTGGTTTGTCAAAGGGATGAGAAAAGGAGCCGCGCTGCGGTGCGCCGCCGGGCAAATCACGTGCATGGATCAGGCGTATGAGTTGATTGAGGCGTTCGGGCGGGAGAACTGCACTTCTATTTTTTCACCCGCACCGTCCCGCCCTCTTTGAGGCGTTCCCAATCGCCGAAGGCGGCCTCCGCGCGGTCCTCCGAGACCGCGGTGAGGGTTGCTTCACCGAGCTTGTCGCCGACCGACAGGAAGCGCTGGCCGTCCTTGCTGGTGATGACGGGGCCGATGTCGAAGACATCGAGCGTTTTACCGACGGCGAGCCCCGCCCTGCTCCCGGAGGAAAGCGTGATGCGGCCGGGCTCGGCGGCGACCACAAAACCCTGCCAGGGGAGGCTGTGCATTGCCGTGCAGACCAGTTTGCCGCCCTTATGAAGCAGCGTGGCGATGGCCGAGGTCAGGTCGGCGGACTGGATGGTCTTGAACTGTTCGATCTCTTGGTATTTGACGCTGTCGATCTCCGTCTCGGTGCGCGAGGTGTCGTCCAGGATTTTGGCCCCGGTCGCGCAATCGACGAGTTCGAGTCGCACGACGGTCTGGATGGAGTAGCGGTCGTCTTTCCACAGCCAGAAGCCCTTGACTTCGTCCTTGACCTGCACATCGACCAGGGTCCCGATCAGAAAAAAATTCATCCCGCGCTGGCGGCCCACAGCCGCCAGGGCGTAACCGTCGAGCAGGCCGGAAGGCAGCCGCGGGGGCGTTTTCACCCCCGCCGCCGCCGCGTCGAGCACGGTCTCACCGCAATCTTTTTTGAGAAACCCCGGCAGCGCCTGCCTGAAGTGCTCTGCAAAGCCTGCCTGCACGGACGGCAGGCTGCATTCCACACCGACCAGCGCGAGCGTCGGCCGCAGATCGGGCCGGTCCGCCGGCAGAACCCAGTCGACCATGTCGCTGGAGGTTTCCACGACCGCGTCGGCTGTTTTTTTCGCAGCCGAGCAGCCCACCACCGCCCAGATCAGCAGCAACACCAGAACGAGGACTGGGCGGCCTTTGGTTTTCGATTCTGCGGCTGCTCGATCGGCTGACGTCATAGCGCACACCCTGTCTCCCGATGCCACGGCCGGATACGCCGGGATACGGGATGGTTTCAGCAACACGAAGTCGTGAAAATAGAAAAAAAGGGGACGATTGTCAAACCGGCCACGCGTCCGGGGGCGCCAGCGCCGGCCCCCGGCACGGCTGATGGCTTCGTAAATAGTCCAATTTCGGCGTTGCGCTTCATCGCGTTGTCGCTGCGGCGTACAGGGAGTACGCCTCACTCCACGCGCCTCGCGCGCCTTGAACTTGGCCTCTTTACAAAGCCATCGATGCCGATGACGTTTAAGGAATCCGGCACGGTTGACAGGGGCTGCTCTTTCTGTTAGCGCACGGGAAAACGCCGTTCGCGACGGCCGGTTCAATCGAGGAGAGGCTGATGGCATCCATGGACGAACAGATCCTCAAGGCCGCCAAGGAAATCGTGGTCAAGTTCATCGAGTGCGGCCGGCTTTCCCCGAGCGGGTTTGCCGAAACCTTTCAGAGCATCTACAAAACCGTCGACGAGACGGTGAAGGCCCGCGTGAGCCCGCCGGACCAGGCGCACGAGCCCACGGCCCCCGGCTCGGGGCAAAAGGCAGCCGGCCGGAAGCACTGACCTGCCTGAGATTTCGAATCGCGCCATGATCCACCCGACCCAACGGACCCAACCGAAGCGGATGCTCAGTGCGCTTCGGCCCAGTTGGCGCCGGTGGCCACGTTGACCTTGAGCGGCACCTTCAGGTCCCAGACTCCTTCCATGATCTCCGTCACCTGTCGGCTCACCGCCTCCACTTCCTCCGGCGGCACCTCGAAGATAAGCTCGTCGTGAACCGTCAGCAGCATGGCCGCCCGGGACCGCTCCCGTGACAGCGCCGCATCGATCCGGATCATGGCCACCTTGATCAGGTCGGCCGCCGAACCCTGGATGGGGGTGTTGACGGCGGTGCGCTCGGCCGCCTGGCGCACCACCGCGTTGGCGCTCGTGATGTCCGGCAGCCGGCGCAGGCGGCCGAGCAGCGTGCTCGTCTGGCCTGCCTGGCGCGCCTCCGCGATGGTCTGGTCGAGAAACCGCTTCACCCCCGGGTAGCGCGCGAAATAATGCTCGATGTACACCTGGGCCATCTTCTGGCTGATCTCGAGCTGCCGTGCCAGCCCAAAAGCGCTCATCCCGTAAATGATGCCGAAGTTGATGGCCTTGGCCTGACGCCGCAGCTCGGGCGTTACCCGGGAGGGCTCGACTTGAAACACCTCGGAGGCCGTGCGGGTGTGGATGTCTTCCTCGTCCCGGAAGGCCCGAATGAGAATCTCGTCGGCGGAGCAGTGGGCCAGGATGCGCAGCTCGATCTGCGAGTAATCGGCCGACAAGAGCACCCAGCCGTCGCGGGGCACAAACGCCCGGCGGATCTCCAGCCCTTCCTCGGTCCGGATGGGGATATTCTGCAGATTCGGGTCGGAGCTGGACAGCCGGCCCGTGGCCGTCACCGTCTGGTGGTAGGAGGTGTGAATGCGGCCGGTCTGGGGATGGACCAGGCCGATCAGCGCGTCGGCATAGGTGGATTTCAATTTCGCCAGGCTGCGGTGCTGGAGCACCAGCGCCGGAAGCTCATGCAGCTTCGCCAGGCTCATCAACACGTCCACGTCGGTCGAATAGCCGGTACGCTTCTTGGTCTTCTTCTGCGTCGGCAGCTTGAGCTTTTCGAACAGGATGAAGCCGAGCTGCTGGCTCGAGTGGATATTGAAGGACTCCCCGGCCAACCCACAGATGGAGGATTCAAGCACTCCCAGCTGGTGCTCGAAGTGCTTGGACAGTTCGTGCAGCCGGTCGATGTCCACGCGGATCCCCCGCATCTCCATGCGCTTGAGGACCGGGATGAGCGGTATCTCCACCGTGTGCATGAGCTCGCTCAGGCCGACTTCGCCCAGTCGTTGCGCAAGCAGCGCGTGGGCCATGCGCGTAAGGTCGGCATCCTCGCAGGCATAGGGGACCGCCTCTTCCAGGGGCACCTGCGCGAAGGTGGGCCGGTCCTTGCGCTTGCCGACCACCTCATCAAAGGAGATGCTCTTGTGGTCGAGAAAATCGAGAGCGATCTGGTCCAGGTTGTGGGCGCGCTTGGACGGGTCCAGCAGATAGGAGGCCAGCATGGTGTCGAACACGACACCGTCCAGCTCGACCCCGTGGCGCGCCAGCACGATCCAGTCGTACTTGATGTTCTGGCCGACCTTCGGCCGCCCCGGGTCTTCGAGCAGCGGCTTGAGCTGCTGCAGCACATAGCCGCGATCGAGTTGCCGGGGCGCCCCGAGGTAGAAATGCCCGCAGGGGATATAGAAGGCCTCGTCGGGCTGGACGGCGAAGGACAGGCCGACCAACTCCGCCCGCATGGGGTCCGGCGAGGTGGTCTCCGTGTCGATGGCAACCATCTCGGCGGACGAGAGGCGGGCAACGAGGTCGGTGAGTGCCTCCGCGTCGAGGATCGCCCGGTAGTCTTTCCGGCTCAGATCGGCCCGCTGCGGCAGGGCCTGCTGGAGCTGCCGGAACTCCAGGGTTTTGAACAGCGCCGCCAGGCTCTTGCCGTCGGGCGGCTTGACCGTGAGCGCCGCGAGGTCCGGCGCCACCGGTACATCCGTGTGGATGGTCACCAGCGCCCGGCTCAGAAACGCCTGATCTTTGAACTGCAGCAGGTTCTCCTGCTGCTTCTTGCGCGCAATGGAATCGATGCGGGAATACAGATTCTCGAGGCTGCCGAAGTCCCGGATGAGTTCGAGGGCCGTCTTGGGTCCGATGCCCGGCACCCCCGGGACGTTGTCCGCGGTGTCGCCGGAGAGACCCATCACATCCACCATCTGCGCCGGATTCACACCCAGCTGCTTTTTTACGGAGGCAAAGTCGGTACTGGTCTCCTTCATCGGGTCCCAGATGCTCGTCCGTTCGGTGATGAGCTGCACGAAGTCTTTGTCGCTGGTCACCATCACGACCGCAAACCCCTCCTGCTCCAGACGCCGCGCCAGCGTGCCGATGAGGTCGTCGGCCTCGTAGCCGGCCATCTCGAAGATCGGCAGGCGGTAGCCGGCCGTGATCTCCTTGATGTAGGGGATCTGCAGAGCCATGTCCGCGGGCATCGGGGGGCGGTTCGCCTTGTAGGCGGGGAAGAGGCGGTGGCGGAAGGTCGGGCCGCGGGCATCGAAAAACATGGCCGCGTATTCGGGGCTGCGCTCCGCCATGAGCTTGATCAACATGCGGGTGAACCCGAAAACAGCGTTGGTCGGCAGTCCCCTGGAGTTGGTGAGGCTCTGGATTGCGTGATACGCGCGATGGATGTAAGCGGTGCCGTCGATGAGATAGACCGTGCGCTGTGGTTGCATGCCTCCACGACCTTGGGCGGAATGTTCGCCGGGCGGGGTTCCGACACCGGCCAAGCCGGTTGACACCCTGTTGGGGTTGCATTAAAGTTCTCAGTCAGATTGAACGTCATGGGCGGCCCGAGTGTCGGCCATCGCCGTCTATACCACCCCCGCCGCCGCACGGCAAGAAGGGAACCCACGATGGACCGCTGCATCAAACGTGAACATGAAAGACTGTTCGGCAACGTCCCCCTATAAGCGCAGGCACCGCAGGGAACGCGAGCCCGTTTGCCACTGCTGCCGCAAGACCTTCCCGTTCTGCTGGACGTGCCGCTGCGGGTTCAACATATGCCAGGACTGCATGCAGGAAAACCTGTGGGGCATGTCCTGCAACGCCATCACCTGGGACTGCCCGGACTGCGGCGCCGGCAACGGCTTCGGCAACCAGTGAGGGGCCGGCCACCCAAGGCGCACGGGCCTGACTCAGAGGGTCATTGCCACGATGCATTACGAAGGCACCATCATTCGACCGCCCAGCGAGGCCAACAGCATCCTGCTTCAGATCACCGTGGGATGCTCGCGCAATCGGTGCACCTTCTGCGGCACGTACCAGGGCGAGCGGTTTCGGATCAAGTCTGACGAGGTTATCCTGGAAGACATCCGCTTCGCCGCCGCCCACTGCCGCAGGCAACGACGCGTCTTTCTGTGCGACGGCGACGCCCTGATCGTACCCCAGAGGCGGCTGCTGCGCATCCTGGAAGAGATTCGCAGCCAGCTGCCCTGGGTGACGCGCGTCGGAACCTACGCCAATGCCAAGAGCCTCAGGATGAAGAGCCCGGAGGATCTGAAGGAGCTGCGCGCCGGCGGCCTGGGCATCCTTTACATGGGCCTCGAGTCCGGGGATGCGGTCACCCTCAAAGCGATCCGCAAGGGCGCGGGCCCGGAGGAGATGATCGCCGCGGGGCGCAAAGCCCGGCAGGCCGGCTTCAAGCTGTCCATCACGGTTCTGCTGGGGATCGCGGGCCGGGAGCGATCCCTGGTGCACGCGCGTGAAACCGGGCGGGTGCTGTCCGCCATCGATCCGGACTACGTGGGCGCGCTCAGCCTGATGCTCATTCCCGGCACAGCGCTTTACGAGGACCACCGGGCGGGACGCTTCCCCCTGCTCGAACCGGTGGAGATGCTGGCCGAACTGAAAACGATGATCGCCGAAACCAGCCTCTCCCAGGGGCTCTTTCATGCCAACCATGCCTCCAACTACCTGCCGATCTCAGCCCGGCTGCCGAAAGACAAGACCGCCGTGCTGGAGCTGATCGACCGGGCCCTGGCCGGCGGCATCGCCTTGAAGCCGGAATTTATGAGGGGGCTATGAATGCGGCTTGCATCACATGGAACAAGCGGACTTTCGATCGCAACGGAATGGAAAACGACGAAAAACTAGGCACCAAGAATTCAAGAGCCACTAATTACCTGAAGGGGCATTATGGATTTAAAGCTTCTGCTGACCACTTTCGGAATGGTTTTTCTGGCGGAACTGGGCGACAAGACGCAGATAGCGACCTTTTGTTTTTCGGCCGAATGCGACTCCCGGCTCTCGGTCTTCCTGGGCTCCGCCGGAGCACTCGTATTGAGCTCCCTCATCGCCGTGATGCTCGGGGCCTGGGTGAGCCGCCTCATCCCGCCGGCCGCCATCAAGCTTGGCGCCGGCATCTTCTTCCTGATCGTAGGGGCGTGGACCATCTACAGCGCCGTGCGGGCCTGAACCGGGTCGAGGCAGGACGCATGCGCACCTGTCTCAAAATTGATGAACTCGTAGAACCTCATCCGCATCGATGGCTTTGTAAAGAGGCCAAGTTCAAGGCGCGCGAGGAGCGTGGAGTGAGGCGTACTTCAGGTGCACCGCAGCGACAACGCGCTGAAGCGCAACGCCGAAATTGGGCTATTTACGAAGCCATCAAGATTGCGTTCGCCGCCGCACTGGCCTTGGCCGTGATGGCCGCAAACGCCGTGGCGCAGCCCGTCCCTGCCGGTCCTCCGCTCGATTTCACGCCCCTGATCGAGGCGGCCCGCGTGCGTGGTCCGCTGGACTTCTGCGGAGAACCGGTCCCCCTGGAAGACCCGGACGTGCGCGAACGGATGGAACGGGAAATGCTCCTGGTGCTGTGGAACGCCCCCCAGGTGATCATGTGGATCAAACGCTCCGGCCAGTACCTGGCGCCGATCGAGGCGGCCCTGCGCGCGCACAACCTGCCCCAGGACTTAAAATACATTGCCGTGGTGGAAAGCGCCCTGCGGCCCCACGCCGGCTCATCCAAGGGCGCCATGGGGTTCTGGCAGTTCGTAACACCCACCGGTCGCAAATACGGCCTCACGATCGACCCGGAAAAAGACGATCGCCGCAACCTGCCGGCCGCCACCGAAGCAGCGCTGGTGTACCTGCAGGAGCTGCGTGAGACGTTCGGGTCCTGGACGCTTGCGGCCGCTGCCTACAACATGGGCGAAAACGGGCTGCGCAGGGAGATTGCCGCCCAGGCCAGCGACGATTACTACCGCCTTTACCTGTCCCTGGAAACCCAGCGCTACGTGTTCCGCATCCTTGCGGCGAAGACCATCCTCTCCGACCCCGACCGCTACGGGTTTCACCTGAGACCCGGGGACATCTTCCCGGCACGGCCGTCCGAACCCATCGCGCTGGACATCGCCCGGGAGACGCCGCTGCTCGCCGTCGCCCAGGCGGCCAACACCTCCGTCAAAATCATCAAGGACTTGAACCCGGAAATCCGCGGCTTCAAACTGGCCCCGGGGCCGCACCATATCCTGGTGCCTGCGGGTTCGGCCAGTGGATTGATCGAGCGCCTGGCGCAGCTGACGCCCCCAGCGAACGCTGAGGGGGAGGCAATCGTGTACGTGGTCCGGGAGGCAGACACCCTCACGGCCATCGCCGGGCGCTTCAACGTGTCCGTGGCGGACATCGTGGGCTGGAACCGCCTGGAAGCCAAAAAGCCCATTCATCCCGGCCAGCGGCTCGTGATCCACGCGAAGGCGGTGGGGACCTCCGACGAACCGGATCAGTAAGGACGGTCCGGTTTTTCAGACGGTTCATGCTGCGGACGATCGTGGGTTGCCCGGCAGGGTGATCCGGCGCTTTTCAGCGTCCGGGTGACGGCGGTAGAAAATGGCGGTGTGCCCGATCAGCCCCGCCAGGCGGCTGTCGGTCTGCGCCGCGATCTCAACGGCCATACCGGCTCTCAAGGGCCGGTCCTTGAAATCGATGAACCTAAGCTTGATCAGCTCGTGCACGTCGAGCGCCTCGCGGACGGACTCGAGCACCGCCGGTGTAAGGCCTTTGTGCCCGACGAACACGACCGGATGGAGGCCATGCGCCAGGCCGCGCAGATATTTTGCCTGGGAACTGGTGAGTGCTTGCATATCGAGAAAACCTTCGCTATGTGTAACACGCTTTTCCCGTTTTTCCAACCATCCGCCAGAGGACGGGCCATGCAAAAGACAAATCCCCTGCAAGAGGCTGTTTCCTTTCCGGTGCAGGCCTATCGCCGACCGAAAGACATCCGCGCGCTGCGGATGGAAAACGTTTCCTTCGCCGGGAGCCCCCGCAAACATCCTTATGCCCCGGACAAGATCGTGCTGGTGGCCGACCCCTACAGCGTCAACACCTTCTACTTCGAGTTCGAGAAATCCGACATCGCGTTTGCGGAGGAACTCCCGAGCATCGCGGACATGGACGGCAACACCCTTACCATGGTGCGAATCTGGATAAAAAAGGGAAGTGTGGCCGTGCGCTGCACGCCGTTCATCACGGGCGACACCCAGCTCTCGTCGGAGTAGGCTGCGCCGATCGGTGGGCTCACAGGTGAAGTGGTCGTATTAGAAGTGGTTTCACAACCTCGGATCACGCCCAAGGGCAAGGCGCAGGCCGATTCGAAACCGCAGCAACCACGGCAGGTTGTGAGCATTTCGAGAAGCCTGCAATCCCGCCATGGCGGGACCATCGAGCGTCAGACGGGGTTATGAAACCACTTCTAGAACTTGATGTCCAACTGGATGGACACGTCATCCAGGCCGGGGTTGCGCCGGGCAGGGTCGTCCCCTTGTTTCGCGTCCGGGGCGTAATAAGTGTGCGTGCCCATAAGGGAGAGGCGCATCGAGTCGGACAACGTGTAATGCAGCCCCAAAGCGAGGTTGAGTGTCTGCCAGTCCGGTGACACCGCCGTGGGGTTCTGGAGCAGGTTTTCCTGGTTGCTGGCATGCGCACCCATGAAAACGGCCATCTTGGTGGTCGGCAGGAGCATCCAGGACTCCAGTCCGATCTTCTGACGTTGGTCGCGCTCGCGGCCGGAACTGTCGCCGGCAGTGTCGATCTGAGTCACCGACGGCGCAACCTTGAACCATTCCGACGGCGACAGGATGGCGGCAAGACGGAAACCGCCTTCTGATTCTTTCGACTCGGGCGGTGCCGAGGATGCAACTGGCGGACTTTCCGCGGACGTATCGCTTTCTGAGAGGGCTCTCTGGAAAAATCCGCTCAAGGCCAATTCTAGGGAGTCGTTCACCCGGACGCCCGTTTCCAGGATGCTGAGCATGCCGCCAGCCTCGGAGTCGGAGAACGCAAAGGAGGCCGAATCCCGCGCCAGGTCTTTCTCGGAATCCGTAACGGCGTCCGGTCCCTCAGCCACCTCCAGGCCATGGAAACGCTTGGAGAACATGAAACGCGATTTCCAGTAGCTGTCGTCGAGGTTGGAGATCGTGACCCCTTCACTGCGCGCCGCGTGCAGGAAATGCCCGCCCGCGAGATACATCCCGACGTGGCTGACCCTTTTGCGGCCTTGACCGAAGAAGACCAGATCCCCGGTCTGGAGGTCCTCGGGGGCTACGGTGTCCAAGGTACTCAGCCGGCTTTGCGCGGAAGAGTTGCGCGGCAGGGTAACACCGAACACGTCGGAATACACTTTCTTAACCAGGGCCGAGCAGTCGATGCCGGTCGGGCCATCCCCCCCCAGCCGGTAGCGGATTCCAAAAAACTTGCTGATTTCATTTTCAATGTTATCCGGCAGGGCTGGGGCAATCTCTGCTGTTATGGCCTGGGCCTTGGCGACTGTTTTCGCGGAGATTACCGGTTTGGTTCTATATTTGGCTTTACCCTTAGAGACGGCGGTGGTCTTGCTTTTTGAAGGACCTTTCGCCGGGGGATTGGCCTTGGCCGGCGCCGGTACGTGGGGTTGGGTTTTGGTCGAGGCCTGCACGTGAGGTTGGGCCTTGGCCGGCGCCGGCACGTGCGGTTTGGCTTTGGCCGAGGCCGGCACGTGGGTCTTTACCTTGGCCGGCGCCTCATCGACGACCGCACAACTGGGTGGATTCGTTTCTGACGGCTGATCCGGGGCGGCGAACGCCGGCCCCGCAAAACTAACCAATACAAAAAGGCAACCGGCCAGAATTAGCCCGCTGCCCTTGGACAACCCGGAAAATTTCGCGAACACACGTTCGTAAGGCGATGCGCGATGTGCGTCGATCAAAGTTTCCAACCTCGGTACCTGAACGTATCGTCCCGAACTGGCGCAGTTGCTGCCTTGCGCCTGGTGCCCTCCGAATGGCTCTCGGCGGAAATCCGCCGTCCGATGGGATGTAACCCTTGCCCCCGCACCTGCCGCAGCCGCAAGCCTTACCTGCGTTCGACGCTGCCGCATGCGAGTGGATCCGTTTTTAGCCTGACGGTCGGGACGCTGTCAACCCTTTTTTGATTCCACCGGTGTTTCGTGCCTTCAAATTTATGCAAGCCATGTGCCAACAACGCATTGCCACAGCGATCTATTAAATAATCTGAGTAACAATACAGTTAAGCTTTCCGGTGCAATTTTCCGTGCACGCGCCCGGCTTACACATCGGTATGTTGGCTGACGGTTTTACGTCCGCCGTTGAATTTATTGCCTCGTCAGGACCGCCTGGCCCTGAACCTGAAATCGTCTCCCTGATGGAATCAATTTCGGCTACTGTGATACATAACTTGAGCGATTTTAACGATTCACATTGTGGCCCGCTGGGGCCTGCCGTGCGCAGGGTCCATCTCGTCTTGTCCCACCCATGAAAATTCGATCCGCTCACGGCTGTTGACGGTTTCTATCCTGAAGTCCACCTCTCCCCGAACCAGCTCGAACCGGAAACGGTGTCAAAATACAATTCCCGGCCCCAGCTCCACTGTGCGTGTCGCAAAGGCTGTCATAAACGTGTCGCAAACATTGTCGCAAACATGTCGCAAAGATCAACCCGGTTCTGCCAGCCGGTAAAGCAGATGGTGGGTTTCTCCTTCGGTTACGACCACGCCTCGGTCCACCATCGCCTTGAAGTCGTGCTGCAAAGACCGACGGTACGCCGTAAATCAGCCAGCTTTTGTTCCTGATCGCGCAACCGCTTTTCGTTGAGGGTGAACCCCCTAACCAGGTGCTCCCGAAGTACATTGGTGGCCCAGATGCGAAACTGGGTGCAGCGTTTGGATTTGACCCGGTAGCCCATTGAAATGATGACATCCAGGTTGTAAAAGCTGATCTCACGCCTGACCTGACGCCCCCCTTCGTTTTGAACTAACGAGGATTCCTCGGTAGTTCCCTTCCGGGCCAACTCACCTTCTGTATATGTGTTGCGGATATGCAGGCCGATTGTGTCCGTGTCCTTGTCAAACAGCTCGGCCGTCTGACGCTGGTTGAGCCAGACCGTCTCCCGGTCCAGGCGCACATCCAAGGCCGCCTTGCCGTCCGGAGAGCGATAGAGAATAATCTCGCCTTTGCTTGGCTGGCTTTTATAGCCTATCTGCTGAGGGTTCGACCGCGTTGGGTCTAAGGCGAACCTTCCGGTAGGCTTCCGAAGCCATCCAATTGGTCACTACCTGCTTGAAGGAGGGATCGTTCATATAGGGGCCGCGCAATAAATCGGCAATCTGCCAGATCAGGTTGGCAAAGTAATTATGGTCAGGCATGAACAAGCTCCTTACCTGTCGGCACATGCAGCAGTTGATGTAACTTGGTCTCGGCCATATCAGCTCTCCCCTCCGGGGAAAAACTCCTGCAAGAGATCCTTGCCTCGATCGTCCATGTCCCGCAACAAGTTTTCAACCTGTTTCAACGCCAGCGGCGACGGCTTGGCGCGTCTGTTCTCCCATCGGCTGATGGTGGGAAACGTTACACCGAGTCTGGCCGCAAATTTCTCTTGGGTGAGCCCCGTTCGCTCACGAAGCTCACGGATCAATCGAGGTATATCGGTCTGGACGTTCAATGGGTTCTCCTTGGAAAGCCGGTAGGGCAGAAAGATAGTCCATATAATACGAGTTATCAGATGACCTATCACACGATAATACATCGAATTGTCAATCGAATAATTCGAGTATAATCCGGGCACCCGGGTGCAACCGGGCTGTTAAAAAAGGAGACTCTAAAAACGGAGAACAGGAGAATTCCGAGTCCGTTTCGGGGCCCAAAATGCCGCTCGCCATCCATATTTCAGGTTTGAATGTGGCCGATTATTCTGTTATTTAAAGTTGAAGAAAACTGTTAGCTATCTGTTTCTGTTACACTTTTTAATCTATCATGGTGTTTGCGCTTGATAAATAAACTATTGACAGATGCCTGTTTTTCAACTCAAAATGGAGCTGTTTTCCCCCGGCGGTTGCAACAATCCCAATAAATGGAGTGCGCTTGGTTATGAAAAACTTGAACGCATGTCTCTGGATGGTTCTAATTGCCACGTTGATCCTGCCGGCAGTTAGCAGGGCGGAAACCGCTTACGTGTCCGACGAGTTTGAAATCACCATGCGGACCGGCCCCGGCACAGACAACAAAATCATATCGCTGGTCAAGAGTGGAAACGCGCTTGAGATCCTGGAAAAAGGTGAAGAGTGGTCCAAGGTGCGCATACCCAACGGCAAGGAGGGATGGGTTCTCAACCGTTATATCACCCCCAGTCAGCCCAGTGCCTTGGTGCTGGAACGGGTCAGGAAAGACTATGACGTGCTGGCCGCAAAGTATAAGGACCTGAAGGAAAGATTCGGCCAACTCGATGCGCAGAAAAAAACGACCGATGCCGAGCTTTCTGAGAGCCAGCGGAACCTGGATGAAATCAGCGCTGCCTACGAAACCCTGAAGAAAGAATCCTCCGATTTCTTAAAACTTCAGCAGCGCCATAAAGAGATGACCGCCGAACTGGAAGCGGAGAAAAGCCGCAGCGCCAAACTGGATGAAGAGAACCTGCAGCTGAAGCGTAATCGCATTATCCAGTGGGTGCTCACCGGCAGTGGAATCATGCTGGTCGGCTTTTTTATCGGCCTCTTCAGCTTCAGCCGGGGCAAGCCGCGATCTTCCCTGTATTGATTGACAGGCAATTGGAAACAAAAAAGAAGGGGTTACGACTAACACCGTAACCCCTTTATTTTATTGGCTCCCCGAGCAGGACTTGAACCTGCAACCTAGTGGTTAATCCCGCCCTCCGGCGGGACTCTGCCGATTCCCTCCCCACCAAAAACCTACCGATTCCCCGCTTCTTGATCTTGCGCTCCAACAAGGTCGCTTCGCTGCGGTCACTGCAGACTTCCGACCAAATCAGCTTCCATGGCCCTTCAATGCGTTTGGTTGTCTTGGATAGCTGATACTCCGGATCGTTGTGCTGCCGAAGGCGCCTCTCCACGTCCGTCGTTTGGCCACAATAATGTCGGCCGCTATCCTCGCTCTGAATGATATAGACCCAAAATGCCATAAAAAAGCCCTGCCGTTTCAGCGGCAGGGCTTTATGCTCTGGCTCCCCGAGCAGGACTTGAACCTGCAACCTAGTGGTTAACAGCCACCCGCTCTGCCGATTGAGCTATCGGGGATCGTAAATCTTTCAAAAAATATTCGATAACCGTTTTTCTGTCAACATAATTTTTAAAAGGCGCCCCCGGCAACGGCCCGGCGCCCCGCATGCACCCGGAACGCGGGCGCGTTAGGGTTTGGCCGTCTGACGGATCCGGATGAACAGCTCGTCCAACTGGGCCTGGGCCGGGACGGACGGCGCGCTGGTCAGCAGGCAGGCGGCCTTCTGGGTCTTGGGGAAGGCGATCACGTCCCGGATGGAGCTCTCTCCGCAGAGCAGCATCACCAGGCGGTCGAGCCCGAATGCGATGCCGCCGTGGGGGGGTGCCCCGGAGTCCAGGGCGGAGAGCAGAAAACCGAACTTTTCCGCATACCCTTCCGGGTCCATGCCGAGAGCCTTGAAAATCCGCTCCTGGAGCTCGCGCTGGTGGATGCGGATGCTGCCGCCGCCCACCTCGAAGCCGTTCAGCACCAGGTCGTAGGCGCGGGATTTCACCGCCAGTGGTGCCGTTTCGAGCTTTTCATAGTCCTCTTCGAGCGGCGCGGTGAAGGGGTGGTGCAGGGCCTGGTAGCGCTTCTCAACCTCGTCGTATTCAAACATCGGGAACCGCGTCACCCAGAGGAAGTCGAACCGTCTTGGCGTCGATCAGGCCGAGCTTCTGTCCCAGATGGTTGCGCAACTGCCCGAGGGAATCGTTCACGACGGCAGCCTGGTCGGCCACGAAGAAGACCACATCCCCAGGTTGCCATGTCGACCCGCGCGGCCAGGGCCTGTTTTTCCGCGTCCGTGAAGAACTTGGCAATGGGCGACTGCCAGCCGTCCTCGCGCACCTTGACCCAGGCCATGCCCTTGGCCCGGTAGACCGCCACAAATGCGGTGAGGTCATCGATATCCTTGCGCGAAAGACCGCTGCAGCCCTTGGCGTTCAGGGCCTTGACGATGCCGCCCTTGCCCACCGCCTCCGCAAACACCTTGAAACCGGACCCGGCCACGATGTCCGAGATGTCTTTCAGTTCGAGCCCGAAGCGGGTGTCCGGCTTGTCCAGGCCGTAGCGGCCCATGGCCTCGTCGTAGGTCAGGCGCGGGAAGGGCGTCGCCAGGTCGAGGTCGAGAATCTGCTTGAAGAGCGCGGCCATCATGGCCTTCGGCCACGCCCATGACGTCCTCCTCCCCCACGAAGGACATCTCCATGTCGATCTGGGTGAACTCCGGCTGGCGGTCGGCGCGCAGGTCTTCGTCCCGGAAACAGCGCACGATCTGGTAGTAGCGGTCAAAGCCGGAAACCATCAACAGCTGCTTGAAAAGCTGCGGCGACTGGGGCAGCGCATAGAACTCCCCGGGTTGACCCGGCTGGGCACCAGGTAGTCGCGCGCGCCCTCCGGCGTGCTGCGGGTCAGGAAAGGCGTTTCGATGTCCAGGAAGCCCAGCCCGTTCAGGGTGGCCGCGCACGTTGGCCGCGGCCCGGTGCCGCAGCGATGATGATTGCGCTGCAGACGGGGCCGCCGCAGGTCTACGTGGCGGTGCTTGAGGCGGGTTGCCTCGGAGACCTCCACGTTGTCCTCGACCAGAAAAGGCGGGTTCTGGGCCGCGTTCAGGACCTTCAACTCGGAGACCAGAATCTCGATCGCGCCGGTGGCCAGGGTCGGGTTGACCATCCCCTCGGGCCGGTGTCTCACCCGGCCCCGCACGCCAACGACGAATTCGCTGCGGATGACGTGGGCCTTGGCGTGCACCTCCGGCGCCATCTCGGGGTTGAACACCACCTGGGTGATGCCCTCGCGGTCCCGCAAGTCGACAAAAATCACGCCGCCGTGATCCCGCCGCCGCTGCACCCATCCCATGAGCACCACGTCCCGGCCGACCTCCGCCGCCCCGAGTTCCCCGCAGCTATGGGTTCTTCGCATGTCGCCTAGATTGTCTGCCACGCTTTGCTCCTTCCCGTATCGTAAGCCGCCTCAGCGGGCGTCAACGCCGTTTCGCCAGATGCCGCACGGTTTCCATCAGGGTGCCGAACGGCACCGGAATTTGCTCCTTGGTCCGCATGTTGCGCAGGACGGCCACCTTTTCCGCGAGTTCCTTGTCGCCGAGCATCAGGACATGCGCCGCGCCCAACCGGTCGGCGCTCTTCATCTGGCTCTTCAGACCCTTGTCGCCGAGCTCCATCTCCACCCGGAGGCCTTCGCGGCCCAAACGGCAGCACCATTCAAACGCGAGTGCCCGGCTGCGCTCTCCGAGCGCTGCCAGAAACACATCCGGTTGCGGTTGATAGGCGGCGGCACTGAGCCCCGTAATTTCAGCCAGCCGGTCAAAACCGATGGCAAATCCGGTGGCTGGAAGATCCGGGCCGCCGAGTTCTTTGACGAGCTTGTCGTAGCGGCCGCCGCCGGCCACCGCGCTCTGGGCGCCCAGCTCTCCGGTCTGGATCTCGAACGTCGCCCGGGTGTAATAGTCCAGCCCCCGTACCAGGCGCTTGTCGAGAACGTAGGGGACGCCGAGAGAGGTCAGGGCGGCCTGCAGTTCGTCAAAGTCCTTGCGGCAATCGGCACAGAGGTAATCGACAATCGACGGCGCATCCCTTAAGGCCTCCCGGCAGGCCGGCACCTTGCAATCCAGTACCCGCAGGGGGTTGCGGTCCTTGCGCCGAGCACAGTCATCGCAAAGCCGGTCCCCGACCGATGCCAGCAGCTTCTGCAGCGCGGCGCGAAAATCCGGGCGGCAGGCCTGGCAGCCCAGAGAATTGATATGGGCCTGCGCTCCGACGACCTTGAGCCGCTCGAGCAGCAGCAATAGAAGATAAATCAATTGAGCATCCGCCAACGGCGATTTGACGCCGAGCACTTCGGCGTCGATCTGGTAAAACTGGCGGTAGCGGCCCTTCTGCGGTCGCTCGCGTCGAAACATCGGGCCGATCATGAACAGCCGCTGGGCCGGGTCGGGCGCGTAAAGCTTGTGTTGGATGTAAGCGCGCACGATGGAGGCGGTGGCCTCGGGCCGCAGGGTGACCAGGTCGCCGCCGCGGTCCGCAAAGGTGTACATCTCCTTTTCGACGATGTCGGTGTCCTCGCCGATGCTGCGCTTGAAGAGCTCGGTCTTCTCCATGATCGGGATCCGGATCTCCCGGAAGCCGAAATTTTCGAAAAGCCCGCGCGCCTCGCTCTCGATCTTCTGCCAGAGTTCACCTTCGCCCGGCAGGATGTCCTTGAAGCCGCGAATAAGTTGAATCATGGTGACGGAGAGTCCCTTCAGATTTCCGATAATGTTATTCCTGCCATTGCATAAACTTGAATTTTTAGCCTAAGGAGGCGCTATCCGTCAACATAATTGTGTTCGATCTGTCTGCCGCTGGAATACGGTTGCCGCGCTGGGATGGATTCGGTAATATGTTTTAAAAAAAAGCCTCGCCTGCACGAGGTTTTGAAAGCAACTTCCTCGGAAACTGAAAGGAGGCAATCGTGTCGGCTCCCGGAAAGCTCAATGCTTTGACCGACGTCGCGGGGTTGCTGGTCGGCAACTTCACGGACACCGCCGCCGTCAGCGGCGTCACGGTCGTTCTCTGCCTCGAGGGGGCAACCGGTGCGGTGGATGTGCGCGGAGCCGCACCGGGCACGCGTGAAACCGACCTGCTCGCGCCGGTGAACCTGGTGGAAAAGGTGCAAGCCGTGGTCCTGTCCGGCGGTTCGGTGTATGGACTTTCCGCGGCCGACGGAGTGGTGCGCTGGCTGGCCGAACGGGGCGTGGGTTTCCCGTTGGGCGGGGGGCAGGTGGCCCCGATCGTCCCGGCGGCAGTGCTCTACGATCTGGGCCGCGGCCCGCAGTTCGTGCCGCCGGTCGGACCCGATTGGGGACGGCGCGCCTGCGACGCAGCAGCCTCCGACCCCATCGTCTTGGGCTGCACCGGGGCCGGGACCGGCGCGCTGGCTCACAGCATCAAGGGCGGGCTGGGCTCGGCCAGTCAGCTCCTCGATTCGGGCCTCACCGTCGCGGCCCTGATGGCCGTGAACTCCCACGGCACGGTGGTCAACCCGACGACCGGCCGGCCCTGGGAGATCGGGCTTGAACTCGCCGGTGAGTTCGGGACCCCGGGGCAACGAGCGGTGAGACTGCCGCCCCAACCTCCCGGCGGGCCGGCCCGCAACACCACCATCGGGGTGGTGGCAACCGATGCCGTCCTCACCAAGGTCCAAGCCCTCAAGGTGGCCCAGATGGCGCACGACGGCCTGGCCCGTGCCATTCGGCCGGCCCACACCATGTTCGACGGCGACACGGTTTTCAGCCTGGCGACCTGCCGCACAGCGCTGCCGGAAACAGTGGGTGTTTTCTCGGTCGCTCAGGCCCAGGCCGTCAACGAGATCGGCCATGCGGCGGCCGACTGCGCGGCGCGGGCGATCATCCGTGCGATCCTGAGCGCGCGGAGCATGGCCGGAATGGTGGCTTTTGAAGATCTCGAAGAACGCTGATGCGGATAGAAGTGGTTTCATAATCCCGTCTGACACCCGATGGCGGCCTTGCAGGCCTCTCGAAATGCTCACAACCCACCACGGTTGCTGCGCGTTCGAATCGGCCTGCACCTTGCCCTCGGGCGTGATCCGAGGTTTGGAAACCACTTCGAGGATTCTCTGGACTTGTGCAGGGGGCTACGTTATAGAGAACCGATTCAAAACGTGCAACACCATCCCGATTCCATCATATTAGGTATGGAGGTCACATGAAAAAGGCATTGATATTCGGTCTGATGCTCGTGTTGATGGCGCCGGCGGCCTGGGCGGCGGGCGAGATGCCCAAAAAGGGCGGAACCCTCACCATCTGTGTTGCGGACGAACCGCCCGGGCTCGACCCGACCGCGAGCGCATCGGCGGCCATCGACCGCGTGGTCTACGCCAACATTTTCGAAGGCCTTGTAAAGGTCGACCGGACCGGCAAATACGTCCCCGGCCTGGCCCTCCGCTGGGACATCTCGACCGACGGCAAGGTCTACACCTTCCAGTTGCGCAAGGGGGTCACGTTCCACAACGGCGAGCCCTTCAACGCCTCAGTGGCCCAGTGGAACCTCGAGCGCAGCGCGGCCCAAGGCACCAAGAACGCCCACCCCGAGTTCTTCCGCGGTATTGAAAAAATCGAAACGCCGGACGAGGCTACCCTGAAGCTGACCTTGAAGAATCCGGACTCCCTGTTTATCGTCCACATGGCCGAGGGGGATGCGGTCATGCTGCCGATGAAGGGCTACGAAAACGCCGCGGCCCAGCCGATCGGGACCGGGCCGTTCAAGTTCGTGGCCTGGAACCGCGGAGACCGGGTGGAGATGGCCCGCAATGAGAAGTATTGGAATCCTCAGCTACCCTATCTCGACAAGGTGACCTACCGGTTTATCGGGGACCCCAGCGCCATGGCCGCGGCCCTGAAGGCCGGCGACGTCGACATCATCGGCTGGTTGCAAGCCCCCGAGCTGGCGGCCGACTTCGTGAAAGACAAGCGCTTCAAAGTGCTCTCCGGCTCCTCCGTCGCCGAAAACATCCTGTCGACCAACAACAAGGCGGCCCCCTTCGACAACAAACTGGTGCGCCAGGCCATGGCCTATGCCATCGACCGCAAGGCCGTCATCGACCTCGTCATGGCCGGCTACGGCACCCCCATCGGGTCTCACTGGTCGCCGATCACTCCGTATTACGAAGACCTGACCGGCAAGTTTCCCTACAACCCGACGAAGGCCAAGGAACTCCTGGCCAAGGCCGGCTACCCGAACGGGTTCGAGGCCACGATCAAGCTGCCGGCCATCTATGCCTATTCCAAGCGCGCCGGCGAGGTCATCGCAGACATGCTGGGGCAGGTCGGAATCAAACTCAAGATCGAGCTCGTGGAGTGGGGCGTCTGGCTGGACCGCGTTTTCAAACAGAAGGACTTCCAGCTGAGCATGATCGGCCATGCCGAGGCGTGGGACATCGGCATCTACGCGAACCCCAACTACTATTTCCAGTATGACTCCAAGGAGTTCCAGGACGCCTACGCCAATGCCCTGAAGGCGACGACGACCGAGGAGCAGTCCAAGTGGTTCAAACGTTGCCAGGAGATCATCGCCGAGGATGCAGTGAACGGGTATCTCTTTGTCATTCCGTCGCTCTCGGTCATGAAGGCCGGGCTGATGAACTGGTGGAAGGACTACCCGACCATCGTGCTGGACTGCACGGAAGTGTGGTGGAACAAGTAACGGCCACCTTAATTTTTGCAATTACTCAGGGTTCAGGGTTCGGGGTTCAGGGGGTCAGGGTTCAGGGAATCCACGCTGGCTGGAGGCCTGGTGCCATGGTTTCCGCCTCTCCCTCCTGAACCCTGAGCCCTCTCAACCTGAGTCGTTACGCATTTCTATCTATGCTCCGCTATCTGACCCAAAAATTGATCACGCTGGCGTTGCTGCTTTTTCTGGTCTCCATCACGGTGTTTTCGGTCCTCTTCGTCCTTCCCGGCGACCCGGCCCAAATCATTATGGGGGTCAACGCCACCCCTGAATCGCTCGCCACCTTGCGGGCCGATCTCGGCCTGAACAAGTCGTTCCTGGGCCAGTATGGCGACTGGGTGGGCCATCTGCTGATCGGACAGAGCCAGCGGTCGATCCACTACAAGATGCCCGTCTCCGAGCTGATCGCAAGCCGCCTCACGGTGACGGGCCCGATGGCGGTTCTGGCCATGCTGTTTGCCGTCGTCATCTCGATCCCCTTCGGAATTTACGCCGCCCGGAATCAGAACCGTCCCGGGGACGTGACGGTCATGAGCTTCACCCAACTCGGCCTGGCGATCCCGGAGTTCTGGTTCGGGATCCTCCTGATCCTGCTGTTCTCGGTGCAACTGGGGTGGTTTTCAGCGGGGGGATTTCCCGGTTGGAGGGTTGATTTCTGGCGGTCGTTCAGGGCGCTTCTGCTGCCGGCGTTTGCCCTGGGCGTCATCCGCGCCTCGATCCTGACGCGGTTGACGCGTTCCTCGATGCTGGAAGTACTGGGCGAGGATTACGTCCGCACCGCACGGGCCAAGGGGCTCACGGAGAAAAGCGTCGTCTATGTCCACGCGCTTCGCAACGCGCTGATCCCGGTTCTGACCATCATGGGCCTCCAACTGGGGCAACTGCTGGCCGGAGCGATCATCATCGAGAATGTCTTCTTCCTTCCGGGGCTGGGGCGGCTGGTCTTCAGCGCCATCGGCCAGCGCGACCTCCCGGTGGTGCGGGACATCGTCCTCTTCATGGCCGCGGCCGTGATGCTTGTCAATTTTGTTGTGGATCTGGCCTATGCGTTTGTCGATCCAAGAATAAAAATACGTTAGATGGAGGGTGCAAGACGCAAGGTGCAAGGTACAGGGTGAAAAAAAGAACCTGCAAGACTGCCGGGATTCTTTTGCGTAAGACCGTGTCCCTTGAACCCTGAACCCTGTACCGTTTTTCTCTTATGCAGCGCTTCTTTCACAATAAAAACTTTACCGTCGGGCTCATCCTTTCCACCATGGTCGTTGCGATGGCCGCCGTAAGCCTGGCCTGGACGCCCTACGACGGCAACAAGATGAATGCCCGCGAGAAGCTCCAGGGGCCTTCCTGGGCCCACCCCCTGGGAACCGACCAGTATGGCCGCGACTCGCTCTCGCGGGTGATGACGGGTGCGGTGAACTCCATCATCGTGGGCTTGGTCACGGTGGCGATCGGGCTGACGATCGGGGTCGCTCTGGGGCTTGCCTCGGCCTACTACGGGAAGATGCTCGATGAAGCCATCATGCGCTTCTCCGATCTCCTCTTCGGTTTTCCGGCGGTGTTGACGGCGATTTTAATTACCTCCATCCTCGGCCCGTCGATGGTCAATGCCATGCTGGCGATCGGGATTTTTTACATACCGGTCTTCGCACGCTTGACCCGGGCCGTCGCCGGAGTGGTGTGGGAGAAAGAGTTCATCGCCGCCGCCCGTGTGAGCGGCATCAGCGAGTGGTCGATCACCTGGCGCCATGTCGTGCCGAACATCCTCTCGCCGCTCATCATTCAGGGCACCATCCAGTTTGCGGTGGCGATCCTGGCCGAAGCCGGCTTGAGCTATCTGGGCCTGGGAACCCAACCGCCCACGGCCTCATGGGGCCGGATGTTGAACGACGCCCAGACCTTCATGTCCACCTCGCCCTGGATGGCGATATTCCCGGGGGTGGCGATCGCCTGGGCGGTGCTCGGTTTCAATTTGCTGGGTGATGGGTTGCGGGATACGCTGGACCCGCGCATGGTGAGAATACGATAACTACTCAGCCTTCAGCCTAAACACCTGAGCAGTTACGCTTGCTCTTAGAAATTGCAGCCTACCAAAATGGAGTGAGGATGACTTCCCAGAAACTGATCGACCAAGTGCTGCAGGCCATCGATCCCGAAGACGTCATCGATCTTACGGCCGCATTAGTGAAAATCAACTCGGTCTGGGACCCGGCCGCCGGAACGAGCGAGCAGCCGGCGGCAGAGTACGCGGCGCGCTGGGCCGAGCAACACCAGCTTCAGGCCCGCCTGGAACCGGTGGCATCCGGGCGGCCCAACGTCATCGTGACCCATGCGGCCGGCCCCGGGCCACGCACCCTCATGTTCGAGGGCCACACGGATGTGGTAACTCCCGGGGATGTGTCCGCCTGGTCGCATGACCCCTTCGGCGCCGAAATCGTGGGCCGCCGGATGTTCGGCCGGGGGACCAATGACACCAAGGGCAACCTCGCGGCCATGCTGGTGGCCATGGCGGCCCTGAAGCGCTCCGGGGTCCCGCTGGCGGGCACCGTCGTCGGCGGGGTGCTCTGCGACGAGGAGGACCAGATGCTCGGCGTGCAGCATTTCATCGAGCGCGGTCACGCCAATGCGGTCACCGCGGCGGTTATCTGCGAACCCCAGGACGGGATGATCTGCACGAGCCAGAAGGGCGCCGTGCGGGCGCGTTTCCAGCTCGCTGGAAAGATGTGCCACGGCGCGATGCCGCTCTCCGGGCTGAACACGGCACCGGCCATGGCGGAGCTGATCCAGGGACTGCACCGGCTGGAGTCGACTGCCGCCGGCCGGCTCGGCTGCGACGATCACCTCGGGTGGCCTAGCTTCACGCCCACTGTCATCCAAGCGCCGGCCGACGGCGCGCCGCAGCTCAACGTGGTGCCGGGGGAATCGCGCATCCTGGTCGACATCCGCACGGTTCCGCGCCAGTCGCATCCGGCCATCGTCAACGACCTGAAAGAACTGGCCCGCGATGTGGAGCGCCGCTGCCGCGCGCACTACCAGGTCTACGACCGCCTGCTGGGAATTGCGCGCGGCTGCGATATTGGCATCGACCTGGAGATCCTCACGGACCGCCCGTGCACGCGCACCGCGCCCGAGGACCCCATCGTGCAGGCAGCCGCCTGGGCCACCCGCACCGTCACCAGCTCCGAGCCCGTTTACGGCGGAGTCCCCGGCGCAACGGACGGCACCTTCCTGTGGGCCGTCAAGCACATCCCCATCGTCACCATGGGCGCCGGCGACCGTCAGGTTCCGCACCAGCGGGACGAATGGGTCGATCTGGATCAGCTGGTGGAAACCGTGAAGATCTATGCCTTGACCGCTCTGCATTACTTGGGGAAGGCCCGCCCGCAATGAGCGGCAGCCTGCTCGGCATCGAGGACCTCTCGGTCAGCTTCCACACCCCGGAAGGCGTTGCCCGCGCGGTGGACGGGGTGAGCTTCGGGCTGGACTGCGGCGATACCCTGGGAATCGTCGGGGAGTCGGGGTGCGGCAAGAGCGTCACGGCGTTGAGTATATTACGGCTGATCCCCTCCCCGCCGGGCGTGGTCGAGTCCGGCCGCATCCGGTTTGAGGATCGCAATCTTCTGGGACTGGACCCCGAGGACATGCGTAAAATTCGGGGCCGGGACATTTCCATGATTTTCCAGGAACCCATGACCTCTCTCAACCCGGTGCTTCCCATCGGCCGTCAGGTGGCCGAACCGCTGATCGTCCACAAAGGTTTGAGCACGGCCCAGGCCCTGGAGGAAGCTGCCCAGTGGCTGGACCGGGTGAAGATACCGGCGGCCCGCAAACGGCTGGGCGACTACCCCCACCAACTGTCGGGCGGAATGCGGCAACGCGTCATGATCGCCATGGCCATGGTCTGCGGCCCCACGCTTCTGATTGCCGATGAACCGACGACGGCCCTCGATGTCACCATCCAGGCGCAGATCCTGAGCCTGATGGTGGGCTTGAAGGAAGAATCCGGCATGGCGCTGCTTCTGATCACCCATAACCTTGGGGTCGTGGCCCAAATGGCCTCGCGGGTGGTGGTCATGTATGCGGGCCAGGTGGTAGAAGAGGCCCTGGTGGCGGATCTGTTTGAACGGCCGTTTCACCCTTACACTCACGGCCTTCTGAGATCCATGCCGCGTCTGGGAGGCCGTGGCAGAGGCCGTACCCAGCGCCTCCGGGAAATACCGGGTATTGTGCCGGCGATCACGGAGACCCTCGCGGGGTGCCGATTTGCCGAGCGCTGCCCGCATGCGTTTGATCTCTGCCGGCAGAAGCCGCCGGGCCTGTTGCCGATCCGGGAGGGGCAGCGCGCCCGCTGCTGGCTGAAGGAGTATCCGGAACGGAGGCGCACCGATGCCTGAAGCGCCGCTGCTTCATCTGACCGACGTGGTCAAGCACTTTCCGCTGGGCGGCGGAGTTTTCGCCAGGCCCACCGCCTGGGTGAAGGCGGTCTGCGGCGTGTCGTTCACGGTGCACCGCGGCGAGAGCTTCGGGCTGGTCGGCGAGTCCGGCTGCGGCAAGACCACCATCGGCCGCCTGATCCTGCGCCTGATCGAGCCCACCCGCGGGCGCATCGACTTCGACGGCCAGGACATGACGGCCCTGAGCCGCAAGGACATGGGGCGCCTGCGCCGCCGCATTCAGATCATCTTCCAGGACCCTTACGCCAGCCTGGATCCCCGCATGACGGTGGAGCAGATCATCACCGAACCGCTGCGGGCCGGGCAGCGTGTACCCCCCGCCGAACGGCGTGAAACGGCCAGGAGCCTCCTGGACAAGGTCGGTCTGCGCGGGGCGGATCTGGACAAATACCCGCATGAATTTTCCGGCGGCCAGCGCCAACGCATCGGCATCGCCCGCGCCTTGTGCGTCAGGCCGGAGTTGATCGTGGCGGACGAACCCGTGAGCGCTCTGGACGTGTCGATCCAGGCCCAGGTCATCAATCTATTGGAAGACCTGCAGGAGGAGTTTCGGCTTTCGTATGTGTTCATCTCCCATGACCTGAGTGTCGTCGAACACATCTGCAGCCGCATCGCGGTAATGTACCTGGGATCGATCGTCGAACTGGCCCCGACGGAGAGTTTCAGCCGTGCGCCGCGCCATCCGTACACCGCTGCCCTGCTGTCGGCCGTACCCCTGCCGGACCCCCATCGCAAGACCGGGCAGTTTGCCATGGAAGGAGATGTCCCCAGCCCGATCGACCCGCCGGCGGGCTGCGCCTTCCATCCGCGCTGCCGCTACGCCTTCGACCGCTGCCGCGTGGAAAAACCGGCATTGGTGCCCGCAGCGCCGGGCCACACGGTGGCCTGCTGGCTCAATGACGGCAGAGGACTATAAGTGGTTTCATAACCCCGTCTGACGTCCGATGGTCCCGCCATGGCGGGATTGCAGGCCTCTCGCAATGCTTACAACCGGCCGTGGTTGCTGCGCTTTTGAATCGGCCTGCGCCTTGCCCTCGGACGTGATCCGAGGTTTTGAAACCACTTCCATGCTGATGGCTTCGTAGGCGGATGCGCCGCATTGACTTTCGTGGCCCGATGCTCTATTCACTCTGCCCGATATCCATGGCTCACCATGGAAAGGCAATCATACTATCAGGGAGGCAACACAATGAGCAGACCCAAGGTCACCATCTTGGACATCCAGAAAGCCAAGGAAGAAAAACGCAAACTCGTCATGATGACGGCTTACGATTACCCCTTCGGACTGATGGCCGACGAGGCCGAGGTGGACATCGTCCTGGTGGGCGACTCGCTCGGCATGGTCGTCATGGGCCTGCCGGGAACGGTGGCCGTCAGCATGGAGAACATGATCCACCACACCCAGGCGGTCATGCGCGGCTGCAAGACCGCTCTCGTGGTGGGGGACATGCCGTTTATGAGCTACAACACTTCGATCCGGGAGGCCATCACCAACGCCGGCCGCCTGATGAAGGAAGGCGGCTGCGACGTGGTCAAGCTGGAGGGGGGCACGTACTTCGCCCCGACCGTCGAGGCCATCGTCAAGGCCGGCATACCGGTCCAGGGGCACATCGGCCTGACCCCTCAGACGGCCAGCGCCCTGGGCGGTTTCAAGATGCAGGGCAAGGACGCCTCCGCGGCCAAGCAGATCATCGACGATGCTCAGGCCCTTGAAGATGCCGGGGCGTTCTCGATCATCCTGGAGGCGGTGCCCGCACCCCTCGGAAAGCTGGTGGCCGCTTCGGTCAAGGTGCCGGTGATCGGCATCGGTGCGGGCCCGGACGTGGACGGCCAGGTGCTGGTGACCCACGACATGGTCGGTCTCTTCGACAAGTTCGTGCCCAAGTTCGTCAAGCAGTACACGAAAATCCGGCCGATTATTCTGGACGCCCTGAAGGCCTACAAGCAGGAGGTGCTGGAGGTCAAATTTCCGGCGGACGAGCACTCTTTCAAGATGCCCGATGAGACCCTGAAGCAGCTGAAGAAGATGGTGAAATAGCTGCAAAGGGTTCGAGGGTTCAAGGGTTCAAGGGGGAAAAAAGAGAAAACGCGAAAATCGCTTTTCTCTTTTCGCTCGAACCCTTGGACCCTCGGCCCCTTGAACCCTATATCCTGTGCATCTCCAGCGGCTCTGCCAGCTGGGTGTTGGCTTCGCGGAGCGACTCTTCGCTGCCGACCACCGCCACCGAGCAGTCCGCGAGCCCCGCCCCGAGGGTGCGTTCGGCCACCTCGCGCACCTCGCCGCGGGTGAGTTCGATCAGCCGCCGCTTGAAGCGGCGGCGCAGCTCATCCGACAGGCCGATGATCTCGCGGTAGAAGGCCTTGCGTGCGGCCGGCCCCGGGGGGTCGGGCTTGTCGATTTCGGCGCAGACCTGCAAAATGGCCTCCTTCACATCCGTGTCATCGAACTTTCCCGAGCCGATGAAGTCGCCCGCCCCTTGAAACACGTCGAGTGTTGCGGCGATGCGAGGGTCGCGATAGGAGGCGAGGCTGAAGACCCCGTCCTCGGAATTGTACACTGCAAAGCCCCCGTAGGCTCCGCCCTTTTCGCGGATTTCGCGGTGCAGGTATAGCGAGCGCAGCATCTTGGCGATCACCGCCAGGGCGGGCGAATCCGTGTGCTCCAGGCGCACGGCTGGAAAGGCGGCGGCGACGAAGTTGACCGCCGTCGCCGTGCTCCATCCCTCCCGGACCTTGGTCCCGACCGCCGGTGCCGGCGGGTGCGAGAAGCCGGCGCCGGCAGCGTCGGAGAGCGCCGTCGTGAGGTCCGCGACGCGCGACCGGGCGGCGAATATGGCGTCCGTCTCCCCGATGACGGCCATCCGGAAATTGGCGCGACTGAACACGCGCCGGCCGATATCGTCGAGACGGGCCGCCACATCGGTCAGGCGCTCTTCGGAGAGGTCCTCGGTCAGGCGCTTTACCGCCCGCAGCTGGTGAACCCCGCTCCAGGCTTCGCTCAGGGCACTGGCCGCCGAAAAATGCCGCGCCGCCAGCGACATGGCCAGCCGGTGGCCGTTGTGGACCACCGCGGACTCCAGGCCGGAGCGGTATTCGAGCAACAGGTTCTTCAGGCGGCCCCGATCGGAAAAGTCGTAGCGTCCCAGAAGCTCCGCCAGAATATCCGCCATCGGGTCCAGGTTGCGCCGCAGGCTTTTCGCGTTCAAGGCAACGAAGGGAATGCATTCGCCCGCCCCGTCGAAGCCGGTGCGCGGTTGCACGCCGAGCCCGACCCCGCCCGTGACCGCGTCGATGCGCCGCGCCATCTCGCTGTAATCCCGAAGCGCCGTACCGATCCTGGAAAAGGCATGGCAAAAGAAGGGCGCCAGGCCGCTCAGTTCCGGCGGCAGATTGCCGCTTCCGGCGGCCGCGGCGATGTAGACGATGCCGGACGTGGCCTGCTCGTAATGCACGACCCGGCCGCCCGCTTCCGCCGCGTGGGCGGCAACGACCGGCACATCCGGCGGGATGTCCTGCCGCTCCAGGGTCGGCAGGCAGGTCACATTCTCCCCGGACTCCTGCAGCCTGCGCAGCGCATCGGCGTCCCGTCTCAGCGCCGCCACCTCAGCCGGCGTCAGGCCCTGCCGCATGCGCTTCAGATGCTGCCGCACCCGGTCCTCCTCCCGCTCGGCCATCTCCGGATCGGGCGAGAGCGTCAACCGCACCCGGTGGGGGTTTTCGAGCAGATAGCGCCGCAGCTGCCGCTCGAAGAAACCTCCCTGCGCGACCCGCCGGCGGATCTCGGCCAGGTCGGCGTCGAATTTCAGCACCCGCAAGGGGTCGCCATCGTGTATCCACGTTCCGCTCAACCCCAGCAGCAGCTTGATCCCGTAGGGATAGGGGGTATTGGTGATCTCCCGGCGGTGGAACTCGAGCTGGTGGATGGCGGACTCGACCAGTTCCGGGTCGACGCCGCGGTCGGCCAGACCCGTGAGCACATCGATGATGATGGCCTCAACCCGCTCAGCCGACGGCAGCGTCACGTCCTTCAGGCCGGCGGCGAACAGCGTGTCGCGGTTTTCGGCGTCGTAGCCGCTGCCGTCGCTGAGGGCCGTCCCGAGGCCCGAGTCGATCAAGGCCTTGCGCAGGGGGGAAGCGGCATTGCCCAACAGGATCTGCTCGAGCAGCGACAGTGCCAGCACCTCGCGGGTGTCGCGGACGTCCGTTGCGAGCCAGGCGAGGCTGACTTGGTGCTTTTGGGTCGCATCCTCTCCCCGGGCAAACGGGTACGGGCAGCTTACGGTGCGGGGCGAGGCCCAGCGGGGCTGCGGCGGCACCCCGGTCGCCGGGTCGACGGCCTGAAAACGGCTTAGGACGTTCCGCCCGATGATCTCCAGGTGCCCGCTCAGGGGGAGGTCGCCGTAGGTGTAGAAAAAGGCGTTGCTCGGGTGGTAGTGGCGGCGGTGGAACTCCTTGAGCTGCGCGTAGGTCAGCGAGGGGATCTCGGCCGGGTCGCCGCCGGAATTGTTGGCATAGGTGGTGTCCGGATAGAGCGCCTTCATCATTGAGCGCACCATGACTTGATCCGGCGCGGACATCGCCCCTTTCATCTCATTGTAGACCACCCCCTTGTACACCAGCGGCGACGCATCCGGGTCGTCCCCGTCGATCTCCAGGCGGTGGCCCTCCTGCTTGAAGCTGAGTTCCTCCAGACGCGGGAAAAACGCGGCATCCAGATACACGTCGAGCAGGTTGTAGAAGTCCTTGCGGTTCTGGGTGGAGAACGGATACATCGTCCAGTCGGAGGCCGTGAAGGCATTCATGAACGTGCTCAGGCTGCGCTTGAGCATGGAGAAGAAGGGGTCTCGCACCGGGAATCGTTCCGAGCCGCACAGCACGGTGTGTTCGAGGATGTGGGCAACCCCGGTGGAGTCATGGGGCACCGTGCGGAAGATGACGCCGAAGGCATTCTCCGGGTCGGGGCGGCTGACATGCAGGTGCTTCGCACCCGTGGCGGGGTGGTCCAGTTCGTAGCAGACGGAATGGATTTCGGGCAGGTGCTCGACGCGCCGCACCCGGTAGCCGTGGATCTCGTCGCCGGCCTGCAGGCCGGGGTTGCTGGCGTCAGAGAACGGATTCATGCAAGACCCCTTGGATGCGGATGGCCTCCGGTCGCAGCTGTAAGTGCAGCGGGTGGCCGGAGAACGGTGCGTGAGCAGCGGGTGCCGCGCGCGGCTCGAAGGCCGGGGGGCGTCAGGCGAGCAGAATGGGCAGGCGTTAAAACTGCCTTCCCGCCGCCCGGCGTCCCGGCCGCCAATTTCGGACCCGGGTCACACCCGGCGGCAAGCGCGGACCGCCCGCCACCGGAAGTGCAATGCCGTCAGCCGATGGCGATGTAGACGCCCCGACTGTGCCGCTTGATCTTGCCAAGCTTGTTCAGCCGGAAGATGATGTTGCGGATCTTCTTGTCGGCGAAACCGGTCTTCGTCTGGATGTCGGCAAACTTCAGCCCCTGCTTGGAGCGCTTGATGGTCTCCAGAACGGCCTCGGCCGCCGGGACCCCTTTGCCGCGGCGCACACCCCGGCTGCGGACGGCCGGAACAGCCGCCGGCACGGCGGCAATAAGGCTTTCGAGGCGGTCCAGACGGGCCATCAGTTTGTCGACGTCCCGCGTGGTGGGAATTTCATAGGTGTGTAAAAAGAACTTGACCATCGCATCAAAGCTAATCGACTTTCCCTTTTTTCTAGCCATACGGTGACTCCTCCAGTAGCGCTGACGGTTAATTTAAGTAAATTGGACATAACGCTAAATGATCAGAGAGGAAAAGTCAAGCAATACTCGACATGCAGTATTATACTTCCATTTCTCTCTCCCAAACCCTGCACTTTGCACCCGCTCAACCTGAGCCGCTATCGATACCGAAGGGAGGCGACGAGAAGAATTGATCGGCGGCCGGATTCCTGTTAAGTAAAGACATCATGACCTCACCCCGATCATTGCTGACCGCCCACCGACTGCGCCCGCACCGGCAACTGGGGCAGAACTTTCTGTCGCAGCCTTCGATCGCGGAAATGATCGTCGCACGGGCCGGCGTGTCAGCGGAGGAGGTGGTCCTGGAAATCGGAGCGGGGCTGGGAGCCCTGACCCTCCCGCTGGCACGCGCCGCCCGCGCCGTCACCGCGATCGAGCGGGATCGAAACCTCGTTCCACTGCTGCGGGCCGAATTGCTCGCCGCCGGCATTCGGAATGTCACGATCATCGAAACGGACGCGCTCGCGCTGGACTTCCTGGAACTGGCCCACGGAGCCGGCCAGCCGCTGACCGTATTCGGCAACCTGCCCTACAATATTTCCTCTCAGATCGTCATCAAGCTGATCGAGTCGCGCCGGCAGGTTTCCCGGGCGGTCCTTATGTTTCAGAAGGAGCTGGCGCAGCGGCTGTCGGCCGCTCCCGGAGGCCGGGATTACGGCCGGATCACCGCCATGCTGACCTACTGCGCCTCGGTGCGGCACTTGGCCGCCGTGAACGCACAGAATTTTTTCCCGCCGCCGAACGTGGACGCGGAGGTTCTCGAAATCTCCTTTACGGCTCCCCGACTGTATCCGCTTCACGACGAAGCGCGCCTGTTTCGCCTGATCACAGCCGCCTTCGGCAAGCGCCGCAAGACCCTGAAAAACGCGCTCTCCGCATCGGGTCTTAACCTTGCCCCCGCCGCAGCCGCCGCAGCGCTCGCCCGGGCCGGCATCGACCCGACGCGCCGCGCGGAGACGCTTTCGGCCGAGGAGTTCGTGGCGTTGGAAATCAGCCTGCAAAGCGAGATGGCTGAATAAATCATCCCCGCCGCTTGCGACGGGGATGATTTATTTTTCAGTTGCTTTTATTATATAATTTAAATTAAGCGATTCTGCCGATTCACGCCGAGGCCCGCTGGGGGTTGCCGTGCGCAGGGGCCGCCGCAAATTTTTCCCCGGACGTCGCAACGGCAACAGGCCCGCTCAGATAGTCCTAAGAAAGCCCCGGAACACAGCGCCCCGCGATGGAGACTACTGCCGCTGCCTGTGAGAGGCTTATCGAACCCCGGGGGCGTTGGCGAAGCCGAATGTTTTTTGCGGCGGCCCCTGCGCACGGCAGCCCCCAGCGGGCCTTTCCGCAAAAACCAAAATGCGTATCGTTCAACCCAGATATAAAAAGCCGTGCACGGTCGTGCACGGCTTTTTGATAGAAGTGGTTTCAGAACCTCGGATCACACCTGAGGGCAAGGCGCAGACCGATTCGAAAGCGCAGCATACACAATAGTATGTGAGAGCATTTCGAGAGGCCTGCAATCCCGCCATGGCGGGACTATCAGGTGTCAGACGGGGTTATGATACCACTTCTAAAGCATTTCCGCGATCGACACCGTTCGGTCCCCCAGCATGTGGACATAGCTGCCGTTTTCGTTGTCGTACCACCCATAGATCACCGCCTGGGTCACGGGGAGGCGGATCACGTGGGTCTTCATCGATGCGAGCAGGCCTGCGTCCAGTCCCGGCACTTTCGTCAGATCGACGCAGGCCTCCGCCGTTCGGGTGTGGGTTTCGTGGCCTTCGATGATGGCGGCCGCGCGGGGCATGCCGATGATGTCCGCCGACACGTTCTGCTCCTCGGTGTAGATCAGGTAGCCTTCCGGGCTGTCGGCCGCGGCCTGGCGGTAGACCCGGTTGATCTGCTCCCGGTCGATGCGCGGACCGGCGGGCTCCTCCTGCAGGTTGACCACCAGGATGATGAGCGAGCCGGTGCTGGTGGGGATCCGCACCGACTCCGCGATGAAGGGGATGTCCTTCATTTCCGGGATGACCAGGCGCAGCGCATTGGCCGCGCCGGTAGAGGTGAGGATGATGTTGTTCATGATGCTGCGGCTCTTGCGCAGGTCGGTCTTGCCGGCCTCCGGCAGCCGGTCGAGCACCTGCTGTGTACTCGTGGCGGCATGCACGGTGGCCATGGACGCCGACAGGATGCGCTTGGCCCCGAAGGCGTCGATGAGCGGCCGCATCATGTGGGCCAGGCAGGTGGTGGTGCAGGAAGCGCCGGATACGATCCGGTGCCGGCGCGGGTCGTAGTCGTTGCCGTTGACTCCCATGACGGTCGTAATGATGTCCGTCGGCATGGGGGCTGCCTTGTCCTTGACTTTGAAGGGGGCCGAGACCACCACCTTCTCGGCGCCGGCCGCCAGGTGCCCGCGCGCTGATCCTTTGGGGGCATCCGGACCGGCAATGGGGTCCAGAAACTGACCGCTCGTGTCCACGACGAGCCGCACGCCGTGCTCGGCCCAGCCGATTTCGGCCGGGTTGCGCTTCTCGCGCAGAAACCGGACCGGCACGCCGTCGATCCGCATCCGACCTTTATCCTCGTCGATGTCGCTGACGACGGAACGCGCCTGATGGCCGTAGAGATAGCCCTGCAGCCACCCGTAAGTGGAATCGCGCTCGATATAATGGGCGATGTCCGACAGGCAAGTGCCTGCCTGGCGGCCGAGGTTGACCACGATCTCCCCGAAGGATTTTCGCGCCACGTGATGCCAGAGGGAGAGCTTGCCGATGCGGCCGAGGCCGTTGATCCCCAATTTAATCGAAGACTTTGAAGCATCCATAATACCATCTCCCATTACCAAGGGGGTCTGCTTACTTGCCATGTCCGCGATAGACTATTTTTATATCAATCTCTGCTTTAGCGAGAAACCAGACTATCAGGACAATATTGACGTACTGAAAACCAAATTCCCTTAGATGGGATTGCAGAACGGTGATTAGTTCCATGGTCCCCTCCTGAACTATCACGACAAATTCGCCAAATTGTACCAAAGCGTCAGCTTCCCGCTCCGACCGAAACCGTTGATCCTCAGTGTGATTGCTGAACGCGATGATGCCGCCATGATACGCCTCGTTTTAAGCGGGGTTGCCGCCGGGCGCCCGGTGGGGTGGTCAGGCTTCCGCCACTCGAATCATGCCCCGGTAGACCGAGCCCTCCTGTCCGTCAATGCTGATGTGGTCGCCGGATGTCAGGACGAGCGTGTTGAACACACAACGCTTTTCTTTCTCCTGGCAGACCAGGCCCCCGCAGCCGACGACACAGGTCTTGCCCAACCGGTGGGCCACGACCGCCGCATGGGAGGTCAAGCCGCCCCGCTCGGTCAGGAGCCCGTCGGCGGCGTTGATCTCCCGGATGTCGTCCGGCACCGTGTCGGCCCGCGCCAGGATGAGGTGGCTCCGGGGCTCCCGGGTCCGCCAGGCGTCGATCTCCTCGAGGCTGAACACGAGCCGGCCGCTCATGGCGCCACCGCTCACCCCGATGCCGTGCCCCAGCAGCCGCTCGCCGGAATCCCCCTCGAAATCGAACGCCCGCACCTTCCGGCTTTCACGAATCGCCATGTCCCGCGTCTGCAGCATGTAGAGGTCGGCGGCCGAGGGGCTTTCGAAGGTGAATTCGATTTCCTGGGGACTCCAGCCGTGCTCTTCGATGAGCACATGGGCCCAGCGTTTCAGCTCCTGATAAATCTCGGGGAAGCCGGTCTCCAAGGTGAGGTCCGTGTCGCGCTTCTCGATTTCCTGCTGGAACACCGAGACGGGCATGGTCCGGATCAGCCCGGAGACCACGTCCTCGCCCTGGTTGGCCGTGGTGAAGTCGCCCCACAGCTTGAGCACATCCCCGGACCAGCGCGGGTTGTGGGTGAAGATCACTCCCGTCCCCGACGCGTGCGAGAGGTTCCCGTAGACCATTGCCTGGACGGCGACGGCAGTGCCCCAGTCGTCGGAGATCCCCATGATGCGGCGGTAGGCACAGGCCTTGGAGGATTCCCAGGAGGCGAGCACCGTGCGGATGGCCAAGGTCAGCTGGTCGTGCGGGTCCTCGATCATGGCAATGCCCGCGTCCTGGATCAGGCGCTGGTAGTCGAGGGCCACCCGCTGCATCTGCTCCCCGCTGAACAGCCGCTTCAACGGTATCCCCAGCACCTGTTTGTGCTCCGCGATGACGGCGTCGAAGGCATCCCGCTCAAGCCCGTGCAGCATCCCGTAGCTTTGGAGAAAACGCCGGTAGTTGTCCCAGGCAAACCAGGCGTTGCCGGTGCCGGCGGCGATCCCGGCCGTGACGTCCTGGTTGTTGCCGACGTTGAGGAGCGTGTCCATCATGCCGGGCTGGGAGATGGAGGAGCCGCTGCGCACCGACAGCAGCAAGGGGTTGGCCGGGTCGCCCAGCTTCCGTCCGGTCGTCCGCTCCAGCAGCGCGACGTGGTGCTGGATCTGCTCGACAAAGTTGCGCTGCGCCGGCGGGTAGCTCTCGATCACCTCCCGGCAGCGGAACACCTCGGTGGTGATGATGAAGCCGGCGGGCACCCGGAAGCCCAGGCTGCTCAGTTTGACCAGGTTGAACCCCTTGGTGCCGAGCTGAATTACCCCCGGCAGCTGGCGGTGAGGGGGTTCGATGGGGACGATGGCCTGGTGCGGGTCGTAGAGCAGCAACTGGCGCAGTTTGTCCTTGGGCAGCTTGTAGGATTGCTGGAAGAGCGTGTTCAGGATCCGGCCCAGGAAAAAATCGAGCTGCTGAAGCCCCAGGGAGGCGGCAATCTGGTCGCGGAAAAAAACCTCCGCGACCCGGTGCTGGAGCCTCTCTGCGTCCTCGACCGGCTCCGGCGGGAGGAACTTCGGCAGGATGCGCTCCGCCGGCAGCCGCGGCAGGATCAGGTTCAGGTTCGCGCCGTGCAGGTTGTGGAAATGGTCGGTGATGATGTTGTGCACGGCCTGGCTGAAGCCCTTGAAGATGTCCAGATACTGGGTGAGCGTGAACCCTCGGATCGGCAGGGAATCGCCCAGGAACGCCAGCTGCCGTTCGAATTCCGCCGAAGCGATACCGTCCAGCCGCAGGGCCTTGTCGAACCATCGCAGCAGATCGAGAACCTGATACAAGGTGGCCTTGGTGATCAGGCTGAGGTCGATCTCGCGGATGAGGCTTTCGAAGATCACGTTGACGACCGTCTCCAGACGCAGGGTGAGCCCGAGGCAGTCGAACTTCATTTCGTGATAGCTGCCGTACATCGAGGGGATGTCGATGGTGATGTGGCGTTTCTGGTAGATGTCCTCCCGGACCTCGTGGGCGACGTCGGAGACGATGATGCCTTTGAGCGTTTCCAGATAGTCCAGGAGGAGCGCCAGCCGCTGGGCCGGCACGGGCTCGGCCAGAGCCTTCTCCAGGCGGGTGAGCTCCGGCAGCGCCTCGGGCCTGAGCTGAGTCAGGTAGGTCTGCAGCTCCACCAGGTGAAACCGGTATTTCTGGCTGAGCAGCTTGTACAGCTCGACCGATAGCTCGAAGCGTTCGAGGTCGACCTCCGTGACACCGGGGACATACCCCAATCGCGCCCGGATCTCGCCGGCCGCAAGGATCAGCAGATCGTCCGGGATACGCAGGCCTTTCTTCACCAGCCGGTTCATCACCCGGTGCAGCCCGTCGACATAAGGGCCGCGGGAGTCGATTTGTTCATAAATCGCCGGCGGGACATGCCCCTCCAGGAGGCTTTTTTCGCGGGTCTTCCAGAACTGGAAGACCGCCTCCATGAACGGGACGATCTGATTGCTGCTCTCGACGTGACCCTGCTTGCGCAAAAAATGCACGAGCCGATCGCGCCGCTGGCACAACTCGTCGATGCGGGTGGAGATCTCACGCAGCCGGCCCTCGGCGCCGATGTCGTTGAAAAAAACCGGCAGCAGCCGGGCGAGCTGTTTAACCAGGTTATAGACGGGGCCGATCCGGCTGTTCAGCAGCTGCGTGATATCGCGCGGGAAGAGGTCGATGTCCCGCAGGAATACCCCGCTCAGCGAAAGGTGCACGATGAGCGCCGACAGCAGGCGGGTTGACTGCTTCGGGTTCAGTTTGATCAGCGCCAGCCAGGTCCGGATATTAAGCAGGTGGGCGCTGTTGGCCCGAATCTGCCACTGGTCGTCGACGCCCCGCAGCATCGGTGCCTGGAATCCGAAGTCGATCAAGGCGTCGATGAAAAAATTCACCAGGTCGACATCATGGGTCTTGTAGACCCCCATGCCGGTGTTGAGGATGCAGTTGAGAGCCGTCGCCGCGAAGTCCTGGGAGCGCTCCTTGAGAATGGCGAACGTCTTGCAGATGAGGTGCTCGATGTTGCGGTAGTTTTCGTTGACGATGATCCAGGTCAGAGTCCGGTTGATCTCGCGCAGCGTCTCTTCGCGGAGCGAGGCGAGCCCGGATACGTTCATGATCTGGAAGAGGAAAATGAGCTTGAGGTGATGGCTCCGGCCGTCGCGGGGGCCCTGTTGCAGCAGCCCTTGGGAAATGCTCCGGTAGGTCTCGACGAAATGATTGAAGTCGGGCAGCTCGAGGAGTTTTGAGGTGGTTTCCGGTGATGCCATCGGGCCGGTGTCCCGCAGCCGGCCGAGCACTCGCTGCCACGCACCGATCTGCCGGTGGGACACCTCATTGAACAATTCCTCGCAGGCTTCGGTCAGGCCGAATTCCGCGGATTCCCGTTCGAATCGCGCCCTCGGGTCGTCTTCCGCGAGCCAGTAGGCATAGGTGTGCTCCAGACATTTCACCAGCAGCCGGTTGAGAGACTCACTCGCCTCACCGTCCGGCGGCATCCGGTTCAGGCTGGCGGCCGCCACCCGTTGGATGGGGGTGTAGCTGCGCACGACCAACGCGAAAATATCTTCGGGCAGGTGTCGAATCCGTTCGAAGGCATCGGTGACGACGGGCCGGAACCGCTCGACCTCGGCGCCCGCATCCTTGAGGATTTTCTGCAGGTAGAGCAGCAGGTCGTCAAGGGCTTCGGACTGGGTTTCGACCTCCTTGACGGACAGCGCGGCATTGACGAGAATGCCGGCCATGAGCCCGGCGGCCTCCGGCCCTTTGGGGTGGCCGCGGAACAGGTGAAAATAATCCAACGAATACCGGCGCGCCTCGGCGACGATGAAGCGCCAGTTCATGAAAGGGTGAGAGAGCTCCCGCAGAAACGTGTTCACCCCTTCCATCAACCCGAAGTATCGGTGCATGACCTCCTGCAAGGGGCTGTACTTCGGGTCGATGTGCACATCGACGTGGTAGTCCGCCAGATTGACTTCGAGCGCCTTCGATTTCAATTGGGTCGGCGTGTCCATGATCTCACCGCGCGCGAATTTGGATCGTTCCGGGAATCCGTGCGTGAGAGCGGCGGCAAGCCGCAGCGGGGCGTGCCTCAGGATTGAACATTCACTTCTAACGTAACAAAGGCGGCCGGCATTTGCAAGCCGGCCGGCGGGGGAACGTGGCCGGAGGATACGCCGCCGTCAGCCAAGGCGACCATTGGCTGGAGGCTTGGAGGCTGGAACGCCAGGAGGCTAAAAAAAGGCAGAAAAGGTTTTGCTTCAAGCTTCCCAGCCTTCTAGCTTCCCAGCCTTCTATGATGAGAGGCCGATCAGCCGATAGACCACCATCCCCGCCAGCCAGGCGATGTCCTCGGGGGAAAGCATCCCGCCGATGCTGCGGTCGAACAGGATATTCGCCTCGGGGGGGAATTCCTCGTCCCCGGCGTAGAGGATGAGCCGCAGCGGCACCTTGGGGAATACCGGGAATTCAAAGCCCGCGTCTCCCGGCGCGACCGGCCGGCCCATCAACCGCCCGGCCGCCGCCACGAACCCGGCGACATTCATCCCGAAGGTCTTTTTCAAGGGGTCGATGGCGCGTTTGACGAAGGCGCCGAAATAGAAAGCGGCCCCGGAGATCTCGCGGTAGGCCACCCAGTCGCCGGCGACCGCCGCGGCAGACGGCGCCATCAAGTAGTGCAGGATGAGGATCTGCTCCTGGAGCGGGACGGCCCGGTCAGCCGCGGCCGCGTCGACAAACGCAAAGCCGTTGCCGCTCACCCGGTAGACCCGGTTGAGAAACGGCACGCACAGCGTGCTATCGTCCGCGGCGTCGAAGCCCGAGCGGGCCAGGATGATCTCGAAGGGCTCGGCCGCGAGAGCCTCCCGGGCCAGCTTGAGGGCGTTGAGATAATCGTCGATGCGGGGCATGGCTCACCTTAGACGAGGTTTCATAACCTCGTCTGACGCCCGATGGTCCCGCCATGGCGGGATTGCAGGCCTCTCGAAATGCTCACAACCTGCCAGGGGGGTTTCGACAACCCCCTCACAGGCAGCAGCAGCAGTCTCTGTCGTGGGGCGATGTCTTTCGGGGCTTTCAGGGAGTATCCGAGCGGCCCTGCTGCCGTTGCGACGGCCGGGGAAACAATTGCGGCGGCCCCTGCGCACGGCAGACCCCAGCGGGCCTCGATGGGAATCGACAGAATAGCTCAATTTAAGTCCCAGTCAAAGCGAAAGCCCTCCCCCTTAAAAAAAAACAGAGGAGGGCTTCCCAATTTCACTGAGTGCACAAGCTAAATGTCCAGCCAGGAATCCGAATACAGGGTGTTGCCGAGGATGACGTTGACTGTTTTGACGTAGTCCTGCATTTCCTTGGACAGGCTGGCCAGGTTCGGCTGGTTTCCGTCCATCACCCCGTAGATGAGATCGACGATGTCCTGGCGCTTGCCCTTGGCGATTGCGGCCAACTGGGTGTCCAGCGGATCGGCGATGACCGAGTACATCCCGTGCTTCTGCAGCATCACCATGTAGGTTTGGTTCAGGATCGGGCGCAGGTGGCCGGGAGGGCCGTTGGAGACGTTCGAGAGGCCGCAGGTGCTCTTGGCGCCCGGGGCGATTTCCGAGATCATGGCCTGGAAGTTCATCAGGCTGATCAGCTGCGGCTGCTGGATGTTCACCGGGGTCACGATGCCGTCGACCCAGATCTTTTCGTTGGGAATCCCGGCCTCGTTGGCGAAGTAGACCAACTCGACGCACAGGGCGGCGCGCTCGTTTTCGTCCCGCGGCAGGCCTTCCGGCCCCCACATCAGGGCGATGAAATCCGCATTGTGGTCCTTGGCGATGGGGACCATTTTTTCATAGCGCTCCGGCCGGACCATGATGGAGTTGACGAGCGGCGGCTGGGCCGTGGGTTTGTAGACTTTGAGCGCGGCCGCGATGGCGTCGACGTTGGAGGTGTCCAGGGCGAGCGGGAGATCCGGCACCACTTCCTGCACGGTTTTCACCACCCAGGGCATCAGCTCGTGGCCTTCCTTCTTGGCCGGGCCGAGGTTGATATCGATGTAGTCCATGCCCTTCTCGCGCTGGAACAGGGCCTCCTCCTGGATCGGTTTGGGGTCCCGCGCCTTATAAGCCGCGCCGATCTTCTTTGAAATGACGTTCAAGCTTTCCCCAATCAACAGCATGGCAGCCTCCCTCTTCTCTCAGCGAAATTATCCGAAGACGTCCGGCCGCGGGGGTATGCGTCGCGCAGGCCCCCGCGGAGACGCCCATCATCTTGACTTGAGAAACGCCGGCAGGTGCGCCGCTTCCCGGGGTCCGACCGTAATCTTCCAGCCGGGCAGCTCCTCCTCCATGTCGCCGGCAATGGCCGCGGCGTAGCCGGGGATGATGACTTCCTGGCCTTTGACTTTCTCGGCGATGCCGGACTTTTTGACGAACATGCCGACCTCGTCGCCGGCGAATTTGCCGGCCGCCCAGGCGGTCATGACCGACAGGCCCTCCGAGTTCTTGATCAGCAGGTAGGAGGGCACCCGGCTGGCCTCGATCTCGCCGGAGACGATGAAGTAGGTCAGGGCGAAGTTGGTGGTGACCATGACCGGCGAGGTCTCGTTCGGGTTGTTGATCTCGTAGATGCCTTCGGTCACCGTCATCGGCCGCTGCGGATCGGTGAAGATGTTGAGGCGCTCCAGCAGCAGCGGAAACAGGCTCTCGCCCGCAAAGTCCGAAAGCACGACGATGCCGCCGTACTTGGCAACGAAGGTGGCGGCCAGAATGGTTTCGACATCCAGGTTGCCGGCCATTTCACAGGGAAAGACGATGGTGGGAAACCCCAGGGCACGGTTGCTGTCCTTGAGTGCGGCGCGGCGGATAGCGACCTGGTCCTGGTGGGCCTGTTTGAGCTCCCGGGAGCCGGGGTCGATCACGAGGTCCTTCAGGCCCATCTCGGTCAGCTTCTGCGTCAGCGGGATGAGCTTTTCCACGGAGGCCGCCTTGACGGCGAGCGGCAGCCCGTTTTCCTTGGCCAGCGCGCCGAACTCGGCCAAGTTGGCTTCCGTGGCCGCGTACATGAGCGGGCGCTTGAACTTGCAGGCCGCTACCCCGGCCTTCATCACATCAGCCTTTTCCGTCATCAGGATGACGTTGAACTCGGAGGTCTCGGCGACGGTCTTGGCGGTCTTGGCGAAGGCTTCCGCCTTCCCGTTCACGTCCTTCACGACCACCAGCTCGGGCCGCAGGTTCAGCCCCACGCGCTCATACTGGAAAGCATTCCAGGTTTTGAGCTTGGTCGCAAGCTCCGCCTCGGGGAGGTCCGATCGGACCAGCGCCGCGAGAAGGGTCGGGTTGAAGAAGGTCTTCTCATGCCGGTACTGGACGGTCTCCCCGCCCGTAACGGCCGCCCGCACGCCCTTGCCGATGGCAACCGGCCGGATCGGGGGCGCCGAGGCCTCGGAGAGGGCCGCCCGCGCTTCCTCCGAAACATAAGGGCAGCTCGCGAGCTCGGCCTTCCCGGAGGCCAGGTTCATGGCGAACGCCAGACAGGTCGGGACCCCGCATTCCTTGCAGTTCGTTTTCGGAAGGAGCTTGAATATCTGTATACCCGTCAATGCCATTTCAGTCTCCTTTGTGGGTGTTTCGATATCAGTTGTGGCGGCGCCCCGCCGCGGGGCGAGCGCGCCGCCTGCAAGCCGGTCCCGGTCATCATCCGGTGATGAGCGGTTCCATCGACAGCGCCGGGTGGTTCTTCTCTTTCAGGAAGGCCAGAATTTCTTCCTCGGTCGTTCCGACGGTCTCATCGGCGATGCGATCGATCAAGTCGGGCATGCCGACGTCCGTGCCGCGCTTGATCAGCCGTTCGCGCAGCTCTTCCTTGAGGATCTTCGGCATCCACACCATGCGCTTGATCCCGCCGTCGCCGACGAGGAACTTGCCCTGGGTGATGTTGTACTTGGAGTGACCCACGAATCCCGGCGAGGAGGCGCCGCCGCCCATCACGCCCGCCAGGGTCGTGAACTTCATGCCGCAGGGGGTCTCCCCGCTGTAGTCGCGGTTGACGGTCATGACCCCGTTGCAGGCGGGCAGCATGGCCGCGATGCACTCGCAGCAGCCGCAGGTGGTCATGGGGCTGTGCACCATGGAGTAAAAGTTGTAGTGGGTGACGGCACCGCGGGAGGCCTTGTAAACAAACTCGTTGACGCCCTTCCACTGGCCGAGCTTGGGATCGAGGCATTCACCCTTCAGGATCGGCTGGTTGGGGCCGGTCGGGTTGATCTCGAAAGAGGCCTTGCAGTCCATCCAGTTGTAAGCGCCGCACAGGCCCGTACGCTCGGGGCTGACGGTGCAGACGTGGTTGGGCGCAAAGGACTGGCACAGCGTGCAGGAGTAGTAGGTCTCGACGGACTCGTCCGTCATTTTCTCCACCCGCTCGTCGCGCGTCTTGTATTCGGCGCGGGCCCGCTTGGTGAGTGCATCCACGTCCTCCTTCTTGGTGTAGAGGGTCACCTGCACCTTGTCGACGATCTTCTGGAAGTCCTGGTGGAACTTGGCGTGCAGCACCACCCCGATGTGCTTGAGCGAAAAGCCCTTCTCGACGGCGGCCTTGCTCAGACGAATCCAGGAGATATCGCGCTGGCCGATGTGCATGACGCCCTGGATGTAGTTGACCAGGTGGTGGATCTGGCGTTCGATGATCGGCTCGAAGTCGGTCTGGAACTCGCGGCCGGCGACCTGGACAAAGATCCCCAGGGGAGCGGAGCCGCCCTCCTTGATCTCGTTCACGTCGGGCCCGACGATCACGACCTTGCCGTCCTCGATCTCGTTCATCTCGGCCATCTTGACGAGCTCGGTGCACTGGGTCTTGCCGCCGCCCATCTGGCAGTAAAGATCCGCGCCGCGCACGCGCTCGCCTTCATACGCCGGGCCGAAGGACAGCGGGATGTCGATCGTCGCCACTTGCACTTTCAACCCGCGCACTTCCACCGACTTCTGCACCATGTCGGCGTGGGCCACGTTGGCCACCACGTGCTCGTAGGTGCAGATACCCGTGGGCAGCACCTCGGGGATGTCCGTATCGGCGATGGTGGGGAAGCCCCAGTTGACGCAGCCGGCCGCGGCCGCGCCCCAGTCGGTGCCGACCTCCCCCAGGGCATTCACGAAGGCGAAGATGCGGTTCTTGTTGTAGAGCAGCATGCGCTTGTAGTCGCCGGGCTGAATCCCGCCGAAGGCCATGGCCGCGCGGTTGGCGAACCCCAGGGCGAAGATGGCCGATGAGATAAAGGGCCCGAAGGGCACGATGCGGGTGTTCCAGCCGATCTGCACCCCGGCCTGCAGCAGCTGCTGGGCCACGGTGGTATTGTTGTGCTCGGCGGCAAGGAAGATGTAAAGGCTGCGCTTCTGGTATTCCTCGACGATCATCTTGGCGGTTTCGGGATCCGGGGCAGCTCCGACGATGGCGGCGAACCCGGGGGCGGAGCCGTCCACGAATTCGACCCCGCGTTTGCGGAAGACGGTGTCGTCGGCGGCGCCGAGCCAGATCTTGCCGGCCTCCTCGTCGATCTCCTCGGAGTGCAGGTAGAAGTCCGGCTCGTTCAGGTAGCGCAGCGCCTCACGGATCTCGAAGCTGAAAAGGGCGGCCATGCCGGCATCCAACAGCGGTCCGAGATAAGGCAGATGGTTCATGCCCTTGACGTGCGGCGGAAGCAGCTTGCGGATCACCTCCAGCGGCTTCTGCATGTCTTCCAGTTTTTCGATTTTAAGGCCGAGCAGGGAGTAGATGACCGGCAGGTAGTAGGCGGTGTTGGGAAACCCGACCGGGGTGTCGGCGTTGAAGGTATCCAGCGCCTTCTTGTACTCGCCTTCGACCTGCGAAACGATGTTGTAGGCTCCTTGGATCGCGGCAAATGCAACGAGTTCTAGACATACGGTGCTCCTCCTTCGTTGAGGACTTTTGTATTTATATCTCTTTAAGGCCTCGCGCTCGGCGTTCGGCCCAGGTCATCGGCACTGCGCCGAACTCTCATTTGTTGCGGCGGTGAATCCAGTCGAGGCTTTTCACCAGCCGTTCGGCCATCAGGGGCTCGGCTGCCGCCGGGGCCTCGGGTGCGGCGGCGCGCCGGGCGGCAAGCTCTTCGCGTTCTTTGGCCCGCTGCTGTCGGATCTTGTCGAGTGCAGCCTCCAGCTTGGCCTTCTCGTCGGCGACACGTTGGGCGTCGGCTTCCGCCTTGGCTTTGGATTCCGCCTCGGCTTTGGCCTTGGCTTCGGCGTCGGCCTTGACTTTGGCGTCCGCTTCGGCCTTGGCCCGGGCGTCCGCTTCCGCCTTGGCTTTGGACGCTGCCTCTGCGTCGGCCTTCGCCTTCAGCGCGGCGGTGTCGGCCGCGGGTGCGGTCGGCGCCGGCTTGGCCTCGGCCTGGGCTGGGGCGGCTGCCGGTTTCGCCTCGGCCTTGGGTGGAACGGCGGCCGGCTTGGCCTCGGCCTTGGGTGCGGCCGCGGCTTTCGGCGGCGGGGCCGCGGCCGGTTTCTTTTCCTTCTCCTCGGCGATGGCGAGGTTCGGCGCCGGGGAGACCTTGAGCAGGTCGATCTGTGCTGCCGGCAACTGCTTGGCGATGGAAGCAACCGCTGCTGCAGCACCGCCCTTGCAGATCAGGTCGATGTAGCTGCGGGCCAGGCGGATCGCCTCGGGGTGGCGCATGATGAGGATATTGGAGCCGCTCATCAGGTAGCTCACGGCACCTACGGCTTCCATCAGGATGGCCCGGCGTTCGGGGTCGCCCAGCGCCGGCACCTCCGCGGCCTCCTGCTTGGCCTCCTTGCACTTCCAGACTTCGTTGCCGAGGTTGTTGATCAAGGGCAGCTGTAATTTTTCATCGCCCTGGGCCAAGGCGGCCATGCGGATGCGCTCCATGACGGAATAGGAATACTCCATGCCGTAGCCCAGGCCGCCCGTGGTCGGATCGATCAGCATGCGGTCGGTCGGCACCCCCAGGTTTTCGAGCAGGATGTTGACCTGCTTGGCCAGGTTCACGTCGATCGGGGAGGAGGCGATGACGCAGTGGCCGAACCCCATGGCGGCCGCCCCGATGGCCTTGTGATTCTTGTCCTCCACCGGGCCCAGGATCAGGTTGTCGCCCTGGCATTCTTCGGCGATCTTCTTGAGCACGACCTCGTCCTTTTCGGTGTTGGCCGAGCCCCAGATCACCAGCGGCACGTCCACCGCCGCCCGCACCTTCTTCACGGTCGCCACGGCCTCGGCCGCGGAGGCGTTCTTCCCGTTCGGGTCGATGCTCTTCAGCTGCAGGACGATTATTTCGGCCCCGTACTCCTGGACGCATTTCTTGGCCCACGCTGCGGCATCGGAGGCGACGGCCTTGAACGGCGCAAGGGCTGCGGCGGGCCATTCCTCCGGGAGCATGTCCCATACTTCCATGGCGATCCTGGGCGGGTTCGGCATGGCGCCTTCGAACTGGTAGAACGGATAGCAGGTCTCCCCGCCGACGGTCACCGCCTTCTTCCCCTTGCCTAACGTTATTTCCCTGATCTTGCCGGTGTAGGATTCTTTGAAGAATTGGAAGCCCAATTTCCCCTCCTTGTGTCTTTAGCCGGTTAGATAGTTGAGGTAAGCGAACCTAAGAGACGTAAGGATATGTTCCCCCTCGCATGCGCGAACGACTCGTAAAAGAAGCCAGTTTCCATCCCCCCTCCTTTTTTCGTTGGAGGTGTGCTCGTGCCGAGTCCACTTTCATGGATGAAAGGTCTGAGCGGAACCATCACAGGACAGTCACCGGGTACCCCGCCGGGCGGAAGAAGCCCCCGCACCATGCCCGAACGGATGAGCTGAAGGTGAGCGGCAACAAATGTCCGGCTTAAGAGAGAAATAGGTTTCCTTTATCGGGCGTCGCAGGCTTTGTCAAGAGAGGACATGCACAAAGCGGAAATTACTTGAAGACCCTGCCGGAACGAGCCGCTATTTTTTAAAGGGTTTGCGGGCCTCCAGGCGCGCCTTCAGTCTGGGGAACTGGTTCAGGTCGGTGTGAGGCAGAAACAGGGCGGCGATGTAGTTGTCCATGTAGGAAGCGGTGTCGGACAGCTCGAAGTTGGTCATCTTGCGGATCACATCCGTCACGTCGCGGCGGATGCGGTTGGTGAGTGAGCTCATCCGGGCCCCTAATAGCGAGCCGTTGCCGAGGTAGACGACCTTGTCCGCGTCCATCTCGGGCAGCAGGCCGATGATCATGGCCTTGTCCAGATCCACGAAGCTGCCGAAGCCGCCGGCCAGGACGATGCGCTCGATGTCCTGGATGCCCATGCCGACCTCGTTCAGAAGCGTCATGCAGCCGCTGTAAATGGCCCCCTTGGCGCGGATGAGGTTTTCGATGTCGATTTCGGACAGGGTGATGTCACGGTCGATCTGGGTCTCCTCCTTCCAGGCGAGCACGAACTCGTTGACGCCGCCGGTCTGTCGCAGGCGCGGGTTCTTCAGACCCGGGTCGAACTTGCCCAAGCTGTCGATGACCCCCGCCTCGAACATGGCAGCCACCATGTTGATCAGCCCGGAGCCGCAGATACCCTTGGGACGCACTCGGCCGATGGTGGCGATCATGGGCTCGAGGGTCTCCGGGTTCAGCGAAAAATCCTCGATCGCCCCCCGGGCAGCGCGCATGCCGAACTGCAGCCCCCCGCCCTCGAAGGCCGGGCCGGCCGAGCAGGCCGCACAGGCCAGCCAGTCCTTATTGCCGATGACGATTTCGGCGTTGGTGCCGACGTCCATGAACAGGGTGAGTTCCTCGGAGCGATAGATCCCGGAGCCCATCACCCCGGCCACAATATCGCCGCCGACGTAGCTGGACACGACCGGATAGACCAGCGCCGTGACGTGGTCCTCGAGGTTCATTCCCAGGTCCCGCGCCTTTAGGGGCGGGTAGAGCGAGGAGGCCGGCACATAGGGAGCACGCCGAATGTGGCGCGGATTGATCTTGAGCAGGAGCTGGGTCATGGTGGTGTTGCCGGCCAGGGTGATCGTGGAGATATTCTGCGGGTCGACCCCCGCGCGCTGGATGATCTTGCCCAGGATCTGGTTGACGGTCGCGATCACCACCTCCTGGATGCGGTCCAACCCGCCCGGCTTTTCCGCGTAGACGATGCGCGTGATCACGTCATCGCCAAAGCTGATCTGCCCGTTGAATTCCGCCTGTTCGGCCAGCACTGCGCCGGTGATGAGGTCGATCAGCTGGCCGTAGATCGTGGTGGTGCCGATGTCCATGGCGATGGCACAGCTGCGTCCGGAGGTGTCGCCGGCCTGGACGTTGATGATACGGGTCTGGCCCACCTCCCTGACCGGCCGCACCAGGGTTGCGGTCACCTTGAAGTCGGCCTCCCGCATCACCTCCGGGATCTTGCGGATGACGGACAAGTCCACTTCCAACCGGTGCTCGTCGTGCTGGCGCCGGAGTTGGCCGATCAGCCGGCTTACGTCCGGCAGGTTGTCCTGGGTCGACGGCGGCGGCAGTTGCAGGCACTTTTTCTCGACCGGCGCCAGGAAAAGTCCCTCCTCTTTGAGCTCCTCGAGGTCGAACTCCCGAATGCGGGCGGTCCGGCGCTGGGAGGCCGGCAGGTTCAGCACGCTGCCGTCGATGGCCGACTCCACCGGGATGCGCACGGCCACGTCGCCCGTCACGACCGACTGGCACGCCAGCCGATAGCCGCTGCGGACATCCTCTGCGCTCAGCTTCTCCGAAACGCCGCCCTCGACACCGCCCGCCTCGATCCGCACGCGGCACTTGCCGCAGACCCCTTCACCCCCGCAGGAGGCGTTGATGTGCACACCGGCGTCCAGGGCCGCCTGGATAATAGAGGTGCCAGGGGAGACCTCGATTGAGATATTGTGCGGCAGAAATGTCAGTTTACAGTTGGGCATTTGGCTCATATTCCTTCGAAGAAGTAACGAGCAACGAGCAACGAGCAACGAGTAAAAAACTCAACCTTCCAAACCGTCGGCAATACCGCAGAGTGCGCCGCTTTGCCTGTTTTGATCATCCCTGTCATGGGTACACCGCACACCTTGCCGCCAGCGCCAAATCTCTGGGCCACAGCCAGTTTTTTCTCATCACTTGTTACCCATGACTCGTTGCCCGTTGCTCGTTACTCGTTACTCGTTGCTCGTTGCTCGTTACTATTCAAGTGGTTCACCGAAATAGCACGTGAGCGTCACCATGTCTCCGTCGAATTGTGTTGTGACCTTGCCGGGCAGACCGTTGAACAGCCGGATCATGCCCTGGTTCTGGGATGCGGTATAGGCGAAAAAGCCTGAAATGCCGTGCTCCCGGGCGGCTGCGGCGAGCTTGCGCAGCAGAATCTTGCCCAGCCCCTTCTTCTGGTAAGCTGCGTTGACCGAGAAGGCGATCTCGGCCTGATGCGTGGCGGTGTCGACCAGGTACTCGCCGACCCCCACCACCCGGCCGAACCCGAACTCGCCGACGACCGCCACCATGGTCAGGTCGTTCACGTAGTCGATCTGGGAGACCCCCTCCGCCTCCTCCTGGGTGAAACGACTCTTCTCTTGAAAAAAACGGGCGACGATGTCGTCCTTGTCCAGGCTGTAAAAATGTTCCTGGATGCGGCGCTCGTCCACCGGTTTGGCCGGCCGCACCGTGACCGGCTCGTCGTCGATCCGGATCACCTCCTCCAGGTGAATCGGGTAGATCCCGTGGATGGATTCGTGCAGGGTGCGCTCGGCGCCCAGCAGGCCCATTTTCTTGGCCTGGAAGAAGAGCTCATCCCGGAATTCCGGGTGGGCGATGCTGATGAGGGCCATGGCCCGCTCCTGCAGGCTTTTGCCGAACAGGTTGACCGCGCCGAACTCCGTGACGACGTGCTGGGCGTCGCTGCGGGGCACCGCCACGGCCGTCTCGCCGAGCGCGGCGACGATGCGGCTCTTTTCGCCCTGCCCGGCGGTGGAGGGCAGCATCAGGATGGACTTGCCGCCCGGGGCCATGGTGGCGCCGCGGATGAAATCGAGCATCCCGGTGCCACCCGAGAAATGGTTGTGCGGCAGGGCATCGGCCGCCACCTGTCCGGTCAGATCAATGCGCATGGCCACACTCATTGCCACCATGCGGCGATGCCGGCCGATGATGGCGGGGTCGTTCACGTAGTCGGAGGGGTGGAATTCGATGGCCGGGTTGTCGTTCAGAAACTCGTAGAAATCTTCACTGCCGATGGCGCTGGAAGCCACCATCTTGCCGTCGTTGAAACCCTTCTTGCGGTTGGTGATGACTCCCCGGGAGAAGAGGTGCATGAAGTCGCTGGTGAGGCACTGGGTGTGAACCCCCAAATCGTTTTTGTCGGAAAGCGCCAGGAGAACCGCCTCGGAGGTGGCTCCCAAGCCGATGGCGATGGTGGAGCCGTCCTCGACGAGTCGCGAAGCGATCAGCCGCGCAATCCCTTTGGCGGCCTCGAGTTCCGGGGGTGCTCCGATCGCGATCAGCGGTTCGTCATATTCGACGATGACGTGCACGTCGTTCACGTGGATGAAGCTGCGCCCCAGGACCCGCGGCATGCGGGGATTGACCTGAGCAATGACGAGGTCCGCGGACTCGGCCGCGGCCAGCGTGATGTCCACCGAGACCCCCAGGCTCATCCATCCGAAATCATCCGGCGGCGAGACCTGGATCAGGGCCACATGGACCGGCAGCAGGCGGCTCTTGAAGAGCCGCGGCACCGTTGATAGATTCACGGGCGCCAGGAAGCGCTGGTTGCGGGCGATGCCCCTGGTCTTGGCCGACCCGGCGTAGAAGGACCGGATGTTCAGCGCCTGGGCGCCGGCCTTGTTGGCGATCAAGGTGAGCGGTGTGGTTTCGAGGTTGAACAGCCGCACGATCTCGATGTCCGTCAGAGACTCGAAGGCGTTGGTCAGTTCACGCACGAGGTGCTGGGGCTCGCCGCAGGAGGAGCCGATGAAGACCCGCCAACCGGGCCGGATCATGGCAATGGCATCCGCCGCGTTTCGTCGGCTGGCGATATATTTGTCGGCCCAATAGGCGATTACAGCCATTCCCATACCCTTCCATGCTAAAGCTGCCGCGAAAACCGGGATCCGGATCAAAGATTGATAATTTAATAACTCGAATTTCAAGTGCAGGCTTATTTGCTTGACTCAAGCTTATCTTTTCCATATATCCCATGCCTAATCTGTTCAACATCCCACAAGGTGGGTTCACGCCTGCGACAGAGAGGTTCATCATCATGAGGTTTATCCTGCGAGTGAGTCGCCTGGATTGACTGGCTCAATGAATGGGTTGGGCGCGGAGCGGCATGGGTGTCCCTGGCGCTGGTCGCCGTGGTTTTCACCGATGTGGTGATGCGCTACGCATTCAACCTGAGCTTCGTTTTCGTCCAAGAGCTGGAATGGCACATGTTTGCCTTTATTTTCCTGATCGGCGCCGGCTACACCCTCCTGCATGACGGCCATGTGCGAGTTGACATCTTCTACCAGCGATCTGGGACCCAAGGGGCGAGCGTGGATCAACCTGCTGGGGGTCCATGCTTTTTCTCATCCCGGGCTGCCTCATGGTCATCACGACGTCTTGGCATTTTGTCTTCCAGGCGTTGGTGATGGGGGAGGGCTCGCCCGACCCGGGTGGCATCCCCTTCCGTTTCATTGTCAAGGGACTCATTCCCGTAGGCTTCAGCCTGCTGTTGCTCCAGGGGATATCGCATGGGCATCCACAGCCTGCTGCAGGTCCTGGGACTTGAAAAACCGCGGAGGAGCACGCCCACTGATGGAATACTTGCCTGCCTGGATGTTTTTGGCGCTGACCATCCTTTTGATGGCCGGCTTTCCTGTCACCTTCACCCTGATGGGGACGGCCCTGGTGCTTCGGGCTGATCGGTTTCGGGTGGTCATTTCTTCAACCTGCTGCCCCTGCGCATCTGGGGCGTGATGACCAACGTGACGCTCATGGCCGTGCCCCTGTTCGTGTTCATGGGCGTCACGCTGGAGCGCTCGGGCCTGGCCGAAGAGCTGCTGGATACCATGGGCCTGGTGTTCGGACGGCTGCGCGGCGGGTTGGCCATCTCGGTGGTGGTGGTGGGCGCGCTGCTGGGGGCCTCCACCGGCATCGTCGGCGCCACGGTGGTCACGATGGGGCTTCTGGCCGTGCCGACCATGCTGCGCCGCGGCTACAACAAAGAGCTGGCCACCGGCACGGTGTCCGCCTCCGGCACCCTGGGGCAGATCATTCCTCCCAGCATCGTGCTGGTGCTGATCGGCGACATCGTCGGCGTTCCGGTCGGGGACCTGTTCATGGGCGCCGTGCTTGCCCGGGCTGCTGCTGGTCGTCGATTTTCATCATCTACATTCTGATCATCGCATTCATTCGGCCCGAGTTGGCCCCGCCGATCCCCGGGCGGAGCTGGCGGCCATTGCACGGCGCAAGCTGCCGTCCGGGTGGGCAAAGCCCTGCTGCCCCCGCTGTTTCTGATGGTGGCGGTCCTGGGTTCCATGTTTGCCGGAATCGCCTCGCCCACCGAGGCCGCGGCGGTGGGCGCCGTGGGCGCCCTGCTTCTTACCGCCCTGAAAGCAATTCAACATGGGCATCCTGCGCGAGGTCATGATCACCACCATGCGCCTGACCTGCATGGTCTTCATCATTCTGTGCGGCGCGGCGGCCTTTGGCCTGGTTTTCCGGGGGCTTGGCGGCGACACGCTGGTGCGCGACTTCCTGGGAGGCCTGGCCGAATACTCCACAATGGTCGTGCTGGCCATCGTGATGGGCCTGATTTTCTCATCGGCTTTTTTCTGGACTTCATCGAGATCACCTTCATCCACGTGCCGGTCCTGGCGCCCGATCATGATCGAATTCGGCTTCGACCCGTTGTGGTTTTGCATCCTGCTGGCGGTGAACCTGCAGACCTCGTTTTTGACGCCGCCCGTTCGGCTTTTCGCTTTTTTACCTGAAGGCGGTGACCCCGCCGGAGGTCACCACCGGCCACATCTATCGCGGCATCATTCCGTTTGTGCTATTCCAGCTCATCGGTCTGCTCATCGTGGTCCTTCTTCCCGAACTGGCGACCTGGCTGCCGAAAGTCGTGTTTCGGCGCTTTAAAGGCACGATGCCTGCATCGGCGGTTTGTCGACGAGTCAGACTTGCGTCGGCAGATCATTTAATAAGCCTGGTACTCCGTAGCGCCCGGCATACGATAAGCATTACCGGATGGCGGGGCTTTCACCTTCAAGATTGGAGCGATCAATCATCTTAACCCCAACAAAAGGAGGTTGATCATGAAAAGACGAGACTTCTGAAAAAAGCGGGTATGGGAGCCGCGGCAGCGGTCGCCGCAACCACGCTCAACGCTCCCGCGGTTCATCGCACAGAAGACGTATCAGTGGAAAATGGTCACCACTTGGCCGCCGAATCTGCCGGTGCTCCAGACCGGCGCCGAACGGCTGGCCAAACGAATCGAAGAAATGACCGACGGCCGGATTCAGATCCAGGTTTTTGCCGGCCGGCGAACTGGTCCCGCCTTGGGGATTTTCCATGCCGTATCCGATGGCACGGTGGAAATGCGGCTGCGGCGCCGCCTACTATTGGGCCGGAAAAGAGCCCGCCGCTCAGTGGTTTTCAGCCGTGCCCTTCGGTTTGAACGCCCAGGGCATGTCCGCCTGGTTCTACGGCGGCAACGGTCTGAAATTCTGGGAAGAAGTCTACGCCCTTTCAACCTGGTGCCCCGTCCGCCGGCTCCACCGGTGTGCAGATGGGCGGCTGGTTCAACAAGAAAATCAACACCATCGACGACTTCAAGGGTCTGAAAATGCGCATCCCGGGCCTGGGCGGCAAGGTCCTGGCCAAGGCCGGCGGCACCGTCGTTCTGACTCCGGGCGGTGAGATCTTCACCAACCTGGAACGCGGCGTGATCGACGCCACCGAGTGGGTCGGCCCGTTGCATGACTTCGAATGGGGTTTTACAAGGCCGCCAAATACTATTACTACCCCGGCTGGCATGAGCCCGGGACCTATCTGGAATTTATCTTCAACAAAAAGCCTTCGACTCCCTGCCCAAAGATCTTCAGCACATCGTCGACGCCGCCTGCATGGACAAGACAGCTGGAGCCTGCCCCAGTTCGAGGCCGAGAACGGCGCCGCCCTGCAAGAGCTGATCAACAAACACAACGTGGATCTGATCCGGTTCCCCGACGACGTCCTGGCCAAACTGAGGGTCCTGGCCGTTGAAGTGAACGAGGAGGAGGCCGCCAAAAAAGCCCCATCGGAATGAAAAACCAACGCAGACTTCAAGGCGTTCAGCTAAGGTCATCGGCACGGTGGGGCACTGTTTCGGAAAAGGCCTACTACGACATCATCATCCCGCAATATTCGCTGAAAGCGTAACGAACGGCAAATCCGAGCTGTTCATGAAAAGAACCGGCCGCCTGATGGGCGGCCGGTTCTTTTTTCAGATTCATCGCCCGGGTTTTCATCGCCTGCCGATTGCAGAGATTTGTCCAGGGGCGGTTCCTCCACCCGCCGCAGGCTGCGTTCGATGGCCCGGGTACGCACGGCCGCCTGGTCGATCGTGTGGGTCGCCTCCTCGAGCTTCTTCTTGGTGCGGGCCAGGGTATCGCCGAACTTGCCGAACTCCGTCTTCACGCTCGCTAAAAGGGCCCACACTGCACTTGAGCGCTGCTCGATCGCCAGTGTGCGAAAGCCCATCTGCAGGCTGTTGAGAAGCGCGGCCAAGGTGGTCGGACCGGTCACGACAATGCGGTGTTCGCGCTGCAGGAAATCGCAGAGCCCGGGAATCCGCAGCACCTCGGCGTAAAGCCCCTCCACCGGTACGAACAGGATGCCGAAATCCGTGGTGTGGGGCGGGTCGATGTATTTTTCGCGGATCGATCGGGCCTCGAGCTTCACCCGCTGCTCCAGGCTTTTCAAGGCCCGATCGGCCGCCTCCTTGTCGGCCGCCTCCTGGGCGTCGAGCAGCCGCTGGTAGTCCTCCTGAGGGAACTTGGCGTCGATCGGCAGCCACACGACCCCTTCCGCGGCATCATCCTGCCCCGGCAGCCGAATAGCGAATTCCACACGCTCGCTTCCGCCGCGCCGGGTAACGACGTTGACCGCGTATTGCTCGGGGGTCAGAATCTGTTCGAGGATATGGCTCAGCCGGATCTCGCCCCAGGTCCCGCGGGTCTTGACGTTGGTCAGGACCTTCTTGAGGTCGCCCACGCCGGCGGCCAGGGAGCGCATTTCGCCCAGGCCGGTGTAGACCTGCTCGAGGCGCTCGCTCACCTGCTTGAAGGAATCCCCCAGGCGCTTTTCCAGGGTGGACTGGAGTTTTTCATCCACGACGTTGCGCATCTGGTCGAGTTTTTCGGTATTGCTTGTCTGCATGGACTGCAGCCGGTTCTCCATCGTCAGGCGCAGGGCTTCGAGCTTGGCCTCGTTCAGCCCTGTCAGCTCGGCCAGTTGCTTGGAGAAGCTGTCCAGCTGATCTTTCTGCAGCCGCGCGATCTGCGACATGCGATTTAAAATGGAGTCCGTCAGGTGCCCGAGGGTGGCCCGCAGTTCCTCGCGCGCCTGCCGGTCGCCGAAGGCGGACTCCTGGCGGCTGCGGCCGAGTTCCTCCCGCAGCACCCGTTCGGAATCATCCAGGCGCCGGTCGATGGCGCCAAAGGACGCCTTGAGTTCGGCCTGCATCGCCAACGGCCTGCGCCGGACCAGGATGATCAGCAGCACGAGCGCTGCGACTGACACGCCCAGCAGCGCCATGGGCAGGTAAACGGACAGTTCTTCCAGGATGATAGCCACCATTCCGAATCGATCCTTGTTTTTTGTTACTGCTCAGGTAGTTAGGCTGAAGGCTGAAGTTTATAAAAAACTCGCAAAGAACTAATCAAGCCATTCAAGATCTTCTCAGTTTCTTCGACTTTTGGTTCAATCAGAGGTAAATCTTCTCAATTGCCTCAGGTTTTGCGTGATCCCGAATGATTGTCCTTAAGATCCTTCAGTCTTCGGTCTTCAGACTTCACCCTTTTCCCCCGTCGTCGGACGCGGCGCCCGACTTCCGGTATCTGCGGTAAAGCCCTCTGAACTGGTCGTATGTCAGCCCGAGGACCGCAGCGGCCTTGCGCTGGTTGTACCGGGAGGCCTGCAGGGCCTCTTCGATCATCCGGATTTTGAGCCGCCAGACAGCCTCTTTCATGACCCGCCCCGCCGGAGGGTCCTGAACATGCTGCGCGGCAGCGCCGGCCGCTGGGGGCGCAACGTAGGGCGACTGGAAAGGATCGAACACGATTTCGGAGATGGCGGCCGCCTCCGAGCGGTATACGGCTCGCTCCACGACATTCTTCAGCTCACGCACGTTGCCCGGCCAGGCATGCCGCTCCAGGGCTTCGGCCGCTGCGTCGCTGATCACGGGGGGCTCGGCGCGGCCCAGTTCGCGGGCCATGCGTGTGGCAAAATAGTGCGCCAGAAGCAGCACATCCCCCCGGCGTGCACGCAGCGGCGGGACGACCAGCACCTCGAAGGACAGCCGGTCCAGCAGGTCCGCCTTGAACTGTTCGCGCCGGACGAGCTCCCACAAATCCGCGTTGGTGGCAGCCACGATGCGCGCGTCGACATCGATGCGCTCGGCACTCCCCACCCGCTCGAAGGTGTTGTACTC
>CAWAUC010000016.1:0-216964 GCA_963785045.1 uncultured delta proteobacterium | reverse complement strand
AGCCGCGCGGCCTCCAACACGTTGTAAGTGCCGATGATGTTCGCATCGAACGCCGCCCAGTGGTTGTTCTCCGAGGGCAAGGACAGCATTCCGCCAAGATGGAAGATGCGTTTGACAGCATGTTTATCGACGCAGTCCATCAGCACGGGCAAATGCGCCAGATTCCCCTTCTCGATGCTAAAGTGCTCGCGCAGTTCCTGGAGGGGGCCATGAATGTCGGCAACGTCGAAGAGGACCGGCCGTTCACCTGCTTCGATCAACAGCCGTGCAACATAAGACCCGATAAAGCCGGCACCGCCCGTGATCAAGGTCGTCATAGAGTGATTCTACCTCTGCATTTTTTCCGGTTGTGATGTGAAGAAACCAGTCTTCGGCCAAAAAGCGGTTTCAGAAATTAACCCTGGCGAAAGCCCGCCAAATGGCGGCAACCACCGGCAGGCTTTCGCGCAGCCTTGGGCGGGGAGCTACTTAGCCATCTTGCAGCCCGTTTCAGCACAGGCTACCTCAACATCTTTTGCCGGGATCTCGACCGCCGGACCCACGAAAGCGTGCTTGAAGAACTTGCTTTCTTTGACAACTTCGAGCGCCCAATACGGTGTCTGCGCCTGGTGATCGCAGGCGCGCATCGTCCAGACGCCGGCAGGGCCGTCGAATGACAGGCCTTCCCAGGCTTTGATCACAGCCGCCACATCCGTTGTTCCCGCTTTTTTTACCGCCTCGGCCCAGAACATCGTGGCCGTATAAGCTTTACCGCGCAGCCAGGTGGGATAATAGCCCTTGTCCTTGTAGAAGCTGGCGATGAATTCCTGGTTTTTCTTCGTGGGGATGGTCAGGGCATAGATCTCCGCGCCCATGTCCCCAACAATCAAGCTGTCATCCCCGAGAGAGGAGATCATCACTTCGTCGTTGATGTAATAGGAATACACCTTCTGTTTCATTCCCAGAGGCCGTCCCTGTTTCAGAAGAAGGGTCAGGTCATTGCCCCAGTTGGACGTGAAAATGACATCGGGCTTGGCGGCGACCAGCTGGCTCGCGTACGGGGCAAAGTCCTTGGTTCCCGCCGGATGGTAGATCTCGGCCACGATCTTGGTCGAGGGGCTGATTTGGGCGATCTTCTTCTTAAAAGCCTCCACGGCCTCATGCCCAAAAGAATAATCCTGAGCGATGATGCCGACCGCCTTGTATCCCTTTTTAGCAATCATCTGAGCCAGGGCAAACGAACGCCCGTCAGTGCTCCCGCCCGGCCGGAAGAAGTTCTTGTTGCACTTCTCCCCGGTCATGCTTGAGGCGTCCATGCCGTAGGTGAACATGATCACGTTCTCTTTTTCCGCGAGCTGGGACATGGCCGCCCCGACGGAGCTTCCCGTTCCGCCGCAGAAAAACTTGACCTCATCCTTCAGGATCAGCGCCTGTGCCTTACGGGTGGCCACGTCCGGCTTCAGCTCCGAATCGATGGGAATGACCTCCACTTTTTTGCCCAGTAACCCACCGCCCTCATTGATGACTTTGGCCGCGTACTGCACGCCTTCGAGATAGCGCTCGCCGATGTCCTTGAAGTTCCCCGAAAGGGGTTCGGTGGCGCCGATTTTGATGGTTCCCTGAGCCGCCGCGAAAACCGGTACGGCCAGCATCAGAGCGACAGCCAGAATACCGCAACTGAACTTTCTCGTTTTCATCGTTTTCCTCCTTTTGTGTTGAGTGATAAAGCGATTCAGACTTCCAGGTAGTTCTTCCGCACGTCCTCCGCAGCCAGCAGGGCTGTCGTATCCCCTTCGAAAACCATCTGCCCCTTGGCCATGATGTAGAAGCGGTCTGCGACTTTGATGGCGGCTTTGAAGTTTTGCTCCACCATGAGCACCGTCACCCCGGACGTGCGAACGGCAGACAGCATTTCAAGAACGTCCCTCACGATCAGCGGCGCCAAGCCTTCGGTGGGCTCATCGACAAGGATGAGCTTCGGGTTCCCCATGAGGGTCCGTGCCACGGTGAGCATCTGCTGTTCGCCGCCCGAGAGGTGGCTGCCTTTGTTGCTGGAGCGCTCCCTCAAGTTTGGGAAAATTCCATATATCTTGTCGATCGACCAACCTCTTTCAGGTGTGCCGCTGTTTTTCGCCCTCTGGATCCCCATCAGGAGATTTTCGTGAACCGTAAGGCTCCTGAAGATCCGGCGGTCTTCAGGGACATACCCCACGCCGAGCCGCGCGACCTGGTAGGGCTGGCTTCCGGCCAACTCCTGCCCGTCGAACAGGATGCTGCCCTGGGTAGGGCAGACGATGCCCATGATGCTTTTCAGGGTCGTCGACTTGCCGACTCCGTTCCTGCCGAGGAGGCAGACCAGTTCTCCCTGTTTTAGCTCAAGAGACACCCCGTGCAGAATGTGGCTTTTTCCATAATAGCTGTGGATGTCCTTGACCTCCAGCATGGCTATTCTTCTCCCAAATAAGCGTCTTTCACCCGCTGGTCCTTGCGGATTCTGTCGGGGGTGTCGGATACCAGTATTTGGCCGTAGTGAAGGACCGATATGGTATCGGCGAGCGAAAATACAACGTCCATGTCGTGTTCGATAATAACGAGCGTGCGCCCCGCCGTGACGCAGTCGATCATTCGGATCGCCTGACTCGTCTCTTCGCGGGTCATCCCGGCTGTGGGTTCGTCCAGCAGCACCAATTCCGGCTCGGTGGAAAGTGTGATGGCGATCTCCAGCGCCCGCTGCTGTCCGTAAGACAAAGCGCTGACCGGCATATGCATGACTGCTTTGAGACCGACCTCCTCGGCGATGGCCTCGGTGCGCTCTCTGATCTGGCGGTGGTTGTCCGGTTTGCGGAAAAAGTTATATCGCATGCCGTGCCGGGACCGGACGCCGGAGCGGATGTTCTCCAAAACGGTCAGTTCTTGGAAAACATTGGTGATTTGAAATGAGCGCGAAACGCCTTCCCGGTTGCGGACATGAGCAGGCTTGCCGGAAATGTCCCGTCCTTTGAACAGGATCGCGCCCGAGGAGGCTTTGAATCTGCCGCTGATGATATTGAAGAGGGTCGTTTTGCCTGCCCCGTTGGGACCGATGACGGCGTGCCGCTGCTTTTCCCTCACCCCGAAATCGACCCCGGTGAGAACCTTAAGACCCGAGAAGTCCTTGTGAATGTTCTGGACCTGCAGGTATTCGCTCATGATGAGGATTCCTCTGCCGCCACCGGTTTGCCTTCATCGCCTCTCCCGGAAAGCAGGCCTCGTATCGACTGGATGATCTGCGAAAGCCCCCCGGGGATCAACAACACCATCAAGACGAAGATCAACCCCATGAAGAGCGGCCAGCGGGCGGTGATGTCGCTCAGGTAGTTTTGGACAATGATGTAGACAAAGGCACCCAGGATCGGGCCCCAGAAGGTCCCCGTGCCTCCGACAAAGGTCATCAGGAGCACCGTCGTGGTCATGTCAACGCTGATGGCCGACTGCGAAACGAACTGGAAGTGCAGCGTGTAGAAAGCGCCCGCCAGCCCCGCCAGCGCTCCGGTGAAGGTGAAAAGGATGAGGCGGCTGATGTTTGTGTTGTAACCCAGGAACTTCATCCGCTCCTCGTTTTCGCGCATGAGCAGGACCGTCTGCCCCATGGCCGTCTTCGTGAAGTACCAGCAGAACACGATGGCCGCGCCGATAACCACGAGCGTCACATAATAGAAATTCGTGAGCCCAGCCATATTGATGGTTGTGATACCCAGATGCAGGTCGGGCCGTGTGATGCTGAGGCCGTCGTCGCCGCCGGTGATTTTGTGCCACTTGGTCGCTATGGCATAAAAGAGCGAATTAAAGGCGAGGGTCAGCAGCGCGAAATAGGCCCCCTTGTGCCTGAGCAGAAAGCCTCCCGTAATGAAGCCGACGGCCGTCGTCATCAGGACCGCCATCAGAACAGCGTTCCACATGGAGAGGCCGGGTATATGGATGAGGGCAACGGCGACCGTAAAGGCTCCCATGCCGAAGAACATGGCGTGGCCGAAGGAGAGCAGGCCGGCGTATCCCAGCAGGAGATTGTAACTGACGGCATACAGCGCAAACACGATGATCTCCGTCAGCATGTTCAGATGGTATTTCTTGACGACAAAGGGCATCAAGATCCCAAGCGCGAAAAGGGCTGCAATAACCAGGTAGGGTGCCTTCTTCTTCAAGATCATTGCTTTTCACCGAAAAGCCCGGAAGGTTTGATGATCAAAACAGCGGCCATGAGCATGTACACTAGGGCCACCGACAGTTTCGGGAAGAGCAGCACCCCAAAGGACTGCAGCTCGCCGATGAGCAGCGAGGCCACCACGGCGCCGCCAAGGCTTCCGAAGCCGCCGACGACGATGACGACGAAGGCATCGATTAGAATTTCATGGGCCATGCCGGGGTATGTGGTGAGCAAAGGCCCTGCGATAACGCCGGCCAGCCCCGAGAGGGCCGCACCGAAAGCGAAGACGCCGGTGAATACGAGCGGCACATTAAACCCCAGGGCATTTACCATTTCGCTGTCGTTGACGGCGGCCCGCAGGATAATCCCCAGGCGGGTCCGGAAAAGAATCAGCGCCATCGCCGTCCCGACGAGGATTGCGCAGACAAAAATAAAAAGCCGGTAGACGGGGTAGGTGATCCCGAAAAGCTGGACCGTCGTGCCCAGAAACCCGCCGATGTTCACGGCCAAGGGGTAGTTGCCCCAGATCAGTTTCACAAGTTCCGTGATGATGTAGGCCAACCCGAACGTGAGGAGCAACTCGTGGAGATGGCCGTAAACGTGAACGCGGCGAAGCAGGAAGCGCTCGACGAGAGCTCCGATGATGAAGAGCAGCACGGGACAGACGATCAGGCAGAGCCAGAACTGGCCGGTGACATGCAACAAGGTGAACGAGAAGTAAGCCCCCAACATGTAAAAGGCTGCATGAGCGAAGTTCAGGACGTTCATCATCCCGAAGACGAGGGTCAAGCCTGCGGAAACCAGAAACAGGAGCCCGGCGTAGGCCAGTCCGTGGAGAAAGAAAACGCAAACCTCACTCATGTGCGTATGCCTTCTATGCTGCAGATGGCGGAAAAGGGGCTACCCGTTTATGCGGGTGTCTTTGCGATCCCGATCACCTGCGGGCGCAACAATCTCATGAATGATCCGCAAAAGAATGGTATCTCGCTGCTGGATGATCTGCCGTATTTTTTCCGGTGTCCAATCGTAAAAACCCCGCCCGGCCCTGACCCCGGTGGCACCCGCGGTCACTAAGTCTTCCAGTGCGGGCGAGGGGGTTTGGGACGACTCGAGATGGGGAAAGAGATAACTGTGGATATCGCGCGTCAGGCCTAAACCGGCCAGGTCCGCCGTTTCAAGAGGGCCGATGAACGGCATCCGCGCTCCGAAGCCGAACTTGACGACTTTGTCGATGTCTTCGGCGCTGGCGATGTTCTTTTCGCGAAGGGAGATGGCCTCCCGCCACATGGCGTGCTGCAGGCGGTTCCCCAGAAACCCGGGCACGTCCTTGAGAACCCGCACGGGCACCTTGCCTACTTTCTCCATGAGGGCAAAGACCGTTTCGAAGACCCTCTCGTCGGTGCCGGCCCCCTTGATCACCTCCACGCAGGGAAGAACGTGGGGCGGATTCCAGAAATGAGTTCCCAGGAAACGCCCCTTGATCTTCAGGGCTTGGCTGATCTGGGTGATGCTGATGGCGGAGGTGTTGCTGGAAAAAATGGTTGCAGCCGATGTGCAACCTTCCAATTTGGTGTAAGTTTTTCGCTTTATTTCCAGGTCCTCCAGAATAGCCTCAATAATAAACTGAGGACCTTGGCAAAGCGTTTCTATGGAAGGACAAAGGGTGATCCGTTTGAGACAGCTGTCAACATCTTCCTGTTTTGAAAGGTTCAGCTCGAGGAAGACCTTGAAGTTGCTCGCGATCCGATCATGAGTCGCTTTAAGAACTTTTGGATCGACGTCATAGATGTTAACATCGTAGCCCGCCGACGCGAAGATCTGAGCGATGCCGTGGCCCATCAATCCGGCGCCAAGAATCCCGACATGTGTGATGTCATCCAATTTCATTTGGTCTCACCGTCTTTAGATTTGGTTTTGGAATCGTAGATGACCATGAGGCACAGGACCTCTTGGCTTCCATGGGCAACGCCGTGGTGTGGAATGCTCGAATCAAAATAGAGGCAGTCCCCCTCTTCGCAAAGATATTCTTCTCCGCCATGGTTGAACTTCATCGTCCCTCTAAGAACGAAAAGGAGCTCTTCCCCGTCGTGCTGGAAAATCATCTGCCTCTTTGTTTGAACCGGGATTGTCAGTACGAAGGGCTCCATGGATCGGTTGGGAAACTGGTGCGCGATCGACTCGTATGCATATCCGAACTCACTGCCGTCTTTTGCGATGACAAGTCTTTCATTTTTTTTTATGTGGCTGAGCCGGTTGTGTAGAGGCTTCTCGCCAATCAAGAATGAAATGGATACGTCGAGAGCCCGCGCAAGGATGCCCAGCGTGGAAACCGGAGGTGCCTTGTCGGATTTTTCGACCTTGGAAAGGTAGCCCTTGGTGAAGCCCGTCTGCTGGGCCAATTGGTCTAGCGTGAGACCTTTTGCTTTTCTCGATGCTTTGATCCTCTTGCAGATCTCTGATTCGATAAAGATGCCACTTGGTATCATGACAAGAAACTTATAGGCTTAAAGTAACCCATTAGATCAAAAATATGCCTATAATACCCTGACCCATGTATCTTATTATGAAACTTATAGGCCGGCCGCTGTCTGGTTGTCAACGTATTTTTTCTATACCGCCCTTTGTTTTAGATAGGTTTTTAATAATTGATGTCAGTTCAGTAAAATAAGGCCGAACAAACTCTGCTGCATTACGTATATCGTGCCTTTGTCGAATCCTGACTCGGGCAGAAGGGGCTTGGGATTACCAGACCAAAGGTGAAGGTTTAGAATATTGCAGATTTGTTGCGTTTTCCAAGGATTAGATGGGCTATTGGCTCCTGAGATCGGTTGAAACTTTCTCAGAAATGGTCTCTTGGTGATTTGTTGGATGGTATCTCCAAAGCGTTCAATCTGGAATAGGGGATAGAGCGATCGTCAGACATAGTTGTTGAACCAGCGCGCCTTCATCACCAGCCACACACGTTCAATCGGGTTGAAGTCCGGCGAATAGGCTGGCAGGTTTAGTGGCTGCCAGCCGTGCCAGTTCAAAGATTTTTTGCGGTGCCACGACGCATTGTCCAACACCAAGATGTTGAACGGTCGTGAGCGTCGTAGACATTCTTCGCAGACTGGAGTGAGACTTCATGTTCAGCTGACTTTCCGCCAAAAATTATTCCAACCCGTGTCTTTTTCACGCGACTCCGATCCCGCTTCTAGTCTTGCAAGAGATTCTTTTGCCGGTCCGAGTTGATGCGCCGGTTCACCATTAATCGTTTGTGCTGCGTGCCGATTATCGTTCCAAGGCCTGGCGCACCTTGGACGCCAGATCTTTTATGGAGAACGGCTTCTGAAGGAAGTTCACGCCCTCATCCAACACGCCATTGTGGGCGATGAGGTTGGCCGTGTAACCGGAGATGAAAAGGCATTTCAGCCCCGGCATGATGTCACGGATTATTTTCGCCAGGTCCCGGCCGTTCATCTCCGGCATGATGAGGTCGGTGATCAGCAGCTGTATCTCATTGGCGTGGACTTTAGCTTCGCGGAGTGCTTCGCCCGGCGTGCCGGCGGTCAGCACGGTATAGCCCAGCCGTTCCAGCATTGCCCGGCCTGCGCCCAGAATCATCTCCTCGTCCTCCACCAACAGCACCGTCTCCCCACGGCCTTGGGGCGGTTCTGCCGTGTTTTCAGCCTTGGCCTCCGCGGCTTCCCCCACGAACCGGGGCAGGTAGATCTTAAAGGTTGTCCCCTTGTCGGGTTCGCTATACACGTCGATGAATCCCTCGTTTTGCTTGACGATGCCGTAAACGGTGGACAGCCCCAGGCCGGTGCCCCTTCCCAATTCCTTGGTGGTGAAAAACGGCTCGAAGAGGTGATCGAGAACATCTTTGTTCAGGCCGCAGCCGTCATCGCTGACGGCGATCATCACGTATTCACCGCTGGCAAAACCCGGGTGAACGGCGCAAAAGGCCTCATCGAAGGCGATGTTTTCGGTTTCGACGGTGACCTTGCCTACCCCGGCGATGGCGTCCCGGGCGTTGACGCAAAGATTCGCCAGAAGCTGGTCGACTTGGGAGGGGTCAATCCTGACCGGCCACAGGCCTGCTCCCGGCATCCAGACGAGATCAATGTCCTCACCGATCAGCCGTGGCAGCATCTTGAGCATGTCTGTCACACAGTCGTTTAAATCCAGGACCTTGGGCATTACGGGCTGCCTGCGGGCAAAGGCCAGCAGCTGCCGGATAAGGTCGGCGGAACGCAGGGAAGACTTCTCGATCGCCTTGAGGTCGGCATGGATCGGATCCGATGCGGTGCACTGCATCATCGCCAATTCTGCATGGGCAAGGATCGCTGAAAGCATGTTGTTGAAATCATGCGCCACGCCGCCAGCCAGCCGCCCCACCGACTCCATCTTCTGGGCCTGCCGCAGCTGCTCCTTGAGCTTTTCTTTCTCCGCCTCGGCCTTTTTGCGCTCGGTAATGTCGGTGTACGTTCCGAGCATGCGCAACGGCTCCCCCCGAGCGTCCCGTTCCACGATCTTGCCGAGCGAGAGGATCCACCTCCAGTCTCCGGATCGGGTGCGCTGGCGTGCTTCGGCGTGGTATTCCGAGATCTTGCCGGCGATGAAGTCACGATAGACCGCGGTGACAGTCTCGCGGTCCTCCGGGTGCATCCGTTCGATCCAGGCACCATTGGTTTCATGGAACTCCGCCGGGTCATAGCCCAGCATGGCCGCAAATTCGGGACTGACTTCTGCCTCCCCCGTCTGCACGTTCAAGTCATAGAAGCCCTGGTTGGCGGCTTTGAGCGCCAGGCGCAAACGCTCCTCGCTCTTCCGCAATTCCTCCTCGGTCCGCTTGCGCTCGGTGATGTCGCGGAAAAAAGCGACAATCAGTCCGCCTTTGATGGGCCGATGTTGGACGCTGGCTTCGACGTCAAAAACGCTTCCATCCTTGCGGCGGTGCCGGGACTCGAAACGGTCTTCGCCCTGCGCAATAATCTTTTGGATGTGAGCAGCGGTGTCATCAGCCGTTTCGTATACCACCAAGTCGGGAACGCGCATGGTCAGCAGTTCCGATTCGCTGTAGCCGCTAATTCGACAATAGGCCTCATTGACCTCCAGCAGACGCCCCTGCGTATCTACCAACCAGAAGCCGTCCATGGCCGTCTGGAGGATGATCCGGTGCCGTTCTTCGCTCTCCCGCAGCGCCTCCTCTGCCCGCTGGCGCAGTTCGGCGGCGTCGTCGAGCTGGTGATCCTTATTTTCCATTGTATGAGCTCATCATTTTTTTCACTTGATCTTCGACGCCGGTAAGCCGGATGTGCGCGGCGGGCCTGTGACCGAAAGGCGGAATGAGGTTTGCCGCGAGGCGTAGACGCAGCCGGTAGCGGGAATTTTCGTTGCAGTCTTTTTTGTCGCAGTATTCCTTGGCAAGCTCAAGAAAGGTTGGGTCCGAATGGTCGCGGCGCGGCCGGCGTCGCTGCAGCCCGAGATCGGTGTCGCGTTGGTAGGACCGCGCCTCGGCTTCCGGCCCGTGGTGGAAATACTCATCCACCTGGCAGCCATCGGGGCCACGGTAATAAACCGTCCCGCGGCCCTCTTTGCGAAGCCGTACGGCCATGTCACTTACCTCGGCAGGTTACAATTTAAGAACCTTCTCCTCGATTGCTATGAGAAACTCCTCATCGGTTATCCGATAGCCGGTTTGTTTCGAAAGAACAACACGGATCTTGACAATTGATCATATTCTGGCAGAAACCTTTTAGTCAACAAGTTTACTGGCCATGTGTTGGAGATCGTTTTGGTCGATACGCAAAAACACTCTCCGCGCACTCCCGCTCAAAGGCCATTCCAAAATAGGCATCCGAATGTGGGATTATCAAAAAAACAATGGGTTATGGCTAATGCCACAACCCATAGTTTTGGTGAGCGGCCTCTCGTCCCAAAAAGAAAAAGGCATTCCCTCTGGTTTTGAGGAAATGCCTTTTTGCTTTTTTAGGGTGCAGACCCTAGACGACGGTGACGTTCACCGCCGAGGGTCCCTTGGGGCCTTGCTGAATGTCAAAGGTGACCTTGTCACCTTCGTTCAGCGTCTTGAAACCGGCTGCGTTGATGCCCGAGTGATGGACGAACACATCCGGGCCGTTTTCCTGGGCGATGAAGCCGTAGCCCTTGCCGCTGTTGAACCACTTTACCGTTCCATTAGCCATGCTGACATCCTCCTCCTTTCACAATTTTCTCATGGTCCCAGACTGGAGGACGTTACATGGAGGAACGTAACTCACCTTCAGAAGGAAACCGGCCCGCCAATTAAGGACGGACCTTTATTGATTATCAAAATCATAGAGCACTCCAAAACAAAAAGCAAGCAAAAAGATTTGTTCGCCATTCATTGGAGAGTGCCCCCCATTTTTCGGGCAGTCCGAGGGATGATAAAGCGGGCACACCAGGCCCTCCCCCCAACCTTGACTTGCCTGGGGAAAAGCTTATTCATATTCAGCGTTTTTCAGCGCGGGGCGCCACTCTTCGGGCACGCAGCTGACCCGGCGCGCCTGCTGATTTCGATTTTATCCCTGGTGCCGAAGCCATGGGAAAGGCGGTGTTCATGGGAGGGCATCGCGGATTCTACACCTGGCGACTGGAAGGGGGCCCGCTTTTTCTTGAGGCGAGCGACGATCCATGCGCGATCAAACGATCTGCGCTGAACCTTGACCCGGCCGCCCGGCATCGCGGCTGCCGTCACCGGGCACCGGCCGAGGCCGGCCGGGTGCGATTGATACGACACGGGCACGGATGACGTCAGCACAGCCCATCGAACCCAGCGAAGGCTTTATCGCTGTCCCCGGCGGCAGGCTGCACTTCCTCGACTGGGGCGGCCCCGGACAGGCGGCCCATTTCCTCCACGGCAACGGCTTCTGCGCCGGAACCTACGCGCCGTTCGTTCGGCATCTGGCAGGCAAGCTGCATATCACGGCCAGCGATCTCCGCGGCCACAGCGGCTCGGAATTCGAGAGCATCGAGCGCATCCGGAATTGGCGGGTGTTTGCGGAAGACCTCGCCCTTCTCATCCACGGCACTCAGACGCCGCCGGTCATCGGCATGGGCCACTCCCTGGGCGCGGTGGCAACCGCCATTGCGGCCGCCTCGTACCCGGATCTTTTCAAGGCCCTCATCCTCATCGACCCTGTGTTTCTGCCGCCTCGCACCCTCTGGAAAGCCGCCGGCATGCGGCTTCTGGGGCTCGCGCGGGCGGGGCCGCGCGCGGCGCGCGCCCGCAGGCGCCGGCGGGTCTTCAACGGCAAGGCCGATGCCTTCCGCTACTTCGTCTCGCGCGGCATCTTCAAGAGCTGGTCGCCGGAGTTCGTTCAGGCGTATTTGGAGTGCGGGCTTCTTGAACAGGATGAACAGACAGCGGTGCTCCGGTGCGACCCCGAGCTCGAGGCTCAAATATTCGAGTCCGTTCCGCTGGATGTCTGGCGGCAGTGCCGCAAGATAGGCTGCCCGGTGCTGGCCGTGCGGGGGGAGCGCTCGGATGTGTTCTCAAAAGAAGCCGCCGAGCGCCTGGCGCGCTCGGCGGTTGATTGCGAAGTCGTCACCCTTCCGGACTGCGGCCATTTCCTGCCCATGGAAAAACCGGAGCCGTGCGCGGCGGTGATCAGGGACTTCGTGGCGCGGCGGCTGCCCCCCTGAGATCATGGGGCCGGCCTCAGCCCGCCACCGGCGGGATGCCTTCCCGCAGCCTGCGGCCCGGATCAGGCCTTGTGAATTTGCTACGGTTTTGATATGGAAAGCCCTGCGAGGTGGCGATGAAACGCAGAGATTTTTTCCGCATTAATCTGGCGGCGGCCGCAGCGGCGGTCATCAGCTCAAAAACAACACGGGCCATTGGCGCCCAGCCCAATCCATCCGTTGCCGGCGGTATCGTGGACGCCTACAGCCACTTTTCCTTCATCAAAGTCATCGATTATCTGGAGGAAAAAGGCGGGCAGAAACCGCACGTCTTCAGGTCTCTTTTCGCCAACACGCCGACCCTGATCGAGCCCGACCGGCGCCTTGAACTGATGGACCGGTTGGGGATTGCCCGGAGTGTGCTGGTGCCGCTGCCGTGGCTGGAAACCAGCCCGCCCGTCCATGCCGACCCGCGTCTGTGCCTGGAGGCGGCCCGCATTTTCAACGATGCGCTCGCGGCCACGGTTTCCCGCCGGCCCGACCGGTTTACCGGGGTTGCGCTGCTGCCGACCACGAATCCCGAGATCATGGTGGCCGAATTCGAGCGTGGGGTGCGGGAGCTGAAATTCGCCGGGGGGATGTTCGTGGTGGGGCCGACCGCCAAGCCGCCCGACCACCCGGACTACGATCCGCTCTACCGCACGGCGGCCGCGCTGAACGCCGCCCTGTGGATTCACCCATCGCGGCCGGCGCTCTACCCGGACTATGTCGGCGAGAAGATGTCGCAATTCCAGGTCTGGCAGGGGCTGTCCTGGCTGCTGGATTCCTCCACGGCCATGGTGCGCCTGGTGTTCAACGGGCTCTTCGACCGGTATCCCGACATCAAGATCGTCATCCACCACCACGGGGCGCTGATCCCGCTGTTTGCGCAGCGGCTTCAGTACGGGTGGGACTACTTCGAGCAGAACACCGGCCTGCGGCAGCCCACCGCCATCAGCCGGCCCTTTATCGAGCATTTCAAGAAGTTCTATATCGACACCGCCACCCAGGGCAACGAGCCGCTCCTGCTCCAGATGGCGGTGAATTTTTTCGGGGTGGACCGCGTGCTCTTCGGCTCCGACTGCCCCATGGACGCCACCGCCGGTGTGGCGTTCACAACCGATGCGATGCGCAGTGTCAACGGCCTTCAGGTCACGGACAAGGAGCGGGCGTTGATCTTCAGCGGGAATGCCGGGCGGGTTCTGAAGACGGGATGAACCGGCCTTCCATCCAGGTGAGGGACGCCGCTAGATGATGGAATGAAAACACCTCCAGCGAGACGATACCCTTGAAGCTCGCCAGTCGCCGGGTCAGCGTCGCTTCCAGGTCGTGCAGCAGGTGATCGAGCGCCAGGTGGTCCTTTCCGCCCCTGACCCCGTGGAGATGAACGATGGCGGTTTTGCCTTCGAAGTCGGCGAAGGTTTTTTCCACATCCCGGCCCTGCAGGATGAGGTGACCCGCGTCCAGGCATACTCCCAGCCCGAATGCATCTATTAGGTCCTTCAAAATCCCGAGCGGATAATCCAGCGTTTCCACCGAAATGAGCCCCGGGTCCACCCCCGCCTCCAAAATTTTTCTAAGACTCACCTGCACTCGGTCCCGCCAGCGCTCGATATCCTCTGCCGGCAGAGGATAGCCGTCACAGGGGATGTGAAGCGTGCAGGTGGTGGGCGACAAGGGGGCTACCCGCTCGAAGGCTCGCAGCAGCGCCTGCACGGCCTGCTCCCGAAGGGATCCGGCGCGGTCTGCGATGGACAGATCGGTCGGCAGGTGCACATTGTACGTGACCCCGCACTCCCCGGAGAGGCGGGAGAGCTCTTCGATCGTGCCGCGGGCAGGCAGATGCGCATGTTCGAAGCAGAGGAGCTCGATTTCGTCCACGTAGGGCCCAAGCCGCTTTACGTTGGAAACATAGTCCGCGGGGTAGATGAACGAGGTGGTGGCGAGGGTGAAGGGAAATCGGCCTTTGTAGGATTTGGATAGAAGAGGGGCCGGCTGCACGTTCACCGCCAGAGCGCGACCGCAATCGCGAAAACCGTGCTGAGCACCGCGGACAGGGTCATCAGGTCGCAGGCCCGTTTGATGTCCGTGACGCGCACCTCGCCGAAGCGCACGCCGATATAAGGCTTTTTGACCAGGATCCCGCCGTAATAGTTCGGCCCGTTGAGCTTGACGGCGAGAGCGCCCGCAAAGGCGGCCTCGGGCCGGCCGGCGTTGGGGCTGGTATGGCTGGCGCCCTCGGCCAGCGCGGTGCGCAACGAGCGCCGGCCGGCGCCCGAGAGGATCTGAGCGGCGAGGGCGATCAGCGGCAGGCAGATGCGCGCGGGCAGGTAATTGAAGAGGTCGTCCAGGCGGGCGGCAGCTTTGCCGAAGTAAAAATATTTCTCGTTCTTGTAGCCCACCATGGAGTCGAGGGTGCTCACCATCTTGAACGCCATGGCCAGGGGGGCTCCGCCGATGGCCGCCCACATGAGCGGCGACAGCACCCCGTCGACAAAGTTCTCGGCGATGGTTTCGACCGCGGCGCGGGCGATGTCCGGGCCCTGGTACTTCTCGACGTCGCGTCCGACGATCAGGGCGATTTTCGTCCTGGCGGCATCGACCCGATCGGCTTTCAGGAGGCTGAAGATCTCCAGGGCGGCCTCGTTCAGTGAGCGGACGGAGAGGCAATAAAAGACCAGCACCACCTCGAGGCAGGTTTCTATTGCCGGGTGCAGCGCGTGCGCCAGCCTCAGGATGAACGCGGTGAGCGCCCAGGTCCCGACGACCAGGCAGGCGGTGAACAGGGCACCCGAGGTCACCGCGCTCGTCGGGATTTTCCGGAACCCGGGCTCGGCCGCCTCGATGGCCTTGCCCATCCAGCGCACCGGGTGGGGCAGGCGCAGGGGGTCGCCCAGGAGCATGTCCAGGGCAAAGGCGGCCGGAATTATCATCCAGGAAGACAAACCATCCATACGCAGCCTCTCCCGACCGGATCTTCCGGGGTTGGGGTGTTCGTTTTCAGGCGGAGGCCGCCTGCGCCAACTCGGCCAGCCTTTCAGCCACCCTGCGGTTCACCTCGGGGCTTTTCGGAGAGATGCGGATGAAGCGCTCGGAAAGCCCGTGGAAATTGCCGCAGTTGCGGATGAGGACCCGCTCGTCGGCCAGACGGGACCACACCGTTGCAGCGGAAAGCCCGGCCGGCAGCCGGATGAGAATGAAGGAGGTGGTGCTGGGGTAGATGTCCAACCCGGGGATGCAGGCCAGCCGATCATGAAGTGCCCGCCGTTCTCCGTCAAGATAATTGCGGGTCTCGGTGATAAAGGCGTCGATGGCGGGCTTGTTGTCGCACACGAAGCGGACCGCCGCCTGGGCGAGGGCGTTGACGCTCCAGGGCCACAGGCTCTCGGCCAGGTCGGCGGCGATCCGGACCGGGGCGACGATAAATCCGACCCGCAGGCCGGGGATGCGGAAAATCTTCGAGATCGACAGGAGCACGATCAGGTTTTCAAGCCCGCTGTGCACGAGGCTCTGTTTTTCGCCCCCCGTCACAAAAGGCAGGTAGGACTCGTCCACGATGAAGCGCACCTGCGGGTGCCGGCGGCAAAGCCGTTCGATGTCCCCGGCGTCAATCAGCGCACCGGTCGGGTTGTTGGGGTTGCAGATGAACACCGCATCCGCCGTACCGATGTCTTTTTCGAGGCGGTCGATATCGGGTCTGAACGACTCCCGTTCCAGGCCCAGGCAATAGCGCGGCAGAACGCCGTGCAGCCGGCAGGCATCGGCATAATCCGAATAGGTCGGGCCCGAAATCAGGGCCTCTTTCACCGCTAACTGTCCGGGGATCGCGTAAATGAACTGGGTGGTGCCGTTGCCCGCCAGAAGACGCTCGGCCGGTACGTCGAGAAATTCCGCATAGATCTGGATAATGCCGCGGCTGTCGACCTCCGGCAGCGCCATGATGGCGTCCAACTGCTCTGCCAGAAACTCCCGCAGCCCGGGCGGCGGCCCCAGGGGGTTGACGTTGCTGCTGAGGTCGGTGATCTCCGCCGGGCGGCAGCCCAGCCGGCGGCCAAGGTCGTGGATGTTGCCGCCGTGCCCGCCGATCATCGCAGGCCTCCCGCCGCGGCGAGCAGAAACAGCCCCGCCTCCGTCACTTCCGCCATGGCCCCCAGCATGTCGCCGGTGATGCAGCCGAGACGTCTGCGGTAATAGGCGATGAGAGCCGCCGTGATCGCAGCAAAGCCGATCGCAAGCGGAGCACGGGCAGGCCCAGGAAGAGGGTAAGGAGCACCATCGGGATGAGCGCCCAGAAATCCCGGGGCCGGAGCGCGCGGCTGAAAAAGGCCAGGCCCGTGCCGCCTTGAGGACGGCCGTAGTCGAGCGCCCGCATGCCGAAGAGCATGCCGCAGCGGGCGTACGCCGGCACCAGGATGAGCAGCACGCTGCGGTTCGCCCCCAGCCCGCTGATTCCCGCCCACTTGATCGCCAGCACCGACACCACGGCCACCACCCCCATGACGCCGATGCGGCTGTCCTTCATGATTTCCAGAATTCTTTCCCGCGGCCGATGGCTGAAAAGCCCGTCGGCCGTATCCCCCAGGCCGTCCAGGTGGAAGGCGCCGGTCAGGATGGCCAGCAGGATCACATCCAGGATGGACACGGCCGCCACGGGCCACAGGTGCGAGGCCGCCAGGTCGAAGAGCGCCAGGAGTGCCCCCAGCAGCAGGCCCACCACCGGAAACCAGGGAATCATCCCCACGGCCTCGAAATGCTCGGATCTCCCGGCCGGGAGAATGGTGATGAATCGGATGGCCGCGAACAAGTTCTTCATATCGATCCTGCTGAATATTAAGCTCTTGAAATAAGTTGACGGGCCCGAAAAGAGTCATCACACCCGATGGCTTCGTAGAAAGCTCAAGTTCAAGGCGCGCGATCCCCGCGGAGTGAGGCGTACTTCCTGTACGCCGCAGCGACAGCGGGGTGAAGCGCAACGCCGAAATTGGGCTTTCTACGAAGCCATCGACGTTGGCTTGATGGTCACCGGTATCCCCGCCACCACCCACACCACGCGGTCGGCAGCGGCGGCAACGGCTTGGTTCGCCGTGCCCGCCAGATCGCGGAACTCGCGGGCCAGCGTGTTTTCGGGCACGATCCCGGCGCCGACCTCGTTTGAAACCAGAAGCACCGGGCAGGCGGCCTGCGCGAGGGTTCCGATCAGGCGCAGGATCCGGGTTTCGACCTTCGCCGGGGAACCCGTCTCCAGGAGTAGGTTGGAGATCCAGAGCGTCAGGCAATCCACCAGGACCACGCACCCGCTGCGGGTGTTTTCGGCGATGGCCTCCGAGAGCGCCAGGGGCGCTTCCACCGTGGTCCACTCGGCGCCGCGCTCTGCGCGATGCCGCGCCACCCGGGCTTTCATCTCATCGTCGCAGGGCATCGAGGTGGCAATGAAGACGCGCCGGTCGGCTGCGACCGCGTTGGCGGTCTTGAGCGCCAACGCGCTTTTCCCGCTGCGGCAGCCGCCTAAAATGAACGTAACATCTATCATGGATCAGCCCCCTTTCGAAACGATCCCTGCGCCGCAGACCTTGCGGCCGGCGCCAGTCTGCATAGTGCCTCGACATCCACGTGCTTTTCGAAGTGGTCCGCGAGCGCGTCGTATTCACGGTCCCGGGCGGCGAGGCCCGCCAGGAGCGGGGGGGCGACGCCTTGCACGCCGATCGCCGCCAGCCAGCGGGCGGTCACCGCGGGACTGTCGAACAGTCCGTGGATGTAGGTCCCCATGACGCGCCGCTCCTGCACGCTGCAGCCGTCTTCCACCGCCACCGGCGTGCCGTTGCGCGCGACCACGTCGAAAAGAGGTCGGCCGCCGATCCGGGTGGTTTGTCCCATGTGGATCTCGTAGCCTTCACCTGCTGCGCCCTGCCACACGAAGCGCGTCAAGGTGGTGGTTTTCGGCGCCCGCAGGATCGTTTCCACCGGCAGAAGGTCCAGCCCCGGTGTTGCGCCCGGTGCGCCCTCGTGGCCTTCCGGGTCGTGCACGCTGCTGCCCAGCATCTGGTAGCCGCCGCAGATGCCGAGCACGTGGCCGCCGTTTCGGGAAAATGCGCGTATCAGCCGGGTCCAACCGCAGGAGTGCAGCCATTCCAAATCAAAACGCGTGTTCTTGGAGCCAGGCAGAATGACCGCCCGGAAGGGATCGAGGCTCTGCGGACGTTCCAAAAAATGGACATGGACGCCGGCGACGGCATCCAGCGGCTCGAAATCGGTGAAGTTGGAAATGTGCGGCAGGCGGATCACGGCCAGGGCCTCCCCGCCGCGGGCCGCCGCCGCATCGACCCGTCGGGGGTTTTCGATCGCAACCGAGTCCTCGGACTCGATGCGGATGTGGTCGAACCAGGGCAGGACACCGAAGACTTTCTTGCCCGTCCGCTGCTCGATCCATTTCACGCCGTCCGCAAAGAGTGTTGCGTCGCCCCGGAAACGGTTGACGATGAAGCCGGCGATCATCTCCTGCTGGCTCCGGGTGAGGCAGGCGAGGGTGCCCACGATCTGGCCGAAGACGCCTCCCCGGTGGATGTCCGCCACGAGGACCACCGGCGCGTCGGCTTCCTCGGCCATGCGCAGGTTCACGATGTCGTTCGCCATGAGGTTGACTTCGGCGCAGGATCCGGCGCCTTCCATGACGACGAGGTCGAATTCCCGGCGCAGGCGCTGCAGGGCGTCGGCGGCCGTGCGAAACAGTTGATCCTTGCGGTCGTGGTAGTCGCGGGCGCTGCAGTTGCCCTCCACCCGGCCGAGCCGGATGACCTGGGAGCCGATCTCGCTCACCGGCTTGAGCAGGATGGGGTTCATGTCCACGCGCGGTGCCACGCGAGCCGCCTCGGCCTGCACGATCTGAGCGCGCCCCATCTCGAGCCCCTCCGGCGTCACCCCGGAGTTGTTGGACATGTTCTGGGCCTTGAAGGGCGCCACGCGCCTTCCCCGCCGAACGAAGAGACGGCACAGGGCCGCGGCGATGACACTCTTGCCCACGTCCGAGCCCGTGCCCAGGACCGCGATGCAGGGGGCGAGGTTTTGAGGGGGAGGAGAGTTTGTTGCGTCTGTAGAGTCCATTGGGTTCATTGAGTTCATTGGGTTCGTTGGGTCGGTCGGCTCGCCTATGGCCGCCCAGCCTTGACTATCATGCGCCGATTTCTTCTTTATGATTTCGCAAAGAGACGCTCCCGGGGATGACTTCGTAGGAAGCCCAAGTTCAAGGCGCGCAAGCCGCGTGTCACGAGGCGTACTTCCTGTACGCCGCAGTGACCACGTGCCGCAGCGCAACGCCGAAATTGGGCTTCCTACGAAGTCATCATCATTTTTCGATTCCCACCCGGGCCGTGACGCCGGCCTGGTAATAGTGTTTGAGCGCCTTCATTTCAGTGACAAGATCGGCGCGGGCCAGAATTTCAGCCGCCGCGTTGCGGCCGGTTAAAATCACTTCCACCCCTTCCGGCCTCGCGCTGAGGAGATCCAGCAGGTCGACGGGGGAAAACAGCCCGCAGGCGGCGGCCACGTTGGCTTCATCCAAAACCACGACCGCGTGGCGGCCGGCCGCGAAAATTTCCTGCACGCGCGCAAGCCCCCGCCGGGCGGCGGCGATGTCTTCCGGTTCGGGCGCGCCGCGGATGAACCGTCCGAGCCCGAACTGTTCGACCGTGATCAGGTCGGCCAGGCGTTTGAGGGCCGCAGTTTCACTGTAGTCGCCGAGCTTCATAAACTGGGCGATGAAGACCTTGAGCCCGGCCCCGGCCGCCCGCAGGGCCAGCCCCAGGGCTGCGGTGGTCTTGCCCTTGCCGTCTCCGGTGTAAACCTGGATGTAGCCTTTCATCCGCCGTCCTTTTTTGATGGCTTCGTAAAAAACCCAATTTCGGCGTTGCGCTTCATCCCGCAGTCGCTGCGGCGTACTCTGAAGTACGCCTCACTCCGCGGGAATCGCGCGCCTTGAACTTGGGCTTTTTACGAAGCCATCGATTTGCTAAAGCCATTTGCAAAGCGCACAACGCCGGATCAGGGCGCGCGGAGCGGTTCTTCAACACCCGGCTAGCGGATCGCGTACTTGCCGGAATACCCTCGTGGCGTGAACATGAAATCCAGGTAGCGGCTCGAGGAGCGGCTGCCCACGAACAGGGTCGTCTGCATGCCCACGGGCGCCTCGCCCAGTGCCTGCAGCGGCACGATCCGGACCTCCTGGTGCGGCCGCATGGCGCCCGTTACGATACCGACCGGTGTCTGCGGATCGCGGTGGGCCAGGATGATGTTGCGCGCCTCGCCCAACTGCCAGTCGCGCTTCTTGCTTTTCGGGTTGTAGATCACGATCACGAAATCCGCCCGGGCGGCCGCCTCCAGCCGCTCCGCGATCACCTCCCAGGGGGTGAGCAGGTCGCTCAGGCTCACCACGGCGAAGTCGTGGGTGAGCGGGGATCCCAGCAGGGCTGCGCCTGCGCACAGGGCCGGGATCCCCGGGATGACTTCCACGACGAGCGCTGTCCCGTCCATCTCCGCCGCGGCCGGCGCGCCCGGGGAACGCACCGGGATGTTCTTGAGTTTGCAGGTTTCAAACACGAGGCCCGCCATGGCGTAGATGCCGGGGTCGCCGCTGGAGACCAGCGCGCAGGACCTGCCGCCGCAGGCGGTGGCGATGGCCGCCTCCACGCGTTCAACCTCCTTCATCATACCCGAGCGCAGGGTCGGCGTGTCCGCGATGAGGGGTTCGACAAAATCGACATACAGGCTGTAGCCCGCCACACAGTCCACGGATTTGAGCACCTCCGTCGCCCGCAGCGTGAGGTGCTCGAGGCTGCCGGGCCCGATGCCTACGATAAAAAGTTGACGCGTGCGATGGCGACCGTCGCGTTGCGGGTCGTGCGCTTGGGCACGATCAGCTCCCCGCCGCGCGTCGCTAGAATGGCTGTGGCTTCGCATACGCTTTTCACTCCGATGTGTTTCTCTACCATGGCGGACGGGGTCGGCACAGCGTCCCCCACCTGATTAATCGCTTCCCGGTCGAAGAACTCGATCGGAAGTCCGAGTTCCTGCGCCAGGGCGATCAGCCCTGGTTCATCCGCTTTCAGGTCGATCGACGCTAAACCCCGCAGGCTCGCCCGGGACAGGCCGGCGTCCCTGAGCGTCGCAAGCAGCAGCCCCCGGATTTCACCCGCCGCGGTGCGGCGGTTGCAGCCGATGCCGGCGACCAGCGAGGGCGGCCTCAGGATCAGGGCGCCGGGCGGTGCGTTCCGGAGGCGATCGTCCACGAAGACGCGCGCTGCGGGGGGGCCTCCGGGGCCGAGCGCGCAGGCCTTCGGGATCCGGTTCGACAGCAGCCCGAACGGGTCATGGACCTCGACGGCGGCACCCGTGAGCAGGGCCATGTTCACGGTCTTGATGGCCTGCGGGTTTTCGATGGCCATCCCCGCTTCAACGGCCAGCACATCGATGGCCGGAACCTCGTTTACGTCCGTGGCGGTGGTGATGACGGGCAAAGCACCGATCGCCGCCGCCACCCGCTGCGCGAGCCTGTTCGCGCCGCCCAGGTGCCCCGAAAGCAGGCTGATGGCGAATTGGCCCCGGTCGTCGACCGCAACGACCGCGGGGTCCCGGGTCTTGTGGATCATGAGTGGGGCCACCGTGCGGACCACGATCCCGGTGGCCATGATGAACACGTGCCCGGTGTAGCGGTGGAAGCAGGCGGCCACTGCCGGCGCCAGAGATTCGAAGCGCTGCCCTTGCGCCGGGCAGCCCACTTTCAGCGCCACGTGGACGTCGGCCTTCGGAACGCCTGCGGCGATTTTGGACGCCAGGGCGGCCCCGTTGGGGGTGATGGCCCAGACGGCGATTTCAGCTTCGGAAGCCGTGCTCGAAGTTTTTATCATAGAGTTTTGATTTGATCTTCAGGTCTTCCAGTCCGACCTCCAGCACGCGGCCCACGATGATCAGGGCCTGCCGCGTGATGCCCTCCGCTTGCACCCGGGCTGCAAGCTCGCCCAGGCGGGTCCGGATGACTTTTTCATCCGGTTGGCTCGCGCGGTAGACGACGGCGCAGGGGGCACCCGCACCGTATGCCTGCCCCAGTGTATCCGCCACCGCGCCGATCTGTCCCATGCTCAGGTAGATCGCCATCGATGCCCGGTGGGAGGCCAGGCCGGCGAGGTTTTCGCTTTCCGGCACCGGCGTGCGTCCGGCAACGCGCGTCAGGATCAGGGTCTGTGAGACCTCCGGCAGGGTAAATTCGATCCCCATGGCGGCCGCCGCGGCAAAAGCGGCGGTGACCCCGGGAATGACTCTGAACGGGATGCCGAGCTTATAGAGCTCGGCGAGCTGCTCGAATACGGCCCCGTAAAGGCTGGGGTCCCCGGTGTGCAGGCGGACCACCCGTTGGCCGGCGCGGTGCGCATCCGCCATGGCGGTCACGAGGTCCTCGAGCGTCAGGGAGGCGCTGTCGACGGCCGGGGTACCGGGCCGCGCCCACGCGAGCAGCGCCTCCGGCACGAGGGAGCCGGCGTAGATTACCAGATCCGCCCGCCTGAGAGCCTTGCGGCCCTTCACGGTGATGAGTTCGGGGTCTCCCGGCCCGGCGCCGACGAAAAGAACGGGGTGCCTGGATTCGGAACTCGGAAGTCGGATGTCGGAATGGGTGCTTTGGCCGTTGGATTCCATCTATATTTCCGCCTTCCCCCTGCCGCCTTTTCTCTTTTGCCTTCCGCCCGCCGCTGTCCGAACTCCCGTTATGATCCACACCGGATTCAGCGCTTCCAGCCGCGTGCTGAACGGCATGTCTTGCCCGCGCAAAATCTGGACCTGGACGATCTCGGTTCGGAACCCCAGCTCCCGGAGAGTTTCCGCGGCGGCATCCAGGTTCTTCACGAGCACCGTGTTCACCACCAGAATGCCGTCAGGCCGCAGGCGGCGGGCGGCCGCGGCGATGATCCCGGGCAGGTCCCGGCCTCCACCGCCGATGAATACGCGGTGGGGTCGGGGCAGGCCCGCCAGCCCCTCGGGCAACCGCGCCTGCACCGCCCTGAGGTTTCCCACGTCGAAGCGTTTGGCATTGGCGTTGATTTGTTCGACCCGCTGCGGGTCTTTTTCGACGGCGATGATTTTGCCCGCGGTGACGAACAGCGCCGCCTCGACCGCCACCGAGCCGCTTCCCGCCCCCAGGTCCCACAGCGTGTGCCGGGGGCCGAGCCTGAGCTTGGAGAGCGCGACCGCCCGGACCTCCGCCTTGGTGATGAGGCCTTTTTCGTGATCGAACCATGCATCCGGCGCACCGAGGAGCAGCGGTCTTTTGCGATCCGCGCGGTCCGGGCGGCGTTTGAGCACCACGATGTTGGGCTCCTGGAATTTCATGGACGCAGCGCGCCGCAAGTCATGCCAGCCCACCCGTTCGGAGGCCGTCCCCAGGGCCTCGAGCACGCACATCCGAAACGGGCCGAGGTCGTGTTCCAGCAGCAGGCGGGCCACCGCGGCGGGGTCGTGACCGGGGTCGGTCAGAACCGCCACCGTGTCCTCGCTGCGCAGCAGTTCGAGCAGAACGCCTTCGTTCCGCTTTCCGTGCAGGCTGACGACCCGGGCCTCCTGCCAGGGCTGGCCGATCCGCGCGAAGGCCGCGGCCGCCGACGACACGTTCGGGTGGATCACGACCCCCTGCGGGCCGAAGGCCTCCACGAGTTTTGCGCCGATGCCGTAAAACAAGGGGTCGCCGGACGCCAGGACCACGATCGACCGCCGGGACACCCGGCGCCGGATGAAGGCGAGCACCTCCGCCACATCCTTGCCGATCACTTTCTTCTCGGCCGGGGAGTCCGGGAACAACGCGAGCAGGCGTCTGCCCCCGATCAGAACATCGGCGCCTGCGATGATGGCGCGGTGATGCGCGGTCAGGTCCTGGACACCGAGGCCCAGGCCGACAACCTGGATCTTCATTTCTGCACCTTGCTAACTCAAATCACTTTTAACTACGAAATGCGCTAAATACGCGAAAGTGCCCAAAGGCCCAGGTGGTTAGGCTGAAGGCCGAAAGGCAGTGGCGATCGCATAGATTTTTTCCTTCAGGCGATCTACCTGAGTCGTTACTTTGCCGGCAGCTTTCATCCTTAAGCAGCAGCTTGGCTTTGCGTTTTGTGTCTTCCGCGTATTTCGTAGTTCTCTCTAAGTGGCTGGCTTATCAGAGTCGAATACCACTTTTCCCTCATAATCAAAAATAACGTTTTGGATCTTCAGCCCCGGCGCTGAGAACGCGGCGGCCGCCGCCAGGATGCGTCTGCCGACAACGGCGATGATCTCCGGGTGGGCGGGCCAAAGAACACCAAACGCTTCGCGGGCCGTGTGGGCGGCGCGGATCTTTTGCACCAGCGCCCCATCGCCGCTGATCTCCCGCGTCCACCCGGAGAGGCTGTCCAGGACGAGCTCCACGCGGGAGGCATGCGTGTTCGGCGCCCCCTGGGCCATCTTGAGGGCCTTGCCGAAGAAGACCGCCAGGGTGATGCATTCAAGGCCGTGGACCCCGGCCAGCGCGATCCCTTGCTGAAAAAAATCGCCGATCTGCACGAAGGCTTCCTCCGGCAGATCGGGCCAGGCTTGCTGGGCGAAACGCTCGCTGCGCCGGCCGGTGGTCAGCACCGCGCGGCGGCAGCCGCAGGCCCGGGCCACGGAGAGCGCGGAATCGATCGTCGCCGTGAAGGCCGCGTGGGACAGCGGGCGCACGATGCCGGTGGTGCCCAGAATGGAAATTCCGCCGATGATGCCAAGCCGCGCGTTCAGGGTCTTGCGCGCGATTTCCTCCCCCTTGGGCACGAAGATTTCAACCGTCGCCGCCTGTCGACCCGGGTGTGCGCTCAGGGCTTCACGGACCGCCTGGGTGATCATTCGCCGCGGCCCGGGATTGATGGCCGGCTCCCCCGGCGGCAGCTCGAGACCCGGTTTGGTGATCCGGCCGACGCCCGGCCCGCCGGCGATCGTAACCGCGGCCGGCTGGGCCCCTGACTCTGCAGCGGGATGCAGGCCGACGATCGCGCCGATCTCCGCGCCATGGGTGACATCCGGATCGTCGCCGGCGTCCTTGACGATCGTGCAGGCTGCGGTCTGACGGTCGATCAGGCGGCAGGTATGCACCGCAATCGAGATGCGCTCGCCGGTGAGCAACTCGACCGAAACCCCCTGAGGCGGCTTGCCCTCCAGGATGGCGAGGATAGCTGCCTTGGCGGCGGCGGCCGCGGCCGTGCCGGTGGTGAAGCCCGTTCGAAGTCCTCTTTTCCCCATAAGCACTCGTCACGTGACGACGAAAAAAAATACTCCCACGACGATGATGCTGATCACACGCAACAGCTGCCCCAGAATCAACAGCTCCGCCCCCATCCGCGGAGTGTAAATCCCCATATAGTGCGGCAGTTGATGGCGCAGGGCGCGGATCGGAAACGCCAGAACGTTGCCGGCCAGCAGCGCGAGCACGGTCTGCTTGACGGTTAATATCCCCGCGGTCATGAAAGCGCCGGCGGCCGCGAAGCCCGACGTGAACTCGGCCACGAAGCTCAACACCACCGCCGACAGGGCCTCCATCGGGATGAAGGCGCCGACCACGACGTTCGCAAGCCAGTCCTGGGTCAGCTGGAACACCCCCAAGTGGTTCAGGACAAAGACCGCCGTGTAAATCGGCACGACAAAAATGCCGATCCGCAGCAGCCGGCCGGGCAGGCGCTCCCGGACCGCGGTCCAGGCCCCTTTGAGCCGTGCACCCGCAGGGGCGGGGGGGGGTGCAGAGGACGGCTGCTCCGCGGCAGGCTCCGGTGGCAGCCGCAGACGGGCATAGACGAGCAGCAATGTTGTTCTCAGGACGTTCGCCGTAAACGTCAGCCCAAAGTAAAGCAGGCCCGCCTTTCCGGTCATGGCGATGACCGGGAAAAACGTGGTCGGCAGGTGCAGAAAAAAGCCTGGGAACTGATTGACGAAGTTCGCAAGATAGAGCTGCGCGCGGGTAATCGTGGCACCCTGGTAGAAGTCCCACAGCATGGCGTTCGAGGCCACCCCGGAGGCAAACGCGGCCGTGAAGGCCGCGCCGCAGCGGTCCCCGAGGCGGCTGAACCGGAACAGCGGGCGCGCCAGGATGGCCAGGCGGCCGGTCCAGCCGGTGGCCTCGATCACCTGTCCGACGAGCAGCCCGACCCCGATGGTCGCCATCAGCCGAACCAGGGGCCAGAGCAGGCGCTCGACGAGCTGCCGGCCGCTCACCTTTTCCATGGAGTGCCAGCCGACCAGCAGCACGACGGTCGAAAAGGCCAGGGAGATCAGCAGCGGCCGGACCGCGGGCTTATTCCGATGCCGGCTCATGATCTCTGCCCTGCCGGGCGATGATGAGGGTCCAGTAATCCGGTTTCTGGCGGCACAGCGCTGCGATGTCCACGACGACCTCTTCGTTCGGCTGCCCGCAATTTTTCACCGCGGCGCAATGCGGGTACTGGCCGGACTCCCCGATGGCGGCGCAGATGTCTTTCAGGTTGCGATAGGCCTTGAGGAATACCACGGTTTCGGGTTTCCGGGAAAGGGACCGGAGGCGCTCGCCGCCGTTGGCTCCCGAGACGACCATGAGCGCGCCTTCGCCCTCGACGAGCGGTGTGTTCAGGCGTGAGGCCGCTGCCTGGTAGGACGTGATGCCGGGTACCGTCTGCACCTCGATGTGCGGTGCCGCGGCCTGCACGTGTTGCATCAGGTAGCCGAAGGTCGAGTAGGTCAGGGAGTCCCCCAGGGTCAGAAAGGCGGCGTCGCGCCCGGTTTCGAGCACGCGGACGAGGCGGCGGGCGTTGGCCTCCCAGGCCCGGCGGGTCGCGGACCGGTCGCGGGTCATGGGAAAGTGCAGCAGCTCCACCGGGGTGGCCTCCGGGATGTGGGGCCGCGCGATGCTCATGGCCAGGCTGTGGAGGTTTTTGGTGGATGCGGCCGCAAACACCACGTCGACCCGTTTCAGAATTTTGACGGCCTTCAAGGTGATCAGGTCCGGGTCCCCGGGTCCGACACCGATGCCGTAGAGTGTGCCTTTTGAGTTTTCCATTGTGCAATCCTGAGCAACCGTTTGGGGTTATAGGTCCTGATAGGTCCTATAGGACCTATTTTTCACTTTTGTCCTGCGCCAGCAACAGTAAGGCGTTCACCACCGCCGCGGCCACGTTGGATCCGCCTTTGCGGCCCGTATTGGTGATAAAGGGGTGATCCAACTGCGCCAGGGCGGCCTTGGATTCGGCGGCGTTTACAAAGCCGACCGGCAGGCCGACGATCAGCGCCGGCCGGGCCAGATTCAGCCGCACCTGCTCGATCAGGCGCAGCAGCGCCGTCGGCGCGTTGCCGACGACATAGATGCCGTCTGTCATTTGCGCCCCAGCCGCATCCACGGCGGCCGCGGCCCGGGTGCCGCCCGTTGCAAGCGCGGCGGCGTGGATTTCCGGCTCGTCCATGAAGCATTGCACCGTGACCCCGAAGCGCTTCAGGTCCGCCTTGCGGATCCCGCTGCGCGCCATGTGGGTGTCGGTGATGATGGCCCGGCCGCTGCGGATGGCCGCCGTTCCCGCCGCAATGGCATTGGGGTGAAAACGGACCGTCCGCAGGTAGTCGAAGTCGGCCGAGGTGTGGATCATGCGGCGGACCACCCGCCACTCCTCGGGACCGAAGCCGTGCGGGCCGGCTTCCCGATCGATGATGCGAAAGCTTTCGGCCTCAATGTCCGCAGGTTTCATGATGGGTCAACTCCTTTCAGCGCGAAAAGCGCGGCAGCTGTCGACGAAGGACTGCGCGGCCCGGGGCGCGCTTCCAAAGTGCAGATGGATGTAGCTTCCCAGGGTGCGGCGGACCAGGTATCCGTCCGCGGGCCTTTCCATCCCCGCACGGTCGGCGATGCGGTAGGCCGTCGCCGGCGGGGAGGGGTGATCCGCGAGCTCCGAATAGTGGAACTCATGGCCCCGGATGCTCAGGCCCTGGCCCCCGATGATGGTGTCGCGGCTCAGCTCAACCTCGCGGTAGCCCAGCGCCTTCAGCCGGGGCAGCATGCGGGTGGCGAGCGCAAAACAACCGGCCATCGGGTAGCTGCGCCCATGCAGGTCCTGCAGGTCGGCGCAGAGGAACATGAACCCGCCGCATTCGGCATAGATCGGCATTCCCGCGAGGCTGCTCTCCCGGATCCGGCTGAGCATCCGTTGATTGTTGGCAAGCCTCTCCGCGAAAAGCTCCGGGTATCCGCCTCCAAAATACAGACCGTCCAGGCCCGGCGGCAGATCGTCGTCGCGCAGGGGTGAGAAAAAAATCACCTGGGCCCCGTGTTTTTCCAGGAGCTCAAGGTTATCCAGGTAATAGAAACAGAAGGCGCTGTCGCGGGCGACTCCGATTTTCTCCCGGCCCGCTGCGACTGCGGGGGGCCGCCCGCTCTGCCCCGGCGGCGAAGCGGCTTCAGGCAGCCCGGCCGTCAGTGCTGCGATGTCCAGGTTTTCCTCGATCCGGTCCGCCAGCCGCTGGACCTGATGTTCGTCCAGGGGATGCTCCTCGCGGGTCACCAGGCCGAGGTGCCGTTCCGGGATGCAAACGGCCTCCTCGCGCAGCAGCCCGCCCAGGCAGGGCATGCGGACGGATCCCGGCAGGGCCTCCTGCAGCATCGCCAGGTGCCGACGGCTGCCCAGGTTATTGAAGAACACCCCGGCGAAGCGCAGCTGCGGGTCGAAGTTCTCGAAGCCCATGACGAGCGCCGCGGCACTGCGCGCCATGCTGCGGGCATCGACCACCAGCACCACCGGCAGCCCCAGCCATTTGGCCATCTGGGCGGTCGAACCGGCTTCGGTCTTGCCGTCGTAGCCGTCGAAGAGCCCCATCACGCCTTCGACCACGGCGACGTCGGCCGTTGGCGCGGCATTCTGAAAGGTGCGCAGGTTGTAGGCGCGTGTAAGCATCCAGCCGTCCAGATTACGGCTCACCGCGTGCGCGACCTGGAAATGGTGACCGGGGTCGATGAAGTCGGGGCCCACCTTGAAGGGCGCCACCCGCACGCCGCGCCGAACCAGGGCCGCCATCAGACCGAGGCTGACCGTGGTTTTGCCGCAACCGCTGTGGGTTCCTGCGATGACGATGCCTTTCATCCTTCACCTCTTGTACACCACCTGCAGCGCGCCGCAGTAGTCATCGCAATAGACTTTGGCCTCCACGTTGAATACGGAGCGGAGTGTCTCCGGCGTCAGCACCTCCCGGGGAGGGCCGTGGGCGACGATATTTCCCCGGTACATGAAGATCAGATGGTCGCAATAGACCGCGGCCTGGTTGATGTCATGGAAGACACCCAGGACGGTGTGCGACTCCGCTTGAACCTTGCGCGCGGCGAGGCCGAGCAGGCGGACCGCATGGCTGATGTCCAAATTGGATGTGGCCTCGTCCAGAATCAACACGGGGGTTTCCTGGGCCAGGGCGCGCGCAAACACCACTCGCTGCCGTTCCCCGCCGCTCAGCTCGGTGATGAAGCGCCCGGCCATGCGGTCGACATCGGCACTCTCCATGACGGCAGCGACGATTTCCGCGTCCCGGGCAGAGGGCCCGCTGAACCGCGGGATAAAGGGATACCGGCCCATCATCACCACGTCTTTCACGGTGAACGGAAAATTGATGTAAAAGTTCTGGGGCACAAGGGCGATCTTCCGCGCCAGCTGCCGTTTCGAATAGGCGCACAGGTTGTTGCCGTCGTAGCGGATCTGACCGCTCTGCGGCTGGCGAAAACGGCACAGCAGGTTCAGCAAGGTTGTTTTCCCGCAGCCATTGGGGCCGACGATCCCGTAAAACCGGCCGGGCGCAAGGACAATCGATACGCCCTGGATCACCTGTTTTCCGGCAAATGCGAATTCGACACGTTCCAGCTCGAAGCCCATGCTCACCAGGCTCTCCGGGCCGCCTGCTGCCGGCGGAACACATAGCAGAAGAAAGGCCCGCCGATCAGCGCCGTGAGGACGCCGATGGGTATTTCCGCCGGGAGCACCGCACGCGTCAGGGTGTCCGCGGCGAGCAGCAGCACGGCGCCGGCCAGCAGACTCACCGGGATCAGCCGGCGGTTGTCCGGACCGGTCAGCGCCCGCATGATGTGGGGCACCAGCAGGCCGACAAAACCGATGATCCCGGAGACCGACACGCACACGGCCGCCACCAGGGAGGCGGCCGTCAGCAGCACGAGGGTGACCCGGCGCGTGTCCACGCCCAGCGATGAGGCCATCTGGGGGCCGAGAGACATCAGGTTCAATTCCCGGGCGTAGAACAGGAACATCGCAAGCCCCCCTCCGATCGCAGCCAGCGCAAGCCCCGCGTCGGACCAGGTTTTCGAGGCGAAGCTTCCCATGAGCCAGAAGATGATCACGGCGACCTGTTCGTCCGCGACATATTTGAGAAAGCTGATGCCGGCCGACAGGATGGCCGCCACGATGATCCCGGACAGGATCAGGTTGTTGGACGAAAGCCCCCCACTCGCCGACGACAGGTAGATGACCGCGCCCAGCGTCAACGTCGCCCCGATGAACGCGAACAGCGGGACCGACTGCACGCCCAGGGCGGCGATGTTCAGCAGGATGGCCAGGGCGGCGCCGAAGGCCGCACCCGCCGAAACACCGAGCGTGTAAGGGTCGGCCAGGGGGTTGAGCAGAATCCCCTGGAACACCACCCCGCACATGGAAAGCCCCCCGCCCACCAGGGCTGCCGTCAGGATGCGCGGCAGGCGCACGTCCATGACCACCACCGGCAGGACCGCGTTCATTCCGGCGATGGGGCCCGGGTTGCCGGTGAGCCTGCTCCAGATGATTTTCACGACGGAGGCCGCCGGTATCGGGATGAACCCCATGCCCGTCGAAACCACGAGGAGCCCGCCCAGAAGCACGGCCAGCAGCGCCAGCTGGGCCGCCGTGGCCCTACGCAGTGCCTGGATCCAATTGAAGCCGGTTTCCGGTTCTTGAGCCTGCATGTTGATTTTTGCCATACCATCCGCGTGCGTTGCACGCGGTCGCACCTGCAACGTCCGCAGCACGGGCGTGCTTTCGTCTGTTCGGTCTGCGGTTGGAAAATTCAAGCCGGAAAACAAAAAACCCTTCAGATGATGTTTTCATCTGAAGGGTTGCACCCAGTTTGCTTGGCCCTTTGAAGTTCGGCCGCCGCGCCTGTGATCCGCAGGGGGCACGATCTTGCCGGCAAGGCAGGTCTTCTGGCTCCCCCGCTCGCTTGGCGACCTTCCCATCCCGCTAACACGAAACAGTGGTCATTCGGGGCCAAGGGAGTTCCCCGGCGCGTGGCACCGGGGCGGGGTCACAGCGGCGGGACCGCCCCCGATTTGCACGGGGTTCCCTATTAAGCGCATGCACCTCGTCGGATTGACGGTGTATTGTTACGTGAGGCGCTGAAAGATGTCAATACCTATCTGGTGCCCATCCATAAACGGCGTCTTTCGGTCCATGCCGGCGTTCTCGCTCTGCGCAATCCTCGGCGTAGTCCCACTACGCCTGCGGTTGCGAAATCGCTGCGGCCTTGGCCTGAGCCGCAATCCACCATTTCTGGGTGGACCCTCTGGGAAGAGCCCTCTTGACAAACAGGGTCGGATCCTCTAATTCCTGCCACACAATTCAGCATGCAAGCCTGATGGCGCCCGTTCGGGCTCAATAGGGAATCCGGTGTGAATCCGGAACGGACCCGCCGCTGTGATCCCGCCCCGATGCCACCTGTCGGGGAACCTTTTTGGCGTTGATTGACCACTGTTTCGTTAGAACGGAATGGGAAGGTTGCCAAAAGGGCGGGAGAGTCAGAAGACCGGCCATCACGTTCGCGATGGGAGAGATGGCAAATCCCCAAGCCTATAACGCTTGGGGATTTTTTATTGTCGAAACACCAAAAACCAAGGAGGCGCTTGTGACGACGAGTATTCAACAGATCGTGGAAGGGATTCACCCGATCAACCAGGCCGTGGAGGCCACGGCCAGGGAGCGCACCGCGCGGCTGGTTATGCCGCCGCGGGCGCTGGGCCGCCTGCACGAGATCGGCGAGCGGCTGTGCGGCATCCAGGGCACACTCAGTCCGGCCATCCGCCGGAAGGCCGTGCTGGTGATGGCGGGCGATCACGGGGTCGTGGCGGAAGGGATCAGCGCGTTTCCCCAGGAAGTCACCGGCGCCATGATCCGGACCTTCCTGGCGGGAGGGGCGGGCATCAACGCCATCGCCGGGCACGTGGGCGCCGAGGTCTGGGTGGCCGACATGGGAATTCTACCGGAACTGGACGCCGGCAGCTTGAAAAACGGCAACCGCCTGCTCGTCCGCAAGGTCGGCCGCGGCACCCGCAATTTCGCCCGCGGGCCGGCCATGACGGTGGAGGAGGCGCACCAGGCGGTGCTGACCGGTTTTGAGCTGGCCTCCAGCCTGATCGGGAAAGGCGTGGACCTGCTGGGCACCGGCGACATGGGCATCGGCAACACCACGCCCTCGGCCGCCATCGGAGCGGCCGTCACCGGCAGGAGCCTGGATGAGATGGTGGGCCGCGGCACCGGCGTCGACGATTCAGGCCTTGCCCGCAAACGCGAGGTCATCCGGCGAGGTCTCGACCTCAACCGTCCCGACCCGCGCGATGGCCTGGACCTGCTGGCCAAGGTCGGCGGGTTCGAGATCGGCGGCATCGCCGGCATCGTGCTGGCTGGGGCCCATCACCGCAAACCGGTCGTCGTCGACGGCTTCATATCGACCGCCGGAGCCCTGATCGCTCAGGCCCTATGCCCGCAGGCCATCGAATACGTGTTTGCCGGGCATTGCTCGGAAGAGCCCGGCCACCGCCACATGCTGGCGCATTTGAAGTTGGCGCCGATCCTCGACCTGGGCATGCGCCTGGGGGAAGGAACGGGGGGGGCGCTCGCGATGAATGTCATCGAGGCGGCCATCAAGGTTATGACCGAGGTGATGACGTTCGAAGAGGCACAGGTGCCGGAGAGAGAATGAGTGTCATTCCGCCGGGCAATGCTCGTGGGGGCCGGACCCGACGGGGTGGGCGTGCACGTGCTGGTGGATGCTGAGTTCCTGGTCCGTGCGGATTTTTCCATTTTGCATGGTGTAGACGGTGGTGGTGGTGGCCGTAATGAAATCAAGCTCGTGGGAAATCAAGATGTAGGATAGATCCAGGCCGCGCAGGATTTCGATCAGCGCGGCCCGCGTCCGGAGGTCGAGGCCGTTGCCGGGCTCATCCAGCAGGAGCACCTCGGGTTCCATGGCGAGAACCGTCGCCAGCGACACGAGGCGCTTCTCGCCGCCGGAGAGTTTGAAGGTGATCCGGTCCTCGAAGCCCTCCAGGCCCAGAAATGCCAGCGTTCTGCGGGCGATCGCAATGGCCTCGTCCTTGGGCTTTCCCAGGTTGAGCGGCCCGAAGGCCACATCCTCCAGCACCGTCGGGCTGAAGAGCTGATCGTCGGCGTCCTGGAACAGCAGGCCGATGCGGCGGCGCACCTCGGTAAAATCGTTTTCCTCCCGGACGGTCTTCCCGAAGATTTCAATGCGGCCGGAGTTCGGCTTGAGCAGTCCCATGATCACGTGAAACAGGGTGGTCTTGCCGCTGCCGTTGGGGGCGATGATCCCGACCCGATCTCCGGAATTCAGACTGAAGTCGAGATCGCGCAGCACCGGCTGTCCCCCGGGGTAGCCGAAACGAATGCCTTCGAGGCGTATGAGGGTCGTGCCGGCGGTCATGTCCTGCCCTTCTTGATGGCTTTTTCCTGAGTTGAGCGATACATATTTTGGTTTTTGCGGAAAGGCCCGCTGGGGTCTGCCGTGCGCAGAGGCCGCCGCAAAAACCACCCTGGCTTCGCCATAGCGGATTTCAACGGCCGAGACAAGCCGTTTCGTCCGGGCTAAAGAGCCGCGCGCAGCTCCATCGCCACCAGCCCTAAAATCGCCGCCGACATCAGCAGGGAAAAGATCAGCCCGCTGCGTCCGGCCTTGAACTCCTGCAGGCAGTAAAATTTGCGTTTGAATCCCCGGCAGAGCATCGCTTGCTGCACCCGCTCTGCGCGTTCGGCGGCGCGCACAAACAGCATGCCGACCACATAGGCATACGTGCGGTAGGTGTGCAGGTTCGTCGCCGGCTGAAAGCCTCTGATTTTGACTGCCCGCATCAGCCGCTGGTATTCCTGCTCGAGCACGAACACATAGCGGTAGGTCATCAGGAGCAGGTGGACGATCTTATCCGGGACCCGCAGCCGATTGAGGGCGTAGCCCAGGGTCGCCAACGGCATGGTGGCCACCAGGGCGATGAAGGCAAGCATAATGGCGTTGGACTTGAGCGTGATCTGGGCGGCCAAAACGATTGGCGATGCGTGACGCGTGCAGCGGGCCGATGCGAAAGAGCGCCTCGCCCGGGAATGTAAACGGGATCACCAGCCACAGCAGCACCACCAGCCCGTTGACGACCGCCAGGCGCTTGAGAACTTCACGGACCTGCAGCCGGGCGAGGCTCACTAAGACCATGGACAGGACCAGCGCGGCCGACAGCGCCGGGAATTCATGGGAAAGCGCCACCACAAAGGAATAGGCCGCCGCCGCAACCAACCGGATGCGGGGGTCGCAGCGGTGCAGCGGAGAATTTCCCAGCGCGAACGGCTCGCTGATCATGGCTCAAAAACGATTCTATGATTCACGAGGTTCATCAGCTTCAGCTTCGCCTTGAGCGTTTTCTGCTGGCCGAAGATATCCACCAGCAAAAAGCCTCCGTCCGGCTGCGGCTCGACGACGTCCACCGATTCCAGGATAAGATTTTCCTCTCCGTTGGCAAACCAATAGGCATTCGCTTCACACATCGGGCAGTACCTCCCTGAGTTTTTGAGTGACGATCTGTTGAACCAGATGCGGCAGGGGCTCGGCGCTGACCCCCACCACGACCACCGGCTCCTGCGCGAGCGGCAGCAAAATCTTGGGGGCCGGACTGGACATGACCGCCTCGGCCATGCCCGGCGTCACTTCACCGAACATGGCGTTGGCCCAACCGATGGAAATCGGCCCGATGATCACATCCGCCGTCGCACTGGTGCGCCGGATGGCATTCTCCCCCGAAGCCGCACGGTTCGCCCCGGCTTTGAGCATCTGGGCCGCAGCGATCGCGTTGGTTCCAAGGGCGACCAGTTCGATCGATTCGCCGTGAGCCGCTTTCAACGCCCTGATCACCGCGGCGCCGATGCCGCCGCCCTGGCCATCGATAACACAAATCCGTTTCAAACATCCGCTCCTCATAGCGTGCCGAACCCTAACAGGGTGTTGAAAAACAAGCATCAGGCCGTCAGCCAAGGCGTGCGGCGTTTTGGGAAGCGCAGCATATGCATTGACATGTGAGTATTTTCAAAAGCCACACAACGCCGGATCACGGCCTGAGGCACAGTTTTTGAACACCCTGCTAAATGCCATGCCTCTCGATGACTTTGTAAGAAGGACACGGTCAAGGCTTGCGCTTGAAATAGGCGGCCATCCCGACCAGACCGATGATGTAGCCGATCCCGCCGAGGACATCCGCCGGACGCACCTTTTGTTCGTGCATCTCCGCGAGCATCCTCAGCACCGGCGCAAGCTTCTTGTCCAGCGCTTTTTCAACGGCTTGTTCGATGCCGGCGGGCAGGGGCTGGCCCATCGGGGCTGGTGCCGTGGAAGCCTGCGGCGATGCCTTGGATGGGGGCGGCGGCGGCGCTGCGGCAGGCGGTGCCGCACTGGAGCTCTTGCCGGCACCGGAAAGTTCGTCGGCGGCGATATTCCACTCCGCCCGATGCCCCATGCCGGCCTCGAGCACGATCTTCAGCGCCGTCTGTTGGGGGACCTTGAACGCAAATTCGCCCTGGTCGTTGGTCTTCCCGTTGAGAAGCTCCTTGCCGGTAGGATCCAGCACCCGGATGACGCCTGCATGGACTTTCGTGCCGTCCGGGTATTTGCACTCGACCGAAACCGTGTCGCCCTCGACCCAGGCGAAGATGTTCACGCGATGGGCGCCGGCCTTGCCGGGCAGCACAAATGACGCCCCCAGCACGACGGCCCATACGACGAGAAGAAACCGTAGGCGCAGGATATGCTTTTTCATAGACCATCCTTTCGAGAATAAGCCCGCAGCATGGACGGCTGGACCTTTTTGAGAAACACGACACTCAGGGCAGTGACAATCCCCTCGATGATCATGATGGGGATGTGCGCGGCCACCAGCATGCCTGCGACGGCCCAGAAACCTTCCTCCGTGAACATCAGCGCCATGCTGGCGATGACGGCGGATAGAAAAACGGATAGAAAACCGCAGGCGAAGGATGCGGCCAGCACCACCGGGGGCCGCCGGTGAAACAGGAGCGGGCTGAATGCGAAATAGCAGACAACCGCCGGCAGCGCCATGACGATGGTGTTGACTCCCAGAACGGTGATCCCGCCGAACTGGAAAAACACGGCCTGCAGCGCCAGTGCCACCAGGATCGCGGGAAAGGCCGCCCACCCCAGAAGCAGGCCGACGAGGCCGTTCATGATCAAGTGCACGCTGGTCGGCCCCAGGGGCACGTGGATCAGCGAGGCGACGAAGAAGGCCCCCGACAACATGCCGGCCTTGGCTATCTGATCGTAGTCCAGCTTCTTCAAACCGATGGCGGTGCCGACGGCGGCGAGCGCCGCTCCCGAGATCAGCACCGGCCCGGACAGGACGCCTTCAGAGATGTGCATGGTGGATCGCCCCAAATTGGAAGGTGAAGGCTCAAGGCTGAAAACAGGCCAGCCGGATGAGTTCGCGCCGCTCCCCGCCTGCTCCGTGCAAGCTTAAGCCAAGAAGATGGGTTTGGCAGCACATGCCAGGCACCTGTACCCTATCCTCAGAAGTAAAACTCGCCGCGGAGCATGCCGGCGAAAATGCCGTCGTTGTCGCTGTCGCCGCCGGGGTTCCAGACATACTGCAGGTCCGGGCTGAAGGCGAGGTTTTCGGTCACCGCGATTCGGTAGTAGAGCTCCAGGTGGTACTCCGGCTCGTTCTCATTATAGCGGCTGTCCGGAATCAGCGCTGCAACGCCCAGCCCGAGGTTGTCCTTGGCGCGGCCGGGAATGAACCCCTTGAGGTTCATCCCGCCCGAGGCCTCCCAGGTGGTCACGTACACCTCCTTGTTGTTGTAACCGAACCGGCCGAACAATCCGAGCATCGGGGTGATCTGCTGGTCGGCGCTCAGCCCCAGGCCCCAGCCCTTGTACTTCCGGCCGGCGATGGGATTGCGGTCGCTGTCCAGCTTGGAGTGGTTGTAGCCGGCATACCAGCCGTAGAAGCGGTAGTTTCCCTCCAGCTCGCCGATCTTGGGCGAAAAGGCCGCCTGCGCGCCCAGCAAAGGGGTGCTGAAGACGTTGTCGTACTTGCTCTTGGAGGTGTCCGCCAGCGGGGTGCCCTCCACGTAGGGCCGGGAGGTGGATTCCCCTCCTAAAGAAAGCGCGAAAAATTCCGTAGGCTTAAATGTCCCCCCGAACACCGGGGCGTATTCGTTCTCGGTGTCGAACACGGAGTTGTTGACGAAGGGTTTGCCGACAAACTGCGATTTGTAGTTGTTGGCAAACGCGTTCTGGTCCATGAAATCCTCCAGCTTCAGCTTGCCGGTGACGACGTTCGCCATGCCGTCCAGGAATTCATGGGTGTAGCGGGCTTCGAGCAGCCGGAGGCTGGTGTCGTCGTTCTCGCCGGAGTTGTCGTCGGAGAGGGTGTTGAGGTCGGCAAGCAGCACGTTGACCGGGTTGTTGGGTTGGCCGCCCCGGTCCGCGCCGGTGCCCTGGCCGGCATGCACCCAGACGTAAAACTCGTCTTTTTCCAACAACGGCAAGCCGGGCTTCCAGGTCAGCTCCAGGTCGGCGTTGAATCCGGCGCCGCTCGGGCTGTCGGCGTTCTCGCCGTCCAGCTGGTGGACCTGAGAGCCCTGGTAATACAGTATGGCTCCGCCGTGCAGCGCCAAGTTGCCGAAACGCTCCTCCAGCGTCTCCTCTATTTTTTGGTCGGTCTGTTTTTCCGTTTTGGCAGCCTGCCGTTTAGCCAGTGATTCCTGCTCCTGCAGCTTTTGCTCGAGCTCCTCGATCCGCTCTTTGAGCGACTGGATCTCTTTTCGGATCGTAGCATCATCGGCCAGTGCGGGGTTGCTGACACCTGTGAGGAAGAGCAGTGTGCAGAGTAAAACCAAGTATTTCTTCATCGTCATCCTCCGTTTATGAAAGGCGGCTGCAACGCTTACTTCTTCATCTGCCAATCCTGGAAATATACCCACATCACCCCGCCGATCTCCACCGGTTTGTCCTTGCCGTCCTTTTTGATTTTGAAATCGGCCGTGGTCAGCGCCGAAAAACCCCACCAGCCGGCCTTGGGAGCGGCATAGGTGAAGACACCGTTGCGGTCCGTTTTGACGGCCTGGGTGACCATGTACTCGGTCGGGGCTTGAACCTTGTTATCCTTGTTGTAAAATTCGATTTCCACCTCGCCGTACGGGAGGGGCTTGCCGTCCACCTTGACGATTCCCTGGAAGACGTTGCCCGCATACAGGCCGAAAGGCCGGGTCAGCGGGACGATCTCGATTTTCTGCCCGACTTCCTTGTCCCAGCCCTCTTCATCGCCGAAGGCCGGCACCACGACCTTGGTGTAATGCATGATGAAGGTATCCTCGGCCGGTTCCCAATAAGGCTCGGGGTCAACGTAGAAAATATAGACCCCGGGTTTTTTGATGGAGTACTGCGCGGACCAGGCCGCCTTGCCCATCACCTGGATCGGCTTGAGGGTTCCAAGGAGGTCTTCCTTGGAACTGCCGGTCATCACGCCGAAGGCCTTGGGCTTGGCCATGTCCATCCCGTTCATCTCGAAGGGGTGCGAGAAGGAAATCTGCACCTGCAGCGTCTTCGGATCTGACTGGGACACCGTGGCTTTCGAGGGGATGAGCATGCCGAAATGGGCCCCCACCGGACCGGCTGCCATGAAGACCATGACCCCTGCCAACCATGCGACACTTTTTTTCATCGGTTCCTCCTCTTGTTATTTTTTTTGCGGAAGCAAAAAAAAAGCCACGGGGTTCCGGCGTCGTCATGACGCCCAACCTTCGTGGCTGTGATCGGCACTAAATTATGTCGGTTGAAATTGGCAGGCTTCAGCCTGCCGTTGATCATCGGAGCGTATCATTATGCCGGGCATACTGTGATGTCAAGGGGAAAATGCGCCGGCAGGGCTTGCCGGCGCGGCCAATGGTGCTTGACTTGGTTCGGGAAAGCCTTTAATCATTCGGTTGAAGGTGTTGAAGCGCAAACGGAAGGAACGAACGATCAAGTATGGCCGGTCCCGCTGAAATGAATCCGAACAAAAAACCTTCCAGCGCCACACGTCGGCGGGTTACGGCCGGCTGGGTGGTGGCCGTTTTTTTCATTGCGGCCTGGATGTTCGGCATGGGGGTCATGGTCGGCCGGGAAACGGCGCCCGTGCGTTTCGATCTCGATCAGCTCAAGAAAACCCTTGAATCCCTGCAGCGCGCCTCCCGCGAGCCGCGGAAGAACGCCCCCCCGATCGAGTCCACTGAAATGAAGGACAAGACCAAGCTCGATTTCTATGAGGTCCTGCCGAAAAACCGGGAAGACGCGGACGTGAACCTGCCCAAGTCGGCGTCTCCCGGACCTGCTTCCGCCAAGGCGGAGCCTTCAGCCCCCAAGGCCGCGGAGACACCGGCACAGGCCAGGGCGGATAAAACGCCCGCGGTTCCGGCGGCCCCGCCGGCGCCGAAGACGGAAAAGCCCGCCCCGGCGCCCGCACCGCCCCCCCCGCCTGCGCCGGCAGCGGCGTCTCCCGGCCAGGCGTTCACCGTCCAGGTAACCGCCGTGAAGAGCGAAGAGGAGGCCCGCCGCATGGTGGATCGACTGCGGCAGCGCGGCTATGCCGCCCACGTCGAGGCTACCGCCACGGCGGACAAGAGCATCTGGTACCGCGTCCGCATGGGCGAGTTCCCCAGTAAGGAATCAGCCCGCGGCACGGTCGACAGGCTGCAGAAGGACGGGTTCGGGCCGATCGTGGTGCCCAAATAGTGAAGATGCCTGACCCGAGGCATCCGAAACCTGAAACCGCCCCGCGCCAGCGGGGTGATGCCCGATGGGTAAGATAAGGGAGTGTGAACCGGAAATGAAAATCTCCAAGAACGAAGTCCTCTACGTTGCCAACCTCGCCCGCTTGGACATCGACGAGGCGGCGGTTGAGAAACTCACCGGGCAGATCGGCGACATCCTCGACTACGTGGACCAGTTGAAACAGGTCGACACGACCGGCATCCAGCCGACCTCCCACGCGGTCCCCCTCACCAATGCCTTCCGCGAGGACCTGGAAAAGCCCCACCTGGACCGGGATGCGGCGCTCGCCAATGCCCCCCAGCCGGAAGACGGCTTTTTTGTGGTGCCGAAGGTGGTGGGATAAGCCGGCGCCTTTGGAAAAAAATATATTTTTTAATATTTTTTTTATTGACACCCGCCGCCGCGGTTGTTAAACACATGCCATTCACTTGAGCCTCACGTGAAAACGGCTTTTCCTATGGAGCTGACATTTGCTCAAGTCATCCCTCACCGACAAAGCCTACCAGCACATCAAGGAATGGATCGTCCACTACCACCTCAAGCCCGGGGGGCGCCTGCACGTCAGCGACCTGGCGCATGCGCTCAAAATGAGCCAAACCCCCGTGCGCGAAGCCTTGAGCATGCTCGAAAAAGAGCACCTGATCGAGCGTGAGCCCCAGAAGGGCTTTCGGGTAGGCACGTTGAACCTGCAAGCGGTGGAGGACCTGTACGATTTGCGTATCGCGCTGGAGGTGCTGGCGGCCCGCCAGGCGGCCCGGCGGATGTCTCTCTCCGACCGGAACCGGCTCACCCGGCTGCTGGCCGAAGTGGGCCGTTCAATGAAGATCGGCAACAAGCAGCGCATCCTGAAACTCGAGCAGGATTACCACATCATTATCCTCGATGCCAGCGGCAACAAGCCTTTGGCGGAGATGGGCCGCGCCATTCTGGACCGGATCTGGATCATCCAAAACATCAACCTGCTGACCACCGACCATCTCTCCTTTGCCCACCCTCAGCACCTAGAGGTGTTTCAGGCTATAGAACACGGTGACTCGCAGAAAGCCGCGGCGCTGATGAAAAAACACATCGAGTCGGCCAAAGACTTTGTTCTGTCGCGGCTGAAAAGAAGCGACGACGTGTTTTCCAGTTTGATGATGGGTTTCCCCCTCCAGGACATGAACCTTAAAAAATCAGCGACAAAACCCAGGGGCTCGTCTGCTCTGAAGGTCCGCGGTGTGCCGGAAAAGGGTGAAAGGAGAAAAAACCATGCAAGCTAGAGCCATGGTGCTGGAGGAGCCGGGACGTTTGGAACTGCGCGAGTTCGAGGTGCGGCCTCCATCGCCGGAAGAGATACTGATCAAAACCCGGGTCACCTCGGTGTGTTCGACGGACATAAAGGTTTTTCACGGCCAGGTCGGGGCGGCGCGCTATCCGGTGATCATGGGTCATGAATTCACCGGAGAGGTGGTCGAAATCGGCTCCGCGGCGGCCAAACGCTACCCGGTGGCGATTGGAGACCGGGTGACTCCGGAGCCGTATATCCCCTGCGGCCATTGCGCGTGGTGCCGAACGGACCACCATTACCACAACTGCCCCGATGTGAGGCTCTACGGGATTTCTCTGGTCTGCGACCAGTCTCCCCACCTTCTGGGCGGCTACGCGGAATATGTGTATCTGATTGCCGGGACCGTGCTGCACAAGCTGGCACCCGGTGCGCCGGATCTGGCCGGCAGCCTTTCCTCGGTATTGGGCAACGGCGTGCGGTGGGTTAAAACACTGGGCCAGATGAGTTTCGGCCAGAGCCTGGTGATCAGCGGGGCGGGCTCCCAGGGGCTTTGCACGCTCGCGGCGGCCCGGGAGGCCGGCGTGGGCCCGGTGGTCATGCTGGGCCTGTCATCCGACCAGGCCCGGTTCGACCTGGCGCGCGAGTTCGGAGTGGACCATGTCGTGGAGGTGGACCGCCAGGACCCGCTTCAGGCGGTGCCCGACCTGATCGGCGGCCCGCCGGATGTCGTTATCGAGACCTCGGCGGCTCCGGCGGCCATCCAGACTGCGATCAAGCTGGTGCGGCGCTCCGGCCGCGTGGTTTGCATCGGCCTGTCCGGGGGCAAGCAGACCTCGCTGGCCTTCGACGACCTGGTTTGGCGGGACATCACGCTGGTATCCGGAAAGGGGCAGGCCGGCAACGTGGCCGATGCCGTTCGGCTGATCAACTCCGGCAAGTACCCCTTTGAAAAAATCAACAACTCTCAATACGGATTGAAGGATTTAAATCGCGCGATAGCGGATACGGAAAAGCCGCCGAAAGGTTTTATCAAGGCGGCGGTGGTCTTCACCTGATGCCACCGTTGCCGGACCGGCTGCGGGAAAATCGTGGCAAACCTCAATCAACCCCTAACAGGAAGGAGGATGCATGATGCGTAAAAAATGGTGTCGTTTGGCTTTCGTCATGGTACTCGCTCTGGCGCTGATTTCCGGCAGTGCCCTCGCGGCCGACAAGGTGGTCAACTGGAAAGGCCAGGGCTGCTTCGGAAATGCGTCACCTTTGGGCATCCACACGATCGTGCTCTGGAAGCAGTATGTCGAGTCGATGAGCGGCGGGCGCATGAAGATCATGCTGCACGACGCGGGTGAGATCGTACCGCCGACCAAGATCTACGATGCGGTGCGCGACGGCATGCTCGACTTCGGGATGAACACCCCGGCCTGGCAAAAAGGCAAGTATCCCGCCGGCGACCTCTTCTACACGCTGCCCGGCGGAATATTTGAGATGAACGACCTGATTGTCTGGCTCTACGGGGGCGGAGGCAAGCAACTCGAGCAGGAGATGTACGGCAATGAGCTGGTTGTTTTTCCGCTGGGGCTCACTCCCCCGGAAGAGGTCTGGTCCAAGAAACCCATCAAGACCCTTGCGGACATTAAAGGATTGAAGATCCGGTCGGCCGGCCTGAGCATGGACCTCTGGGAGAAGCTCGGTGCGTCCGTGGTGCTGCTGCCCGGCGGCGAGGTGCTGCCCGGTCTGCAGCGGGGACTGATCGATGCGGCGGAAATGCTCGACGCCTCCTATGATTACAGTCTGGGCTTGCATGAGGTCTGCAAGTACCGCTTCGGGCCACCCGTGCATATGTCGAATAACGTATTCCAACTGCTCATTAAAACCAAGTCCTGGAAGGAGCTTCCGGATGATCTGAAATCCATCGTTGAGAATGCGGCTGAGTCTGCGACGTTGCAGGGATACGCCGATTTCTGGATGGACACGATCGCGGCCAATAAGAAAATAGCCGCCTACGGGACCATTTCCACGAAGCTCTCCAAAGCGGACCAGGACAAAACGCGTGAGATCACGATCCAGATTCTCGATGAAAAATCAGCCAAAGACCCCTACTTCAAGAAGGTATGGGAATCCCAGAAGAATTTCATAAAGGAATTCAGGCCGTACTATGATTTGACCAAGTTTGATTGAAGCACCAACGCCCGGATTCCTCATCAACCGACGGCCACACGCCTCCGATCGCCGGGGCGTGTGGCGTCTCACGCGGAGGCGGCCATGCGTTTTGTCAAATTCATCGACCGGATCAGCGAATTCACGGGCGGCCTGGCGGCCTGGCTGATCATCCCGCTGCTGGCGGTGGTGGTTAACGAGGTCATCCGGCGGCGCGTGTTCAACGCCCCCACGCAATGGGGCTATGACGCCTCGTGGATGCTGTTTTCAGCGCAGTTTTTCATCGGAGGCGCCTACACGCTTCTGCACAAAGGACACATCCGCATCGACATCGTCTACAATCTTCTATCCGAACGCGGCAAGTTGATTTTCGATCTCCTGGTTTACCTGATCGTTTTCCTGGTACCTGCCGTACTGTTCACGTGGGCGGGGACCCAATTTGCCGCTGAGGCCTGGGTGTCCGGCGAAAAGCTTTCCACCACGAACTGGTTCTTCCCGGCGGCTCCCCCCCGAACGTTGATCCCGCTGGGCTTTTTCCTGCTCGGCTTGCAATGCGTGGCCGAGATCATCCGCACCTTCAAAGCGCTGGCGGAAAGGAGAGGGAAATGATTCCGGAACAGGCTGCGGCCGTCATTCTGATGGTTCTGCTCTTGGGCTTGGTCATCGGGGGGGCGCATCTTGCCTTCGTGCTGATGCTGCTCGCCATCGTCTTCGGGTTGGCCTACATGGGGCCGATGGTGTTCTCGATGTCGATGCTTTCTTTTTTCGGGACGATGGAAAGCGAGGAGCTCATCGCGGTGCCGCTCTTTGTCTTCATGGGGACCATCCTGGAAAAAAGCGAAGTGGCCGAGAATGTCTACCAGTCCCTCTACGAGGTGTTCGGCCCGGTTCGCGGCGGGCTGGCCTTCGCCACGATCATCACGTGCACCGTCTTTGCCGCGTGCACTGGGGTTATCGCGGCCACCGTGACGACCATGACGTTATTGGCCGTACCCGCCATGCTGAAGCGTAACTACAACAAGGGCCTGGCCACCGGGGTGGTCTGCGCGGGAGGCAGTCTGGGGATTCTCATCCCGCCGAGCGTCATGCTGGTCATGTACGGCCCCATGGCCAACCTCTCCGTGGCCAAGCTTTTTGCGGCTGCGCTTTTCCCCGGGCTCCTGCTTTCCGGGCTTTACCTTCTCTATATCGGCCTGGGAAGCTGGCTGCGGCCGAAGTTGGCCCCGGCCATCAGCAAAGAGGAGATGCCCGCCCGCGATCGCAAGTTCTGGCTCAAGGTGGCCTGGCAGATGCTGCCCACCATCCTGCTGATCGTAGCGGTGCTCGGCTCTATCATCTGGGGGGTGGCTTCGCCGACGGAAGCCTCGGGCCTCGGAGCCTTGTGCGCCTTGATCCTGACGGCCTGCTATGGAAAACTGAATTATGCCACCCTGAGGGATGCGGCCTATACCACCCTGGTCGTCACGGCCATGGTGTTTTTCATCATCATCGGAGCAGGCATCTTCAACTCGGTCTTTCTGTACCTGGGCGGCGGTGAGATGATCAAAGCCATGCTGCTGGGCCTGCCTTACGGCCGCTGGTTCGTCCTGGCCGTGATGATGTTCACCCTCTTCATCGGCGGCTTTTTTATCTCCTGGCAGGGGCTTCTTTACATCGTCGTCCCCATTTTTCTGCCCATCGCCGGCGCACTTAAATTCGATCCGCTGTGGTTTGCCATCCTGGTGTGTGTCAATCTTCAAATGTCTTTTCTGACGCCACCCTTTGCCTATGCGATTTTCTTCGTCAAGGGGGCGGCCCCCCCGGAGGTCCGCACAAAGGACATTTACTGGGGGGTCATCCCCTTTGTGCTGCTGCAGATGCTCGGCATGGTCGTATGCATCCTCTACCCCGATATCATCTTGTGGCTTCCCCGGGTCACGCTCGGGGGGTGATGCCCCGGAGCGACAGCCCGATTCACCCAGAAGGAGGGATACGATGGCCTGGCAGATCGATCTCAGCGCAAGATCCGGCATCGTCACCGGTGCGGCCAGCGGCATCGGCAAGGCGGCTGCACTGCACCTGTCTCGCATGGGGGCGTCTTTGCTCCTGGTGGACATGAATATCGACGGGTTGGAGGCAACGGCCCGGGAGATCCGGGATGCCGGGGGCCCCCCCGCCATACCGATCCAAACCGATGCCGCCGACGAAAGCCAGGTTCAGCAGGCGGCGGCCCGCTGTCTGGCCGAATTCGAAGCCATCGACTTTCTGGTCAATGCCCACGGCATCCTGCGGCGCACCCGGTTTCTGGACATACCGACCGCCGAATGGGATCTGATGCTCGGGGTGAATCTGCGGAGCTGTTTTTTCTTCTGCAAGGCCGTGCTGCCGAACATGAAGGAAAGGGGGCGGGGAGTCATCGTCAACGTAGCCTCGCTGGCCGGGCGGAGCAGCAGCATTCTGGGCGGTGCCCACTATACTGTTGGCAAACATGGCCTGATCGGGCTTTCGCGCCACCTGGCCCGCGAATTCGGGCCCTTTGGCATCCGCGTCAACGCGTTATGCCCGGGCGCCACCCTGACCCCGATGACCCTGACGGTCACCCCGCAGGAGGAGATCGATCGTGTGGCCGCCAGCATCCCGCGCGGCCGGTGGTCCAGTCCGGAGGAGCAGGCCCGGGTGATCGGCTTTCTGGTGAGCGAGGATGCGGTCAACATCACGGGCGCCTGCATCGATTGCAACGGCGGGTCCTTGATGGTTTAGGATGCAGCCGCTCGGGCACCGGCAGACCACCCGAGACCACAACTCTTCGAACCGAAAAGGAGACAGAATCGTGAGTGCCACTTACCAGCAAGGAAGCCTTTCAAAAGTCGTGATGATCCGATTGCACCCGGGCGCAGACCTCGTTGAGGGGATTACCGAGGTCTGCATGACGCATGGGATGAAAAGCGGGGCCATCACCTCCTGTATCGGCAGCCTGCGGAGGGCTTCTTTTTTTACCGCCGTCCCCCTGCCAAACAAGATGGGGGCCGGCTATGGCGATCCCACCGCCATAGAGGGGCCGCTGGAGCTCGTCTCCGCGCAAGGGACCATCGGCCTGGATGTCGAAGGGAATCTTTTGATTCATGTGCATGGGGCACTGGGCGACGGCCGGGGAAATCTCTATGGCGGCCACCTGATCAAGGGCAAATGCCCGGTGCTGATCACCTGCGAGATTATGATCGCTTTCCTCGAAGGCGTTCGCACCGAGCAGCGGTACGATGCCGAGACGGACATGAAACTGCTCACTTTCACCAAGGATAACTAGTGTCCATCCATAAACGGCGTTTTGCGGCCCATGCCGGCGTTCTCGCTCTTTGCAATCCTCGGCAAAGTCTCCCTTTGCCTGCAATTGAGAAATCGCTGCGGCCTTGGCCTGAACCGAAATCCACCATTTCTGGATGGACACTAACTAGCATAAGGAGGAAATATGCCTGAGGATAAAAAGACGCTCCTGGCGATGTACCGCACCATGGTCACCATCCGTCAGTTCGAGACCATGGCCGGCGAGTACTTCGCGGCCGGGCAGATCCCCGGCTTCATCCACCTGTCCATCGGACAGGAGGGATCCAGCACGGGCGTCTGCTCCTGCCTGCGGCCGGACGACTATGTCGCCACCACCCACCGCGGCCACGGCCACATGATCGCCAAGGGGGCGGACCTGAAGCGCATGGTGGCCGAACTTTTCGGCAAGGCGACCGGCTACTGCAAGGGCAAGGGCGGCTCCATGCACATCGCCGATTTCTCGATCGGTATCCTGGGGGCCAACGGCGTCGTGGCCGGAGGGCTGCCCCTGATTTGCGGGGCCGGGCTTTCCATCAAGCTGCGCAAGACCGACCAGGTGGCGGTGGTCTTCTTCGGCGACGGGGCCTCCAACCGCGGCCCGGTGCACGAGGCCATGAACATGGCCTCGATCTGGAAGCTGCCGGTGCTTTTCGTGGTGGAGAACAACCAGTGGGCCTCTACGACCCCCCAGAATTACGCCTGCGCCCTGGGCGATCTCTGCCAGCGGGCCGCGGGCTACAACATGCCCGGCTATTCTGTGGACGGCAACGACGTGCTGGCGGTGCGCGAGACGACGCTCAAGGCCGTGGCCGAGGCCCGCAAGGGCGAAGGGCCAAGCATGATCGAGAACAAGACCTACCGCATCCGCGGCCACTTCGAAGGCGATCCCCAGAAATACCGCGAGCAGGCCGAGGTGCTGACCTGGCAGGAGAAGAACGACCCGATCAAGCGTTTCGAAGAGCGGCTCATAAAGGAAGAGGTCCTGACCAAGAAAAAGTCCACAAAGGTGTGGGACGAGGCGAAAGCCGAATTAGACGCGGCCCTTGAGTTCGCCAAAAACAGTCCTTTCCCAGAGCCGGAAGATGCACTTCAAGATCTCTTCGTAAACGCATGATGGCTTCGGAACAAGCCCAATTTCGGCGTTGCGCTTCGTCTCGCGGTCGCTGCGGCGTACTGAATGTACGCCTCGCTCCGCAAGACTCGCGCGCCTTGAACTTGGGACTTCTTCCGAAGCCATCGCATTGGATAGATTTAATATAAGGAGACGAATCATGCCTGACCGCATCATGAGCGCATCTGCAGCTTTGGCCGAAGCCCTGCATGAGGAGATGGCGCGCGACGAGAGAATTTTCATCCTGGGCGAGGATTTGACCGCCCACTCCGGCATTTTCGGCCAGTTCAAGGGAATCCCGGAGAAGTTTCCCGGCCGCATCCTCGATACCCCCATCAGCGAGGCCTGCATCGCGGGCTGCGGGGTGGGCTCGGCCTTAACCGGCATGCGCCCCATCGTGGACTTTCATTTTTCGGACTTCGTCACGTGCGGCATGGACGAATTCTGCAACCAGGCGGCCAAGATCCGCTACATGTTCGGCGGCCAGGTCAAGCTGCCGATGGTGGTCTGGTGTCCGGACGGCGGGGGCCTGCGTGCGGCCGCTCAGCACAGCCAGTCGCTGGAGGCGTGGTTCGTGCACACCCCCGGGCTCAAGGTGGTAATACCCTCCGAGCCCGCCGACGTAAAAGGCCTCATGAAGGCCTCCATCCGCGACGACGACCCCGTGATGTTCTTCCAGCACAAGCGCCTCTTCCGGCGTGAAGGGCATGTGCCGGCCGACCCCGAGTTCATCATCCCGCTGGGGCGTGCGGCCGTGAAGCGCACGGGCAAGGACGTGTCGCTTCTGAGCTACGGGTCGGGCTTCTTCCTTTGCATGGACGCCGCAGAGAAGCTGGCCCAGGAAGGGATCGAGGCCGATGTGGTCGACCTGCGCACCCTGAAGCCGCTCGACATGGAGACCATAGCGGCTTCCGTCAAGAAGACCTTCCGCGCGGTGATCGTCCACGAGGCCTGCCTGACCGGCGGCTTCGGGGGCGAGCTGGCGGCCCGCATTCAGGCTGAGCTTTTTGACTACCTGGATGCCCCGATCCTGCGGGTGGCGGCCCGGGATGTGCCGATCCCCTTCTCGCCGCCCCTGGAGGACTTCGTGCTGCCCAAGGCGACCGATGTGATAACGGCCGTCAAGGCCGTCTGCTACCGCTGATGGCAGCGCCTGAAGCCCATCTTCTGCGTTGCGCTTCATCCCGTCGGCCCTGCGGCGTACTGACAGTACGCCTCGGGCTACGGGATTTGCGCGCCTTGAACCTGAGCTTCGGGCGTTGCCATCGTGTTACCTGAGTGGGTCGAGAGTCTGTTTTATCGAGAAAGGGAAACGCATATGCCGATTGAAATTACAGTGCCCAAGCTGGGCCTCACCATGGAAGAGGCCACCCTGGTCTGTTGGAAGGCGGCGGCCGGGGAGATGGTGGAAAAAGAGCAGATCGTGCTGGTGTTGGAAACCGACAAGGTCACCTTCGAGATGCCGTCGCCGGGCGAGGGGCTGTTGCACCCGGTTGCGGCGTCGGGCAGCCGGATCGAGGTGAGCCAGGTGGTGGGGTATCTCGCCGCCGATGCAGCCGAGCTCGCACAGCTCACCACAGACCATCCGGCAGCGGAAACGGCCGTCCCGGAAGTCGCTGCCGCTGCTGCTGCTGCTGCCGGACCGGCTGCCGGCACCGCTGGGCCGCCGGCCGCATCGGCCGCTGCCGGAGGCCGGGTCAAGGCCTCCCCCGTGGCGCGGGCAATGGCGCACGCCCATGGAATCGACCTGGGTCTTCTTGCCGGATCGGGGCCCGGCGGCCGCGTCGTGCGGGCCGATGTCCTCAAGGCGATTGAAAGAGGCGTCCCGGCCAAGGCCGCGTCTGCACCTTCCGCAGTTGCCGGCGAACTGCTGAGCGCGTCCCAGGAAATCCCGATCGCGGGGGTTCGCAAGGTAATCTTCAAGAACATGCACCTGAGCCTGACGACCCAGGCCCAGCTCACCCTGCATACCGAGGCATCGGCGGCGGAGATGATGCGGCTGCGCAGCCGCCTGAACGCCGCCGGCGCGAAGGTCTCCTACAACGCGGTCCTGGTGAAGGTCATCGCCCAAGCCCTAAAGCAGCATCCCCTGGTGAACGCCAGTGTGGAGGGGGAAATGATCAAGGTCTGGCGGCAGGTGCACGTGGGGGTGGCCATGGATCTGGGCCGCGGGCTCATCGTGCCCAAGGTGCGCAACGCCGAAAACAAGTCCATCCGCGAGATTTCCGCCGACATCGAGCGGCTGGTCGAGGCGGCCAAGGCCGGCAGCCTTGCGCTGGATGACCTGACCCTCGGCACTTTTACATTGACCAACCTCGGGGCGTGGGACATCGACGATTTCACGCCGATCGTCAACCACCCGGAAAGCGCGATCCTCGGGGTGGGCCGCATCATCGAGAAGCCGGTGGCCAGGGAGGCTCAGGTGGTGGTCGAGCCGCGCATGGCGCTGTCGCTGTCCTTCGACCACCGCATCATCGACGGCGCGCCCGGCGCGGCGTTTCTGAAGACGATCAAGGATATGATCGAGGAACCCAGCTTGATGTTGTAACAGGCTGTTGAAAAACGGCGCCTCCGGCCGTGATCCGGCGTTGCGCGGCTTTTGCAAATGCGTTTTATGTCCGAAGATAGAAGGCTGGGAAGCTGGGAAGCTGGGAAGCTTGAAGCAAAACCTTTTTCGCCTTTTTTTAGCCTCCTGGCGTTCCAGCCTCCGAGCCTCCAGCCAATAGTCGCCTTGGCTGACGGCCCGATGCTTGTTTTTCAACACCCTGCTAAGGGGCCAAGGGGCGGAGTGGGTCAACAGGTTTCCCCTCGAACCCTTGGATCCTTGGGGCGAATAAACTGCTTTTTCGGACCAGAAAAGAAGAGGTTATATGCCTGAAAACTTCGATCTTATCGTCATTGGTGGGGGGCCGGGCGGGGTGGCGGCCGCCATCCGCGCGGTTCAACTCGGGGCCAAGGCGGCTCTCGTGGAAAGCACGCACTGGGGCGGGTTATGCCTCAACCGCGCCTGTGTGCCCACCAAGCTGTTTGCGGCGACAGTGGACCGGGCCAAGAGCCATCCAGACCGCGGCCAAGATGGGCTTCTCCAAGGCGGAAGCCATGGTGGATCCTGCGGCCGTCTTCAAAATGAAAGATGAGCTGGTGGGGTACTTCTCGATGGGGACCGAGGGCCTCGTGAAGGCCAAGGGCGTGACCCCCATCAAGGGCCAGGGCCGCCTGGCAGGCCCCGGCCGAGTGGCGGTCGGGGAAAAGGTCTACCAGACCAAGGCCGTCATCGTGGCCGTGGGCGCCCAGTGGGTCCGGCCGTCGTTTCCCGGAGCGGATCTGGAAGGGGTCGTGACCTCCAGCCAGTTCCTGGAGGAAGGCACGATCCCGGCCCGCAGCCTGATCCTTGGGGCCGGGCCTTGGGCCTTGGAACTGGCGCAGTTCTTAGGCGTCTGCGGGAGCCAGGTGGTGGTCGCCGCCCGCGAGCGCGGCATTCTGCCGGATTTCGACCAGGAAATCGGCCAGCGCCTGCGCGGCGCGCTCAAAAACGATCCGTTGACGATCCTCAATTCCTGCCAGGTGGTCTCCATCGCCAAGGACAAGGATGGCTTGTCCGCCGTTCTCTCCGCAAAAGGCAAGGAGGAAACCCGCCGGTTCGACCGGGTGATCTATTTTGATCGCCAACCCGCGCTGTCGGATCTGGGCCTGGACACGGTCGGCCTCAAGGACCTCGGTGTGGACGAGCACCTGGCTACCCACGTGCCCGGGATCTGGGCCGTGGGCGATGTCGTCGGAAAGCAGCCTTTCCTCTCGCATCGCTCCTCCGCCATGGGCATCGTTGCGGCAGAAAACGCCCTGGGCGCGAAACGCTCCTTCAACCCCAACACCGTTCCGCGGATGGCCTTTACGAACCCGCAGGTCGCCTCCGTGGGGTTGAGCGAAGACCAGGCCGAGGAGGCCGGCTACGAGGTCCTCGCCGGCAGCGCGGCGATCGGGGCGAGCCCCATGGCCATGATCCAGGGGGTAAGCAGCGGGGTGATCAAGGTGGTGGGTGAAAAGAAATACGGCGAACTGCTCGGGGTGCACATCGTGGCGCCGTTTGCCACCGAAATCATCGGTGCGGGTGTACTGGCGATCCAGATGGAGGCCACCCTGGAGGACCTGGCGCGCGCAGCACTGCCGCATCCCACCATTCTCGAATCCCTGGCGGACGCGGCGCGGGAGGCATTGGGCTGGGCCATCTACATCCCCTGAGGATGCCGGCGCATGAAGGCCAATTTCGGCGTTGCGCTGCGCCTCGCGGTCGCTGCGGCGTACCTGATGTACGCCTCACTCCGCAAGGCTTGCGCGCCTTGAACTTGGCTCTTCCTGCGCCGGCATCGGCGGGATTTTCGTGAAGATCATGCCGCGCTTGATTTTTTTATCTTCGCACCGATCGATGAAAAAAGTTGTTCCAGCCCTATTAGGCTTGCTTTTATTAATTTGCGTGGGCGTTCCTGCCCACGCAAATTGGCTGGTGGATGAGAGCCGCTGGCACGTCTCGGCGCATGGGCAGATCATGTGCCTGGACTGCCACGGCGATATCGGCCAAGCGGCGCTGCACCCGGATCCTGCCGATGTCAATCGGCTCCCCGGCAGCTTCTTCCGCCCGGAGCAATGCACCGGCTGCCACGATTCGGTCCTCTCCGAGCTGGGGGCGGGGCGCCATGGCGGGCAGCCGCTGAAGGCCGATCAGGATTATCAGCGCTGCCGCGCCTGCCACGATCCGCACACCCAGCCGGGCATCTCCCATCCGGGGGCCTACGACCCCGCGCAGCCCGCCCAGGACCAGTGCGGCAGCTGCCATGAACCCCGCGTGCGCCTGCCGGCGCTGCCTGCGGCCGACGAAGCCTGCATGGGCTGCCACCGCGCGTGGAACCTGAAAGCACCCGGTGCGGCGCGGCATTCCAACGCCTTGTGCCTCGCCTGCCACGGCCCTGAGAGTCCTGTCGTCCGCACCGGCAGCGTCGGCGTCGTGCCCGTTCTCGACATGAGTCCGGAAGGATTCCGGCCGCACACGGAGCTGGCCTGTCTGACCTGCCACCCCCAGGCCGCCCGATTCGGGCATTCGCGCCAGACGCCGGGCGGCTGCCACAGGTGCCACGTGCGCCACGACGAGGTCGTCGCCCATGACGCCCACCTGTCGGTTGCCTGTGGGGCCTGTCATCTCAAGCAGGTGCTCCCCCGCAAAGACAGAGCAAGCGGCCTCATCGGCTGGGTGCGGTTGCCAGGCAGCTCCAGCCGCCTGCATGACATGCAGTTGAGCGACGGCGAGGGCGTCTGCCGCCGCTGCCACCACAGCGCGAACTCGATTGGTGCTGCGGCAATGGTACTGCCGGCCAAGAGCATCCTGTGCATGCCGTGCCACGCGGCCACGTTTACGGCGGCCGACCCGGTCACGATACTCGCGCTGATCGTGTTTGCCATGGGTCTTGCAGGCAGCCTCGCCTACTGGTTTTCCGGCGCCCTTCCCGGAGCACGCGCAGCGGGCCCGTTCCAAAAAGGCATCCGGATCGTCCGCGAACTGGCAAAAGCCATTTTCTCAATCAATATTTTTTGCATCGCAAAAAATATTTTAAAGGACGGCGTGCTGCAGCTGAAATTTTACCGACAGTCGCCTTCACGATGGCTGGTCCACGGCTTGATGGTCTGGCCGATGATGCTGCGGTTCCTCTGGGGCCTTGTGGCGCTTGCGGGGTCCGTGTGGGCGGCCGGCCGAGGCTGGCCATGGGTGATGCTGGACAAGAACCAACCGGTGCACGGCCTGTTCTTTGATGTGACCGGCCTGATGATCATCGTCGGCGCGTGCGTCGCCATCCTGCGCCGCACCTCCAGTCCGTCCGCCTTACTGCCGGCGATGCCGCGGCGTGACCGCCTGGCCTCCGGTCTCCTGGGGGCCATTGTGGTGGTCGGTTTTGTGCTCGAGGGCATGCGCATAGCGATGACGGGATACCCGCCCGGCTCGGCCTATGCGTTCGTCGGCGACGCCCTCAGCCGTTTCTTTTTCGGCGTTTCCGGCCTGGAAGACATCTACGGCTATGTGTGGTACATGCATGCGGTGCTGACGGGCGCCTTCGTGGCCTACCTGCCCTTCAGCCGCATGTTCCACATCGTGCTGGCACCGGTGCTGTTGGCCGTGAACGCGGCGGAATCCCGACACGGCAGGCATGCTGCCTCGGGCCGGTAAAGATGCTTCACAACAAACGGAGGGATTATGGATATAGAAGGCTACAACATGCCGGAAGACCTCTACTACGAGGAGGACCACTATTGGGTGAAGGCAGACGGAGAGCTCCTGTGGATGGGGATGGACGACTTCGCCCAGAAACTGGCTGGCAAGATCGTCTTCGTGCAGCTGCCGGAGCCGGGCAAGGCGCTTGAGGCCGGCAAGCGCTTCGCGAAGGTCGAGTCCGGCAAGTGGCTTGGCAAGGTCAACGCTCCGGTCGACGGCGAGCTGGCCGACGTCAATGAGGAGCTTGAAGGCAACCCCGGTTTGATCAATGAAGACTGCTACGGCAGGGGCTGGATGTACAAAATCAAGCCGGCCGACAAGGCCGACCTGGCCAAGCTGATCCACGGCGCCGAGGCCATCCGCCAATGGGTCGTGGAGGACATGGTCAAGTTCGGCCAAAAATGAATTCGCCCGCCGCTTGCGCAGCGTGCGAATTCATATTGAACTCAAAATGCCGGCTTTATAGGCGATAATACATGAGGCCCACACGAACCGCAAAACCACCCACTTCAGGCTGGGATAAAATAGTACATGCCTAAAGCGAACTTCACCATCCGGCAGCTTCTTGAGATGGACGCCTGCACCAACTGCCGGCTCTGTGCCGATGTGTGTCCTGCGGCCTGCGCCGCCATGAACGGCGAGTTATCGGCCGTTTACCGGATGAAGGGGCTCAGGCAGAATCTCAAAAGCAAGGCCGGCCTGTTTTCCAAACTCCTTGGCCGCCGTGCGCCGTCCGCCGAGGAACGGCAGCACTACGCCGATACGGTGTTCCGCTGCACGCTTTGCAGCAACTGCCAGGAGGTCTGCCCGCTGGGGATTCAGCTGAAGGAGCTGTGGCTGTCGCTGCGCGAAGACCTGGTGCAGGAGAAGGTCTATCCGCCCAAGATCGACCGGATCCGCACGAACCTCGCCAAGAGCCGCAACGTGTTCGGCGAAGACAACTCCGAGCGCGGCGAGTGGGTTGCGGACATGCGCACGCCCCCCGCGGACCGCTATGTGAAACCGCAGGCGGCGGTAGTGTATGTGACCGGCTGCGTGTCGGCCTTTTTCCCGCTGGCCCAGAAGATCCCCATCGCCCTGGCCGAGATCATGGACGCCGGCGGGGTCGATTTCACGCTGCTCGGCGAAGAGGAGTGGTGCTGCGGCTTTCCGCTGCTGGGTGCGGGCCTGATGGAGATGTTCGAGGAGTTTCGGGCCCAGAACCTCGCGGCGGTAAAGGCCAAGGGGGCTGCGACCGTGGTTTTCGCCTGCCCGTCCTGCTACCAGATGTGGCGCGAGTATTACCGCACAGACCTTGAGCTTTTATCCGCGCCGGAGTTTCTCCTCCGGCTGGTGCGCGCCGGCAAGGCCCCGCTAGCCGAACTCCCGCTGACGGTCACGTACCACGATCCCTGCGACCTGGGGCGCGGGGCGCGCGTCTTCGAGGAACCGCGGGAGGTGATCCGCGCTATCCCCGGCGTCAGGCTCGTCGAGCTGCCGCACAACCGGGAAGCCTGCATGTGCTGCGGCGGCGGCGGCAATCTCGAGATGGTGGACCCGGATCTTGCCGCGAAGATTGCCAAGGCCAAGATCGAAGAGGTCCTGGCCACCGGCGCCCAGGCGGTGGTCACCTCCTGCCAGCAGTGCGTGCGCACGATGACAAGCTACGTCAAGCGCAACAAGATCCAGCTCGAGGTGCTGGATATCGTGCAGCTGGTGCGACGCGCCTTGAAGAAAGTGTAATTGCCGTATGCAGCGCTGGAGGCTTCTCGACACCCCGCCCATGTCGGCGGCTGAAAACATGGCGCTGGACGACGCCCTGCTCGAGCTGCGCGGAAAAGGCCGCACGCCCAATACGATCCGGTTCCTGCAATTCACGCCGCGCTGCGTCCTGGTGGGGTATCACCAGTCCGTTCAGGAGGAGATCCGCGTCGATTACTGCCGCGCCCACGGCATCCACATCAACCGCCGCACCACCGGCGGCGGCGCCATTTTTTTCGACGAAAACCAGCTCGGCTGGGAGGTGTTTTGCGAAAAATCCTTCTTCAACGTCACCATCCCCAACGTGAACCTGTTTCGGACCCTGTGCCTGCCGGTCATCGCCGCCCTGGAGATGCTGGGGCTCCAGGCGGATTTCCGCCCGCGCAACGACATCGAGATCAACGGCAAGAAAATTTCCGGGACCGGCGGCACGGAATCCGACGACGCCTTTCTTTTCCAGGGCACGATGCTGGTCGATTTCGACGTGGACACCATGCTGCGGGCGCTGCGGATCCCCGTCGAGAAGCTCAAGGCCAAGGAGATCGCCTCGGTCAAGGACCGTGTGACCTGTCTGCGCTGGGAGCTGGGATCGGTCCCGGGCTTGGAGGATATCAAAACAGCCGTTCGTCGCGGTTTCGAGCAACACCTGGGAATCCGGTTGAGGCCGGGCGGGCTGATGCCGGAGGAGGAAGCGCTCTGGCGCAGCAAACTGCCGCACTATCGGTCGCCGCAATGGATCGACCATGTCAAGCCGGTCTACCAGCGCCGCGACACCCTGCACGCCGCCTCCAAATCCGAAGCCGGGCTGATACGCTTTACGCTGTCGCTCAATTGGGGGCAGAAGCAGGTGAAAGAGGTGTTTATCACCGGCGATTTTCTGTCCTACCCCGCCCGGGCGCTGTATGACCTGGAGGCCGAATTAAGAGGGGTGCCGCTGGACAGAGGCCTGATTCGCGGGACCATCCAACGGTTTTTCGACGAAGAAACGCTTTGCATCCCCGGAATGTCCTTCGAGGATTTTGTCAAACCGCTCGATCAGATTTTCCAGAAGGCCGGGATCGCCGAATACGGCATTCCGCTCGCGCAGTGCGATCTGATCAATCTTGCCAACGGCTCCTTTGCGGACATTCTGCAGCAGCGTCCGTCGGTCCTCCTGCTGCCCTACTGCGCCAAGCCGACCGCCTGCGACCTGAGATACCGGAAATCCTGCCGGGTGTGCGACCAGCAGGACTGCACCATCGGCGCGGCCTGGCGCATCGGCCGCGAGCGCAACATGCGCATCGCCACGGTCGTCAGTTTCGAAGACCTCTGGGGCGAGCTGATGCGGATGAAAACCGAAGCGGTGTCGGCCTTCATCGGGTGCTGCTGCCAACCCTTCTTTATCAAACATGCGGATGACTTCCGGCGGGCCGGGGTCCCCGGTATCCTGCTCGATATCAACAACACGACCTGCTACGAGCTGGACCAGGCGCGCGAGGCCTATGCCGGCAGCTTTGACAAGCAGACGTCGTTGAATCTCGAACTGCTGAGCAGCGTGTTCGGCGCCTTGGAGGCATTCCGGGCGCTGCCACGGGCGGTTCGGTAAAGGCGGAACGGCGGCGATGAGCCTTACCCCGTGGGGTGATGGAGGCCGTGAAGCAGCCCAGTCGGCCTGCGATGTCCTGGTGGTGGGGGGCGGTCCGGCCGGATCGTCGGCCGCCCTGGCGGCCGCCCGGGAAGGCGCCCGCGTGGTCGTGGTGGACCGCAGGCGGGTGATCGGGGTGCCGGTGCAGTGCGCCGAGTTTATCCCGGCCATGCTGCTGGGCGAAACCGCGGTGGACCGCGACGTTCTGGTGCAACCCATCCGCGCCATGAAAACCTTCCTCCCGGGATGCCGGCCGGAGGAAATGCCGGCACCGGGCTACACGATCCGCAGGGATCGCTTCGACCAGCACCTGGCGGCGTCAGCCGAACAGGCCGGAGCACGCGTTTTGCTCTCCACCGCCGCCGTCGAACGCCGGGATGCCAGGACCGTGGTCCTTAGGCACAAGAGCGGCGGCCGCCGGCTGCTGAAAGCCCGGATCATCATCGGGGCCGACGGGCCGCGGTCGACGGTGGCGAAGTGGGCCGGTGTCGTCCGGCGCAACCTCATCCCGGCGGTCCAGGCCAGGGTGGCGCTGGCGCAGCCCATGGACGTCACCGAAGTCTATCTGGAGCCCGCATTTCGCGCTGGATATGGCTGGCTTTTCCCAAAAGGCCGGGAGGCGAACGCCGGCGTGGGGTTCAAGCCGCTGCGAGGGGCTGACCCGTCGCCCGGGCGCTTGTTGACCCTTTTTCTGGAGCGACTGAAGGCGGACGGCAAAATCAAAGGCCCTGTGATCAGCTACCAGGCCGGGTGGATACCGGTTGAGCCGGCCCGGACCTCCGTGTTCGGCAACACGCTGCTGGTCGGGGATGCCGCCGGGCAAACCCATCCGATTACGGGCGCCGGGATCTTCAGCGCCGTGACGTGCGGCCGGATGGCCGGCCGATGGGCAGCCCGCGCCGTGCGGGAGAAGGATCTCGGCTGGCTGCAGCGTTATGAGGATGAATGGCGCGATCTTTTGGGGGACGCCCTGGAGCGGGCAAGCCGCCGGCGCTGCTTCATGGAAGCCAACTGGGCCCGTTTCGACGAGATTGTCACGTCCACCTGGATCGCCTATCGAGACTACTATGCCGAACCTGTCCCGCATGCTTGAGGACGCCAGGCGCCTCAGCTGGAATAACCTGGGAAAACGGATCACCTTTTTCCTGCCCGGGATGTTCATTCAGAACGGCGTATCCGGAAAGTACCCGGCCGTCTCGATCACCGGGTCCCGATGCGAGTTGATGTGCGACCATTGCCAAGGCAAGCTGCTCGAACCCATGATTGCAGCCGATGAGCCGCACGCGCTTTTCGAAACTTGCGCGGCCCTTGAGCGCAAGGGCCACTGCGGGGTGCTGATCAGCGGCGGCTGCAACCGGGACGGGTGCCTGCCGTGGGGGCCGTTTCTGCCGGCCATAAGGGCCGTCAAAGAAAAAACCCGGTTGTTCATTTCCGTGCACGCGGGGTTCATCCGTGAAAAGGATGCTGCGGGCTTGAAGCACGCCGGAGTGGACCAGGCCCTGGTCGATGTCATCGGCGACGAGGCGACGCTGCACCGAATCTACCACGTCCCTTTCGGCGTCGAGCGAGTCGCGGCGGGTCTGGAAGCACTGCAGCAGGCAGGCTTGCCGATCGTGCCGCACATCGTGTGCGGGATCGATTACGGCCGGATGAGAGGCGAGCCAAAAGCCCTGGACTTGTTGGTTCACTTCCAGATCGAGCAGGTCGTTATCCTGTCGCTGATGGGCCTACCGGGGACACCCGTCCAGCAAGTGAAGCCACCCTGCGCCGAGGACGTCGCCGAGATGATTGCCATGGCACGCTTACGGATGCCGCACACTCTCATCAGCCTGGGGTGCGCACGGACCAGGGGCGACGATCGGCTGGAGGTTTTAGCGGTCGACGCCGGGGTGAACCGGATGGCGCTGCCTTCAGATGAGGCCATCGAACGGGCGCAGGCCTATGGGCTTGACATCCGCTACCGGAAATCCTGCTGTTCAGTGCCCGGAGACTGGGCGGGTCAGAAGTGGTTTTATAACCCCGTCTGACACCCGATGGTCCCGCCATGGCGGGATTGCAGGCCTCTCGCAATGCTCACAACCTGACATGGTTGCTGCGCTTTCGAATCGGTCTGCGCCTTGCCCTCGGGCGTGATCCGAGGTTCTGAAACCACTTCTAGGAAGGAGGCGCCATGGAGGAAGCGGGGGGGCACGTTCATCAAAGCCCCGATTACATGCGCATAAGCCTGGCGGCGGCCATGACGCTCGGCTATGAGCCCGGGGTGTTTTTCCGGGGGGCGCGGCTTCATTGCGTCAACCTGCTTTTGACCTATCCGGAAGGCTGCCGCGCTCGCTGCGCTTACTGCGGCCTGTCGGCCTATCGTCCGGGGGCCGGCAAGGGCAAGAACTTTATCCGCGTTCAGTGGCCGGCCTACCCGCTGGCCGACATCATCCATCGGATTTCCAGTCGACAAGCCGCCGTCAAACGCATCTGTATTTCCATGATCACGCGGCGGCGGGCCGTGGCGGACACGGTGGCGGTGTGCACCCGGCTGCACTCGAGCTTCGACATCCCGGTGTCCCTGCTGATCACGCCCACCCTCCTGGGCGAGGGCGATCTGGAGCGATTCAAGGCGGCGGGGGCCGACAAGATCGGGGTGGCGGTCGACCTGGCGACCCCCGTGCTTTTCGACCGCTACCGGGGCGGCGGGGTGCAGGGCCCGCACCGATGGGACGTCTACTGGGAGTGTTTCCAACGTGCCGTCGAGGTCTTTGGGGAGGGCAACGCCGGCGTCCACCTCATGGTGGGCATGGGCGAGACGGAACAGGAGATGTGCGCGGCCATCCAACGCGCGCGGGGCATGGGGGGACGGACCCACCTTTTTTCCTTTTTCCCGGAGCACGGCTCGCCCATGTCCGAGCACCCCAGGCCCTCCCTGGTCCACTATCGGCACATCCAGTTCGCTAGATACTTGATCGATCAGGGCATCAGCAGGGCCGACCGGTTCACTTTTGACCTTCAGGGCCGGATAATGGATTTTGGCCTGTCGGCTGCGGATGTGGACTGCAGGGTTGCATCCGGGGAGCCTTTCCGAACCAGCGGGTGCGAAGGCTACGACGGTGCGGTGGCCTGCAACCGCCCGTTTGCCAACTCCCGTCCGGGGCCGCACCTGCGCAATTACCCTTTCCCCCCGACGGCCGAGGACATCGACCGGATCCGGATGCAGATGGGCGGCCGCTGTGCACGGCTGAACGGTTGCAAGCAAATCGTCGGAGAGATGCATGAATGATTCCAGACTGGTGTATTCCACGGACGCGGGGCGCATCTGCCCCTCCTGTGCAAAGCCCCTGGCGGCGTGCGCATGCCGCAAGAAGCAGGCGCCACCCGCGCCGGCGGACGGGGTCATCCGCATCGGCCGTGAGGTCAAAGGCCGGGGTGGGAAAACGGTGACGGTGGCAAGCGGGTTCCAACTCGACGGAGGGTGTGCTGAAACAACTCGCAGCTGAATTGAAACGCCGTTGCGGCACCGGCGGGTCGGTCAAGGACGGGCAGATCTTGATCCAGGGCGACCATCGCGAGACGCTGTTGGCCGAGCTGAAGCAAAAAGGGTTTGCGGTGAAGCGGTCCGGCGGGTAGACGAAAGCAGCTGAAAAAACCAGCTGATAGTAAAAGAACCACCGACACTTCCCGTGGATACCCTATTGCGTCAACCGCCTTACGGCCTGCAGCATCGCATCCTCCTTACCGAATGCGCCGGCCTTGGTGACGACCTGTGCGCCGCTGAAACGGCCGCCCCTCACGCGACCCACCATGATTCCTTCCAGCAGCTCGCCGCCGATCGCGATCCCCTCGATTGCGAGCGGCGCAAGCACGGCCATCGCCGTATCGCCGCCCGTCAGGATCAGCGCCATATCGTGGGGGGCAACCCCTGAACCGGCAAGCGCGTATGCGGCGATGCCTCCCAACGCTTCGGCAAGGCCCTGGGCAGCCCGCCGGTCGAGGAGGCCGGATGCGGCCGTGCGCTCAGGCGACACGCTGAGAACGACGGACCCGCGGCGCAGTGCCTCGGCGGCGGTGCGGCAAAGCGCCTCTGCCTCGGCCACCCGGTCAGAAGGGGCTTGAAGCGCAAAAGAGGACGGGATCTCGATGCGCGGGAAACCAGTGACCTGCACCACTTGGGCAATCTGCCGCCGGGCCACCGCCGAGGCACTTCCGCTGACCACGACGGCATGGGCGACAGGCGTGGCCGCGGAGGGCATTCCTGAGGTCACCCCGATTTTTTCAGCGAACCGGCTCGCAACGGCCTCGGCCAAACCGGCCGAACCGATGAAGAGCGGCAACGGCTGCATTGCGAACCCCACCGCCGCGATCGCTTCCAGGTCTTTGCGCTCCAGGCCGTCGAAGATCAGCAGTTTCGCTCCGGCCTGCCGCTTGCGGTCAACGGCCTCCCGCAGCGGTCCCAATGCTGAGGCGAGGCGACGATGATTCACGAGGTCGATGCCGCAGGACGATTGGCGGCGCATAAGGTTTACGAGGTTCGAATCCTGCACGGGGCAGGCGGGGTCGCAAGATGCCTCCGTCTCGGCGACGGGGGTTCCCTGGACCATCAGAATGCCGCCCTTCACGGTCCGGCCCATCTCCGGGTAGGCGGGGGTCAGGAATCCCACGGGCAGACCAGACGTTTCAAGGATGGCGTCGACCTCGCCGCCGATGTTACCCCGGAACGTCGAGTCGATTTTTTTGTAAATGACGCCGAACCGCTTGAGATCGAGATGCTGTAAAATGGCCGCCACCGACTGGCGGGCCTGGGCTGCGTCCATGGCCCGCGAGTGGGTGTTCACTACCAGGACATCCCAGTTGAGGTAATCGGCCGGCCGGCCGGCGAATATCCCCGGGGTCACCAGGAGCGTGCGCAGCCCTTTCTTGGCGAACTGCGCGCCCGTGTCCCCCCCGCCGGTCATGTCGTCCGCCACGACGAGACAACGTGATGGGTCCATCATTCTCCTCAGTTCGGCCTAAATTGAGTGATTCTGCCTATAAGTGGTTTCATAACTCCGTCTGACCCCCGATGGCGGTGTTGCAGACCTCTCGAAATGCTCACATACTGGCGTGGTTGCTGCGCCTTCGAATCGGTCTGCGCCTTGCCTTCAGGTGTGATCCGAGGTTATGAAACCACTTCTATTTACGTAGAGGCCCGCTGGGGTCTGCCGGGCACAGGGGTTGCCTCAATTTATACGGCGGTGCCGCTTCATCTGTCAACGGATGAGGATCTGAAATTTCGAGAAACCCTGAAAGCTTCGTTTACGATAGAAAGATAATTTTGATCCAGTCGATAGTGGGCGCTATTTCAGATGAAGAAAAAACGCGGCCACTGGAAGGTTGCGAGTATTTTTAAGAGGCTTGCAACGTAGCCATCGGCTATGATAAAATATATAAATTTAGGTAACTTCTACGAAGCGGTATAAGCAAGAACTGGCAGGCCCAGAAATTTAAGTCTAATATCATCATCCTCAATGAAAGGGGGCCATGATTATATGAAAAGGGCATGTTTCGTCATCAGCGTCCTGCTGGTGGCATCTGTCTGCACGGGCTGTGCGGTTTTCGGGCGCGGCAAGGATTTCAAGCCGTTTGATGAGAATTCGCTAAAACAGGTCACCACGGGCGTGACCAGCGCAAGTGACGTGACACGACTGTTCGGACCGCCGAATAAAATTGTCAAGTTGTCCAACGGGAATGCCTACGTTTACGAACGATCCGTCGCGAAAGCAACCGGACTATGGTTAGTTCTCTTGACCTTCGGCAATTGGGACACCCAATATGACCGGATTGTATTTTTTATTAACAATGCTGACGTGGTAACGCATTTCGGAAGCAGTTTTAATGCGGAGACAGCATCCTATGCGATGCCGTTTTAATAACATTATTTGGGCCGCAGCGGCATTGTTGATCGCCCACGCCGTCTGCGGGTGCGTCTCGCTGCGAATCGATAAAGTTCAGAAGGGGGTTGATGTCCTCCCGCCTCCTGATGAATTCATCCAGAAAAAGACATCCCTGGATGAAGTTCTGTCCCGCTATGGTGCGCCCACCGATCTCGTTGATATGAACGGCGACGTCGCGCTGCATTATCGAAGAGCCCTCTATCGGGGCATGAATGTTTCGATCGGGATTCCCCTGAAGGATGTCCTGCTGCCCAATCCCAGCATGGAAACCGCCGGCAACCTTCTGCGCTATGACACCGTCGTTTTTATTTTCACGGCCGATGGGGTGTTGAAAGACATGACATACGAAAAAGGTACGGACCGATCTTTATGGAAGGATTACTGGTAATTTATCCCTTCATCAAGCAGTGCCGCTTTTTTTATTAGAAAGCCCTTTTCAAATCGACCGATGCGGTATAAACTCCCCGCCCCATGACAGACAAAACCAAATTGAGACGATTGATCATTTTCATTGTGGGTGGCGTCTTTTTATCCTCCTGCGTGGTCATCTTGTTGCTGATGAACAGCAGCCTCTGGGCCAAATTGGTGGGCTGCTATGACCTGTTTTGCGACCGTGAATCCGTACGCCACTTTGTGAAGTCCAGTGGTTGGGCAGCACCTCTGATTTTCATTGCGATCCAGATCGGACAAGTCCTATTCGCCCCGATACCCGGGGATGTGACCGGTTTTTTGGGGGGCTATATTTTCGGGGCGTGGAACGGGTTTTTCCTTTCAACCATCGGGTTGACCCTCGGCTCCATGCTCAATTTTTTCATCGGGCATTACCTGGGAGAGCGCGTGGTGCGCCGACTGGTAAGCTGCGAGACCTATGATAAGTACGACGAGTTGGTCCAATACAAGGGGATTTTGGTCATCTCCATTTTTTTTCTAGTTCCGGGGTTCCCCAAAGATTATCTCTGTCTGTTCCTTGGATTGACGAGCCTGCCGGCCCGCGTGTTTTTTGTCATTTCAACGCTGGGTCGAATGCCCGGGACCATCGCTTTGAGTTTGCAGGGGGCTTCCATCTTCGACAAAAATTATATGTTTTTCGTGGTGGTAACCGTTTTATGCATACTATTCGGAATAGGTGCATATATGGGCCGGGACCCTCTTTACCGCTGGATGGTCAGGCATAGCAAAAAGAGGGTTTGCGATACGTTTTCAAAAGGATCGTCATAAGGGGAACTGGGTAAGCGGCCGCCACCGAGGGCCATCCAAATAAAGAAACAGGAGCACATCCATGTTCGGAATCGGCGTACCTGAGCTCATCATTATTTTAGTGATCGTCTTGTTGATCTTCGGAGCTGGAAAACTGCCGGAGATAGGAAACTCCCTGGGAAAAGCCATCAAAGGTTTCAAAACAGCCGTGGATACCTCTGAAAAGGAGGCCGACGTCCCCGGTGAGGTGAAAAAGATCGATAATACGAAAAAGTGAATCAACCGAGCGTGCTATCGCCTCCATCCACCGAAATTAACCGGCCCGGAATTTTTTGACCTTTCCTGAAGCTGCGATCCCAATCATTGCCGGGCTTCTTCCCGATTCATACAGCCGTTTTTTCTTGACTTTGCTTGTTGGCTTGAGGGAATCTACCCCTCTTAAGCTTTTGGCTATCGGCTTGGTTATGCCCAATTGACGCTGGCATCCGAAGGAGACGTGATGGATTCGAAAACGACGCTCGATGTCCTGGAGCAGAAAAACCGACAGGCACTGGAAGGCGGTGGCCCCGAACGGATCAAAAAGCAGCACCACGGCGGAAAACTCACGGCCCGCGAGCGGATCGATCTGCTGCTTGACCCGGGGACTTTCGTCGAGATGGACCGTTTCAAAACCCACCGCTGTTCCGACTTCGGCATGGACCAGCAGAAAATTCCCGGCGACGGGGTCGTCACCGGGCACGGGCTGATTCACGGACGGCAGTCCTTCGTGTTCGCCCAGGACTTCACGACGTTCGGCGGGTCGCTGTCGCTCTCCCACGCCGAAAAAATCTGCAAAGTGATGAAAACGGCCATGAAAGTGGGGGCACCGGTCATCGGCATGTGCGACTCCGGCGGGGCTCGCATCCAGGAGGGGGTCATGAGCCTGGCGGGCTACGCGGACATCTTTCTGCTGAACGTGATGGCCTCCGGCGTGGTGCCGCAGATCACGGCCATCATGGGGCCTTCGGCCGGCGGTGCGGTTTACTCCCCGGCGCTGACCGATTGGATCTTCATGGTGCAGAATACGAGTCACATGTTCATCACCGGCCCGGAAGTCATCAAGGCCGTTACCCGGGAAACGGTGACCAAGGAGGAGTTGGGCGGGGCCATGGCCCACAATGCCACGAGCGGGGTCGCCCACTTCGCTTCGCCCAACGATGCGGCCTGCCTGGCCAAGATCCGCGATCTGATGAGCTTCCTGCCCCAGAACAACATGGAGGATCCACCCCGGATCGAGCCATCCGACGATCCTCTCCGCCGGGACGAGCGCTTGCGGGATGTGGTTCCTTCCGATCCCGGCAAGCCTTACGACATACGCGGGATCATCGTATCCAATCTGGACGACCAGCGCTTCTTCGAAGTGCATGAACACTATGCCAAGAACATCGTGGTGGGCTTCGGGCGGCTGGACGGGATGCCGGTGGGGGTGGTGGCCAACCAGCCCGGCGTCATGGCCGGCTGCCTCGACATCGACGCCTCGCTCAAGGGCGCGCGCTTTGTGCGCTTCTGCGACTGTTTCAACATCCCTCTCATCGTATATGAGGACGTGCCGGGGTTCCTGCCGGGCATCCACCAGGAGCACGGCGGCATTATCAAACACGGGGCCAAGCTGATCTTCGCCTTCTGCGAGGCCACCGTTCCGCGCATCACCGTCATTACCCGCAAGGCCTACGGCGGGGCCTACATCGTGATGAACTCCAAGCACATCCGGGGCGACGTCAACCTCGCCTACCCCGCCGCCGAGATCGCGGTCATGGGTGCGGAGGGCGCCGTCAACATCATCCGCCGCAGCGAGATCGAGGCCGCCGCAGACCCGCAGGCCGAGCGTCAGCGGCTGATCGCCGACTACCAGGAGAAGTTCTCCAACCCTTACCGCGCGGCCGAATTGGGTTACATCGACGAAGTGATCGACCCGGCCGACACCCGGCCGAAAGTCATTCAGGCCCTCAAGATGCTGAAAACCAAGCGGGACACCAATCCGCCCAAGAAGCATGGGAACATCCCGCTGTAGAAAGGAACCGAGATGACCTGGGAATACATCAGCGATTTGATCCAGAGCATCCTTTTGACTCAGACGGGGATTCCCAACCTGGACCTCAAGCAGGTGCTGATGCTGGCCATCGCCCTGCTCTTCATCTACCTGGCGGTGGGCAAAAAGTTCGAGCCGCTGCTGCTGCTGCCGATCGGGTTCGGGATCTTTCTGGTCAACTTCCCGCTGGTACCCCTCATGGGCTACACCGAACGCGGTGCGCCGGATCTGATCCGGGCATTTTACAAATACGGTGTGGAGTGGGAAATCATCCCCTGCGTCATTTTTCTGGGCCTGGGTGCCATGACCGATTTCGGTCCGCTGATCGCCAACCCCAAGACCCTGATCATCGGCGCGGGCGCCCAGCTCGGAGTGTTCATCACTTACGTCGGGGTCTTGTTCTTTGGCTTTACGCTGCGAGAAGCCGCATCGGTGGGCATCATCGGCGGGGCGGACGGCCCGACCACGATCTACCTTACCGCCAAGCTGGCGCCGCAGCTGCTGGGGGCCAACGCCCTGGCCGCCTATTCCTACATGGCCATGGTCCCCCTCATCCAGCCGCCCATCATGAAGCTGCTCACCAGCCGCAAGCAGCGCCTGATCCGGATGCGGCAGCTCCGGCCGGTCTCCACCCGGGAAAAGCTCATATTCCCGCTGATCGCGACCGCCCTCATCGTCCTTCTTTGCCCCGCAGTGGCCCCCCTGATGGGCATGTTCATGTTCGGAAACTTCATGCGCGAATCCCTCGTGGTGAAACGGCTTTCTGAAACGGCCCAGAACGCCCTCATGAACATCGTGACGATATTCCTGGGGCTCTCCGTGGGAGCCACCATGCAGGCGGAGGTCTTTCTCACCTGGAAACCGATGCTGATCTTCGGCTTCGGGCTGCTTGATTTCATGGTCTGCACCGCCGGCGGAATCCTGACGGTGCACATCATGAACCTGTTCCTGAAAGACAAGATCAACCCCCTGATCGGTTCTGCCGGTGTCTCCGCGGTGCCCATGTCGGCCCGGGTCTCGCACAACATGGGCATCAAAGAGGACCCCAACAACTGGCTTCTGATGCACGCCATGGGGCCGAATCTCGCCGGCGTCATCGGCTCGGCCGCGGCGGCCGGAATGTTCATCGCCATGTTTCAGTAGGAGACGGCCATGAAGAAAGAACCCATCCATCCGGGACACCCCATCCAGGCGCTTCGACTGATCATCGGGATCATCTGTGTGCTGGCGGTTTCAAGTCCATGCGGGGCGGCCTTTGGCGATGATGCCGAAAATCCCAAAGCCGAGTTCACCCGACAAGGCGACCGGGTCGAAGCCAAACTCATTCCGCGCGGGAAGAGCACCAGCGTGCGGATAGAGTTCCAGACGCCAGGCGCCAAGCTTCTCGATGTCGAGGGGGTGGATTTCGATGCGGCCGGCCAGAAGGGCATGGATGCCAAGGATTTTCGCTCGGCCCTTTTCGCCGTGAGAGCCGACGGGTTTTCCCCCGGCACCGAGATCAAGGTGTCCTTCTCGTCCAACTACTTCACCCAGGCCACCGAGCTATGGATCCTCAACCGCACGCGGCAGATCCCCTGGATGAACGCCAATGCCGTGCACATCGAGCAGCCGGACCGGGTGCAGGAGCTTGTCGTGACGGTCAAGGACGGCGGGCCGTTCGACAGCGACGGGGCGGTCAACGGCGAGATCACCCTGTTCGCCGGGCCTAAAGATTCATTCTGGGGCTACGCCCTGGGCACCCTCCTTATCCGGTTTTTCGGGATCTTTCTCATGCTAAGCGTGCTCATGCTGGGCATGCTCTTGGCGGGCCTGGTTTTTCAAAGACTGGCCCGTCGTGCGCAGGCTTCAAAGGCGGCACCGGCCCTGCCGCCGGGTGCGGAGGATTTGGAAGAGGTTGCCGAAGCCATCGCGCCGGAGACGGCAACCGCCATCGGGGTGGCCCTGCACCTGCACCTGTCCGCCTCGAGGGCGGCGGCCGTCCTGAACCTGGAGCGGCCGGACGGGTCTTCCTGGGCCCTCCAGGGTCGTAGCCAGATCATGCGCGATCGCCTTAGGGCTTACGATCGGGCCGGTCGCAACTAAAATTCACCTTCAACGCGAAGGATGCTGACATGAGTTATGCAATTACAGTGAATGGCAAGAAATTTGACGTCGAAATCGGCCAGATCATCAACGGTCGCACACGGGCAACGGTGAACAAAACCACCTACGAGGTAACCGTTGAAAGTTTCGAAACGTCGGCGTCCAGGATACCGCCCGCACCTGTCGTTCCCGTGAATCCATCCCCTTCTTCCGTAAAGCAATCAGAACCCAGCGCCGCACTTCTATCCGACAGCGGAGTGCTGTTCGCGCCCATCCCTGGAGTCATACTGGAGCTGAAGGTCAAAAAGGGGGATGTGGTAGCAGCCGGTCAGGTGGTGGCCATCATGGAGGCCATGAAAATGGAAAATAACCTGATAGCGCCCATCGCTGGAACCGTGCAGGATATTCTCGTTGAGAAAGGCAAGGAAGTGTCAACGGGCGCTGTGATCATGAGAATTGAGTGAATCAAAACAGAGAGAGGCTTCAAAAGTGTTGCGTCCAAGACGACGGTTGGAAGGGCGTACGACTATCGGAACCGGTTGAGCCGGCTCGGGAAGATGTGACATGCTGATATTCGATTTCGACGGCGTGCTGATGGATTCCGTGCGGGAGGTCGCCGTAACCGCCTACAATACGCTGAAGGGGGATATCCTTCTGCGCCGGCTGGATCAACTGCCCCAGGCCGCGCTTGCGCTCTTTCTGCGAAATCGGTTTCACATCCAGCCCATTGGCGATGCACCGGTCTTGATGAATTGGTGCCTCGAGACAGCTACGGTCGACCCGGGAAAACTGCTGAGTGAAGAAGAATATGACCAGATCGTTCGACGGGTCGATGAACCCATTGCCGGGAGGACTACCCTCTTTTTTGAAATGCGGGGCCGGTTCAAGCAAAAGGACCTAAATGCCTGGTTCGCCCTCAATGCACCGGTTCAGCCCCTGTGGGGTCTGCTGGTTGAAGGGCAGGGAAAGGGGCTGGTCCTGCTGACCAATAAAAACCGTGAGGCAACGATCGCCCTTTGCCGACATTTCGGCCTGAAAATCGATGGAGACGATGTTTACGCGGGGGATGGGGGAACCACAAAGATCGATAACATGCAAAAAATCATGCAGCGATTTGGAAAAGACCGCATTTACGCCTTTATCGACGATTCGGTTAAAAATCTACGTGAAATCGACGAGCATTTCAACAAGGGGAAGAGGGTCGTCGAACTGCTTTTTGCCACATGGGGATACACGGGCCCGAACGATGCCCGTTTCGCTGCGAGTTTCGGCTATCGCGCTATGGCGATGGATGAATTGATGCAATCTTTGAGACGGAACCTATTTTTTCACTGATGCCGGGTCGATGATCATCGGCTTCTTCAATTCGATCAACCGCCGGCCTTTTCGATGGCGAAGGCGGCTGCAATCAGGGAGAGATGGGTGAGAGCCTGGGGGAAATTGCCGAGCATTTCTCCGGTCTGCGGGTCGTATTCTTCCGAATAAATGCCAAGATCGTTGCCGGTGCCGAGCACTCGCTGAAAAATCTTCCGTGCCAGGTCCAGCCGGCCCTGGTAGGCAAGACACTCTGCCAGCCAGAAGGAACAGCAGCAAAACACCCCTTCTGTTCCTTCCATTCCGTCGCTGCCGCACGCGTAGCGCAGGAGCAGGCCGTCTTTTTCGAGTTCGCCTTGCACAGCCTCCGCGGTGCGGATCATGCGTTCGTCCCGGTAGTCCACAAACCCGGTATGGGGCAGCAGCAGCAAGCTGGCATCCATCTCAGAATGACCGAAGGCCTGCACGAACACTCCCCGACCGCGGTCGTAGCCCTGCTCCTCGATGGCGCCTCGAATCCTGTCGCGGGTGATTTTCCAATCCCGCAGCGGTGCCTTCCGGCCGAGTTCTTCGGCCAAGCGGATGCCGCGGTCCATGGCCGACCAGCACATGGCCTTCGAATGAACGAAATGGCGCGCAGGCCCCCGCATTTCCCAGATGCCCTGGTCGGGGTCCGACCAGCATCGCGCCGCACGGTTGACGAGATGGACCAGGAATTCCCAGTAGTCGTCATCCGGGGACTGCCCCTGGGTGTGCCAGATCCAGGCCAGGCCCAGCAACTCTCCGTAGACGTCCAGCTGGGTCTGGCTTTCAGCGGCGTTGCCTATGCGTACGGGCCTGGAATTCCGATAACCTTGCGCGCTTTTCAAATCGTATTCGGCAAGATGCCGCTCACCGCCGACGCCAAACAGAACCTGAATCTCCTCAGCGCTGCCGGCGGCGGTCCGCTCGACGAATCGACGAAACCCGTCGGCCTCTTTGCGATAGCCCAGTTCCGCGAGGGCCCGTATGGTGAAATAAGAATCCCGGATCCATGAAAACCGGTAGTCCCAGTTGCGGGATCCACCGACTCGTTCGGGCAGAGAGGTCGTCGCGGCAGCGGCGATGGCACCCGTCGGAGCGTGAGACAATCCCTTCAGAATGATGGCCGAGCGACGCATCTGCTGCGCATAACGGCCCTGGATGCTGATATGCCGGGACCATCCTTCCCACCAGTGGATCGTTTCTTCCAGCCGGCGTTCGAGCTCTTCGGCATCGGGCGGAGAAACCAGGTTGTCATCCAGATCCTCCGGTCGCCGCCACAATATCGAAAGGTGCACGCGCCGGTCCGCGGCGACCTCCCACACTCCCTCCAGGTGGTGGCGATGCCGCATATCCAGCGGCTGGCCCCCTGAGATGAGCAGGCCGTTGGAGCTGCCGAGGGCGATAAAGTGACCATCGCGCTTGCGGATCCAAGGCTTGACTTCCCCATAGTCAAAGACCGGGGCGATATCCACGCTGAGTTTCATCCGACCCCTGACGCCTTGCAACACTCGCAGAATCTGGCGGTGAGGGTTGTGTTCACCGCCCGCGCGCATGGTCATGCAGTCCAGCAGGTGTACCTCGCCGGTCTCCGTCGTGTAGACGGTTTCCAGCACCATGGTGTCAGGGACGTAACGCCGGGATACACGGTAGTCGCCGACGGGGTGAATCCGGCAATAGCCGCCGTTTTCCCAATCAATAATTCGTCCGAAGCAACTTGTGGAATCGATCCTCGGCAGGCAGCACCAATCGATCGAGCCGCATTTGGACACCAAGGCAGCTGCGTGGCAATCCGCGATGAAGCCATAATCACTGATCAGTGGATAGGATTTCTCCACCGATGCCCTCTCGTCCCTGTCTGTATCGTTTTCTGACATCGAACGTACTTTCGCCATTTCCTGTCGGCTCCGGGCTCTATTTTGACCCGGTCATGTCACAATTTCTTCGCTGCGTATGGAGTCCTCATGTGGAGGTCATTCTTTCTGGATTTCAAGCCACGGGGGACCAAAATGGTTCACCATGTGAGCTGCAGCTCATGCGCGGCGATCATGCGCTCGATACCACAGCAAATGACATAGTGCAAGGTACCCGGGGCATGGATGCGGGCTTCTGCGAGGCATGATTAATTCATACGCAGGCCGGCCATGAGGGCTTCGCATGATGCCAGCCGATCAAGGCTGCGGGGAAGTCGATTCGGGTTGAACCCAAAACCATCCCGTATTATGAATGGCACTGTGGCCCAGCGGTTGCTTTCTGCATCGGGAAAAGGAGCGTCCTGCCGCGCAGCCGGATAGCATGAACCGCAACAGCGAGCGCATTCCCCGCCGCTTGCGGCGGGGTTAGCGAGCGAATATCAAAATTAGATTAAAAGTCCTTACGGTCGAAGACTCCCTGCAGCTTGCTGCAGGGTTCTTCAATTCCCCAAGGCGGAGTCCCCATCATGATCGTCATCGAACCCAGAATCCGCAACAACATCTGCATTACCGCCCACCCGCAGGGATGCGCGGCCCAGGTCCATGCCCAGATCCATTACGTGCAATCCAGAGGGAGGCTACCCAGCCCGAAACGAGTGCTGGTCATCGGGGCATCCAACGGCTACGGACTGGCGGCGCGCATTGTCTCGGGCTTCGGATCCGGTGCTGCGACCATCGGCGTTGCCTATGAGCGGCCGGGGTCGGCCGCCCGCTCGGCGACCGCCGGATGGTACAACGCCGAAGCCTTCCGACAGGAAGCAGCGCGTGCCGGCATTCCGGCATGGAACATCAACGGGGATGCCTTCAGCGAGGAGGTCAAAGGCGAAACGCTGGACCGAATCAAATCCGATCTGGGGCAGGTCGACTTCGTCGTTTACAGCATCGCGGCGCCCCGCCGCATCGACCCGGCAACGGGCGAAATCTACTCCTCCGCGATCAAACCCGTCGGTCGGCCGTTTACCGCCCGGGGAATCGATTTTTTCACCGGCAAGATCACGGAAATGGCGGCCGCGCCCGCTACCGCAGAAGAGGTGGCGCATACGGTCAAGGTGATGGGGGGGGAAGACTGGGAGCTGTGGATAAAACGCCTCCTGGAGGAAAAGGCTCTCGCCGGGGGTGCCCTGACCATTGCCTTCTCCTACATCGGGCCGGAATGGACCCGGGCGATCTATCGCGACGGGACCATCGGCCGGGCCAAGGCCGACCTGGAGCAAACCGCCAAGCGTCTCGATGCGCTGCTCACGCCGCTCTCCAGCCGGGCGCTCGTCAGCGTCAACAAAGCGCTGGTAACGCGCGCCAGCGCCGTGATTCCGGGCGTTTCGCTTTACATCGCCCTGCTCTACAAGGCCATGAAAGAGCGCGGCCTGCATGAAGGCTGCATCCATCAAATGGATCGGCTGTACCGGGATTTCTTATTTTCCGGCAAGCAGCCGCCCCTGGACAGCGAAGGTCGGCTGCGCCTCGACGACTGGGAGATGCGCGCCGACGTGCAGCAGGCGGTTGCAGAAAGCTGGAAGAAAATCAACCCCGCCAACGTTACGCAACATGCGGATCTGGAGGGGTTCCGCGACGAGTTCCTGCGCCATCACGGCTTCGGCATGCCTGGCATCGACTACAACCAACCGGTAGACCCCGCACGCATCGAGCAGGAGTAAGTGATCGCTGTCAAGAATGCGAACGGTCCTCCACAGCCATACGAAAGCACCGTTCGCCCCCGCGGCCGGGTCGCGAACAATCTCCCACAGCAGATCGTAGGCCTTCGCATCAAAGAATACCGCAAGAAACGGGTGGTATCGACTCTCTATCCCGATTAAAGTGCGTCCCAGCTCATCACGAAAGGGAGCATTCATGCAGCAACCTGATGTCAGCAACACCATGGGGTTACAGGAATGGGGGCTTCTGATGGGCCTCTCAGTTATCTGGGGTGGCTCATTTTTTTTATCGGGATTGCCGTAAAGTCGCTGCCGCCGTTCACCCTGGTTTTTTTGCGTGTGGCGCTGGCTGCCACGGTGTTGAACCTGGATGTTCCGGCCGTCGGTATGCGCATGCCAGCGGATAGGAAAACCTGGTCCGCCTTTTTCGGCATGGGGTTTCTCAATAACCTGATGCCTTTCAGCCTGATCGTCTGGGGGCAGACGCATATCGCCAGCGGTTTGGCCTCGATTCTAAACGCAACAACTCCAGTGTTCACCGTCATCGTTGCGCATTTTTTAACCCGAGACGAAAAATTAACCGTAAACCGCCTGATTGGCGTGCTGGTCGGGCTGGCGGGCGTGAGCGTCATTATCGGCCCGGAAACGCTTCAAGGTTTAGGCGTGAACGCCTTCGCTCAACTGGCTGTTCTCGGGGCGGCCGTCTGCTATTCGTTTGCTGGAATATACGGCAGGCGCTTCCGGCGCCTTGGCGTGCACCCGGTCGTTACCGCCACAAGACAGGTAAGCGCATCGGCGATCATGCTGGTGACGTTTCTCATCCCTGTGAGTGCCATTCTTTTGGGAACGGTCTTTCTCGGTGAGCATCTTGCCTGGAGGCATTTTTTAGGAATGGGGCTGATCGGAGCCGGGCTTGCTGCCATCGATGGCCGATTGCTTCCTATTCTTTCATTGCCGCCTTGATCTGCTTGCACAACCTGACGAAAGCCTGATTCTGCTCGGCGGGTGTCAGATCGTCCAAGGGCATAGACGGGTCGAGGGCTGCCTGGTAGTTTCCGATCCGCGTTTCATCATATGAGCTTGCGCTCAGCGGTATCCAAAGAATCTTCATCCCCCCGCTCTCTGCGGCAGCCAGGAGGGGGGGCAGTTCGTTCGTAACGATAAACTCGGAATCAAGGAAATGCGGACTGACGAGAAGAATAGCGATCTTGGCAGAGGCGAGAGCGTTCTGGATCTCCTTTTGCCATTGTTTCCCGGGCTGTATTTGGGTATCGCTCCATGCGCTGACGGAACCGCTCCGAAGATACGGCTTGAGATGCATTTTGAGCATGTCCAGCCACTTCCTGTCTTTGTGGCTGTAGCTAATGAAAACACCCTTTTCGAGGGAGGGTGTGGGGCGCACCGTGGAAGAAACGGAGGAATCTTTAGATGAGCCTTCGGTATTGAGTGTCTTGACGTGGTAGCGCTCGTAGGGATGACCAATGGCCTGGCCGGATTTCTTGAATTCGAACACTTCAGGGCCCTCGAAATCATGGATGATTGATTTGGCAGCCCGAAAGGTCATTTTGTCCACTAAAATATGCCGGCCGCTGCGAGCCTGATCGGTTAGGTAAGCGGCTAGATTGACAGCCGTACCGATGGCGGTGAAGTCGCGCACGTGGTCGCTTCCGATCGAGCCGATGATAACAGTGTCGGTGGCAATTCCAACCCCCAAATCGAGGAACCTCAAAGGCACATTGCTCTCCTCGTCCCACCGGGTCCGGAGCTTCTCAAAGTTTTTGACCATCTTGGCGGCGCACTCGACCGCCCGCCTGGAATGATCTTCCCCTCGGAACAGGGCCATCAAGCCGTCGCCCAAGAACTTGTTGACCATGCCCTGGGAAGCGATAACCGTGTCGGAAAGCATTCCCAGAAAATCGTTGAGGCGCTGCTGAATCCGTTCCGCACGGCCTTCCACATGGCAAAGCTGCACAAACCCGCGCATGTCGGCAAAGAGAATTGACAGCACTTCATTGCGGGCAGGTCGAATCAACTCCTCGAGAAGCTCAACCGGGCCCTCTTCCGCTGCATGGGAAGCGTAAAGGCCCATTGGGCCATAGCTCCTCACAACACTTTCTGATGGCGATGGCGCCTGAGTGGCAAAATTCTCGAGAAGCACCAGATCGCGGTCAGAATAACTCGATGGTCCTCCTATTTTCTTCGGCTATCCGGTAGGCTAATTCGCAAGAAGGGACTGTAAGAACCCGATGGCCTAAACGTTGAATGGTCCTGCCTCCAAAATCCAGAATCATCTCCTCGTTGTCAACCAACAGAACTGTGCAGCATCTGTCCACCATCTTCGGCCGGCCTCCTGCCATGGTATTTGGCTCCTCAATGGCATTATCGGCCGACTTTCCGATAAGTTTAACCTAAATTGAGCGATTCTGTCGATTCACATTTAATTCATTTTGGACATATTTTTCGACAAGCCTCCGTCCGGTTTCGTTCAGTCCTGCTCATCCGGTTCGTACATCGATTCAAACTTATCGGCGCTGATGCAGTAGGCATCCGTGCCGTCTTCGTTGTTGGAGACCAGGTAGTCTCCCGTGTTATAAGTGGGACCGGCCTTCCTTTGTCGCCACGCTTCCGGGCTGGGTCGCCCGCGCGGCCCATATGGGGTGTGTTTTAGGCAACCCTCGATTCTGGTTCACGAAACTACCATCGCTTTTTGCGGGGGCCAGAGCGAGGTCAGGCAGTTTTTCCGGTGTAAAAGGTGGCTGAAACAAGCGGTATTCGTTTCCATCCAGTGATTCTGATTGCCTAAGGTTGCGACAGCCTCAAAAAAGTAATCATTTTCAGAGAATAGCCTATCCTCAAAATGTTTTAGACTTGACAGTGTATTTGGACATTTGTATAGACCTATACACAATTAGACAGCTTTTCCAACGAAACGGACAAAAGCAAGAAAAAAACCCGCTCAACTATTGGGAGACTCACCAGCATGGACCCGTCCGGTTCCCGCTTGGCTCTCCGCAAAAAGCGGGCCGATTTCATTCATGACACCTCTTTCGAAAAACTCCCCCAAAACCTAATTCATCAAACAAAACTCCGCCTCCTGGGCCTGAATCGAAACCTATTCGATCGCCAAAAGCCTGACCGGCCACATAGCGACCAAGGATTCCGATTTATCCTTGTTTACGGGAACGTTTCACTCGGATTGGGTGCCTGATATGAAATTCTTTGGGCAAGCCTCACGGCCCTGATGGGGGTCTGTGCCCTGGCCATCGCTCTTGTCGGATATTACCAGGCGCGGGTAAATGCCGTGTGGCGATGCCTTCTGGCCGGCACCGCCCTGATGCTGATTATTCCCGGTCCGGTGACGGACCTGTTAGGTTTTTGTGTTTTGCTGATTTTTCTTTTTGCCAAGACGTCGCTGCTGAAAAGAAAAGTGCCGTCCTATGATATGGAATGAATTCAGCCTAATTGCCGTCGACCTTGGGGCTGGAGAAACCTCTGTGAGGAGAGGAACATGAGTGAGGAACGCTTTAAGGAATGTGATGTGTTAGTGATCGGCGGCGGGGCGGCTGCTCTGAGTGCGGCCATCACCGCCAGGGAACAGGGCGCGAGCGTGACATTGCTGGAATGCGCGCCGAAGCACTTCCGGGGCGGGAACAGCCGGCACACCCGCAACATGCGCTTGGCGCATGAAACTCAATTCGCGCCCTACACGGGCGCCTACCCGGAAACAGAAATGTGGGAAAACTACCTGAAGGCGACGGGGGGCGAGGGCAACCTCGAGCTGGCCAAAATGGCCGTCAGCGGCTCGGCCTCCATCCTCGACTGGATGCGGGCCCACGGGGTCAAGTTTCAGCCGGCACTGGCGGGGACCCTCCATATGGGGCGCACCAATGCCTGGTTTTTGGGCGGCGGCAAAGCGATGGTGAACTCGCTTTTCCGAAGTGCCGAACGCCTGGGCGTGAAGGTTCACTATGAGGCCGAAGTGGTCGGACTGGACGTGCGCGACGGCCACTTTCACAGCGCCTCGGTCGTCATGCGCGGAAAAAAGGTGACCGTCCCCGCCAAAGCGGTGGTGGTGGCTGCCGGCGGTTTTCAATCGAATCTGGCCTGGCTGAGGCAGGCATGGGGTCCGGCTGCCGACAATTTTTTGATTCGGGGCGCGCCCTTCGACACGGGCACGCTGCTTAAGATCCTGTTGGATCACGGCGCGGAATCGGTTGGCGAGCCGACTCAGGCCCACATGGTTCCCATCGATGCGCGCTCGCCGAAATTCGACGGCGGCATCGTCACCCGCCTCGATTGCGTCACGCTCGGAATCGTCCTGAACAAGAACGGGGAGCGGTATTATGACGAGGGCGAGGACTTCTGGCCCATGCGCTACGCGATCTGGGGTCGTTTGGTGGCACAGCAGCCCGACCAGATCTCTTACGTGTTCATCGATTCCAAGACACTCGATCGATTCATGCCGTCGGTGTTCCCGCCGGTCAAGGGAAACAGTATCGCCGAAGTGGCGGAGCAGTTCAACCTTCCGGTGGACAAGGTGAACGCCACGGTGGACGCATACAACCGTGCGGTTCAGCCCGGAACCTTCGATCACACCATCCAGGACGATTGCAAGACGGCCGGCTTGACGCCGCCCAAGACGCACTGGGCGCTGCGCATCGACCAGCCGCCTTTTTACGGCTACCCGCTGCGGCCCGGCCTGACCTTCACCTACTTCGGCGTCAAGATCGACCAACGAGCGGCGGTGCTTATGAAGGGCGGGACGCCGGCCGCCAATATTTTTGCCGCCGGGGAAATCATGTCAGGAAATATCCTGCCCAAGGGCTACATTGGGGGATTCGGTCTGGTCATCGGCAATGTTTTCGGAAGAACCGCCGGCAGCCAAGCGGCGGCCATTACGCGCAGCCTGCGGCAGGCGGCTTAGGAGGCATGATCATTATGCAGAAAGAACTGTTGGCACAAGGCGAACAACTGATGCGGATCTGTAATTCATGCCGCTACTGCGAAGGCTTCTGCGCGGTTTGGCGCGCGATGGAATACCGCCGCGAGTTTCCAGCCGGCGATCTCAACTATCTTGCCAATTTATGTCATGACTGCAGTGAGTGCTATTACGCGTGCCAGTACGCGCCGCCGCACGAGTGGGACATCAACGCGCCGCTGACATTCGCCAAGATCCGGACCCGCTCGTATGAGCAGTACGCCTGGCCGAAGGCGTTGGCATCCGCCTTTCGCGCCAACGGCCTGGTAGTCGCGTTGGTCTCGGTGCTGGCCATCGTTGCGCTCATGTTCGGGGTGGTTCAGATGCAGGGAGGCGACTTGCTCACCAAGGGGGTCCCGGGCGGGGATTTCTACCAGATCACCTCCCATGGGTTTCTGGTGGCCGTCTTCGGGATCGTCGCACTTTTCAGCGCCCTGGCTCTGGCCATCGGCTTGCTGCGCTTTTGCCGCGACATCGGAGAGAAGGTCTCGGATATGCTCAACCCCGCGATCCTGACCTTGGCCGTCAAGGAGGCGTTGCAGCTGGAATATCTGGACGGCGGCGGTTGGGGCTGCGCCTACCCGGGTGAAGAGAGTTCATCGGTGCGGAGCTGGTTTCATCATTTTACGTTTTACGGATTCCTGCTTTGTTTTGCATCGACCACCGTGGCGGCCATTTTCGATTATGTATTCGGCTGGCCGGCCCCATACCGCTATATCAGTTTGCCGGTCTTACTGGGAACCCTGGGCGGTATCGGGCTGCTGATCGGGCCGGTCGGGCTCTTGGTGCTCAAGCAGAGCCGCAACCGGGACATCACCGATGAGGAGCAGGTCGGGATGGATGTCGCTTTTCTGGTGCTCTTGATCCTCGCCAGCGCATCCGGCCTGCTGCTGCTTGCGTTGCGGGAGACAACGGCCATGGGCACGCTGCTGGTCGTCCACCTGGGCATCGTCATGGGCTTATTTCTCACCCTCCCCTACGGTAAATTCGTCCATGGGATTTATCGCTTTTTTGCGATAGCGAAATTCGCCCTGGAGCGGAAACGAAAGACTGTGCTGGGGGCGTAACAGGCTGGGAGGCTATGAAGCTAAAGGAGAGCGGGAAACGGAAGTTTTGCCCTTGCCTCATAGCCTCTTATCAGATTGGCCGCGAACTAAAAATTAGAAGTCGCACACCCGACTCAAGATGGAGGACCCATGGTTAAAACCGGGGTCATGGCAGGCTGCCTGCCGCACGCCTTGCTCCACTGACGAGGATTTTAAAATGGAACCCGTTCTTCCCGTTTACCATCAGATTCGCCGAACCATCAAATACTGGGTGCTGGACAAGCACTATGGTCCCAACTGCAAGATTCCTCCGGAAAATGAATTGGCGATTCAGTTCAACGTCAACCGCATGACCGTTCGCCAGGCGCTGTCGTCCCTGGTTCAGGAAGGCTTGTTGACCCGAAAGCGCGGCGAAGGCACCTTTGTCACCGGCGAAGAGGAACTGATCCAGCAAATGAGCCTGAAACATGTCAGCCTGACAAACGAGCTGCTGCTGCCGTTGATGAGATCGAAAACCCTGGCCGTCGAAAAAGCAGAAGTCGGGCCGCCGCCGCTGATTCGGGAAAAACTCGAATTGAACCGGGATGAAAAATATGTGGTCCGGATCAAACGCGACCGCCTGGTGCCTGAGGGATTCCGAGCCTTCACCGTCAATTACCTGCCCCTGGATATCGGCCGCCAAATCGGTGAGGACCAACTGCTGAAAAGGCCCCTGCTCAAAATCATGGAAGACGATTTGAAGATCAATTTCATCGAGGCCTTTCAAACGATTGAAGCTTCCTTCGCCGACGAAGAAACCGCCCCCCACCTGGGAGTCTCACCGGGAGTTCCAACGCTGCTCATAGAGAGAATCATGTACGCTGAAAAAGGCAGGCCGGTTGAACTCGTCAACACGATTTACGCAGCCAACTCATACAAGTGTTGCCTGCACTTGAAGAAGGTCAAAAGAGGACCTTCCTTCGACTGGATATGCCAGATCACGAAATGAATGGGAAAGAAATTTTCGTATGAGCACACAGGAAATCGGAAAGCCGGGATTTCGTTTCAAGACCGACTTCGATCGGCTGCCGGCGGTCTAAATCGAGCCCTATCGAAACCTGATGAACAAAACCGGGTGTCTGACCGGCAATGTGGGCGATTGCATATAGCCGAGTTATTTGTGATTGTGTGCTAAATCATCTTCTGGTGGTGGTGTAATGGATTGTATATGAACTGAGTCGACGCTCATCGAAAAAATCTGGTTGGAATTTGCCGATGTCGCGGCTTTTAAATTGGGGTCATATGCTGCAGGCCATCCCGGATCAGGCACCCAGATGTTGATGTGAAAATTCATAGGTCCAGTCGGCACATGACTTGTTTCTGTCCGAACTAGATTGCCATCTATAAACCAGGATACTTGGTTCGGTTGCCACTTGATTTCATATGTGTGGTAGTCAGTTATCGATCCAGAAGTATAGGGTACAAATTGTACATTTCCGGTGCCTAGTTTTTCGTTACTGTAAATGTTGGTTTGTGCTCCATTAGGCAGATTGGTGAGAAATTCAAAATCGATTTCGTCATGATAGGTCGTGCTCCCTGGTTTGAGATCATATAAGAAGATACCTCCGACGATGCCGAACGTGGTAGTATTCATTTTAGCGCGTACCGTGATGTGGATTCCAGTCCCCAAAGCAAACGATTGATTACTTCTCAAATCTGTACCGTAGAAAGAAAACGCGGTCGGATTATAAGATTCAACCGTAATAATCGCGTTGCCGTCATCGGCAGCCGGAAGCGAAGAATTTTGAGTAAACCTGAACTGAGTAAGGCCGACGACTGTTCCGTCAGTCGGCGACACCCAGGTGGGAATATGCCACTTGCCGGAACTCACAATATCCCCGCTAAAGTCGTCGTAGAGGAGAGTCTCAGCAAGCATAATAGAAGGTGAAATTACTAAAAAACCACTAAGTATACAGAATAGTACTTTTCTCGTGATTCCCATTCCCTGCCTTCTTGGGGAGTTTAGCTAATGGTTAGGATTAGTTATGGGACGGGTATTGATATTTTGATATCGCCCGACCCATCCGATTGCGCTTCTTTTCCGTCACCAGTTTTTCGCCTCGTTTGACCGATTGGATGGCGCTCGGCTGGAAAATCCCGAGCCGCCTTTGGAGCTCCAACGTACTGATTCCCATCTCCCGCGCGGCCCAATAGCAAAGCACACTGCGTGCTGCAACCGTCTCCGGGTACCGGCCTGCCCGCGGGACTTTGTCTGAGTCTATTTGCAGCAGTTCCGAAACCCAATCGACCAAACAGCCAAAATCATAGTCCAGCGCTTGGCTGCGGCAGCGGCGCTTCATCCGCTGCTGATAAATTCTCAAGACCCTTTAGCCGTGGTTACGATCCTGCGTCCATCTTCTGAACCAGTTCGATAACGATATCTTCCGGCCCCCTGAAGAAGGCAATCCGGAGTTCGGGGATGTTGGTGGGGGGCATGAAAAAGGAATACCCCTGTGCACCGAGATCTGTGAAAGCGACCTCGATGTCTTCAACTTCCAGACCGATGTGGTTGTAACCGTATACGGGCCGCGAGGCATCCCCTTCCAATTTCTCGTCAGCCCTGGCTATACGCAAGTTGATGGTTGTGCCCTGCAAATCCAGGGAGGCCCCATCGGCGGTCCCGAACTTTTTCCGCCTGACCACATCGGCCCCAAGGCTTTCGGTGAAAAACCCAATCATTTTTTCGAGGTCTTTGCAGATGATGTGAACATGATGGAAACGAAAAGACATGGCGACATCCTCCGGTACTTGTATTTGCCCTGTTTTTTGGAGCTGTCCTATAAAATTCGCTTCGCGCTGGATTGCAGGAACCCGCGTCATAGCCGGTGGTCTATGACGACCCTAAACGGACACCATTACGATTATCTCTGAAAGCTTCATTTTGAACAAATGCAGACGCATAACCGCTGCTTCCAGCCTGCGATGTTGATCATGGTGTCTCTGAGCTTTTCCCAGATACGGCAGGTGCAATTTGCTGCCCTCAGGCCGCCGCGTCGCTTGTTTTCAAAGACCTCGCGGTGTTCAAGCCGTCTACCGCAATCAGTGTGTCTTGCTGGCTCTGGGCGTTCATTTTTCACCTCTTGAGCCATATAAATATTCATATAGATGGGTATAGGATAAAGACCGTAACCTACATCATGAAATGGATTATTGTAAGCAATTGAAGATGTCAAACCCAATTTCGACTCGCAGGATCCTCACAGTCGGTTTTCAATCAAAAATAGAATTTCAATGCGTAATTTTCTAATTGAAACCTTGCATCGTTATCGCCTATAATACCGTAATCGGCGTTCTGATGCCAAAACGTTTTAACGGGGTGTTGAAGAACTGCGCCTCGCGCCGTGATCCGGCGTTGTGCGGCTTTTGTAAATGCTCACATATCTACCGATATGCTGCGCTTTCCAAAACGCCGCACGCCTTGGCTGACAACCCGATGCTTGTTTTTCGACGCCCTGCTAAGGCCCGATAGCGGCGTTATCCCGCGGGCTGAAATGCTCGAGTACGGGCGTGTACGCTCCCTTATCGACCCGCAGGAGGCGGCTTGCTCTGGAGCCGGATCTGAGGCTTCAAAAAGGTTTCTATCAGGGTTGATCGGGAAGGGTCGGGTTCTGTTCTGAACGGTAGATGCGACAGGGCTATAGGCTGACCGCGAGTTGAGCCTTAAAGATGCTTGCCCGGTGACACAGCGAGGGAAGGGTTTTTTTCGCAAGTCGTTTCTCGCCTAAGGCGCATTCGAATGGATTGCCACCCCGAGAATAAGAATATTATTTTATGAATGCTCTCGCCTCACTTTCTAACTTCAGCAGGGTGGTGGACCGGTTGGTTATGCAAATCACCTTTACCTGCGCCTGGTTCAGCCTCTTATCCCTGATCGCCGTAACCTCACTCGATGTGGCCATCCGCCAGATCGCCCACGTGGGTTCGGACAAGCTTTCAGAAATTGAGGCCGCGCTCTTTCTCGCTTTGGTCATGACCTCCCTGGGGCATACCTACCTTGCGGATGAGCACGTCCGGATCGATATTTTTCGAGAAAAGTTTAGCGCAAAAACAAGGGCGCTGGTCGAAATGCTAGGATGCATCGCAATCCTGATGCCCATCAGCGGCATCCTCATCAGCTTTGGCACCGGCTCGGTGCTGACCGCCTATTTAGAAGGGCTTAAGCTGGAAGCTTTCGCTGACCTTCCCCTGCAATGGGTGATCAAATCCACTGTTCCCATCGGCTTCCTGCTTTTGTTTCTCGCCGCTGTTTGTGTGGTAATTCGCAATTTTCTATTCCTGGTCGGGAAAGAGACTGCTCCGGCACCCCGGGGATACGCGGCCCCGCAGCAGATTCATAATGACCCCAAGGGAGCGTTCGACGGCTGATGAGCGCATTTTTTTGCGACTATCTCTGGCTGATGATGCTGGTTACCCTTTTCATTGTGCTTTTCAGCGGCTTGCCGGTGGCAGTGGTGCTTGCCGGAGTCGGCTTGGCGTTCGGTCTGGTGGGATGCGCGGTGGATCTAGTCCCGGCTCTCCGATTTCGGAATGATCTACTACCGGATGTATGGAACGCTGCGGGGCAGCGGGGATGTCATATGGAGCGGGGTCCCGCTGCTGCTTTTCATGGGCCTGGTCCTGCAGCATAGCGGCGTGGCGCAGGAAATGCTCCGCGCGCTGCAGCACCTGTTGCGCAAGGTGCCGGCCGGGCTGGCCGTGGCCGTAATCCTGATCGGAATCATCCTGGCCCCCGCCGCTGGGATGGTCGGGGCCTCGGTTGTGACCTTGGCGCTGATCGCGCTGCCGGCCATGCTCGAGCAAGGATATCAGCCCTCGTTTGCAGCTGGTTCGGTCGCTGCGACGGGAGCTCTCGGCGTCGCTTTGCCGCCGGGGGTCATGCTGTTTTTCCTTGCCGAATCCATGGGTGCTTTTTTCCCTTATGTTTTCCTATCCATGGTGGGGCCCTCGGCCCTTCTGGTTCTTTTCTATTGCACTTACTGTGGGGTGACGGGCTGGCTCACGCCGACCCTGGCGCCGAGGCCGCCCCAGACGCCTGGGGCGAGCACTGCCATGTCAGTGTTCACCATTGTCAGGAGCCTGGCGTTACCCACCGGCCTGGTGGTGGCCATCCTCCTGTTCGTCACCGTTGGTTGGGTCCCCTTGGGGGAGTCGGCCGCCATGGGCGCCTGCGGAGCGCTGGTGATCTGCATGCTGCGGGGCACCTCCTCGGTCCGAATGCTGCATAAGGTGATTGTCCAGACCACCACCCTGACGGCGATGGTTTTTTTCATCTACATCGGGGCCTCGGCCTTCAATTTGGTCTTCTGGCTGATTGGCGGTATTGACGGAGTCACGGGCTTCCTCCAAGGTTTTCAGCTGGGCAGCTGGGGCACCCTGGCTTTGATTTTAACGGTGATGTTCGTGCTGGGGTTCATCCTCGACTGGATCGAGCTCGTTGTCGTGTCCTTTGTGATATTCAGGCCGGCCTTAGACAGCCTCGACTTCAGCGCTTACATCGATTCGCCCGTCATGGCGCTGTCCTGGATAACAGTCCTAATCGCGATGACGCTGCAGACTTCCTTTCTCACGCCTCCTTTCGGTTACGCTCTTTTCTTCCTGAGAGGCGCGGCACCGAAAAATGTTCGCATGCAGGATATCTACAAGGGAATCGTTCCTTACGTCGTCATGCTGCTGATCGCGATTGTATGCGTCGCTTCATTCCCAAAGGTGGCGACATGGCTTCCCGAACAGCTGCTCTCGCATGATGCCCCGCGCAAGGTCGCCGGACATTCGAAGATTTAACCAAGTGGCGAAAAAAACGCGCCCGGGGCCGCGATCCGGGGTTGCGCGGCTTTGGTGGTAGGTCGTAACATATCGTCCTGCACGCTGCGCTTTCCAGAACGCCGCACGCTTTGTCTGACCGCCTGATGCCTGTTTTGCAACAGCCGGTGAAAGCCGTTTGTGGCCGTCATCAGTTATCGATTAAGTTGCCGCTGCGGGTATGAGCTTGGGAACGATGATTTTCCGGCAGGTGTCGGGTTCGATCATGGGCACTTATTATCTATGGCTTTGCAGAAGAAGCTCCGCGGCGTTTATAAACTGAAAATCCCAACCACAGACCGTTTCGGTGAATTCTTTGGGCACATGGCTGCCAACCCCATAGTCTCCAATATTGCGAAGATCCTGCGCATCGATCAGCCAGCGGTGAAACTTTGGGTTCAATTTTTCGGTCTTCGCAAATTCACGACCGAAGGCAGAAATCATAGCGGTATGACTGCTGTAAGATTGTCCCAGATTAGCCAAGAGAGCGGATACTACATAGCATAATGAGCCCGTGAAGCCGCAAAATCATAGTATCCATCTTTGATGAGAATGTGGGCCGCCGCCAGGCTTTCCTTGGCCTTGGTGATCAGGGCCTCAATGCCGGAGATCATACGGCCACCTGTTCTTTGCGGACATTCATTAAAAAGGGCTATCCCGGGATGTATACGCTTCGCGCGTGACAAAGACACGTGAGATGACAACATCATGTTTGAGACTGATCTCGGATGTTGCCAATGAGGTACGGCTGATGAGATCGCCGCATTCAAAAGGACATCGATATCCGAGCCTGCACCTGCTTCGCCGCGGGCCTGCGACCCGTAGAGGAGAACCGAATCCAGATCGTCTCCGAGAATTTCAAAAAGCTGTCGACGATATCCGCTGAGTATTTGTTTGAGGTTGGACTGAGAACTCATGCTGTTTCTCCTGGGAGCGTAGTGCGGCAAATCCGCAAGCTACGTTCTGTGGGAGCCGGAGGCGGCTGATCGCCTCTTCCTACCGCGACCTCAGCGCGCGGGGTGCACGGGCTTCTGCCCGACCGCACCCTGGACCCGGGCTCGACGCAGCTCAGGTTGCCGATGAACGACTTGATGCCAGCGTAAAGGGCCGCCGCGACGGTGGCGGCGGGCGCCGCGGCCTTCATCAGCTTGTCGATCTGCTTGGCTGCTTTCTCGATGCCCAGCTTGCCGTCCTCGTCCGGCGTCACCGCGCGGGCGACCAGGAGCATTACGCGGTGTGGCGGCGAGCCCTTTTCTTTGAACGCCGGGAAGAACTCCCCCACCATGACGCCGGCGGCGAAGGCGAGGCCGATGCCGAGCACATACTCCGCGGTCTCGCGCAGGTCGCGCCAGTCCTGCGGCAGGACCGGGACCTTGTCGATCGTGGCGGTGACCACCAGCATCGCCAAGACCGCAGTCAGCGCGCCGACGAAGCCCGCGCCGACCGATTTCCAGAACCGCCCCGCGCAATGCGAGGCCAGCAGGAAACCGAATGGCATCGGGATCAAGAGGGTGGCGACGCGCAGGATGATCGGCTTGACGTCGAAGACGAACAGCAGGACGCCATGCGCCGCGACCAGCAGCGCGAAAGCCGGCAGCAGCGTCTTGAGCAGCGCGAGCGCATAGTCCGGGCCGGAACCTTCCACCTCCCCGCTCTCGACTGCGATCTGCACCGGGACCGCGTTGGCGGTCGCCTGCTTGAGTGCAGCCACTTCGGCCTCCAACGCCGCGATGCGCGTCTCCGCCCCCGCCGCGACCGCCTTCTCCAGCTGGCTGATCTTCTCCAGCAGCGGCTTGAACAGGTACAGGTCACGCGCGCAGCGCGGGCAGGCGAGCGCCAGGTCGTCGATCTCGGAGATGCAGTAGGGGCAGATCATCGGGTACCGGGTCTACTTCACCGTCAGCTTGAACACGGTCTTGCCCTCGCGGCCCTCGCTGTCGCGCACCGAGACTCGGAACGCGTGCTCGCCCACCGGCACCTGCGCCGAGGCGACCTCGATGCCTTCGGGCTTGATGCTGGCCTTCAGGCGCGCGGTGAGGTCCACGCCGGAGCCCCGCAGGTACTCCACCTTCACGCTCGCCGGGTCGATCTTGGAACCGCCGCGCGGGGCGAACTCGATCTTCAGGGGGAAGGTGCCGGAGACGATCTCGGGTGTGGTGAGCTTGACCCCCGGGCCGCGGGTAATGGAGCGGGTGCCGGGCGTGGCGGCGAAGGCAGGCAGCTTGGCCTCGTCGGCGGTGACCAGTTGGAGCGTCTGCGCCTGGGCGGCGCCGGCGGCGAGGGTGAAAGCGGCGGTTAGGGTGAAAGCCGCGGCTGCAAGGATGCGTAAGAACATGGCTACCTCCTGAGTTGGATCGAGATGGGTCAGCCCTGCTTGAACGACACCGGTCCATCCGGGTCGATTCCTCGATGTGCTCGATGGGTGGCAGATTCGGCGCCGCCTTCGACATCCGGCCGAAGCCGCCTCCGGGCCGTCCGGCGCCCGGCTTGGGCATGCGGTTGATGATCACCTTGCGCACCGTCTCGCTGGCGATGGGCCTGCGGACCTGGTCGGGCGCGAACCAGCGCCGGTTGCGGGTCTCGGGTTTTCCCCCCATCGGGCTAAGGCCCTGGGCGAGGCCCTCGACGACGTAGCAGTCGAAGGTGCCGGCGGGCACCGTGATGCGCTCCTTGCCGGAAATATGGAACTCCGCCTCTATCGCGGCGCCTTTGCCGGTACGGTCGTTGCTCACACTGAAGCGCGTGGTCCAGCGCCGGCCCACGGCGAACTCCAGCGGCTGGTCCTGCCGCGGCGTATAGCGCCGGCCGTCGGGGAGTTGGATCAGGTTGCCGAGTAGATCCAGGATCAGCCCGCGGTCGAACACCACCTCATTTTCCCGGATGTCGGTGATCGTGTTGCTGAAGGTCCTCTTCTGCGCCTTGGTTTCCAAGTCCAGCTCGCGATAAGAGTAGGTGTCGCCCAGCTTGTAGCGCAGGTCGGCCATGGCCGAGCCCTTGGAATAGGGATTCTCCTTCGCCGAGACCACGACGATGCGCTCCTCGCCCTGGCGCGCCAGCACGCGGTCCAGCGCCAGTTGCGCCAGTTCCGAGAACCGGCCGCTCGGATAGCGGCGCAGGTAGTCCTCCAGCGGCGCGGGCTCCTTCGAATCCTGCACTTTCTCCCACAGCGCCAGTTCGGCGTCGAACTGCTTCTCCTTCTCCGCTTCGGAAATCTCGCGCAGTTCCTTCGGCGGAAGGAACCAGAAATCTTCCTCCAGCGAGGTACTCTCCCAGGGAATTTGCGCGCCGTTCGTTTTCCTCCGCACGCTGAGGCGGACGCGCTTGAACACGTCCTCGATCTTCGCCTCCTGGACCTTCATCTGCGCAGCAAATTCTCGGTGTAGTGACCGTTCGCGCCGTCGCCTGTCCGAGCACGTTGCCCGGCGACGTGGCGTATGCCAGGATGGTCTGCGCCGGCGCATCCATCTGCGACAGCCCCTTCTGCTTGACCTGCAAGTCCTTGCCGAAGGGGTCCTCCCGGCAGGCATCCAGGATGATCACGTCATCGGGTTCCCGGCCAGCTGGTCAGCCCTTCCATGAGCCGGGCGACGTCCACGCTTTTGCTTGCCCACGTCGTCGATCTTGTCGATCACGGCATCGATGGGAAGCATGTAGTTGCGCCAGTCGAGCTGCACGCCGTGCCCGGCGAAGTAGAACAGGCCCACCGCCTTTTTCTGCTCCATCGCCTGGACGTAGCCGCGAATGGCCCCAAGCAACCGCTCCCGGTCGGCATCCAGCAACGTGTTGACCTCGAATCCCGTCGCCTTGAGCGTCTCCCCGATCCCCTTGGCTCGTTGGCCGGGTTCTTCAGCCAGGCGCATCCTTGTACCTGCTGTTCCCGACCACCAGCGCCAACTTGGGCGCTTTGAGCAGCTTCACCGCCCCTTCGGACTGCGCCCATACCCACGCGAATGGCATCGGCAGGAACAGCGCCGTCGCCCCGAGGCTGATCTTCAGGAACTCACGTCGATCGACCCGCACCGTTTCTCCGTTCTCTGTTGCGATTGACGGACATCACGCCTGCTTGGACAACACCAGCTCGACGCGCTCGGCGTGCATGCGGTTGTTGTTCTGACGCGGCGGTTTCCCTCTCGGGCCAGCGGCACGCGTACTCAACTCCGGGGCGTGCCGACACTTGACTTCAATGGGATATAACCCGCTTTTGAAGGGTGGTGGTTGCTCAAAGGTGTGATTGCGGTCCGGAAACCATTCTGCCCAAAAATATAGGACGCCCGATTCCCCTATACCGTACTTACTAATGCTATCAAAATCATCATGAGCTGTCAATTGTATGAATTTTTTAAAAAATTATAACTAAACGAAATCTTTGATAAAATTAGAATGTTTTACCCATTGTCTAAAGACACAAACCCGTCAAGACACAATGCCTCAGCGGAAGGTCTGGTACACCGGAGGCGGAGGACTGCGCCGGTTTTTCGGCGTGACCACATAAATGGTGATGAACGATGACAACGCTGCGCGGCGCGATGGCCCCCGGCAGACATCAAGCGCGGGCTTCGGTCCAAACTTTTTTGGAAGTTGGAGGAGTTGGCTGCTGGAGGCTGGAAACTCGGTTGGAAAAACTTTTTGATAGAAAATTAAAAGGGCGTAGAATTTATCCTAAGCCCTTGTTTTCATTCATGGTGGTCCCAACGGGACGCGAACCCGTGTTACCGACGTGAAAGGCCGCCCAAGCCGCATTCCACCTGCATTTGCGAGCATTTGGAACCGTCAAAATGTCATTTCGAGAAACAAAAGCCGTATAAAAAGCCGTCTGAGGGATCAATATTATTGGTTGGGCTGACGTGTTTGGTTAGAGTGCTGCGGGCACCTACCTCAACGGAAGCAGACGGACACGAGAACGGTTCTCATCCACCGAGATCAGTACGCCTTTTTCAATCTCATCCTTGAATTGCTTGACCGCCGCACAGACCAACGGCCCGATCGCTTCCGGAAAGACGTCTTGCGTTCGAACTTGAATCACGCTGGGAGCGCTTCCGCCCGTGGCGGCAAGTATGGCGCCGAAATCAAGATCATGAGTCAAAACCGCATAGCCGCCATCCTTCGCAATTTAAAATTTCGGAGTCGGCAGCCCCCGGTGAGCCGACGGAAGACCAGTGCACGACATCCCAACCTTCGGCCTTCAATACGGGCACCCAGCGAGGGGAAAGGTTCATATCGACGATGAGCTTGATCACGATGCCAGCGATACCTCTATTTCCTCAGCACGCCAGGCAGCATACGAAAGAGCCTCAAGGATGTCCTTGCGTTCCAAGTAGGGATAGGCATCGAGAACCTCCTCGGTGGCTCTGCCGGCACCGATTAAACCGACGATGGTACCGACCGTGACCCGCAGGTTTTGTATGCAAGGTTTCCCGCCCATGACCTGGGGATCAACCGTTATGCGCTTTAAGTCTGTCATCGGCTACCTCCTGGCAACGAGCACTTTCATTTTCAAAATAGCGCACCGTGCCTCAAAAATAAAGCGCCGATTTACAGGACAATAATGGAAGCCGTCAAGTTTCACCAAAAAAAGACTTCGCTCACGCAGCCCTGGCATCGAGGACGAAGTGAGAGTGTTTTCGTCCCCGGCGCTGTTTTGTGCAGCCGTGTTTCGTGTTTCATCTGAAATGTAATAGTAATAAATACAAAATGTTATATCTGCATCAATCTCGTACAGAAAACACGCTATTGGTGTAGCGTACCGCCATCATTTTCAGGCGTGGCTATGAACTCGGAGCCATCCAGGTAATCTTGCGTCACCAAAGCCCCAGCACGACCAAGCGATACTTGAAGCACATAGGAATGGAACGTGTGCGGGAGGCCCTTCAAGACCTGTTAAGGAACAAAAAAGGCGAGGTCGTGGAGTTCAAGCACTGGCCGCAAAAGATTGCGCTTTCCGGCCTTACGGAATGAAAAAGCCGTCTGTGGAGCCGTCAAGGAACTCGATATCCACCGTCTATCAAATTGGCTGGGGTTACGATCCTGCGTCCATCTTCCGAACCAGTTCGATGACGATATCTTCCGGCCCCCTGAAGAAGGCAATCCGGAGTTCGGGGATGTTGGTGGGGGGCATGAAAAAGGAATACCCCTGCGCACTGAGATCTGTGAAAGCGACCTCGATGTCTTCAACTTCCAGACCGATGTGGTTGTAACCGTATACGGGCCGCGAGGCATCCCCTTCCAATTTCTCGTCAGCCCTGGCTATCCGCAAGTTGATGGTTGTGCCCTGCAAATCCAGGGAGGCCCCGTCGGCGGTCCCGAACTTTTTCCGCCTGACCACATCGGCCCCAAGGCTTTCGGTGAAAAACGCAATCATTTTCTCGAGGTCTTTGCAGATGATGTGAACATGATGGAAACGAAAAGACATGGCGACATCCTCCGGTGCTTGTACTTGCCCTGTTTTTTGGAGCTGTCCTATAAAATGCGCTTCGCGTTGGATTGCAGGAACCCGCGCCATAGCCGGTGGTCTATGACGACCCGTTATGCGGTTTGAAGATTGAGCCAGAAATCCGGGGTCGTGCCGAAATATCGAGCCAGCCGCAATGCAGTTGCCGGCGTGTCCGATCGTCTTTCGCGCGCGATTTCGTTAATTCGTGGCGTGGGCACCTTTCCATGTGCGATGAACGGTATTGCAGCTTCGCGGACAACGGCATCATCAAGAGACCTGCATCCGTTAATTTAAAAACCTAACAGCGTACACATGCATCCGTTCGAAAATAGATGGAGCTATCGATTAAATTGCCGCTTCGGGTATGAGCTTGGAAACGATGAGTTTCCAGCAGGTGTCGGCTTCGATCATGGGCACTTGTTATCTATGGCTCTGCAGAAGAAGCTCCGCAGCGTTTGTAAACTGAATAGCCCAATCACAGACCGTTTCGGCGAATTCTTTGGGCACATGGCTGCCAACCCCATAGTCTCCGACTTCGATGAGAACGTGGGCCGCCGCCAGGCTTTCCTTGGCCTTGGTGATCAGGGCTTCAATGCCGGAGATCATACGGCCACCTGTTCTTTGTGCACATTCATTAAAAAAGGGCTATCCTGGGATGTATACGCTTCGCGCGTGACAAAGACACGTGAGATGACAACATCATGTTTGAGACTGATCTCGGCTGTTGCCAATGAGGTATGGCTGATGAGATCGCCATATTCAAAAGGTATTTTCAAAATACAAAGGACATCGATATCCGAGCCTGCACCTGCTTCGCCGCAGGCCTGCGACCCGTAGAGGAGAACCGAATCCAGATCGTCTCCGAGAATTTCAAAAAGCTGTTGACGATATTCGTTGAGTATTTGTTTGAGGTTGGACTGAGAACTCATGCTGTTTCTCCTTAAGGCATTGAAAAGAGAATTAAAGCTTACAGGGACGATTCTGCTATAGCAATGCCATTGTAGTCAAGAAAGCCTTGACGGTCAATGATGCAAAAAATACCCCCGACCGTGAAAACACGATCGGGGGTATTGGTGCCATGTGGTGGTCCCAACGGGACTCGAACCCGTGTTACCGACGTGAGAGGCCGGTGTCCTAGGCCACTAGACGATGGGACCCTTGCAGAGGTTTCACAAGGCCGCCTATGTACAAAAACCGCGGTGGATTGTCAAATGGTATTTCCGGGCGCGCCTTCCACGTCGATGGGGATGAAGCAATCAGGTGGCGGGCTTTTTCCCCTTGCGCATGCCGAAGAGCAGATAAACGATGAATCCCACGAAGGGCACCGAGGCCACCAGCCACCACAGGGCCTTGGTGCGGGTGGTCGCGAAATTCTTCTGGGCCACATCGATCACGGCCCAGATCGTGCCGATGAAAAACGGGATGCAAACCGCCAGAAAGATCAACGTCGCTTTCAGGTCGTCCATGCTCAGCCCCTCAGCAGGTCCGCGATCTTCAGAATCGCGTTGACGTAATAAGAGCTGGGGTTGTAGGCGTGGACCACCTTTTCGGCGTTGGTGCGGCTGATCTCAGGCTTCCAGCCGTGGCGTTTGAGGTAGTTGGCGATGCTGGCGATGGCGTCGGCATGGTTGCGCAGGTCGATGCCTCCGTCCATGTCGCCGTCCTGGGCGTAGGCCAGGATGTTGGTCGGCATGAACTGCGCAAACCCGACGGCCCCCGCGTAGGAGCCGGTGATGCCGGCCGGGTCGATTTTTTCGCGTTCCGCGTAGCGCAGCAAGGCCTTCAGCTCCCGGTAGCCCCACTCTGCGCGTTTCTGGACCCGTGCATCGTAATCGGCGCGTGACATGCGCCGTTCGGCGGGGATGATCCGCCAGAAGGTCTCCCGCATCGCGGGGTCGGACAGTGCGGCCAGGGTGGACAGGATGTTCAGGCACGAGCGGCTGCCGGGCATGGTCCCGAGACGGCTTTCGACGAGCAGGATCGCGGTGATGACGGCCGGGTCGACGCCGTAGGTCTTCTCGGCGCTGTCTAAGCTTGTGCAGTATTCCAGCATATAGGCATGGGCCTTCTGGATGGACTCGGGTGTCGTGAACTGGTCGTAGTTGAGCTTGGCCTCGTTGTGCACGAAAAACCGCGAGACGCCGTCGGCCTCCAGGAAGACGTCGGGCCGGTGATAGAGCTGCGAGACCGCTTCCGGACTGAAGCCGTCGGTGATCAGGCGCTGCTGCACGACGGCGAAATAGTCGGGTTTGTCCTGTGCGGCGGACCGGCTTGAATCCGCAAAGACGGTCAGAAGGACTAGGCCGAGAAGCATCGAGGTGCGAGTCAATTTTGAAGCGAGCATTCAGTAAGGTTCCTCCTCTTTCGCTCGAGCGTCGAGCGTGCTGGCTATGCAGGTTGTTGAAAAACAAGCATCGGGCCGTCCGCCAAGGCGACTATTGGCTGGAGGCTCGGAAGCTGGAACGCCAGGAGGCTAAAAAATGGCAGAAAAGGTTTGGCTTCAAGCTTCCCAGCTTCCCAGCCTTCTATCTTCGGACCTAAAACGCATTTACAAGAGCCACGCAACGCCGGATCACGGCCTGAGGCGCGGTTTTTCAACAGCCTGCCAGGATAGGCACAGGCGGCTTGATACGGGTTTCATCCCGTGATAGATTGGCAACATAATAACATGGTTATCGTGGATTTGGAATCGTGAAAAAGAGCGCCAAGACCATATTCACCTGTCAGTCCTGCGGGTACCAGTCGCCCAAGTGGCTGGGCAAATGCCCGGACTGCGGCGGTTGGGGCGGGTTTGTCGAAGAGCGGCAGGCAACGGGCACGCTCGCCGTCACGCGCAACGCCGTGGTGGCGCCGTCTTCGCCGGTGCCGATCGATTCGATCGAGATCGATCATGAACAGCGGCTGCTCACCGCCATCGACGAGTTCGACCGCGTGCTCGGCGGCGGCTTGGTGCCGGGCACCCTCGTTCTGATCGGCGGGGACCCCGGCATCGGCAAATCCACTCTGATGCTCCAGGTCCTCCATGGCCTTGCCGGCCAGGGGCGCAAGGTGCTCTATGTCTCCGGGGAGGAATCGATCCGGCAGATCCGCCTGCGCAGCAAGCGGCTCGAAACGGTCTCCCCGAGTCTGCTGGTGGTCTCCGAGGTGGAGGTGGACGCGATTCTGGCGATGGTCGATTCCATCAAGCCCGAGGTGCTGGTCATCGACTCGATCCAGACCATGTTCAGCAATGAGCTAAGTTCGGCCCCCGGCAGTGTCAGCCAGGTACGGGAGGCGACCGTGCGCTTGATGATGATGGCCAAGCGCAGCGGCATCCCCACCTTCCTGGTCGGCCACGTCACCAAGGACGGGGCGATCGCCGGTCCGAGGCTGCTCGAGCACATGGTGGACACCGTGCTGTATTTCGAAGGCGACCGCAACCACATCTTCCGTGTGTTGCGGGCGGTGAAAAACCGATTCGGCTCCACCAACGAAATCGGGGTCTTCGAGATGAAGGATCGGGGGCTGGAGCAAGTGGCCAACCCCTCGGCGGTCTTTCTTTCGGGGCGGCCGGCGTCGGCGGCGGGATCGGTGGTAGCGGCCAGCATGGAGGGCACCCGCCCGATCCTGGTGGAACTCCAGGCCCTGACCAGCGGGACAAATTTCGGCACCCCGCGACGCACCATCCTGGGCCTGGACCCCAACCGCGTGGCGCTTCTGGCGGCGGTGATGGAAAAGAAGATCGGCATGCACCTCATGGGGTACGACATCTTCATGAACGTGGCCGGCGGCGTCCGGGTGATCGAACCGGCCGTGGATCTTGCGATCGTGGCGGCGATCGCCTCGAGCTTTCTCGACAAGCCCGTGTCCGACCGCACAGTGGTCATGGGAGAGGTCGGCCTGACCGGCGAGGTGCGGGCCATCGGCCAGGTGGACACCCGGATTTATGAATCCGCTAAAATGGGGTTCAACCGCTGCATCGTGCCTCAGAGCAACCTCAAACGGCTCCCGGCGGTGGACGGGGTCGAAATCGTCGGGGTCAGCACGGTCTCCGAGGCCGTCGAATCCCTGTTCTGAACTGCGGGTGCATTGACTTCAATTAAGTGCTCGTAGTATAAAATCACATTTTCGGACTCAGGATAAACATTGCCTACCGACGGCCGAAACAAGCACATCAGGCGGGGGGCTGCGAAAACCAACCGCTGGGACGATGACCCCTACACGCGGCGGGCCCGCCAGGAACAGTATCCGGCCCGGTCCGTGTACAAGCTGCAGGAGATCCAGAAGCGCAGCCGCGTCATCCGGCGGGGGGATCGCGTCCTGGACCTCGGCTGCGCGCCGGGCTCGTGGTTGATCTATGCGGCGGAGGCGGTGGGGCCCTCGGGCCGGGTGGTGGGGGTTGATCTCACGCCGGTGACCGTGGCGCTTCCCGGACATGCCAGCGCGCGCACCGGCGATGTGTTTGAACTGGTCGAGGACCCGGCGCGGTTTTTCGATGCTCCGTTCGACGTTGTGCTGAGCGATATGGCGCCGGCCACCACGGGCAGCCGGGTGGTGGACACCGCCCGGTCCTTCAATCTCTGCCAGGCGGCGCTCGCCATCGCCCGGCAGTTCCTACGGCCCGGCGGCGTGTTCATCTGCAAGATATTTCAAGGCGAGGACTTCAAGCAGTTCAGCGAGGCCGTGAAGAGCGGCTTCGCGGAATGCAGGCTTTTCAAACCCCAGAGCAGCCGCAAGGCGAGCATGGAAATTTACATTATCGGCAAGGGTAAAAAGGCAACGGTCGATAACCAATAGGGGGACCCCATGTCAGGCCATAATAAATGGGCGAGCATCAAGCACAAAAAGGGCGCCAATGACGCCAAGCGCGGCAAGATCTTCACCAAGCTGATCAAGGAAATCACGGTGGCCGCCCGCATGGGCGGCGGCGATCCGATGGGCAACCCGCGGCTGCGGGCGGCGGTCTTGGCGGCCCGGGCCGAAAACATGCCCAAGGACAATATCGATCGCGGCATCAAGAAGGGCACCGGCGAACTGGAGGGCGTGAACTACGAGGAGAGCGTTTACGAAGGTTACGGGCCCGGGGGTGCGGCGGTCATTATCGAGTCCCTCTCCGACAACAAGAACCGCGCTGTGGCGGAGATCCGGCACGTCTTCACCAAGAACGGCGGCAGTTTGGGCACCGGCGGCTGTGTCGCCTGGATGTTCAAGAAAAAGGGCTACATCGCCTTGGACCGCCAAGCCGTGGACGAGGAGACGTTGATGGAAAAGGCCCTGGAGGCCGGGGCCGAGGACGTTCGCGAAGAGGACGGCAGCTGGGAGGTCATCACCGCACCGGAGGACTTCGAAGCCGTGAAGAAGGTCCTCGATGCATTGAACGTGCCTTACATTGCCGCCGAGGTCACGATGCTGCCCCAGAACACGACTGCGCTCGCCGGCAAAGAGGCCGAGCAGATGGTGCGACTGATGGACATGCTGGAAGACTGCGACGACGTCCAGAAGGTCTACACGAACGCCGACATCCCGGATGAGGTGGCCAGCCGAGCTTAGCAGGCTGTTGAAAAACGGCGCCTCGCGCCGTGATCCGGCGTTGTGCGGCTTTGGTAAATGCTCACATATTCTCGAATATGCTGCGCTTTCCAAAACGCCGCACGCCTTGGCTGACGGCCCGATGCTTGTTTTTCAACACCCTGATAGGAGCCGTTCAAAGCCGCATCCGACGCCCAATAGCTGCTTTGTCCCGGGGTGTAAAATGCCCCTCACGTACTGGGAGTGCGCTTCGCTTTCAATCCGCGGGACGCCCCTTGCCCTTGGGCGTAATCTGGGCCTTTGAACGGCTCTTTGCGGCATTCTCAGGCATCTTCCCGGATTGCCGTGGAAGAGGCTTCCAGCGACGATCATCGCGGCAACATCCCCCTCTAAAAAAAATGGATCAACCTGCCTGGAAGACCTTTGAAATCAGAATGAGCGCGTAGCAGGCCCAAGGTCAAGGCGCGCAAGGCTCGCGGCGCGAGGCGTACATTTGGTACGCCGCAGTGCAGCGGGCCGCAGCGCAACGCCGACATTGGGCCTGCTACGCGCTCATTCGTCGAGTTTCTGCACGTCCGCACCCTTGGGGATATCGAACTTGAACAGTGCCGGGTCCAACTCGACGTTGAACTGCGTGTTGACGATGTCGATGCGCGTGTCGTCGCCGTAGTCGTCCTGCGTTACGATCCGGGAGATGGTGAATGTGTGCGGGACCACGTACAGGCTGACTTGGGAGATGTTCAATGTCTTTTCGCGTGGTACCATCCGCAGCTCGTAGAGATATTCGCCTTGCGGCGAATGCAGCGTGATGGTGAACTTCTGACGGACCAGGCGGATGTCCGACAGGAAACTCGCCCCCTTGCCGTCGCGAAAGAAAACCGGTGCACTGCCGATCATGACCTGGTTGTCCAGCGGCCGGAAGATCCACAGCTTCTTGCCGTCGGTGATGATCACCTGCGGCTCCGGTTTTTCGTATTCCCAGCGCATCATGCCCGGGTAGCGCACATACAGCCGGCCCGAGGCAAAGTCCGTGATCTCCATGGACTTGATGGTGGACTGCTGCAGAAAGTCGGCGGAAAACTGCGACCCGGTGTAGCGTTTTTCGAGCTCCTTGAGGATGGTGTCGAGCGGCGGCATGGATTCGGCGCTCAGTGCGGCGGGCAGGGCCAGGGCCGCCAGCGCGACCACTGTCAGGAGGCTTAGAATCTGAACGGATTTAACGAAACAACGGTTCATGGCAATGCTCGTTTCGGTAGATGGAATGCGGCTCCGGCAACGGAACACGCGCGCAAGGTAAAGGTTTCTTGAATAGATGTCAAATCAAATAGACGCCGCGCCTGGCAGTGTTTCAGCCATTGGAGTGTGCAGCGGTTGAAACCGATCGCCAGGCCGGGATGCCTGATTAATTCGAATGCCGCCATCGCTCGATCACCTCTTCGCCGGTGAGTTTGACCGCATCCTCACTGGTCCATAGCGGCCCGGGCGGTGGGACTCGGTAGAAGACGGCGGCGCAGATCCGGTCGATGCATCCGATCCGGCGGCAGGTGTCGGCCTCGTCGATGGCGATCAGCCGCGCACCCTGGCTTATGAGGGTTTCGATGTTGGCCTGACCGAGGAACTCCCCCTGCTTCCGGCCGCGCGTAAGGGCCTTGACGAGCCAGCGCTTGCGGTCCGCCAGCGCCTGGAAGAAGTCGGTTGGGTTATCCCGGTCAGGCAGGACGTCCAACGCGACGTGCAGGCATTCCCACGCCTGGTCGTCCCCCAGGCCCACCTGAGTGAGACAGTCGCGCAAGAATGCGACGGTTTCGGGCGTGAGCGGAACGCGCGCGTTGCGGATGAGGACCTGCGCCCGGTGCCGCTCGCCGGCGTCCGCAGCGGACTCGAGCGCCTGCAACAACTCGGCGGGGATCGGTCTGGCGACCCTGAGCTGGGAGACGAAGTGCCGGGCCAGCGGCGGTGTCATCTCCAGCCTGAGGGCTTCCCGCGCATCCGGGAATCGGAACAGAACGTGAAGCGGCGGCCGGCAGAGAAGGCCGGCGAGCCGTGCTTCATCGAGCCCCCGGCCGGCGAGCGTTTCTTCGAGCTCGACCTGGAAGGCTTCATCGGGGCCGAACAGAAGTTCGAGCAAGGGGTCCCATTCGCTTTCAGCTTCATCGCCTGCGACGGCGGCCAGTTCCGCCGCCGTCGGATGGAAGAAGGTCGAGTCGATGAAGTGCAGGACCTCCGGCGACAGGCTCACCCCGCGTGCCAGCATGTCCCGGATGCGGGAGGCTACGCCCGCGCAATCGGCTGCCATGCGCTCCTCAGACATAGTGGGCCATCTTCAGCATCAGCTCGTGCTTTTGAAGGGCGCCCGGCAGGCTTTCTTTCAGTTCGCCGTTGTCGAAGATGAACAAGAAGGGCACGCTCATGATGCTGAACCGGTTGGCCAGGTTCGGGTTGGCATCGATGTTCAGCTTGCCCACCCGGACCCGACCCTTGGACTCGGATGCGAATTGCTCGATGATCGGCGAAACGGCCCCGCAGCTTGGACACCAGGGGGCCCAGGCGAACAGCAGCACCGGGAGAGGGGACTTCTGAACCTGGGATTCGAAGTTGGCATCCGTCACTATGACGGGCTGGGGGGTGAAAAGTTCATCGGTCTTCAGGGGTGAGCCGCACTTGCCGCACTTGGCCCCGGATCCGACCCGATCGGACGGGACGCGGTTGCGGGCGCCGCACTGCACACAGCGCATCTTGTAGGTCGTTGCGGCCCCGGCCGCCGGTTTCTCCGGGAACAGGGGGGACTTGCACTTGCCGCATTTGGCAGCGGGTGAGCCCTGCCGCTCGTCGGGGACGCGGTTGGCCGTCCCGCATCGCGGGCAGTGGACAATTTGAAGGTCAGTCGTCGGGTTCATGGGCCTCCCGGAGTCTCGCGCGGTCGGAACCTGGCAACTACTCAGGTGGTCAGGCTGAAGACTAAAGGGCAATAATGACCGCGCATGTCTTTTCCTGCAGTCTATCTGCCAGGGTCGTTACGGAACGTTTTAGAAAATTAATCCTCTTTAACACGAAGTAAAGGCGAAGCATGGCGGCTGCCCCGCTTCATTTCATGACGCCGTAGGCCTTGAGTTTCTTGTGCAGCGTGCGGCGGGTGATGCCAAGCCGGCGCGCGGCCTCGCTCTTGTTGCCGTCGGCGGCCTTCAGGGTGGTGAGGATGGTGGCTTTCTCCACCGCCGCCAGCGGCCGTGCGCCGGCCGCCGGCGGGGGCGCCGGCTCCGACCTTGCAGCGGTCGGGATCAGCGAGAAATCCTCCTCGGCCAGGAAGTCCCCGCGGCTCATGACAACGGCCCGCTCCACGGCATTCATGAGTTCGCGCACGTTTCCGGGCCAGGCGTAACGGATCAGGCAGTCCATCGCCTGGGGGGTGAAGCCTTGCACCTCCTTGCGGTTTTTGAGGGCGAAGGCCTCCAGGAAGTGCTGCGCGAGCAGCGGGATGTCCTCGGCCCGCTCCCGCAGGGCCGGGATGGCGAGCCCGACGACATGCAACCGGTAATAGAGGTCCTCCCGGAACCGGCCGGTGGACACGAGTTCGGGCAGGTGCTTGTTGGTGGCCGCGATCACCCGCACGTCCACCCGAATGACGGCGTCCCCGCCCACCCGCGTGAATTCACGCTCCTGAAGCACCCGCAGCAGCTTGACCTGCATGGGCAGCGGCATCTCGCTCACCTCGTCCAGGAGAAGACTTCCCCCGTCGGCCTGGAAGAACCGGCCCTCGCGGCGGCGGTCGGCGCCGGTGAAGGCGCCCTTCTCGTGGCCGAAGAGCTCGGATTCCAGGAGGCTCTCGGTAATCGCCGCGCAGTTGAGGCGGACAAAGGGGCCGTCCCGGCGGGGGCTGTTGAAATGGATGGCGCCGGCGATGAGCTCCTTGCCGGTGCCGGACTCGCCCGCGATGAGCACGGTGGCCTCGGAGGGCGCCACCTGGGCGACACTGTCGAACAGGCGAACCATGGCCGCGCTCTGCCCGATGATGTGGCGGCGGTCGAACTGCAGGCCGAGCTGCTCGCGCAGCAGCCGGTTTTCCGCTTTGAGGCGGCTGTGCTCCATGGCCCGCTCAAGGGTGACGCGGAGTTTGTCGAAGTCCAGCGGTTTGGTCAGGTAGTCGTGGGCGCCCTGCTTCAGGGCGTCCACGGCGGTCTCGACCGATGAGTAGGCGGTCATGATGACGACCGGGATGGCCGGGTTAATGGACTTGATCGCGGCGAGGGCCGCGAGCCCCGAGACCTTGATCATGCGCACGTCCATCAGCACGAGGTCGTAGGGCCGCTGGCGGACCCTGTGGATCGCGGCTTCCCCGTCGTCCGCCTCGGAGACCTCGTAGCCCCAGCCGCCCACCAGGGTTCTCAGCATGGTGCGGTGGGCCGTGTCGTCGTCGACCACCAGGATCGTGTTACGTGTCGACATAAAGTAACTACCCAGCTCTCAGGTTTCAGAGTTCAGGAAATCCAGCAGGCTGGCGCCAAAAAGGTTCGAAGCTCGAATTTCGGATTTCCATTTCCAGCGCTACAAGCTACCCCGCCTTGATCAAGCGGCGCAAATAATTTCCGGGACAAGACACTATAAGCTATCTCAAAAATGCATCTGACAGCCGATGGCGGCGTTGTACGCCTCTGAAAAGTGCTCACAACCTGCCGCGGTTGCCCCGCTTTTTCATCGGTGTACGCCTTGCCCCCAGCTGTGATCTGCAATTTTGAGATGGCTTCTAGTCCGTTTTTAGAAGCGGCACCCTCAACGTGAAGGTCGTTTCGGCGCCGGGGCGGCTTGCGACTGTGATGTCACCGCCCATGGTTTCCATGATGTTGTGCGCGATGGCCAGCCCCAGGCCCGTGCCGGCCGGTTTCGTGCTGAAGTACGGGTCGAAGACGTGGGAGAGGTCCTCCGGGCGGATGCCGCCGCCCGTGTCCGACACGCGGATCTCGATGCCGGGCGTGCTTTTCAGGTCGGTCACACGGACGGTCAGGGTGCCGCCGGGCGGCATGGCCTCGACGGCGTTGAGATACAGGTTCAACAGCACCTGGTTGAGCCGGTCTGCGTCGAGGCGCGCCTCGGTCGCGGTGGAACTGTCCTCCACCGCAACGACAATGGACTTTTCCCGCACCTGTGTTTCGATCAGCTTCAGTGAATCTGCGATCAGCGCGGCGATCGTGGTGGGCTGTGGGATGATGCGGACCGGCCGGGCGAATTCGAGCAGCTGGCTGACGACCCGGTTCAGGCGGTCCACCTCCTGGATCATGATCGCGGCGGTCTGCGCATCCTGCTGGTTTTCGCGGTAGCGCTCCTTGAAGTAGGTGGCAAACCCCTTGATAGAACTCAAGGGGTTGCGGATTTCGTGCGCCACCCCGGCGGCGAGCCGGCCGACAGCGGCCAGGCGCTGGTGGCGCCCGATCTCCCGGCGCAGCGAGCGAACCTCGGTGAGGTCCTTGAACAGCAGAATGCTCCCTGCGAACCGACCGCTTTCGTCTCTCAAGGTGCCGGCGCCGATTTCCAGCGGGACCCGCTGGAGGTTGGCGAGTACACAGTCGATCTCGGTTCCGGTGACCGTCTCCGGCGCCGCCTCGGTCCGGACCTGCTGCCAGAGCTCCGGCGGCAGGATCCGGTGAGCCTCTTGCCCCACCGCATCGCGTGCGGGCAGGCGGAGCAAGGTCTCGGCCGCCTGGTTGAACACAGCGATCCGTCCGCGGTCGTCTGTCGCTACGAGCCCGATCGGCATGTTTTCTACCACGTGGTCCGAGAAGGCTTTGATGCGCGAGAGGGTCGCGCGGGTCGCCCGATGGCTCTGGGCCAGCAGCAGCAGGGTGATGCCGGCGAACCCGATCAGGAGCAGCACCCCCCCCATGACGATCGCGTGGACTGCGTCCGAGTGGCGGGCCTCCTCGAGTGCGGTCATGTCCAGCCCCACGAAAATGATGCGTGGCGGGTCCGGCGCCGCCTCGGCTCCCGGCGGATGCCTGCGCATCATGCCCCCCAGCGGGCCGGTCGGCTCGAACGTGCGGAACACCTCGAACACGCGGGCCCCGCCCGGCTTGGACACCAGCCGCCATTGAAGGGTCTTGGAGCGGGAAACGGATGCGAGATCCAGGTCCTTTCCATACGTTGCGCCCACCTGGCCAAGATCGCTCGCAGCGACCACTGTGCCGTCCGCATCGGCGACGATCAGGTGGGCGATGTCCGGCTGCTGGGCCGTTTCGGTGAGCAGCCGCTGCAGTTGAAAACCGCCCCGTTGCATGCCCAACATCCCGGTCCGGGTGCCCGCTTCAAATGCACGAATCAGGGCCGCTCCCTTTTCCAGGAGCAGGCGGGTGGTGAATTCCTTCTCCCGGTTCACATTCTCCATGGTCATGAACGTGAAAATCGGCAGTAGCACCGCTACCGAGCCGATGAGGACCCAGGGCGGCACGCCGGTCCAGAATTTTTTATCTTTCAATCGTGGAAACATGCAAAATGGCCTTATTTTGCCGTAGACACGCGCAGACTGGTGCCGACCGACTGGATACTAAGTATTCAATGTATCCATGTAAACAGGGTAATTCTGGATACAAACTATCCGCGTGCCATGAAACCCAATCCAGAATAGAGCGGTAATGTCATGCCCTTCATGATTAACTATATATCATGAATTCAATCTCATATAATCTAACTTTCAAACTCGAAAATTAGATTGGCACAGCCATTGCTCTACTGCATTTCCGGATATCAAATTCATACATCAAACGAAACGGAGGTTCAATCCATGCGAGCAAGACACATCTCTGCGATTCTGTTGGCTCTGGCCATCGTCGGTATCGTCGGCTTCTCCGCGCCGACCTTTGCAGGTTGGGGAAGAGGAGATGGAGGCAATTGCCCCATGGCGGGCGGTGGATACGGCCCGCGCGGGGGCGCCGGTCCGTGGGGTGGCACCGACCTGACGGACGAGGAAATCGCCGCGCTGCAGAAGGAACGCAACGCCTTCTTCGAACAGACCCGTGGCCTGCGGGACACGCTTTACCAGAAAGGGCTCGAGCTCAGGGCCGAGATGGCCAAGCAGAACCCGGATGCCAAGAAGGCCGCCGAGCTGCAGAAGGAAGTCTCCGGGCTGCAGGGAGAACTCGGCCAGAAGGCTCTGGATCAACGGCTGAAAATGCAGAAAGAGAACCCCGCGCTGTATGCCAAGGGGTTTGGCCGGGGCATGGGCCCGGGGTATGGCAGGGGGCCCGGCTTCGGGATGGGCCCGGGTATGGGCGGTGGGTTCGGCCGCGGCCCCTGGCGGCAATAAACCCCAGCGAGTCAAAACGAAGCGCCGGGCAGAAGGATTTTCTGCTCCCCGGCGCTTCATTTTTTGTCTAGAAGTGGTTTCACAACCTCGGATCACGCCCGAGGGCAAGGCGCAGGCCGATTCGAAAGCGCAGCAACCACGGCAGGTTGTGAGCATTTCGAGAGGCCTGCAACGCCGCCATCGGACGTCAGACGGGGTTATGAAACCACTTCTAAGAAGGCCCTCCTTGCTTCCGCACGTCAACTCCGCTTTTTTGTTTTCACATTGCCGCTTTGCCTAAGTCGGTATTTGATGATAAATTGAAAGACCCTGCAGCAAGCTGCAGGGTTAGCGAACGCAGTTGCGGTTCAAGCATGCGGTGAAAATGGATGCTCGCGGTGGTGCGGAGGGGTGGTTTTGGAAACCCAGGTGTTGATCATTGGGGGGGGGGATCACGGGGGTCGGGCTCGCCCGGGATCTCGCCTTGCGCGGCGTTTCTTGCCTGCTGGTTGAACGCCGGGATATCTGCGCCGGAGCCTCCGGCGCCAACCACGGCTTGCTGCACAGCGGCGCGCGCTATGTCCGCAGCGACCCGGTGGCAGCGGTCGAGTGCCGCGAGGAAAGCGCCCTGCTCAAGTCTCTGGCGCCCCATTGCATCGAGGACACCGGCGGGCTCTTCGTGGCTGTGGCGGGCGACGATGAGCATTACGTGGCTGAGTTTCCCGACTTCTGCGCCCGCTGCGGCATCCCTTGCCAGGCAGTCAGCCCTGCCGAGGCGCGCGAAATGGAGCCCGTCCTTTCCGAGCAGCTGATCGCCGCCTTCCGGGTGGAGGACGCTTCCGTCGATCCCTTCCATCTCGCTCTCGACAATCTGGCCGAAGCCCTGGACCTCGGTGGCCGGGTGCTGCTGCACACCCGGTTGACGGGCTTCATCATTGAAAATCGCCGGATCCGCGGCGCCCGCCTGCGCCACGAACGCACCGGGGCGGAGACGGTGGTCGAAGCCGAACTGGTGGTGAATGCCGCCGGCGCCTGGGCGCGGGAGGTGGCCGGGCTGGCCGGGATCGACCTCGACCTGCTTTACTCGAAAGGCAGCCTCCTCATCACCGACCAGCGCATCACGCACCGCGTCATAAACCGTCTGCGGCCGGCCTCGGATGCGGATATCCTCGTCCCCGGCGGAACGGTTTCCATTCTCGGAACGACCTCCATCCCCATCGATTCCCTGGACCGCATCGTGCCCACGGTCGAGGAAAGCGACGCCATCATCCGCATGGCCTCGGCCATGGTGCCGTCCCTTCAAACCACCCGCTTCATCCGTGCCTACGCCGGCGTCCGTCCGCTGGTCGGCGCGCGGTCCTTGAAGGACGGCCGGGCCTTGAGCCGCGGCTTTGCCCTGATGGATCACGCTGCCGATGGGCGCGACAACTTTGTGTCGATCGCGGGCGGAAAGCTGACGACGTATCGGCGCATGGCCGAAAAAACCGCCGACCTGGCCTGCCGGAAATTAGGCATTGCGCGCCCCGGCCTCACGCGGGTCAAGCCGCTTGCGGCCTGCGCCGCCAACCAGTGGACCGCGGCTGGCCTTTCACCGAAACTCTGGATGCAGGCCCGGAACCCGGACGATCTGCTGTTGTGCGAGTGCGAAATGGTGCCGGCCAGCGTCGTGGATGCCGTTATCGCCGGGATCCACCAGCAGAGCGGCATCTCCGATCTTTACGCCATCGGCCGCCGCAGCCGCATCGGTAAAGGCACCTGCCAGGGCGCCTTCTGCGGCGTGCGCATCTGTGCGTACCTCTACGATCGGGGCGAGCTCGCCGGGCGGCAGGGACTTGCGGACCTGCGTTCCTTCCTGAGCGCTCGCTGGCGTGGGATGCGCCCGATTCTCTGGGACGCGGCCCTGCGCCAGGAGGAACTGCAGGAAGCGTTGCACTGCGGCTATTTCGGGCTGGAACTGGAGGGCAAGCCGTGACGGATCCCGCGCGCATCGCCTGCGACGTCTGTGTCGTCGGAAGCGGAATGGCCGGTATGTCGGCGGCGCTCTTTGCCGCGAACCGGGGGCTTGACACCGTGCTGGTGGGCCGGACCGGCGAGATCATCTTTGCCACGGGGCTGCTGGACCTGCTGGGCGTGCACCCGCTGGAGGAGGGCAGCGTCTGGAGCGACCCCTGGGCGGGCATGGCCGCGCTGGTCAAGGACCTGCCGCGCCATCCCTATGCGCGCCTGGCGACCGTGGAAATCCGTGCCGCCCTCGACGAGGCGCTGCGGTTTTTCGAGGCGAACGGCCTGGCATACGAGGGGTATCCAGAGCGCAATGTGGTTGTCCCGACGGCGGTTGGCACCCTTAAAACGACCTACCGGGTGCCCCGGACGATGTGGGCGGCCGTGGGGGCCTGGGAGCACAGGCGGCCCTGCCTGCTGGTGGACATCCAGGGGCTCAAGGGGTTCAGCGCCCGTCAGATCGCAAACACGCTGGGTCCCGTCTGGCCCGGCCTCCGGACGGTCCGGGTCGTGTTTCCGGATACGCACGCGGTGAGCGAGGTCTTCCCGGAGCGGCTGGCCCGCTCCCTTGAAGTCGACCGAAACCGCGCAAAGTTCGCCGACGCCCTCGCGCCCCACGTCAAAGGGGTTGACGCCTTGGGACTGCCTGCCATTTTGGGGATTTCCCAACCGGTACGCGTGATGCAGGATATCGAGCGGCGCATCGGGGTGGCACTGTTCGAGATCCCCACGATGCCGCCCGGTGCGACGGGGCTGCGGCTGAAGGAAACCTTCGAAAGAGGCCTTGCGGCGTGCGGGGTGAGGCTTCTGCTCGAAAACAGGGTCTTTCGTGCCGCTGCCGATGCGTCCGGCGGATTTTTGATCGAGGCCGGGCGCGACGCTGCCGACCAGCACATCGCGGCCGCATCGGTCATCCTGGCGACCGGCCGCTTCATGGGTGGCGGCCTGCATGCGGACCGGCGCGGCGTGCGCGAGACGCTGTTCGATCTCCCGGTGCACCAGCCGGAAGGGCGGGATGGCTGGCATCGCCAGGATTTTCTCGACCCGCAGGGCCACCCCGTCAACCGCGCCGGACTCGAGATCGACGATAGCTTCCGGCCGCTCGCGGCCTCGGGCCGCCCGGCCCATGGGTATCTTTTCGCCGCCGGCTCGATCCTCGCTCACCAGGACTGGATTCGCATGAAATGTGGTGCGGGGCTGGCCATCGCCACGGCCTACGGTGCCGTGCAGGGGGCTGCGAACGCGCTCAAGGTGGAAGGCTCGCCGCCCCGGCCCTTTTGAAGTGGCTTCACAACCTCGGATCCCGCCCGGGGGCAAGGCGTAGGCCGATTCGAACGCGCAGCAACCACGGAAGGTGATGAGCATTGCGAAGAGCGAGAACGCCGGCATGGGCCGAAAGACGCCGTTTATGGATGGACACTAACTTGAATACCGGATCGGTGTTAAGCCCATGAGCCTCGTTCTGTTCAGCAAAGTCATTGTCACCGTCGGCATGGTGCTTTCGCTCACCGCGGTGGCAGAGCGTGTCAGCCCGCGGGTCGCCGGCCTTCTGTCCGGCTATCCACTGGGGGCGGCGATTGCGCTGTTTTTCATGGGGCTGGAGATCGGCCCCGATTTTGCGGCCCAAAGTGCAGTTTACACCCCGGTCGGTCTGGTGGCCTCCCAGGTGTTCGTCTACGCTTACTACCGGGCCTCGACGGCACTGCAACGGCGCGTCATCCCCACCGCCTCCCTGGCGGCGCTGGGTGGGTATTTCGCAGCGGCCTGGCTGCTGCACCTGATCCCCTTTTCGCCCACGGCGGCCGTCCTGGTTCCGGTTGCCTCCATTTTCGTATTCACCCGCCTGTTCCGGAAGGTCCCCAATGTCGCCATCGCCCGCAGCGTGCGGTTTACGTTTGTCGTGCTTCTGCTGCGCGCCGGACTGGCGGCGGTCACCATCCTCGTCATCACCGGAGCGGCCCGGGCGGTCGGACCGGCCTGGGCCGGGCTGTTCGCCGCTTTTCCGACGACCCTGTTCCCGCTGCTATTGATCGTGCATATCACCTATGATAAAGCCCATGTGCATACGATCATCAAGAACTTCCCGCTGGGGCTGGGCGCGCTGATCGCATACGCCTTGGCGGTGTCGCTGCTCTATCCGCCCCTGGGGATTTACGGGGGAACGCTGGTGGCCTTTGCGGTGGCAACGCTGTATCTGCTGGTCTACGGCGTCGTCGTCGGCCGGTTGCGCCGGGTGCGTACGGGTCGCAACTGAGCGTTTGGGTGAATCTTTTTCAGACCGGACATAACCGTAGGAGGACCCTGCATGGACAAGCACCTGTTGGCGCTGATCGACACGGCCATCCAACGGGAAGAGGAGGCCTATGCATTTTACATGACCATTCACGGTCGGGTTCTAGACGCCGGGGTGCAGGAAACCCTTCTGTGGATCGCCGGGGAGGAGCAGAAGCACCGGGCGTTTCTGGTCAAGTACCGGGAAGGCGGCTACGGTCCGGGCGATCTGCGGTTGAGCGATGTGGTCTACTACAAGATCGCCGAACACCAGGCGGAGCCGCCGGTTTCAATGGACATGAGCAGTTCGGAGGTTTACCTCGTGGCCGCCCACCGCGAATCCCGCTCGCACCTGTTCTATACCGACTTGGCCAACCAGCACCCGGCCGGAGAGGTCCGGGAGGTGCTGCTTAAAATGGCCAACGAGGAATTGAAGCACAAGGAGAAGATGGAATACCTCTACACCAACACCGCGTTTCCCCAAACCTCCGGGGGGTAAAGCCTGCGGATCCACGCAGGCGCCGCGTGGACAGCCCGAGCAGTGCCCGCTTTCAATCAACCGCCATCATCACCCCGGCGGCGGAGGCCTGCGATGCAAGGCTCCCCGCGAGCGGGATCATCGTCGGGGTGCCTACCCCTCCGGCTGCTTCCGCCGATGGCGGATCTATTTTGCGGGCGCCACCGGGATGATCGTCACGGGTACGGGCGAGTTCTTGAGGACTTTTTCCGTCACACTGCCGAAACGGAAGTGGCCTTTCTCGCCGTGGCTGGCCATGACCACGATGTCCACCTTTTCCGCGTCGATCAGCTTCAGGATTTCCTGGGCCGGGTCGCCTACGGCCACGTGCTTGATGTACAGCGGGCAGCCATCCAGGTATTTTTCACATATCTGGCCGAGACGTTTGGTGGCGGTCTTGCCGGCATGCTCCATGAGTTCCTGCACGCGCTTCTTCTCGAACGCCCCGTACCAGCCGTCGTGGTGGGCCACGTCCTCGATTACGTAGAGCACATGGATTTCCGCCCCGTACCGCTCGGTGAGCGACTTGACATGGGGCAACGCTTTTTCGGCGATGCTGGAAAAATCCGTCGGCCACAGGATCTTGTTCACTTCCATGGTCGGACCTCCTTTTTACGAAGTCATCCAATTAAAAAAATCCCGCGGGGGGTGGGCCCGCGGGATTAGGGTCAGGGCCGGTCGCACCTGCTATTTTTTCTTGTCATCCTTGACCTCTTCGAAGTCCGCATCCACCACGTCCTCTTCGGGCTTGGAAGCCTTGGCGCCTTCCGCAGCACCCGCGCCCGCGCCGGTTTTCTGGCCATCGGCCTGGGAGGCCTGCTGATACATGGCCTCGGCCAGCTTGTGGGAGGCGTTGGTGAGTTCCTCGCTCAGGCGGCGGATTTCGTCCTTGTCGTCGCCCTCCATGGCCTTGCGCAGCTTGTCGACGGCCTCTTGAATCTTGGTCTTGGTGGCCGCATCCACCTTCTCGCCCAAGTCCTTGATGGAGCGCTCGGTAGAATAGATGAGCGTATCGGCCTGGTTGCGCGCTTCCACCAACTCGCGCTTCTTGTGGTCGTCCTCGGCGTGCGCCTCGGCGTCCTTGATCAGCTTATCGATTTCATCCTTGTTCAGGCCGGAGGAGGCCGTGATCTGGATGGACTGCTCCTTGCCGGTGGCCTTGTCCTTGGCCGACACGTTCACGATGCCGTTGGCGTCGATGTCGAAGGTGACCTCGATCTGCGGGACCCCCCGCGGCGCCGGTGGGATGCCGACGAGCTCAAATCGGCCCAGCGTCTTGTTGTTGGCGGCCATCTCGCGCTCCCCTTGCAGCACATGGATGGACACCGCCGGTTGGCTGTCCGTGGCGGTGGAGAAGACCTGACTTTTACGCGTCGGAATGGTGGTGTTCTTTTCGATGAGCTTGGTCATCACACCCCCCAGGGTCTCGATGCCGAGGGACAGCGGCGTTACGTCGAGCAGCAGCACGTCCTTGACGTCGCCCTTCAGCACAGCGCCCTGAATGGCGGCACCCACGGCCACGACCTCGTCGGGGTTGACCCCCTTGTGGGGTTCCTTGCCGAAGATTCGCCGCACCCGTTCTTGGACAGAGGGCATGCGTGTCATCCCGCCCACCAGAATCACCTCCTGGATCTCCCGCGGGCTCAGGCCCGCGTCTTTCATGGCGATCCGGCAGGGTTCTTCCAGCTTGTCCAGCAGTTCGGAGACCAGCCCTTCCAGCTTGGCGCGGGTGATCTTCAGGTTCAGGTGTTTGGGACCGCTCGCGTCGGCCGTGATGAACGGCAGGTTGATGTCGGTTTCCATCGACGTGGACAGTTCGATCTTGGCCTTTTCGGCGGCTTCCTTCAGGCGCTGCAGCGCCATCTTGTCTTTGCGCAGGTCGATGCCCTGGTCCTTCTTGAACTCGTCCGCCAGGTAGCTGATGAGCCGCATGTCGAAGTCGTCGCCGCCCAGGTGGGTGTCGCCGTTGGTGGCCTTCACCTCGAAGACGCCCTCGCCGATTTCGAGCACGGAGATGTCGAAGGTGCCGCCGCCCAGGTCGAACACCGCGATTTTCTCTTCGCGCTTCTTGTCCATGCCGTAAGCCAGGGCCGCCGCGGTCGGCTCGTTGATGATCCGCAGCACGTTCAGACCCGCGATCTTGCCGGCGTCCTTGGTGGCCTGCCGCTGGCTGTCGTCGAAGTAGGCCGGCACGGTAATGACGGCGTCGTTCACCGTTTCACCCAGGTAGTCCTCGGCGTATTTTTTGATAAAGGCCAGAATGAACGAGGAAATCTCCGCCGGGCTGAACTGCTTGCCGCGGATGGCAATATGAGCATCCCCGTTGGGCGCCTGATCGATTCGGTAGGGCAGCACTTTCTTGTCGTACTGCACTTCTTTGGAGGAGAATTTTCGACCGATCAGCCGCTTGACGCCAAACACGGTGTTCTCCGGGTTGGTGATCGACTGGCGTTTGGCGATCTGTCCGACAAGACGCTCCCCGCTCTCGGTGACGGCCACCACGGAAGGGGTGGTGCGCCCGCCTTCCGGATTGGTGATGACCTTTGGGTCGCCCCCTTCCATGATCGCGACGCAGGAATTGGTGGTCCCAAGATCGATTCCGATAACCTTCGACATACCCTGTACCCTCCTTGGTTCTTATGGTGCCGATTGTTTTTGGCGAATCATTGCCCGGTGTTGTTGCACCGGGGTGTGCTAGGTTGATGGCCGGGCCGCATCCCGGGGGCGGCCACCACCACCAGCGATGGCCGCAGCAGCCGGCTGCCGATCAGGTATCCCTTCTGCATTTCGCGCAGCACGGTGTTTTCCGGAAACTCCCCGGACTCCTCGCGCAGAATCGCCTCGTGGAATTCCGGGTTGAAGGGCTTTCCCACGGCCTCGATGGGCTTCACCTTGAATTTCTCGAAGATGCGAAGCAGCTCCTTGAGGGTCAGGCCCAGGCCTTCGGTCAGTTTCTTGTCCGGCGCGGAGTTGGAAGCGGCCGCCTGAATGGCGAGCTCGATGTGGTCCACGGCCGAAAGCATTTCCTTCAGAAGAGATTGAATGGCGTACTTGCGGAAATCATCCATCTCCCGGGCTGTTCGTTTGCGGTAGTTTTCGAATTCGGCCGACACTCGCAGCAGCTTGTCGTAGGTTTCGTCGTATTCTTTTTCCTTGGCGGCAAGCCTGTTTTCCATTTCCCGCACGCGCTCTTCCGCGGTCGGCTCATTGGTCTTTCCGGGTTTGTCCGCCGTTGCCGCTCCCTCGGGTGCTGTATCGGTGGCTGCCGGGTCGTCGTCCGTTTCGGTCACGATTTTGATGCGCTTGGATTCATGCATGTTGCAAGGATCTCCAGTTCCACTCAGCAATTCGTGGCCAAACATAAGGCAGTCTGCCCGTCTGTCAAGAAAAGAGACCGTGCCTTTTACCGGGATAATTAGGTGCTTACTGAGGAGATGGAGGGATGCGGCCGATGCCCTATTCACTCGCGCCAAGGGTTCCAGAAAGGGCCCCCGGAACACCGGCAGCCGGCAACGGAGCACGACACAGCCTGCGTCACTTATCGCTGCTTCCTTCCGGACCTGACGAGGTTCGTGACCGTCTGTTGCGTGGCGACCGGCCGGGTGGATCCGGGAGCCCTTGCTGGAGCCCTTGGCGCGGCGCAGAGCCTGGGGCATGGGGGAGGTGTGCTCGCAGGCAACCGTCGGCTGCCTGGCGTTGCACCTTCCGAAACTACCATACTCCATTGGCTCCTTTTTTCAAGGGGAAAGGTTGCACCGGGCGCGCCCGGTGCAACCTGCCACGGGTTGACTTGTGAAGGGGGGTGACATAGTTATCTACAGAATCTTTCGTGAGCATGGACTATGACCAGGCATGAATCGGCCGCTTTCGGCCGGCTGGACCGCCTCGTGGACGAGGCCTTGACGAAGCACGGCCTCATCGCGGAAGGCGACTCCGTTTTGATCGGTGTTTCCGGAGGCCCGGACTCGGTCGCGCTGGTGCACCTGCTGCTTGACCGGGCGGCGGCCCGCCGCCTGCATCTCGGTGTCGCCCACCTCAACCATCAGCTGCGCGAGGGCGCCGACCGGGAGGAGGAGTTCGTCCGGCAGTTGGCCGGTGACCTGGGGCTTCCGTTTCATGGGCAGCGGGCCGACGTCCGGGCCTGGCAGGCGCGCCACCGGCTGTCCCTCGAAGAGGCGGGGCGGCAGGTCCGTTACGCATTTTTCGGGGAGATGTGTGCAACCAACGGTTACACGAAGATCGCTCTCGGCCATCACGCGGACGACAACGCCGAGACCCTGCTGCTGCATCTGCTGCGCGGCAGCGGACGGCTGGGACTTTCCGGCATCCCGGCGATCCGCTCTGGGACAACCATCCGGCCCCTGATTTTCGCTACCCGCTCCGACATCACAGAATACCTTCGAACCCGGGGCATCCCGTACGTGAGCGACCCCTCGAACACGGACGACGCCTTTTTTCGCAACCGAATCCGCCAGCGGCTGATCCCGGATCTGGAACGCGACTACCACCCGGGCATGCGGGCCATTCTCAGCCGCACCGCCCTCATCCTGAGGGCCGAGGAAGACTGGCTCGACAGCCTGGTCGCGCCGATGTATGCAAGCCTGCTCACGGCCGAGGGGCAGGGCCGTGTCGGCCTCGCGGCGGCCGCGCTCGGCCGGTTGCCGCTGGCCGCTGCCCGCCGGGTCGTCCGCAAGGCGCTCAGCGAGGTCAAGCATGATCTGCGCCGGGTCACTTTCGCCCATGTCGAGCAGGTGCTCGAGCTGGGGAGGCGTACCACGGACGCCGGCCCACTGAACCTGCCGGGTCGCGTCCATGTCCGCCGGCTGGGGGGGGAAATCGTCGTCTCGCGGGCGCAAGACGCTGGGCGGCGGCCCCTGCCGGATGAAACGCCGCATGACTTCGAATACGGTCTGGCCGGCTGCGGCAGCCTGAAGATCCTGGAAACCGGGGATTGCATCCACCTGTCCGAGGCGAGCCTCGCCGCGATCCCGGAGCTTGCCGGCCTCAGCCCGCAGACGGCCTTCATGGACATGGCGGTCGTCGAATTTCCCGTGGTTGTCCGCAATTTCCGCCCGGGAGACCGGTTTTCGCCCCTGGGCATGACCGGCACTCAAAAGCTCAAAAAATTTTTCATCGACCACAAGGTCGGCCGGTCAGAGCGTCGCCGCTGCCCGCTGCTCATCAGCCGCGGCCGCATCCTGTGGGTCGCTGGCCACCGCCTGGACCACCGGGCCGGGGTGAGCCGGCAGACACACCGGGTGCTCAAGGCGGAGCTGTTGCTTGCGAAACGGTAGGAAGTGATTATCATCGCCGGCTTGGCATCACGTAAACCGCCACGCGCAGATCGGCTTTGTTCTCATACGGCCCCCCAAGGGAGGTTGCGCTGGACCGTTGCCCAATTTGGCACTTGAATTTTTGTGACAGATACGAAATACTCGACATGGTACACCCCATTTCCTATACTTGCCCGGCAGCGTTAGGAGGTAATCGCTTTTGAACCCGTTCTATAAGAATATGGCGTTGTGGCTGGTCATCACCCTCATGATGGTCATGCTTTACAACATTTTCAGCCAGCAGCACCTCAACGAATCCAGCATGAACTATTCCCAGTTTCTGTCCATGGTGAACGATGATCGGGTGGCGGAGGTCGTCATCCAGGGCCAGGAGCTCCTCGTGACCGACGTCAACCGCGCCCGCTACAAGGTATACGCCCCGCCGGACACCGAGCTGATGCCTTTGCTTCGGCAGAAAAAGGTAGTGATCAGCGCCAAGCCCGAATCCGATTCCCCCTGGTACATGTCACTGCTGGTATCGTGGTTCCCGATGCTGGTGCTGATCGGTGTGTGGGTCTTCTTCATGCGCCAGATGCAGTCCGGCGGCGGCAAGGCCATGTCCTTCGGCAAAAGCCGCGCCCGGCTGTTGTCGGACACCTCGGAGAAAGTCACCTTCGCCGACGTGGCCGGCATCGATGAGGCCAAGGAGGAACTGGAGGAAATCGTCGACTTTTTGAAGGATCCCAAAAAATTCACCCGCCTGGGCGGCCGGATCCCCAAGGGGGTGTTGCTGATGGGTCCGCCGGGAACGGGTAAAACCCTGCTCGCCCGCGCGATCGCGGGCGAGGCGGGTGTGCCCTTCTTCAGCATCAGCGGCTCGGACTTCGTGGAGATGTTCGTCGGCGTCGGTGCCTCCCGTGTGCGGGACCTGTTCGTGCAGGGCAAGAAGAACGCACCGTGCATCATTTTCATCGACGAGATCGACGCCGTCGGCCGGCACCGTGGAGCGGGTCTCGGCGGCGGGCACGATGAACGCGAACAGACCCTGAACCAGCTGCTGGTCGAAATGGACGGCTTCGAGTCGAATGAGGGCGTCATCCTGATCTCGGCCACCAACCGCCCCGACGTGCTCGACCCGGCGCTGCTGCGCCCCGGGCGCTTCGATCGCCAGGTCGTGGTCACGCTGCCGGACATCAAAGGCCGCGAGAAGATCCTCAAGGTTCACATGCGCCGGACCCCCGTCTCCCAGGACGTGAGTGTGTTGACGCTGGCCAAGGGCACCCCCGGCTTTTCCGGGGCCGATCTCGAAAATCTGGTGAACGAGGCGGCCCTGCTGGCTGCCAAGCGCGGCAAAGAACGCGTCGACATGCGCGACTTGGATGACTCCAAGGACAAGGTCTACATGGGCCTCGAGCGCAAGTCCAAGGTGATCAAGGAGGAAGACCGCAAGGTGACGGCCTACCACGAGGGCGGCCACGCCCTGGTGGCGCGCTTCCTGCCGGAAACCGACGCCGTCAACAAGGTGACCATCATCCCCCGCGGCCGGGCGGCCGGTGTCACCTGGTTTCTGCCCGAGGAAAGGGACTTCAAGTTCCGCGACCAGCTCGAGAGCGAACTGTCGGTGGCTTACGGCGGGCGCGTGGCCGAGGAAGTCGTCTTCAACCGCATCAGCACGGGTGCCGCCAACGACATCAAGCAGGCCACCGCCCTGGCCGAACAGATGGTGCGCAGCTGGGGCATGAGCGACACCCTTGGGCCGCTCAACTACTCCAAGGGTGAGGAGACGGTTTTTCTGGGGCGGGAAATCGTCCAGCATCGCGATTATTCCGATGCCACGGCCCAGAAGATCGATGACGAGATCAACCGGCTGATCAAGGCCTGCTATGAGCGCGCCCGCGGCGTGCTCCTCGAGAACCTGGACATCCTGCACAAGCTGGCCGGCATCCTGCTCGAAAAGGAAACCATCATGGGCAAGGATTTGGACGAACTCATCCTGTCCATGCGGCCGGGCATCCAGCTGCCTTCCAAGAAAATCGAGGCCGACGAGGAACCGCCTCCGCCCCCCCCGCCGCCGCCCCAGGAGGAGCCTAAGCCGGAACTGGTGTCCTGATGTCGCCCCGCAAAACCTACCGGCTCGAGTGGGGTCGACATGTCCTCGAATTGGGCCGTCGGACCTGTATCATGGGGATCCTGAACGTGACGCCCGACTCCTTTTCGGACGGCGGTCTTTTTTTGGATCCGGCGGCGGCCGTGGCGCAGGGCGAGAGGCTGGCGGCCGAGGGAGCGGACATCATCGATATCGGCGGGGAGTCGACCCGGCCCTTTTCCGAACCGGTGGCGGCCGAGGAAGAAATCCGGCGCGTGGTGCCGGTGATCGCCGAACTGGCGCAGCGGGTGTCGGCGCCCATCAGCATCGACACCGCCAAGAGCGCCGTTGCACGGCGCGCACTCGAGGCGGGTGCGGCCATGGTGAATGACATCTCCGCGCTGCGGTGCGACCCGGCCGTGGCGGCCGTAGCGGCGGAGTTCGGAGCGCCGCTTTTCCTTATGCATATGCAGGGCGAACCCCGCACCATGCAGGTTTCGCCCACCTATCATGACCTGGTCGGCGAGGTCCGGGATTTCCTGCAGGCCGCCGCCGCTGTGGCCGAGGCGCAGGGGGTTGCGCGCTCGATGCTCATCGCGGACCCGGGGATCGGCTTCGGAAAAACCCCGGCGCACAACCTGCAGTTGATCCAGCACCTGGCGGAGTTTGCCGCCTTGGACATGCCTATTCTGGTCGGCCCCTCCCGCAAATCTTTCATCCGCCGGCTCGTCAAAAAGACCGGAGAAAACGACATAGCCCCGGATGCCCCGAGGGTGGCGGTCGGCACCCAGGCCGCCGTGGCGGCGGCCATCCTCAACGGCGCCCACATCGTGCGCGTGCACGATGTGGCGAACACCAAGACGACGTGCAAAGTGGTGGATGCGATCCTCAATTCGTGAAGGCGGATGGGTGGAGTGGAAGTATTCGGAAGGTGGAAACTGCACTGATTGATCCCGGCGTCGAGCAGCGGCGCTTTTTTTATTCCGCCTTCCGCCTCCGCCCTCCGAATTTTATATCCACCCCAGAAACCCGCTGATGCTGTTGGCCATGAAGTATTTCTCCCGCTTCTGCGCCGGCGGCGGGAACTGATCGAAGGCCGACAGCAGCGGGTCCTCGGCCAGCAGCCCTTCCATGCAGCGCTGAACCGCCGCCGCCCCGGTCGGCCTGTCGATTCGCTCCCCGATCCATTTCTCCCAGAACACCAGTTGTTCACGCTGGTGGCCCAGCAGCTTTTCCCCATCTTCAGTCATGCCGAAGTGGCCGACCACCATGCGCCTCGGGGCGCAGGCGATGAGAGCGTCGATGCTCCCGAGCGCCACGTTCATGAAAAACCTGGGCGGGGAGGCCGGCCGCATGTACTCGCGGCCTTCGGCGAAGCGGTACCATACGCCGCCGGCCTCGCCGGCAAACAGGCACCCCGGGGTGAAATAGCTGACATGATGCGGGGCATGGCCCGGCGTGATGAGCGCTGCGATGCCGTCTGCGGCAAAGCCCTGGGAAGGGACAAAGCGTTCCGGCGGGACCGGCTCGAGCGGACCGTAACCGTCGGCCACGGCACCCAAGATCTTCCGCGTGCCCTCCCACAGCCGAGTCGGGTCGACCAGATGGGGGATGCCCTTTTCGTGGCAGACGATTCGGGTCTGGGGGAACCTGGCGGAGATTTGACCGATCGCCCCGGCGTGGTCGAGGTGGATGTGGGTCAGGAGGATATAGTCCAACCGCGTAACGCCCAGCGTGTCCAGCACGGCGAGCAACTGGCCGGCGGTGGAGGCGGGGCCGACATCCACGAGAAACGACGGTCGCCCCCGGACGAGCCAGGCGCTGATGAAATCGGAGAACCCGTCCAGGGGCGGGGTGAGGGTGATCTGGTAAATGCCGTCTTCGATGGGGCTTATTTTGGCCTCCAACTAAATGCCCTCCATATGAACGTCAACGCGTCCCATATCCGGATGACGAAATACTACCAGATGGGCAAGTCATTTATCAAGCGGTTGGGTCGTGAAACCCGGCGTGCAAGTATGAATCGTGCGGAGTGTGGTCCTGCGGAATGGTTAGAAGCTATCTCAAAAATGCATCTGACAGCCGATGGCGGCGTTGCACGCCTCTGAAAAATGCTCACAACCTGCCGCGGTTGCTCCGCTTTTTCATCGGTGTGCGCCTTGCCCCAGTCGTGATCTGCTATTTTTGAGATGGCTTCTAGTCGTGCTTTTAATTTTAGGCACTATAGGCACTTTCTTTGACTCAGCCCCGGCCGGTCTCTTTAAGCTTTTCGCGGTAGATCCGGTAGAAGGACAGATGATCGGTCAGCCCGCGGCTCATGATCTTGCCGAAGTCATCGATGTTCTTCGTGTTGATGATGTGATTGACGCTTTTCATAAAGGCGGTCATGTTGTCCATCGTGCGGTGGCGGCTGGTGATCATGGCGACAAAGATGTTGCGCCGCACGGACATCGCGAGGCGTTCCAGATAAATGAGGACCCCGTTGGCTTCCGGGTTGGCGGTGTCGAAATCCTCATCCACCACCACGATGTCGTAGACATGGTAGCGCATGCGCTTGAGGGCATCCCGTGCGTTGTCGGCCACCGTGATCTGGTATTCCATCAGTTCGAGGGTATCGATGATGGTTTTTCGCATTAGCGCGTGCTGCTCGCAGACGAGCGCCGTCTTGCCCTCCTCTTCGATGAAATCAAACGGCCGGTCGGCGGGGTTGTAGGTGCTGGTGTCGATTTCGTTCAAGGACACCTTGCCCCGGGAGGTCGGGGCCTCGCTGTTGACCGTGAGAGGGGTGCGGCACTTCGGGCAGGAGAAGGAGGCCGTCTTCCCCGGCGGGATCTTGTCGTCGGCGATTTTAAACTTGGCTTGACAGTTGCTGCAAACGATTTCCATAGTACTGCTCCCCCCGGTGCTACTCCCCTTTGCATAAAATTACATTTGCGAGGGCCTAAATCACCTTGCTGTAGGTGCGGTCTATCTCCAGCTTGCCGATGTCGGTGGTCGCCTCCCCCCGTGCGCTCTTGATCATGTCGATGCCCCGGCCCACCGCTCCGCGGTGAGAGGCATAGGCCATGGCGTTTTCCTGGGTAATCTCGCCCTGTTCGTAAAGGTTCACGATGTGCTGATCGAACGTGGTCATTCCGAAGGCGTTGCTGGACTCCATGATGTCGTAGAACGTTTTGCCCTCGGCTTCGCCGTTGAGGATCGCATCCTTGACCCGCAGGTTCATGCCTAAAATTTCGAAGGTGGCGACCCTCCCGCCGCCCGCCTTTGGCACCAGCCGCTGGCAGACGATATAGCGCATCGAGTCCGCCAGCCGGATACGGATCTGCTGTTCGTCCTCGTTGGGGAACATGCCCAGGATGCGGTTGATGGTAGAGCCGGCGTCGGTGGTGTGCAGGGTGGTCAGCACCAGGTGGCCGGTTTCTGCGGCGCTCAGGCCGATCTCCACCGTTTCCCTGTCGCGCATTTCGCCCACGAGAATCACCTTGGGGGCCTGCCGCAGGGCCGCCCGCAGGCCGTGGGCATAGGTATCGAAGTCCATCCCGAGCTCGCGCTGGTTGAAGGTGGACTTCTTGTGGGGGTGCTGGTATTCGACCGGGTCCTCCAGGGTGACGATGTGCACCGAGCGCCTTTCGTTGATCTCGTCCAGGATGGCGGCCAGGCTGGTGGTCTTGCCGGAGCCGGTGGCGCCCGTGACAAAAACGATCCCGTTTTTTTCCTTGGCGATCTGGTACATGGTCTTGGGCAGCCCGCGTTCCTCGATGGTCGGGATCTTGGACTCGAGCTTGCGGCAGACGATGGAAAAGTTGCCGCCCTGCGAGAAGATGTTCACCCGGAAGCGGGCCTTGCCGGGCAGGGAGTAGGAAAGATCGCATGAACCGGTCGTGAGCATGGACTCGGTCAGCCGGCGGTCCTGGTTGATGAGGTTGAGTGCGATCACCTCGGTCTGAAACGCCGTCAGCGGCTTGGTGTGGTTGCGGATTTCGACGGGGACGAGCTCGCCCGCGCTTTCCACCTGCATGGGTTTGCCGACGGTGAAGTTCAGGTCCGACACTTCACGGTGCGAGTCGAGCATCTTGACCAGGATGTGATCGATTTCCTGCTTTTTCACTTTGACCTCTTTTTAGGCTACCATCCGATGATGTCACAAAACCAGCGAAAGCCGGGGTCCGTTGCGGTTCCAGCCGATTTTTTTAACTGTGATTCCGCATCGCAATGCGGAATCGCGCGGAATCATGCCTCCGTGAAATCCACTGGCGCGCCCCTGAGCAGCGGCCTGAAGCGCGCCTTGTCGTTGGATTTGGCGTAGGCGTCCTCGGCGCTGACGATGCCGCGCTTGAACAGGTCCATGATCGAGTCATCCAGCAGCGTCATGCCGTATTTCTTGCCGGTCTGGATCATGGACGGGATCTGGTGAATCTTGGCTTCGCGGATCAGGTTGCGCACGCCCGGGGTGGCGATCATGATCTCCAGGGCCACGACTCGGCCGACCTTGTCGATGCGCTTTAAGAGCACCTGGGAGATGACCGCCCGCAGGCCTTCTGACAAGGTAGAGCGGATCAGAGCCTGCTCCTGGGCGGGGAAGACCTCGATCACCCGGTCGACGGTCTTGGCCGCACTGGAGGTGTGCAGGGTCGAGAACACGAGGTGGCCCGTGGTGGCCGCCTCGACCGCTAGCCGGATCGTCTCCAGGTCGCGCATTTCGCCGACCAGGATGATATCCGGGTCCTCGCGCAGGGCGCCCCTCAGGGCGGCGGAGAAGGACTTGGTGTGGATACCAAGCTCGCGCTGGTTGATGATACACCCCTGGCTCTGATGGACGAACTCGATCGGGTCCTCGACGGTGATGATGTGGTCCTTGCGGTTGCGGTTGGCGACATCGACGACGGCGGCAAGTGTGGTAGACTTGCCGCTTCCGGTGGGCCCCGTCACCAGGACCAGGCCGCGGGGCAGCATCGCCAGCTTGGATATCACGGCGGGCAGTTCGAGCTGCTCGGTCGTCAAGATGGTGCTGGGAATCTCTCGGAACACCGCACCCACGCCGTTTTTTTGCATGAAGAAGTTGGCGCGATAGCGGGCCAGCCCCGGGATCTCGTAGCCGTAATCCACGTCCCCGGTTTCCTCGAAGACCTTGACCTTGTGCTCCGGGGTAATTTCGTAGAGCATGCCCCGCAGGTCGTCGCTGGTCAGCACCTTGTATTTGACGCGCTCGATCTCTCCGCGGATGCGCAGGGCCGGCGGCTGGCCGGCCACGAGGTGGAGATCGGAGGCGCCTTGCTCGTGCATTAATTTGAAAAACGCATCAATCTTTGCCATGAAATCGTCCCGATGGTGTGAGCGGTTGGTGGCGTGTTATTTCGCCTGTTTCAGCACTTTGAGCTTATCGTCCTGCTCGTCCGTCGCCCGGATCTGCTCCTGGCCGAGGCTCAGTTGCCGGCGGTGGGACTCGATGACGGAGCCGATCTCCACCTCGATCTGAACGCGCTGGCGTTTGAGCTTCGTGATGTGCTCCTGGAGCTCGGCTAGCCGGCGCTGCGCCTGGTGCAGGAGCTTTTCGGCCTTGTTCTCGGCTTCGGCCACGATCAGGTCGGCTTGTTTTTCGGCGTTGATTTTCATCTGGTCGAGAACCTTCTGGGAGTGCATCAGGGCGCGCTTGAAGGTGCCCTCCCGTTTGCGGTGCTCCTCGACTTCACCCCGCAGCTGCCTGGCCTCGTCGGTCAAGCGGTGATTCTCCCGCTGCAGGTTTTCGAAGGCTGCGGCGGCCTGCTCTAGAAATGTTTGCACCTCTCTGGGGTCGATCCCCCGAACCTTCGTCCGGAAACGCTGCTGCTGGATGTCCAGTGCGGTGAGCGCCATGACGCCTCCTTGTGAAACGGGTTACCGCAGTCCTGCAGCGAATTCATACAGGCTGCCGACTACGAAGTTTTCCAGGAATATGATCGCCACGAAAACGACGACGGGTGCCAGATCGATGCCGCCGAACACCACCGGCAGGCGCCGGCGGATCCGGTAGAGCACCGGCTCGGTCACGCTGTAGATGAACCGCACGATGGGGTTGTAGGGATCCGGGCTCACCCACGACAAAACGGCGCGGGCGATGACGACCCACATGAAGATGTTCAGCACGTAGTGCAAAATGGTGGCTACGGCGTTGACAAAGTTACTTGTCAAAATGGACATGGCGCCCCTGACCTCTCAGCCGCTCATCCGGACCGCCGGCCGGTCGTGCGAACATCACAGCCCACACCAGGACTTGGCGCGCACTGCATCCTTGCCAATAGTCCTATCGCCCGGACGACGGTGGAACTTGAGCGGAAACGCGTAAAAGTGAACCGGGCCGCCGGCTGGCGGCCGATTCGGTATAGAATTATAGATTACCATACTCTCGTGAGGTTGGCAAACCAAAGACGGAGGGGAAAGAGGGACGGCGGGAGCTGAAGGGGAAGGCGGACGGTGGGTAACCGCTCAGGTGTTTAGGCTGAAGGCTGAAGGCTGTAAGGCATCTTACAAAGCACGAATCAAGCCAAGCAAGACCTTCTCCGTTTCTACGGCTTTTGCTTCAATCGCCGACTCAAATGCTGACGCCTTGGGTGATCATGCATGGATTGTTTCTGAAAACCTTCAGTCTTCAGCCTTCAGTCTATCTGCCTGAGAACCTACAAAATGGGAACTGGGCTTCTACCTCTCCGCCCCCCCAGGTCGGGCTATCCCCCGGCAATCATCGGGATGAGGAAGACCTGGGCGTTGTCCGGAATGGGTGTCTGCTCGAAGTTGGGGCGGGAAACATAGTGGTCGTTGACCCGCACCACGGGGCAGTCGGCCGATTCGCCGCCGAGTTCCTTCAGCAGATCTGCCACCGTGATGCCTTCGCGCCAGGGGCGTTCTTTTCCGGCCACCCGGATCACGCGGCGACTCCGTTGGCCTTGAGCAGGTCCACCACCTCCGGCAAATCGATCCCCAGGCGTTTCACCGTGGCGAGCGTCGGGATGCCATCCGGCGTCCAGCCCCGGCGCTGGTATACGGCGTCCTGCAGTTTGGCATACTGCGCCTCGCGCAGCCGGCGCATGAGCGCCACCTTCTCCGCGGTGCTCTTCCCGTCGATAGTGACCTTGTAGGTCTCCGTGAGCTGCTTGTCGTAGCGCTCGGCTCGGGATTCGTATTCCAGTTCGGTCACCGGGCCCACCGCCCGGTAGGGCAGGGCGTCGTGCTCGCGGCGGCCGAAGCCCATGCGCAGGTTGAACACCCGCTGGAAGTTGTAGACCGTCTCGCTCATGCGGATGAGATCGTCCGGGCCGGACTCCCGCCCCGTCACCGCACTGAAGTATTCGGCGTACCAGCCGACGTGCTTCATCACCTTGGCGGGCTCCGGGGCGCCCTGGTTGTCCTCGGGCACGACATCGTTCCAGGGCAGCTTGCACAGCCCGCAGAGCGAAAACCAGGTGCGGAACATGGGGAACCAGTGCAACGCCTCGGCCTTCTGCGCAAAGGTCGGTATGAAGTTGTGCACCAAGTCCAGGAAGATCAGCCAGGCTTCATCGTGCTGGGGGCCCTTGAGGGCCAGGCCGTAGCCGCCCTGCTGGGCGAGGGACTCCTTGGTCACGTACTCGGAGAACTCCAGGCCCTTCGCCTCCATGCCGATGTCGGCCATGATCTTGGGGTCGGCACCGTAGTTCCGGGCGAAAGCCGCCTTCATCCGGCGCACCCCCTGGCCGATCCGCTTGCCGAAGCCCTCGCCCCGTGCCATCTGGTGGACGATTTCGAGCGCGGCGGCGCGGTTGCCGAAGTAAAGCTCCAAGCCCCCCGTGTGCTGGGCGGTGATCAGGCCAAGCTCGTAGCACTCCATGGCGAAGGCGGTCGCTGTTCCCACCGAAATGGTGTCCAGGCCGTAAGCATCGCAGTAGAAGTTGAGTTCGATCACGGTGTGCGCATCAAAGATGCCGAGGTTCGAACCGCAGCCGGCGATGGTCTCATACTCGGGGCCGTCGACGAAGACCTTGCGCCCGGCGTAAGGCCCGCTCAGGGGCACGAAGTCGCGCACGCCGTGGGAGCAGGCCACCGTGCAGCCCATCCAACATCCGTCGTAGCCGGGGTCGAAAAGGCGGCGGAACACCGCCTGACCCAGGTTGGGGGCCTCCCGGTGCTGGCCGAAGCGGAAATTGTGGGTCGGCAGCAGGTCGTGGTCGTCCATGATGGTGACGATGTGCGTGGTGCCGATCTTCGCCATCTCGTTTTGCTTGGGGTCGAGCTCGACGATCTCCCGGGCATGCTGCTTGGCGACCGTCCTCAAACGTTCTTTTTCAGCCGGCTGGTTGGTGTCGAGCGAGATGGCGGCGTCCCAGCGGGCCACCAGGGCCCGGATGCCCTTGTCGGCGAAGACGGTGCCCACCCCGCCGCGGCCGGCCTGCTTGTAGCGGGCGCGCTTGCGCTTTGGGTCGTACCAGCTGAAGTTGAGGCAGCCAAAGAGGGTGTGCTTCGCGCCGGGGCCGGTCGATACCACCGAGATGTTGCGCAGCTTGCCCTGGGCGAAGTGCGCGGTCAGCACCTCCGAGAGCTTGTAGGCGTCCTCGGGCAGCCCCGTGCTCGCGAAAAGCTCCACCTTCTGGTCGATGCCGTCCACGAACACGACGATGTCCTGGTCGGTCTTGCCCTGGAGCGCGAGAGCGTCGAAGCCCGCGAACTTGAGGTAGGGGCCGAAATAGCCGCCCACGTTGGAATCGATGACCGCGCCGGTGAGGGGGGAGATGGTGGCGGCGATGCTCTTGCCGGAGCCCGGGTAGGCCGGGGTGCCACCGAGCGGGCCGCTCGCGATGCAGACGGCATTCTCCGGGTCGTCCCAACGGGTCGCGGGCGTGACGGCGTTCCACAGCAGCCATAGGTCGAACCCCTTGCCGCCGACGAAGAGCTCTTTCATCCTGGCCGTCACCGGTTTCGTCGTCACGGCGAGATCGGAGAGGTTCAGGTGCAGCGTCTGGTTGGCGTAGCCCTTTTCGATGGCGGGCCGCTGGTAGGGGAAGGTCTTTTGGAGCGTGAGTTCGTAACCGGACATGGTGCTCTCCTTTGTCGCGCTTTGCGCGAGGTGGTTGGGTGGTTAGGTGTTTAGGTATTTGGGTGTTTGGGTGTTGCGGAGTTTTGCAATTTGGCCAAACAACCGAAGACCCAGATACCCGAAAACCTTCATTTCAATCTATTTCAACTTCTCCACGCCCTTGAACTCCCGGTAGGGCGAGAATTCCTTCAGGATGATGGCATCGTTGTCCGTGGTCGACCGGGTGACCAGGCGGGCGACGATCTCGCCCACGCCGGTGCCCAGCATCAGGCCCTGGCCGCACATGCCGGTCGCATGCATCAGCCCCTGCACCTGCCGGTCCCAGCCGACCACCGGCGAGCCGTCCGGGGTCATGGGGTAAAGACCCCGCCAGGTGCGGCGCACGCGCAGGTTCTTGAGCCGCGGCAGCAGGTGCACGAGGCGGCGGCAGATCTGGGGCAGGAAGACGGAGGTCTCGCGCTTGTCCGTGCCCACGATGGGCGGATCCGGAGTGATGCAGAACACGACCTGCCCATGCCGGTTCTGATAAAAGTAATAGTTTTTGGATCCCGGCGCCGGGCGGATATCCACCACCATGCACTCGAAGAAGGGCTTGACCGGCTCGGTGATGGCGGCCTCGTGGCAGTCCGGCTCCACCGGGATGCTGACCCCGGCGGTTTCGCACAAGGGCGCCGAAAGCGGTCCGGCGGCGTCGACTACCACCGGGGCCGCGTAGCGGCCGCGGTCCGTTTCGACGCCGATGGCGCGGCCGCCGTCCACGAGGATGCGGCTGATTTTCTCCTTGAACCGGAACTCGACCCCCAGGCTCACCGACCGGCGGTAGTAGGCGTTGGCCACGAGCAGGGGCGAGATGGAGCCATCCTCCGGGGCGAAGGTGCCGCCCAGAAGACCCTCGGTGGCGATGCCCGGCAAGATGGCTTGGATCTGCTGCGGCTTCATGAAATCGATCTTGAGCCCAAAGGACTTCTGGAGCGGCAGCAGGTTTTTCAGCAGTTCGGCGTCGCTCTCCCGGTAGACCGGGTAAAGATACCCTCCTTGCAGCCACTCGATGTCGTCCCCGTGGATCTGCTGCCAGGTGGACAGGATTTCGATCGACCGCAGGCAGGCCAGAATTTTGCCGGGGGCGGAGTGGGTGGCCCGCACCCCGCCGATGGCGTGCTTGTTTTCACCCTGCCCGGGGGAGGGGTGCATGTCGATGACGAGGGTGCGCACAGCCTGCGCGCCCAGCGCCATGGCGGTCGGCATGCCGACCGAGCCCGCCCCGACCACGATGGCATCATACGGTCTCGTCACGGGGCCCTCCCTGAGCGCCGGCAAAGGCGCCGATGGGCACCTCCACAAAAAGCGGCCGGTCCACCCGGTCGGTGACGGTGCCGAGGTCGACCCCCTCCTCCTTGAACATGCGCCAGATCATGGGGCGGCAGGTCTTGGAACCGCAGGCGCCCATGCCGGCTCGCGTGAGCGCCTTCAGCTGGTTCAGGTCCCGCACTCCGGCCCGGATGGCGGCCCGGATTTCGCCGGCGCTGATCCGCTCGCAGCGGCAGATAATGGCCTCATCCGGGGGCGGAGCCTTTTCGTAGACGGCCATGGGTTCGATCGCCTGCTCCTGGACCCAGATGCCGACCGCCCGCTTGGCGACGGGGCGGTCCACGCGCACCTGGACCAGCAGGGTGCCGGGGTATTTCTTGCGGGAGGAGGCCTTCACCACCGGGTAGTGTCCCAGGATGGCCCCGTCGACGTCCGTGACCGGCACGGCTTGGCCCGCCTTGACCTTTTCGCGCCACACTTCGTAGGGCAGGGTGACGATGGGATGCTCCGGGTCCTTGCGGTAATCCACCAGGGTGATGGAGAGCCCCGGGCAGACCGCCGCGCAGTTGGCGCATCCCGTGCAGCCGTCGATGTCGGTCACGTACGGCAGCCCGGTGATCGCGTCGTTTTCGGTGCGGATGGCATGCTGCGGGCAGACCGACGTGCACGGGTTGCAGGGCACCTCCTGGTAGCAGTGAAAGACCGGGAAGACCCCGTCTTCTTTGGCGGGCGGATCGCGGTGCATCACGGGCCCGGGCCTGGATTTGAGCACGAGCGCCTTTTCGTCCCACTCCCGGGGGATCTCGCCGCTGTAAACGCCGAGGGACTGGGCGATTTTCAGGCCTTCGATCTTGCCGGTGAACATGGCCGCCGAGGCTTCGGCGATCTCCTGGGCGTCGCCGGCGTGAAAGACGTCCATGCCGAACTGCTTGGCCTTGAGGTAAAACTCGTTCACCTCCGCCAGGCCGACGGCGATGAGCACCGTGTCCACGACAAAGGTTTTTTCGGTGCCGGGCACCACGTTCCATCGGTCGTCGAGCTCGGCGATGGTGGCCGACGCCACCCGGTCCGCACCGGCCGCGCAGGCGATGGTGTGACGGGTGAAGATGGGCACCCCTAAACGTTTCAGCTTGTCGGCGTGGACCTTGTAGCCGCCGACCTGGGGCAGGGCCTCGATCAGGGCCGCCACCTCGATGCCGGCCTGGATGGCGTGGTAGCCGGCGATCAGCCCCACGTTGCCGCCGCCGACGATGAGGACCCGCTCGGAGGACTTTACGAGGTCGCGGTTGACCAGGGTTTGGAAGGCCCCGGCCCCAAAGACGCCGGGAAGCGTGTTGCCCGGGAAGGAGAGCATTTTCTCGCGGGCGCCGGTGGCCACCATCAACTTGGCGGGGGCGACGGTGACGTAGCGGCCGTCGCGCACCAGGCCGACGATGCGGTCCGAGAACACGGCCACGGCGGTGGTGTTCAGCCAGACCTCCACCGAGGGGTGCCTGGCAACTTCTGCGGCCAGGATGTTGCCGATCTCGAAGCCGCGGGTTCCGGCGTAGGAGTCCTCCACCGACCCGAAAAACTTGTGGGTCTGCAGCACCAGTTTGCCGCCCAGGCGGTCCTTGTCGTCGACCACCAAGGTGCGCACGCCGAGCCGGCCGAGCTCGATTGCCGCCGAGAGGCCGGCCGGCCCGCCGCCGATGATGAGCACCTCGGTGGTGAGGGCGGTGACCGGCGCCGCCGGCGGCTGCGCGTCCTCAGCGGGCAGCCCGGGCAGCCCCTCCACGCTTTGGACCACCAGTCCCTCCCGCAGCGGCGTCATGCAGGCCTTGACGGGCCGCCCGTCGGCGATGACGAGGCATTGGGAGCACTGGCCGTTGGCGCAGAAAATCCCCTGGGGGCTGCCGTCCTTCGCGTGGTGGCCGAAGATGTGAACCCCGTTGGCGATCAGGGCCGAGGAGATCATTTCGCCGTTGAACCCGGACAGGGCGGAGCCGTTCCAGGTGAAGGGGATCGCGGCTTTTTCAGGGATCGTCAAAACGGGGTGATGGCGGATGCGCATGGGCGTCACCGTTTCCTCATGGGGGCGGCTTTCGGCGAAGAGATCGTGCGGTGGGTGGCGGCGGGCGCACTGGCCTGTTCCTCCTGGGCGCGGCGTTGCATGTAGCCGTTGAAGCGCTGCACGTGTCCGCGCGCCAGCCGCCGGGCGTCATCGGCGGCCCCGGTTTCGATCGCAGCGACCAGCTCGCAGAGGTCGCGGCAGTTCTCCTGGATTTCCCGGTCGTCCATCGACAGAAAGCGGTCGTAATAGCGGTGGATGTTGTCGTGAATGGAGGTGAGCACACTCTGGTAAATCGGGTTCTGGGTGGTGTCGGCGATGGTCATGTGGATCTTTTTGTCCACATCGAGGAATTCATCGCGCCGCCTGTGACCGGCGCGCACGCATGAACGGGCGATCCTCAGCAGGTCTTTCAGTTTCCGGACGTCGGCCGCCGAGCGCCGCTCGGCCGCCTGCGCGGCAATGCTGCCCTCCACCGCCTCGCGGAATTCGGCCAGATGGTTCAGTGAAACCTTCTGCGAGCGAATAAGCAGCCCCAGGCTTTCACTGACGCTGCCGGCATCCACGGAGCGGACCACCGAGCCTCCGCCGACCCCCAGCCGGATTTCGATCAACCCCTTCTGCTCCAGCACCCGCAGGGCTTCGCGCAGGGTCCCGCGGCTGATCTGAAACATCTCTTTCAGCTCCCGCTCGGAGGGCAGGGTCTCACCGGTTTCGATGCGGCCGGCAAGGATGGCCTCCTCGATCTGAGCCACCACTTCCTGGAAAACCTTGGTGGGTTTGGCGGTCTGAAACATGACAGGGCGTCCGTCGCAGGGCGGTTATAATGGTTAGACCATTTATATCCCCGCGCGGCCCGCATGTCAAGCGCCAACGGCTTCTGCCGAAGATATAGTGCTTGACTATCGGAGAGTGAGCTCATAAGAAACCGATTTGGCGTTAAAAGTTTATGAAGGAGGCAGTAGTGCACAATTTGATCGGCAAGAAGATCTGTTTTCTGGGGTGCGGCAACATGGGCGAGGCCCTGGTGAGCGGCCTGGTGCAATCCGGATCGGCCCAACCGACGAACATCATCTGCACCGACGTCCGCGAGGAGCGGCTGGAGGAGCTGGGCGCCCGCTACGGGGTCCGCACGACATCGAGCAACGTGGAGGCCGTCGCGCAGTCGGAGGTCGTCATTTACGCGGTGAAACCGCAGCTCATGGCGGAGGTGTTGAAGGAAACCGCCGATCACCTGGACATGTCCAAGCTCATCATCTCGATTGCCGCAGGCGTCCCCCTGCGGGCGATCGAGTCCCTGCTGCAAAAGGAGCTGCGGCTGATCCGGGTCATGCCCAACATCGCCGCCTCGGTCAAGGAGTCCGCGACGGCGCTGTCGGCCGGCAAGCATGCCAAGAAGGAAGACGTCGAGCTGGCGATGGCGATCTTCAATTCCGTGGGCAAGGCCGTCTTCCTGCGCGAGAACTCCCTGATGGACGCCATCACCGGGCTGAGCGGCAGCGGACCGGCCTACATTTTCATCATTGTGGACGCGCTCGCCGACGCCGGGGTGAAGATGGGGTTGTCCCGGAAGGATTCCCAGTTCCTGGCGGCCCAGACCGTTCTGGGCGCAGCCAAGCTGTTGATTGAAACCGGCGAGCACCCGGGCCAGCTGAAGGATCGCGTCACCTCGCCCGGTGGGACCGCCATCGCGGGGATCCACACGCTGGAAAAGGGGGGGCTGCGCACCACCCTGATCAACGCCGTCGAGGCGGCCACCCAGCGCTCGAAGGAACTCGGCGAGATGATGATCAAGCATTTCGCCGATTCGAACAACCATTAGCAGGGTGTTGAAAACCCGCAATCCTACCGCGAGGGATAGGCACCCGGTTGCTGCCGAAATCCGGTTTGATGACGAGCGGCAAAGGCTCAGGTCGAGGTCCAGGCCTGGCTGCGGCGCTTGATCCTGCGGGTCAAGGCGCTATAGACGCTGCGTACAACCATGTTGGTCAATACGATCAGCACCGACATGGCGCAAGCGGGCGCTGTGTCGCCTGCGTCGTCCATGTTGGCAACCGCCACGGACGCCAGGGGGATGTCCGCTGAATACAGAAAAATGACTGCTGAAACCGTGGCCATCGAGTTGACGAAGTAGTACATGCCGATCTCCAGGATGGCCGGCAGGCAGATCGGTATGGTGACGCGCGTGAAGGTTTTATAAAAAAGGACCGCCATGGATTCGGACACGGTTTCGAATTCGTTGTCCAGTTGCTTAAGGGCCGTCGTAGCGGTGACGAAACTGACGGTGTAGAAATGCACGATGTTGCTGATGACCAGAATCGCCATCGTGGCGTAGAGGAAATTGAAAGGATTGGGCACCCAGAGGCCCAAGAGGTTCCATCCTTTCGGGTTGAAGAAGAAGATGTAGGCCAACCCGATCACCAGGCCGGGCAGCGCCAAGGGTAGAATCGAAAGAAAGTAGGCGATCTGGCGCAGAGATTCCAGTTGGCGGCTTTTTTCGATCAGGTAGGCGCTGGAGAAAGTGATGACCGCCCCGATGGCCGCCGAATAAAAACTCATGCGGATGCTGTTGAAAAAGGCCGCATATCCGCCGCCTCCGGTGCCGCTGAAGTGATAATGCCAGAAGCCCAACGTCAGGTTGTACGGCCAGACTTTCACCAGGGAGGCGAAAACCGCGGTGGCGTAAAAGCCGACAATTCCGCTCGCCGCCAGCGCGCCGAACCCGAAGAGGACCAGATCCCGGAAGCGGTTGACCGGAGGCCGAAAGGGAACCGACTTGGCGGCGATCATGGCCACCTGGCGACATTGCACCAGCCGATCCACACCGAACGCGACCACGGTCGGGATCAGCAGCACAATACTCACCACGGCTCCCATAGCGAAATTCTGCTGTCCGATGACCTGCTTGTAGATATCGGTGGCGAGGATGTTGTATCCCCCTCCTACAACCTTTGGAGCTCCGAAATCGGTAAACGCCAGCGTGAAACAAACGAAAACGGCGCTGAGCAGTCCGTATTTAATACCCGGCAGCGTGACGGTAAAAAAGGTAAGCAGCCTGCCGGCCCCCAATGAGGCCGCGGCTTCGTACAGCCGGGCATCCGTCATGCTCAGCGCAATCGACAGGATCAGCACGGCCTGAGGGAAAGTGTAGATCGTCTCGGATAGGATGATGCCTACCGGGCCGTAGATGTGGATGTCGACCCCCGGCAGTGTTTCGAAAAAGCCGAGGGTGATGAGGCCCTTGCGCCCGAAGAGGTAAATCAGGGCGATCCCATTGAGAACGGTCGGGGCGAATAGCGGCATCATGGCGATGCTCTTGAAGACACCCCTTCCAGGGATGCGTGTACGGCTTAGGGCATAGGCGAAAATGAATCCCAGCACGACGGCTATCAGCGTCGTCGCCAGGGAGACCCGGAGACTGTTGCCGAGGGAATTGGAGAGGGCCGGCGTTTTAACGTAATGTAAGTAATTAGCAAAACCGACAAAGTCGCCCTGGGCGTCCTGGAGGCTTTTTGCCACCAGTTGAAATACAGGCAACACAACGACCAGCACCAGCCAGAGGCATGCCAGGAAAACAAGCGCCCGTTTGATCCAGAATTCCGTGTCCGGCGCGCTGCGAATACCAGGCGCAGCGGCCTTCGGTGGCGCGGATGGGGGTCATGGATGCTTTTGGGAGACCGATGCGGGGTTCACTGCTTCAGGCACTGTAGACCCGCAGGCGGTCCATGCCGTATTCCTTCATGACCGGCGCGCCGATCGCCCACGAGAGAAAAATTTTAGCAGCCGGCTTGATCGCCGCCTTCTTGATCAGAGCATTGGCTTCGACATCCCACCCGGAGCCTTCTTTTGGAAAAACCGTTTCGACCGGCTCACCTTTCTGCTTCTGGGTGAAGCCCCGATAGGCAAAGGAAATTCCGATCGGAACTTCACCGGCGCCCGCCATCTTGCAGGGTTTGGAACCGGAGTGCGTGTAGCTCGCGATGTTGGCATGCAGTTTATCCAGATACTCCCAGCCCTGCGACTCTCCCTTCATCTGCAGAATCGCGGAGACCGTCAGGAAACCGGTCCCGGAAGAGGCCGGGTTGGGCATGGCGATATAGCCCTTGTATTCCGGCCTGATGAGGTCGGCGAAAGAAGTTGGGATCGGCAGCTTCAGCTTTTTCATTTCAACGGTGTTCACGCAGAATCCCGTTTGCCAGGCCTTGATGCCCACCCAGGCGGGCGGGTTGGCGGGATCGCGCATAAAGGCCTTGATCTTTTCGAGGCCTGCAGGGGCGAAGGGCTCCAGCATGCCGGCTTGCTTGCAGAGCATGAGGCTCGTTGCCGCCGTGCCCCAGACCACGTCCGCCTGGGGATTGGCCTTTTCCGCCAGCAGTTTGGCGGTAATGATGCCGGTGGAATCGCGGACAATCTTAACCGTGATGACCGGATGCTGCGTTTTGAACACCTCAAGATACTTGGGTATCTCGTCATCCTCCAAGGCCGTGTAAACCAGGATCTCCTCGGCGGCAATTCCTCTGGCGGGCGCAAATATCAACAGGCACAACGCAAAGACAATCAGGATGAACCGGTCGGTTCGGGAAAAAAGGGAAAATTGCATGGACGGTTTCCTTTCTTTCGGCTAGGAAAATTTAGTATTTTCGTCGACCGCTGGTTTGGGGGTCGGGGCTTGCCGGCAGCCCCGGCTCACCAGCTTTTCCAGACGACCATTCGCCTGGCAGAGACTTCTTTCTGTTTTGTTAGCCTACGGATAGCGGCGTGTTATTTATTCGTTACGAAGCAATTTGCCAAAAAATATCGTATGCAAGTGCCCCCGGGATCTTTGAAATTTGATTGACAAGAACAGGCATGGAAGGTAGACTTATATTACGCGTAATCCCGGGAATTCTCGGGAGCGGGGGACCCAACTCTTTGGGGTGCATCGCCATCCGGCGAGGGGTAACCTTTCCGACCCTAGCCCTTTAGCTAACCTCGTAGGCGTCGAAGAGGAAAACCTTCGGGATCGAACGGGAGGCTTTCCTCGTATACTTCGATTCCGGAGGTTGGCAGCATGTCTATCAAGTATTGCAATTTTACTACCCCGAAGTTCTTCCTTTTCAGAAATCAGTCCAAACGTTTCACCATTCCGCAATACCCTGTTTTTATTCCCGCCCTACGTGCGCTTGTCATCCTCTGTGGCCGATCCGGCCTGAGCCCCACTGCCGAACACAGCGAAACATGACGGCTTTCTCGGTAGCTTAGCGCTAACCGATTGAGCCGGACCATACCCGTCTGCGGACGGGACATGCCATTCGCTTGTTCGTCGAAGGCCGGAGTCACCATAGGAGGACCATCATGATCGCTTCCAAATCGATCCGAAGGATCTGGATCCTGGGTTTTGAACCGCGACAGCGAGCACACTTCCCGCAGCTTGCTGCGGTGTTAGAGGGCGAATATCAAAATTCGATTAAACGTCCTTGCCGTCGAAGGGTCCCTGCAGCCTGCCGCAGGGTTCTTCAAATCGTTGTTTGCATTATGATCGGCCTCATTGCATCCAGCGCCCTGGCAGCTCAGGCCACACTCGCCTGGGACCCCAACACGGAGAGTGATCTGGCGGGCTACAAGATTCATTATGGAACGGCAAGCGGCAATTACACCGTTCACACCGATGTTCACAACGTCACCAGTTACACAGTGATCGGGCTGACGACCGGGCAGACTTACTATTTCGCAGTCTCCGCCTACGACGCCTCCGGCAACGAGAGCAGTTATTCCAACGAGGTGAGCTATTCGGTCCCCGCGGCGAACGGCGCCCCTTCGACCCCGGCCACTCCTTCCGGGGCCTCTATCGCGCTGGTAAACACGGCCATCACGTTCAGCACCTCTGCCACCGACCCCAACGGTGACAGCCTACAGTACCGGTATGACTGGGGCGGAGGTGCACTTTCCAGCTGGGGGGCGGCCAGTCGGTCGCACAGTTGGGCTGCGGCCGGGCAGTACGCCGTAAAAGCCCAGGCGCGCGACAGCCTGGGATCGGATTCGGCCTGGTCGGCCGCCAAAACGATCACCATCACCCAGAGCGCGGCGCCGGTGGTCACGGACTCAGATGGTGACGGCGTACCCGACAGCCAGGATGCCTTCCCCAATGACCCGAATGAGTGGGCGGATGCGAATGGGAACGGAATCGGCGACAACGCCGATGCCGCAGCGAATCAAAGCAATACTTCACCGGACGCTCCGCTTTTGATTTCCCCTGTAGAGAATTCCGTAGTGAGTACGATGGCCGAGCTGAAAACTGGCCCCTTCATCAGCCCGATTTCCGGTACCACCCACGCCAAAACCCGCTGGCAGGTGTTTCGCGAGGAAGATGATATCTGCTTGCTGGATATCCTGTGCACCACGGCACTGACCCGCTTCACGGTCCCCAAATTGGTGCTTGATGAAGGAACCCCTTTCTTCTGGCGGGCCCAATTCATTGATTCTAATGGGGTGGTCTCTCCATGGTCCGATTACGAGATATTTCTCCACCGCAGACGAGTGGAACAGACCTGAACGCCAACGGCATCCCCGATTCCCAGGAGAGAGCCCTCAGCAGACCTGAACAAAGACGGAGTTCCGGATTCTCAGCAAATAGTTATTAAATCGGTCAAGATGGAGGGCACCACCCTCAGATCGGCGTCAGCATCGAAGGATCTTCAACGGCGATTCCATCGAGTCGGTGGAATCTGAAGACCCCGGTAAACCGGATTTGTATGCCAACGGCAAACCTCAAGACATGCCGTTTGGGATTCTGGACATCAAAATTGCCGTGGCCAACCCCGGCGATCAGGCGGTGGTGAGACTGTATTTCCTCGAACCGGTACCGGCTGGAGCAATATGGTATGAGTATGACACGGTTGCCGACAGGTGGGTCGATTTTTCAGCCTATACTGAATTTGCAGATGATCGCATGTCCGCAACCTTAACTCTGAGGGATGGCGGACCTGAAGACTCGGATGGTGTCGCCAATGGAGTCATCATCGATCCAGGTGGAATCGGGCTGGGTTATTTTGAGCCTGGTAGTGGCAGCGCATCCCAAAACGGCGGTGGGGGCGGCGGAGGAGGGTGCTTCATTGGCACCGTTCATGACTCTGAAATGACCGGGTCCATGTTAAGCGCTTTATGCCTTTTTGGATTTTTTAGCCTGTTGAGTCTATTGCGCTTTAATAAAGATAGAGGCTTTGCGTCTTGACGCGACTCTGGATGATAAGGGTGCCCGCGGGGATCTTCACCTTAGGATGAGATTCCTGCCGTAAGAGTGAAATTCAGCAGGCTCGTAAGACCTTTAGTTTTCCATAATTGTATTCCGCCGAATTATTTTTTTTGCCCCTCTTGACAGACGTGGTTCCATGCCCTAGGCTTCTATTCGGGTAACGGGGCAACCCGTGATCCCAGGAAGAGGCGGGAACGGTTGTAAGAAGGTTGAGCAGTCCTCCTGCCTGCCTTCATACAACCCAAACCGGTCCGCTTCCTTACTTCAATGCAACAACCGGGCGATCCCGCGTCATTTGGGGTCGCCCGTTTCGTTATTGGAATTTTCTCCTTGCGGGGTTTTGGGAATGCCATTTGATAAACGAAAGGAGTTCAGGAAGAACCAAGAGGCAGGAGTCGAATATGATCACCTATTCAATTCTTGATGCTTCACGTATCTTAGGAATTGAAACATCCAGAGTTCGAGACTGGATCGTGAAAGGTTTTATTATCCCATCCTGGCATAAAGCGATGGCAAGAGGGGACAAAAATCTGCTGACCTATGACGATCTGTGTTACGTTTATCTCTTCCAGCAGCTTTTATCCAAGGGACTGCATCGCGCCTCGATTGCCTTTATTGTCAGTGAAACCGCGAAAAAGGGTTTATCCGCTAGTTTGGAATCGGATTTGAAATATGTGATTTGGAATACTAAAAATCCCAAAGAGGGAGGAATCGTAGCGATATCAGCCCAGATACCCGCTTCAATGACAGGCACCTCCAGCCAAATGCTCGTAATTGATCTGTTGGAGGTTAAAAACGAAGTCGATCATAAAAGAGAAAAGAGGGGCGGTTAAAAGCAAGTGGTGTCAGAGCGTGAACTGAGCATTAACAGGGTGTTGAAAAACCCGCTATCGTTTGCCATCCAGCTTCCGCGGTGCTAAATTATTCCGAGTGGCAACCCTTTAACGTTGAGAGGCATAACGGATGAAGATAGCGAAAGCGCTGGTTCTTCTGATGGTCCTGTTGGCTGGCGCGGCCGCAAGCGCCCAGGCCGCCGCCGATAAGATTGAATGGCACACCTACGACAGCGGCATGGCGCGCAGCCGATTTGAAAAGAAAAAGGTGTTCCTCCATTTTTATGCAGACTGGTGCACGTACTGCGCTGAAATGGAGCGCAAGGCCTTCAAGGACCCGGCGGTGATCGCCGTCCTCAACCGCAACTTCATCCCCATCCGGGTGGATACCGAGCGCGATCAGCAGACAGCGTCGCTGTATCCGGGTCAAGGGTCTGCCCGACACATGGTTCATCTCCGAGAGCGGCGAAATCATCGGCCACCGTCCGGGCTACATCTCCACCGATCAACTCATGGGCATCCTGAATGTGGTCATGACGGGTGCTGCCGCAAAGTAGTGCCCATCCAGAAATGGTGGATTTCGGTTCAGACCAAGTCCGCAGCGATTTCGCAACCGCAGGCGTAGCGAGGCTACGCCGAGGATAGCAAAGAGCGAGAACGCCGGCATGGGCCGCAAGACGCCGTCTATGGATGGACACTAAGTAGCCGACGGCTATCCCCGGAAGAGGTGCCGCCGGAGAAGGTGGCCGATGACGGTGGCGATGAGAATGGCGCTGACCACCACCAGGAGGCGGGGGACCCAGATGTAGCCGTGATACGGTGCGAACTCTTCGGCTACGGAAACCCCGATCAATCCGAAGGCGAGCAGCGCGGACAGGGCTGCCAGGAGAAGCGCTTTGGCGACCGCCGGGAGAGTCAGGAAAGGCAACGATTTTCGTGAACGCGGCAGGATGGTTTGTGGCGCAGACATCTCGGCGGTCGTCTCTCCGGCAGTGGGGGTGCACGCCGCCATCGGCCTCAGCCGGCGGCGAACGAGGTTACCGGGTCAGATTATGCGGGCGGGCCTGAAAATGCAAGCCGGAAAACAACGCGCGCCAAAGATGCGCTGGTGCACGGCCGCCGCGGGGCTGATGGTCATGGTGCTGGCCGTCGGCGGGGGGGTGGGGGGCTGTGCCATGCCGCTCAAGCTGGATTCGGGGAAAGCACCGGCCAAGGCCTTTGCGCCGGGCACCATCCTTTCGGCGCGCACGGGTGCTAAGGTCTCCTTTGACGAACTGATAGCCGACCTGCGGACGGTGCGGGTCGTCTACGTCGGCGAAATGCACACCTCCGCCCGCGACCACGAGATTCAACTGAGGGTGATCCGCGCGCTGCACGATGGGGGGGCGCGGCTGGCCGTGGGCCTGGAGATGTTCGACCGATCCTACCAGCCGGTTTTAGACCGCTGGGCGGTCGGCGACCTCGACGAGGAAGGCTTCCTGCGCCGCACCCATTGGTACGCCAACTGGCGCTTTGACTATGGGCTGTACCGGGGCATCCTGGACTTTATCCGCACTGAAAAAATCCCGCTGGTGGCCTTGAACGTGCCGTTCTGCATCCCGCCCAAGATTCGCGTCGGCGGCACCGAATACCTTTCGGATTACGAAAAGGGATTCCTGCCCAGGCAGGTGGACACCAGCATTGCCGCCCACCGGCGTTACGTGGAAGAGGTATTCAAGCAGCACGCGTTCAAGAACGTGCGGTTCGAGGATTTCTACCTGGCCCAGTGCGTCTGGGAAGATGGCATGGCGGAAGCGGCGGCGCAGCACCTCGGGGACGGCATGATGGTGGTGCTCGCCGGCAACGGCCACATTCAGTACAAGTACGGCATCCCGGAGCGGGTTTTCAAGCGCAACGGCCTCCCGTATCGCACCGTTTACCCTGTCGCCACAGGCGAGGCCATTGACCTTTCGATCGCAGATTACCTTTGGGTGATGAATTAAGGAAAAAAAGTATTTAATATCAGTATGTTAATTGTTACGATCGGTGTTTCGTAAACGCCAAGAGCGTCACCTTCTGCCCCTGCCGGCGTTGGTTGTCCTGCCTTTATCGTATTCCAGTCGCTGGAGCCGACACGGCCTGCTCGAAAATATTGCTATTAATCACAATATGTTGAAGTATTTTATTGACACTAACCAATATATTGTGTATAACTTATCAAGACTACAGAAAACGGCCCGCACCTGAACGCCCTCACCCGACAAAACTGACAAGGTAGGATGTTTCCTCCCGGCAAACGGACGAGTACAAGCTTCACAACTGTGCGGATGCTCAACAACGACGTGCTGACATGATCTAAACGCAGGAGCTGGCCTCGTGTTCGAGAAAATCGAAAAAAGAGATGGTAGAATAGTTGAGTTCGATTCTTCGAAAATTACGGCCGCCCTGGCGAAGGCCGGCAATGCCACCGGCGAGTTCAGCGACCGGGAGGCAAAAAAACTTACGCTGCGGGTCCTGACGCTCGCCCACGAGCTGCGGCTCGGGCCGACCCCCAAGGTCGAGGAGGTCCAGGACATCGTCGAGCGCGTCCTGCTCGACTCCCCGTTCTACAAAACCGCCAAGGCCTACATTCTCTACCGGGAGCAACACTCCCAGATCCGCAAGATCACCACCCGGGCCAATGTCGACCTGGTGAACCACTACATCGAGAAGCTCGACTGGAAGATCCGCGAAAACAGCAACATGAGCTACTCCCTGCAGGGGCTCAACAACTACATCTCCTCCGAGGTGACCTCCGAGTATTGGCTGAACTCCATCTACCCGCCCGAGATCCGGGCCGCTCACGCCGAAGGCGATATCCATGTCCACGATCTCAACCTGCTTTCGGTCTACTGCGTCGGCTGGGACCTGTTGGACCTTCTGCGCCAGGGGTTCAAGGGCGTCGAGGGCAAGGTCGAAAGCTCGCCGCCCAGGCACCTGCGCAGCGCCCTGGGACAGGTCGTCAATTTTTTCTACACTCTCCAGGGGGAGGCGGCCGGGGCCCAGGCCATCTCCAACTTCGATACACTGCTCGCCCCGTTCGTGCGCGCCGACCGCCTCGAGTACAAGGAGGTCAAGCAGGCCCTGCAGGAGTTCATCTTCAATATCAACATCCCGACCCGGGTGGGTTTCCAAACGCCGTTCACCAACATCACCATGGATCTGACCGTGCCGTCGACCCTCAGGGACCACCCGGTCGTGGTCGGCGGCCGGGAGCAGCCGGAAACCTACGGGGAATTCCAGCCCGAAATGGATGCGATCAACCGCGCCTTTGCCGAGGTCATGATGGAGGGGGATGCCAAGGGCCGGGTGTTCACCTTCCCGATTCCGACCTACAACCTCACGGCGGACTTCAACTGGGACAACCCCATCCTGGAGCCCCTCTGGCGGATGACGGGCAAATACGGCATTCCCTATTTTTCCAACTTCGTCAACTCGGACATGTCCCCGGAGGACGCGCGCTCCATGTGCTGCCGGTTGCGGCTGGACAACCGCGAGCTGCTCAAGCGCGGCGGCGGCCTGTTCGGGGCGAACCCGCTCACCGGCTCCATCGGGGTGGTGACCATCAATCTGCCGCGCATCGGCTACCTGAGCGACGGCGAAGCGGATTTCTTCGCCAGGCTTGGGAAATTGGTGCATCTGGCCGCCGAGAGCCTGGTGATCAAGCGCAAGGTCCTCGAGCAGTTCACCGACAAGAACCTCTACCCCTATTCCAAGTTCTACCTGCGTGAAATCAAGAAGCACTCCGGCGTATATTGGAAGAACCACTTTTCGACGATCGGCATCATTGGCATGAACGAGGCCTGTCTCAACTTCCTGGGCCGGGACATCACCACCGCGGACGGGCAGCGTTTCGCCCTGCAGGTGATGGATTTTTTGCGCGACACCATCGCCGGGATCCAGGAGGAAAGCGGGGCGATGTTCAACCTGGAGGCGACTCCGGGCGAAGGCACCTCCTTTCGGCTGGCCATGCTGGACAAGAAAAAATTTCCGGACATCATCAACGCCAATGAATCCAGTGCGCGCGACCGGGGCGCCTCCCCGTATTACACCAACTCCAGCCAACTCCCGGTGGGGTTCACCGATGACCTGTTCGAGACCCTGAGGCTCCAGGACGGGCTGCAGTCCAAATACACCGGTGGCACGGTTCTGCACATTTTTCTGGGCGAGCAGGTCAAGGACACCGCCGTCATCAAAGCTCTGGTGCGCAAGATTGCCGCCAACTACCGGCTGCCCTATTTCACCCTCACGCCGACCTTCAGCATCTGTCCCACCCACGGCTACCTGGACGGGGAGCAGCCCCGCTGCAGCCGCTGCAGCGAGACGACCGAGGTCTACTCCCGCGTTGCCGCCTACCTGCGGCCGGTCCCGCAAGGCAACTCCGGCACGCCGGCGGAGGTTGAGGATCGGAAAAACCTTAAGATCGCATCCTGAAACAGATTTATCTGCCAGGTATTTCCGATAAATTCGGTTGCAGCGTGCTTCTATCTGAGGCGGCTGTTTAAAAAGTTCGAAGCACAGAATCCGAATTTAATTCCGGCTTGTCCGGGATGGGTATTATGAGAATCGGCGGTCTTCAAAAACACTCCTTCATCGACTACCCCGGCAAAATCAGCTGCGTCCTGTTTCTGGCGGGCTGCAATTTCAACTGCCCCTACTGCCACAACCCTCAGCTGGTCGCAGCGCTCCGGGGGTGCGGAGGACCCGTTCACGATCGAGGATTTCCTGGCGTTCCTCGCAGACCGCCGAGGGTTGCTGGAGGGGGTCGTCATCTCGGGGGGCGAGCCCACGCTGCACGACGATCTGCCGGACCTTTGCCGCCGCATCCAGCACATGGGCTATGCCGTGAAGCTGGACACCAACGGCAGCAGGCCGCAGATGCTAAGACGGCTCATCACCGCAAACCTCGTGGACTACCTGGCGATGGACATCAAAATGGAGCCGGAGCGCTATGTCGGCGGTGTGACCCGCCAGTGCGACCCCGGCGCCATCCTCGACAGCATTGAGCTCCTGATGGCCTCGGGGATCGACTACGAGTTCCGAACCACCTGTGTGAAACCTCTGGTGACGGCAAAAAGCATCGAGGGCATTGCCCGCCTGATCCAGGGCAGCCGCCTGTATGCCCTCCAGCCGTTCAAAGAAAGCCGCCTGCTGCGGCCGGACTATTTCAACGGGGAAGACCCGTCTTTCTCCGAAGCGGAAATGGACGGGCTCCAGCGCATCGCCGCCGGCTGGGTTGAAACCTGCACCCGGCGTTGAGGAAGACCCGCGTCCCGCGCACCCAAAAAGCACTTGTCTTCGGCAATGAGTCGTGTTAAGCGGGTACGCTGACGGGTGCCGACCGAATCCGGCGCGGGTCCATGGGACGGACGGCCTTGCTGTGCAAGGGGGAGTGCCCGAACGGCGAAAAGGAGGAAGAGTCAATGGACAGCGGTGGCAAGTTCCTGACATTCACCTCGATCATCATCTTGGCGCTGATCCTGCAGGGGCTTCTGATCATTGCCGAGCAGCGGGACACTCCGGACAAGGCGGCCGTGGAGTTTGCCCGGGCGTATTTCGGGCTGGACCCGTCCATGGCGGATCGGCTCTGCAAGGAGCTCGGCTCGACTGAAGCAGACGATGGGGTGCAGGGATACCTGCAGCGCGTCAACCAGGAGGCGCGCTCCCTGGGGTATGGCTTCGATTATATGAAACAGGAACTCTACCATGTCGAGGCGCACACCAGCTTCCAGGGGGCCGACAAAGCCCAGGTCCGGCTGACGGCGACGCGCAAACGAGTGATCAACCGTGTTTTTGGCGTCGTGGCCGAGGTGTTCGCCCTGACCCAAGCGCACCGGGTGGAGACGACCATCGACCTCGTCAGGGAAGACGGTCGCTGGAAGGTCTGCGGCCATCCGTTCGCTTTGGCCGAAAGCTGATCTGTTTCCCGCGGTGGTTTTTTTCGAAAGTGCCGGTTTCATGCCCCCGAAATCGGCACTTCTGTTTTGAGCGGTTTAGCATCCACCCGCAAGGATGCCGGGCGTGAGACCGCCCGGTACGTGTGAGGGGGCCGCCGGACCGCCCATGGCCGATGTGACCAGCCTCTATATGCGCTTGCGCGAGCGGGCGCGGCAGATCGTGTCGCGGCTGCCCCCGCCTGATTTCTACCGCGACGAGACCGTCGCGCTAAGCCTCTCGGAGTCCCTCTTCGAAAGCACCCCTCTTGTCGCCGAGTTGCGCCAGTGCGTTGCGGCCCTTCTGGAGGACGATTTCGGTCATGGGTGGCTGCATGCCAGAAAGGTGGCCGTCGATGCCGGGGCCCTGATGCAGGTCGAAGGCCGGGCGGCCCGCTATTCCGGGACGTTTCTGCGCCGGCGGATCTGCCTCGTCCACTGTGCGGGGCTGCTGCACGACATCCGGCGCAAACGGCCCGAGCATGCCGAGCAGGGGGCGGCCTGCGCGCGTGGGCTGATTTCCGGGCGGGACTTCTCGCGTGCGGAAATCGAAGACATCTGCATCGCCATCCGCAACCACGAGGCCTTTAAAACCGTCCTGAGCGTCAACACGCGGCAAGGCGCGCTGGTCTCCGACTGCCTATACGACGCCGACAAATTCCGGTGGGGGCCGGATAATTTCAGCGACACCCTGTGGGCCATGGCCGCTTTCGCCCGGCTGCCTCTGGCGGAGTTCCTGCGGCATTACCCGAGAGGCATGGAGCGCCTGGCCCGGATCAAAACCTCGTTCCGTACGGCGACCGGAAGAAAATACGGCCCCCAGTTCATCGATCTGGGCATCGCCGTCGGAGAGGAGCTCTACCGGGTGATCACGGCCGAGTTCTCCGGAGAGATCTGAAGGCCCCGAGTAACTTTCGGGTTTGACAGTGCCCCCGCCGTTCTTCTATACTTCGGTGTAGGTCGGGACGCTGCGCCGGCAGATCGGTGTCGGTTTCCAACCCCACCGCGAAAGGAGACGACTATGGCCCCGCACGGATGGCCCACTGCCCACTGGCCGGAAGGTGTCCCGCAAGCGGTCTCCGGGTTTGACAAGCCTCTTTTCGCCATTCTGGACGACGCGGCCAGGGCCTATCCCGACCACGTCTTTACCATTTTCAGCGATGCCACCCGGACCTTCACGCAGGTCAAGGACACGGCCGACCGGATCGCCCATTTCCTGCATGCGCGGGGCATCCGCCAGGGCGACCGTGTGGCCGTTTTTCTTCCGAACCTGCCGCACTATCCGCCCATCTATTTCGGGATTCTCAAGGCCGGCGCCATCTGCGTGACCTGCAACCCCCTTTACACCGCCAATGAACTCCACTTCCAGCTCAAGGACTCCGGCGCCAGTGCCGTTTTCTGCATGGACCACCCGCGCTTCTACCCCACCACGGTGAAGGCCGTCGCTGGCACCGGCGTCAAGACGGTGGTCGTCTGCAGCGTTAAGTCCTACCTGCCCAGGCTCAAAGGGATTATCGGCGGGCTACTGGGCAAGATCCCCACGGCCGGGAAACACGAGCCCGGCCACCTGTTTTTCGATGACGTGGTCGCCCAGGCCAAGCCCGAGCCGCCGGCGGTAGCCATCGACCCGGCCGCAGACCTGGCCCTGATCATCTACACCGGCGGCACGACGGGCATTCCCAAGGGGGCCGGTCTGACGCACACCAACTTCACCTATGAGCTGGCCTGCATCCACGAATGGATCCGGTTGGCCCATGCGGCGGACAGCCGACCGGAGCCCCAGCGGCTGGGCGGCTTTCACACCTACCTCGGCGTGCTGCCGTGGTATCACATCTTCGGGATGACGTGCGCCCTGCTCGCATCCTGTGCCAGCGGCAGCCGGCTGATCTGCGTCCCCGACCCGCGGGCCGGCAACCCACCGTTCACCGAGGTGCTCAAAATAGTCCAGAAATATCGGCCGACGCTGATGCCGGCGGTACCGACCCTCTTCGTGGCGTTCGTCAACCACCCCCATCTCGATCACTACGACCTGACCTCCTTCATGGGCTGCTTTTCCGGAGGGGCGCCGCTGCCCCCCGAGGTCTGCCGGCGGTTCGAGGAAAAAACCGGCGCCGTCATCTTCGAAGGCTACGGTTTGAGCGAAACCGCCCCGGTGGCGGCGGCCAACCCCACCAACACCCGGCAGCGCAAGATCGGCACCGTCGGGTTTCCGCTCCCGGGGACCGACATCAAAATAGTGGATCTCGTGACCGGCCAGCAGGAGTTGCCCCAGGGGGAAGACGGCGAGATCGCCATCTGCGGGCCCCAGGTAATGAAAGGGTACTGGAACCGGCCGGAGGAAGACGAGAAGGCATTCCGCACGATCGACGGCCGGCGCTTTTTCCTGACCGGGGACATCGGGCACATCGACGAGGAGGGTTACATCCTCATCACGGACCGCAAGAAGGACTTGATCCTGGTGGGGGGGTTCAACGTCTACCCCCGTGACGTCGAGGACATCCTCTTTCAACACCCCAAGGTGGCGATCGCGGCGGTGGTGGGCGTTTCCGATGCCAAGAGCGGGGAGGCGGTGAAAGCCTTCATCCAGCTCAAACCCGGCGAAACGGCCACCGTCGAGGAGATCCAGGCGTTCTGCAAAGAGAACATGGCCGGGTACAAGCGGCCTCGGCACATTGAGTTCCGCAAAACACTCCCGGTGTCCAACGTGGGCAAGGTGCTGCGCCGGGTGCTGCGGGACGAGACCCGCGGCAAATCCGCGTGATCGCCCCGATACCTGGGCAGTTGCAATCATTGAACCATCCCCGGAACGGCAGGCCGCGGCACGCCCGCCCTCCCCGGAGGAAAGGACCGGACCGGCAGCATGATCAACGCGATCCAGAATTGGACCCAGCGGCATCCTTACACCCTCACCGGCCTGCTGTTTTTGGCGATGGTGCTGTTGGGCTGGACCGCACTGGGGTGGGGGGAGCGGCAGCTCGGTTTTTTACTGCTGATTTATTTTATTGTTACCCTGGGGATCCGGTTGGACGAGATCTCGCGTACGCTCGGCAGCAGCGGCAATCTCCGCGCGGCGGCCGGCGACCCGGAGAGCCTCATGGCCCAGTTGCAGGAGATCCGGTCTCTGCTGGGCCAGATCCAGGCCGCGCTTGAACGCTTGCCGGGCAACCGCGAGGAGCGCAAGGATTAGAAGGGGTCTCATGACCCCCTCTGACACACGATGGCGGCGTCTTGGAACCGCTTACCGGCTGGCGGAAGCCAGGCGTGCCACCGGATTGGCGAAGCTGCAGGGCATCATGGCGGCGCATTTGCCGCAGACGTGGGTGGTCTCGGGCAGGTCGGCGAACGTCTCCAGGCGTTCGCGGTTTTCCCTGAGGCGCTCCCAGCAGCGCCGGCGCTCGAAGCTCTTCACGCCGAGGGCCTGGATCGGGCATGCGCTCATGCAAAGCCCGCACGCCTTGCCGGCTTTGAGCAGGCAGGCCTCGCGCGTTTCGATCAGCGGGTTGTCCCCGAGTTCGGCCTCGGTAACGAGGCTGCCCAGGCGGCCCGCGCAGCCGGCCGGAGTGATGAGCATGCAGTGGGTTCCGAAGCGGCCGAGGTTGACCAGGTGGCCGAGATGCTTGTGGGACCAGCGGGCCATGAGCTTTTCTTCGTTAAAATTATGCGTGGCCGGCGTGAGACCGCACGCGAAGCCGTGCGCTCCCAAGAGACCCGCCAGCGCCTGGCTCAGGCGGTTGATGAGGTCGTTGGTCTGCACGTAGGCGACCCCCCAGTTCCGGCACGGCCTGTCCCCCGCCCGGTTTTCGCGGGGCAGGTCCTTCTTGAAGGGGATGAAGAAGACGACCACGGACCTGCCGGTCGGCAGCAGGTCGCGGGGGTAAAGGTGATCGGTGGCGGCGATGCGGGGCAGCGCGTCGAAGCGCGCATCCACCGGTGCGGTCGCCAGCAGCGGCCTGCGCCACCAACCCGCCTGGCCGAGCCGTCCGGGCTCCGCCGCTACAAACTCCTCCGCCAACCGCCGCAGGTCCTGCACGCAGATGGATGTCATCGGATCCTCCTGCCCGGAATTCGGGGCGGCCGGCAGGCTGCCGTTCCGACCCTTGGATGTGCCAGGAGTCATAACGGATGCCCGCCCCGCCGTCAACCGTAAATCCGGGCCTCATCCGGAGTTCGGGATGCCCGCCGCCGGCGGGTCACAAGCGGCCAACTTGGCACTTGGCGAATTGAGTGGAATGGTTTAAACTGGATACATCTGGACAAGCCCACGTGTGAGGGAGAAGTCGGTATGGGAAGAACGAGTGCGGCCCTTCTAATGGTCGTCCTGCTGCTGTCCGGTTGTGTGTCGTCCTTCGAATATCGAAGGCAGGATACGTTTGAAGAAAGAGCCCGCCAATACGGGAACCTGATGCGCTGGTCCGAGTTCGAAACGGCCGAGCTCTTTTTGGCTCCCGATAGTTCCGGCAACCGGCCGAAGGTCCCGACGGACGTACACATCACGGATTACCAGGTCAAAGTGACGGTGGTCTCCGAGGATGCACGCAAGGCCGGCCAGACGGTGGACATCACGTATTTCAGGAGCGGCGAACTCCGGATCAAGACCTTGACGGAACACCAGGTCTGGGAATTCGACGACGTCCGGAACGATTGGTACCTGAAGAGCGGGTTCCCGGCGTTCAAATGATTCCGCCGCACCCGGCCGTCGCAACGCCGGCGGCTGCCTCTGCAGACCACTCCCGGGCCTCATGAAAATCTGCTTTTACACACCCTTCAAACCGCTCGGCCATCCGCACCCCTCCGGGGACCTGGTCACGGCCACCGGTATCTTCGAGTTTCTCGCAAGCCGCGGTCACCAGATGCTCCCGGCGAGTTCCCTGCGTTGCCGCTGGATCTATTGGAAGCCCTGGTTATGGCCCCGCCTGGTATGGGAACGGCAGCGACTGGCGCGGCGTTTCGGCGTGTCGCGCTGCGACCTGTGGTTCAGCTACCATTCATATTACAAAGCTCCGGATGTGCTGGGCCCGGACGTCGCCCGGCGGATCGGGATCCCGTATGTGCTCTTTCAAGGCATCTATTCCACTAAGCGCCGTCGGGATCCGAAAACGCGGCTCGGCTTCCATTTGAACCAGCAGGTCCTGCTGGCCGCACGCCACGTCTTTACCAACAAGCGCATGGATTGGGTCAACCTCCGACGTCTTCTGCCGGAGGAGCGGCTGACCTACGTAGCACCGGGTCTTCATTCCCGGGACTTCACCGCCGACCCGGGTGCGCGCGCCGAACTGCGCCGACAGTGGGGTGTCCGCGAGGAGCCCGTGGTATTGTCGGTGGCGATGTTCCGGCCGGGGGTCAAGGCCGAAGGACTCACCTGGGTGATCCGCACCTGCAGCGAGCTGCGGCGCCGCGGGTGCAAATTCACACTGGTCATCGTCGGGGACGGAAAAGCGCGCTCCCATCTCGAGCAGCTGGCCCGGGAGGAGATCCGCGGGGGGTGCATTTTTATCGGTCAGGCCCCGCGCCGGCAGCTTTACCGCTATTACAGCGCGGCCGACCTGTTCGTGTTCCCCGGCATCCAGGAGGCCCTGGGCATGGTGTACCTGGAGGCCCAATCGTGCGGGCTGCCGGTGGTGGCCTTTGACAACGCCGGGGTGCCGGAGGCGGTTCAGGACGGCCGGACCGGGTTGCTGGTGCCGCTGCGCGACGGGAGGGCGTTTGCCGGGGCCATCGAGCGGCTGCTGACCGACGCGCCGCTGCGCCGCCAAATGGGCGCAAGCGCCTGCACCCATATCCGCGAGGCCCATGAGCTGGACCGGAACTACGGGATGATGGAAGAAAAATTGAAAAACATCATCAAACCGTTTTAAATTTGAATCGTTCGGTGTTAAACAGGGGGCTGTAAAAAAAACATCCGACGGTCGGCCAAGGCGGCGATTGGCTGGAGGCTCGGAGGCTGGAACGCCAGGAGGCGGAAAAAAGGCAGAAAAGGTTTTGCTTCAAGCTTCCCAGCTTCCCAGCCTTCTAGTTTCGGACATAAAACGCATTTACAAAAATCGCACAACGCCGGGTCACGGCCTGAGGCGCGGTTTTTCAACACTCTGTATACGAAGACGTGATACGGATTGCATCCATGACCCATCCAGAAATCACCACGCGCTTCGGGCTGATTCGCCACGCCGAAACCGTCTGGAACCGCGCCAAACGTATCCAGGGCCAGCAGGACTCGCCCCTGACGCCGGAAGGCGATCTGCAGGCGGCCGCCTGGGGGCGGAGCCTGCAGGGCCTTCGGTGGGATCGTATCCTGGCCAGCGACACCGGCCGGGCCGTGGCGACGACCGATCGCATCAACATCCACCTCGGACTGCCGGTGGTGCTGGACCGCCGGTTGCGGGAACTGGACTGGGGCCGCTGGGCCTCCCGGACCGTGGCCGAGCTGCGGGCCGAGGAGGGGGCGCTCGTGGCGGAACAGGAGCGCGCTGGCTGGGATTTCCGGCCGCCGGGCGGCGAGTCGCGCCGCCGCCAGTTGGAGCGCAGCCTCCAGGCGTTGCTGGAGGCGGCCGGCCGCTGGCCGGGGGCGTTGATCCTGGTGGTCACCCATGGGGGGGTCCTCAAAAGCCTGGTCCATCACCTGTCGGGCGGCCAGCCGCTCGCCACCGACGGCATCGGCTCCCAGCCCTATCGATTGCACTGGGTATCGGTCTCGGGCCGCCACCTGACCCTGGAGGGACTGGATGCCCTGCCAACTGAATGAGCCGCGCACCGTGTGTGCTTTAGGAGACGGACACTCATGGACGTGCTGATGATTCATGATCTGAGCGAGGCGCATTTCGGCCTGCCGCTCGACCGTTACAGCCTCACCTTCGACGACGGACTGTATTCCCAGTACTACTACTACCCTCTGCTGAAGGCGCACCCCCGGCCGCTCACGTTTTTCATCACCACCTCGCTGATCCGCGAGGCGCCGGCCCGGGATCGGTTCGACGGCCATTTTCTCGGGCACCTGAACACCGGCCGATACTCCCACAAGGCCTACATCGAAAAGGACCTCGATTGCTTCATGACGGCCGAAGAGGTGCGCTTCCTGGCGGCGCAGCCCAAGGTGCGTATCGGGGCCCACAGCCACTTTCACGACGTCATCCTGACCGATGTGCACCCGCGCAAGCCAAAACCCGTCAGCCCCTGGAAATCAGCGCGTTTCGCGGATGTGCCCGCTGCGCTGCGGGAGGGGTTGAGCATCCGCTCGCGGCTGGCCTTCCAGGGCCTCGAATTCGCGGAGGGGTGCCTTGCGCCGCGTTCGGAGGCCCAGTGGATGGAGTTCATCCGGCGCGACACCGAGCTGTGCTTGAACTGGTTTGAACGCCATCTCGGCCGGGTGCCGGAGGCTTACTGCTTCCCCTTCAACGAGTACTCCTCCCGGCTGATCGATGTGCTCACTTCCTTCGGTTTTCGCGAATTCTACGCCGCGCGTTCCGCCAAGGACCCGCGTCTCATCGGCCGGACGGACATCGACGCGCTGCGGGAGGCGGCGGTGGGCGAAAACGCCTCCTCTGAAAGTTCATCAAGCCTCACCCTGTCATGACTCGAAGGGGCTGAAAACCCAATTCAAGCGGTTGTTGGGCATGAAGATCGTATTCTATTGCCAGCACGTGCTCGGCGTGGGGCATCTTTTCCGCAGCCTGGAGATCTGCCGGGCGCTTGCCGGCCATGAGGTGATTCTGGTCACGGGCGGGCCGCGCTTCGAGGTGACGCTGCCGGGTCACGTCTCCGAGCTGCGCCTGCCCGAGCTCGGCATGGACCCGGAGTTCAAACAGCTCCTGGCAGCTCCCGGCCATGACATCGAGACGGTCAAACGGCTGCGTCAAGCGCGCCTCCTGGCGTTGGTTGAAGCCGAAAGGCCCGAGCTGCTCGTGGTTGAGCTGTATCCGTTCGGGCGCAAGGCATTCCGGTTCGAGATCGACCCGGTGCTGAAAGCCATGACCGGCGGGATTGTCTGCAGCGTGCGGGACATTCTGGTCGAGAAGCGGATGCCCGCGGAGCACGAGGCCCGGGTCGTGGCGGTGCTCAACCGCCATTTCGACGCGGTGCTGGTGCACGCCGACCCGAAGCTGGTGGTGCTTGATGAGACCTTCGGCCGCCTGGGAGACATCCGGCCGCCGGTGGTCTACACCGGGTTCATCACGCCCGCTCCTGCGCCGGACGACCGCCGGCAGATTCGCGACCGGCTGGGACTGGCAGAGCCGCAGAAGCTGATCGTCGCCAGCGCCGGCGGCGGCAGTGTGGGCCTGCCCGTCCTGGAAGCCGCCGTACAGGCCTTCCTTCGGCTGGCGCCGGACGGGGCGGCCCGGATGGTCGTGTTCACCGGGCCCTTCATGCCGGCGGCCGATGTGGCGCGCCTTACCGCATGGGCCGGCGGCCGGGTGGAGATCCACCGCTTCACGCCCGACTTCCTCGCGTACCTGGCGGCGGCCGACCTGTCGGTGAGCATGGCAGGCTACAACACCACGATGAACCTGCTGGCCGCCCGCGTGCCGGCGCTGGTGTGGCCCTTTGCCCAGAATCGTGAGCAGCGGCTGCGCTCCGAGCGCCTGGCCGGCCTGGGCGCCCTGCGGGTGCTCGCGGACCGTGATCTCGAGCCGCAGCGGCTGGCCGCCCTCATGGGCCAGGCGCTCGCCCAAACGGCCCGACCCGCTGTCGACATCGATCTGGGTGGCGCCGCCAATACCGCGCGCTGGATCGCGGGCTGGCACGCCGGCCGGCCGGCCGCTCGTCCGGAAAAATGAGGCCGAGGGTAGCGGCACATCCCGTGCGACCCTCCCTGTTTACTTGCCTCAATCGTTGTGTTATCGAACCTCCTGGACCGCGCAGCGCCGGACCGTTCAGCGCGGTATCTCGAATATTATGCAAAAGCGCATCTTTTCCGACACCCCCGAAAACTCGACCCGCGAACACCGACTGGTGGTCCTGCCTTTCGGCAAATCGGTGGAAATCGCCTATAAAAGCCTGCGGGTGAGGTTTTCCCGGGTTCTGATCACCACCCTGAGCCTCGTGCTGGCGGTGTCGTTCCTGAGTTTCGTCAACGTAAACAACGATGTCGCCAACGGCATGCTGGCCAGCGGAAAACCCGAGCTGCGCCAGGACCTCATTCGGTCCGGGTATGACCTGAGCCCCCAGGACACCAACGTGGCAAGCAATCCCAAGCAGCGCTGGATCATCATCTTGTCGCTGCTCGTCTGTGTCGTGGGCATCGTGAACGCCCAGCTCATGGCGGTGACCGAACGCTTCCGGGAGATCGGCACCATGAAATGCCTGGGGGCACTCGACCGTTTCGTTTTGAGGCTGTTCATCCTCGAAGCTGGAATGCAGGGGCTGGCAGGAGCCGCGCTCGGCGCGCTGGCCGGCACGCTTTTCGCGCTGGCCGGGGGGCTCGCGCGCTTCGGCCTTGCGGGTGTGCAGATGGTCTCGGTGGCCGACGTGGCGGCCTCCCTGGCCGAGGCCACCGCCATCGGGCTGCTGCTCAGTCTGCTGGGTGTGATGTACCCGGCCTGGGTGGCCGCCCGGATGCAGCCGGTGGAAGCCATGCGGGTGGAGCAATAGGCGGGGGGCAGGTATTTAGGTATTTAGGTGTCTGGGTATTCGGTTATTGTTCGCTGTGCGGCACCTAATCATCCATCTTAAGGACCCAACGCCCCAACACCCAAACACCCAACACCCCATGCGGAGCATGCGCCATGCCGGAAGTCAGCCAGGTTGTCCGGGTCGTCAATGTCACCAAATCGTTCAAGCTGGGCAAGATCGAGGTCCAGGCCTTGAAGGGCGTCGACCTGGAAATCGCGCGGGGAACCTACCTCTCTATCATGGGCCCCTCGGGTTCGGGCAAGAGCACGCTTTTCAATATGATCGGCGGACTGGACAAGCCGAGCTCCGGCAAGGTGTTCATCGACGAGGTCGACATCGCCCAGCTCGACGCCTATGAGCTTGCCTGGCTGCGCTGCCGCAAGATCGGCTACATTTTCCAGACCTTCAACATCATCCAGGTCATGACCGCACTCGAAAACGTGACCCTGCCGATGATCTTCGCCGGGATGAACAGCGAGGCCGCCGTGCAGAAAGGGATGAAGCTCCTGGAACAGGTGGGACTGGCAGACCGCCACAGCCACAAGCCCTTCGAGCTCTCCGGCGGCCAGCAGCAGCGGGTGGCCATCGCGCGGGCCCTGGCCAACGACCCCGCCATCATCCTGGCGGACGAACCCACGGGGAACCTGGATCTGACCACGGGCGAAGAGATCATCGCCCTGTTGAAGCGGTTGAGCCAGGAGCGGGGTGTAACCGTTGTTTCGGCCACGCACGACTTCAAGATGCTGAACGTCTCCGACCGGGTGGTTTGGATCCGGGACGGCCGGGTCGAAAAGATCGAGAACCGCGAGGAGCTTTCGATTTCGATCGGGGGCATCGGGGCACGGGACTGAGCGCGGATGGCGACGGGAGGCTCACATACGCCGATTCGGTTTCAGGCGCAGCGCGCACGCTGGGTCCTGCTGATCCTGCTGGTCGGGCTCCTGGCCGGCGCCCCCCACCGGGCGGCCGCCACCGATTTCCGTCAGCTGATCGAGGCCTTCGCCGCCTTCGGCGACCGCAGCACCGGCACGCCGGGAAACGCGCAGGCGGCCGGTTTCATCAAGGAGACGCTCGTCAGGATGGGCCTCGGGCCCGTCGAATCCCAGCAGTTTGCCGTGCCCGTCATCCGGTACACCGCCGCCAGCCTTACGGTCCCGGAGCGCGGCCTGACCATGTCCCTGCACGCCCTGGCAGGCAACGCCATCACGCCCCCAAGCATCGCTCCCCCGGGGGTTACGGGTCCGCTCGTATACGCCGGGGATGGAGCACTTGCCAGCCTCAACGGCAAGCAGGTCGAGGGGGCGGTGCTGCTGATGGAACTCGACTCCGCCAAGAACTGGCTTCAGGCGGCCGACCTTGGGGCCAAAGCCCTGATTTATGTGGACCGCGGGGAATCCACCGGGATGGATTTCGAGGAGAAGTTCGAGCTTTCCCCGGTCCAGTTTCCACGTTTCTGGATGCCGCTGCAGGCCCTGCGGGAGGTCTTCGGCGACTTCGAGTCGGCGCCGGAGGGGCAGCTGGCCGGTGCGGTGCGGCTAACCTCCCAGGCGGCCTGGGAGAATGCGATCTCGGAGAACATCACCTGTGTCATTCCCGGCACCTCTCCTGAGCGCAAAAAGGAACTGCTCCTGGTGGAGGCGTTTTACGACAGCACGGCCCACGTGGCCGGGGAGTCCCCCGGGGCCGACGAAGCCGTCGGTGCGGCCACCCTGCTTCAGGTGGCACAGCACCTCAAGGAGAACCCGCCGGAGCGGACCGTGATGCTCGTGGCGACCTCCGGCCACGCCCAGACGCTTGCCGGCCTGCGCGAATTGGTGGGGAGTTTCAGCGTGCGCTCACGCGACCTGCGCGACACCCGCAACGAGCTGCGGGGCTTCGTGAAAAAGGCCCGATGGACGCTGCAGGCGCTGCGGCACGCCAGCTTTGACGATGCGCCGGCGGCGGGAAAGGCAGCGTCCGCGGCGGCTGACGAGGAGGTCGGCGGCGAAAGCCCCGAGGTCCTGCTGAAGGCGGCGATCGACGAGCGCCTCAAGACCGACGGCGACATCGTCTCGCGCCGTCTCATGGATCTGCGGCTCGGCGCGCATGGCCGGGAACTGGTGCAGATCCGCCAGCTCACCGCCGAGCGCCAGATGCTGCGCCGGCTGCTGTGGCGTCCCTCGTTCCAGGGGCTTGCCCCCGCCGAGCGCCGGGTGCTCCGGCAGGTGGCGGCCGAGGCGCGCCAGGATCAGGAGGCCATGCTCGCGGATGCGCGCGTTCAGCTGCGGCTGGTGGAAAGCGCTGCCGCCCTGCGCAGCACCGTTCAGGACTACGAGCTTGCCGCCAGCGTATCCCTGCACCTGTCCAGCCACGGGGACGGCTTCGGCGCTTTCAACGCCGGCTGGCTCTACCCTCTGCGGCCCCGGATCAACCGCGTGCCCGCCTACAGCCAGCTCGATGAGGTCTTGACGGCTGGTGCGGCCGTCGTCGAACGGGAACTGGGCGCCGGCGGGATGTACAAAGATACGCTGCGGCCCAGCCGGATGCGCCCCTGGCAGAGCTATTTCCTCGACCGTCCGGCCCTGGGCGGGGAGGTGACCGCCATAGCCGGCTACCACGGCCTCACCTTTGTCACCACGGCGGATGCCCGCGCGGCCTGGGGCACACCGGGCGACCTTCCCGCAAAGGTCGACGCCGCTTTCGCCGCCCGGCAAAGCGCCACCGTCTGTGGTCTCATCGGCTACCTCGGCCGCGCCCCGAAACTGCACGAGGGGGAGTCTCCGCGCAACGGCTTCTCGTTCGTGGCCGGCCGGGCCAAGTTTCTGCGGCAAGGCGAGCTTTTCGCCGACAAACCGGCGCCGGGGACGGTCGTGCTCTGCTACCAGGGGCCCTCGCGGTTTTACGTCATGGTGGACACGCGAGGCCGTTTCACCCTGAAGGGGGTCGCCGACAAGACCCACAGCTTTCACAAAGTGATCCTGGAGGCTTACCGTTTCGACGAACGCAGCGGCAACGCCCTCTGGGCCATCGACAAGAGACTCACCGGCAAGGACGCCTACCGGGTGAAGATGAACCGCCGGTTCATGGAGACCGACCTCATCATGTTCGCCGGGACCGGGACAACCGTGTACAACCTGCTCGAGCCCCGAACGTTCCGGCATCTGTCCAAGGCTGACGTGATCGACGGCCGCCTGGAGGCCGAACCCCTGCACTGGTTCATGAGCCGGCTCGACACCTGGACCTCCACCATCAGCACCGTTTTCCTCGAGCCTGGAACCCCCCTCAAGCTGACCCTCTCGGACACGCCGCTGCGGCGCAAGCTTGTTCTCATCAACGCTTCGGTAGAAAATCCAATCGGAGCCGGGTACGAGGTGGAGGCCTTCCCCCGCCTGCACCGCACCGAGTACCGGGTGGCCCGCGACATGTGGTTGCTGCTCGGACCGCGCATCGAAAACCTCGAGGCGCACGGCATCTTCAATGAGAGCATCCGCAGCCTCCATCAGCAGGGGGTTGCCGACCTGCAGGCGGCCGAGGCGGCCCTGCAGGCCCGGCAGTACGGCCGATTTTCGGAGGCCAGCACCAGCTCCTGGGCCCTCGCCGCGCGTGTGTACGACGATGTGGACAAGACCCAGAAGGATGTTCTCTACGGCGTGCTGTTCTACATCGCGCTGTTCGTGCCGTTCGCCTTCTGCCTGGAGCGGCTGCTGTTCGCCTACGCCAACATCTACAAGCGCATCGCCGCCTTCTGCGGCATCCTCGTGCTGCTCATCGCCCTGATCTACAACGTGCACCCGGCCTTCCAGCTGGCCTACAGCCCCATGGTGGTGATCCTTGCCTTTCTCATCATGGGGCTGTCCCTGGTCGTGACGCTGATCATCTTCTTCCGCTTCGAGCAGGAAATCGCCAGCCTTCAGCCCCGGGCGCGCAGCGCCCAGGGCGGGGAGATCGGGCGCTGGAAGGCTTTCGTGGCGGCCTTCCTGCTCGGGGTGAGCAACCTGCGCCGGCGGCGCCTGCGCACGGCCCTCACGTGCACCACCCTCGTTATCCTGACATTCACGATCATGAGTTTTACTTCGGTAAAATCCCTGCGGCACCATGCTCGTATCCTCTACGACGTGCATGTGCCCTACCGCGGGTTCCTGCTGAAAAACGCCGGCTGGACGGACCTGCCTTCTGAGGCCCTGGGTGTCGTCGCCAACACCTTTGCCGGAACGGGCACCGCCGCCCCGCGGGGGTGGCTGGAAGAGCCGGACCGGACGCGCACGACCTTCGTGCCCCTGAGCGCCGGCGGGCGGGTCATCGAGGCTCAGGGGCTGATGGGCCTTTCCGCGGCCGAAAGCCGCGTCTCGGGCCTGGACACAATCCTGGAGGGCGGGCGCTGGTTCACGGAAGCCGACCGGTTTGCCGTGCTGCTGCCGGACCGCATGGCCGCCAACCTGGGGATCGACCCCCGGCGGCCGGAGGGGCACGCCGTCTCGCTGTGGGGAATGCGGTTTGAGGTCGTCGGCGTCTTTTCGGCGAAGAAGCTCCAAGACCGCCAGGACCTGGACGGCGAACCTCTGACTCCGGTTACCTTCCCGCGGGAGATGCCGGCCGAGATGACCGAGGAGGAGGTCGATGCGCTCGAGTCCGGGGAGGACGTGCGGGAGTTCCAGAGCCGCTACCAGCACACCGCCGCCGAGCTGACCGTGATCGTTCCGTATCAGACCCTGCTCGCCGCCGGCGGCCGCCTGAAGGCCGTGGCCATCCGGACCGACTCCCAGGAGGCCGTGCAGGCGACCGCCCAGAAACTGGTGGACCGTTTCGGGCTGGCCCTGTTCAGCGGCGAGCCGGACGGGGACTTTCTCTACAACGCCAGCGATGCCATGAGCTACAGCGGAGTCCCCAACGTCATCGTGCCGCTCGTTATTTCCGTCTGTATCGTGCTCAACACCATGATCGGCAGCGTCTACGAACGCAAGCGGGAGATCGCCGTCTACACGTCCGTGGGACTCGCCCCCTCCCACGTCTCGTTCCTGTTCATTGCCGAGGCGCTTGCTTTCGCGGTGTTGAGTGTCGTGTTCGGCTACCTGTTGGCCCAGACCTTGGCGAAGCTGTTCTCCGAGACCGCCCTCTGGTCCGGGATCACGGTGAATTACTCCTCGCTCTCCGGTGTGGCCGCCATGGTACTCGTCATCGCGGTGGTGCTGGTGTCGGTGATCTACCCGTCCAAGGTAGCCGGCCAGATCGCCATCCCCGACGTGAACCGATCCTGGACCCTGCCGCCCGCCCGGGCCAACACGCTCGAGTTGGTCTTACCGTTCCTGATGACCTACCGGGAGCACGTGAGTGTCGGCGGGTATCTCTACGATTACTTCGACGGGCACGCCGATGTCGCCCAGGGGCTGTTTTCCACCTCCGACATCGCGCTCGGCTTTGCCTGTGAAACGGCCCCCGACCTCGCCGGCCGGGACGACGACTGCCCGGAGGAGAAATGCGAGTTTCCGGAGTGCCTGCAGCTGACCACCCGGGTGTGGCTGGCGCCGTTTGATTTCGGAATCATGCAGGTGGCGGATTTCACGTTCAAGCCGTCCCCGGAGCAGCATGGGTTTCTCGAGATCCACGTACGCCTGACGCGGGAATCCGGGGAGTCCAACGCCTGGTACCGCATCAACAAGGGCTTCCTGCACCGTGTCCGCCGGCAGCTTTTGGTCTGGCGCTCGCTCGATGAGGAGGCCAAGCTGTCCTACGAACGGTTGCTGACGAACGTCCGCGAGCAGCGGGGTCCGGCGGCCGATGGCACCGAGGACCCGGCTGCGGACAAGGCTCCGGGGGCACCGGCATGAACCCGCAGCGGGACGAAAACAAGATGACCCGGCTCGACCCGAAACCGGGAAAAGCCGGTGGCCGGCACGACACCGGGGAGCGGATTCGCCTGCGAGCCGTGATCCTGGGGATTCTGCTGGCCCTGCTGATCTGCGCCATCACACCCTTCAACAACGCCTACCGCCAGGGCACGCCCCTGGGGGGCGGGTACTTCCCGCTGGCGCCCTTCTACATTCTGGTGTGGATGATGATTCTGACGGCGCTGCTGCGGGCGGTGTTCAAAAAGCACCGGTTTCTCACCGGCCGGGAGCTGCTCGTGACCTGGGCCCTGATGCTGCTTCTGTCCGGAATCGCCTGGACCGGGCTGGTCCGTACGTTCTTCTTCAACCTGACCGCCCCATCTTATTTCGCCACGGCGGAAAACCGCTGGGCCGAGATGCTGCAGCCCCTGCTGCCCGGGAGTTGGTACCCTCAGAGCCAGGCGGCGATCGACGGTTTTTACAACGGGCTGGTCGGCTCACGGCAGATGGGCTGGGTGGCGGTGCTGCAGCATATCCCGTGGGGGGCCTGGGCCGGGCCGCTGCTCGGCTGGATCGGCTTCATCCTGATGTGCTACCTCGTGATGGTATGCACCGTCAGCCTTCTGGCCCGGCAGCCCCTGTACAACGAGCGCATGAACTTCCCGCTGCTGCGGGTACCGATCCTGATGCAGGAGAGCCTTGACGATAACCGACTGGGGCAGTTCTTCGCCAACCGCTTCCTGGTTGCAGGCCTGCTGATTCCGGTCTGCCTGCACCTGCTCAACGGTCTGAGCTTCTACAACCCGTCGGTCCCCTCGATCCCGACGCTGATCCTGGCGGGGACGTACTTCCCCAAAGTCGGACTTTTCTCGGGCTTCTACAAGCTGAAGATCTACATCTACCCGGCCTTCATCGGCTTTGCCTTTCTGACCTCCAAGCAAGTCTCCTTCTCCTTCTGGTTCTTCTATATCGCGGGGGCCCTGCTGATCGGGCTGCTCAGCGTTCTGGGCGTCAACATCCCCGAGGCGGCACTGGGAGTGACCTTCGGGCCCACTCTCACGCGGCCGGAGGAGACCCAGATGATCGGCGCCTACATCGTGTTTTTCCTGTTTCTCGCCTGGGTGGCGCGGTTTCACCTCCTGGACACGATCCTCAAGGGTGCAGGCCTCCGACCGGAACACGACCCGGCCTCCGAATGGATCCCGACCCGCTTCGCCTTCTGGGGGTTCGTCATCGGGGGGCTCGGGATCGTGTTCTGGTGCCATCATTTCGGGCTTCCGCTGACGGCCGCCCTGGTTGTGCCGGTGTTTTTCTTCCTCTACACCCTGGTGGCGACACGGGTCATCTGTCAGGGCGGCATCACTTATTTCACGCTCACTGCGGCCCCCCTCGATGCCGTGACCGCCCTGTTCGGGTCGCGCTTCATGACCCAGGCCGGGCTGGTGGTCGCCGCGGTGGTGCAGAAGATACTGTTTCTGGACCTGCGCGAGTCTCTGCTGCCTTCCCTGCTGCATGCCCGCAAGATCACCGACGGCATTCGCAACAACCGCCTGGTGGTGGGCGGCATCGCCGTGGCTCTGGCGGCCGGTGTCGTGATTTCCTTTCTTGCCATGCTCGCAGTGTGCTACAAATACGGAGCGCGCGAGCTGCAGACGGAGTGGGCCACGCGGACCACCGTGTCGGTCTACGAGGGGGTTATAAGCCTGATCCAGGCTCCGGCCGAGCCCGGCAAGTGGGTGACGATCTTCTCCGCCGTGGGGGCGGTCGTCATGCTGGTGCTGGTCGTCGGCTACCACCGTTTCTTCTGGTGGCCGATTCACCCCATCGGGTACCTCACCGCCTACAGCTCGGCGATGTGGACCCTCTGGTTCAGCTTCTTCGTGGGCTGGCTCTGCAATGCGCTGTGCCTGCGCTACGGCGGGGTGGCCCTGTACAAGAAGCTGAGCTACTTTTTCATCGGCCTGATCATCGGCGATTTTTTCATGGCGGGCTCCTGGGCCATTTTCGGGCTGTTCAGCTATGCGAGCTATCTGGTGCTGCCGGATTAGCTTATGAAAGAAGACAAGGAACTCCAGGAATATCGGGACCTGTTGAAGCCGCCCACGCATTTCGAGGAGGGCTTCGACTGGAAGACCGTCGTCGGGGCCGTCTTCATCGGCTTTCTGATGATGCCCGGCAGCATGTACCTGCAGCTGGTCATCGGCACCGGCATCGGCCCGGCGGCGCGCTGGGTGACCATCATTCTTTTCGCCGAACTCGCCAAGCGTTCCTACACCGAACTGAAACAGCAGGAGATCTTCCTGCTCTACTACATGGCCGGTGCTGCGATGCACACCCCGTTCCAGGGGTTGCTGTGGAACCAGTACCTCGTTCAGTCCGACGCGGCGCGCATGCTGGGGTTGACCGAGCTCATCCCGCGGTGGGTGGCCCCGGCGCCGGGATCCCCCGCCCTGCTGGAGCGCACCCTTTTTCACCGCGACTGGCTCATCCCGATCCTGCTGCTGATCGGGACCCAGATCATCACGCGCATCGACCAGTTCGGCCTGGGCTACGCCTTGTACCGGATCACCTCCGACGTCGAGAAGCTGCCCTTTCCCATGGCGCCGGTGGCCGCCCTCGGGACGATGGCGCTGGCCGAAACGACCGAGGAGCGGGAGAAGAGCTGGAAGTGGCGGGTGTTCTCGATCGGCGGGGTCATCGGCCTCGCCTTCGGTGGTGTCTATATACTGTTGCCGGCCGTCTCCGGGCTGTTTCTCATGGAGCCCATCCGGCTGATCCCGATCCCGTGGGTCGATCTGACCCTGCAGACCGAGGGCTGGCTGCCGGCCGTCGCCACCGGCATCCAGCTCGACCTCGGCTTGGTCTTTCTTGGCATGGTCCTGCCATTCTGGGCGGTCATGGGCGGTCTGGTCGGGCTCATCATGACCATCGTGGCCAACCCCATCCTCTATCACCACGGCATCCTGAACCGCTGGCACCCGGGCATGCGGACGGTGGAAACCGTGTTTGCCAATAACTTCGATTTCTATATGAGTTTCGGCATCGGCCTGGGGCTGGCCATTGCCGCGATCGGTTTCTGGCACGTGGCGCGCTCCTTCGGGCGCAGCCAGGCCGGTGGACGCGGCCGCTTACGGGACCTCTTCCGGCCGCCACCGGGAAGAGGGGACTTCAATTTCTGGATCTCGATCGGCATCTACATCTGTTCCACCCTCTCCTACGTGTTGCTGTGCGTGTGGCTGGTCCCGAATTTTCCGATCGCCTTCTTCCTGATCTACGGGTTCATCTACACTCCGGTCGTCTCATACGTCACGGCCCGGATGGAGGGCATCGCCGGCCAGTTCGTGAGCCTGCCTCTAGTGCGCGAGGCAAGCTTCATCGCCGGGGCAAAATACTTCGGCTACCATGGGATCGAGATCTGGTACGCGCCGATTCCCATCCACAACTACGGCAAGGCCACCGTGAGTTTCCGGGAGATCGAGCTGACCGGCACCAGCATCCGCGGCATCATCAAGTCCGAAATTGTGGTCTTCCCGGTGGTGATGATCGCAAGCCTGCTTTTTTCGCAGTTCCTCTGGCGCCTGGCCCCCATTCCCTCCGGCGCCTATCCCTTCGCCCAGGAGCTCTGGCACCTGCATGCCCTGAACTCGCTTCTGATGCAGACCTCCACCCTGGAGGGCAACTCCCTTTTCTTCCAGGCGTTGAATTGGGCCTATGTCGGGGCCGGGACGCTGCTCGGCATCGTCATTTACGTCGTGCTCACCATCTTCGGCCTGCCGGTCATGCTGGTCTACGGCATGGTGCGGGGACTGGGGCAGAGCATCCCCCACAGCCAAATCCTCGAAGTAACCGGGGCCCTGCTCGGCCGCTTTTTCTTCCTCAAGCGCTACGGCGCCATGTGGCGGCAATATGCGCCGGTGCTGTTGGCGGGCTTCTCCTGCGGGATGGGCCTCACCGGCATGTTCGCCATGGGCGTCACCCTCATCCTCAAATCCTTGAGCCGGTTGCCCTACTAGAAAGCTGGGAAGCTTGAAGCAAGACCTTTTCTGCCTTTTTTTAGCATCCTGGCGTTCCAGCCTCCGAGCCTCCAGCCATCTCCCTGATGATCTCGAAGGTTTCATATGCCGCGTCTTTTGGCGATAAGGCCGTATCGGCGATATTGCACACCAGCTTGGTGACATCGTGATCGACCTTCTGGTAAGCCCACGCCTTGCCTTTCAGGACAGTGATATATACGGAATAGGAGTGGTGCACGGTTCCCGGCCGTTCACCGATGATGTGGAGGATCCCTCTAAAGGCGTTGGGGTCTGATTTCCCAAACAGCAACTCCCCCATCCGGTAACCGGCCCGAACCCTTCCGCCGGTGACCACGACGTTGGTCTCGCTCATCGTAACGCCTGCCTCTGCCAGCAGCCTTCTCATTTCCTCCAGATAGGGGGCGAGATGTCCCTGATCCATGATGGCGTTCGCGTTCAAGCCGTCGGAGATCACAATTTGACCCTTCACGGGATTCGGGAAGCATTGCCACGAGTCTCTCATTCTCTCCAGCGCTGCAATCGATTCGGGGCTCAGCATTTCACCCGTCTCCGGGTGGGAAATGTAGTCGTTGCGGTCCTTGGATAACGTTTTGACCTGCAACACGTTTGGGATCGCCTTCACGAAACCAGGGGTGAGCTCCGCCAAGAGACATTTCTTGGCATCGTCGTATAACGATTTCACCTTGGCCGAGAGCCGAGGGTTAAGGTCCCACAGATCCTTGCCGTGACCGGTCGCCAGATCGACCCCTCTGCCTTCGACTTCTTTCATCTGCCTGCGCCCTTCAGCGTAGATCGCCTCCCTGGAACGTTTGTCCCCCTTGGCCATGCGATAGGTGTAATACACCCAGAGAGGGTCGCCGAAGTGGCTGGTATACGTGTTGGTCTGGTCGACGATCCCGATACGCTTGTAGAAATCCCACATGCCGTCGGCGACCTTGTAGCCGAATTTCTGCCTCAGCCGGACATGATCCTGGAAGGCGGTTGTGAGGTAGCTCAACATCGGGTCGTTCTTTGTGGGCAACGCCATCAAATAAGCGGGGTTGGCGGGCATGATCTGGTCCTGGCACCAATCCAGGTCGTCCAGCGTGACTGACATATGCAGGGTGGAACAGATATCAAGACCAATCGTCAATCCGTGAAGTTTGCCCATGGCGATATCTTCCAGGCAGCATCGCACCAGTTGCTCGCGACTCTTGAAAACCTCCGGCCCGATGAATCCCGCCACATCATTGACATGCAGCCAGGCTCCCTTGGGCTGCACCTTGGCGAGTTCCATCCCCACCGCCCTGCTAAAGCCGTATTTCCGGGACTCGAGCAGCATCATGTCCACGCCGTTTGCGGCTCCATTCGTAAACTCGGAGCCCTGACCCGTCTCAAAATACAGTCCGTACCTTTCTCCTTTCTTCGAGGCGGCATAGTTCATAATCTTCTCGACGGTGACGTCGAACGTTTTGTTGCAGTCATCCGTTCCGGCGAGGCTCTGGAACATCGTCGCGACCGTCCCTGGGTATTGTTTGCCGACTTCTGCCTGGACATCGATGTGGGACAGCACGCACCACGGGATCGTCTCTTTCAGCTTGAAGGTTTCGACGATGTCTTTCAGGGCATTTTGAACAGCGGCGACGCTTTTGACCTGGCTGTCAACGGGGTTCGTGCCGATCACGATATCGCCCGTCGCATAAGAAAACGCATTAAAGACCTGCCATGCCACGTCCTCGGGATGGTCCGTTGGTGAATTGGGCTGGATACGGGCACCCATGTAGCCTTTTGCCCCGAGCGTGGTGCCCGGTATCACGTTAAAGATCTTCTGATCCAGGCGGATCAGCTCTTCATTGCTCATCAACTTGGGAACACAGCCGATCGTGTCGCTGGTCAGACCATACATGACGGCTTTGATCTCGGCTTCGGACCCGGTTAACAGGAACTCTTTCAACCGTCCCATGGTCCAATCTTTGACCTTTGCACACTGGGCCTGGTCGGTCGTCTGCCAGATCAACTTCTGCAGGCTGTCCACAAACAAAGGGCGATCATTCAGATCTCTGATTTTGGTGTTTGTTAGAAGTGCACGGGCATTTTGCCGGGTCCCTTCATCTTTGGCTCCCGCCCCGATGCTCTGGTCGCCCTCCTTGAACGCATTCGCCGCACCGATCACCTGCCGGTAGAGCGTCTGATCGAACTCCCCCTTTGTTCTGTTGATATACGCGAAAACGTCTTCGCCCGGCCTTGCCTCATTGATCGTAGTGACCTCCCTGGCGGCAGCTTTCCCGGCAAGCGCCCCTGAAGAGGACGCTCCCGTGACGCCCATGATCGCCTGAAAATTCCGACGGGACATCCCCTGATCTTCTTTTGCCAGCCGGTTTCTTTCCATGGCTCGAACCCCAGTACAATGTGCTGACGGACGTCATCAAAACCAGTATATTACGATATTCCAATTATCAAATCAGATCTCCAGCCGCACACCCACTTCAATGACTTGGTCGCCGGGAAGATTGAAAAACGATCCGGCATCGGAGGCGTTGCGGGAAAGAAAAATGAACAAATTAGCACGCCATCGCGAAAATTGAGGGTTTTCCCCGGTTATCAATTTTTCACGTCCGATAAAGAATGTGGCCGATTCCTTGTTAATATCCACTCCTTGTTCACGTGCGAGCTCCAGAACGTTGTCCAATCTAAAGTCTTCCATAAATCCGTAACGCGCAATGATTCTGAAAAACCCGCCTCCGAGCTTTTCTGTTTTGATTTTCTCCAAATTGGGTACACGCGGAATGTCATCAACCCGGAAATGCAACAATATGGTTTGGCTATGGATGACCCGGTTGTGTCTGACGTTTTTTGCCAGAGCCACGGGTGCCGTGTACGGAGTTCCCGTCAAAAAAAGAGCCTGCCCATCAATTTTCGTGGGCGGGTTGCTTGAGAGATCGACAATAAATTGATGAAGCGGGGGCATTATTTTGTGCAATTGCTCGCCAACGATCCGACGGCCTTTTGACCACGTCATCATCACCGTGAAAAACACGGCCCCGATCACAAGTGGAAACCATGCACCGTGGAGAACTTTGCTGATGTTCGCTAAAAAAAACGGGACATCGATCAAGAAGAAAATCCCAGCAAGTGGAGCGGCTAAAAACAGCGGCCACTGCCAACGCTTGCGGGCCACCACAAAAAACAACGTCGTTGTAATCAACATGGTTGACGTTACCGCGACCCCATAGGCTGCCGCAAGTTTACTCGATGACTGGAACCCGATCACCAAGGCGATCGTACACGCCATCAGCAACCAATTGACCGGAGCGAGATATATCTGGCCCATTTGAGCAGCGGATGTGTGCTGGACTTTCACGCGCGGCAGATATCCCAGTTGAATCGCCTGACGGGTCAGCGAAAAAGCACCACTGATCACCGCTTGAGAAGCGATTATGGTGGCCAGGGTGGCTAAGAAGACGGTCGGCCACATGGCCCATGAAGGAACCATGGCGTAAAAGGGATGATTTGCAGCCTCTGGGCGTCCAAGCAGCAATGCGCCTTGTCCGAAATAATTGAGGACAAGGGCGGGGAAGACCACCGTAAACCAGGTTAGCCGAATCGGCCGCGTGCCGAAGTGCCCCATATCCGCGTACAGCGCCTCGGTTCCGGTAACCACCAAAAAGACGGCCCCGAGCACCATGAAGCCATGGAGTTTGTTTACAATTAAAAATTCAACTGCGTGCCAGGGATAGACGGCCTGCAGAACCTGCGGTGCCTGAACAATTTGGAAGACCCCGGTAACCGCCAGAAAGCACAGCCAGATCAGGATCACCGGGCCAAAGAGTCCGCCCACCCGCGCTGTACCGTGGCGTTGTATGAGAAACAAGGCGCAAAGAATAAGGATGGTCAGTGGGATGATATACGAATCGAACATAGGGGTCACTATGCCAATTCCTTCTACGGCGCTCAGGACAGAGATGGCAGGGGTGATCATGCCATCGCCATAAAGCAGGCATGCAGCAAAGAGCCCAATAGCGACTATACCCAGGCGGTGGTGATCTTGTGATGCACTGTTGGTTTCGCCGCGAATCAAGGCGGTCAGGGCGATAACGCCGCCCTCCCCCTTGTTGTCTGCGCGGAACACGAATATGAGGTATTTCACGGATACGATCATGACCAGCGACCAGAACATCAAAGAAAGGACACCTATTATATTTCCGTGAGTAGGGCTAATTCCGTATTCACCGTGAAAACACTCTCGAATCGCGTAAATAGGGCTCGTGCTGATATCCCCGAAAACAATACCGAGGGCCGCTATGGACATTTTATAAAGACGGACGTTGGCGTTATCATGCGTCGCTTTAAAATCAGGAGTCTTCGGAGTGCTGTTTGCACTTTTCATAAAGTTCTCTTCAATGCTGGAGAAATCATCGGCACAGATTGGAGCGTGTCGTCAGGAGGCTTTTAACATCAGTTAAAATTCCGCAGATTTTGTTAGTAATCGAATAGTTGCCAAGTTCCGTTATTTGGACGAACGGGTCATCAAGCCCGCATTCGTGAGCGGCTTTTAACAACAACTTCTCGGCCGTTGAGTGATGAACATCGTAGCCCAAGGATAGGGTGGTCGAAACGACAGTACCCGAGCTGCGCACAACGGAAACTGGATTCGTAATCAGAAATGTATTTGGGCAAGCGATTAATTCCCGATTCTCTGTTTGAAGCTCCGTATCCAGCAAACCTCTTTCGGCAACGCGACCAAAATAATCTCCTACGCTGACAAAGTCACCTGTCCTAAATGGCCTTGTCACGCGAAGCATTATTCCTGCCATTAAATTTGAAAATATGGTGCTGGATGAAAATGCAAAGATTCCAGAAACGACTAAACCGATAAGTCCGATCAACTGGTTGCGAGAGCTTTCGCTCACCGGCAGAGCAAGCGCAGTCCCAACAACGCACGCAATTGTTAAGCCTATCAAGATCAGATGTCGTGGAAACATTCGCTCATTGCCAAGTTCAGGGTGTCGTGCAATAAGAATCCAACGTGCACAGGCGAGCAGCACCGCTGAAAAAAATGCAGTTACAATTAGCGGAATTAAATCCATAGGAGTCTCACCAAATTTGCAGAGGGGTTGTCGTTCCCATTTCCAATTCTCAGTGCCGACCATCCCTATCAGAGTTCCAAATTTGCAGCCGAACCAATAGTCATCCGATTTTCATAAAGAAGTCAACGAAATCTTTAAATATAGTATTTGGATTATGTCACCTGTACAGGCGCCGTCGGGAGTCGCACCGCGCAGGCCTTGATACTTAACCGACTTAAGGTATACTTAGTAATCCTTTTTGATCATCTGTTCTTTTTCGCACGGAACAGACGCGCGTTTCTTTGCAGCCCTGCGGCCGAGGAGTCCGCGTCGAGCGGCGACACCCATAACCTGATATGGTGAATAAAGGAGGTGTTCCATGACAAGCGTGATCAAACCGCTGACACCGGAAGAAAATGCCTGCTATGCGTCGCTTACCCAAAAGAACCTCGACTTTCTCATGAATCGGTACAATCGGGTAAACCGCTGGGTTATCGCCGACATGATCCGTCGAAGCTGCTACCACTATCCTGACAAAAAAGCGTTAATCTACAACGACAGGTCTCTTACATACGCGGAGCTGGAGGCTGAGAGCAACCGGGTGGCCAACGCCCTCATGGACCTCGGTATTCAAAAATACGACCGGGTCGCCATTCTCGCTCATAACACGATCCACCATGTGCTTACGTGGTTGGCGTGCTGCAAGATCGGTGCTGTGTATCTGGCCATCAATTACCTTTTGAAAGGAAAGGACATCTCCTATTGCATCAACCACTCTGAGAGCAAGCTCTTCATCATCGAAGATGCCCTGTACGATCTTGCCAAAGATGTGCTCGGGGAGTTGCCCACCGTCAAGGCGCTGATCTGGTCGGACGACATGGCCGGGGCCAGCCCTCCGGATGATCGATTCAAGGAGTTCAAGGCGTGGTATCAAGCCTACCCCGCCACGGAGCCTGACACCCTACTGCGTATCGAAGATCCCTGCCAGATGACTTACACCAGCGGAACGGAATCGCTGCCCAAGGGGGTGATCATCAGCAACCAAGCCCTGATCGCCCAATACATGGGGTGCATCATCGATGGCGGCTACGACGCGACTGACATCAATGTGAACGCCCTTCCAATTTATCACTGCGCCCAGCGCGACGTGTTCCTGAACCCTGTCTTCTGGTTGGGGGGAACCAACGTCCTGATGGTGCCCGATATCGGAAGAATACTGAAAGCCATCGCCGCTTACCGGGCATCCATGTTTTTTGCGCCGCCCACGGTCTGGATCGGAATGCTGCGGCATCCGGATTTCGGCAAACATGATCTTTCCAGCCTGAAAAAATGCTACTATGGGGCGTCGATCATGCCGGTGGAAGTCCTCAAGGAGATGCTGGAGCGGCTGCCCGGCGCCAAAGTCTTTAACTACTACGGTCAGACGGAGCTGGCGCCCTATCACACGATCCTGAAAGCCGCCGACGCCATGACCAAGCTAGGCTCCGCCGGGATGGGGGGGCTGAACATGGAAACCCGGCTCGAAGACGCGTTGGGGGATCCGGTTCAGGCTCCAGGCGTGCCCGGCGAAATCTGCGGTCGCGGCCCGCATGCACTGATCATGTACTTTAAGGAGCCGGAAAAGACCGAGGAAGTTATGAAGGGTGGCTGGTTTCATTCCGGTGACATCGGCACATTGGACCAAGATCGGTACATTACCGTGGTCGACCGGAAAAAGGACATGATCAAGACCGGTGGCGAAAACGTTTCCACCCGAGAAGTGGAGGAGGCGATCTATCGGGACAAAAGGGTAGAGGAAGTCGCCGTCGTGGGGGTCAGCCATCCCAAATGGGTGGAAGCGGTAACGGCCGTCGTCGTTCCCCGCAAAGGGGAAACCATCCAAGAGGCCGAACTGCTGGAACTCTGCAAGCAGCACTTGGCATCTTTCAAGGTGCCCAAGAAGATTATTTTCGTGGACGCCCTTCCCAAGACGCCCACCGGGAAAATTCTGAAAAGGAATATGCGAAAAACATACACCGATGTTTTTTCAGGTGCTCACCATTTGTCTGACGCGTAAGGCCTTATCATCCATGGCCGGAGAATGAACTTCAGCCTTTATGGCCCGAAGGTCAACTGGTAGCCGATGTAGTATGAAAAATCATTGGGACCTGAAATATCCCGGCCTACCGAATAAAGCAGATGATGCGTTTCAGAGAAATTGATATAGCCGCCAACATTAAAACCGGTATCGCTATCGCCCCCTTTTTCACTTGCCGTCTGATGGAAAATCTCCGCGCCGAGGGTCAGATACTCTGATATTTCCCGCTCCGCCTCCCATCCGAAAAACCAGTAATCCTTATTGTCTGACCCTGGGTTGATCCAGTAGCCACCACCCCCATACGTTTTCCAAGGCTCCCAGCTTTTTTGCAACCATAATGGAAAAAACGCCTGAACCTTACCTGTACCCAGATTTTTATCCTCATCACCCGTAGGAAGCAGGACAAGGGGGAAAATACCTACTTGAGGTATCCGGGTATCTTCCTGCATAAATCGATATTTGACTCCCAACTCGGTGTCACCATATCCATAATGCGAACTTTCCCCCTTTGGGTTCACGTACTCCAATGGCGCGAGCAGGTGAAGTTGGACATTGGGCAAAATGCCATAGTTGACCTCAACATGCGGGGCGGTCAGCTCAGAGCCGTCCCCGAAGCTGCCTTGTGAGGCGATATAAAACTCCCCATGTTTATAATCCACCGTCTCTGGATCGTCTGTTCGAAAAGGTGGCCCTGCAAAAGATATTGCAGGTAGAATGACGAAAACCAAGCTGACAATTAGAACGCGCCTATGCATCGTGACGCCCTCCTGTTAAATCGGATCTCCTGATATGTCGGATGATGTCAACCGGTCAAGAAGAGGTCATCCATGAACGAGGTTCATCTCATCCTGGAAAAAAGCATCTCATCATCATTATTGCAGTTTTTCAAGGTTGATTTTTGACAATAACGTTTTTTCCAAACTTTGGAATGATAAGCCTGCTTTGAATCCGGCTATTTCAATCCGCGATCAAATAAAATCCGGCGATGATCAATACGCTATGGGAGTGGTCAGCGGCATCTAGAGGCTGAGTTGTTTTTACCCACCCCGCCAGGATCACCCACCGCAAATCTGTATCCTTTTTACCCGTCATGAATAACTTCTCAGCAGTGTTGATCCTGTCCGGTGGGAGATTTAAATTTTTTATTTTATTAATTTTCAGCAAGTTACAGATGATATCGCGCAGAGCCGGGGGTTATGGCATGCCCGTTGCTTTTACTCAGGTCAAACCGCGATCATTTGGATCACGATAAAAACACGAGGCCAAAACGAAAGGAGTCTTAAGCCATGAAAAACATGAAATCCAGTTTGGGAATTATCGCAGTCGTTCTCATCGTCGGTATCGCTGCCCTGGGCTTTGCCTACGATGGTTACGGACCGGGATACGGCGGCCACATGATGGGCTACGGCGGCGGGTACGGCATGATGGGCTACGGCGGAGGCTATGGCAACAATATGGGTCCAGGAATGATGGGCTATGGTGGGGGCTACGGTCCGGGATACGGACATATGCGGGGATATTACGGTCCCAATGGGTACGGCAATCTTTCCCAGGAAGACGCCGCCAAACTGCAGCAGTCTCAGGACCAGTTCTTCGACCAGACCCGCGACCTGCGAAACTCGATTCGCGACAAGCAACTTGCTTTGAACGATGAGCTCCAAAAGACCGACCCGGACCGGGCCAAGGTCGCCGACCTGCAGAAGCAGCTGAGTCAGCTTGAGTCCCAGTTCGACCAGAAGGCCTTGGATCATCAGCTCGAATTGCGCAAGGAATTTCCGCAAAACACATACGGCGGGGGATATGGCTATGGCCGCGGGGGGAATTGCGGGTGGTAATCTGCCCTCCTCTGGGTGAGAGGCGGTGCGCAGGCACCGCCTCCTTTACCCGTGCGTAAAAGCAGGTGGTCCCGGTATATCGACCGGGTCAGGAAGGCCACTGACGGCAAGCCCATGTCCTGCTGTCATTAGCAGGGAAGGCACAATTCGCCGCAGCAGGATGAAAGTGGCGGTGAAGGAGCTACACACGTCATGAACCGCAATTCTTCAACACTTGTTGCCATCGGAATCGCTGCCGCCATGATCGCTGCCGGCATATGGTACTTGTATGATCGCCACATCGGGATGTTTTACGGTGGAGGACGAGGTTTTATAGGCCCCGGCATGATGGCCGGAGGCGGAATGGGGATCGTCATGATTCTCTTTTGGATAGTTCTTCTGGTGGCGCTCGTTCTGGTGGTTTCCGGGGCGGCGTCGGCAGGCCGCAGCCGCAGCAATCAAACGCCAGATCCCTCCGATGCACTTGGGATTCTCAAGAAGCGCTACGCTAAAGGCGAAATCGACAAGGCCGAATACGAGGGCAAGCGCCGGGATTTGGAAGCCTGACTCCAATCGAAGCCGCCGTCTCACCATCGACAGAAGGTCCCCCATGCAAATCCGAAACCGCATTGATCAACATCGGGCAGGTCTGAACCGTAGATGTTTTTTAAAGACCGTTGCAGTCGGGACGGTCGGCCTCATGTCAGGGGCCGTGGAGCCATTTCTGGATCGGGCGGCATCCGTTGCGGCACAGCCCGGGCAACCGCAGGAAGGCTTTGTGCCGGACCTGGATATCGCTCTCACGGCAAGCCCCGATGAAGTCCCCATATTCCCCGGCCGCGTAACTCGCGTCTGGCGCTACAATGCCGAGGTGCTCAAAGGAAAGCCGCACAGCCTGACCGCCATCCCTGGAAGCTACCTGGGGCCGACCATAAGAGCCAAACAAGGGGACAAGGTCCGCATCCGGTTTTCAAATCAAATTCCCGAAAACACGATCATTCACTGGCACGGACTGCACGTGCCGGCCGCCATGGACGGACACCCCCGGTATGTCATCCCGCAGGGGCAATCCTATCTTTATGAATTCGAAGTGAAGAACAGAGCGGGTACCTACTGGTACCACCCCCACCCGGATGGACGAACAGGCTATCAGGTGTATGGGGGCTTGGCGGGTTTATTTCTGGTTTCCGATGATGCGGAGGAGGCAGCGGGATTACCCGCCGGGGAATACGACATTCCCCTGGTCATTCAGGACCGCTCCTTCGACGGCGACAACCAATTGGTTTATCTGCCCGGCGGCCGAATGGAGTTCATCACCGGCTTCATCGGAGACCAGATCCTGGTCAACGGGATGGCGGATTTCAGGCTGACGGCATCCACCCGATCCTATCGGTTGAGGCTGCTCAACGCGTCCAACTCGCGCATTTACAGGCTTGCCTGGCAGGACGGCCGCCCGCTCACCGTGATCGGCACCGACGGGGGGTTGCTGGAAAAGCCGACCCGGCGCCGGTACGTGTATCTGGCTCCGGCAGAGCGCCTGGAGCTATGGGTCGACTTCAGCAACGATCCGGTCGGCTTCGAAACGGCTCTGATCAGCCTTCCCTTTGATGCAGGTTTCGGGGCAACCGGTCCCATGGGGGGCGGCATGATGGGCGGTGGAAGGGGCTATCCCCAGCGCCTTCCTAACGGATCCGAGTTTCCTGTCTTTAGAGTCAGCGTCCGGCGCCGCGTTAAAGAAAACCAGCCCTTGCCTCAGAAATTATCCTATATCAGCCGCACCGGTCCCAAAACTGCCATCAATTTCTATTCCCCGCGCCGGTTCTACCTGTCCCTGGGTCGCATGCGCTGGACTATCAACGGCCGCACCTTTCAGATGGAGGAGGTGGCCGACGACGAAATCGTCCGGCTGGGTTCGACGGAGGTGTGGGAGTTTGCCAACACGGGCGGCGGCATGGGCATGATGGGGATGATGAACATGCCTCACCCCATGCACTTGCACGGCAAGCAGTTTCAGGTCCTGGAACGCGGCGGGGTCGCGCATTCGGGTTACGTGGATGAGGGCTGGAAGGATACCGTGCTCGTGATGCCCGGCGAGCAGATCCGGATTCTAGTCGGCTTCGACGACTATCCCGGGCTTTACCTGTATCATTGCCACAATCTCGAGCACGAAGACATGGGCATGATGCGCAATTATTTCGTCAAGGCATAGCCCTTTTAAATTTTCCCCTCTTTTTCTATTACCGAAGCTGCATCGTGGTAATGCAGGTCGGGCTGTTATCCAACGTTTCGATTGGTCCTGTTACCGATCGCCTGAGGCCGGTGATGGTGACTTCAAGCATTTTGTCCCGCGGCAGCCAAAGCTCCATGAACCCATTCTTAAGCGTCTTTATTGACTGGTTTAATACAATGTTCCCGGACGAATCGACAGCTTTGACCGCAAACTCGGTTTCGATGAGTTCTCCCCTACAGGAAGATACGTAATGAACCCCTCAGGCGTGGGTCTTTTGGACATAGGGGGCGATTGCGACCATCATCTCGTTGGCAGGTAGGGCTATTCTTCGCTTTTCCCCATCCTGGAACGCAAACACAATTTCCTGCGTGTTGATAAAGCTTTTGACGGGCTGCCTTTCTTGAAACCACTGGTCGGCAAGTGCGAGTGCCTGGCGCGCGTCCAGGCCATCAAGCTTGGTTTCAAGGGATGGCTCGGAGCACCCCACTATATTTGGCATAACTGCTACTATAAGGACCAGGCGAATTAGGCTGGTCAACTGAAAAAAACGATTCATGGTTTTTACCCGGCCACTGCCGGGTAAGGCAGAATCTCCTTTCATTGTAAAAAGGGAGACACTGCCATCCGGCAAAACATGTCTTTTATTTCTTAAGATACTGTTCAGGATTTTTTGCAAAGGTTTCCTTGCAGCCGACGGCACAGAAATAATAGGTTTTCCCCTTATACTCGTATGTCGCTGCCGCCTTCTTTTCATCGACAGTCATTTTGCAAACAGGATCGACAGCCATTTAGCTCACCTCCCTTCCATGCCCGAAATCAACCGGTTGGAATTGAAAATTACCGGTTGTGAGAGGGCTCGCCCCTAATTTCATGCCGAGGCCAGCTCTGGAGCTCGAAATCGCCTCAACCGGAGGGCATTGGAGACCACCGTCACCGAGGACAGTCCCATTGCAGCGGCGGCAAAAATGGGGTTGAGCAAAATCCCGAAAAATGGGAAAGAGCACCCCGGCGGCCACCGGAATCAGAATCGTGTTGTAGGCAAATGCCCAGAACAGGTTCTGCTTGATGTTGCGGATCGTCGCCCGGCTCAGAGCGATGGCCGTCAATACACCTTGCAGATCCCCGCTGATCAGGGTGATGTCGGCCGCCTCCATGGCCACATCGGTTCCCGTGCCGATGGCGATGCCCACGTCGGCCTGGGCCAATGCCGGCGCATCGTTTATGCCGTCGCCGACCATGGCTACCTTTTTGCCCTCGGCTTGAAGTTTTTTCACTTCATCAGCTTTGCCGTCCGGAAGCACTTCGGCCAGAACTCGGTCGATACCGATTTGTTTCGCGATGGCGTCGGCGGTTTTCTTGTTGTCACCGGTGATCATGGCCACCTCGATGCCCATTCGATGCAGTGCTGCCACGGCCGCCTTTGAATTCTCCTTCAAGGTGTCGGCCACGGCTACAATGCCAGCCGGCTTCCCGTCCACCGCAACAAACATGGGAGTCTTGCCCTGGTTGGCAAAGTCTTCGGCTTTGCGCTCAAGCTCCTCCAGCGGTATGCCACGGTCCTGCATCAGCTTCAAGTTGCCCAGAAGCACGGACCTGCCCTCGATGGTTGCCTCGATGCCGTGACCCGCAATGGCGTTGAAGTTTTCCGTGCCGGCAAGGGGGAGATTCTGCTCCAGCGCCCGATTGACGATCGCTTCGCCCAGCGGATGCTCGGAGCCTTTTTCAGCCGAAGCACTAAGGCGGAGAATATCCTGCTGCTTGAAACCGCCGAAGGTTGCGATATCGGTTACAGACGGCTTGCCCTCGGTCAGCGTGCCGGTCTTGTCCAGCACGACCGCGTTTAACTTGTGCGCCGTCTCCAGGGCTTCACCCCCGCGGATAAGGACTCCCGATTCAGCGCCTTTGCCGGTGCCCACCATAATGGAGGTCGGTGTCGCCAACCCCAGCGCACAGGGGCAGGCGATGATCAGCACGGCCACGAAGTTGAGCACCGCGTAGGTGAGGGCCGGTGCCGGGCCGAAAACATACCATACCCCGAAAGTGATTACGGCGATGCCGATCACTGCCGGTACGAAGTAGGCGGCAATAATATCCGCAAGCCTTGCAATCGGCGGCTTGGATCCCTGGGCTTCCTCCACCATCTTGATGATCTGGGCCAGCATGGTATCCTTGCCGATCTTGGTCGCCTCGAATTTGAAAGTCCCGGTCTTGTTGATGGTGGCGCCGATCACCTTCTCACCTGTCTGTTTTTCCACCGGCATGGATTCGCCGGTGACCATGGATTCGTCCACCGCGGAATGCCCTTCTTTCACGATCCCGTCCACGGGAATCTTCTCGCCCGGCCGCACGACCACGCGATCACCAATGGCGACCTCCTCTACGGATATATCCATCTCTCGGCCATCCCGGACGACCCGCGCCGTTTTGGCTTGAAGACCGATCAGCTTTTTGATGGCCTCCGATGTCTGCCCTTTGGCGCGTGCCTCCAGGAGTCGGCCCAGCAGGATGAGCACGATAATGGCCCCGGCCGTATCGAAATAGACTGCGGCCGCCAACCCCTGGGCCGAAAAGAGATGCGGAAAGAACATCGCCGCCACGCTATACAAGTAGGCTGCCGAGGTTCCCACGGCAATCAGGGTATTCATATCTGCTGACTTGTGCTTGGCGCTTTTCCAGGCGCCGACGTAAAACTGCCACCCCACCCAGAATTGAATTGGCGTCTGAAAAAGCAGCTGCAGAAAGAAACCTGTTTCCCGGCTCAGGTTGTAGAGGCGGTCCAATCCCAGGGGGCTCCAATAGGCCAGCAGGAATACCGGAATCACCAGGACAAGCCCGGATAGGAATCTTGCTCTGAGCTTTTGAAATTCGGCCTCGCGAGCGGCTTGCTCCCGGTCAACCACATCCTCTTTTTCAACCCGCCCGGTTTCCAGGATCTCGTAGCCCGCATTTTTAACCGCTCTTTTAAAATCCTCCACGGAAACCGCACCGGGAACGTACTGCACGCTGGCTCTTTCCGTTGCGAAGTTGACGCTTGCCTTGATAACCCCTTCCAATCCGTTGAGGGCGCTTTCCACCTTCTTCACGCAGGACGCGCAGGACATGCCGTGGACCGGCAATGTAACTTTTTCCATTCCGGCCGCGTATCCGAGGTCCTTTACCGTTGCAATCAGGTCCCCCAGATGAACCTGAGTCGGATCGAGAGTGACGAAGGCTTTCTCGGAGGCGAAATTCACCTTGACGTCCGCGATGCCGGTCATCTTGGACAGGCCTTTTTCGATTCTGGCGACACAACTCGCACAGCTCATCCCGCTGACCGGAAATTCAACTTTCTTCAAACCCGCCGAAATCCCGTCCGGCCCGGGTTTCAATTCGTGCCTGGTCATATCCGGCCCGGTGTTAAAATACTTTTCAGGAGAAACATCGAAGCGTCCTTTGCAGGCCTCGCTGCAAAAATAGATGAACTGCCCGCGATGCACGCTCATGGCCGCTGCCAGAGGGATCTGAACACTCATACCGCAAACCGGATCAACGGCCGCTCCCCACTGTTTGCTGTCCTGGATGAATTTTTCCGGGTCCTTTTCAAAAACCGCCCTGCAATACGCGGCGCAAAAACTGTATTGATTACCCGCGTACGTCGTCCTCGCCGGAGCCGATGCTGGATCCACCACCATTCCACATACTAAATCAGTGGACATATGTTTAACCCTCCATCATGAAGCCCTGTTTCTTAGAAGGTATTCTTCTATGGATTTAGGCTAAGTTTTCGAGATCCATTGTCAAGGAATTTTAACTTAAAGCGCCTGACATATTTTACTGAAGGCATGTAACCTATTTACCCGGTATTGCCCGTATCCGATTTCGAACTGCATCGCTTTTACCCACCCTGGCAGATATATTACGAACTCCTGAGCTGACAATTCTCTGTTACTTATTACTATTACAACAAGTTATTGTGATTTGAGGTCTTCTGGCACGTTCCATGCTCTCTAAGTAGGCCGAAAGGTCTAAATCATTGCAACAGATTACAGCATTCTGTGAAAGGAAGGTTTCGCATGAAAAAGTATCTGCTAACCCTGACGGCTATCATATTCCTTGTTGCCGGCAATATATCGTGGGCCCAGCGCGGTAGCATGATGGGGGGTGGCATGATGGGCTATGGCCAGGGGGGCGGCCAGATGACGGGCCCCGGACAAGGAGGCGGCCAATTCATGGGACCCAATCAGTGGGGTTACAATGGAAATCCATCGGGACAACAGCCTTCCAGCTCACGTGAAGATTTTTACAATGCCACGCGGCAATTGCGCCGAGAGATGGATGCCAAAGAAGACGCTTTGCACCGCGAACTGAACAGCAACAATCCGGATCAAGCAAAAGTGGACCGCCTCCGAAGCCAATTGTCCGACATGCAACGGGAATTGGACTATGAGCGGCAAAACTATCAAAATTAACAACCGCAGGGGGCTCCCCAGAGCCGCAACTGGTATGGAGGAGGCAACTGACAGCCATCACGCTAAAAAATCCTGATGGATGATAAGCACGGGATCGTCCTTTGGGTCCTTGATAACAGAACCCCATGATGCGTGTCGGTTCGCCGTGGTCAGGGGGGATCATGAAACCTGAAAACTGGCAAGGAAGCCACGGATGGTAGATGATTGCCGCTGACGTGACGGGCCAGGCGTGGGTCTGACCTCAGGGTCTACTTGATGGAGAGGAGTCGTTCCATGGCGGATCACATCGGGATGGTCCTTCAAACAGAACCCGGCGGCTGGGCACGCGTCAGCACCGACCGCAAAGGAGCCTGCGGCGGATGCGAATCTCACCCATCTGCTTGCGCAAGTTGCTTGACCGGTGTCCAAAAAATGGAGAGCCGGGTAGCCAATCCTGTCGGCGCGTGTGCCGGTGACATGGTGAAGGTGCACCTCGCCTCCGAAAATCTTTTCATGGGGGCCGCCATTCTGTACCTGGTGCCCATCATAGGGCTTCTCATAGGAGTTTTCACCAGTGCATGGGCGGCACCATTTCTGGGATGGCAAACGGTTTCCGGAGGACTCATGGGCCTCCTCATTGGTTTGGCCGCCGGATTTGCAGTCGTCATCGTAATAGATCACAGTGCCGGCATACGTAGAAAAATGACACCCACCATCACGGCTGTCGTTGCACCTAAAGGCGAGGTGCCAGGCCCGCAGCGGGAGTGGAATCGGCGCTCGGCCCGTTGACTAAGATTAAAAAACGGTATCCTTGGGAAGCCTTTGAGGATGACTCCTTCCGGTGTATCGAGGGCGCACCCACAAGAGCAGGGAGGCCTTGAGACCGAGTGGGGGAACGTCAAACTAAAAAAGGGGGATTTCCAAATAGGAAAAGAGAATCCAAAGGGATACGCACAATGATACAATACCGGTGAAGATTGCTCCGGTACGTCGATACTCTTCATTGCTGAAAATCGTGACGACCCCGCTCAGCAGGGCCAGCGCAAACGTAGTAATGCACGTGATTTGTAAAAATACCTGCGCGGTGCTCCGCACATTGATCAGAAATGATACCAGGAAAACAAGCGCGACAATGGAGGCCATCGTCTGCTTGTCGCGGTTCTTGATGAAAAGAACGGCAAGCGCGCCGAAAACTGCCATAATATAAGAAGCAATGGAAATGAAATACCTCAATTATTGAGCTCCATGGATGGTTTTCCGGCCGCTTTCTCTTTTACCATAACAGGGTGTTGAAAAACAAGCATCAGGCCGTCAGCCAAGGCGTGCGGTGTTTTGGAAAGTGCAGCCTGTTGGGCAATAGGTGAGCATTTACAAAAGCCGCACAACGCCGGATCACGGCCTGAGGCGCAGTTTTTCATCACCCTGCTAAACGGCCCCATCAAACAATCACCATAAAATGCTCTTACGCGCCCACATTATTTTTCTTTGCCACGTCTTTCTACTATGGCGCGCGGTGTTGGATCCCTTGCCTAAGGCCTCTCTTCAGGCTATGAAGACGCGGAACGAGGGTATGTGCCCGGTCGGAGATAATACGTGATGTCCTTCAGTCCCCCCAGCTTGCAACAGCGCTTCACTGTCTTGTTGATCATCCCTGTGGCCCTTCTTTTAACCATCATGGGGGCGGCCGGCTTTTTCTATGCCCGTGATCGGTTGCTCGACGAGTGGAGCGAGGCGGCGATTCTCAAACTGCAACGGGCCGCCCACGAGGTGGACATGCACCTGAACCGCATAAAGGAGGCCATCCGCCTGCTGGATGAGGCCTCCGGCGCTCCATATGCAGAGGAATTTCAAGCGTGGGTCTTGGACCGGCTGACCCGGCAGGAGGGTATCGCCGACGTCAAACTGACCTGGAATACACCCGACGAGGGGACCGGCATGGGCATGGGCATGCAACCGGGACGCACCCCTTATACCATGGGCCCCGGCGCGCAGGCCATGGGCATGCACCGGTTCCACCGTGCGAGCATCCGCGAAATCACCCCGCCCCGCTTCGATACGCAGGGCGAGCACGGCACCGTCAGCCTGATCTCAGAGCTCCTGGAAGGCAAACAGGTGGTCGGCCGGCTGGTGGTGGTTGCGAATTTCGACGAGATATTCAGACACGTGAAGGAATCCGGGTGGTGGCAGAGCAACAAGGCCTATCTGGTGGACACCAAGGGACAGATCCTGATCAGCACCGTGCCCGGGAGAGTCGGAAATCTGCAGGCAAGCGAGGACCCCCTCGAACGGGAGACCTCCCGTCTGCTGGGCTCGGAACTTTCCGGCACCTTGCAGGGCGCGGGTCATCCTCCGAGAGAGGTCAGCGGGTTTTTCCGCCTCAAGGAAGCGCCATGGGTGCTGGTGATGATCGCACCCGGAAGAGAGATTCTTGCACCGGTCATACAGTTTCGATGGTACTATTCGCTGATTGCCGCCGGGTTCATTGCCCTCATCATCGGGCTGATCCGGCTGGTTACGACGCGGATGGCATCGCAGATTCGAGAGGTCTCGCAGGCGTCCCTGCGTTTATCACAGGGTCAGTTCGGCGCACCCCTCCCGTTGAAAAGCCGCGATGAGGTGGGCGAGTTGGTCCGCAGCTTCAATTTGATGAGCAGTCAACTCAAAGAGCGGCTGCGTTTAAAAGAGGCCATGAGCCTGGCCATGGAGGTCCAGCAGAACCTGCTGCCCGCTTCACCCCCGCTTGTGCCGGGCCTCGACATCGCCGGTCGCAGCCTCTATTGCCAGGAAACCGGCGGTGATTACTTCGATTACATTCCCATCGGCGGACAAGCCGGCACCCGGCTTTGCGTCGCCGTGGGGGACGTGGTCGGTCACGGGATCTCGGCCGCCCTGCTGATGACTACCGTGCGTGCCCTGCTGCGCTGCCGCCTCAACCAGCCGGGCTCCATGGCCGAGGTGATGGGTGACGTGAACCGGTTATTGTACCAAGACACGGCAGCCAGCGGCGGTTTTGTGACCCTTTTTCTGCTGCAGGTGGATCCTGCCGCCGGAAGCCTTCAATGGGTCCGGGCCGGGCATGACCCGGCCGTGCTGTATTGCGCCGCGACGGATGAGGTTCAGAACCTGAGCGGGCCGGGAATGGCGTTGGGGGTGGACGACCGCTGTGACTACCGGAGCGGTTCCCGAACGGGTTTAGCTGCCGGCGACATTCTCCTGATCGGCACGGACGGAGCCTGGGAAACCCGGAATTCCAAATCGCAACAATTCGGCAAAACCCGGATTAGCGAGATGCTCAGAAGCCATCACCACCGCAACGCGGAGGACATTGTGCGGGCAATCCTCGAAGCCCTTGCAGAATTCCGGGGAGACGCCATCCAGGAAGACGACATCACCCTTCTGGTCATAAAGGTGATAGAACCAGGCCGACATTAAAGGCCTGGCCGATGATCGATTTCCGTTCAATGTCACGATCATTCAGAAGCCGCTCATCAAGCCCATTATCGGCCGGCAACCGACAGTCCAACGTGAGGGCATAAATGTTTTATCGACTTCAACATCGTCTTCGCCCCGCGCTGCAGACATCCCCCTGGATCATTCTTGGCTCAACCGCCATTCTTCTGATCGTGGTCATCGTACTGGCCGCGCAAAACACCAACCGGGAAGAGCGTTACACGGCGGAGCTTCTGACCACCAAGGGGGCCGCCCTCATTCGTGCGGTTGAAGCCGGAGCCCGTACGGGCATGATGGGAATGAGCTGGGGCGGGCGGCAGGTGCAGCAGTTGCTTGAGGAAACAGCCCGGCTGCCGGACGTTCTTTTCATGGCGGTGGTGGACAAAAACGGAATTATCGTTGCGGACAGCGACCCGTCCAGGATTGGAACCCCGTTCCGCAAGAGTTCCAAACTGACCCATATCGGACCCGACTTTCAGGAAGACTGGGAATTGGTCGACTTGGGAGGTGGCCGGAAGGCCTTTGAAGTTCACCGCTATTTCCGCCCGCTGGCCCCCGGCGAGGGTCGGTACTCCGGCGGCATGGCCGGCATGATGCGCAGCCATGGCATGCCATATGGCGAATCGGAGAACGATTGGTTTTCACCCCAAAACCGTGAGCGACTTATCATTGTCGCCGGGTTGGACGTCACCCCGTTTGAGGAGGCCGCCCGCACGGATATTCGCACGACCATCGTTTTATCGGCCGTCCTTTTGGTGTTGGGGTTTGGCGGGTTGGTCTCCTTGTTCTGGATGCAAAACTATTACAGCACCCGGCAATCTTTACGTGACACCAGTGCTTTTGCGGACGAAGTGGTGGCCCATTTGCCCGTAGGGCTGATCGCTACCGATCGCGGGGGGCGGATCATTTTCTTCAACGAGGCCGCCGAAAAAATCACCGGGCTGAGCTGGGACACCGTAAAGGACCGGGAACCGGAAAGGTTTCTGCCGGCAAGCTTATGTGGCTTTCAAAAAACGCTCGACGCGGGGGCGGCGATAACCGAGCAGGAAATGGAGTGCCGTTTTGCCGGAGGCCGCACGGTGCCTGTCAGTGTCAGCGCTGCCCGGATCGTAAATGAAGTGGGTGATTTTGTGGGAGACGTCATTATATTAAGGGACTTGGGCGAGGTGCGACGGTTGCAGGAGGAAGTCCGGCGACAGGAGAAACTATCCGCCCTGGGCGGCCTGGCCGCCGGAGTGGCCCATGAAATCCGCAACCCGTTAAGCGCAATCAAAGGCTTGGCTACCTTTTTCGCCGGTGAGTTCAAGGATGGCAGCGAGGCCCAAGAGGCCGCCGGGGTGATGATCCAGGAGGTGGATCGCTTGAACCGGGCGATCACGGAGCTTTTGGAGTTTGCGCGGCCCACGGACCTGAAGCCTCACTCGGCTGATCTGGCGCCATTACTCGACCGTTCGCTTAAACTGATCCAACAGGATGCGGCTACCAAAAACATCCGCATTGAATTGAATATCAGCGACGAGGTCTGCGCGGCATCGATAGACCCGGACCGATTGACCCAATGCTTGCTGAATCTCTACCTCAATGCCATCGAGGCAATGAACGAAGGCGGTGTACTGGCAGTTCACTGCTCTCCCGACGGCTCTGAGGATTGTAGAATAACCGTATCGGATACAGGCAGAGGAATTGTCCCTGAGGATCTGAGCAAAATCTTTGATCCCTATTTTACCACCAAAAAAACCGGTACCGGGCTGGGCCTGGCCATCGTTCACAAAATTATTGAGGCGCATCAAGGAGATATAAAAGTGGAAAGCATCCTCGGGCAGGGAAGCACCTTCACCATCCGCCTACCTTGCCGGGGTGGAGAGGCCCAATGAGGTAGTCATGTCTTCTTCGGTTCCTACCAGGATTCTGATCGTGGACGATGATCCCGGTCATTTGACCGCGCTTAAAACCATCACCCACAGCTGGGGGTATGACGTCGAGACAGCCAACGATGGTGGTGTTGCCGTAGAATTGGTCAAAGCCGGACCGGTTGATCTCATCCTCATGGACGTGCGCATGGCCCACATGGGCGGCATCGAAGCCCTTGAGAAGATCAAGGCCTACAACCCCTCCATCCCCATCATCATCATGACGGCCTACTCATCCGTGCAATCCGCAGTGGAAGCGCTCAAAGCCGGCGCTTACGATTACCTGATCAAGCCGCTTGATTTCGACGTCCTGAGGCTGACCATTGAGAGGGCGCGCGAACACGCCGGCCTCAAGGCCGAAAACATGCTTCTCAGATCGAAGCTGGGGGCTGACCTTGACCTGGCCCAAATCATTGGAAGAAGCAGGGCCATGAAAGCCCTGATCGACATGCTGGCCATGGTCGCCCCTTCCGAGGCCACGGTGTTGATCACCGGGGAGAGCGGCACCGGCAAGGAGTTGATCGCCCGTGCGCTGCACTTCAACAGCCCGCGCAGGGAAAAGCCCCTAGTGGTGGTCAATTGCGCGGCCATCACTGAAACCCTGCTCGAATCCGAACTGTTCGGCCACGAAAAAGGTGCCTTTACGGGTGCGGACAAACGCCACGAGGGACGTTTCATGCAGGCCAACCACGGCACCGTCTTTCTGGATGAAATCAGCGAAACCTCTTCGACCATGCAAGCCAAACTTTTGAGGGTGCTGCAGGAAAAAGAGATTCAGCGGGTGGGCGGCGAGGAGGTTCTGCCGGTGGATGTGAGGGTGGTGGCCGCCACCAACCGCGACCTGGAAGCCGAGGTCGCCGGGGGCCGTTTCCGTGAGGACCTCTTTTACCGTCTGAACGTCATGCGCCTCACCGTTCCGCCGCTGCGTGATCGTTTGGAGGATATTCCGCTGTTGGCCCAGCACTTTGTCGAACGATTTGCCTCCCGGAACCGAAAGACGGTCAAAGGCTTCACCCCCTTGGCCATGGATATGCTTCTCAAACACGATTGGCCCGGCAATGTCCGGGAACTGGAAAACGCCGTGGAACGGGCGGTCATCCTGCTGACGGGCGATCATATCACTGAAAAGCAATTGCCGCTCGCGATTGTGCAGAAATACTCAGAAAGCCACGGGCAACGCACACCTGAGACACTGCCCTCTGACGGTTCGCGTTCTTTGGAAGACCTCGAAAAAGAGGCCATTATTGCCACCTTGGCGGCCGCCGGCCAAAACAAGAGCGAAGCCGCCCGGCGCTTGGGCATCAGCCGCAAGACATTGCACAACAAGATGAAAAGTTATGGATTGGCATAGGCCCTTCCCGAAGTCGCGGCCAGACGCTTCTTTATAGGATTACCGGATGGACAGATGGTCAGCGGCAGCTTGAAGCTGAGTTATTTTTACCCACCCATCGCATTATCCAACGAAAATCTGTATCCTTTTTACCCGTCCTGAAAGCCACCGCAGCGGTGTCGATCCTGCCCGATTGAGGTTTTTAGTTTTTTATTTCACACTTTTTCGGTCGGTTACAGTTTATTACGCGGAGAGCCGGAGGCTGTGGCATACCCGTTGCTCTTAAACAACTCAAACCGCGGCCATCTGGTTCAAGGTAAAAATACGAGACCAAAACGAAAAGGAGTCTTCAACAATGAAAAGCTTGAAATCCAGTATGGGAATTATCGCAGTCGTTCTCATCCTCGGTATCGCTGCCCTGGGCTTTGCCTACGACGGCTACGGGCCGGGATACGGCGGCCACATGATGGGCAACGGTGGGGGCTACGGTCCGGGCATGATGGGCAACGGTGGGGGCTACGGTGATGGGCTATGGTGGAGGCTACGGCCCGGGTATGATGGGCTACGGTCCGGGATCCGGACACATGCGGGGATATTACGGTCCCAATGGGTACGGCAATCTCTCCCAGGAAGACGCCGCCAAGCTGCAACAGTCCCAGGAGAAGTTTTTTGAGGGGACCCGCGACCTGCGCCACTCGATTCGCGACAAGCAGTTTGCCCTGAACGACGAACTCCAAAAGCCCGCTCCGGACCAGGCCAAGCTCGTTGACCTGCAGAAACAGCTGAGTCAGCTTGAGTCTCAGTTCGACCAGAAAGCCTTGGAACATCAGCTCGAACTGCGCAAGGAGTTTCCACAAGGCACTTACGGCGGAGGATATGGCTATGGCCGCGGGGGGAATTGCGGGTGGTAATCTGACCTCCTCTGGGTGGGAGGCGGTGAGCGGGTACCGCCTCCTTTTCCCGTGTCATTAGAAGTGGTTTCAAAACCAGCGCTTCCGCGGCATTAGAAACCGCTCTTATCGGCCGGCAATTCTGTGGTGTGTATCCCTTGACTAAGCTTCCGGCAATGCCAAGCTTAAAGAGCAAGGAACGCAAAATTTCGTGCATGTAAAATATTCGTGCTGAAATGTGACATGCGAAATATTTGAAAGGAGCCCTGTTCTCAGCGGGAAATGGACAAAACTGAAGAAAGCCAATCCTTCATCATCGCCTGAGTCTGCCCACACACTATCGGCTGGCAAGGGGGGGTGGCCGGAACTGAATTCAGCGTCTGCCCCTTCTGCCCCTGTGACTGACTTTCTCCTCTTTTTATCTTATTTCTCCGAAGAACGCTAGCGTGGCCAATCACACAACACCCCATATGCTGATGGCCCATGTCGGTTTGTCTGCTCATAGGATAGGGGGAGACACCTGAGGAGGGAGGCGCACCATGACCGAGATCATTTTGATGGCACATGTCCTGTTCGGGATGCTGTTTATTTTGGCAGGGGTTTGGTTGTTCGTCGACGTGCTGCACGCAAATGAAGCCAACCAGGGCCGGATCAGGGCCGTAAGCATTGCGGTTGCGGTTCTGATGTGGTTGGCCTATGTGGTGGGCGGATACTGGTATGTCAGTTTTTACTCTCCGGACAAGGCAATCATATTAAAGGGCCCCTGGCCGTTCGCTCACAGCTTTTTCATGGAGATGAAAGAGCATGTGGTGATCATGCTCCTGCTCTTGGCCACCTACCTGCCGATCGCCGCTGCCAGCAATACGGCCACGAATAAGGCAGCGCGGAAAATTGTGCTCTGGGTCGTCGGGCTGATCGTATTGATCGGAGTTGCGGTCGACGGAGCCGGCGCGATTATCGGCATCGGCGTGAAGGTTGGTCTACTGGCAAGTAAGGGATAGGAGGCGTGCCATGGAGACACTCAGCAAATATACCGTGTCGTTTGGAGCGTCGCTGGCGATAACCAGCATCTTGAGCGCCCTTCTGGTGGTGCTGAAGGAATTAAACGAGAATAGCGTGATGGTGTGGATGAAGGGCCTTACCGGCCATCACTGGATCACGCATGGCGTGTTGATGGTGATCGCCTTTTTCGCAATTGGCTGGGGCTTGGCGAAGATGAACAATGGCGAGGGGCTGAAAATGACGGATAGCCGTCTCGTCTGTGTGATCACGGGCGGTGTTGTGATCGGCGGGCTCATCATTGCAGGTTTTTACCTGGCAGATTAAGGAACATTCAAAAGGGCCCGTGTCAGATTCCGAAAACAAGAATTGGGCGGTCGGACAATATCTGCTCACTGCTTCCTCATTTACGATGCAGGGTGCGGTGAGAGCTCGGAGTGGGGATAGCAGTGAGCGGCCCTTTTTTTTTCGCCCATGTCCATGAGGCACCGGCGCAGACAGCTCCCATGATCTCGCCCTTGACTCGACCCATCGTTCTGCTTTGTACACGAAAGTTTTATCGGTTCAGGGCACGGAACCTGAACAAAGCGCGCTGGTCAGGTCAGTTCTTCTCTGATGGGTTTGCTGTTTGCGTCATTTGCTGGTACTGCTGTGCTGAAATGTTTGGGAATTGCTTCAGAAAAGCGACAACGGACCATGTATCCTGATCCTTATATGCATGCGACCAGTAGGGCATTCCGGTCATCTTAATCCCGTTTTTGATTACCCAATACATTTCCCCTGCCGACAGTTCTTTTGCCGATTCCCAGAGTTTTGGCGGATCTGGGTTCAGCCCCTTACCGATTTTACCGGGATAGCTCGTGGGTGTACCGTGGCACTCTACACAATCATTTTGGTATTTGATGAACCCCGCCTTAACGATTTGCGGATCGTTCAAGTAGGAGGGAGGGGAAATACCCTCCGCATGATGTATGACGGAACGGTCGCTGATTGTGCTCAGCAGCCATTCCGTTAACGAGCTATGAGGGATGGTGGCTGCAACATTATAAAAGCCAGAATAGATGAAAATCCATCCCCCGATCAGGATGATCAAAACCATTCCTCCAATTACGGCAATGATCTTCATTTCAGCCCCCTTCCTATATTCGGTGGTGACCACTTGCGTGATGACTGCACTCCGGTTCGGTTACCACCTGGCTGGATCGAATCGCCCTTGCAAGAGGATTCGTGTGCCCGGCAGGACGGCAACGCCGTAGCAGTGCGGAAGCATTCGCACTGTATGGTCTCTTGACGGGCGGGCCGCATGACCAGTAGGAGCATGATGCGTTTGACCGGCCTGCATGCGGATAAAATCCGCTGCCGTGTCCACATGCACCGGATCGACTCTATGGGCCGATTCTATGTGGACCAAGGCATCCTTTCCGATCCCCGCCCGATCAAATAGTGGCAGCCCCACGCTATCCAACAGAAATGTCTTTTGCGCCTTCCCAATAGCCATGGAGGTTGCAACGCTGATGAGCGACTAAAGTCAATTTTCCTGCAGGTGCAGCATTTTTTCCGAGAACCACCGTAAAAGTAGCTTTCGGGTTCAAGTACCCCTTGGGCTGAAAGTCGACTCGACCGGCAGGTTCGTTGCCGATATTCAGTTCGATAAATTCGATCCAATGTGCCTCCCCCATGGGGTGAATCACCTCACCGACACTCACTTCGACAGTAAACGGCTCCCCCGCTTTGACGGTGTCCGGAGCCTTTATGACGGGCGCATGCGACTTTTCCAAGGGGGTCTTATTTGAGGGATCTTTGACCCGGTTGATGGACATAAAGAGGCTCTCGTCTACTTTGCTAGGGAAATACTGTTCGGCCGCAAGCCCTCTCCTCGCCACCCCGACCGCCACAATGCCGAATGCTGCCGCTTTAAGAAAGTTCCTTCTTTCCATACTCCCTCCTGTTGCGTTGTTGGGTTTGTGGAGCTTTCTGATGCGCAAGCCTTTACCCAATCGTTGATTGATAAAACAACGGCTAAAAGGTGAACCGCTTTTTCAAGTTAGCAGACAAACGAGCCCGCCTCTTCTATTCGAAGGTTTGGCAACTCAAGGATAAGAGTGGTAAATCCGAAGTGAAATCGAGCGAGAGATGTGAGGCCCGAACCGCTGATCGTAGCCAGCCTCCGCTTCAGGTCCGGTGGAATAGGAGCGATACCCGTGTTGCTGCGAAATATATCTCGGCCCGAGGTGAAAAATCAAATGAAATTTGACCTGACGATCGGGATGACATCCCGGATTCAATGCTTCGGAAAATCATCGAGGCATTGCAAATCCGTGCCTGCCGGAATATGATGGTAAAATGAAACAGCACTATTGACGTGCCATTCGCGGTGCCATCCATGCAGGGGGACGGTATGAGAACAACTCTGATTGCAGTGGGGTGTGCGCTCATTTTCATGAGCGGTGCAGCCGCCGGGGGGGCTGAGGCGCCTCACACCATTGCCGGCGTCACCCTCGGCCAGCCGATTCGGAATTTCGCCGATGTCGTCATCATGGAGACTGCGATGCCGATCCGCTACGCGGAGAACCTCTACGAAGTTGAGATCCGGCCCATCGAGGGTTTCAAGTCCGGCCTCATCGCCTATGGCACCTGCCAGAAAGAGCAGCCTGTCGTGCGCATCAAGCTGAAATACGCCGATGACAGCCGTGCATTTTTCAACGAGCTGATCGGCCGGTTTAAAAACGCGTTCGGCGAGCCGGATGAATACCGCGGCGATCCTTTCCAAAACATGATCGGCTGGAAATGGGCCTTCACCGACAAGGCCAATAACCGAATCAGCATGATTCTGCAGCACAACACGATGAATGAAGACGAAAAGATGGGCAACACCTTGAAACTCACCCTGCTGAACGTGCTGGAAGAAGACGCGCGTTGCTACCAGAAAAAAGCGACGGACCAGGGGGAGAAGGTGCGGCACCGCCGGGGAGCCCTGGCCCTGAAGCCCGGCGAGTCCAAGTGGGAACGTTACCTTCCGAAATGACGGCGGCATGATGCCCGCAAACGGCAAAGAGATCGCCTGGAACGGGGTCCGCTTTGTGGTTCCCGCCGCATGGGAGCCGGGCCGGATCGGTCCACGTCATCTGGTGATCGAATCCGAAACCGGCCCGGCCATGGAGCTCAAGTGGGGCCCGGTCAAAGGGCGGTTTTCGCAGCGCGCCCACTTCCGCCGGCTTTCGAAGCTGACGCTGGCCCGCGGGGCGACCCTGCGCGAATGGATGCCGCCGGAGGACTGGAAGCAGGCTCTCACCCGGTTCGAGTCCGCGGGGTTTGCCTGGGAGACCGGTTCCGAGGCCGCCGTCGGCGCCATCCTTTACTGCCCCGCGTGCCGCACGGCGAGCGTGATCCAGTTTTTTCAGCCCCCCGGGCGAGGCGGGGCCGCCGGCCAGGCGGCCGCTGTTCTGGCGAGCCTGCGGGACCATCGCGACGACGGCCGCGTGGCGTGGGCCGTCTACGACATCTTCGCCCTGCTGCCGAACGGCTTCGCACTGGTTCGGCAGCGGTTTGAGGCCGGCCGGTTTTTCCTGGAGTTTCGGGCCCGGCGCCGGACGATCAGCCTCTTCCGCTGGGCCCCGGCGGCGGTGCTGCTCCGGAACCGCGACCTCAGCCGTTTCGCCGAGACGGTGGCCGGCCTCGACGGGATGGAGTTCCGGGCCTCGGCCGTGCCAGGCCAGCCGGCGGTGGAGGGGCGTGCGCGGGCCGCAGGCTGTGCGCGGCGGCTGGCCTCATTCCTGGGACTGCGCCCCATCCGGACGGCGCGCATCTGGCATGTCCCGTCCCGGAACCGGATTCTCGGCATCGTGGTGGAAGGCCGGTTCACGATCGATCCGGCCGTGATGGAAACCGTGAGGGGTGGATATGGGTTGGCCGGGGAAAACAAGCCGCCGGGCGCTCATCACCCGCGATGATGCGCTCGGCTGCACGCCTGTCAAGAACCGCCACGTTCGGGAATCGCACCTGGAAAGCGGCGAGGTGGTGGTGCATTACCCTGTAGCGGTTAGCCCTTGGGTGGCGAGGCTGGCGCGCTTTATTGGGAAAGAAGCGGCCTCCCCGCGCATTGGGAAACTCCAGTTGGACGAGCTGGGCACGGCCGTCTGGGGCATGATCGACGGCAAGCGCAGCCTGCGGCGGATCGTCACCGCGTTCGCCGCCTCGCACCAGCTGGAGCCGAAAGAGGCGGAGATCGCGGTCACGCAGTTTGTTCGGGAACTCGGCCGGCGCGGACTCGTCGGCCTGCATTGAACCGGGCCTGGGGGTGGTGCTGCCGGCCCGGCGCTCACAGTGCCTGGCGGGCGTCGTCCAGGGTGGACACAATCGGCAGGAAGGAGTCGAAGCCGGCAATCTCGAACACCTCCTTCACGTAATCCTGCATGGCGCACAGCATCATCTTGCCGTCCTCTCGTTTCAGTGCCTTGGTGGCCTTCAGGATGACACGCAGACCGGCGCTGGAAATGTAATCAAGATCCTTGAAGTCGATGATGACGTTTTTAGTGCCGTCCGTGATCGCGTCAAAGATGCGCTTCTCGAAGGCTTGAGACGTGTTCGAATCCAGGCGCCCCTTGATTTTGAAGGTATGGATCGCCCCCTGTCTTTCTTCAATGATGTCCATGCAACGCCTCCTGTGAGCGTGTGGCCGTCTACAATCGGTCAGATCGTTTCGATCCTTTTTTTCAGGGTCAAAACATTTTTGTCGTGGTTGCGGCGATAAAAGACATCGTCCATGAGATTCTTGATCAGGTAGATCCCCAGGCCGCCGATCGTGCAATTCTCGATGGTGGCGGGCAGCCGGGGTTCGGCCTGCTTGATCGGGTTGAACGGGATCCCGTCATCCTCCACGGTGATGGTCAGCATGCTGTCGTCCGCGGCGATGCAGACCTGGATCGCGTGCCCGCGACGGTCGTTGAACCCGTATGAGATGATGTTGGTGAAAAGTTCATCCAGCGCCAGGTTGATTTCGAATACAAAGCGCTGGGGGAGCCCGAGTGCGTCGCCGATGGATTCCAATTGCTCGCAGAGGATCTTCAACTCGGAGATGTCGTTCTTGAGCGTGAACGAGAATGTTTTCGGGTCACCCATGGCCATTTGCGCCTGCCGCCAATTGGTCCGTGGTGCTGTTAGAGTAGTGTCCATCCATAAAAGGCGTCTTTCGGCCCATGCCGGCGTTCTCGCTCTTCGCAATCCTCGGCGTAGCCTCACTACGCCTGCGGTTGCGAAATCGCTGCGGCCTTGGCCTGAACCGCAACCCACCATTTCTGGATGGACACTATAGTAGGCTGACTCCCAGGTGGGGGAGGCATCCCTCGCAGTCCACCGCCAACTCTCCGAGAAAACGTTCTTCCCAATCGTTGATGGACCTCACCACGATCCTGATGATTCGGGGCATCTGCTCCGGGAACTGCTGGATAGCCTTGGTGAACTTGTCGCGGCTGAGAAGGATGCAGACGGTCTCTTCCACCGCCCGCAGCGAGTAAAGACGCCGGGTCTCGCCCAACAACGTCAGTCCGCCGATGAAAACGCCGGCGCCGAACTCGCGAATTTCGCGCTCGAGTTCGTTTTCACTGCGCTCAAGGCGCGTCCGGCCGGAGACGATATAGTAGGCTTGATGATCGTCTTCGCCCTGGCGGAAAAGGAATTCGCCCGCGTGCAGCCGCTCCCGTACGCAAAGATAAGCGAAAATCTTCAACGATTCAAGTGGCAGTCCGGAAAAAAAATGGGTCTGGCGCAGGAGATTCAGGTTCTCCCGGAATTCGCTGGAGGGATCGAGACTACTTTCTTCCAACGAGCTCATACAAAGCTCCTTTCCGGGCGATCAGCTCGTCGTAGCCGCCCATTTCAATAATCTTCCCGGCCTTCATGACCGCAATCTGGTCGAATTTCCGGATGGTGTCCAGACGGTGCGCCACCGCGATCAGGGTGCTCTTCCGCTTCCAGCGCGTTTCGAGCAGGTTCTGGATGCGCGCCTGGGATTTGTTGTCCAGGGCCGAGGTAGCCTCGTCCATGATGAGAACCCGGGGCGCCTTCAGAAACACGCGGGCAATGGCCAGTTTCTGACGCTGACCCCCGGACAGGTTGTCGCCTTGGCTGCCGACGTTGTAATGCATGCCGATGTCGACGATGGTCTCGAGGAGGTCTTTTTCGATCAGAAGCTGGATGATGTTCTGGGTGATGGTCTCCTGGGTCTTGGCGCTGGAGGTCTTGGTCTTGCCGAAAAAAATGTTGTTCAGGATGGTCTGCGGGTAAATGTAGTCATTCTGACTGTAGAACGTAAATGCATCCGGCAGGTCCCGGGATATGTCCGCGCGGAACCGGGCGCGGCTTTCAAGGAGCAAGCGCTGCACATCCTCGGTGAGCCCCACCATTTTGTGAATCCCCGGAGTGAAGCGCAGGGATAGGTCCAGCAGCTTGCGATGGTCCCCCGCCGGGAGTTCCTCCCGATTGTGGCGCCGGAGCTGTTCCACGATCTTCTTGTAAGCGGGCAGTTCTGCGGCCGTCATCGGGCTTTGCTCAAAAAAGACGCCTTCCGGCGGCAGGTTGCCCAGGATGTCCACCGTCTGCCGGGCCAAGCGGGCGCCGAGGTTGAGCAACAGTCGGTGCAGATCTGTCCGGTGCAGGAATTTCAGGAAATACTCGTTGCCGGACAATTGCGCATTGGCGAACTCCTCCCGGTTGGCGGCCCCGAAGGTCAGGTTCTCTGCGACACTCGAATACGACAGGTATTTGTTCTCGTTGAAAAACTCGACATAGTCGACGAGTCGTTCGCCGAATTTTTCCTGAAATTTCCGGCGGACCCGGATGATGGTCTTAACCACCATCCGGTGTTTTTCCGGACTCAGGAACGCGTTCAAGCCGAAGCGCAGCACGTCCGTGAACAGGCCTGTCTGGTGCAGGACCGCGATGATGTCGTCCAGGGTCGGCAGCCCCTGCCCCGACGCCCCATCGTCCTCGACGCCGGCCTCGCAGGCGTAGAGCAGGTTCTCGGCGATGCTCCCCTCGAAGATGAAGGGATTCTGAGCCACGATGCCGACGTTGGCAACGACGTCCCTCCGGGTCAAGTGCGCAACCTCTTCGTTGCCCAGCAGGATGTGCCCCTGGCTGTAGCTGTAGAGCTGGCCGATGCACATCGCCAGCGTGCTCTTGCCGCTGCCCGAAAAACCCACCAGGGCCAGTTGCTCACCGGGCCTCAAGGTCAGGTTGACATCATCCAGGAGCCGGATGCCGCTTTCGGTCAAGAAGGAGAGATTCTTGATATCGAGGCTGGCTTCGAGCTCGAGAGGTCCCCGGCCCCTGGGTTCCAGGAGATGTTCCGGCTGCGCATCGAAGAATTCCATGGTGCGGGTGTAGCTGACCGTTCCGTCCTGGTAGACTTGATAAAACTCGATGAGCTCCTTCCAGGGATCGTAGAGTTTTTCCTGGGCCGACAGGAACGCCACCAGCGAGCCCAGTTCGAGCTGCCCGTTGATGGTGAGGTAGCCGCCCAGGATGAAGACCAGGAATGGCCCCAGGCTGGTAAACAGGTTGTTGGTGGATTTGACCCCAAAGCGGTACAGGCCCCAGGTCACCCGTACTTTCTGCAGATGCTCCACCATCTTGTCGAACTTGCGCCTTTCGATCCGGTAGGTGCCGTTGCCGTGGATTTCGTGGATGCCGCTGATGGCCTCGGCGATTTTGCCGGAAAAGGTGCGCGACTGGTCGACGCGTGCCTTGTTGGCGATATTGGCCCGTTTTTGCAGGAAAGGAATCAAGAGCATGGCGGCCGGGTAGATGCTGAGCGAGACCGCCGCCAGGAGCGGGTTCAACCAGAACAGGAAGCCGGCGAAGGCGAGCAGGGTCAGGACGTTGCTCACGGGGGTCGACACCGCCATGCCCACGAAGTTGGAGGGAACCACCAGTTCGTTCACGATGGCATTGACGACGGTGCCCGGCTGGGTGTTGCGGAAGAAGGCGAGGGGGAGCGTGATGATGTGAGCGTAGAGCGCGGCGCGCATCCGGGCGAGAACCCGTTGGGAAATGAGGGTCTCCAGGATGTTGATCGCGTACTTGCAGGCGCTGGAGAGGAGCACCGCCGCCAGGTAATACCCGCAGTAAAGCAGCAGCAGGTCCACCTTGCGCAGGGTGATGGCCTGGTTGACGATGCGCTTCTGCATCTCGAGCGGCAAAACCCGGGTGAACACGGCGACGGCGATCACGCCCAACAGGGTGAGCTGCCAGCCGAGGTTGCCGTCAAACACCCAGGAATGCAGGGAGCGTTTGATGATGGGGCGTTCGACCTCGGCCATGGGTGTCACCTGTGCCCAACGCGCGGGTCTCCCACCACGCGGGGGCCGTTGTCTCGAAATGCCGTACAGGCGTTGAGCCCAACGCCAGTGCGGTATGGCCACTATACTATCGGCCTTTCGGAATTGACAAGCACAAATTTGGGAGCACACGCCCAGCCGGACCCCACACAAGTTCCAGCTTGACTATCGATTGCATCCATTCTATTGCAAGCTAGTGCCCATCCAGAGATGGTGGATTTCGGTTCAGGCCAAGGCCGCAGCGATTTCGCAACCGCAGGCGTAGTGGGACTACGCCGAGGATTGCGAAGAGCGAGAACGCCGGCATGGACCGAAAGACGCCGTTTATGGATGGACACAAGCTATGTTCACAGACGTTGTGCGCCATCTCTGCTCCTGTTCACCCTTTGAGGCCACTGCCCCGAGGCGATTCCGCCCGAGCGTGTTATCCGAACACCTAACAGCAAAAAGGAGGATGTGAGCATGAAGAAAAAGTGCCTGTGGATTTTCGGCATAATGGCTGTGTGCTTCCTGGCCCTGAGCGTCGCTCCGGCTCGCGCCGGGGAGACCATGGACAAGATCGAAAAAACCGGAAAGATCAAGGTCGGGTTCCGCGAGGATTCGATTCCCTTTGCCTTCATCGACCCCAAGGTGGGCAAGCAGGTGGGCTTTTCCGTGGACATGGCGAGCCTCCTGGCGGAGAACCTCTCCACCTACTTTGGCAAGAAAATCGAAATCGAGCCTGTCACCATCACCACCAAGACGCGCATCCCCATGGTCGCGAACGGGACGGTGGATGTTGAAATGGGCTCCACCACGTACACCCAGGAGCGCGAGGACGTGGTGGATTTCAGCCTGATATTCTTCGTTTCCGAAACCACCTTCCTGGTGCCCAAGGACAGCCCCATCAAGACCAAGCAGGATCTGAACGGAATGCGTCTCGGAGGGGCCCGCGGCACCACCAACCTGAAGGCCATCGAGGACCAGGCGGCCGCCGGCGAATACAAACCCAAGGAGATCGTGACCACCGAAGGCCACGCCCAGGGGTTTCTGGCGCTCAAGACCGGCAAGATCGATGCCTACGCGACTGACCGCAGCCTGCTCGAAGGCCTGCGCATGAAGGACGAGAACCCGAATGCCTGGCGCACGGTGGACTTCGCGATTGCCTACGAACCTTACGGCTATATGATGCGCGAAAACGACTCGGATTTCCGGGACTTCGTCAACAACACCATTCTGTGGGCCATCAAGACCGGCAAATTCTACCAACTCTATGACAAATGGATGGGACCGAAGGGGCTCGTCCCGATCCCCATGTCTCAGGCGTACAAGGACTATCTGACCATCATCGTTTACCCCATGGACGCGGGCTGGTTGAAGAAGAAATAGGTAAGATGAAAAGGGTTCAAGGGGTCAAGGGGCCGAGGGTAAAAACGACCGAACTTGCCTTCACTTGAACCCTTGAACCCTCGAACCATTGGACCCTATCTGGGTGAGTCCTCGCGCATGCTCGCTTACAAATTCGACTGGGGCGTCCTCTGGCGCCAACCTTACGGCGGATGGCTGCTTCAGGGCCTCTGGATGACGATCCAGTTGGGGGCCATGGCCTGGATCATCGCCTTCATTCTGGGCCTGCTTTTCGGGACCTTGCGGGCCTCCACGTGGTGGCCCCTGCGCTTCATCGGCGCCCTGTACGTGGAGGTTTTCCGCAACGTCCCCTTCCTGGTCCAGCTGTTCTTCTGGTTTTACGCAGGCCCCATGCTGTTCGGCAAGACGCTGCTGTTCAAGATCAACTCCATCTCGGGCCTTAATTACTATGTCGCCATCGTCGCGCTGGGGCTCTACACGGCCTCGCGGGTGGCCGAGCACGTCCGCGCCGGTTTCGCCTCCATCGGCCACGGCCAGTATGACGCCGTTCTGTCCACCGGCATGACCCCCGTGCAGATGTACTGGTACGTCATCGTCCCCCACGCCCTGCGGCTCATCATCCCGCCCCTCACCACCGAGTTTCTGACCATCTTCAAGAACTCGGCGGTCGCCATGACCATCGGCGTGGCCGAGACCACCTTCATGAGCTACAAGATAGACGAGCAGACCTTCCACGGGCTGGAGGCCACCACCGGCGCCATGGCGATCTACCTTGTGCTCGGTATGACCGTGGTCAAGCTGATGAACCTCATCGAGGCCAAGTACCGCATTCCCGGGCTGATGGCCCGATAGCCATATGTTTGACGCCGTTTTCGACAACCTGCCCTACCTCCTCGGCGGGTTCCTCACCAACGTTCAACTGGCCGTTCTCGCACTGGCGGGGGGACTCTTCCTGGGGGCGCTGGTGGGGCTCGGACGCATATCCAAGCGGCCCTGGGTCTACCACCCGGTCACCGTGTATGTGAACTTCCTGCGCAACATCCCCCTGATCCTGGTGATCTTCTGGGTTTATTTCATCCTGCCCATTTTTACCGGCCGGTCGATGGATCCGTTCATATCCGCGGCCGTATCGTTTGTCGTCTTCGAGGCCACCTATTTCGGGGAAATCTTCCGCGCCGGATTTCAAACCATCAGCCGGGATCTCGTGAGCGCCGCCTACTCCACCGGTCTCACCTATCGCCAGACGGCGGCCTACATCCTGGTGCCGATCGCCTTCCGCCGCATGCTGCCCAGCCTGATCACCCAGAGCATCATCACGTTCCAGGACACAAGCCTCGCCTACGTGATCGGGCTGCAGGAGGTGGTGCGCCGCACCACCATCGTCGACGGCATCGAGGTGCGATCGATACAACTTTACAGTTTTGTGGCGGTTCTGTTTTTCGTGATCTGCTTCGTCGGTTCCCGGATCAGCCTGCACTACGAGGCGAAGAGCCGCAAAGCCAAGGTGCTGTGAGCCCATGATCGAAATCAAAAACGTCAGCAAGTGGTTTGGAGATTTTCAGGTTCTCTCTGAGATCGACGAGGTAGTCGAGCGAGGGCAGAAGGTGGTGATCTGCGGGCCGAGCGGCTCCGGGAAAAGCACCCTGCTGCGCTGCGTCAATGGGCTGGAGGCCTACCAGAAGGGGGAGATCGTCGTCGATGGGGTCTCGCTAAGCGACCCCAGGACCAACCTTTACAAGCTGCGCGAGAAGATCGGGATGGTCTTCCAGCGCTTCGAGCTGTATCCGCACCTGACCGTGATGCGCAACATCACGCTGGCCCCCATGAAGGTCAAGAAGCAGCCGCGTCCGGTGGCCGAGAAAAAAGCCATGGCGCTCTTGGAGCGCGTGGGCATTCCGGACAAGGCTGCGGCCTACCCGGCCAACCTCTCGGGCGGGCAGCAGCAGCGCGTGGCCATCGCCCGGGCTCTCGCCATGGAGCCCGAGTGCATGATGTTTGACGAGCCGACCTCGGCCCTGGACCCGGAGATGATCCAGGAGGTGCTCGAAGTCATGATCGGGCTCGCCAAAGACGGCATGACCATGCTGGTGGTGACCCACGAAATGGGGTTCGCCCGCGAGGTGGCCGATGAGATCATCTTCATGGATGCGGGCCGGATCGTGGAGCGCGGCAGCGGGGATGATTTTTTCAAGAACCCCAAGAGTCAGCGGACGAAGGACTTTTTAGGGCAAATTCTGAAATGAGCCGTTGAAAAGCTGGACCTTGTAGCCTTTTTTGCGGCTCGCTCGAAGAGATGGTTGGCCGATCCTATCTCGTGCCCATCCATAAACGGCGCCTTTCGGCCCATGCCGGCGTTCTCGCTCTTCGCAATCCTCGGCGTAGTCTCACTATGCCTGCGGTTGCGAAATCGCTGCGGTCTTGGCCTGAACCGAAATCCACCCTTTCTAGATGGACACTATCTCGTATGTTGAGGGCAAAACGGAATCTCGTGTCAGGATAAGAATCGGCCGCTTCCCATCAGGCGGCAGGAACTTATACCAGCGTATTTCACCGCGTTTCATGCGCCACCCCAAGCCTGTTCCGTTCCCCAACCCGAAAACTCATCGAAAGCAAGACGTGACACATGTTTTCCCCGCTAGCCTCTAAAGGCCCAATCCTTTTCAGCCGATATTATGGGAAGGGCACTGTCGACCGATTTTTGAACCGCAACAGCGAGCGCATTCCCCGCCGCTTGCGGCGGGGTTAGCGAGCGAATATCAAAATCAGATTAAAAGTCCTTACGGCCGAAGATCCCCTGCAGCTTGCTGCAGGGTTCTTTAAATGCCGTGAGATTATGCCGGAGTTTTTGAAGATTATTCCGAAACAGACCAAGAGAACTTACTATTGGTCGTAACCGATTGTGGATTCTAAGAGCCGGATCTCAAGGGCATGGATGAGACAAGCGCCGAGATCCCTTTGCATGATGTAACGGTCTGGCTGCAGGTGCGCAAACCGTCAACCTACAAAGTGAGTTGCTTTTGGTTCGATTTATGGAAAAACCGGAGAAAAATATCGACAGGCGGCAAAGTGAGGAGAGGCGTTCGCACAGAAGGCCGCGTCTGAAATTTTTGCTGCTGGGCGGTCGCCGAATGTCCACCCGCAGGAAGGGCGATAAAAACAAGTTCATTTATGTGGATCAATACCGCCCCCGGCTTCTGTTCTTTATCATCCTACTGCTGATCCTCAACATCTCCGATGGCCTTTTCACGCTCCACCTGATAGATCTCGGCGCAGTTGAAAAGAACCCCTTCATGGCCTACTTCCTGAACTTGGGAGCCTGGCCATTTATGACCGCAAAGTTCCTTCTCACCTGCTTTGGGATAGTGGTTCTCCTCGTATTTCATAACTTCTATTCCAGCCTCCTGCACATCCACACGATAACCTTCATCCCCGCTATGATCGCCGTATTCCTGATCGTCCTATTCTGGCAGCTATTTCTCCATATTATGACGAATTAGTCGGCCAACTCCCCTGGCAATCCTTCCGCACGGCTATTTCTGGGGAAGGAGACCCCGGCATGCCCCAGGGACAAATTATATTCGCTCACCTGATGGAATTTCTTCCTCAGCACGCCTTTCGAAAATGTGCCAACCGGTATCAAGGCAATACCGCATGCGCTCATTTTCTTGCTACGATCAGTTTCTGTGCATGGCCTTTGCACAACCGACTTTCCGGGAAAGTCTGCGTGAGATCGAGTGCTGCCTGCGAGCGGGTACTTGGGGAAGGTCTTTTTTTAAGGGTACCAAAAACAGCCGGCGGTCACCATCGTCCAAGAAGATGTCCCGCCGCTCGTTGCCCCGCGATAATACGTGGTACAGCGCTCCCTCATACTCGATCCGCCATGCGCGTGCCATGGTGCGCAACTATATGGATGCGGGCCGGATCGTGGAGCGCGGCAGCGGGGATGAGTTTTTCAAGAACCCCAAGAGTCAGCGCACGAAGGACTTTTTAGGGAAAATTCTGAAATAAGCCGTTGAAAAGCTGGACCTTGTTCAGCTTTTTTTACGGCTCGCTCGAAGAGATGTTAGGCCCTGCTATTCATAATGAGTCCACATACGAAGAACTTTCACAACATTTGCTTCATCTAAAATTTGGTAGACCAGTCGATGTTGTATGTTGATTCGGCGTGAATAGGCGCCTGCCAAATCGCCTAACAACTTTTCAAAGGGGGGTGGGGTCTGGTATGGATTTTCCCGCAGGATATCAAGCAGTGCCTCGCCTTTTTGCCGCAAACCCGCAGATGATAGTTTTTTTGCGTCCTTTAGAGCCTGTTTGGCAAAAACGACCCGCCACATTACCAATCGACATCCTCAGTGCACTCTTCTATGGGGGTAGCCAACCCTTCTCGTATCGATTCGCGCATTCCTGGGATATTCAGGAGATAAAGAGTCTCCTGTATGGACCGCCAGTCGTCCTCTGAAATAAGGACTGCACTCCCACGTTTGCCGGTTATGACAATGGGTTCATGGCTCGACGCCGCTTGATCAATAAGACGATAAAGCTTCGATCGCGCTTCGCTTGCTGTCAAGGTGGGCATAATTTACCCTAATTCTATTTGGTTATGGTTTATAATGCCCAAACAGTACGGCATTGCGTACGTTTTGTCAATGACTGGATATTGAGTATAAAGGAGACTTGCTCAGTACCTGGGAAGGTTTTTTTTAATGCTTTGTTAAGGGGAAAGCACCAGATTCAGCTCTCGCACAATTTTGCCCCCGCGGAGAACCGAGCGCCGGACTGCCGGCTGGCCGATGCCCAACCAGCGCGCCGCCTGCGCACCACTCTTTCCCAGTTGCCTGACCGCCCAATAACACAGCACGCTTTCGGCCCTCACCACTGAGCGCAGGCGGCTGCCCTGGGATAGCTCGGAGAAACTCAAACCAAAAATTTCCTCCACCCGGGCCGCTGCCCTCTGAACATCCACACCACCCAGCCTCATCCGGGAGCGCTTTTCCAGCTGCTCGTTGTGTTCCTTTAAAACCTGCAACACGAAATCGCTTTCCTCCAGGATGCGCTCATCGCCCTTGGCATGCATTCGAAGCCGTAGCATGGTTTTTACCGCCTGCCACCCCCCGCAGCCGCGGATAAGACCCCCGCCAATATGATCCGTGCGCCGGTCCAGTTTGATGCCATCCTCAACACAGTCGCGGGAATTCCGGCGCGCCTCGCCAACCCGCTTGCCGAAGATCCCCGGCAGCTTGTCGACATCCTGCCAGTCCTTTTGATGCTTGCCTAAAATGACCCCATGCCTGCAGAACTCAAAACGATCCAACTCCACCATCGACGCGACCAGTTCGCTCGAAGCGGACTTAAATGGAACTGGTTCGGCATGAGTGCCCAGGCGTAACAGGGGGGCCGTGTCTCTCGGAGAATGTGACCCAGCCGGCTGAGGAAATCCTGCCGGTCCGATTGTTCTCTGATCTCTTTCAAAACCGATGTCTGCTTTTTAAGCATTACCCAAAAGATCAAGATCATTACTTGGTTTGAAGGTCACTCCCCCAAATTCATTGATATAGGATGCGCAGATGCTGGCATGCTCTCTGGCCAGATGCCTCGCCTGCTCAACCTCCTGATTGACAATCGCATCCAATATTGGCTTGTGGCGGTTCAAAGCCTCTTCCCGATCGGCTATACTTCGGGCGTATTTGATCAAAAACGTCCTGATTTGTCTGTGGAGCGCCATGTACATGGCATAAAAAAAATGATTCCCGGACATGTTCGCCAGGGTCAGATGAAATGCGTCATCTCTGTCGGCATAGAGTTCGGCGCTCTGGCCAAGCCGGTCATCGTGTTCGAGCAAGACCATCAATTCTGCGATTTGTTGATCCGTTCGTATTGTCGCGACTTTTGCAGCAATTTCCGACTCGATTAAACTGCGGGCCTCCACAAGATCACTCATGCGGTTGGCATCGTGCATCGGAAACATAGGGATCAACACGTTTTCCAGCGCGGGGACGCTGATTTTTGCCTGTACAACGGCCCCTTTTCCATGCCGAACTTCGATAATGCCCAGTCCGGACAGGTTTGCCAGCGCTTCGCGCAAGGTAAGACGGCTGACGTCGTATTCCTTCAGCAGCAGTTGCTCACTGGGAAATTGATCCCCTGGCTTGAATTCGCCATCCCGGATCCGGTTTTTAAGGCTTTCTACAACTGCTTGGGTGGCGGTTATCTTTTTGATTGGAATAGCCATAGTTTCCTTCCGCTGGTTTGATTTCACAATAATTATTTAATTCGCACGCCCCTGCTTTTCAAAATGTTCTGAACGTCTTCGACGCTGACTTGGCCCGACGGCACCCCGTGCTTCAATGACACTGCAGCGGCAGTACCGGCACCTTGCCCTGTAACGGTGCAGCACATCATGTTGCGAAAAGCGCAATGGGCAACCCGGTCTCCCGAGACGGCGCGCCCCACTACCAGCAAATTTTCTACTTTCTGGGGAACCATACACCCGAAAGGAACCTGAAAATAACGTCCCGTTGTAGGCAGAATGATAATACCGCATCCATCGATAAATTCGGGGAAGATTCCGATGGTATCATCAAACTGGGCCTGGTTCATCACATCGTGCTCCGTTAAACTGTAGCGGCCCATTATCTTGCGGGACTCTCTTGTCCCCAATGTCATGCCAAGGTTTCTCAACCGCGCATTCTCGAATCCGGGAACGTAGCTATTCAGGGCTGCGATTGCTTTGAGAACGGCATCCCGCCCCTCCATTTCAGACCTGGTCAGGTCCCATACATCGGTACAGTCCCTTCCTCGTACGTGAACCATGTTGAGTTGGGTGGCATCCCCCTCGGGTGAGAGGGTACTCCAGGTCCCACCGATCGATATGTTTTCGTCAAGTGAAATCAACCCGTCTTTGACAGCCCTCTTGAAGGGGTCTTCCAAATACGGGCTGAACATTTTTGCTTCTTTTCCTGAAGTGCGTTGATCCCACCTCCCACCCGCCCAGTCAGCGTAGCTTGGCTTCAACTCCTCTTGGACGTATTGTTGAAAAACATCCCGGTTAACCCCCCGGCAGGCGAACATAACCGTCACAATCATCAATTGCTCTTTTGGCGCCTTGTAGTAAGGGGCCCCGGCTCTCGCGGCGATATCGGCATCCCCGGTCGCGTCAATGGTTCGTCTGGCCAGGATTGCCTGACGGCCTGACTTGCTTTCCGTGACGACACCTTTGACGACATTGCCTTCCATGATCACGTCCACGGCCATCGCATGCAACAGCGGATGCACGCCCGCCTCCAAGACCATTTTGTCGGCCACAATCTTGAACATCTCGGCATCGAGTGCTTCGCTGTCCGATTGGGTCTCCCTGCAACTGCCGCCGATCTCTTTGGCGCGCACTTCGAATTCATTGCCGATTCCGTTGGACTCGACGGTTTGTTCATGCCTGTACCAGGCGATACCCTCGACACCGACCTGGCTCAGGACTCCGCCGAAACAGCCATAACGGTCCAGCAGCATCGTGTCGACGCCTTCCCTTGCAGATGCGATGGCTGCAGATAGGCCGCCAGGGCCACTTCCAACCACGAGCACATCGGTTTCGGCCAACACCGGAATCTCCCTGGCCGGCTCCGTGATGGTTTTCATTTTTTCATTCCACCTTTCAGCTGAATCTCAACTCAGGTTTCTTATCGGTCATCCGCGTTCGGTGCCAAAATACGGAATAGCGTCTTCAGCCGATTGATTGATGTTCGGTTCTCCTGATAATTTCATTCTGCAGGTCAATGTCCAGATCAGTAAAGAGGGCGCAATAGCCGGCGACTCTGATCATGAGATCTTTGTACTTTTCAGGTGCAGTTTGGGCTGCCTTCAAGGTATCGCGGTTGATAAAGTTGAATTGGAGATGCCAGCCGCCCAGGTCCGAAAATGCCCTTAGCAGGTCAACCAATTTTTGCTTGTCCTTTTCATTCCGGACGGCATTCGGAGAGAATTTGAGATTCAACAACTGTCCGCCGGTAACGCGAATCGTAGGCAGCTTTGTGACCGATTTTATGACAGCTGTCGGTCCAAGAAGATCCGTGCCGGAATGGGGGGACGCCCCTTCGGCCACCGGCTCACCGGCTTTCCTGCCGTCGGGTGTCGCGCCCACGTCGGCCCCGGCCCCGATGTTGCACGAAACGGTGACGGTGCTGGCATAGTAGCCACATCCGATCGGGCCTTTGCCCAACCTGGCGTTTTTGTGCTTTTCCACGGCGTTCATGTAGGATTCATATGCGTCTACCGCGATACGATCCACGTAGTCGTCGTCGTTGCCGTATTTGGGTACTTTGTTGAGAAGCATCTGGCGCATTATTTCACCGCCTTGCCCCTCGAAGTTCTCATCCATTGCTTTCAGGATCTCGACGCCAGTGAACTTTTTCTCCTCAAACACCATTTTCTTGATGGCGGCCAGTGAATTTGCCACGCTGGAAAGGCCGATCTGAACGCCGCTGTTCATGTCATACACGGCGCCGCCTTCCAAAATGGGCCGGCCCCTTTCCATGCAGTCGTCGACCAAAATGGCAAAGAGTATCTCCGGTATCTCTTTTTTGCACTCGTCCACCAGGATGTCGTGCTCTACGGCCAGGGTGGTAAAGACGGTGTTCTGACGGTCCCACTCGGCCATGACCTCCTCGAAGCGGGTGCACTCGGCCAGGCTTTTGCCAGGCGTGATGAAATCGATGGCGACTTTGGGATCTTTGGCCCCTCGCAGGGTGAATTCCAGCTGTTTTACAAAATTGGTGAAGGTCATGCCGTAGCACCTGTAGCCCCACTTGCCGGGGATCGACACCTCGATGCAACCCACCGCTGCATAGTCGAGAGCATCCTGTTCGGCCACGCCGCGGTTCAACAGGGCCGGGACGATGATGTCGTCATTGATCATGGCGGGCATTCCAAACCCGAGGCTGAAACTGTCCACGCATTTTTTCAAATAGTCGTCGCTGGTTTTCTTGCCGTATCTCGACACCAGGTTCGGCTCCGGAAACCGGACATTTTCCATGGCATTGATGCACAGATATGAGATGTCATTGACGGCGTCATCGCCGTGCCGGTTCAGGCCGCCGATGGTCATGTTCTGGTACATGGGATAGCCGGTAGCGTATTTCGCATGGTCCCACGGCCGGACCTTGATGATGGACTTCAGTTTCACGAAAAGGCAGCCGATCAGTTCCTGGGCCTCTTTTGCGGTGATCCGGCCGGCCTCTCGGTCGCTCTTGTAAAAAGGGTACATGTACTGATCGAAGCGTCCGAAGGATATCGAGTGACCGTTGCTTTCGATTTGCAGCACCAACTGAATGAACCAGGAGGTCTGGACCGCTTCGTGAAAGGTCCTGGGGGGGTTGGCCGGCACCCGGCGGCAGACGTCTGCAATTTTCAAAAGCTCTTTTTTTCGATTTTCATCCGGTTCGCCGACCGCCATGTTTTCGGCCAAGTCGGCATAGCGGTTGGCAAACCCGACAATCGCATGGCACACTTTGATGACACCCAGGTAGAACGCTTTTTTGGCGACACTGTCGGCACGGAGGGTGTCCAGGGCCGCCATCCTCTCGGTTGCCTCCCGGGCGATATCCAAAAAGCCCCTTTTCAGCACCTTTTCGTGGCTGAGGGAGATGTGGCCATGGCCCCCCACGCGGATGTGAATGCCCATCAACACGCCCAGCGCCTCGGCCTGCCGGTAGCTGTCCGGCATCAAAGCCTCGATCCGCTCTTCGTGGTTTCTTCCCTTCCAGTAGGCGAGTATTTCCCTTATCTCTGCCTTCTCGGCTTCATCCACCCGGAACGTGTCGGCCGGCCGGCTTCCGAGCGTATCCAGCTCCGTCTCCAACCAGCCCACGGAAAACTCGGGGAACAGCGGTGCAGCCCTCAGCTTCCGGGCCTGATTGCCGACGATCAGCTCCCGGGAACCGATAAACAGGCTCATGCTGTCGAGAATGTCCTCGAGTGCGTGGGCCCTTTTCATTGCGGGGGGCAGAACGCTATGTCTTCGGTCGGACTCGGTGATGATCCTGGCCCTCTCGATGCAGATTTCCGGAATTGCGTTCAGCACCTCGTTTTTAAGATCCAATACCCTCCGTGTCGCGGGGGTGAAATTTTTCAGTTCTGCGTCCATCCTTGTCCCCTTCCTGTCTTGTCAGCCGCCGATCGAGACGTTTTGGACATATTTGCCCAATATTCTCTGCGCCTGCCTGGCATCATCTTCGTCCATCGCTGTCAATCGGTCGAGCTGGTACTTTTTTCCGATCTTTTCGTATTTTCCTCTGCCATAGTTGTGATAGGGCAGTATTCGGATCTCCTTTACACCGGCCTGCCCGGCAAACACCCCCAGCTGTTCGAGGTTATCTTCTGTGTCGTTGAAGCCGGGTATCAGCGGAAGCCTCAGCATCACGTTCTTATTCAATTTGAGCAGACTTTTCAGGTTTTGCAGAATCAATTCATTGGAGACGGTGGTCCCCCGCCGGTGAGCGGCGGGGTCCATGTGCTTCACATCAAACAGAAAGAGATCTATGAGATCGATCGAGCGCTCTATGGCGGTCCATGGGGCGTATCCGCTGGTGTCGACAGCCGTGTGGATACCCTTGGCGGCACACCGTTTGAAGACGGCATTGAGAAAGTCCGGCTGCAGGAAAGGCTCTCCTCCCGACATTGTCAAGCCACCGCCGGAACGTCTGTAAAAAACGACATCTTTTTCCACCTGTTCCATGACCGCCTGCGCCGACATCACTTTCCCGCTGAGCTGCAGGGCTCTGGCGGGGCACGTCGTGGCGCACTCGCCGCAGCCACGACACAGTGCGCGGGTTCCAGGATCTGAATCGCCCCTTACGGCCTCGATCGCGCCGGTGGGGCAGACTTCCCGGCAAAGTCCGCAGTGCATGCATAGGTTTTTGGAAAACAGTATCTCGGGCTTTGGAGATACGGTTTCCGGATTGCTGCACCACGCACACCCGAGCGGGCAGCCTTTCAGGAAGACGGTGGTGCGAATTCCGGGGCCGTCGTGGATCGAGAATCTTTGGATATGTGAAATGAGGCCTTCGACCATACCAGGTACCGTAAGCGCATGCTCTAAGTCCAGCAGTCCTTGTGAGAACGCGGAGGATTAGGCACGCGTGTATTTCCGATGGGAAACGATCAAATTCGCCACTGCGACCAGACAGACAACGGTGACGATCAGCACCGAGATCGCGTTGACCACCGGGGTGCTCCCGTCCCGTACCTGGGTGAACAGCGTGATGGGCATGGTCGGTTGCGAGCCCACCAGGAACAGGGTCGTGTTGAAATTGTCGAATGAGAGCACGAACGCGACCGCGCCGCCCGCTGCCAAGGCGGGCTTGAGGAACTTCAGGGTGATGTGCCACACGACTTCGAAACGGTTGGCACCCAGGTTGTATGCGGCCTCCTCCAGTGTCCGGTCGAACTTTTTCAACCTGGCCATCACCACCAGGGCGACATAAGGAGTAATGTAGGTGGACTGGCCAAGAATTACCAACCAGAAACCCGGAGCGAAAATACTCAGGTAGAGGCCTGTATGGGTTTCGACAAAGCTCCCAAGGGTGTTCGAAAATGAAAGAATGGAAATCCCGATGATCACTCCGGGAACCACCAGCGGGCCGATCAGCAAAAAATAAAGATACTTTTTTCCTGTAAATTCTTCCTGTTCAAAAAGAAAAGCTGCCAGGGTACCGATGACAAGTGTCAGGATGGTAACGAAAATGGCCGTGTAAAATGAAATGACCACCCCGTTGACATTTCGCGTGTCGTTAAAAAAACCTATCTTTTCCGGCCCGTTCCCAATGAACCAGTCGAGCGTGAAGCCTTTCCATGGCAGGGAGGTAAAAACAGAGTTGTTAAAGGCAAGAACGCACACCACCAGGATCGGAGCGAACATCATCAGAAGGTAGTAGCCGATCAGTAGCTTGTAACCAAGCGAATACGATTTTGAGTTCGGCAGAGTTCTAATCATTTTGCCACCACCGCATCGAATTTCTGTTTGGAAAATTTCAAGGCGAGGCCGATCACCACTGACGATAGAACCAGGAGTATTAACCCGAATGCCGCCCCCTGGTTCCAATTGTCCGATTGGATAAATTTATCGTAAATCTGTTCCGTGAACCAAAGGGAGTTTTTTCCCCCAACCAGTTTCGGGGTCATATAGCTGCCCATCGCGTACATGAAAACGACAATGGATCCCGAGACAATACCGGGCACGCAGTGGGGGATGATAATCTTTGTCCAGACGATGGTCTTTTTTGCGCCCAGGTCATAGGCGGCCTCGATATAGGAATCATCCAGGCTGTCCATTACCCCGATGATGGGTACGATCATATACAGGACGGTTGTGTAAGACAGGCACAAAATCATGGAAAAATCGTTGTATACCATGGGCAAGGGGGAATCCAGCAGCCCGAGACTCATCAAGGTCGTGTTTAATACGCCGCTTTCCCTTAGAAAGGTTATCCAGCCGTAAATTCGGATCAAGCCGCTGACCCAAAAAGGGAGCATCGTCAAAATCAGGATCAGGCCTTTATACTTCAACCCAACAACCTTGGTGATGAAAAAAGCGACCGGCAGCGCGACGATCAGATCGATCAACGTAATCAGGATCGAAAAGATAGCCGTACGCACAAACGTTCGCCAGTAGATGGGTTCGGAGAAAAAGTTGTAGTAATTTTCGAAAGAAAACTTTTTGACAATTTCTTCCTTGGTAAAGTCGGAAACCAGAAAGGAAAGACGCAACAGCTCGCCCTGAGGCAGAATAAACATCAGAAGAATCCACAAAAACACTGGGATAAAAAAAACAAAAAAATGCCACCGCAGCTTTTTGTCATTCGAGTTCTTCATACGTTTTCACTCCTGTTTCCTCGAAGCAAACAGAACCAGAAGGGTCCCAGCCGATATGGATGTTATCCTTGACCTTGATGGTGTCGTATTGTCCATTCTGTGGAAGCGAAACCAATAGCTCCTTTTTGGACTCGGCAATGGAGACCAGGAGCCGGCTGTTTCCGCCGTCGAACAGAATTGCTTTGACAGTGGCGGCAATCCGGTTGAACCCGTCATCCTCGGGGGGGTTGATCATGATGGCCTCCGGCCGAATGTACATTTCGACCCGTTTATGGCCCTCGATACCGTTATTCGGTTTCGTCCAGAATCGAATGCGTTCTTCGGTTTCAATAAAAGATTTTTCCTGCGATGTTTTATAAACCCCGGCAAATTGGTTGTTTTCACCTACGAATTGTGCCACGAATGAGGTCGCCGGGTTTCGGTAAAGATTTTGAGGGGTGTCCACCTGCTCGAATCTGCCTTGGTTCATCACCGCAACGTAGTCCGACATCACCATCGCTTCGGACTGGTCATGGGTGATATAGACAAACGTTGTGCCGACTTGTGCCTGGAGCTTTTTCAGTTCCACTTTCATGTGCTCGCGCAGTTTCAGGTCAAGGGCGCCCAACGGTTCGTCAAGCAGGAGTACCGTTGGGTTTAGAATCAGACTGCGGGCGATTGCCACCCGTTGCTTTTGCCCTCCTGAAAGCTGCTCGATTTTTCGCTTCCCAAAGCCGGCCAGACCAACCCGCGCAAGCATTTCTTCGACCTTCAGGTAAACCGCCTTGCCTCTTTCGCCTCGCCTCTTTAAACCAAAGGCTACGTTCTCTTTGACATCCATCATCGGAAAGAGAGCCAGGTTTTGAAAAATAAGACTGACGGGCCTTTTGTTGGGTTCCACGCGGGCCATCTTTTTGCCACCAATTTTGATGGTGCCGGAACTCGGTTCGTGAAACCCTGCAATCATCCTCAACAGGGTCGTTTTGCCACATCCGGAAGGGCCTAGAATTGAAAAAAATTTTCCGTCTTCCACATCAAATGAGACGTTGTCGACCGCTGTAAAGTCGCCGAATGTCTTGCTGATATTATCGACCGAAAGATCAATGGTCCGATCCACGATTCAATCCCTTTCAGTTTTTAATTAACCCTATCGGGAAGCGGCGGTCTCCTTTATTCACAAATTTGACGCTCATTGTGGATACCGTAAAAATTGGAAAAATAGTGGTGGTCGTCGTTGCAAAGCAAGGCCTCTGAAATAATGAAGAATATCGAGCTGCGATCGGATGCGCCCAGGTACAGGGTTGCGAGGTATGCCGGCATGGCGCCGGCAATTGTTTTCAAGACAGTGCCCGAGTAGGTGATAATTTGAAAATAAATGCGCCCTGGGTTCGGCCAGGGCGCACAGTGGCCGTTAATTCGATGCCTTGATCTTATCGAAAATTTTCCCTTCCATCTCTTCCAATCCCGGAGGAACGGTGGGGTACCAGTGCATTTTTCCCCAGGCATCATCAGGAAGGCTCCTGTTGAAGTCGGCAGCGACTTCGGGCGTGACGTACTTTCCCGCCCCTATGGATGCCGTTTTGTAGCGGGAACTGTTGGTGTACGCGGCTGCATTCTCCGGACGCATAATGAAATTGATGTATTTGTACGCTCCTTCTACGTTCTCAGATCGGGCCGGTATCACGAATGTATCCATCCAGGCCATGGCCCCGCTTGCGGGAACCACATAATCGATGTCGGGATTTTCAGCATGGAGTTTCCAACCGACTCTCTCGCTCTCGACCGCCAGGTAGATCTCATTTTTACGAAATGCTTCAAACAGGACGTCGGCGTTGTCGATGTAAAATTTTACGACGGGTTTTCCTGCAATAAACTTTTGCTCCATGACATCGAGGAACTTCTGATAGGCCGCTCTGTCGTTGTAAAGCGCAAACGGGTCGTAGCCAAACGAATAACCCATTGCAAGCAGAACCGGCCGTTTCATTTTGTAGGCAACCTTGCCGGTATACTCGGTTTTCAGCAGGTCTTTGAAATCGGATGCATTGGGCGCAAATTTTTTATTCACCACAAGACCGGTGGTCCCAACCGTGAACGGCACCGCGTAGGATTTGCCATTGACCAAGGTGTTCTTTTTGGCCGCATCCAGGATACTCGGAACGATTTGGGAGATGTCCACTTTTGTATAGTCAATCGCCTGATAGATGCCGTGGCTTTTCACAGCCGCCGATATCCGGTCTACACTGGGTTGGGCCAAGTCGAAATCGCCGCCTCTCGTAGCCCTCAGCTTGGAGATTATCTCCTCATTGTTGCTGAAGGTTGCTTCGACCTTGATGCCTGTCTCGGCTTCAAACTTCTTCATCAAATCTTCTTTTGCATAACTGCTCCAGGTCAGAAGTCTCAAAACTTTCGTGTTCTCTGCAGATACGGCCTGCTGCCCTGTCATCAGAATCGTACAGAGAAATGCGGCTAACGTTAGGAGCAGGAAAAAGGATTTGTGAGACTTTGGGTCAACCGAATTCATTTGCATTCCACAACCTCCTTAAATGTTAGGGTTTTGAGTCTGTTTCTTTCTCTTTGAACCTGGGCCATCGAGCCTAATCGCAGGGCATGCGGCAGCACATCAACGAGAGGACTTTTACAGCTTTCTCATGTGCGAAATCACCGAGCGCTTAAGCTATTATACTCATCTGATGTGTGTGTCAAGTAATTTAATTACCAACGCTTTCCTTGTGGATTGGGTGGTAAAGGCCCACTTTTCGAGGTACTCCTCTTTGCGGGTGATGTCGGTCAGCCTGGAATAGCGACGTGTCATCTCAATCAAGGGGTACTTGGGGGCGGTCTTTTTTTAATGCTTTATTAGGGGGAAAGCACCAGATTCAGCTCTCGCACAATTTTGCCCCCGCGGAGAACCGAGCGTAGGATGTCCCCTTACACGTTCACTATATCCTGTGTTTACTCCGTGGGTATTTCAATCCGCGGGAAAACGCAGCCGTGGACCCTGTATGATGCATTTTTACGATAGGTTCTCTTTAAAAAGCTTAGATAGGGATTATTATTGGCCATTGCCGAATCGGGATGACGGATGCACCTGTTTTTGTGCAGCACCTATGAACATGGAAGGACATTAAAGATGAAATACAAACGACTCGGAAGAACCGGATTGCTCGTCTCGGAATTGTGTTTCGGAACCATGACATTCGGCGGCAGAGGATTCTGGAGCGCGATCGGTCAACTGCCCCAGGACGCAGCGGACAACCTTGTCGGCCGTGTGCTCGAAGCGGGGGTCAACTTTATCGATACGGCCGATGTGTACTCCGAAGGAGAATCCGAGAAGATGCTGGGCAAAGCCCTGGGAAATCGTCGCAAAGATGTGGTGCTGGCAACGAAAGTATTCGGCCGCATGGGGCCCGGGCCCAACCAAACCGGTCTGTCGCGCAGTCATATCATGCAGGCGGTTGAAGACAGCCTGACCCGGTTGGGGACCGATTACATCGATCTGTATCAGATTCACGGGTTCGACGCCGTCACCCCCATGGAAGAGACCCTTCGGGCCCTGGACGACCTGGTGCATGCGGGAAAGGTCCGCTACATCGGCTGTTCCAATCTGGCCGCTTGGCAATTGATGAAATCGCTGTGGATCTCCAATAAATACAACCTTTACCGCTTTGAGAGCTTGCAAGCCTACTACACCATCGCCGGCCGGGATCTCGAGCGGGATATCGTGCCGGTCTTGCAGGATCAGAACCTGGGCCTGATGGTCTGGAGCCCCCTGGCCGGCGGCCTGCTGTCCGGCAAATTCGACCGCGAAGGCAAGGGGCCGGCAGGTGCCCGCCGTGTTGATTTCGATTTTCCGCCGGTGAGCAGGGAACGCGCCTTCAACACCGTCGATGTGATGCGGGAAATCGCTCGCGAAAGGAATGTGTCGGTGGCCCGGATCGCCTTGGCATGGCTGCTGCACCAGCCGGTGGTCACCAGCGTGATCATCGGTGCCAAAACCACGGAACAGCTGGCCGATAACCTCGCCGCATCGGATGTGACGCTATCCGACGCTGACCTGGATGGCTTGCAAAAGGTCAGCGAACTGCCCGCGGAATATCCCGGCTGGATGATCAAGCGCCAATCCATTTACCGTTTTCCGGAACCGCCGAAAGACGCTTGACCGCATCTGCCCGGCGTTATTCAGATTCTAAAGGACGTTCTTGAATATGTTTAGATCGTTGTAGTGCAGGCGCTATCCTTGTCCTGATGCGATCTTTTCGCCTCTTTGAACCGATTGGCTGCCTGTCGGTAAAGGAGTGTATCCAGGTCGGCATGGGGAATGTCTATGTCAATCCCTGTAACCTTGGCACCCCACTATTTTGTACTCATGTGAGTATGAGGGATCATGTCTCGATTTTTGGTTTTAATTGGCTGAATTTGCGTTGCAGTGCCTTGTTTTCCTGAAGTTTGGTAAGTTTGGTTTTGAAGATCCCGGCTCTGCGGCTCACCGCTGAGTTGCCCAGCCCGAACATAGCACCGATCGGATGATTAATAATGGTTCCCCATGAGCACATAGGCAAAAACCACGGGCGCAAAGCGGCCACCGGCCTCGGCCAAACCGGTTAAAGACAGCCGGCGGTCATCATCATCCAAGAAGATGTCCCGGCGATCGTTGCTCCGCGACAATACGTGGTACAGAGCTCCCTCACACTATATCTGCCATGCGCGTGCCATGGTGCACCTATAAGGTGCCTCGGTCAGGGTCAAAATAAAATCAATTATCCTGGCGTGGCCACGGTTTTTCCCAAATAAAGCATTAACAATGGATCGTCCCCCTTCATAAGCTCTTTATGGCCGTGAGACAAACCGATTGCCTTCAAGGTAAAAGCGCAAAAGCTTTTCCGCCCATGGACCGGCATAGTCCACGCCGATGCGGGGTTTTTTAACGATCTTGAACGGCTCAGGCACGGGTGCGGCCGCGATGTAGAATTCATCACTGGTCAGATCATGCCCGTTCAGGCGGCGGTCGATGTGCATGGCCCTGCACAGCAAGCCCGGCCCGCTCGTACGGCCATCAATATTTGCCACCGGCTCGAGCGCACGCAGCAGCACAGCGGACGCGCGGCCTTCGGCTTCGGTGACGACGTTCATGCAATGGTACATGCCGTAGATCATGTACACATACGCGTGGCCCGGCGGGCCGTACATGACCCGCGTCCGCCGGGTCAGTCCTCTGGCTGAATGCGCCGCGCGGTCATGCGGCCCCAGGTAGGCCTCCACCTCCACGATCCGACCGATGCGTTCAACACCGCCCGATACACGCACGAGATGCTGGCCGAGCAATTCCTTGGCGACCGTTATGGGGCGCCGATCGTAAAATGAACGCTGCAGCTTTGACATGTTCAAAGAGGGATCGGCTGCGGGGGTGCGCATCGGCATAAGAACTTCTTTATCATAGCTCGCCTTATCCTGTCCGTTCCATCCCCCTTCTCGTCCTTTGCCATGGTTACTCTTTTCCAGAGTTATCGCTCTCAACGGGGTAGGGGTCCTGCAGAACGGTGGAGCCAGTCTCCAGCAGGGACTTGAGGTTGGAGATGACCTTCGGCCAGGCTCCCGACACTGCTTCGATGAGTTTCGATGGTTCACGCTCGATGGTGTGAGTGATCGAGAGCCTGACCGCCGTACCCGTGGGTTCCAGTTCCATCGTGCAGCGCGACTCGCCTTCGGCCTTAAGTTCGGGCTTGTTCTGGTGCTGCCAGCGGATCACCATCCGTCGTGGGGGCTCGGCCTCTAAGATTTCACCGGAGTCCATGATGAGACCGTCGGGGGATACATTCCTCCACTTGGACCCTGCAGTCCACTGGCTTTCGCAGTGGCAGCCGAACCAGTACTGCTTCATGAACTCCATGTCGGTCAGTGCCACCCACAGCTTCTCCAGCGTGGTGCGGATGTAAGTCACGTAAACAAAGGTTGATTTCGCCATTCGCTTTCTCCAGTCGCCGTTTCAAATCTTCAAGCGCCTTCGGAAGCGGCTTTTCGAACTTGGAAATGCAACGTTTGCAAATCTCCAGCAGTGGTACCGGATTGAGGAAGTGCAGTTTTTCGCAACCGCACCTCAGGGAAGCGACGAGGTTCGCTGCCCCCAGCAGCTCCTGGTGCTGCGTCACGCTCTGCCGCGTAATGTCCAGGTGTTTGCACAGCTCGTTGAGGATGCAACCGTCTTTTCATGGTCGCATCTTATTATGGTTTTTAATTAGGCGTTTTCAAGGGTCGCATTTTTATTGTTGGCTTTAATTGGTTGGACTGGCGCTGCAGTGCTCTGCCTCACAGAAGTTTGGTTTTGAAGATCCCGACTCTGCGGTTCACCGCTGAGTTGTCCAGCCCGAACATCCCCCCGATCTTTCGTTGACAGATGACCATACGTGGCACCAAGCTCCCTCATGCTCGATCCGCCATGCGCCCGCAATGGTGCGTGTTACTATCGGGTGATTCGCTCTGGGATGATTTAGAATCGAAAATCGAGATGTGGCCGAAAGTCCCCCAGATTAAGGTTTGCCCTGAACCGCAACGGCGAGCGCATTCCCCGCCGCTTGCGGCGGGGTGAGCGAGCGAATATCAAAATTGGATTAAACGTCCTTACGGTCGAAGATTCCCTGCAGCTTGCTGCAGGGAATCTTCAATCACCTTGAAGTACTCACGGGCGATGAGTTGGCCGGCATCTGTAACAAGGTCGACACTCCATTCCCCGGCCCATGGGGTAGAAAGATATCCCCATGTTCGAAAACCTGCCGGACGGCCTCCGACGATCTCAGTATCGAAGGACCGCCCGACGCGTTTACCATCGCATTGCCAGATGAAAGATACCTTTTGCCGATAATGTTCCGGTGCGACCACGGCAAACCACGCATAAACGCGGTCGGATCCGGCCGGAAAATGATCCGCTTGATCGAACAATTGTCGATTCGCCACTTTGCTCCCGATGCCGGACTCGACACATTGAATGGGTGTGGGTGGCAAGAGTGGCACTGCGAAATAAAAAACCACGCCTGCGAGCAGGCCGCCGGCGACTCCCAGGCTCAAAGTGCGCAATGCCTTGAACGACGGCCGCCCAATAAAGAAGACCACGGCCAAAAGGCATGGAAAGGCGACGTTAATGGACCTGAACGTGGCCGAAACGAACCACAAAGGCACCAGAAAGAAGAGAGCGTTTTGATAAAGGCCGGCCACCAGCATGCGGCTGCCGATCACCAGATATCGTTTTTTGCCAAGCTCCTTCGAGGACAGATCCGGCGCTTCCGGCCGGAAGAGGAAAGGAGTTAGGACGGCGGTCAACCACCATGCCAAAAGCACAATGCCTACAGTGATCGGAGCATAGTCTGCTCCCTTCCGCAGATAAAATACCGCGGCGCCGCCTGAAACGAGCGAAAGCAATGGACCAAGCTGCCGCCGCGCCTTTTCAAAATCAACTCTCATCATTACCCGTCTGATAAATCCTTTAACAAGTGCAGGCTCGGGATGTCAAAAGATGCACCAATATGTGGCCTTATTTTCTTTAGAATGGATTTAAAGCGGTTTTGAAT